>NZ_JANFNG010000010.1 GCF_024436035.1 Streptomyces humicola
GGGCCGCGCCGGGGGCCGCGCCGGGGGCCGCGCCGGGGGCCGCGCCTGTGATCCGGTCGCGGAACACCGGACCCGCGACCATTCCCGTCGAGGACGCGTGAATTCACCAGATAAAGCGTCGTGAATTCACGAGAATTCCAGCATTATCAAGCCGAATTCTGGCTTCAGCGCGCCTGCGACCAGAGCTATATTTAAATTGTTCCCGGGGGAACCGGAAGGAGAAATCCCGCCGAAGCCTTTTGTGGGGAATTCCCGCGAGGGGTGGAGTGCGGCCAAAAATAGGAGGCTTTTGGTGAATGCAGAGCGGACGGTGAATGCGGTCGGATTGCGGCCGGATGATGCGGGGCAGGTGGTCGAGTTCGAAGCAGTCGTCACCCCGCAGATGCACGCCGCAGGGCTGGGGAGGCTCGGCGCGCTGGTCATCATTCACGGTGAACTCGCAGGGGTGGTGAACGGCCAGACGATGGGGCGGGCTTGGTCGCACGTGATGGTGCTGGCCGAGGTGACCACGGGCGGGATCGCGCGCCGGACGGCGGTGGAGCTGGTGCTCGGTTCCCACCGCACCGTCACCTTCACCGGCGAGCAGGGGCTTGGCTACGGCGTCCCTGTCCTCTACACCGCCGCGCCGGTCACCTGCGGCGGGTTGACGTTCATCCCGGGTGTCTACCGCGCCGTACCCGCGCCGGAGGATCCGCGCCGGTACGCCATCCGCTTCCACGGGGCCACCTACCTCCTGCCCGGCCCTGACGGGGCGTGAGCAGCAGGACGTGTCGGGTGCCGCCCGTGCGCCCCGTCTGCGGCGGGCGGCACATCACCGCCAACCCCTCTTGAGATGGAGCAGCCATGTTCGATGCGTCAGACGACAACGCCCCTGTGATTCCCCGCATCCCCGCGCCTCGCACGCCGGTGGAGACGATGCCCCACCCGCCGGGGAGGCGGCCCGGCCCCGCCGTGCCGCCGCCCGCACCGCCGAGCGAGAAGTAGCCGCCGCCCCCAGCCGCCTTGCCCCGTGATGCACACGATCGGAGTCATGCCGTGACCACGCCGCCGTCCACCGCCCAGCCCCGACCCCAGTCGGTTCCCGCCCAGCCTCCCGCTCCTGCCCCGTCCACCCCACCCACCGGAACGTCGAAAGCGCGCCCGGGTGAGTTGCGGGCCCGGATCGCTAGGATCCTTGCCGCGCACGCCAGTAGGGCGTTCACGGTGACGGAACTGTCCAAGCGGCTCGGGCATTCGGGCGGTGCGGTCGGCAATGCCTGCGAGACCCTCGTTGCGCGGGGCGAGGCCGACCGGGTCGGCAGTCAGCCGCGTACGTACCGGGCCACCGCTGCCACGGCTGCTGCGGCGCAGCGCGCGGTGGTCACCCCGCCCGGCCAGGCCCGCCCCAGGCCCACACTCGCGGCCTCCGTCCCGCCGACGACGGCGAGTTCGACGGCTGCCCCGACCGCGAATGGGAAACCGGCTCCGGTCACCCGCCCGAACGGGCAGCAGTACCACCCCAGGGCGCTGGCGAACCTGCCCGATGTCGAGGCGCTACGGAAGTTGCGGGAGGCGAACGTTGCAGTCCTGCTCTACGGCCCCCCAGGCACGGGCAAGACCTCCCTGGTCGAGGCGGCCTTTCCGGACCTGATCACGGTCGCAGGCGACGGCGACACCACCGTCGGGGACCTGGTCGGCGAATACACCCAAGACGAGGACGGCGGCTACAAGTTCATCTACGGGCCCCTGGTCACGGCGATGCAGGAAGGCCGGGCCCTCCTCCTGGACGATGCGACGCTGATCTCCCCGAAGGTACTCGCCGCCCTTTATCCGGCGATGGACGGCCGACGGCAGATCCAGGTCAAGGCCCACAACGGCGAGACCATCACCGCAGCCGACGGCTTCTATGTGATCGCCGGTCACAACCCGGGCGTGCACGGCGCGGTCCTCACCGAGGCCCTCGCCTCCCGGTTCAGCCTACAGATCCAGGTGGGCTCGGATTACGACCTCGCCGCTGCGTTGAAGATCAACCGGACGGCGGTGCGGATCGCCCGCAACCTCTCCCTCCAGCAGCAGGCAGGCGACATCGGCTGGTGCCCGCAACTGCGGGAGCTGCTCGCGTTCCAGAAGATCGCCGAGGTCCTCGGCACCGACGCGGCCTTCGCCAACCTGGTCGGCATCGCCCCGCTGGAGGACCGCGACACGGTCGCCGAGACGGTCACCAACGCCACCGGCCGCCCGGTGACCGCCCTCACCCTCGGCCCCCAACTCTGACCCACCCACCAATGGCCCGGGGCCCCGCGTCCCTCGTCCCGGCGCCCGGGTCACCCCCTACGCACCACCCCCGGAAAGGAACCGAACCACTATGCCTGCGCACCCGCACGTGATGCCCGCACCGCCCGCCGTGACCGACACCGAAGCCGATCTCGCCCGGTGGGAGGACGACGGCGGCCCCACCTACCAGCCGCTCGGGCCGCAGGCAGGGGAGTGGCTGCGTATCGCCGCCGCCCTCGGCGAACGGCTGCCGGAACTCGCCGGACGCGACGACATCATCGTCACCTGCCAGCACGGCACGCGCTCCGGCGCACCGGCCGCCTTCTACCCCACCACCCTCCAACTCGAGATCGATGCCAGCCTGTTCGCCCCGCTGCATCCGGCCACCATCGACCCGAATCGGACCGGGGATGAGGAGAACTACCCGGCCGCGTGGGGCGCCTTCACCCACGAGGCCGCTCACGCCGCCCACTCCCGCTGGACCACCCCGCCCTCCATGCGCGGCACCGCCGTGGACTCGGCAGCCCAACTGCTGGAGGAATCCCGCGCCGAACACGCCCACCTGACCCGCCGCCCCGGCGACCGGCGCTTCCTGCGATCCACCGTCCACACCCTGATCATGGAGGACTTCAACCACCAGAGCCCGGCCGATCGGTGGCAGGCGGGCGTGGCGGCAGGGCTGCTCCTAGCCCGCCGCGATGCCGGAATCCTGGACGAGGACGAGACCGAACCTATCGAGACCACCGTCACCAGCATCCTCGGCCAGGACCTTCTGGAGACCCTCGCCAACATTTGGCAGGCCGCCCACACCACGGCCGATGAGGACGGGGAGGCGATGCTGGAGCACGCGAAGGCGTGGTGCACAGCGCTCGACGCCGACCCCGCAGGTCCCGAACCGGTCCCCGACCCCACCGGCGGGCGCATCGGCGAGCTGGCCGAGGCGGTCGGCAAGGTCGCAGCCCAGGTGGCCGCGAACAACGCCGTCCAGGCCCGCGTCGAGGCCGCCCGCACCGCCCGCCAGCAGGCGAAAGCCGCCCAGTCCGCCCACGCACGGCAGGCGGCGAAGACGGCCGAGAAGGTCTTCAACCCCAGCCGCCGCCCGTACACCCCGGGCACGCCCGCCCGGGGCTGCCCGCCCCGCTCCCCGATCACCGGCACACGCACCCCCACCCGGACCGAGAAGACAGCCGCAGGCCAACTCGCCCGCGCACTACGCCAAGCCGCCTACCGGGAACGCACCACCACCGTCACCTCTGCCGCCGCCCCGCCGGGACGGTTGAACATGCGTCAGGCCCTCGCCCGAGATGCCCAGAAAGCGGCAGGCGCCACCCCGACCGCCACACCCTGGACCCGCACCGTGCACCAGCACGGTCCGACCCCGCCACTACGTGTGGGCATCGCGGTGGACGTCTCCGGCTCCATGGAGCTTGCTGCCGTACCGATGGCCTCGGCCGCCTGGATCGTCGCCAAAGCAACGGGCCTGACCGACCCCGACTCCCGCAGCGCGACCGTCGCCTACGACCAGTCGGTCACCGCCATCACCGCACCCGGCCGCACACCCAGCAGCGTCACCCAGTTCGACGCCGACGGGATGGGCCACAGCCTCGCCGAAGCCATCGACGCCCTCACCGCCGCAGTCGGCCTCACCCAACCCGGGACGGGGCGGCTGCTGGTGATCGCCTCCGACGGCTACTACAGCCCCAGGGAGGCCGCCCGGGCCGCCGCGCGCGTCACCGCCCTGCGCGCGACCGGATGCGCGGTGCTGTGGCTCGCCTTCGACGCCGACCCTACCCCGCTACCCGGCACCACCCTGCTCGAACTGGCCGACCCCGCCCAGGCCGCCACCGCCATCGGCAAGGCAGCGGTTGCCGCCCTCGCCACTACCCACACCTGACTCCGGACTCCCGGTGCCGCCCCGGCCCCGTCCGGGGCGGCACCAGCCGAACGCCGATTACGGCACGGAAGCAGGCCGCATCCCGCAGCGCCGCCCGCCGAACCCGACACGCTGCTCGGCCAGGCGGTCATCACCCGGCCCGTGCGGCACCCCCGGCTGCCCGCACCACCAACCATTCGCACTCACCACAGGAGTTGACCCCATGCACCCTCGGACCGACCCGTCCCGCCCGTACCTGATCGCACCGCGCTACCTTGCCGGGCCCAGCACCCGCGCCACCGGAACCCTGATCGACACCCTGGACCGAGCCGGATGGACCACCACCGGCTGCTGCGACACCACCGACACACTTTGGACCTCGCCGGACGGGCTGCGCTTTGCCAACCTCACTACGGACGGCACCAGGACACTGCCTGGCCGTGGCCCTGAAATCGCCTGGGAACTCGGCGCCCGCCGCACCAACGACATGAACCCGCTGTGGTCGGTCTCCTTCACCCCGGACACGCCGCCGGAGATCATCACCGACGTCGCCGCCACGCTCGCCGACGACAATCCGCCGCCCACAGGCCCCGAGCACCTCCCGCACTACCTGGCCCAACCCAACGATGCGCAGGCCGTCCGGCAGCCGCTGGCGGACGCCGGATGGTTCCGCGACATCGGCGAGGCCGAGACCGCCTGGTACTCCCCCTGCGGACAAGCCGTCCTCGTCGGCCCCCACGGCCGCAACCCCGACGGCAACAACTGGCTCGCCACCGCCCGGGAAGCGACCAGCATGAACGTGCTCTGGCTCGCCCTGGCCACCCCGCTGACACCCGACACCCTGATCACCGCCCTGTGCCGCGCCCTCACCAATCCGCAGCCGGTCGCCCGCACCCGTATCCCCGGCGCGCACGTCGGCCACGTCACCGTCACCCGCGCCACGTGACCGAACCACCCCACCACCCCGCCCCACCGGGGAACCGCCCGGGACAGCGACCAGATCATTGCCCTCGGTCTGAACCCAAGCCCCGGGCCACGTACCGGGCAGGTAAGCGTCCCGCGCAGGTGGTGCTGCGTCGGCCACCAGCCCCGCACCGGCGTGACACCCGTCTCGACTCGACGACATCGCAAAACCGCAAGAGATAACAGGAGACCTGTCATCATGGCTCTGCCTTTGACCGAACGTGCTGTGTGCACCGCCGCGTTCATCCGCCGCCACCGCACCAGCGACCTGAACCATCCCGACCACGCCGAGCAGCATCTGCGCGCCCGCCTGCGCCTGGCAGCTCTTCTCGGTCTGCCCTACCAGCGCGTCAACGCACCGTATCCGCTGGTCACCAGGGGCGGGCGCCACCCGCTGATCCTGACCGCCGCCGACCCCGCCGACCCGCACACCCGGTTGCAGTTCTATCTGCACGACGCCGCCGTCCCGGACGACACCTTCTATGCGATGGGCCCCTGCCCCGGCTGCGAGGCCCAGGTCCCCCTTCTCCCAGTCGCCGTCCTGGCTGACCTCGCCCAGCTCCTCAGCCCTGGCTCCACGCCTCGCAAGGTGCCGCTCGCGCCCGGCGATCCTGTCTACGCCACCCACCCCGCACACCCGCGCACCTGCCCCTTCCGCGCCGTCACCTCCCGCACGATGCCGCCCCGCACCCGCTGACCCCCGGCAGCCCGCCCCACCGCACCCGTGGTGGGTCGGGCCGTACTAAAAAGTAAGGACAACGCCGTGGGAATCCGGCCACGCACTGCATCGGCGCACGGTCACGCGCCCCGGCACCCCGGCTGGCACCCGGCGGCCCGCGTGACGGCGCGGCCCCCGGGACCGAGTTCGCTCGGTGGCACCGCGTCCCGTACCCTGCCCGGACTGCTGGGGGCCGTATGCCGGACCTACTCGTGAACACCCTTTGCGGTCGGGGCTGCCTGCGCGGCCAGACGGGTGACGTCGGGAGGCGGGCGGCACCTGGATCCCGTGGGGCCGCCGCCTGGCTGCTCACCGCCTTCCCCGCCCATCCCGCCGAACTCCTCGGCCCTGACCGCCGTCTGGGCCGCCGGCCCCCGCAGCGGAGGGTTCGCCGTGCGCCCCCCGCCAGGTAACCAGCAGCTCCTCCGCGTACGCCGCGTCGACGTCGCCCGTGCGTTGATCGATGGCCGAACTGGCGAGTGTCTCCCCGGGCCAGGCGTCGCCGGCAGATGAACGCAGCCGGGATGGCTTAACCGTGAGCGGCGGCACTTCCCCTGGGCAGTAGCCGGGAGACACGCAACCCCCTTCAAAGGCCGTTGGTTCTCGGCGGTCTTCATTTCTTTGTCAAACTTTGCGCCATTAGATGTATGTTTGATGCCTCTGTGGGTGTGTGGCGGTTGATCAGGGCACGACCGCGGTGTCGAGGAGGCCGCTGCGCAGGGCAGTGACTGGAGATCAAGGAGAGGGCAGGGCTGATCGTGGTACGCAACGCGCTGGTTGCCGGGGCAGCTGTGATGGTGGCGTGTGCGGCACCGGCTAGCGCCGCGGTGCCGCAGGCGGCAGCAAGCGCCGCCGAGGATGGGGTCGTGCCGTTGTGCACCATCACCGCGGGAACTGCGCCGGTCCGCTCCCAACCGCGCCCGGATTCCAGGACGGTTGCGGTGGCCCATCGTGGCGATGAGTGTTCACGTCTGGACGTGGGCACGAATGCCTCCGGCTGCTGGAACAAGATCAAACTGCGCGGGGGCAGCGTGGCGGGGTGGGTCCGTCACGAGCAGATGGAAGCGGCCCGGGACTCCCTTCCCATTTGCACCGATTAGCGACTCTTGGTCGATCAGCGCCTAGTCCGGGCTCACGTCGACGGCCGAACCTGCGGTCGCGGCACCGGCGCCCGACTGGCAAGCCGGGCGCCGATACCGCTCACGTCAGGCCGGCGAGGTGACCGCTCGGCCGAAATGCCGGGGCGAAGAACCGGACCGCGCTGTCGGCCTCGAACCGGGGCAGCTCTTTGTGCTTGCCCGAGTTCACGTGCAACGACTTCTCCTTCGAGGCGAAGGCGTCGAACAGCGCGAGCCCCTCCTCGCGCGAGATGTGCTCGTCGTCCCACTGCAGGTCGAACTCGATCGGGATGGTGATCTGCTTCGCCTTCTCGGCTAGGACGTCGGGCCAGTGCTGGCCGAAGACTGCGGCCGTGATCCTGGGTTCGATCGCCACCAACGGTACGCCGATCGCGGTGCCCATGTTGAGGCCCCAGAAGCCGACCAACGCGCCGGTGCCGATCTCGGGAAGTTCCTGGAGGGCATCCAGGGTCGCCTGGTACTCGGGCACCGCGAGTTCCGCCAGGTGGGCGTTGTAGCGCACGACGATCGGGCCTTCCGGCTCGCCCGCCGCCCTCGTCCGGAACAGCTCGGCGATTTCCGCCTCGTCGTGCGCCGTGCGCGGCCGGTCGCCGTGACCGGGAGCATCGATGACGGCGACGTGGAAGCCGAAGCCGGTCACGAGGCGCCGGGCGCGGCCGGACATCGCCGGGTGCTTCATGTGGTTGCCGCCGCCGTGGGCCATCAGTATCAGGGGCGCGCGATCGGCCGGGTTGGAGGCCGGCGACCAGAGGACGCCGGGGACGCCGCCCACGGTGAAGTCGCGTTCGAGGATGCCGTTCGACGACGACTCGGCGATGAACTGTAGAGAGTACATAGGTGTTGCCTTTCGGGAGTGCCTTGTTGTCGAGGCGCTCCCGGCGGCGACACTACGCGTCAGTCGCCAGCCGTGACGGGAAGGGGGAGCACCCTCGTCGATACAGCGTTCACGGGGTCTCACCTCCTCGGGCGGTGTCACGGTCGATTGAAAAGCTATCGGTTCGGTGATCATCGCTTCAACCGTTTTCCCCGCCCGGTGATCAGAACTCTAGCCAGGCCCAGGACCGGGATCGGTGGATTGTCAGCGTTTACCCGGGTCCGCGGCGTATTTGGGGCTGGCCCCCGGATGTTCCTGTGTCCGGTTGTCTGCGGTGTTCTGGTGGAAGCCGAGGAGGCGGCTGAAGACGCAGGAGGGCAGTTCGGTGGCGATGTCCATGAGCGAGGCTCGTCGGTGCCGCCGTGCAAGTTGAAGTCGCATGCAGGGTTTCGGTCGTTGAGGGAGATGACCACGTCGAACGCGTGGTGCGGGCCCGGGTGGGTGTCGGCCGCCGTGACGCCTTGGCGGGGCGGGACACCGGCTTGGGGGAAGGCGCCCGGCGGGCGGACGTGCCCAGGGTGGCCGGGCGCTGGCCAATGCCTTCCGGGCCTGGCTGGTTGCTGTGGCCGTTGAACCATGACCGGAACGTGATTCGTCCCGTATGAGGCGGTCGGCCGTAGCGCAATTGTGCGCCAGCCGTCTGGTTCGAGGGCCCAGGAGCCCTTACGAGCTTGTTCTATGCAATCCCTGCAGGAGGAGAATCTCGTGTATCGCCGAGTCATGACGCTTTTCGGAGTCGTTGCCTGCGTCATCGCTATGGCCCCCTCGGCAAGCGCCGCAACCGCCGGATCCAGGGAGGAATCTTGCACCGCGTCCATCAACTACCCGCACCGGTCGTCGGGTGCTCCTGACGGAAGGATCTTGTTCAAGACCCGGGAACCTGCATAGGTGGCTGGCCGTCGGTAAAGGTTCACATAGACGGGGAATTGCTTGAAGGGCCTCCCAACGGGAGGAAAGTCGTCGTAGCGGCGTCCGGTGAGTCGCAGCAGGTCACAAGTGGCGGCAAACCGGTGACGTTCTACACGCCGACGCCCGGCGGGCGTCAGGTGTACCGTGCTGGCTGGTATACCGCCGAGGTCACCGGAGAGATCATCGCGCCCGTGCGCGGGAGCATGGGTGAGTGGAATTCACGACCCATCTACATCAAGTAATCGATAAGCAGCCGCTCCAGCCGCAGGGGGTGATCTTATGCAGGTCCGGTCCGTAGACCCGCGATATATGAAGTGGGAAGTGGATCACGCTCAATACCGGGTCTACTTCTGGGATACGTCCGCGATCACTTCGCATGAGTACGAGGTAACAGGCGCCGATATCGAGGAAGTTCTGGCCTGGGCACAGAGCACAGCGCAAAGCCGCGAGTGGTTGTACACCGTCTACGTGAAGGTGGACGATGACGGGCAGCCGGGACTGGTACGTCTGAGCGGAGTCTTGGGAGACCTCTTCGCGAGCGCCATGGATCCGGCCCGGCCCCCAGGACGTGGGCGCTTCCGTAACCATGCATATCAGCGACGAGGGTGATGCCAGTGCTGACCAGGCACGGGGCACCGCCACTTCCGCGACGGTCTTCATCAACGACGAAGACGATCGCTGAGGCGGGAGTTGTCGTTCTTGATCACGGGGTTTCCGTCCGTCGTCGCGGTGGCGGTGACGTTTTTCCAACGGCGGAGGGGACGGGGCCGTCGACGCTCGCTGATGCGGCGTCGACGGCCTGCTTCGATCCATCTACCGGGCTTGTGATTGCGGGTCGTGCTCGTCCGCTGTGGCTGCGGTGAACCGCCGGGGCTTCTCCCCGGTCCGCCGTGCCAGCCCGAGTGCTACCAGCCGGTCCAGGGCATTGCTGATCGCGCCTGAGGACGCCCCCAACTGCCGCGACAGCCCGGTCGGCCCCCATTCCTCGCCGGGCCGGTCCCGCAGGAACGTCAGTACGCGGCTGCGCAGTTCACCCGGCGCCCGACGCTGCTTGCCGCCGTAGACGGCAGTGGCCCGGAACGGGGGGCTGTCGTCACCTGCGGTGTCCGTCTCCGCCTGCCCGTCGGAGACCAGCTCCGCGAGTGCCGCGGCGACTGTTTCATCGGCCATCGCTGGCCTGCGGCTGCCACTGGACGACTCGTCGTCACCCGCCCGTACTTCGGGGGACGGGGCCGGTGTGGGTGTGCCGTCGGGCTGCTCTGTGGTGGTGGGCAGGGGCGCGGTGGGCGCCTGCGTGCCGTGATCGTCACGGCTGCCGTCGTGGCTGGTGTGTGGGGTAGTGGTGTCCGACCGGGGCTCGGGGGGTGTCTTGCGCTGGCCGCTGGATTCGGGTGTGCCGTCGACGCTGGTGATGGTGGGACGGTCGGGGCTCGGCTCCGGTTCTGGCGCGGTCGGGGGCTGTTGGGTGACGTCGGCGGCGGTCTGGGCGGTGGCGGAGGGTGCTTCCGTCTGTGGCTCGCAGTGCGGTGTGGTGGCCGGTTGGCTGTCGGGGGATCGGGAGACGTCGGGGCTGGGGGCGGTGGTGGCGTACCAGCGGTCCGGCAGACGCCGCTTGCCGTCGAACCCGCCGGGGTGACGGTGTGTCATGCCGCTGGTTTCGAGGGCGGTGAGGGTCTTTCCGGCGGTGGAGCGGCCGATCTGGGCGGTGGTGGCGAGTTCGGCGGCGGTCGCTCCGGGCATCCGGGTGAGTGCGGCCCACAGCCGGGCCTGGGCGCCGGTGAGCGCGGTGGGATCTGGCGTGGTGGGAGACGGGGTTTCGGGTTGGTGGGTGAGGGTGGACATGCTGGGACCTCCACGAAGATCGCGGTTAGGGTGGGGTCCCCGGCCGGGGTGCGGCGTGGTGCCGCTGGGTGCCGTCGGGTGCGTGCGCATCGTCGTGTGTTCCCGATTCGGCGTTGTCACCCATCAAGCCGTGGAACGCGCCATCCAGTCAAGCGGTTCATCGCCCCTGGTCACAAGGCATTTGGGAGTGCCCCCAGGAGCAGTCCCGGGAGTGCTCCCCGGGGGCGGGAGCACTCCGGGGATGGGGTGTGGGAGCGGTCCTGGAGGGATTTGCATCGAGTTGAGTGCGCAGTGCTTTGGCGCGGGCGTGGCCGATGCGCAGTGTGCGTTTGAGTTGACGGATGCTCATCGGGTAGCCGGTGCGGGAGCGGTGTTCGGTATCGAGCCGGAGGGCGTGGGCGAATACCTGGCCGCCAGCATGGTGACCGGGGGGTGGCTGGTCATGTGGTGCTGCCGGGGCTGTCGCGGGGCCGGTGTCGGGCAGGTGTGGGCCGCCGTAGGCCGCAACGGATGGCGGCCGCGGGCCCGGTGACGCTCCCGGCGGGAGGGTGCTCCCGGCGCGGGTGCTCCCGAGGACTGGGCCGGGGAGCGGGTGGTGTTGTCCGGGACGCAAGGGTTCGTCAGCGGTGTCCTTCAGGAGGGTGGTGATGCGGTTGCGGTAGGCGGCGACGGTCTCGGTGAGGAGAATCAGGAGCACCGGCGGCACCGTGTGGAGGAGCACCCCTGCCGGGTCGGCATGGCGGGGCCAGCCGATACGGTCGTCGGGCCAGATCGAAGTCCAGGCGTTCATCACGGTCGCGGTGACCCCGGTGAACCAGCGCAAGGCCGCAGACCAGCCGGGCGGTGGTACGCCCCAGGAGGCGAGCCGGGCGTCGGCGAGGAGCACCGCGGATAGTGCGAGGGCGACCATCGGGTCCAGCAGCATGGCTACCGGCCAGGGGATGTGGTGGGCGGTGGCGAAGCCGGTGACGTTCACCGCGGTGAAGACGGCCGCCAAGGTGGCGACACCGGCCAGCGCGCGGGTCAGCGCCGCCAGCAACGCTGCCGCTTCCCTGGCACTTGGCGGGCTGCTGGTCATGGCCGGGCATCCGAGGGCCGTACCGCGCCGAGATAGTCGTCCCCGGCGAAGCGGAATGGCTCTTCGCGGATGACGTGGTGCGGGCGTGGAGCATCGATCATCAATCCGTTCCCCTCGTAGATTCCTACGTGGTGCACGTGGGAAGGCGTGCCGTAGAAGACGAGGTCTCCGGGAAGCAGCGGTTCTCCGTCTGGCACGCGGGGGCTGGTGTTGTACTGGTCCTGGGCGACGCGAGGCAGCGGGATGCCGGCTGCGGCGTAGGCGGCTTGGGTCAAGCCGGAACAGTCGAACCCGGTGTTCCGACGGGCGGGTCCGTCTCCGCCCCACTGGTAGGGGCGTCCGATCTGGGCACGGGCGAAGGCGATGGCGATGGCTGCCCGCCAGGTGCGCACACGCAACGCGCCTCCTGGGCCTGCAGGTTGGCCCCCGGCCGCGTAGGTGGCGGCAATATGCAGCACCTGGTATGTGTAATCGGCATCATGGTTGAAGGCGTAGACCGCTCCACGTAGGTTCCAGTCGGCGCCGTTGGCGCACAGCAAGCGGGTGGCGGCGTAGACGGCGTCGACCGGATCCCAGGGGGTGGGCGGCATCTTCCCGCCGGGGGGCACGGGGTAGGCGTAGGCGCGGAAGGTGGACGGCAGGAATTGCATCGGTCCGACGGCGCCTGCCGAGGAGAGCTGATCGGGGTTGCGCGCGTGGTCGGTCTCGACCTTGCCGATGGCGGCAAGGATCGTCCAGGGCAGGCCCGGACACTGGGCGGCGGCCTGCTGGTAGAGCGCGAGCATGGACGGCGGGATGTCGGTCAGTGCCTGCTGGCTCGGAGCTGCCGACACACCGCCGCCCAGCAGCGCGGCGATGGCCAGTGCGGCCAGCAGCGGCAGGGCGAGGACCGCGCATCCGATGCCGCCGGTGGTCTTGAGCAGCAGTGAACTCATGGCCTGTCCTGGGATGCGGGTGGTAGCGGGGGGACGGGAAGGGTCAGGGCGGTGTCGGCGTCGGTCGGCTCCAGTCCCGTGGCCGGGGTGAGGCCAGGCCAGCGGGCGGCGAGGTCGGTGAGTGTGGTGCGCCGGGTGTCGTCGGGGGGAAGTGCGCTCCAGCACGGGCCCCATGGCTCGGTGGTGGTGAAGTCCGCCGAGGATGTGGCGATGTTCAGGCCTAGTTCGCGGGCGGGGCCTGTGAGGCGGCGGCGCAGGGCGTGGTCGCGGGAGGCGGTACAGGTGTGGATGAGCACAGCGGGGCGGGCGCCGGTGGTGGTGAAGGCGGCGTAGCCGGCGAGTTTGGCCTCGACGCGGGCGAGGGAGTAGCTGCCGGTGTCGTATTCGAGGAAGAACGGCAGCACCTGCTTGCCGTCGCACCAGTGGGCGTAGGCGTCGGGACGGATGATGTCGCCCCAGCGGCGTGCGCAGGAACGTTCCGACACCCACAGCACAAGTGCGGTGCCGGGGCTGGTGAGGGCACGGGCTGCGAGCAGAGTGAGCAGTTCGTTGACGCCGAGGTCGTGGCCGAGGGAAGGGGAGTAGGCGATGCGGCCGGTTGTGGTGGGGCGCCACCCCAGGGCTGCCCTGTCGAGTCCGGCGTGGGCGGCGAGCAGGGCGGCGCCGAGGGGGCCGAGGGTGTAATGCTCGGGGGCGGAGCCGGTTTGGGTGAGAGGGCGGAAGGAGTCCACGACGGCGTGGTGGTGCACAGTGCGCAGGCGGCGCTGGGCGGAGCGCAGGGAGGTGTAGGCGAGGCGCGCGATCTGATGCGTGGTGAGTACCCGGTGTTCGTGCAGCATGCGTACCAGCCACATGTCACGGGTGGTGAGAAGGCGGGCGAGGCCGGCGATGTCGTGGTGCTGGATGGGGCGGGGGCGGGTGGTGGCGGCGCGGGCGGTGTAGCGGGAGCCGGGGCCGTAGGCAGGGCGTGGCAGTGCGGGCACGAGTGGGCCTCCAACCGGTGCGTGGGAGTTGAACTGGCGAGCGGGGGTGTTCAGGGACGGGTGGCCGGTCGCGGGCCGCTGCGGGCGGCGGCGGTGCGCAGACCCCTCGCGCGGCCGGGCACCGGGGGCGGCAAGGGGCGGGTAGTGAGCGTGAACGCTGCGGCTTCGGCGCCATCTGCGAGAAGGTGAGCGGCAGCCTGGTAGGGGCCGAGGTGGGCGAGGTCATGCGCCCCCAGGGTGGGCAGCGTGTGCTGCTCCAGAGCGCCCGCGTCTTCGGGAGAGGTGTTGAAGAAGACCTTGTTGCGGGCGTTGGCGGAGATCCCTTCACGCAGGTCACGCGGGAGCTGCGCGAGGTGCTGGTGGGCCAGCAGCATCGACAGGCGGTAGCCGCGGGCTTCGGCGAGCATGTCCTCCAACGGATACGGGAGGGCGAGGAAGTTGTGGGCCTCGTCGATGCTGAGCGTGGCGTCGATGCGGGCGTGTTCGGGGGTTCGGGCGCGGGCGGCTGCGGCCTGCCAGGCGCCGGCGACGATGAACGATCCCAGCAGCCGTGCGGTCTCCTCACCGAGCGCGCCTTTGGGAAGGCGGGCCAGCAGGATGCCGCCGTCGAGGATGCGGGTGAGGTCGAAGGTGGAAGGGCCGGCGGCGATCGCGCGGCGGGCGAAGTCGCGTAGCAGGAAGGCGCGCAGTTTGTTCATGACCGGGCCGACCGCGGCGGCGCGGGAGGGGTCGGACAGTTGCTCGTACCAGGACCAGAAGCCGCGTAGCACAGGGTCTTTGAGGGCGGGGACGATGCGCAGCCGGTAGGCGCTCTCTCCCAGCAGGCGGGGCACGTCTGCGAGGGTGACCAGTTGGCCGGTGCGGTCGCGGTGTTTGAGCAGGGTCAGGCAGGCGGCGCGCATCAGGTCGTCGGTGCGCGGTCCCCAAAACGCAGTGAAGATCCGGCGGAAGATTCCGGTGATGTTGTCCACGACGACGTCGTTGTCGGTGCCGTCGAGGACATTCAGGCAGGGGGGTGAATGCCGGTCGTCGGGGTCGATCAGGACCAGGCGGTCGGCGCAGCTGTCCGGCAGCCGGTCCAGCAGGTCGTTGACCAGATCACCTTTGGGGTCGATGACGATGACGCCGCGGTGGTTGCGGACATCGTCGAGGGCGAGGTTGGCGATCAGGGTGGACTTGCCGGAGCCCGTCGCGCCCATGACGTGCAGGTGGTGTCGGGCATCGGCCACCGCCAGGCCGACACCGCGGCGGGCGCCGGTGTCACAGCGTCCCAACGGCTTGACCCCGGAACCGGGTGCGGGTTCGGGGACGGCCGGTGGTGGCAGGACGGAGCGGGCCCCGGCCCGCTGCAGGCCCGGGGCGTCCGCATCTGCGGGAAGGTGGGCGAGCGCGGCGAGTTCCGGAACCGACAGCAGCATCGCGCATGGGCGGGCGGGGAAGTGCCGGGCGCCCAGTTGCGGCTCGGGGTGGCGCAGCCTGGTGCGGGCGAGGTAGTTGCGGTCGGAGTACAGGCCGAACGCGGAGGCGATCCCGTGGGCCCGCCCACGGGCCGCATCCCCTGCCCGCTCATCTTCCCGGCTGCAGGTGGCGGCGTAGGTGAGGACGCAACTCCACTGGGGGCCAGCGAGTTTGGCTGCCACCTGCCGTACCGCAGCGGAGTGTTCCGGGTCCAGCCTGCCGGTGGCGACGGGCTGCGGGCGGTGGAAGAGGAACGCGGCCAGAGCCGGCAGGCGGGAAGCAGACTGTCCGGCTTTCAGCCGACGGGCCTGGCGGCGGGCTCGGCGCAACGCGCTGCCGGTGGCGGGCCGGGCCAGGATCTGCACACACGCGGACTCGCCCTCGCCCATGCCGGTTGCAGCCTGCAGCAGCGCGCGCAGCGGGTCGCTGTCGTGGTCGGTACGCAGCGGCAGCACCGTGGGGCGGGCTGGACGCAGCCGCCCGGCCGCCACCACATGCCCGCCGGGGACCAGGGGCGGCGCGTCGGTGACGCGGGTATGGGCGCCAGGCCAGGCAGCCTCCACCGCCCGGCGCACCAACCCCAGCGGAACCCGGCCCGGCACCCACAACCGGATGCACAACCCCGCAGGCGACCAGGCGTACTCGAAGGCGAGGTGCGGCTGGCCGGCGGTCATCCGGCGCCACCACGGACGCAGCAACCCCGCCAACGAAGCCCACAGGACCTCACCACCCCGGGCAGCGACCCTGGGCGGGGCGAGGATCTCCACACACCGCGCGCCATCGGCGAACTGGCCGTGACGCCACAGGCCCAGCCGGTGCCGCAGCAGCAAACCGCCGACCACGGCAACGAAAGCACATGGGGCGAGGAGGGGCGCACACGCGCCGAGCCAGCCGAGACCCGCGCGAAGGGTGGCCGTCCAAAAGCCACCCGGGTCAGTCAGGAAGCGCACCAGCGGCCCGTCCGGCCGCACGACGGTGAGCGGCACGTACGGCATCACGACTCCCACCCCGCCCCCGCGCTGCTGCCCAGCGGCCCGTCGTCGTACCGGTCATCGGTGCCGGGGAAGGTGTCCTGGGCGGCGAGTTCGCCGGGGTCTGTGGTGATGACCTCGTGTTCGCCGGGCGCGGCGACGCTGATGAGCGCGGCTTTGTGGCGGCGGTCCCCGGTCAGCAGCAGGGCCTCGCCGCGGCCTGCGGCGAGCAGGTATTCCCGTTCGCCCTGGCAGAGGTGGAAGTTCTCACTGATGGTGTCGATGGCCTGCGGGGCCTGGCGGAGAAGGATCTGGGTGGCCGCGTTGGAGACGATCGCCCGGCCCAGGTCACTGGTGAGGACGTCGTCGGCGTCCTGGGTGACCACCGCGAGCCCGGTCCAGTACTTGCGGGCGGCCTTCGCCATGCGGAACAGGAACTTCGCCCCCGCGCCGTCGCGCATCAGCAGCCACGCCTCGTCCACCACTACCAGATGACGGCCGTGCTCGGCACGGCAGGTGACCTGCCGCCAGATTGCGTCCAGGGCGAGCAGCATTGCAGGGGCCTTGACCTCTTCCGTCAGCTGCCGCAGCGCGAAGACGACCAGATGCCCGGTGGCTGGGGTGGTGGTGTGGCCGTTGAACAGCTGCGCATGCGAGCCGGTGGTATACGGAGCAAGCCGGTCGCCGAGAGCGGCAGCCGCCTGGCTGCCGTTCTCGGCCAGAACAGCAGCCAGGTCCGTGAGGGTGGGCGGGGTGCGCCGCCAGGTCCGCGGATCAGCCGTGATCCCGACGCGTGTATAGGTAGCGAGGAGTGCCGTGTCCAGCAGGGCCTTCTCTGCGGCGGTCAGCTCAGCGCCGAGCAGGACAGCCAGGAAGGTGTGCAAAAACAGCACCCGCCGCGTGAGGACATCCTCCCCGCCGTCACCCCCTGCCGCTGTGGGGAGGTCGAACGGGTTGAGGCGTACCCCGTCGGCGCCGAGTGCGATGACGGTGCCACCAACCGTTTCGGCGAGGCGGACGTATTCGTCCTCCGGGTCGATAACCGAGGCGGTGGCTCCAGTGAACAGCAGCCGCAGCAGTTCGAGTTTGGTCAGGTAGGACTTTCCGGCGCCGGAGCGGGCCAGGGTGATGGAGTTGTAGTTGTCCTGGGAGAAGCGGTCCCACATCACGGGGGCGCCGGAGGCGGTATTCAGCCCGTACAACACCCCGGAAGCTGCGCCGTCGGTGCTGGTGGTGATAGGCAGGTCGGGGCTGGTGAAGGGGAAGCAGGCCGCCAGCGCCGCGGTGTCGAAAGTACGCCGTACCTTCAGTGTGTCGATGCCGAGGGGGAGGGTGGCCAGCCAGCCCGGCAGGGCCCTGTACGTGGTCGGTGCGACCGTCATCAGCAGCGACTCGGCGACCGCACGCACGGCGGCGGCCTGCTCGGCCAGGGTCTCCTCGTCCGGTGCGTGCACCGTTAGATAAAGGGAGAAGTGGAAGAGTTTTCCCTCACCGCGGGCGATGCGGTAGGCCAGATCGGCGGCGTCCGCGGCGGCGGCCTCCACCTCCGGATCGTCCAGGTGCCCCCTGTCGAAACCGTGACGCCGCCCGGACTCCAGCCGGGCACGCTGCTTCTTCAAACCAGCGGCGGCCACCGGGTTGGGGACGGGTTCGATATGCAGCGCGATGTCGAGGTGGCCGGGGAAGTTCAACAACGGGGCGAGCCAGCCGGGGGTGACCTCGGCCGGGTAGCCGGTGACCACCAGGGTTGTGGCCAGGTGCCCGCCGACGGCCACGGTCCGGGCATGCACCTCAAGAGCCTCCGGCCCGGCCACCTGAAGCAACCGGGCGCCGTCGACGACCCGCCCGTGACTCGGGGTACGGCGGTTGAAGCGGAGTCGGGTCATGTGAGCTCACCGTCCAGAAGAAGATCGTCGTGGGGTGGTGTGGGGGTGTCGGGGTTGCGGGCCGCACTGACCAGACCGGCGCTCTGCTCGGCGTTCAAGGGGGTGACGGTGACCTCGGCGGCGGCCAGCGCGCGGGTCGCCTCATCGAGACGCTGCAGCACCCGCCCTCCGCCGTTGCCGTCTCGCGGGCCGTGGGGCGCGGCGTGCTCACGGGCGACCAAGACGATCTGTCGGCCGAGGAGGTTGCCGGCGGCGGCCAGGCCGTGCAGGAAGTCGGCGTGGGCGCGGGCTGCCGTCTCCAGTGCCGGGTGCACAAGCCCGGCGGCTTCCTCCTGCAAGGTGTCGGCGAGCGGGGCGAGGTCGATGCGGTGGCAGCGGACCAGTAGCTGGGTGGGTCCGGTCAACGAGTTGAGCCAGCGCGCGAAGGCGGTGGTCAGCTGCTGCTGTTCGGCTCCCGAGCGCAACTCGAAGTTGACCGTGGAGCACGTCGCCACCGCCGCGGTTCCCTCGCCTCGCAGGTCGAGCACCCCGCCTCGGGTGATGCCGTCGACCGGCATCTCCATCGCGACTGGCACAGGCCCTGCAGCCTGGACCCAGCGGCCGGGAACGAGGTCGGGCAGTGGTGGGATGCCGTCGGGGGCATGCACCCGGCGCTTCGGGGTGCGTGCGTGGGCCAGGGCAGCGGCCAGGAAGCGGTCCAGGCCGATGCCTTCGCGCTGGCCGAGAGTGAGCGCGGCCACCGCCCCGGCCACCGGAACCACCATGACCACGTAGGCGAGGGGCGCCATGAACGGCCGTGTGGCCCAGTACCCGCCGTACAGCACGAGCGCGGCGATGGCGAGGATGGCGGTCTGCCGGGCGGTGAAAGGGCCCAGGAGACGGTCGGGACGGGAGATGTCAGCGGGAATACGCGTGGGATTGCGATCGCCTGACGAGACGTCGGCCGGATTCATGGGTCGGTTACCTCCGTGGCGGTTCGAGGGGCAGCCGTAGCTGCATGGGTCGCGGCGGGCGCATCCGCACGCGGGTCGCGGGAACCGGCAAGGCGAGTTGACGGGCCCGTGGAACCGGGTTCCGACCCGCCGGGGGCGGTGTGGCGGGCAGGGGCCGCGCCGCCCGTGGCGGGGCGGGTCCGCGTTCGGCGCGGATCGGCAGCCAGGTCTGCACTGGGCGCGGGGGCCGCGCCGGGTTCCGCTTCGCCGGGATCGGGAGTTTCAACTGTTGCGCGCGGCGGGCCTGGACGGGATGCATCACGGAACGTGGACCTCCACTGGTGCGAGGGGAAGCGGTGCCTGTGGTCTGGGGGGTCCCGCCACCGGGGCCAGGGCCGGGGGTGTTCGGCGCAGTACCGAACCTCGCGCCGCGGGCCCGCATCCCAGCAGTCAGGGTCCGGCCGCGGCGGACCGCGGAACCGGCGATTCCCCCAGGGCCAGGCCGAGGCGGCCGGCCACCCCCGCCGCGTGGGCCGCCAGGCTGCCCACCACTCCCACCACTGCCGCCCCCGGTGCTGCGGCCCCCAGTGCTGCGGCCCCCGCCGCGGCGCGGGGAGCCGAATCCGCGGCCGTAGTGGTTGAGCAGCCGCCACATGGCCACGCTTTGGACCATCCGGAAGGGGCCGGGCATGCGCGGGCTGACGGGGGTGGAGCGGAAGACGATGCGGGCACACCAGCCGGGGATCTTGAACAGCACCCAGAACAGGGCAAGCCCGGCGAGTATGGTGCCCAGTTGGCTCGGCCGGGGGAATCCCAGCAGCATCGCGCCGGGGGCGAAGAACAGCTTGAGCGCGACGATGAATGTCATCGACTGCGCGACCTGGATCGCCAGCGTGGCGGCCAGGCCGCGCCACCACAGCCGGGCCACCCCGTCGGTGGCCGGGTGGGCATGGCAGGACAGCGCCAGCGGAGCCGCCACGGCGAGCACGGCGATGACCGCGACGCGCACCATGTAGCCGACGAGCACCGCCACGACCAGAACGATCATCACCATGGCGAGCAGGAGCAGGTAGACCTTCACCCCCGCCACGCCGAACAGCGCGAACGGGATGACGCGTTCGACCAGGCCCTGCCCGGCATCCGACAGATCGGTGCCCATCACCGCCCGGGACAGGGCGTTGGCCAGCGCGATCGCTTTGCCCATGACGGTCAGCGACGTTGCCGCGGCGATCACACCGACCAGCAGGCGAGGGGCGATCTGCTTGAACGCATAGCGGGATTGCACGGTCTCGTAACCCATAACCGTGATCCCGCCCGCGGTCACGAACAGCACATAAATACCTGCGGCGATGGACAGTGAGCCAGTCCACATCTGTCTGATGTCGGCCTGCGCAGTGACGTCCGGGGTGGCCAGCAGATTTGAGGCCAGCAGTTCCCGCAGCGGCTTCATGACCTGCTCGACGATCATTCCCAGGAACGCGGTCACCGCGTTCACGATCATCCCGGGGATGTCGAACAGATCCCCGAAGCCGCCGCCCGACGTACAGTCGGTGGGCGTCACCTGGCAGGCGGGAGGGGTAGGTCCCGGGGTCGGCTCGGCGGATGAGGGTTGATCCGGCGCTGGGGCTGGGCGGCCGGGCACGGGGCTCGGCCCGGGCGCAGGACCCGGCTCCGGTTCCGGATGGGGATCCATGGGCGAGGGCCTCGGCGGCTGTGCCGTGGCCCGTGGGGCCGTTCCCGCTGGGTGCGCGGACGCGGACTGCACCGACAGTGAGAGCGGGAGGAGGACGAGAGCGGCCAGGAACAGTACGGGCGCGGCGCGGGCAAGGCGCCTGGCGCACCTCACTGCCCGCCCCCGCCCGTGCCGCCTGCACCAACGATGCCCTGTAGCACCGTCACGATCACCGGGGCGAGGACAGCCAGGGCGTAGCCGATGGCTGCCGCCTTCAACGCCCGCTTCGCCGCTTCGACTTCTCCCGGGTCACCGCCGGCCATCAGGTAGCGCAGGCCGCCGAAGGTCAAGAACAGTGTGGCGAGTGCGGCGAGGAGGCCGACGATCCAGTTCCGCAGATTCGCGATCACGGTCGGGATGTCCGCGACAGCCCACACATCCGGCGCCTGCGCCACGGCGACACAGACGATGACGGCGGTGGTGAGGGTGAGCCGGGCCGTCCAGCGGCCCGCCAGGCAGGCCCGTGGCCGACTGGGGCGGCGAGGTTTTGCGAACACGGCCAACGCACCTCCAACAAGTGGCACAGCACGGCAGTAGTGAAGAAAGAGGGGCAGGATGAGCAAGCCGGGAGCGGCGCGGTACGAGCCGCATTCCTGCGGCCGTCAGGCGGGGTGAGCAGGGCAATCCCTGGTCCCGGGGCCGTCCTCCTTCGACAGAGCGGCGGGATGAAAAGGGGGTGCTCGGGTGTCAGCACGAGACGAGCCCGTGCTCACCCCACCTCGGCTGGCGAGACTGCCGGAAGCTGGCTGCTTCCGGCAGTGTTGCCGGGGCGGCTGCCGCCGGGTGCCTGGCGCGCATCCGGCGACGGCCGCCTACTGGTAATAGGGACTCAGCGTGCGGGAATTGACATCCCGGGCAGCACATGCCCCCTGATGGCCTACATCACCGCTGGCGCATCTGGGTCTTCAGGTAGGCGGTCAGGTGCTGCTCGGCGGCAGCGCGGTGCCGGTAGAGCTGACGCGCACTCACCCCTCGTTCTGCGGCCAGGCGCTGCATCGGTTCGCCCTCCAGACGGGTCCGGGCGATCAGCCGCGCCTCATCAACGTCCACGGCACGCGCCTGGACGGCGCGGGCCAGCACCGCGTACTCATCGATGTCTCCTTCCGTGTCGATCAACTGTTCCGCCTGCCGGTATCCGGCCGGCCCGGCGGACTCAGCGAGCCAGGCCGGATGTACGGAGCGTGGCTCAGCCTCCTGCGCGAGTGGCTCGGTCTCCTGCGCGGCCTGGCGGCGTGCGGCGTACGCCAGGCGGTACACCGCCCGGTTGGCCGCCGAGAACAGCTCCCGGCCCACGTCCGCGGCACCCGCATCCACGGTGTGCACGGCGGTGGCAACGGCTGCCAGGGCCTCCTGCTCGACCTCGGCGCGCTCCAGATGCGAGGGGCGTGCCAGATGGGCCAGCATCCGGCGCAGCACCGGGATGGTCATCGCGACCGCGACCGTGTCCCAGGGCCAGCCGAGTTGCTGGGCGCGTCGGACCACTTCACGCCAGGTCTGCTCGCGCAAGCCCGGTGCGGTGGCGGGGTGCGCCAGCCGGGTACGGACCTGATCAACGATCAGCGTGGACTGTTCCGGGGCCTCGTACACCAGGTGCGCGGGCAGGGTGAGCGGACAGGGCGCAGCCGAGAGGGCGAGGAAGGACTCCTCCAGCGCCTGCAGCGGGGAACGGCTAACAGCGTCGGTGCGCACGGAACGGCGGGCGGGACGGCGAGCGTGGTGCATGACACGGCTCCGTGAAGCTGTAGGGGCGGACAACGTCTGCCGCCACCCCTTTCAGCCCGCGGTGCCACCGCCGGGCCGCCCGCGGACCACTGCGGTGCCACCGCCGTTCCACTGGTTCGGGGTGTGCGATGGCTCGTCACCGGCTCGCCCCCGACGACCAGCGCCGCCGTCACCGCTACTCCACCCGGAATCGAACGTAAAAAAATTTCCCGCCTCGTCTTCGCGGCCGTCTCGCGTGCTTCCGGGGTGGCTCACAGGTGGCCCGGCAGCAGCCCGCCGGTGGCTCGCGGGTGGCTCGCCACTGGGCCGTGGGCCAGCTGACCTGGGCGAAGATGTCGGCGGCTCGGGGTGAGCGCGGGCCGATCGCGCCGGTAAGGCCCGCGCCGGTCCGCACAGCCCCACCCCGCATGTTCGGGTTCGAACACTCGCTGAGGCGATGTCAATTTCGGCCGGTCGAATCCCTATCAATTCCGTCAGCACAAGACGGAACCGTGATCCCTCGTTCCCGGGCGCCACACCGCCGATGCGCACCACCTCATTCCGCCGCCGGGCCACCACCCGCGCTGCTTGCCCGCTGCCGACCACCATCTGGCTGCCCGACCCCGACCAGCTTCCGACCCCGCCCGCCCCGGGCAGCGTGCTGCCCGACTGGGCGATCGAGAACATCCGCACCGAGTTCACCCACCGCCCCGGACACACCCCCGCACCCCTGCTCACCATCCATATCCACGACACTGCACCGGGTATGGACGCCCGCACCCGGTGCACCACCTACCCCGACCCCGACGCTGACGGCAGCACCGGCCCGGCGCGGGTGCTGCTCGCCGAAATCCACCCCGACACCCTCCCCGCCCCCGCCGACCACCCGACGCCGACCGTCGCCGGGACGCCCGGGGCGATGGAGGACGGCTGGCCCGGCTTCTTCCACCGCGCCCACCGCCTCCTCCCGACCGACGGACTCCTTCTGCTGGCCACCCGTCAGCACCGGGACTCCGGATTCCTCACCGACCCGCTCGGCTCGCTGGTCGCCTGCGCGCGCACCGCCGGGTTCCGCTACCTGCAGCACATCGTCATCGCCCACGCCCACCCCGCCGGTGACCGGCTGGTGCCCGCCCCACCTCCGGACGCCGACCCCGGGCTCATCCACAGCGACCTGATCGTCCTGTCCGCGATCCACCACGCCTGAGACACCGAGGAGTTCACCGTGCCCGCTTCCGTCTCGGTGTGGAACACCGCCCCCACCTCCGCCCCCGCCCAGCGCAAGGGCCGCTACCTGCCCGGCTCCGCCGCCCACCCCGCCAAGATGCACCCCGGCATCGCCGCCCACGCCATCCGCACCTACACCGCCCCTGGCGGCTTGGTCCTTGACCCGATGTGCGGCATCGGCACCACCCTCGTCGAGGCGATCCACCTCGGCCGCCACGCGATCGGCGTCGAATACGAAATCCAGTGGGCCGACCTCGCCAGCCGCAACAGCATCACCGCCGCCCACCAAGCAGGCACCCGTACCGGCACCGGCGCCGTCTACTGCGGAGACGCCCGTCGGCTTACCCGCCTGATCCCCACCACACTCCACGGCGAGGTAGACCTGGTAGTCACCTCACCCCCGTACGGCTCCAGCGTCCACGGACAGGTCCGCTCCAGCCGGGAGACCGGCGAACCCGGCGTGGTCAAGACCGACTACCGCTACAGCCACGACCCCGCCAACCTCGCCCACACCTCCACCGACCACCTCCTGGCCGCCTTCACCGAGATCCTCACCCAGTGCCGCACCATGCTGCGCCCCGGCGGTACCGTCGTCGTCACCACCCGCCCCTGGAGGGAGCGCGGGGAGCTCATCGACCTGCCCTCGGCAGTCCTCGCCGCCGGCCGGGCCGCAGGACTCACCCCTACCGAACGCTGCGTTGCCCTGCTGGCCGGCATCCGAGAGGGCCGGCTGATCGCGCGCCCGTCGTTCTTCCAGATGAAGAACGTCCGCGACGCCCGCCGCCAGGGCATCCCCCTCTCGGTCGTCCAGCACGAGGACGCCCTGATCTTCAACCGGCCCGTGCAAAGGAGGGTGGAGTCGGACTGCCCTGGCGGCAGCCGGAACCACAGCTGGTGGCCCGCGGGGGAGGCACGATGACGCTGTCACTTCCCGAACCGCGGTACCGGGACGACGACATCACCTCCTTGCTCGGCGACGCGCATCTCTTCTCCGGCACCGTCACCACCGCCCTGGCTGCCCGGCAACTCGGACGCAAAGCAGTGCTGGTGGACATCCGGGAGGACTGCCACTGCATGGGCCTTGCCCGACTGCGACAAGACGCGAGAGTCTCCTCGCCATCCCCGGCGGCTCCGAAGACGCAGATGTGCGCCCGGCGCAGGAGGGGGCGGTGACCAGAAAGCAGGTTCAGCTCAAAGAATCTCCGGCCAGTCGCGGCACACGGCAACGGCCACTTGTCATCAACGGCATTGAGACCGTACCGCTGACCGAAGAACACGCACAGCAGGCGACCGGCGCGCTGGCCACGCTACTGGCCTTGTGGTGGGACAAGCGCGTCGCATCGGATGGGGAGGACTCGAACATCGGTCCCGGTGGCTGACGGTTTGCCTTGACACCTTTGCCAGGTGTGAGCGTCCATCGTCGACGCGGCGGCGGGCACCGTCCCGCCGCCGCTCCCACCGATCGCGAAGAAGGGCACATGATGCGGCCACTCAGCCCGAGGCGAGGCAGGGTCACCCACCGCTGGCTCCCCCCTATGGCAACACCACCCCCGGCAGCCGGGACGCTTGTCAGGGGCACGCTGTGATGGCCCGCCGCCCTCCCCGAGACGCTGCGGGAGCGTCAGAGGGAAGCCGTCCGCTACGGGTCGCAATGTACATCCGCATCTCGACCGACGAGGAGCACCAGCCTTTCAGCCTCGAAGCACAGGAGATCAAGCTCCGCTCCTACGTCGACTCCCAACCCGGCTGGGAACTGGTCGGAGCCCCCTACCGGGACGAGGCATCAGGCGCCACCACAAACCGTCCTGCGCTTCAAAGAGCGTTGACCGCGGCCCGCGCCGGATACTTCGACGTCCTCCTCGTATACCGCGTCGACCGTCTGTCAAGATCGCTACGCGGGCTTGTCGAGATCCTCGACCAACTGGACGAGACCAACACCGTCTTCCGCTCAGCCACCGAACCGTTCGACACCTCCACCCCCGTCGGACGCATGCTGGTGCAGATGCTCGGCGTCTTCGCCCAGTTCGAACGTGAAACCATCATCGACCGCGTCATCAACGGCATGGAACGCAAAGCCGCCCGGGGCGAGTGGTGCGGCGGCTACCGACCCTACGGATACGAACTGGACCCCGCGACAGGCAAGCTCGTCCCCGTCGAGCGGGAAGCACCACTCATCCCCGTGATCTTCGACATGTACGTGAACGACCGCATCGGCACTCGCGCCCTGGCCAAAGAGCTCAACGCACGCGGCTACCGCACCAAGAACGGAAAACGATGGAGCGGCGCCAGCGTCATGGTCGTCCTCCGCAACCGCGCCTACCTCGGCGAGGTCTACTTCCGCGGCCAATGGCACAAAGGAGAAGACCCCCACCCCTCCCTCATCGACCCCGACTTGTTCGACCGAGCCCAACAGATCATGGCCGCCCGCGGTGATGACTACTCCCGCCGCGCCTCCAACAGCAGCGACTACCTGCTCGCCGGCCGGGTGAAGTGCACTGTGTGCAAGAAGAACTACATCGGAACCTCAGCCAGCGGAAATAAGTACCGATACCGGTACTACACGTGCTTCTCGGCCAACCGCTATGGGAAGAGCCGCTGCAACGCCGCCCGGCTTCCCGCCGATCAGCTGGAAGGCGCGGTCCTCGAAGCGCTGCTCGCCGTCTTCGCGGACGTGGAGCTCATCACCCAGGCCGTCCATGCCGCAGCCGAGCGCCGCGCCGACGGACGGCACCTCGTCAAGGAGGAGCTGGACGCGGTTACCAAGGAGATTGCCGCGGCCCAAGCGGGCATCGACCGATACCTGACCGCCTTCGAAGCCGGTGATCTCCCACAGAGCGTGTGCGGCCCCAGGGTCCAAGCCCTGGCCGAGAAGGCGGCACAGCTCCGCGAGCGACAACGTGATCTTGAAGAATCCCTCGATCAAGTGGACCCCGCCACCCCCACGGAGGAAGACCTCGCCACGCTCCGGTCCGGGATCCGTGAAGCAATCGACACTGGGCCACCCACGGTAATCAAGGCGCTACTCGAAGCACTCGTCCATGAGGTACGGGTGGAGACTCGCTCGAGCATCAAGCCTGTCTTCCGGCTCCCGCAGCCCGCGCGGCTTCCCGACCCGGGGTCGGGATTTCGCGCAATGCTCGGTTCGGTGCCCCCGGCAGGACTCGAACCTGCGGCCAAGTGCTTAGAAGGCACCTGCTCTATCCGCTGAGCTACGGGGGCCGGGCTGCGGCCGCGGCTGACCCCGGTCCCGGTGCCTGCGGATCCGACCGTGCGGGCCGTGTGCTGGCGGGCTCGGTGGTTCCGTGACCTTGCCGGGGACAAGGATAAGGCGCTGCGGACGCCATGCTGGGTGCTTCACCTCCGTGACATGTTGTGGAGGTTCGGTGAAGCGGTCTGATAATCGCAGGTAGGCGCCGACCGTGCACCGGTTTTGGCGTCTCGGGCCTAGGGTGTTGTGCACTCGTTATGCGCTTGTCTCATGCGTCTCTCCCGTCACACCCGGATCAGCCGGGCGGGTCGTGCATGGCGGATAGGCACCGAATATGCTTCAAAAAGCCACCAAACTTGGGCATTCTTCGCCTGTGGCGATCTTGGACGTACGGCCCGAACTGCTCGACGCCCTGTCGATGGTGCGCGACCAGGTCGATGCCGCACGTTTCCCCCTGCCGCTGCCCGGTGCCCTCCGGGCCCGCCGCACGCGCCAGGATCTGCTCGCCCAGCTCGACGACTATCTCGTGCCCCGGCTGCGCAGGCCCGAAGCGCCGCTGCTTGCCGTCGTCGGAGGGTCGACCGGCGCCGGGAAGTCGACGCTCGTGAACTCGCTCGTCGGGCGCCGGGTCACCCAGGCCGGCGTGCTGCGGCCCACTACCCGTATCCCTGTGCTCGTATGCCACCCGCACGACCGGCCGTGGTTCGAGAACGGGCGGATCCTCCCCTCACTCCCGCGCGGCAGGCCCGGCGGTCCGCCGGAGAAGCGGGGGAAGCAGGCGGAGCCGTACGGCGAAGGAGATGGCGACGGCGAACCCTGGCTGCGGCTGGAGGAGGCCGATGCGCTGCCGTCCGGTCTCGCGCTGCTCGACGCCCCCGACTTCGACTCGCTCGTCACCGCCAACCGCGAGCTCGCCGCCGAGCTGATCTGTGCCGCCGACATCTGGATCCTCGTCACCACCGCCGCCCGTTACGCCGACGCACTGCCGTGGCGGCTGCTGCGCTCCGCCAAGGAGTACGACGCCACGCTCGGCACCGTCCTCGACCGGGTGCCGCACCAGATCGCCGGCGAGGTCTCCCGCCACTACGGCGCGCTGTTGGAGCGGGCCGGGCTCGGGGACGTACCGCGGTTCACCGTGCCGGAGCTTCCCGAATCCGCCGACGGCGGCGGGCTGTTGCCGCGCACGGCCGTCGCCGGACTGCGGGAGTGGCTGAGGTATTGCTGCGAGGACCCCTTCGCGCGCCGCGCCGCGGCCCGCCGGACCGCCGAGGGCGCCCTGGCGGCGCTGCGGGCCACGCTTCCCGCCCTCGCCGGGGCCTCGGCCGCCCAGCACGCGGCGGTCGTACGGCTGTCGGCGCACGTCGCCGACGCGTACGCGGCCGCGGTGACGCACGTCACGGAGGCGGTACGGGACGGCGAGGCGCTCGCGGGCGAGGCGCTCGTGCGGTGGCGGGGCTATCCGCAGTGCGGTCCCGAGGCGCTGCAGGACGCGCTGGCGGACGGAGTGGAGGTGCTGCTGCGCACCGCGGTCGACGACGCGGACGTCGGGGCGGCCGACGCCTGGCGGCGGGACCGGGCTGGGGAGGCGCTGCTTGCGGTGTCGGAGTGGGAGCCGGATCACGAGGCCGTGGCCTGGCGCACCGCGGAAGCGGTCCGTCAGTGGCGCGCTTCGCTCACCGGACTCGCCTACGAGGAAGCCGGGTTCGCGCGCGGCCGTGAACGCCCACCCGCCGATCCCGAAGAGGTCGCGGCGCTGCTCGCGACCGTGCTGCTGGGCGGCGCGGAGCACGGCGGTGCCGCGGGGGAGCGGCTCGCCGAGATGCTCGGGGTGCACACGGCCCTGCGCCTGCAGGACCGGGCGCGGGACGAGCTCGACGAGATGTGCAGCGGGCTGCTGTGCGCCGAACGGGACCGCCGGCTCGCGGCGCTCGACGCCCTCGACGCCCCGGCGGGCCAGCAGGCCTCGTTGATCGCGGCGCTCTCCGTGCTCCGCAATAGCCAGATGTCGAATGTCCAGGAACTGCGCAGACCCCGGGAACAGGAGGTGCTGTGATGACACCGGTGCCCAGTACGGTCCGCTTGCCCGAAGACATCCGCGGAGGCATCCGCGGAGGCGTCCGCGGAGGCGTCCGGGGAGGCGTGCGTGCAGACGCGCGCGGAAACGTGGGCGGCGACCGGCTGCAGGAGCGCGTCGACGCGTTCGGGGAGTTGTTGGGCCTGTCCCGTATGAGAGTTGACGCAGCGCCGCTCGCCGAGGCCGGTGCGCTGCTCGACCGCGTCGCGGAGCGACGCAGGCTCTCCCGCGACCACACGGTCGTCGCGCTCGCCGGTGCCACCGGGAGCGGCAAGTCCTCGCTGTTCAACGCGTTGACCGGGATCGAGATCTCCGAGACCGGCGTGCGCCGGCCGACCACCGCGTCACCCGTCGCATGCGCGTGGGACCGGGGCGGCGCGACCGCGCTGCTCGACCGGCTGGGCATCCCGCCGCAGGCGCGCTTCGGGCGGCGCGCCCTGCTGGACGGCGTGCACACCAGATTCGGCGGCCCGGACGCCGGTCTCGAAGGGCTCGTCCTGCTCGACCTGCCCGACCACGACTCGGCGGTACCCGAGCACCGGCAGCAGGTGGACCGGCTGCTGGAGCTGGTGGACGTGGTGGTGTGGGTGCTCGATCCCGAGAAGTACGGGGATGCGGTGCTGCACCAACGGTATCTGCGGCCGCTCGCCGGGCACGCGGACGTCACGATCATCGTGATGAACCAGATCGACCGGCTGCGGGGCGAGGCCGCCGAGCAGGTGCTCGACGATCTGCGCAGGTTGCTGGACGAGGACGGGCTCGCGGTGGGCGAGTACGGAGAGGCGGGTGCCGTGGTGGTGGCCGCCTCGGCCGCGACGGGCGAGGGTATGGAGGAGGTGCGGTCCGCGATCGCGCAGGTCGTGGCCGAACGCGGGGCTGCGGACCGGCGGCTCTCCGCCGATGTGGATCTCGCTGCGGCGCGGTTGCGGCCGGCGTTCGTCGGACGCGGCAGGGCGGGGCTCACGGACGAGGCCCGTGAGGAGTTCTCCGATCGGCTGGCGGAGGCCGTGGGGGCGACGGCGGCGGGGCAGACCGCGGAACGCGACTGGGTGGACGCCGCAAGGCGGGCCTGCGGGGTGCCCTGGGTACGGCTGCTGGTCAGGGGGTACCGAACGTCGCGCGCGGCCGGCCGCGCGCGCGAGGAGCAATGGCGCATCGCGCCCGCCCCTGCGCCTGCGGCGGTGCGGCCGGCGGTTGCCGAAGCCGTCCGATGCGTCGCCGACGCCGCCGCGGACGGTCTGCCCGCGCCGTGGGCACAGGCGGTGCGGGAGGCGGCGCGGCGGGGGGAGCGGGGGCTGCCGGAGGCGTTGGACGAGGCCGCGGAGCGGGCGGAGGAGGGGGAGACGCAGTGGCCGCGGTGGTGGGCGGCCGCGAGGGGAGTGCAGTGGGTGCTCGTGGCGCTGGTGGTGCTGGCGGTCGCCGGGGTGGTCGGCGGTCTCGGGCTGCTGCTGACGGGGGCGGGGGCCGGCCCCGGGGTGCGCGCGGGCGTTGCGGTCGGGGTGCTGTGGATGCCGGCGGCGCTGCTCGCGGTCGGTCTGTGCGGAGGGCCGGTACTGGCCTGGGTGTGCAGCGCGGGGAGCCGGGGAGCGGCACGGCGGTACGGGCAGGACGTGGAACGGCGGCTGCGTGACGCGGCGGCGGAGTGCGGGCGTGCGCGGGTGCTGGAGCCGGTGGCCGCGGAGTTGCTGCGCTACCGCGAGGTGCGGGAGCAGTACGGGGTGGCGTCGGGGGGGTGAGGACGGCTCCAAGTCACCCGGAGGGGTGGGCGAGTTATCCACAGTCGGCCGGTGGTCCACAGATTTCGGGCCGGCCCGGCACGGTTCCGGCGTCGGGGTGCACGCTGTTCTCACGTACCGGCCAACGGTGCGTACGAAGCCCGGACTTCGGAGTTCGGAGTTCGAAGTTCGGAGTTCTACGAGGGGGAGGGCAGTGCCATGAGCGAGACTCTGGTGACCGTCGTGGGGAACGTGGCCACACAACCGATGCTGAAGAACACCGTGTCGGGCGTGCCGATGGCACGGTTCCGGCTGGCGACGACGGAGCGTCGGTGGGACCGGGTGGCCGACCGGTGGACCGACGGCCATACCAGCTTTTTCACGGTGTGGGCGTATCGGATGTTGGGTGAGAATCTCGCTGCGTCGCTGGGGGTCGGCGAACCGGTGATCGTGCAGGGGCGGCTGCGGGTGCTCGAACGGGACGACAAGCGCGAGGAGAAGGGGCAGATCTCTGTCACCGTCGCGATCGAGGCGGTGGCGGTGGGGCACGACCTGAGCCGCGGCACCGCGGCGTTCCGGCGAGTGGTCAGGGCGCGTCCGGAGCTCGTGGAGCCGCAGCCGCAGAAGCTGCGGCAGCAGGAGGATGCGGCTCCCGACGAGGTGCCCGAGCCGGTGCCGGGTTGATCCTTTTCATCCTCTTCACTGCTTGTGCACATGGATAGAGCGATCAGCGGGGAAAGGGTGGTTTATTGATTCTGTTCCAGTGGAGACGTGAAAGTCGGCCGGTGAATTTATCGATAATTCCCAGGTCATGCCTCCTTCCGATAACGATTCAGAGTCGGATCGGTTGTCGCCCGGGATTCTCGACGGCCGTGGTGCGGCTGGTTCCTAGGATCCGTCAGGTAGCCACGGGGGACCGGAACTTGCTGGCGAGACAGCGCTTATGACCCGTCTCGCGCGGAGGGGAAATCCATGTTCACTGTAGGGAGGCGGCGTACCGCCCGCCTTGCTGCCGCCGTGCTGGCCTCTGGCCTGTTCGCGGCAGGCGCGATATCCGGCGCCGGGTCCGCCCTCGCCGACGACCCGGCCCCGGCAGCCGGCGGTGCGACCGCCACACTCGGCCAGCTGACCACTTTCGACCGGGCAACGATCAACGACGGTGCCAACAGCTTCCAGGTGGAAGCTGGGTTGTTCCAGATGTCCGTGACCGGCGGCGGCACCATCTACACGTACTGCATCGACCTTCACGACTCCACGCAGCCGCAGGCCCAGTACCAGGAGGTCCCCTGGGCCTCGTCCTCGCTGGGGGTCAACCCGAACTCGGGCAAGATCGAATGGATCTTGCATCACTCGTATCCGCAGATCAACGACCTTCAGCAGCTGGCACAGGAAGCGGGCTCCGGCCCGCTCACCCCGCAGCTGGCCGCCGCAGGCACCCAGGTCGCGATCTGGCGCTACTCGGACAACGCCGACGCCACCGCGAACAACAGCGCCGCGGAGAAACTGGCCGACTACCTCACCAAGACCGCACAGACCACCGCCGAGCCTCAGGCATCGCTGAACCTGACCCCGCCGGCCGTCTCCGGCAAGTCCGGCACCCGAATAGGCCCGGTCACCGTGCACACCAACGCGGCGAGCGCGCAGGTGGGCCTCTCCTCGCAGTCTGCCGGCTCCGGTGTGACCGTGGTCGACAAGAACGGCAAGCCGGTGACCTCGGCGGCCGACGGCGAGCAGCTGTACTTCAACGTCCCGTCCGGCACCCCGGCGGGCAGTGCCACGCTCGATGTCCAAGCGACCACCGCTGTGCCGGTAGGCCGGGTGTTCAAGGACGTCCGGGACGAGCAGACGGGTAAGCAGGCCAGCCAGCTGCAGATCCTCGCCGGCTCCAGCGACAGCACGGTCAGCGCGCAGGCCACGGCGACGTGGGCGAAGCAGGGCGCGATACCGGCGGTCTCCGCGATGGTCGACTGCGCCAAGAGCGGCGTCGACGTCACTGCCACCAACCAGGGTGACGAGGCATTCGACTTCCAGCTGGCCGGGAAGGAGTACACGGTCGCGGCGGGCAAGTCCCAGACCATCACCGTCCCGGTGGCCGAGGGCCAGAGCTACGCGATCACGATCACCGGCCCGGGCGGTTTCAAGAAGACCTTCAGCGGTGTTCTGAACTGCAAAACGGCAGGCAGCGGCGGCAGCTCGGCAAGCCCGGCACCCGCGCCGACGCCCGCCGGCGGTCACGGTAAGAACCTCGCCGAGACCGGCAGCAGCGACGCCACCCCGTACCTCGCGGGTGCGGCCGTCGTCCTCGTGGCGATAGGCGGCGGAATGGTCTTCTTCCTCCGCAAGCGCAAGACCACCTCCGCCAGGGAGTAACCCGGGGGAAGTGACGCCTGACCCGTGGTCCGTGCCGCCTGCGGTGCGGGCCACGGCCCCAGGCCCCGGCTTCCCCCGGTGCCGCGAGGCCACCTGTTTCCGCCCCGTCCCGTCCCGTCCCGCCCGCCCCATCCCGTCTGCCCCGTCCCGCCTCGGCCGTACGGTAAGGAGGGGCATTGCTCGCCGGATCCGGGCATGAAACACCCCCTTGCCAGCAGGTTTCCCACCGGTGAGGAGCCGTGTCAGGCGGCCTGGGCCATCTCCGGGCCGTCATGGGCGTGGCCGTCTGCCAGTCTTAACTCCTAGGGTCAACACCACTGTTAACCCTCTAAGAGCTGCAGTTTCGCTCCCTGTTCGTGAGCATCGGGACCGATCGGGCCTATCGCGGGCGGGTGAGGAGCCGGCCCGTCTCTCGCACCGTGGCAGCTTCCGCCCAAAGTCTCTCCGCACCGCCCGCCGCCCGACCGCCCGCAGGACCTGGGGCAGGTCCTCTCGGATGCAGTCTGCACATCCTTCCCCGGCCGCCTGATCTACGCTGAAAGGGCGAGCCTTAGCGAAGGAGCGGAATGGTTGACATTGCAGCCAAACGCGCTCTCCGGGCCAAGACGCTGCAAGAGATCTACCGGCGATCTGAGGCGAGCGAGTCGGTCCGGGTGGACACCCGCGCGCTCCGCAACGACCTGGACGCCGACGACCGCGCGATGGGCGACGCCTGCGACTACCTTGCAGGCGAGGGATACATCCGCGTTGAGGAAACCCCTGGGTCTGACACACCGCTGTTCGCGTACATCACGCATCAGGGCATCGTGGAGGCGGAAGAAGCCGAGGACAGACGGTAACCCCTGCGTGCCCGATCCGGTGGGCAGCACAGGGGAACGGCGGGGAATGACGGCGGGCCGCCCGATCCCGCACGGCATCCGAAGGTGACCAACGACGACGGGCGACCATGGGTGGCCCACCCCTGCGACGCAGGTCAGAAGCGAGCGGCGTGGCGTCGGCGAACCCGTTTCCGCCCCGCCCCCGCCGTACGGCAAGATGGGGTGTATCTGCCCACCCCCCAGATCTGCCGGACGGTTTCTCTTGGCTGAGTTCATCTACACCATGCGCAAGGCTCGCAAGGCCCACGGCGACAAGGTGATCCTCGACGACGTCACGCTGAGCTTCCTGCCCGGCGCGAAGATCGGCGTCGTGGGACCGAACGGCGCCGGCAAGTCGACCGTGCTGAAGATCATGGCGGGTCTCGAGCAGCCCTCCAACGGTGACGCCTTCCTCAGTCCCGGCTACAGCGTCGGCATGCTGCTGCAGGAGCCGCCGCTCGACGAGTCCAAGACCGTGCTGGAGAACGTCCAGGACGGCGTGGCCGAGACCAAGGCCAGGCTCGACCGGTTCAATGAGATCGCCGAGCTGATGGCCACCGACTACTCCGACGAGCTGCTCGAAGAGATGGGCAAGCTCCAGGAGCAGCTCGACCACGCCAACGCCTGGGATCTCGACGCCCAGCTGGAACAGGCCATGGACGCCCTCGGCTGCCCGCCCGGCGACTGGCCCGTCACCAACCTCTCCGGCGGTGAGAAGCGCCGCGTCGCGCTCTGCAAGCTCCTGCTCGAGGCCCCCGACCTGCTGCTCCTCGACGAGCCCACCAACCACCTCGACGCCGAGTCCGTCCAGTGGCTGGAGCAGCACCTCGCCAAGTACCAGGGCACCGTCGTCGCCGTCACCCACGACCGGTACTTCCTCGACAACGTCGCCCAGTGGATCCTCGAGCTGGACCGCGGCCGGGCCATCCCGTACGAGGGGAACTACTCGACGTACCTGGAGAACAAGGCCGCCCGCCTCAAGGTCGAGGGGCAGAAGGACGCCAAGCGGCAGAAGCGGCTCAAGGAAGAGCTGGAGTGGGTCCGCTCCAACGCCAAGGGGCGGCAGGCCAAGTCCAAGGCCCGTCTCGCGCGTTACGAGGAGATGGCCGCCGAGGCGGAGAAGACGCGCAAGCTGGACTTCGAGGAGATCCAGATCCCGCCGGGCCCGCGCCTGGGCAACGTCGTCGTCGAGGTCGACCACCTGAACAAGGCGTTCGGCGACAAGGTGCTCGTCGACGACCTTTCCTTCACGCTGCCGCGCAACGGCATCGTGGGCGTCATCGGCCCCAACGGCGCCGGCAAGACCACTCTGTTCAAGATGATCCAGAGCCTGGAGACCCCGGACTCCGGCCAGATCAGGGTCGGTGAGACGGTCAAGATCTCCTACGTCGACCAGAACCGCGCCAACATCGACCCGAAGAAGACGCTGTGGGAGGTTGTCTCCGACGGCCTGGACTACATCAACGTCGGCCAGGTCGAGATGCCCTCGCGCGCCTACGTCTCCGCGTTCGGGTTCAAGGGCCCGGACCAGCAGAAGCCGGCCGGCGTGCTCTCCGGCGGCGAGCGCAACCGCCTCAACCTCGCGCTCACTCTCAAGCAGGGCGGCAACCTGCTGCTCCTCGACGAGCCGACCAACGACCTCGACGTGGAGACGCTCTCCTCGCTGGAGAACGCGCTGCTGGACTTCCCCGGCTGCGCCGTCGTCGTCTCCCACGACCGCTGGTTCCTCGACCGGGTCGCCACCCACATCCTCGCCTACGAGGGCGACTCCAAGTGGTTCTGGTTCGAGGGCAACTTCGAGGCGTACGAGAAGAACAAGGTCGAGCGGCTCGGCCCGGAGGCGGCCCGCCCGCACCGCGCCACCTACAAGAAGCTGACCCGGGGCTGATCGGCGGATGGCGCGTCACATCTACCTCTGCCCGCTGCGGTGGTCCGACATGGACGCCTTCGGGCACGTCAACAACGCGGTCTACCTCCGCTACCTGGAGGAGGCGCGGATCGACCTCAGCTTCCGGCTGGCGCCGAAGGCGGGGGACGGATCGTTCTCCGGCGGCTCGGTCGTCGCCCGCCATGAGATCGACTACCTCCGCCCGCTCGTGCACCGCTACGAGCCGGTGACGGTCGAGACGTGGGTGGAGAAGATGGGCGCCGCCTCCGTCACCTACGCCTACGAGATCAAGGACGCGGAGCAGGTGTACGCGCGGGCGACGACGGTCGTCGTGCCGTACAACGTGGCCGAGCAGCGCCCGCGCCGGCTCACCCCGGCCGAGCGCGCGTTCCTCGACGCATACCGGGACGACAGGCACGACCGTGACGACCCGGACGGCGACCCCGACGACGGCGGGACGCCGGGGGAGGCCGTCGCGGCATGACGACGCTGCGCCTGACCGGGCCGGAGGAGGCGGCGGACCTCGCCGCCTTCCTCACCCGCCTGCTGCGCTGGGACAAGGCCGCCGTGGTGCGCCTGCAGGCGGCAGGAGCAGGACCGGCGCTCGCCGTCTTCGGGCACCCGCCGTTCGGCGCGGTGCTCGCCATCCGCACCTGGGAGCTGACCGACGCCGCGAGCCTCGATGCGACGGTCTCGGCCGGCAGGCTGCTGGACACCGTCGTCGAAAACGCGGCCACGGTCACCGTGCCGCCCGAGGTCACCGGCCCGTCATGGGCGGGGCTGCTGCCGCCGCGCGGCGGATGGCAGCGCACCGCCGGCATCCCGCTCGATGCGCTGCGCGCGGAGGCGGCGCGTGTCATCGCCGAATTCCGCGCCCGCACCGAGGGACTGGAGCCTGCGCAACGCACTCGCGCCGGGCTCGACGCCCTCGCCGAGGAGATCTGGTCGCGGCGGCTCGGCGAGACCGCGCTGCCGTTGCGCGCCGTGCACGCCGCGCACGCGCTGGGCTTCCTGCGTCCGGTGCGCGCCATGGCGCACGCGTCGGGACCCGGAGCGGCGCCGGCCGCCGGGGAGACGCCCGCGCTGTTCACCTCCGGGCCATGGCTGCGGTTGCGGACCGCGTACGGTTCCGTCGCCGTCCGTACCTCGGGCGACGCGGCAGGGCTGCGCCTGACGGTCACCCCACTGGCCTGAGCCGCCCGCGCGCCTGCCCCGCTTCCTGCCGTGCTGCGGGTGAGACTCTTCCGAGATCGAGAAGCGGAGGAGTGAGCCTGTGCCGCACGAGGTCCGTGGCGTCGTCGCGATGCAGCCAGGCGCACCCGTCGAGGTGCGGACCGTCCTCGTCCCCGACCCGGGCCCCGGCGAGGTGCTGGTCGCGGTCCTGGCCTGCGGGGTGTGCCACACCGATCTGCACTACCGGGACGGGGCGGTCACCGACGACTTCCCCTTCCTGCTCGGCCATGAGGCGGCCGGTACCGTCGAGGCGGTGGGCGACGGCGTCACCGGCCTGCAACCCGGCGACTACGTGATCATCGCGTGGCGGGCGCCGTGCGGAGGCTGCCGTTCCTGCCGCGGAGGACGCCCCTGGTACTGCTTCGACAGCCGCAACGCCGTACAGCCGATGACGCTCGCCGACGGCACACCGCTCAGCCCGGCGCTCGGCATCGGTGCCTTCGCCGCCAAGACGCTCGTTGCCGCCGGCCAGGCGGTCAAGGTCGACCGCGCGGCGCGCCCGGAGGCGGCCGGCCTGGTCGGCTGCGGCGTGATGGCCGGGTTCGGCGCCGCCGTCAACACCGGAGGCGTCGGCCGGGGGGACACGGTGGCCGTCATCGGCTGCGGTGGCGTCGGGAACGCGGCGATCGCCGGAGCCTCGCTCGCCGGAGCCCGTACGGTCGTCGCCGTCGACATCGACTACGCCAAGCTGGACGCCGCGACCCGCTTCGGCGCCACGCACACCGTCAACTCCACGCGTACCGACCCGGTCGACGCCGTGCGCGAACTCACCGGCGGATTCGGGGCGGATGTCGTCATCGAAGCGGTCGGACGCCCCGAGACCTACCGCCAGGCGTTCTACATGCGCGATCTCGCGGGGGTCCTGGTGCAGGTCGGCGTGCCCGACCCGCAGATGCGCATCGAGCTGCCGCTCATCGACCTCTTCTCGCGCGGCGGCGCGCTGAAGTCGTCCTGGTACGGCGACTGCCTGCCCAGCCGGGACTTCCCCGTCCTCATCGACCTGTACCTCAGCGGCAGGTTCGACCTGGACGGTTTCGTGAGCGAGACGATCGGCCTGGACGAGGTCGAGGCCGCCTTCGCCCGGATGCGCCGCGGGGAAGTGCTGAGGTCGGTGGTCGTGCTCTGACGGCGCACACTCCGATGCGGGTCAGTGCGATACGGGTCAGTGCGATGTGGGTCACTCCGCGGTGTTGATCAACGAGCCTGCGGCGTAGACGAGATAGTCCCACAGCTGCTGCTCGTGCTCCGGGGAGAGCTCCAACTCGTCAAGCGCAGTGCGCATATGGGCGAGCCATGCGTCGTGCGCTGCGCGGTCGACGCTGAACGGCATGTGGCGCATCCGCAGCCGCGGATGCCCGCGCCGATCGCTGTACGTGCGCGGACCGCCCCAGTACTGCATGAGGAAGAGGGTGAGCCGTTCCTCGGCCGGACCGAGGTCCTCCTCGGGGTACATCGGCCGCAGGACGGGGTCCTGCGCGACGCCCTCGTAGAAGCGGTGCACAAGACGGCGGAAGGTCGCCTCGCCACCTACCGCCTCGAAGAACGTCTGCTGCTGCAACGTGCCGCGGGGGATCTCAGTCACGCACCCCATGGTCGCAGATGCGAGGTGGAAGAGTGGAAGGGTGAGTGGGACGGACACCCACCGTCAGTGGGAGCGGCTCGCGGACGCGCTCCGTGCGGAGCTGGTGCGACGGATCGCCGTCGCCGGCATGCTCACCGATCCGCACTGGCGCAGGGCGTTCGCGGAGGTGCCCCGCCATCTGTTCGTCCCGTCGTACTACCGTCCCGGCCGCTCGGGGCGCGGCCATACGCTGCTCACCCGCGATGATCCGGACCCGGCGGGGCGGGCCCGCTGGCTGGCCGGGACCTATGAGGACGTGCCGCTGATCACGCGGCTGCGGGCAGGGGCGCTCGTCTCGTCGAGCAGCCAGCCGTCACTGATGGCCATGATGCTGGAGGCGCTGGAGGTGTCCGAGGGGCAGACGGTGCTGGAGATCGGCGCGGGAACCGGTTACAACGCGGCGCTGCTGGCACACCGGCTCGGCGCCTGCGCGGTCACCACCGTCGACCTCGACGGCGACATCGCGAACGCCGCGCGTGAGCGGCTGGCGGCCGCCGGGTACGCGGACGTCACCGTCGTCACCGGGGACGGCACGCAGGGCTGCCCGTACCGTGCCCCGTTCGACCGGATCATGGCGACCTGCGAGCTCACCTCGGTGCCCGCGCCCTGGCTGCGGCAGTGCCGGCCGGGCGGCCTGGTGATCGCGCCGGTCGCGGGCGGGCTCGTCGTCCTGCGGGTCGCCGACGCGGCGCATGCCGAGGGGCGCTTTCTGCGCACCCCCGCCTACTTCGTCGCGCTGCGCCGCCCGGGCCGGGAGCCGGAGGTGGCGCAGGAGCCGTCCCGGGAGCCGGACGACGCAGGCACAGGCGGTGGGCAGGACGAGCGGGTACGGCGCACCGGCACGCCGCCGTGGGTGCTCGACAACGACGACTTCCGGTTCGTGATGTCGCTGATGCTCGCCGACACCGCCGTCACTCGGGCCTTCGGCGGCCGCGGGGCGACCCTCGTGGCCGCCGACGGGTCGCGGGCCCATGTCGGCAGCGACGGCAGCGTGCGGATCCACGGGCCGCGTGATCTGTGGGCCGGCGTCGAGCGCGCACACGACCTGTGGCAGCGCGAGGGGCGGCCGCGCCGTGAGCGGTTCGGGCTCACCGTGGACGGCATACGGCAGCGGGCGTGGTTGGACGAGCCCGACGGCCGCTACGTGTGGGATCTCGCGCGATCCGTCACTCGCGGCGCAGCGTGATCGTCGTCCAGGCGCCGACGTGCACGCGGTCGCCGTCGGCCAGGTCGACGGGCTGGAACGGCTCGATGGGCTGGTCGCCACCGTTGACCGTGGTGCCGTTGGTCGAGTCCTGGTCGATCACCGACCAGCCGCCGTCGGGGCGGCGGACCAGCACGGCGTGCTTGTGCGAGACGCCCGGGTCCTCGGGTGGGCGCGACAGATCGATGTCCGGCGACTCGCCGGTGCTGTGGCGGCGGCGCCCGATGGTGATCTGCTGGGACGTCAGCGGAACGTAGCGTTCCGGCGAGTACGGCGGGAAGTACAGGCCGGTGGCGTCGGGGCCGCTGCGGGCCATCATCGCCGCGAAGTAGTCACGATCGGCAGCGACCACCGCCGTCCACGCCTCCGGCGCCTGCGGCTGCGGTGGCTGCTGCTCCTGCCCTTGCTCCCGCTGCCCCGCGACCGACAGGTCCTGACCGCCATAGGCCGGAGGCGGCAGCAGGAAGTCGCCGCCGGCTGCCTCGCTCTCTCCGGTGATGGTCACATCCGGCGGCAGCGGCTCGGCGGGCCGGTTCATCTGCGACGGGCGTGAACTGGTGCGCTCGTAGTACGGCGGAGGGAACGGCGGCTGGTACGGCACCGAGGGCGTCGGAGGCGGAGCGGGTGCCGGTGGCGGCGATGGCGCCGGCGCCGGGGGAGGGGGCGCGGGCGCCGGAGGGGAAGCCGGGCGCCGCATTGCCGGCGGCGGGGGCGGGGGAGTGTAGGGGGGCGGCTTGCGAGGCCCGGACGGGCTCTGTGTGGCGGCGTGGGTGAGGAAGTTGTAGCGGCACTCCTCGCAGAAGGCCGCCTGGCCTTCGCGCATCGTGCCGCAGTTCGGGCACCTCTCGGCCGCCACCGTGGCGTCCGGGTCCACTGCGCCGAGCGGCGGCCCTCCGTGGGGCGGCGGAGGAGGGGGTGGGAACGGCGGTCCGGATGCGCCGGGGCCCGCCGCGGGAGCAGACATGCGCAGCCCGCACACCTCGCACCAGTCGTCACTCCCCGACTGGTGACCATTCGGACAGGTCGGCATATCGGTGAATTCCCCTCCAACTCCACCCGGGTGCTTACTTCTTCACGCGTACGGTCTTCGTCGACCGCGTCTCCAAGGTCATCTCGTCGGCGTCGTCGACGTTCTTCTTCAGCCGCACAGTACCCGTCGCCTCGTCGACCACATCCACCACCTTGGCCAGCAGCTTCGCGGTGTCCGCATTGCCCGACTCCGCCGCGAGCTGCACCGCCCTCCCCAGCTTCGCGGTGGCCGAATCCAGGTCGCCCGCCTTGCGCGCCTCCAGGCCCTGCTGGATCGCCTGAGCCAGCTCCGCCTGGCCGGTGTAGTGCGCCACCTGCGGGTTGATCCGCGTCGACGCGGCCATGTCGTCCGTCCACACCGCGCGCACCAGGCCCTGGCTGAGCACCTCGGGCGCCCCGCCGTCCGCGGAGGGCAGGACGAGCGAGACGCGCCCGGCCAGCATCTCCTGTCCGACGCCGGCGGGCTGGACCTCCACGCACACGTGGTAGTCGCGTGACTCGTCACCCCACGAGCCGGTCGGATAGTCCCCGGCCCGCGGACCCGCATCGACCCGACGGGTCGTCAGGTCCTCGACCGACGGGGCGACTTGCTTGACGAACTTGATCTCCGCGCCCTGCGGCGTCCACAGCCGCAGGCTCACATCCGCGACCTCCTTGCCCATCGCGGCCTCCATCATCTGACGGAAGTCCCCCTCGAGACCGGAGGGGTCGGCGACGATGTCGGCCGTGCCGAGCAGCGCCGAGGCGATCCCCGTGACCTCCTTGACCTCCCAGTCCGTTCCGACGCCGCGGCAGTCGCAGGTGTAGCGGCCCGCGCACGCGTCAAGCGCCGCCCGCAACTCCTCCGGCTTCTCATGCTCGTTACGGCCGTCGGTGAGCAGGATCGCGTGGCGTATCGAGACCTCGGACGAGGCAAGCAGCCGGTCCGCGAGGCGCAGCCACGTGCCGATCGCGGTGCCGCCTCCCGCCGTCAGCTTGCGCAGCGCCTCCTTGGCCTGTCCGCGGGTGGCGGCGTCGGCGACGGCGAGGCGCCCGCCGCCCGGATACACCTCGACGGCCTTGTGTGTCCCGGCCACCACAGCGAAGGAGACTCCGTCGCGGATCGTGTCGATCGCGGCGGCCGTCGCGTCGCGCGCATTGCGCATCTTGGTGGGCGGATACTCCATCGAACCGGAGCAGTCCACCATGATCACAACGGCCGCGCTCGGGCCGTGGCCCGGAGCGTAGGCACGGGCGCCGGATGCCTCACTGCCCTCCCCCTGCTTCGCGGGGGGACCCCCTGTGCCGCCGCCGGTCGAGGTGACCGTGACGATGGCGTTGACCTCCCGGCCACCTTCCGGAAGGTATTCGTTCTGGTACACCTCGGCGGTGAACTGCGGGATGTTCGGGTTCTCGGACTTCGACAGAACAGCCATGGCTCTTGCAGCTCCAGCCCGTCTTTGTGGTTCGGTCGGTAGGTGAGGCGATGCCGCGGCACCCGGTCAGGACGAGGCCGGGAACGGGATGACGGCGACCGTTATGTTGTCGTGCCCGCCGCCGTCGAGCGCCACACCGACCAGCGTGCGGGCGCAGTGCAGCGGACGGGTGCGGGCGTCGGGCGGCACGACGGCCGCCAACTCGGCTGCGGACTCGGCGTAGTTCCACAGGCCGTCGGTGCAGACCACCACGATGCCGGGCAGGTCGGGCTCGAAGGACGCGGTGTGCGGGTCGAGTTCGACCGCATCCGCACCCAGCCACCCCGTGATGGCGTGGGCACGTTCGTCCGCGTACGCCTCTTCCTCGGAGAGCAGGCCCGCCTCGACCATCCGGGCCGCCCATGAGTCGTCCTCGGTGAGGCGGGCCGGGTTGTCGGCGGCGCGGTCGTCGGGAATCCAGTATGCCCGGCTGTCGCCGACCCAGCCGACCGTGAGCAGCTCGCCCGTGGTGACCGCGCTGACGAAGGTACAGGCGGGGGCGTTGGTCTCGGGATCGGAAGTGTCGCCTTCGACGAGGGAGTTGACCGATTCCGACGCCGCGAGGAGCGCCTCCTGCATGGCCTGACGCGCCTCGGTTCCGGAGGAGAGCGCGGCACGCAGCGTGTCGCTCGCGGCGACCGAGGCGGTCTCGGAGGCGTCGTCGGGACGCGAGGAGGACGAGACGCCGTCGCAGACGACGGCGATGGCAGCGGACGTGCCGTCGGGCAGCGTTGCCTCGGCCAGGGCGAAGGCGTCCTCGTTGCGGTGGTGACGCAAGCCGCGGTCGGTGACCGCGGAGACGAGGGCCAACTCCTGCTCGATGTGGTCGCGTCGGCGCGGCTGGGCGTGGCCGCAGTGTTCGCAGTAGCCGTCCCCGTCCACGGAGCCGATGCCGCAGGCCACGCAGGCCGCAGCCGGTTTTGCCGGTTCCGCCGGCTCGGGCTCGGTGTCCGGTTCCGTGTCCGGTTCCGTGTCCGGCTCCGTCGTCAGCAGGGTCTCACGCGGATCGGCGATCCCGGCGGGAGCAGGTGCAGGCGCCGCGAAGGGGGCGGCCTGCGCGGAGCCCTGGCCCGGGATGGTCGCTCGCGTGGGCGGGGCGAGCCCGTAGTCCCCGTCGGCCTCCGCCACCGGAGGCGCGAGCCCGTAGTCCCCGTCCTCGGTACGGTCGCGCGCAGCGGCCGGTGCGAAGGAGGGAGCCGGGGACAGGGGCGCAGCCAGGTTCGTCCCGCAGTTGCCGCAGAACCTGTCCTCGGGTTCGAGGCGCTCCGCGCAGGACGGACAGACGGTCAGTTGCGGCATCGGCTACACCCATGTCCGGGGGCGGAAGCGGTTGGCCCGCTCCACCAGTTCGATCCTCTCCTCGCCGCGCTGGGCGAGCCGGGCCAGTACGCGGTACGAGCGTTCCAGCCCGAAGCGCAGCTCCCGTTCCCGTACATCGCTGCCGAGCAGCTTCGGCTGCGGTTGCGGTGCCGGCGGAGGAACGTACCCGTGCCGGCCGGCGAGCACCCAGTCCAGGGCGGTGTGCAGCACCTCCGTGGACAGCGTCTCGCGGCGCACCGCGTCGATGCCGAGCCGGCCCAGCTCCTCCACCTGACCGGCCGAGGCGCACAGGTCGTCCAGGAGAGGCTCCTGCGGGGCGCGGGCGCGCAACCGGGCGCGGATCGCGGCGACGCGCGCCGCCGTGAAGTGGATGGACGACTCCGGTATGGATTCCAGTGCCCGGACCGCACCTGTCCTGTCGCCCGCCGCCAGCCGCACCCGGGCCAGCCCGAAGGCGGCGCTGACGTACGACTGGTCGGTGCTCCACACCAGGCCGTAGTAGTCGGCCGCGTTGTCCAACTGCCCCAGGACCTCGGCGCAGATGCCGAGCGCGAGCTTCGGCGCCGACTCGCCCGGGAACGCGTCATAGATCGCGTCGAACGACACCGCGGCGGTCTCGAAGTCACCGTCGACGAGGCCCGCGAGCCCCCGGTACCACACCACCCGCCAGTCGTCCGGGTGGTGCTCCTCCAGGGCGAGCAGGGCGCGCGCCGCCGACGGGCGGTCGTCCAGCTCCAGCCACGCCCGCAGCTCGCGCAGCCGCCTCTCGACGGAGTCGGCGGGCGCCGCGGCCAGCGCGCTGATCACCTCTGCGGGCGCCGCGGCGATCAGGCCCGCGAGGAAACCGGCGTTGGGATCGCCCGGATCGACGCGCGGTACCGGAAGCGCCAGCGCACTCGCCCGCGTGTCCAGGCGCGCCACCAACGGGCCCGCGGCATCCGTTCCACCGGAATCCGAGGCCACCAGCTCGGTGTCCACCACCCGCAGCTCGGGGCCGAACAACGACGACAGCGCCGGCCTCGGCCTGCCCGACTCCAGCGCGACCACTTCGCGCAGCACACCTGTCAGCTGATCCGCCATCTCCTCGGCCGACGCGAACCGCCGTCCCGGATCGGGATCCGTGGCGCGCACGAGGAGCCGGTAGAACGACTCGTAGCGCGAGAAGACCTCGATGTTCTCCGGATCCGGCAGGCTGTCCGCGTAGACGTTGGTGTAGCCCTGGAAGTCGAAGGTGAGCACGGCGAGCGTGCGCGCGACCGTGTAGAGGTCGGAGGCGACGGACGGGCCGACCTCGCCGACCTCGGGAGCCTGGTAGCCGATCGTGCCGAAGATCGCGCTTTCGAGGTCGTCCATGCGGCGGACGGCGCCCATGTCGATGAGCTTGAGCCGGTCCTCCTGCTGGATCGCGTTGTCCACCTTGAAGTCGCAGTACAGCAGATTGCGGCTGTGCAGATGGCCGAGCGCCTCCAGCGCCTCGATGCCGTACGCGATCGCCTGGGCGACGGGCAGCGGCTCGCGGCGGCCGTCCGGGCCGCGCCGCTCGTTGGCGATCTCCTTCAGTGACTTGCCGCCGACGTACTCCATGACGATGTAGCCGTCGAGCGTGCCGCTGCCCGGGTCGAGGTGTTCGACGAAGTTGTAGATCCGGACGATGTTGGGGTGCTCGATCTCGGCGAGGAACCGCCGTTCGGAAACGGCGGCGGCGAGCGCGTCCTGGTCACCGGTGTCCAGCAGGCCCTTGAGCACCACCCAGCGGTCGCTGACCGCGCGGTCGACGGCGAGGTAGATCCAGCCGAGGCCGCCGTGGGCGAGGCAGCCCACCACCTCGTACTGGCCGTGCACGACATCTCCGGCCCGCAACTTCGGGGTGAAGGAGTACGGGTTGCCGCACTTGGTGCAGAAGCCCTCGGTGCGGCCGGGGCGGTCGCCGCGGGTACGGCCCACCGCGGCCTCGCACTTGCTGCAGTAACGCTTCCGCTCGGGGACCTCGGGGTTGGCGAGCACCGCCGCGCGCGGGTCGGGCCGAGGGATCGGCGGTACGGAGACCAGGCCGGCGCCCAGCTTGCCTCGTGTGGGACCACTGCTGCCGCTGCCGCGTGAGCTGCGCACCGACACCGAACGTGCCGTGGCGCCGGAGGACGCGCGTGACAGCCGCCCCGACACCGACCGGCGCGAACCGGAGGAACGCGAGCCGCTGGTGCGCGAGGAGGTGCGTGACGAGGCGGAGGACGAGGTGGAGGACGAACCGCGCCCGGACGCCACCGTGGACGGCGTGGAGCCGGCGCTGCCGCTGCCGGCCACTGCCGCCGGTGCCAGGCCGCAGGTGTCGCAGTACAGTTCGCCGCCGCCGACGTCCTCCAATGTCCCGTCGCAGCCAGGACGTCCGCATTTCATTCCGACTCCCCCTGACGGTCCTCGGGCCCGGCCTCTGCCGGAGCCATCACATCCGCGACCGCCTGTTGGTAACGGCGCACCGCGTGCTCCGCCGCCTTCAGGTCGCACGGCGCGCTCCACAGCAGCCGCCGGGCCTGGTCGTACCTCTCCAAGAGCAGCGGGTCCTCCGCCGTCCTGTGCCGTGCCGCCTTCGCCTTGTAGGCGTCGAGCCGCCCTCGTAGCTCGGCCCGGACCGCGAGCGGCGCCGTCACCGCGGTCAACGAGGCTCGTGCCCTGTCCAGTTCCTCGTCCGCCTGCTGTTCGAGACCGTCGAGGAGCGGCGAGAGCCGGTGCCACTGGCCGGAGCGGCTGTAGTCGGCGGCCGTCGCCAGCTGCTCCCGGAGCGCGGCCGCCGGGCCGCTCACCGCGGGCACCTCGGAGGCGGCGATCTTCGCGAGCACCTCGCCGCGCGCGGCGCGTGCCTCGGTGAGCGTGCGGTCGGCGCGCGAGAGCACATCACGCAGGCGCAGCAGCCGGTGCTCAGCGTCGTCCCGCACGTGCAGGACGGCCTCCACCTCGCGGCGGATGTCCTCGAGTTCGCGCTCGGCGCGGTCGTAACGGCCGGTGTCAGTGCGTCCCGCGGAGCCGCCCTGACCTGCCCGGCCCCTCGCCGGCAGCCAGAAGGCGAGGGGATCGGCGACCACCTCGGCGCGCAGCTGGGCCAGTTCGCCGATCAGCCGCTCCAGGTCGTCACCGGAAGGGTGCGCGCCCGGCGTGACGCCGACGGATTCGGCGAGCGACCGCACACGTTTCGCCTCGGCTGCGAGCAGATCGATGCGGGCCGGCAGTGCGGACCAGACCGCGTCGGAGGCCGTGACCACCCCCATGACCTGCTCGTACCAGCTGTTCATCCGCTCCACGAGCTGTTCCAGGCTGATCTGCTCGCTGAGCCTGGCAGGCCCGGTGAGGGCACGGGCCGCGTCCGGCAGGCTGCCTCCGGCCACCGTCACCCCGCTGCCCCGCAGCAGATCGGTGAGCTCGGCGAGGTCGCCGGGGGAGGGCCAGCGGCGCCGGGCTCGTACCTCGCGGGCGGCACGCAGCGCACTGCCGTACGCCTCGAAGTGCGTCCACAGCAAGGGGATGGCCGGTTCGGCGGCGGCCCAGCGCTCCTTGGTGCGGCCGGTCAGCTCGGCGCCTTCGAGCAGCCTGCGGCCCGAGTGGTCCTCCAGCGCGAGCAGCGACTCCTCTATCGCCTCGTACTCGGAACCGAGCCGCGCCAGGGCGCGATCCACCTCCTCCCGGCTCATCACCGGACCGGTAGGTCCCGCTACCGCCATCGAACTCCCCTCGAACCGTCCATGCCGCTCAGTCCTTGTAGAGCGGTGCCGGAGGCCCGCTCACCCCCGGGAGGTTGTGCGCCAGCCACTTGTTGTACGCCTGCATCCACTGGCTGTTGGCTCCCCCGTTCGTGTATTTCTGCAGCACCATATTGACCCGGCGCACCAGGTCGGTGTCGGCCAGGTTCATCGCCACACCGTACGGCTCGTGCGTGAGCGGCTGGCCGATCAGGTGTACCTGAGGATCCTGGGCGGCCTGGCCGGCGGCCAGCGCATTGTCGGTGAGCACCGCGTCCGCCTGGCCGAGCTGGAGCAGCACCAGACAGTCGAGCTGGTTCTCCACCAGGACGATATGGGAGCCGTGCGGCTCGCTCTCCAGCAGCGCCTGCCCCGTCGAACCGGAGGCCGTGCACACGCGCTTGCCCGCGAGGCTGCCGTCGAAGCCGGTGATCGTCGTGCCGGTCTTGGGTACCAGCAGCTGCTGGCCCGCCTCGAAGTAGGCGGCGGAGAAGGCGACCTGCTTGATCCGGTCGCAGTTGATGGTCATGGTGCGCACGACCATGTCCACGTCGCCCGACTGGATCGCCGGTATTCGCTGGTCGGTCGGAATGGTCTTGAACACGATCCTGGGGTTGGGGCCGAGGATGTCGGTGGCGATGGCCCGCACCAGATCGATGTCGAAGCCGACGATCTGGCCCGACTCCGGGTCCCGGTAGCCCCACAGATAGCTGTTCTGGTCGACGCCGACCGTCAGATAGCCGCGTTTTTGGATGCGTTGGACGGCGGGGCCCGCCGCATCCGATGGGCGCAGGCTCGCCTCGGGGTCGGTGCACGGGGCGTCGGCCATCGCCTGCTGCGCATGGTCGACGCCGCTCCCGGCCGGCGGGAGGGCAGCCGCTGCGGACGCCTCGCCCGGCGATCCGCACTCCAGCGGGAGGGCGATCGCGGTGAGCGCGAGAAGGCAGGCCGCCGCCATGGCGCCGACGCCGCCCCAGCCGCGCAGGCGCGACAGGCCGGACCGGCGGCCGGGCCGGCCGGACCCGCCGGACCGGACCCCGAAGGTCGCGTTCGATCGGCTCATCGGTGCTCTCCCATCCCCGCTCACCGGTACTCCGAAAGCCGTCGCCCCACGCCCAGTATGGAACCGGCCGCTCCCAGAAGGGCGAGCACCGCCGCTCCGATGCTCAGTCCCGTCAGCGCCCTGCGGCCGTCGCCCGACGCCTTCTGGAACTCGGCGCCCTCATGGTCGAGCGCGTCCTGCAGACTGCTGTCGACGGCGTCGAACGAGTACTCGGTGGTGGCCGTGGGGTTCACCTGCTTGCCGGTTGCATCCGTAGCGCCGATGATGACGTCGGCCACCGCGGTGTCGTAATTGCCCGCCGTGTCGGCGCTGTTGGCGACCTCGTGGCGGCTGCTCCACTGGGCGACGTCGGCGGCCGCCGCCTGGACCGGCGCCCTGCCCGCCGGATCGTCGGCGAGCGCGAGCGCCTGGGCGAGCAGCCCGCCCGGAGCCTTGCCGACCTGCGTGCCGTCGAGGGCGGCCATCTCGTCCTGGTAGTTGGTCTCGTACGAGGCGCCCGCGCCGCGCGCGACCAGCGTCAGATTCTCGTTGCCGCGCGCCTGGAGCGAGTCGATGCGCGCCTGGCTGAGAACCTGCAGCGATTTCGCGCCATGATCCCACGAATCGGCGAGATCCTCCCGGGCCACGGTGTGCGCGGCCACCAGCCACACCAGGAGCGCCCCGGCCGCCGTCGTGCCCGCCAGCATCCCCGGATTGAACACCCGGTTCGTACGCCGGTAGGTGCGGCGCTGCGCCCACACCAGAGCGCCGAGCGCCAGCACTCCCAGCGCCCACGCGCCCCACGGCAGCGACTCGGCGGAGGCGTAGTCCTGTTGCAGGCGCGCGCTCTGCAGCCGGTAGAGGTGCTGGGCGGTAGGCAGCAGGATGTCGCTCATCTGCTGGTTGGCGTAGCGCAGATAGGCGCCGCCGAGAGGCAGGCCCTGCCGGTTGTCGGTGCGTGCCGTCTCCACCAGGCCGGTGTAGACGGGCAGTTGCGTGCTGAGCTTCTGCACATCGGCCTGGCTCGCCGATGAGCCCTGGCTGCTCGCGGCCGCCTCGGCTATCAGCTGGGCGGCGGTGTTGATGTCGTTCTGGTAGCGCTGGCGGACCGCGGCCGGTTCCACGCCGCCGACGAGGAAGCCGCCCGCCTCGGTGGTGTTGGCCGCTGCAAGTGATCGGTAGATCTCGGCGGCGTCGGCGCTGAGCGGTTCGCTGCTGTTGGTCACGCCCTGGGCCGCCGAGGAGCGTTCACTGATCTGCCACGCCGTCACCGCGCCGAACGCGAGGATGAGCGCGGCGAGTGCGGCGCCGATGATCCGCAGCCTGCCCGGCTCAGTGGTCGCCGCGGCGCGTATCCGGTCGGCCCCCTCCGCCCAGGCCGTGCGCCGCGGCGCGGGTGTGCCCGCGGCCACTGCCGCCACGGCGGCGGCGCTGGGCGCCGGGCGTCCCGCGCCCGGCTGAGCCGGAATCCCCGGCCGCGGCCTCGACGGCTGTGTTCCCGGCGTTCCCGGCATACCTGGCGAACGTGCCGGCGTACGTGTCAACCTGACCCTCCCCCATGCGCGCTGACCGAGCATCGTCCCGTCCTGGCCGTCAGCGGGGCAATACTTTCTCGCCAAGTATGGCCACCGGCACCGACATCCACTAGCGCTCGGCGTGATCTTGAGCCTCCAGCACCGCTAAACCACCTGCACAGGCGGTCCTTCGGGCCTCACCCGCGTATCACGCGGTGACGACCGCTGCGGTTCCCTTCGGGCACGGAGCCCGCCGGCGCGGCCGGCGCCGCCGCGTAGTGCGCCTGCAGCCGGGCATGGGCGGTGGGCGGCGAGCCCAGATGGTCGAGGCCGAGGAGCGCCGCACCGAGGACCGGCGGCGCGGTGACCACCCGGGGGACGGCCTTCGGCGCGCGGAGCGCCAGTTCACGGGTGATGGCGTCGATCAGCAGCGGCTGCCTGGCGGCCAGCACCCCTCCCCCGAGGACAACGGTCGTCTCCTCGTCGAGCAAGCCGAGCCGGCCGAGCGCCACCGACGCCAGCGCCACCACCTCCTCGGCCTGGCGGTCCACGATCCGACGGGCCACCGCGTCGCCGTCGGCCGCGACCCGGAAGAGCACGGGGGCGAGCTCCAGCCTGGCGTGTGCCGGTACCTGTCCCAGGTGCATTGCCTCGATCAGCTCGTACATCGAGCCCCGGCCGAGGTGCGCAGGCAGCGCGGTGGCCAGCTCGGTCGCCTCTCCACGCCCGTCCTCGGCTCGCGCGGCCCACCACAACGCCTCCTCGGCGAGGAACACCCCGCCTCCCCAGTCGCCCGAGATGCGGCCTATGGCCGGGAACCGGGCGGTACGGCCGTCCGGCAGCATCCCCACGCAGTTGATCCCCGCACCGCACACCACGGCGACACCGCGCGGCTCTTCGACCCCCGAACGCAGGATCGCGAAGGTGTCGTTGAGCACCTGCGCGCTCGTCCCCCAGCCGCGGGCGTGCACCGCATCCCGCAACTCCCGCTCCTCGATGGGGAAGTCGGCATTGGCCAGACAGGCCGAGACATGCTCCACCACGGGGGCTCCCCTGTACGCGGCCAGCCCCGCCGCGCGTGCGGCGGCCGCCACCAGCGGGACGAGCGCGGTGACCGCCTGCCGTGCCCCGGCCGTCACCGGCTGGAAACCGCCGCCGCGTGCCGTGCCGAGCACCGAGCCGTCGGCCGCCACGATCGCCACATCGGTCTTGCTGTTGCCCGCGTCGATGGCGAGCACGCCCCCCGTCACGAGCGGCCGCGGAATCGGGGTCAGGCCCACGCGAGATGCTCCCGGTTGTGTGCGACGAGCCGGTCGGCGAGCGCGTCCGCCTGAGCGTACTGGCCGATCAGGGGGTGGGCGAGCAGCGCCTTGACGACGCGGTCGCGCCCGCCGCGCAGCGCCGCCTCCAGCGCCAGCTCCTCGTACGCGGTGACATGCGCGATGAGCCCCGCGTACAGCGGATCCAGGGCCGGTACCGGCAGCGGGCGCACCCCATCGGTGCCCACGGCCGCGGGGACCTCGATCACCGCGTCGTCGGGGAGGAAGGGCAGCGTGCCGTGGTTGTACGCGTTCACCACCTGCACCTCGCCCGCCCCGCGCAGCAGCGCCGACGCGAGGGCCACCGCGGCCTCCGAGTAGAAGGCGCCGCCACGCCTGGCGAGCAGCCCGGGTTTCGTGTCGAGCGCCGGATCGCTGTACATCGCGAGCAACTGCCTTTCCATATCAGCCACTTCGGCGGCCCGTGACGGCTTCCCCCTCAGCTCGTCCACCACTTGGTCGTGCGCGTAGTAGTAGCGCAGGTAGTACGAGGGGACGACGCCGAGCCGGTCGAGCACCGCGCGCGGCAGCCGCAGATCGTCGGCGATCGCGTCGCCGTGCTCGGCGAGCAGCTTCGGCAGCACGTCCTCGCCGTCCGCGCCCCCCAGCCGTACACCGAACTCCCAGGTGAGGTGGTTGAGCCCGACATGGTCGAGATGCAGCGCCGCCGGCGGGACGCCGAGCAGCCGCGCGAACTTGCGCTGCAGCCCGATCGCCACGTTGCACAAGCCGACTGCCTTGTGCCCGGCCTGCAGCAGCGCACGCGTGACGATTCCCACCGGATTGGTGAAGTCGATGATCCACGCGTCGGGTGCGGCGCGCCGCACCCGTTCGGCGATGGACAGCACGACGGGAACGGTGCGCAGCGCCTTCGCGAGCCCTCCGGCGCCCGTCGTCTCCTGCCCGACGCAGCCGCATTCCAGCGGCCACGTCTCGTCCTGCTGCCGCGCCGCCTGCCCGCCGACGCGCAGCTGCAGCAGGACGGCGTCGGCGCCCTCGACACCGGCCTGGAGGTCACCGGTGGTGACGACGGCGGCGGGATGGCCCTGCCGGGCGAGGATCCGCCGGGCGAGGCCGCCGACCAGCTCGAGGCGCTCGGGCGCGGGGTCGATCAGTGCCACCTCCGTCACCGGCAAGGTCTCGCGCAGCCTGGCCAATCCGTCGATGAGTTCGGGGGTGTAGGTGGAACCGCCCCCCACCACTGCGATTTTGCGGGGGTACGGGGGTCGTCCCCCGGAAGAATGCTGCATCCTTGTCCCTCAGCCCTTCACTCCGGTCAGTGTGACGCCTTCGACGAATGCCTTCTGCGCGAAGAAGAACACGACGATCACGGGTGCCATGACGAGCATCGTGGCCGCCATGGTGAGATTCCAGCTGGTCTGGTGCGCGCCTTTGAACGTCTCCAGGCCGTAACTGAGCGTCCAGGCCGCCGGATTCTCGCTCGCGTAGATCTGCGGCCCGAAGTAGTCGTTCCAGCACGAGAAGAACTGGAAGAGCGCGACGGCGGCAATGGCGGGCCTGGCCATCGGCAGGACGACGCGCAGCAGTGCACGCACCTCGCCGCATCCGTCGACCCTCGCCGCGTCGACGTATTCATCCGGAATCGTGACGAGGAATTGCCGCAGCAGGAAGATGCTGAACGCGTCACCGAATGCCATCGGGATGATCAGTGGCCACAGCGTGCCGGTGAGATGCATCTGATTGGCCCAGAACAGATACATCGGTACGACGACGACCTGCGGAGGCAGCATCATCGTGGCCACCACCAGCATCAGCGCGAGAGTACGGCCGCGGAAGCGGAACTTGGCGAGCGCGTACGCCACCGGGATGCTGGAGACCACGGTGAGCGCGGTGCCCGCACCCGCATAGATCAGGGTGTTCTTCCACCAGGTGAGAAAGCCCGGGGTGCGGAAGACGGTCACATAGTTGTGCCACACGAACGGGTGAGGCCACAGCGCGCGGGTGAGCGCCTGGTTGTCGCTCATCAACGAGGTGAGCGCGACGAAGACGAACGGCAGCACGAAGAAAAGCGCGGCGGCGATGCCCAGGGCGTGCACCGCGATCCAGTGCAGCTGCGCCTTACGGCGCGCCGCCCGTGCGTTCGCGCTGCGCAGCGGCCGTCGTCGCGCCGCGGTGGCCCGTGCGGGGGCGAGGACGTCGGTCACGAGATCACCCTCCCGCCTGGATCAGTCCGCTGCGGCGGCGCATCAGCAGCGCGGTGAACGCCATGGCGAGGGCGAACAGCACGAGGGCGATGACGCACGCCGAGCCGGTGTCGAAGCGCTGGAATCCGAGGTTGTAGACGAGTTGGGGCAGGGTGAGCGTCGACTGGTCGGGGTATCCGGGTTCGAACTGCTGGCCCGAGTTGCCGATGACCCCGCTGGCGACCTGGCCCGCGATCATCGGCTGCGTGTAGTACTGCATGGTTTCGATGACGCCGGTGACGACGGCGAACATCACAATCGGTGAGATGTTGGGGAGCGTCACATAGCGGAACCGCTGCCACGCTCCCGCGCCGTCGAGCTCGGCCGCCTCGTACTGCTCGGCCGGCACGTCGAGCAGCGCGGCCATGAAGATCACCATCAGGTCACCGATGCCCCACAGGGCGAGCATCGTCAGCGCGGGCTTCGACCAGTTCGGGTCGTTGAACCAGCCCGGCTGAGGCAGCCCGATCGTGCCGAGGATGTGGTTGACCGGTCCCGTGCCGGGGTTGAGCAGAAAGGCGAAGGCCATGGTCGCGGCGACCGGCGGGGCGAGGTACGGCAGATAGAAGGCGGTGCGGAAGAACCCGGCGCCTGTTTTGATCTTCGTGATCAGCAGCCCTATTCCGAGGCCGAAGACGACGCGGGCGCTCACCATCACCGCTACCAGCCACAGGGTGTTGCGCAACGCGGGCCAGAACATGGGGTACTGGGTGAAGACATAGACCCAGTTGGCAGCGCCGGTGAAAGCCGGGGGCCGGAATCCGTCGTACTTCATGAACGAGAAGTAGACGGTGGACAGGAGCGGATAGACGAAGAAGAAGCCGAATCCGAGCAGCCAGGGGGAGAGGAAGGCCAGCGTCCGCAGCGCCGAGCGGCATTGCCTGCCGTGCAGGGTGAGCGCCGTCATGGTGTCGCCTGGGCGATGTCGCGATCGACCTGCTGGTCGACCCGGTCCAGTCCGGCCTTGAGATCAGTGGCTTTGCCGGACTCGTAGGCGTAGGCGAAGTCCTGCAGCGTGACCTGGTACTGGCCGCCGTTCGGGCTCGACGGTGTGGTGTTGCTGGCCGGGTTAAGCGCGATCGACAGGAACGTGCGGAAATTGTCGTCCGCCTGGAGCTTCGGGGACTTCAGCGCCGCAAAGGTGGACGGGACGTTGTGGATCTCATTGGCGAAGTTCACGACCGCGTCGGTGTGGGTGGTCAGGTACTTCACGAACTCCCAGGCGGCATTCTGCTTCGCGCTGTACGCCGAGATCCCGATGATCGTGCCGGAGAGATATCCCTTGCCGTACGACGAGGCCTGGTCGTCCGGTACGGGCATCGGTGCGACGCCGATGGGGAAGGAGACGCCCGCGTCCTTGGCCATGCCGAGGCGCCATTCGCCGTCGATGGCCATGGCGACCTGGCCGGTGTGGAAGGGGTTCTTGGGCCCGAATTCGTCGCCGAAGGTGTTGCGGTACCTTTCCAGTTCGGTGAATCCGCCGAGGGCGTTCACCAGGTTCTTCTGCCAGGTGAACATCGCGGTGAACGCCGGGTCGGTGGCCATCTGGGCCTTGCCCTGGGCGTTGAAGTACGTGGGGCTCCACTGGGCCGCGAGGTGCCCTGGCGTGGACTCGTACCCGTGGAAGTCCGGCATGAAGCCGAGCTGCGCGTAAGAATCCCCTTGCGGTTTGGTGAGTTTGACCGCGTCGGCGGTGAACTGTGACATCGTGCGCGGCGGCGAGGCGATACCGGCCGCTTTGAAGGCGTTCTTGTTGTAGTAGAGCCCGTAGGCGTCGCCGAGCAGGGGCAGCGTGCAGCGCGTCCCCTTGTACTGGGTGTAATCCAGCATGGGTTTCGGAAAGGTCGCTGCAGGGTCGATTCCGGACCGCTCCAGGAACGGGCCGAGATCGGTGAGCGCGCCCGAGGAACAGAACTCGCCGACGTTGTCCGTGGTGAATGACGAGACGACATCGGGCGCATCGGAACCGCCCGTCCGCAGCCCCTGGTTGATCTTGTCATCAGTGACATTGGAGACCGCGTGCACATGGATGGCGGGGTGCGTCTTCTCGAAGCCCGCGATGTCGTCGTTGATCGCCTTGAGTTCGTCCGGCGCGCTCCAGCCGTGCCAGAAGTTGATCGTCACCGGTTTGTTCGGGTCGTCATCGGCCTGCGTCGTGCTCTGCCCGGTACAGGCGGAGACCAGCAGGGATATCGAGGCGGCGGCCGCGAGAGCGGCGCACGCCCGGGACAGTGCGGACATGCTGCTCCTCCAGGGGTACGTGCGGTACGCGTGGGGGTGTGCGGAGCGTGCGGGTGTTCCGTGCGGGTGGTTCGTGCCGGGCCGAGACCGGGCCGAGAGGCCGAGCCGCTCAGCCGGCCGAGGTGTCGAAGATGTCGTCGCGGGCTGCGGCCAGCGCCCGTTGCACCGCGCCGACGAGCACCGGGTCGTCCTCCAGCGCGCCGAGCAGCACCCGCGGGCGCGGGATGGCCACCTGGTAGAGCTGGTCCTCGATGCGCGTCCGCAGCGCCTCACCGCCCGCCGTCACCACGCCACCGGAGAGCACGACGAGTTGCGGGTCGAGGACGGCGACGATCGAGGCGAGCCCGGTGGCGAACCGTGCCGCCAGCTCGTCCAGCACCGCCTCGCCGTCCGGCCCGTCGCCGGCCGCTCGCGCCACGGCCTCCTGCGGGGTGCGCGCCTTGATGCCGCCCTGCCGCGCGAGCTTGAGCACCGCATCGCCGCCCGCCAGCTCCTGGAAGCCGCCGGTGTTGGCACGGGTGACGTTGTGCAGGACGGGCGCACCGGGCACCGGCATGTAGCCGACCTCGCCCGCGCCGCCAGTCGCCCCCCGGTGCAGCCGCCCGCCGAGCACGATGGCCGCGCCGATGCCCTCCTCGACCCAGAACAGCACGAAGTCCTCGCACCCCGCCGCCGCGCCGAGGCTCCGTTCCGCGACGGCCGCGAGGTTGACGTCGTTCTCCACGGCGAGCGGGGTGCCGAGCGCCTCGCGCAGCTCGTCCAGGAGGCCGGGCGAGTGCCAGCCGGGTACGTGGCCTGCGTACCGCAGCGTGTTCGTCGCCGGGTCGAGGGCGCCCGGGATGCCGATCACCAGGCGGTTGAGCCGCGAGCGGTCGATCCCGGCGTCCTTCGCCGCTCCCTCGACCGCCTCGACGACCCGGGTGACGGTGCGGGCGGTCTGCCGTGCGGCGGAGCGGGCGGGGGCGCGGCCCTTGGTGGGGACGGTGTGGCGGCCGCGCAGCTCGCCGGCGATGTCGGCGACGGCGGCGACGATGCGGTCGGGGGTGACGTCGAGCGCCGCCACGTACCCCGCGTCCGGGTTCACCCGGTACAGCTGGGCGCCCGGCCCTGGCCGTCCGGCCGTCGTGCCGGTGGCGACGACGAGGCCGGCGCTCTCCAGGCGGGCGAGCAGCTGGGAGGCGGTGGGCTTCGACAGGCCGGTCAGCTCGCCGATCCGGGTCCGTGACAGCGGTCCGTGTTCGAGCAGCAGGTCGAGCGCGGCGCGGTCGTTCATCGCGCGCAGTACCCGCGGCGTACCCGGCGTACCGGGGGTCCCCGGAGTCTTCCCGGTCACGGTCCTGGCCTCCCCGGTAGTGTTAGGAAGCTTTCCTATTGGTGATAGGAAAGCTAGGCCCCCCGGGGGGCGTCGTCAAGGGTGGGATCGCCGCAGGCGCTACGTCTTCGCGGGGGCGGCCGTCACTTCTGCAGATGCGGGCCCGAGGGCTCCCCGGTGGGCAGCGGTGTGGCCCTGCTCGCCTGGGGCGAGCTCGGATTGGCGAGCGCCGACGGCGGGGCGACCGACGCCGCCGCATCCGCGGCGTCCTGCGGTATCTGCTCCGGCGTGCCGCCGAGGAACCCGATTCCCGCCTCGTCGAACGACTTCTTGATCCGCCAGCGCAGCTCGCGCGCCACCCCGGCCGCCTTGCCCGGCATGGTCTTCGCCTGGGCCCGGATCACCACGCTCTCCGGGCTCACCTCCTCCAGGCCCAGCACCTGGACCGGCTCCCACAGCGTCTCGTCCCACGGCTCGTCCTTGGCCATGTCCTCCGCCGTCGCGGCGATGAGCGCCCGCGCCCGGTCGAGGTCCTCCCCGTAGCCGACCTGCACGTCGACGACCGCGGTCGACCAGCCCTGGCTGAGGTTGCCGATCCGCTTGACCTCGCCGTTGCGCACGTACCAGATCTCGCCGTTGTCGCCCCGCAGCTTCGTCACCCGCAGGCCGACCTCGATCACCGTGCCGGTCGCGACGCCCGCGTCGATCACGTCTCCGACGCCGTACTGGTCCTCGAGGATCATGAACACGCCGGAGAGGAAGTCGGTGACGAGGTTGCGCGCGCCGAAACCGACCGCGACACCCGCCACACCGGCACTGGCCAGCAGCGGGGCAAGATCGATGTGGAGCGAGGAGAGCACCATCAGTGCCGCGGTGCCCAGGATCACGAACGATGCGACGCTGCGCAGCACCGAGCCGATCGCCTCGCTGCGCTGGCGACGCCGCTCCGCGTTGACCAGCAGCCCGCCCAGCGCGCCGCCCTGTGCGCTCGCCTCGGCACCGCGGTTCATCCGGGCGATGAGCTGGGTGATCATCCGCCGTACGACGGCTCGCAGCACCACCGCGATCGCCAGGATGATCAAGATCTCTATGCCGGTGGAGAGCCAGTTCACCCAGTGATTCTCGACGTAGCTCGCCAAGCCGTTGGCGGACTGAGTGGCGCGCGTCACGGCGACGGCGGGGCTAGTCGGAGCGTCGGCGGTCGTGGACCAGGACCCGGGCACAGCTGAGAACCCTCCATGGAGAAGACCTGCCCGCCAGGTGCGGGATCTGTGAAAAGTGCGGGCAGTCCATCCACCCTAACGGTGCAATCTTTGGCCTTTCCCCGTCATTCCGTAGGGCTCCGTCCGAAATGATGGGATGTAAAGAGGTGTGGTCGAAAACACCTCGAGCTCGTTACCTGGTCATGGTGGCGCCACGACCAGGCTTCCGGCGACACTGAGGGGAGATCGTCCCGGCGCGAGCCACGCGCCGCCGGCGTACAAGGGAGGCATCCGTGCCGCATGTCCTGGTCCTCAACGCGTCGTACGAGCCGCTCGGCGTCGTACCGCTCCGCCGCGCGCTCGTTCTCGTCCTCAATGACAAGGCCGTATGCCTCGAGGAATCCGGCGCCCTGATGCACAGCGCGACCCGCGCCCTACCGGCGCCCAGCGTCGTCAAGCTCAACAGATTCGTCAGGGTCCCCTTTCGGGGACCCGTCCCGCTCACCCGCCGGGCGCTCTTCGCTCGCGACGGCGGCAAATGCGCGTACTGCGGAAGCGCCGCAACCAGCGTCGACCACGTCATCCCGCGCAGTCGCGGAGGCCAGCACTCCTGGGACAACGTGGTCGCCGCGTGTCGCCGCTGCAACCACGTCAAAGCCGACCGTCACGTCTCCGAGCTCGGCTGGCGCCTGCGCCATCAGCCGGCTCCGCCGACGGGCCTGGCGTGGCGGATCATCGGCACGGGCCATAGGGACCCGCGCTGGCTGCCATACCTGCAGCCATACGGCGCGGAGGACGCGATGGCCCGGATAGACGGCATCTCTGCCTGATATCCGGGTCATCGCGTTTTGTCATCCCTGTCAGCCGGGCGGTGCGTCGGTCACATGACGGAGATCGCGAAGATGTGAATGGCGCTGTCGCCCGGCAGCGTCACCGTCGCGATCTGCTTGCCCGCGGTCAGCGGGATCGTGTTGCTGAAGACGTCGTAGTCGGTGCCGAAGTTCGCGGGCCCGGACGGGGTGTCGCGGTGATCGGTGATGATCGCCACCTTCGCGCCGTAGGCGTCGGTCGGGGAGCAGCACCAGTTGGGGAAGCCGAGCGTCCCGGTCGATGTGGTGCCGTCGGTGTACTTCACCGTCACGGTCGCGCTGTCGAAGCCTGCCTCCGCGCCGAGGAGGGCCAGCTCCGAGCCGGAACCGCTCTCCTTGATCGTGACCGCGCCGCCCGCCACGTTGTCGGGCGTACCGCTCGCCGCACTCGGCCAGGTGAAGGTGAGGCCGTTCGCCGTCACCGTGGAGCCCGGGGTGACCCCGGCCTTCGCCAGCGCCTGCGCCGAGTAGGTGTCCCCGTTGCCGTCGAAGTCCCCGGCCGTCGGTGCGGACTCGTCGGTGACGGCGGCATTGTTGAACGCCTGCGCGAGATTGTCGTACGGCAGGTCGTAGAGCACCGTCGAATCGGCCGAGGTGTTCTGCTGCCGTCCCAGGGAGGCGTAGCCGGCGGTCGCGGTGAGCGTGTCGGTGGACCGCCCCGGGGGAGGGGCGGGTGCGATCACGGTGAAGGCGGCGGTGGCGCTGCCTCCGGCGCCGACCTTCCCCAGCGGTACGGACGAGGGCTCGACGCGCCAGCCCGCGGGAGCGTGCAGCGAGACGGAAGCGCCGTTCAGCGGGTTCGGTCCGTCATCGGAGAGGCTGACCGGCACCGAGACGCTCTTGCCGCCGGGGAAGGAACGCTGCGTGACACTCAGCACGGTCGCCGACGGCGCGGAGGCGCCGTGCGTGGGCGAGACCCGGTAGATCACGGTGCCGTGCGGCGGGACGGTGGCCGCGATGGTCCCCGTACTCGTCGTGACCTTCTTGCTCACCAGGTCCTTGAGCGTGACGTTGCCCGTGCCGGAGAACCCGACCGTCGTGGCGTGGGTGGTGATGGTCTGTGCACGGTCGTTCTTGTTGAACAGCACGACCGCGCGGTCGCCGTTCGCAAGCGGCTTGGACAGCACGTCGTAGCCGCCGCCCGTCTGCACCACCGTGCCCTGCGCGCCCAGCTTGTCCTGGTCGACGGCGATGACGTCCTTGTTGGAGACGATCGCCAGCGGGGCACCGCTCAGCGCGCCCACATCGGTGGAGAGCAGCAGCGGTGAGGCGAGCTCCGACCAGAGCGTGAACTGCGACTGCTGCTCGGTGAGGCTGAGACCGGGATTGCCGACCTCCAGCATGTCCGCGTCGTTCCAGTGGCCCGGCCCGGCGTACGGGGCGAGGCGCAGCATCGAGGTCTGCTCGTAATTGGTCAGCACGCTCTGCCAGTTGTCGGCGATGTCGTCGCCGACCCGCCACAGATTCCCCTCGTTCCCGATCCACTTCATGATCTGCCAGAAAGTGGAGTTGTCGAAGTAGTACGCGGGCGCGGACTCCGAGAAGACGATCGGGCGCCCGGTCTTGCGCAGCGCCTCGCTCGCCTGGGTGTAGACGATCTTCGCGACGTCGGCCGCGGATGCGCCCGGGTAGTCGGAGAGGGGCTGGTAGCAGTAGTCCAGCTTCAGGTAGTCGACGCCCCATGAGGCGTACTGGCGCGCGTCCTGGTCGAAGTGACCGTAACTGCCCGCCGCGCCCTGGCAGGTGTTGGTCCCGGCGTCCTCGTAGATGCCGAACTTCAGCCCCTCGGCGTGCAGATGGTCGCCGAGCGCCTTCATCCCCTGCGGGAAGAGCGCGGTGTCGACCTGGAGGTTGCCGTTGGCGTCGCGGGTCTTCTGCATCCAGCAGTCGTCCACGTTGACGTACGTGTAGCCGAGCTTGGAGAGCCCCTTGGCGACCAGGGCGTCGCCGGTCTTCATGAACAGGTTCTCGTTGATGTTGCACTCGTACTTGGCCCAGTCGTTGAAGCCCATGGGCGGGGTGAGCGCGAGCCCGTTGTACGAGCCGGACGGCGTGGTCGCGGGGGAGGCGGCGGCCGGCGGCCCGCTCATCCCGGCCACCCCGAGCGCCACGGCGGCAACGGCGGCGGCGACGGCGGCGAGTCTTCCGCGCTTGCGGAACGTTCGCATCACACGCTCCTCTGGTGGAGGGGAGGGGTTCATAGAGTGCGTGAAACTGCAATGTTGCTGAAGCTTCCGAGCAGATTCACGCACGACCCCCCGTCGCGTCAACACCGCCCGACGGCCGCAGCGTGCGGGAGCGGGTGACGGCGTGGGAGCGCGCTCGCCGCTTCGCCTATCAGGTGGACGACTTCGGCGGCGTCATGGCCCGCCTGATGACCCGTGCGGTGGGCGAATGGACCTTCACCGGCGACGCGGCGCGCTCCCGCTTCACCTGGACGTACACGTTCTTCGCCACGAGCCGCGCTACGGCCCCGCTGGTCCGAGTGTTCGTCCGCCTCATGTGGTCCGGCTGCATGCACGGCTGCGCCGACCGCAGCGTCGCGCTCGCCGAGGCGCGCGGCCAGTCCGCGTGACGGGAGAGACAGCAGAGGGCGCCGCGTACTCAGAGCGGGATCCGGCGCACGTTCCTCTCGTGGAGGTCGCGGGCCGAGCGGGCCAGTGTTTCGAAGTCGGCGTCGTCGTGCAACACGGTCAGGCCGTGGTGGGCGGCTGTAGCGGATAGCAGCAGGTCGACGACGGACAGGGCGCGATGGGTTCCGCTCTGTGTGAGTCGGTACTGTGCAGCCTCAATCCATTGCCAGGCCGACTTGTGTACGGGAACGTCCGGATACAGATCAACGAACATGTCCGTAAATGCGTCGTACTCGCTGCGGTTCCTGGCCGACGACTTGAACTCTGTTCGTTGCGGCTGACAGGAGCCCACCACGCCAGAGCTGATCGCCTCAGCCCACGCACCGCGGAGCTCCTTGTCGCGGAGGATGCGCCACAGGGCGGACGAATCGATGAGATACCGGATCATCGCCCCGCGTTCTTCTCTGCCGCGTGCCTACGCTCCCACGACTCGTAGTCCCAGCCCTGGGCCATGTCCGCGTACCGTTCGAGGGCCTCGATGCGGCGGTGGCGAGCGGCGTATTCGCGCAGCGCTTCGTTGACCGCGTCCTTCTTGGTTCTGTGTCCGGACAGTCTCATGGCCTCGGCGAGTGCCTCGTCGTCGAGGTCGAGGGTCGTTACGCTCATCGTGCGCCCCTTATATAAGCCATTCAAGAGCCATGAATATGGTACATGGGTGATGTCGCGACTGCCACGGCAGTGCGTGGCAGGGGATCCGGCTTCGGGTGATGCCGTTCAGCGCGGGCGCACACCGGTCTGGACGGGACGTTCGGTGTCTTCGGCATGCCGGTGACGGGAATGGATGTCGTCATGATCGACAACATTGCGTCGGTCGCATATTTGGAGCACGATGACGACGTCCAGCGCATGCGGACCGTGTTCGACGTGCTGCGGGCGACCGCGCTGGGACCAGGCCCGTCGCTTGACCTGATCAAGCAGGCAGCACATCTGCCGTAGCCGTGGAAGGTACTCCGTGTCGGATCTCGTGTGGCGGAAGTCCAGCTTCTCCGGAGGCGGAGGCGGAGGCGACTGTATCGAGGTCACCCGAGGTGACAACGGGATGATCTACCTGCGCGAAAGCGACGAACCCGACGTCGTCGCCGTCACCACGCCGGCGAAGTGGGACGCGTTCGTCAAGGGAGTCAAGGCGGGCGAATTCGACCACTTCGTCGAAGGTGTTGAGGACGAGAACACGGCGGGCTGACCCCTGTCGGCGACGCGGCTGTTCGACGGGACGGCATTGTGCTTCGCCGGGTGCATCGTTTCGTCTCACGCCTTCGGCGCAAAGATGGCTGGCTACGACGGAAGTTGCGGGGCGGCCGGCGCCGTACGTCGGCGTAGTTGCGCCCCGCCCATCTCGTCACCCGCTGACTATCGCGGCGTGCCACAGGGGCTGTCCACGTAAGTGCCGGCCTACCGGGCACTTCGAGCACCCGTACGTGACCCCGTCGCGAGCCGCCGCGGCGTACCGTCGTCACCATGGCGGAACCGCATGAGTTGACGATGCTGGAACAGGCGACGGCGGTGCGGCGCGGGGAGTTGTCCCCGGTCGCGCTGGCCGAGCACTATCTGCTGCGCATCGACCGTCTCGATGCCTCCCTCGGCGCGTACCTCACCGTCACCGCCGACCGTGCGCTGGATGATGCCCGCCGCGCCGAGCAAGTGCTTGTCCAGGGCGCTCAAGGGGACGCGCTGCCGCCGCTGCTCGGTGTGCCGGTTCCCGTCAAGGACCTCACGCCCGTGCCCGGTGTGAGGTTCACCTCCGGCTCGGCCGTCTTCGCCGACCGCGTCGCCACCGTGGGGACGCGCGTCGGTGAACTGCTGCACGAGGCCGGCACCGTGCTGCCCGGCAAGACCAACACCCCCGAATTCGGACTCCCCGCCTACACCGAGAGCCGCGTCGGGCCGCCCGCCCGCACCCCGTACGACCTCACCCGTGGCGCCGGGGGTTCGAGCGGCGGCGCGGCCGCGGCGGTCGCCGCCGGGCTCGCAGCGGCCGCGCAGGGCAGCGACGGCGGCGGATCGATCCGGATCCCGGCGAGCTGCTGCGGGATCGTCGGGCTCAAGCCGACCCGGGGACGGGTGAGCCCTGCACCGTTCGGTGACATCAGCGGTCTCGCCGTCAACGGCCCGCTCGCCCGCACGGTACGCGACGCTGCCGCGCTCCTCGACGTCATGGCCGCGCCCACGCCGGGTGACCCCTTCCCGCTCCCGGCCACAGACCGCACCTTCCTCGGCTGGTGCGACGCGTACGAGCGCACCCCGCGCCGGCTGCGCATCGCCCGCTGGGCGCAGCCCGACGTGCCGGGCGTCGCCGTCGATCCCGAGGTGCTCGTCGCCTATGAGAAGACCTCGGTGCTGCTCGCCGAGCTCGGCCATGACGTGGTCGACGCCCCGCAGCCGCTCGCGCCGGGCGACCGTGATGCCTTCACACCGGTATGGGCTGTTCTGTCTGCCCTCGCCCCCGTCCCCCCGGAGCGTGAAAGCGACCTCATGCCGATGACGCGCTGGCTGCGTGACCAGGGGCGGGCGGCCGGCGGCCTCGACTATGCGCGGGCACTCGCCGCGATGCAGACCGTGGGCCGGACCTTCACCACCGCCGTCGCCCGGTACGACGCCGTGCTCACCCCCACCCTCGCCCAACTCCCGCCATCCGTGGGGGCGTTGCGGGACGACGCGGATCCGGCCGCGGACTTTGGGGCACAGATCGCGTTCACCCCTTTCACCGGCCCGTGGAACATCGCGGGCCTGCCCGCGATCTCGCTGCCCCTGCACTGGTCGGCGGACGGGCTGCCGATCGGCATGATGCTCGGCGCGCCGCACGGCGCGGAGGGGCCGCTGCTCGCCCTCGCCGCCCAACTGGAGGCGGCGCAGCCGTGGGCCGTACGCGGTGCGCCACCGGGCTTTGAATGACACCAGACGCTTTACTCTGCGTACGGCTCTGGTTACGGTCAACAGGGGGTGGAATCGGTGACGAGTGTGATGTTTGTCAACCGTCCGGTATCCGGATGGATGGGCGGACAGGCTCTGGGTAGAGCTGACGTGTCCGACCGTCCAGACCAACGGAGGCACTCCGTGGCTGTCCCCACCGACCTACACCCTTTCGACCTCGACCTGGACCTGTCCAAACCCGGCTCCGACGATGAGTACGGCGAGTACGGCGAATTCGACGGTGACCGCGGATACGCCGAGCAGCCGCTCACGTCGGAGCCCCCCATGGCCGAGGACGTCCCCCTGACGAGTGAACCGCCGCTCGCCACCGAGCCGGCGCTGATCAGCGAGCCCGCCGCCACCGGCGACGCGGGGGCCGGTGTGGAGCCGACGGAGTACTGATGGGCAGACCGAACGGGGGAGCCGCCGGAACCAGCGCCCCGGCGGCAGCCGAGCTTGCGCGGCTCGCGCAGCTGCACGGCGTCGACACGTCCTACGAGCCCGCGCCGGGCCGGGTCGTCCACGTCCCCGAGGCCACCGTGACAGCGGTGCTCGGCGCGCTCGGCGTCGACGTATCGACCCCGCGAGCCGTCCACGACGCCCTCGCCCGCCATGAACAGCGAAGCCGCAGCCGCCTGCTGCCGCAGTGCGTGGTGCTGCGCGCCGGATACGCGCCGCGGCTCGATGTGCCGGACGGAACCGTGCTCACGGCGGAGTTCGACGACGGGAGCGTGTACGACCTGCCGGCCCCGGCTGGCGGCGAGCCGCTCTCCCTCCCCTTCGGCCACCACATCCTGCGCGCCGCCGCCCCCGACGGGCGCAGCGCCTGCGCACCCCTGATCGTCGTACCGGAGCGGATCGACGGGCCGCCGCGCCGCAGTTATGGATTCATGGCACAGCTGTATTCCGTGCTGTCGGCACGCTCGTGGGGGATGGGTGACCTCGCCGACCTCGCGGACCTCGCCGGATGGGCGGGGCGTGCGCTCGGCGCAGGGTTCCTCACCGTCAACCCGCTGCACTCCGCCGTGCCGGCAGCGCCCGGCGAACCCACCGACCCCTCGCCGTACCGGCCGTCGTCCCGCCGCTTCCCCGACCCGGTCTACCTGCGGATCGAGGACATCCCCGAGTACGCCTACCTGCCCCCCGAGGACCGAGAACGCGCCTGCGACCTGCTCGTGCAGGCCACCGCGCTGCGCGACTCCGTCCTCGACAAGGACGCCCTGATCGACCGCGACGCCGTCTGGCGGCTGAAGCGGGCCGCGCTCGAACTGGTACGGAAGGTGCCGCTGACGCCCGGCAGGCGCGCCGCGTACTGCGACTTCCTCGCCGAGCAGGGGCAGGCGCTCGACGACCACGCGACCTGGTGCGCGCTCGCCGAGATCCACGGCCCCGACTGGCATGGCTGGCCGGCGGGGTTGCGCGATCCGCGCTCGGCGCAGACCGCGCGCGCCCGCACGGAGTGTCTCGACGGCGTCGACTTCCACTGCTGGCTCGCCTGGTTGACGGACACTCAACTGCGTGCCGCGCAGCGCTCGGCGGCCGATGCGGGGATGGCGGTGGGGATCGTGCACGACCTCGCGGTCGGGGTGCATCCGGCGGGCGCCGATGCGTGGGCGCTGCGCGACGCGCTCGCGCCGGGGATGTCGGTGGGCGCACCGCCCGACGCGTTCAACCCCCACGGCCAGGACTGGGGTCTGCCGCCGTGGCGCCCGGACGCGCTCGCCGCGACCGGCTATGCGCCGTGGCGCGAGCTGCTGCGCGGCGTGCTGCGGCACGCGGGCGGGGTACGGATCGATCACGTCATGGGCTTGTTCCGGCTGTGGTGGGTGCCGAACGGCCGCCCGCCGACCGAGGGTGCCTATGTGCGCTACGACGCCGAGGCGATGCTCGGCGTGCTCGCCCTCGAGGCCCACCGCGCGGGGGCGCTGGTGATAGGGGAGGACCTGGGCACGGTCGAGCCCGGCGTGCGGGAGGAGCTCGCGGGGCGCGGGATCCTCGGGACGTCGGTGTTGTGGTTCGAACGGGATCACGAGGGTGACAGGCGGCCGCTGCCGCCCGAGCGGTGGCGGGAGGGGTGTCTGGCCACCGTGACCACCCACGACCTGCCGACCACCGCGGCACGGCTGACCGGCGAACACGTCCAGCTTCGGCACGGCCTCGGGCTGCTGGGCCGGTCGCTGTCCGAGGAGCAGACGCAGGACGCGATCGAGGTGGCGGAGTGGCTCGCTCTGCTCGGGCGGCTCGGCCTGCTGCCGGAGGGCCCCAGGGACGAGGAAGGCGCGATCAAGGCGATGCACCGTTTTCTTCAGCGGACGCCGGCACGGATGATCGGGGTCTGGCTCCCGGACGCTGTCGGCGACCGCCGTCCCCAGAACCTCCCCGGTACGACGGATGAGTACCCCAACTGGCGGCTTCCGATCGCCGATGCGACGGGACGTCCGCTGACCCTCGAACGACTGGCCGCGTCATCGCGGCTGCATGCGCTCGTCGACGAACTGCGGCGCGCCGACCCCGCTCGCGCGGGACGGGCGGTCATTGGCTAGTTTTGGACCGTGGTCAACAAGAACGCTTTGCGCGCCGGTGCGGTCAGCGCCGGGACGGCGCTGATGATGCTGATGTCCTCGTCCGGTTTCGCCTTCGCGAGCGACGGCGGTTCGGACCCGGGCCCGGGCCTGAGCATCGGTGAAACGCTCGGGCTGTACGTCGCGATCCCGCTGGCGCTGTTCGCGATCATCGCGAGTCTGGTGATCGCGACGGACAAGTCCCGCAAGAAGCAGTAGGTCGTTCCCCCGCCCGCCCAGCCGATCACGGCTATGGGCGGGCGGGGAAATCACTTCTTCTCAACCCAGACGTCGGGTCACCGCAAAACGCGGCAAAACGCTCACGCAGAACGCGCCGCGTCAGCGGCCTGCGCACGCAGCGCCCGCTCGATGCCCGCGCGCGACTCGACGACCAGCCGCCGCAGCGCAGCGCTCGGCTCCGCGGAGGCGAGCCACGCATCCGTCGCGTCCAGCGTCTCCTGCGAGACCAGCAGCGTCGGGTAGAGCCCGATCGCGATCTGCTGTGCCATCTCGTGGCTCCTGCTCTCCCATACGCCCTTCACTACTTCGAAGTACTTCGGTGCGTACGGCGCGAGCAGCTCGCGCTGGTCGGTCTGGACGAAGCCGCCGATCACGGCCTCCTGCATGGCGTTGGGCAGTGCGTCGGACTCGACGACCGAGCGCCACGCCTCGGCCTTCGCCTCCGCGGTCGGACGCGCCGCCCGCGCCGTCGCCGCGTGCCGCTCACCCGCCGACGTCGCATCCCGCGCCAGCTCCGCGTCGATCGCCTTGTCGTCGGCGCGGCCCGTGGCCGCCAGCCGTTCGAGCAGCGCCCAGCGCAGCTCGTCGTCGACGACGAGCCCCGGGATCTCCTCGCTGCCGTCGAGCAGACCGGAGAGCAGGTCGAGCTGCTCGTCGGTCCGCGCGGTCGCCATGAAGGCGCGCGCCCAGGCGAGCTGGTGATCGCTGCCGGCCTCCGCGGCGCGGAGCCGCTCCAGCGTGGCCTCGGTCCAGCGGGCGAGCCCGGTCTGCCGCCATGCGGGATCGGCGTACAGGTCGAGCGCCAGCTTGACCTGGCGGTGCAGCGACTGGACGACGCCGATGTCGGATTCCTTGCCGATGCCGTGCAGCACCAGGTCCAGGTAGTCGCGGGTGGCGAGCTCCCCGTCGCGCGTCATGTCCCACGTCGAGGCCCAGCTCAGCGCACGCGGCAGTGAGTCGGTGAAGTCGCCGATGTGCCGGGTGACGGCGGAGAGCGAGTCCGGGTCGAGGCGCACCTTGGCGTAGGAGAGGTCGTCGTCGTTGAGCAGGATCACCGCGGGGCGCGGGCGCCCGGTCAGCTGCGGGACCTCGGTGAGCTCGCCGTCGACGTCGAGCTCGATCCGGTCCGTGCGGACCAGGGAGCCGTCCTGGACGTCGTAGGTGCCGATGGCGATCCGGTGCGGGCGGAGCACCGCCTCACCCTTGGCCCCGGCGGGCAGCGCCGGCGCCTCCTGCCGGACGTGGAGCGAGGCGATCGCGCCACTGCCGTCCAGCTCGATCTGCGGGCGCAGCACATTGATGCCCGCGGTCTCCAGCCATGCCGTGGACCAGGCCTTCAGGTCACGGCCCGAGGTCTCCTCCAGCGCGCCGAGCAGGTCGGTGAGCCGGGTATTGCCCCACCGGTGGCGCTTGAAGTACGTCTGCACACCGCGGAAGAACTCGTCCTCGCCGACATAGGCGACGAGCTGCTTCAGGACCGAGGCGCCCTTGGCGTACGTGATGCCGTCGAAGTTGACGAGCACGTCGTCCAGATCGCGGATCTCGGCCATGATCGGGTGGGTCGATGGCAGCTGGTCCTGCCGGTAGGCCCACGTCTTCATGGAGTTCGCGAACGTCGTCCACGAGTGCGGCCAGCGGCTGCCCGGCGCCGCGGCCTGGCACGCGATGGAGGTGTAGGTGGCGAACGACTCGTTCAGCCACAGGTCGTTCCACCACTCCATCGTCACCAGGTCGCCGAACCACATGTGGGCCAGCTCGTGCAGGATCGTCTCCGCACGTGTCTCGTAGGCCGCGTCCGTCACCTTGGAACGGAAGACGTACTGGTCGCGGATGGTCACCGCACCCGCGTTCTCCATCGCTCCGGCATTGAACTCGGGCACGAAGAGCTGATCGTACTTCGCGAACGGGTAGGGGAAGTCGAACTTCTCCTGGAACCAGTCGAAGCCCTGGCGGGTGACCTCGAAGATCGCGTCGGCGTCGAGGTACTCGGCGAGCGACGGGCGGCAGTAGATGCCCAGCGGCACGCTCCGCCCGTCGGCGTCCCACGTGCTGTGCACGCTGTGGTACGGGCCGGCGATCAGCGCCGTGATGTAGGAGGAGATGCGCGGTGTCGGCTCGAAGGCCCAGACGCCGTCGACCGGTTCCGGCGCCGGGGAGTTCGAGATCACCGTCCAGCCGGCGGGGGCCTTCACGGTGAAGCGGAAACTGGCCTTCAGGTCCGGCTGTTCGAAGCTGGCGAAGACCCGGCGGGCGTCCGGCACCTCGAACTGGGTGTAAAGGTAGGCCTGCTTGTCCACGGGGTCGACGAAGCGGTGCAGCCCCTCGCCGCTGTTGGTGTACGCGCAGGTGGCGACGACCTTGAGCTCGTTGTGGCCGGCGGCGAGCGACGGCAGCGCGATGCGGCTGTCCTCGAACACCTCCGCCGGATCGAGGGACGTCCCGTTCAGCACCACCTCGTGCACCGTAGGGGCGACCAGGTCGATGAAGGTCGACGCGCCCTCCTCGGCGCAGTCGAAGCGCACAACCGTGGTCGAGGGGAACGTCCCTCCCTCCTGCGCCCCGCTGAGATCGAGATCGATCGCGTAGGAGTCGACTTTGAGCAGGCGAGCCCGCTGCTGCGCCTCTTCGCGGGTGAGGTTCGTGCCCGGCACGTGAACTCCTTCGTTCGCTTCTCCGCCTTTGTCAGACCTTCGTCAGACTCTGGCCATCCTGCCACGCACAAGAGTTCTCGGTCGCTTCTCCGGCCCCTCGCAGACTCTGCGGACGGCCCCGTCCCTCGGCCGCCCTCCCTCTGCTCCGTGGGGCCCCCTTCGCCGGCTCACGTGCGTCGCTCACGTGCAGGTCAGCGGGGGAGTACCGCGACGTAGGCGTGGGGGTGGCTGTTCTCCGCGTCGATCAGCGCCGTCCTGACCACCATGGCCTGTTGTTCGAGCGACCCGCGCAGCTTCTTCGGGGTCACCCTGATCACGATGATCCCCAGCCGCTCCAGGTGCTCCTGTTTGCGGGCGTACTCCGCCCACAGAACGTCGTCGTCCAGACGCGGAGCGCGCGCGTCGAGCTCCAGCGCGACGGCGTGGTCCGGCCAGTACGCGTCGACCCCGCCCAGGTATGGCCCGCCGGGCAGCCGCAGGTCCACGTTCCACACCGGGTCGGGCAGTCCGAAACAGCGCACCATCTCGTACAGCCGGTCCTCCGCGATGGTGCGGCCCTCGGCGAGCAGCGCGTCCACCGCGTCGACGACATGAGGGCGGGAGAGCAGCCGGGCCGCGGTCAACTCCTTGACGACGGCGGTCGCTTCGCAGTGGCCGGCGCGCACGGATTCGATGAGCACCGCCCGCACCGTCGCCGGGTCGTCCTCCAGATCGGCGACGGCGTCGGCGATGGCGCGCGGCACCGGGGCGCACGGCAGCCCGCGCACGGTCTCCGGGCGCGGCAGGCTGTGGGAGCGGCGGATCTTCACCTCGCCCGCGTCGCGAAGCCGCCGCTGGCGCGGCACGAGGACGTCGATGCGGTCCAGGCCGATCAGCGGGGGAACCGCTTCGAAGTTGTGCAGGGCGAGGGCGGCGAGGCCGGTGATCATCGCGTCGGAGCGGCAGTGCTGGCCGTGCGGGGGACGGCTTGCGTACAGGACGGCGGCGTGCGCCCGGTCCTCGCCGGTGGCCGGGCCGGAGTGCAGCAGGACCACCTGCGGGAGGATCTGCTGCCACGGGCCGTCGGGACGGCACCGCTCGGCGAGCACATCGGCCGGAACGCCGTGCGCACGCAACTCGCGCGTGGTCATGACGCGACGCTGGGTGCGCTCGAGGTGCACGAGGGTGAGGGGGTGGCCGGGGCTGAGGGGCGTGTTGTGGTTCATGCTGCCTCAATTCCCGCAGGTTGAGCGCCACTTAACCGCTGTTACACGGCTGTCGACAAATCAGGACAGTACGGGGCTAAAGTACGCACGTTCGATGGTCGAGAATGGGTGATTACCGCGTTCGAACATGACGCTGTGCAACCGTGGCGTCACAGGCCTGCGCGCGCAGTGCACGCTCCAGGTCGTCGCGGCCCTCCAGGACGAGGCGGCGCAGGGACGCGGGCGCGTCCGTGTGCGCCGCCAGCCATGCGTCCGCCGCGTCGATCGTCTCCTGCCGCGCCTGCAGAACGGGGAAGAGGCCGCGGACGATCGCCATGCCGATCTCGATCGACCGCTCGGACCACACGCGGGCGATCGCGGAGAAGTACCGGTCCGTGTAGGGGGCGAGCAGCTCGCGCTGGCCGGGCTGGGCGAAGCCGGAGATGGTGGCCTCCACCAGAGCGTTGGACAGCTTGGTGGATTCCACGACGTCGGCCCAGGCGGCCGCCTTGACCTCTGCCGAGGGGCGGGCGGCGAGGCAGCGTACCTGGTGGCGCTTGCCCGAGGCGGTGTCGTCGCGGGCAAGTTCGGCGGCGAGAGCCGACGCGTCGGCGGCGCCGCCCGCCGCGAGCGGTTCGAGGAACGTCCAGCGCAGCTCCTGGTCGACGTCGAGGCCGTCGATGCCGGCGGTCCCGTCGAGCAGGTCCTGCAGCAGCTGCAGGTCGGCGTCGGACGCCGCCACGGAGGCGAAGAAGCGGGCCCACGCGAGCTGATGGCCGCTGCCCGGCCCGGAGCTGCGCAGCTCGCGCAGCGCGCACTCGGCGAGCGCCCGGCCGGCATCCTCACGGTGCTGCGGCGCCACATAGTGCACCAGCGCCGACTTGGACCAGGTGTGCAGCATCTGCAGCACGCCGATGTCCGTCTCGCGGCCGGCGAAGTCCCGTACCAGGCGCAGGTAGTCGCGGGCCGGCATCAGGCTGTCGCGGGTCAGGTTCCACACCGCGGACCAGCACAGCGCGCGGGCCATGGGGTCGGTGAGATCGCCGAGGTGGCCGCGGAGGGTGTCGAGCGATCCCGCGTCGAAGCGGATCTTGCAGTAGGTGAGGTCGTCGTCGTTGACAAGGATCAGATCCGGGCGCTCGGCACCCGCCAGCTCTCCGACCACCGTACGCGGGCCGCGCACATCGGTCTCGGCGCGCGCGTACCGCTCCAGAGTGCCGCGCGGCGTGCGGCGGTATAGGCCGACGGCGACCCGGTGCGGGCGCAGCCCGGGGTGGGCGTCGGTGGCCTCCTGGATCACGGAGAGCTCCGTGATCCGCTCCTCGGCATCGGCGCCTCCCCTTTCATACGTCGCCTGCGGAGTCAGGGAGTTGACGCCGGCAGTCTGCAGCCAGGCGCGGGACCACTCCGTCATGTCGCGGCCCGAGGTCTCCTCCAGCACCGACAGCAGATCCTGCAGTGCAGTGTTGCCGTACGCGTGGCGCTTGAAGTAGCGACGCGCACCGTCGAGGAAGGCATCCCGGCCCACGTAGGCGACGAGCTGCTTGAGGACGGAGGCGCCCTTGGCGTAGGTGATGCCGTCGAAGTTGAGCTTGGCGTCCTGCAGGTCGCGGATGTCGGCGGTGACCGGGTGGGTGGTCGGCAGCTGGTCGGCGCGATAGGCCCACGCCTTGCGGCGGTTGGCGAAGGTGATCCAGCCGTCGGTGAAGCGGGTGGACTCGACGAGCGAGAGCGCGCCCATGAAATCGGCGAACGACTCCTTGAGCCACAGGTCGTCCCACCACCCCATGGTGACCAGGTCGCCGAACCACATGTGCGCCATCTCATGGAGGATGACGTTGGCCCGGCCCTCGTACGCGGCCTGCGTCACCTTGCCGCGGAAGACGAACTCCTCGCGGAACGTCACACAGCCCGGATTCTCCATGGCGCCGATGTTGTACTCGGGCACGAACGCCTGGTCGTACTTCCCGAACGGATACGGGTAGTCGAAGTGGTCGTGGAAGAAGTCCAGGCCCTGCTTGGTGATGGTGAAGATGTCGTCGGAGTCGAAGTGCTTGGCAAGCGACCTGCGGCACAGCGCGCCCAGCGGGATCTGCAGAGTGGAGCCGTCGTCGAGCGCGCGGGTGTAATGGTCGTGCGCCATGTGGTAAGGGCCGGCGACGACCGCCGTGATGTAGGTGGAGATGGGCCGGGTCGGCAGGAAATCCCAGGTGAGGCCCGGGCCGTCGGCAGGCGGCCGCGGCTCGCCCGAGCGCGCCCCGTTGCTCAGCACCGTCCAGTGCTCGGGGGCGGTGACGGAGAAGGTGAAGGGCGCCTTGAGGTCGGGCTGTTCGAAGGTGGCGAAGACGCGGCGCGCGTCGGCCGGTTCGTACTGGGTGTAGAGGTAGACCTCGCCGTCCTCCGGGTCGGTGAAGCGGTGCAGGCCCTCGCCCGTCCTGCTGTAGGCGCAACGGGCGTCCACCGTCACCTCGTTGTCCGCCGCGAGGGGGCCGAGCGCGATCCGGGTGCCGTCGAAGACCGCGGCCACGTCCAGCTCCTCGCCGTTGAGCACCACGGACTCGACGGAGGGCGCCAGCAGGTCGAGGAAGGTGGCCGCCCCCGGCTCGGAACACCGGAAGCGGACCGTGGTCACCGAGCGGAAGGCGGGCTCCTGGTGCCGCACCGCCGAGCGCAGGTCGAGCGCCACCTCGTAGCCGTCCACGGAGATCAGCCGGGCGCGCTCCCTGGCTTCGTCGCGGGTCAGGTTCTCCCCGGGCACAGTGACTCCTTTGTCTCGTCCGCACGGCGTCTCCGGTGACGTCGGTCGCATCATCGCATGCGCCACTGACAGGCGGCATGCGCGGGGAATTGCGGCCTGACCACGTGTGTTTCAAGGAGAATATGCGGATGACCACATGGGAGAGGCCGTGACTGATACCGACAAGATCCCCGCCGACTTCTGGTTCGACCCGCTGTGTCCCTGGGCATGGATGACCTCGCGCTGGATGCTTGAGGTCGAGAAGGTCCGCCCTGTCGAGGTGCGCTGGCATGTGATGAGCCTGGCCGTGCTGAACGAGCCCAAGCTGGACACCCTCCCCGAGGAGTACCGCGAGAACCTCAAGAACGCCTGGGGCCCGGTACGGGTGTGCATCGCCGCCGAGCAGAAGTACGGCAATGAGGTGCTCGGCCCGCTGTACACCGCCCTCGGCACCCGCTTCCACAACCAGGAACAGCCCAGGACCCGCGAGACCATCGTGGCCGCGCTCCAGGAGGCGGGCCTCCCGGCGGAGCTCGCGGACGCCGCCGACACCAAGGACTACGACGCCGAGCTGCGGATCTCCCATCAGGAAGGGATCAGCCTGGTCGGCGAGGACGTGGGCACGCCCGTCATCGCCGTCCCCGGCGCGCACGGCGACCGCGTAGCCTTCTTCGGCCCGGTCGTCACCCCGGCGCCGAAGGGCGAGGCCGCGGCGAAGCTGTGGGACGGCACGCTGCTCGTCGCCTCCACGCCCGGCTTCTACGAGATCAAGCGCACCCGGACGGTCGGCCCGATCTTCGACTGAGCCGCTGCCGCCGCAGTCGGCGGCACACGGGAATGCCCCCGCGCGACACCACGCGCGGGGGCATTCCGCTGTCGGGGCGGTGCTTCCCCGTACGATCTTTGGGACGAACGGACGGGGGCCGCCTCGAGCGGCTCGCGTCCGCTGGGCGTACTCATCACTGTGAGAGCGGCAGCATGGACGCCAAGACCTATGCGCGTTTGCGCGCCATCGCCGAAGAGCTGATGTCGCGTCACGACATGTGGGCCGTCGAGGTCGATGAAGCGGGCATCACGATGATGATGCCGCCCGTCAACCGGCACGAACTGATCACCAAGCGTCTCCGCCGCCAACTCGAGGCACAGATCGCGCGCGTCACACCTACGCCTTCGGGGACCGGGTGCCCGTCGGGCCATGGAAGATCGAGACACGGGAGTTCCGGACCTACGCCGGTTGACGCCGGTCGCGTACGGGAGCCGACAGCGGAGGGGCGGACCTCGAAAGGCCCGCCCCTCCTCCGTACCCGCGGCTGACGCGCCGCGCGCAGGAGTCAGCCGCGCGCCGTGGCGGCCGTCCGTTGCCGGACGAAACCGATCAGTGCCAGCACCACCGCCATGCCGCCGGTGAAGTACAGCTGGATCCGCGTGTCCGGCTGGCGGGCCATGAGCGCCAGCACGGTGACGATCCCGGCGAGCGCGATCCAGGTCAGCCCGGGGAAGAGCCACATCTTCACCACGAGTTTCTCCGGCGCCTCACGCTCCAGCCTGCGTCGCATCCGCAGCTGCGCGACCGCGATGAACGCCCACACCACCAGCACCGCGGCGCCGACCATGTTCAGCAGCCAGGTGAAGACGGTCGTCGGCCACCAGTAACTCAGCAGCACCGCGAAGAACCCGAACGCGGACGAGGCCAGCACCGCGACCCGCGGCACGCTGCCGGTCAGCCGGCCGAGCAGCTTCGGGCCCTGGCCGCGCGCGACCAGCGAGTACGCCATGCGCGACGAGCCGTAGATGTTGGCATTCATCGCCGAGAGCAGAGCCACCAGCACGACCACGTCCATCAACTGCCCCGCGCCCGGGATCCCGACGCGGTCGAGCACGGCCACGTACGGGCCGTGCTTGACGACGGACGCGTCGTTCCACGGGATCAGCGTGACGATCACGGCCATCGAGCCGACGTAGAACAGCGCGATCCGCCACATCGCAGTGCGCACGGCCCGGCCCACGCTCTTGACGGGGTTCTCGGACTCGGCCGCCGCGATGGTGACCGTCTCCAGGCCGCCGTAGGCGAAGACGGAGGCGAGCAGGCCGACCACAAGGCCGCCCGACCCCTTGGGGAAGAAGCCGCCGTCCCCGGTGAGGTTGGCGCTGCCGACCGCGTGCGTGCCCGGCAGCAGACCGAAGATGGCCAGCACACCGAGGACGAGGAAGAGCGAGATCGCAGCGATCTTCAGGGCAGCGAACCAGAACTCGAACTCACCGAAGTTGCTCACGGCCGCGAGGTTGGTGCCGCAGAACACCGCCATGAAGACGGCGACCCACAGCCACGAGGGCGTACCGGGGAACCAGTTGGTCATGATCCCGGCGGCGCCGATCGCCTCGGCCGCCACACCCACGCACAGCAGCGTCCAGAACATCCAGCCCGCGGTGAACCCGGCCCAGGGGCCGATCGACCGTTCGGCGTGCACGGAGAAGGAGCCGGAGGCCGGGTTGGCGGCGGACATCTCACCCAGCATGCGCATGATGAGCATCACCAGCAGCCCGGAGAGGGCGTAGGCGATGACGATCGACGGGCCGGCCGCGGCGATGCCCGCCCCCGAGCCGACGAAGAGCCCGGCGCCGATCACGCCGCCCAGCGCGATCATCGACAGATGGCGCTGCTTCAGGCCGTGGCTGAGGCGCTGACCAGCGGCCTCGGCGGTTACCTGGGAGGTGACCTCGGCGGTGACCTGGGGGGCTTGCTGAGCCGCGGTGGCCGGGTCGGGTGTCCGACTCATGATCGAGACCGTCCAGTGGTTGAAATCGGCACGGGCCGCCCCAGTCTGAGGGTGAGGCCCGCTGATGCCAACCTGGCGTTCGTATTCCGGACACTTTGCTTACGTTGTGTGACCGCTTTGTCTGTCCGGTCGGACATATGGCGGGATGTGACAGGTGATTGTCCGGACCGCACCAACCGCGCCGTGACGGCTTTGGCCGGATCGTCGTGTCCGCCTCAAGGACGCTCGGCTACCGTCGCACTGTCCCTGACCTGCACACTCACCCGCGGAGCCTCGATGAGCACAGCCGCAGCCCCCGCCGCCGCCCGTCCCGGAGAGGTCCTCGCCGACCTGCTCCCCGCCTCCACCGCTGCCCGTGCGCGGCTGCGCGACACGGCACTCGTCGTCGGCGGTGCCGCGCTCACCGGGCTGGCCGCTCAACTGGCCGTGCCCGTGCCCGGCTCGCCCGTGCCCGTCACCGGACAGACGTTCGCGGCGCTGCTCGTCGGGACCGCGCTCGGAGCCCGCCGCGGACTGCTCTCCCTCGGCCTGTACGCGGTCGCCGGAGTCCTCGGAGTGCCGTGGTTCGCGCAGGGCGCCCACGGCGCGTCCACGCCGAGCTTCGGCTACATCGTCGGCATGATGCTCGCCGCCGGCGTCGTCGGAGGGCTCGCCCGCCGCGGCGCCGACCGCGGGGTGTGGCGCACCGCCGGGGCGATGCTCGTCGGCGAGGCCGTGATCTACGCGGTCGGCGTGCCGTACCTGGCGGTGGCCGCGCACCTGTCGCTCGGCGAGGCGGTCTCGCTCGGCCTCGTCCCGTACCTGATGGGCGACGCGCTCAAGGCTGCGCTCGCGATGGGCGCGCTCCCCGCCGCCTGGAAGCTCGTCGGCCGCCGGGGCTGACCTTCGCGGCTGCGGCCGCCGCGCCACGGGCCCTGCACGCCTCGAGGGCGCGCGGGGCCCTGTCGCGTTCCGTCCCGCGGCCGGCCCATCGCCTGGCGATCGAACGCACCGGTGGTGACGTGGCATCGCAGCAGGCCCGAGCGCCCCCGGCGCGCTCCCGCAGGAGCCGACGCCACCCCGGCCTCGCGGCGGCAGCCGTCGAGGCCATGGCGGCGCGCCCCGGCGCGGGGGCCCGCCCCGCTACGCGGCTGCGCGCCTGCGCCGCAGCCGCTCTCGTACGACGGCGACGCCAAGGACCAGGGCCGCCGCGAGCAGGGAGAGGATCATCTGCTGGCGGCCGCTCGCGTCGGTGAACATGTAGCCGATCACGAACGCGATCATGGCGATGGTCGCCCACGTCAGATACGGGTACGCCCACATCTTCACGGTGAGCCGCTCCGGCGACTCGCGCTCGATGATCCTGCGCATGCGCAGCTGCGAGAAGCAGATCACCAGCCAGACGAAGAGCGCCACGGCACCGGAGGAGTTGAGCAGGAACTGGAAGACGGTCTTCGGGTAGGCGTAGTCGAAGAAGACCGCCAGGAAGCCGAAGACGACGGAGGCGAGGATCGCCGGTGCCGGGACGCCGCGCGCCGTGGTGCGGCGGAACGCCTTGGGCGCGTCGCCGCGCTCACCGAGCGAGAACGCCATCCGGGAGGCGGTGTAGAGGCCCGAGTTGAGGCAGGAGAGCACGGCGGTGAGCACGATCAGATTCATGAACTGGCCGGCGTGCGGGATCCCGACATGGTCGAGCACCGCCACGTACGGACTCTTGGCGACCTCGGGGGAGTTCCACGGCAGCAGCGAGACGACGATCAGGATCGATCCGAGGTAGAAGACCGCGATCCGCCAGATCACGCTGTTGGTGGCCTTGGTGACCGCCTTGCGCGGGTCGGGCGACTCGCCGGCGGCCAGCGTCACGATCTCGCTGCCCATGAAGGAGAAGACCACCATCAGCACGCCGGTGAGGATCGCGCCAGGTCCCTTGGGCAGGAAACCGCCGTGGCCGGTGAGGTTCGTCATCCCGACGGCGTGGTCGTGAGTGCCCGGCAGTACGCCGAAGGCCGCCAGACCGCCGAGCACGATGAACGCGGCGATCGCAACGACCTTGATGCCCGCGAACCAGAACTCGAACTCGCCGTAGGAGGCGACCGAGAACAGGTTGGTGGCGGTGAGCACGACCATGACGATGAGTGCCCATGCCCACTGCGGGACCGCCGGGATCCACCCGGTGAGGATCCCCGCGCCCGCCGTCGCCTCCACCGCGAGGACGACCACCCAGAAGAACCAGTACAGCCAGCCGATGGTGAAGCCCGCCCAGCGGCCGAGCGCGCGGTCGGCGTAGGCGGAGAACGACCCGGAGACGGGGTTGGCGGCCGCCATCTCGCCCAGCATCCGCATCACCATGACGACGAGGGCGCCGACGAGGGCGTAGGAGAGCAGAATGCCCGGCCCGGCCGCTGCGATGCCTGCACCGGAGCCGACGAAGAGTCCGGCGCCGATGACGCCGCCGATGGCGATCATCGACAGATGGCGGTTCTTCAGCCCGGCCTGCAGCCCGTGCCCGGTCGCGTGACCGGCGGCGAGGCCGGCGGTGTGGCCGGAACCGGTGGCGGCGGACAGACCCCGGCCGGGGTCGCCGGCCCTGCTGTCCTCTGTCGTGATCGGCGGTTGTGCGCTCATGCACGATCCTTTGTTAAGACTGTGATCTCGGTTCGCGAGTCACCGCATGCAACCCCACCCACGCGGCTCAGGGGAACAGATGTATCCAAATCGTTGCGAACGGTGTATTGGGCACGCACCCCCGATACGCCCTCGGGCGCCTGCCCATGGCAGACTCGCCGCATGCGCGTGTACCTCGGCTCCGACCATGCCGGATACGAACTCAAGAACCACCTCGTCGAGTGGCTCAAGGCCGCAGGCCACGACCCCGTGGACTGCGGACCGCACATCTACGACGCCGGGGACGACTATCCGCCGTTCTGCCTGCGGGCCGCCGAACGCACCGCCGCGGACCCCGGCAGCCTCGGCATCGTGATCGGCGGATCGGGCAACGGCGAGGCCATCGCCGCCAACAAGGTCAAGGGCGTGCGTGCCGCGCTGGCCTGGAGTGAGGAGACCGCCTCGCTCGGCCGCGAGCACAACGACGCCAACGTGATCAGCGTCGGCGCGCGCATGCACACCGCGCAGGAGGCGACCCGGTTCGTCGAGGTCTTCCTCACCACGCCGTTCTCGCAGGGAGAGCGCCACATCCGCCGCATCGGCATGCTCACCGACTACGAACGGACCGAGAAGCTGCCGGAGATCCCCGCCCAGCATCCGCAGCAGGACTGATGCCGGAAGGGCACACCATCCACCGACTGGCCGCCGACCACACGGAGAGGTTCGGCGGCCGGTCTGTGCGCGCCAGCAGCCCGCAGGGGAAGTTCGCGGACGGGGCCGCGCTGATCGACGGCCAGGTGCTGGAGAGCGCCGAGGCGCACGGCAAGCATCTGTTCTTGGGGTTTGGAGTGGTCGGCTGGGTCCACGTCCACCTCGGCCTGTTCGGCAAGGTCGCCCTCGGTACGGGCGCGGCACCGCCCGCCACCGATACCGTACGGCTGCGGCTCATGGTCCCCGACGCCTACGCGGACCTGCGGGGGCCGACCGCCTGCGAGCTGATCGCCGACGAGGAGAAGCAGGCGATACACGGCCGCCTCGGGCCCGACCCCCTACGGCAGGGGACGGGTCCCGAGCCGGCGTGGCGGCGGATCTCCCGCAGCCGCACCAGCATCGCCGCGTTGCTGATGGACCAGAAGGTCGTGGCGGGCGTCGGCAACGTGTACCGCGCCGAGGTGCTCTTCCGGCACGGCATCGAGCCGTACCGGCCGGGCAACCGGCTGACCCGCACCGACTGGGACGCGATCTGGGCCGACCTGGTCGCACTGATGCGGGACGGTGTGCGCACCAACCGGATCGACACCGTCCGCCCCGAGCACACTCCCGAGGCCATGGGCCGTGCGCCGCGCGTCGACGACCACGGTGGCGAGGTCTACGTCTACCGGCGCGCCGGCCTGCCGTGCCTGGTCTGCGGGACGGAGGTCCGCACCGCGGAGCTCGCGGGCCGCAACCTGTTCTGGTGCCCCGCCTGCCAGCAGGCGTGAGCGCCGGCAGGGGCGCGGCTCAGAAGCCGTGCGGCAGCCACGGTGCGACATCGCTGCGGAACGCCGTCGACGCCTCCGCCAGCGCGCCCGGGCGCAGCTCCCGCACCCGCCCCGCCCCCGCCATCGCCGACAACGCAAAGCCGCCGAGATACCCCGACCCCAACTCCCGTGCGGTCAACGCCAGATCCGCGGCGTCCGAGCTCCGCTCGCAGACCGCCCCCTCGGCGTCACCCATCAGCCGCCAACGCCCCGCGTTCCAAGGGCAGAAGACATCCTCGACCTCGAACACCACGTCCACCGGCGCCGCGTACGTCCGTGCCCGCAACGCGGCCCCCACGTCGACGAGCCGTACGTACATCGCGTCCTGGACCGTGAGCCGGCACCGTCGTATGTCGGAGACCATGTGCCACAGCGGATCGTCCGGCGGACGACGGTCCACGCTGATCCTCGACGTCAGGTCGATGTCGAACAGATAGCGCCACAGCGCCCCGTACGTCACCGGATCCAGTGCCTCCAGATCGCGCAGCCGCACCGCCCCGCTGCGCCCCGAGGACTCCACCTCGGGCCTGACCACATACCGGGCGTATCCGCTCACCTCCCCGTCCGTCTCGGCCAGTACGCACAGCAACTCTCCGGTCGCGCCGGACTCCGAGTGCGGGGCCAGCAGCGGCAGCCGCTCCCAGCCCGGCTTCCTGGCCGGCGCCCCGGGGCGTCCGGCCACTCGCGCCGCATAGACCTTCTCGCACGCGGCGACCGCGTCCTGCGGAGCCGCGATCCGCAGCCGCACCGCGTCGGCATCCCGTGGCGCATCGATGTGCACGCGGCTGGTGTCGATCTCGGCGAACACGTTCTCCGTTCCGTTGCCGAAGCCGAACCGCCCGTAGATCGGCGGCTCCGACGTCTCCAGTACCGCCAGCGGCTCCCCCCTTTCCCGCGCGTCATCCAGCAGCCGCCGCATCATCGCGGTGAGCAGGCCGCGCCGCCGGTGCGTCGGCTGCACGCTCACCATCGTGATGCCGGCCGCTGGTACAAGGACACCACCGGGCACTGACAACCGGAACGAGAACGCCCCCGACGTCCCCACCACCTCGTCGTCGTCCCACACGGCCAACGACCGTTCGACCTCGGTGAGTTCCCGCCAGAGCTGCCGCTCGTCCGCCGGGTCGGGCACCCCGCCGAAGGCCCGTTCGAGCCTGCCGAACCAGTGGTCCCAGTGCTCCGCGCCGAGCACCCGCAACTGCGTCGTCATGTCCCCTGCCTACCAGCGCGGCCGCCGCGTGGCGACCGTATTTCCACCGTCCCGCCCGGCCCGGGATCCGGCCAAGAACCGGCGAGTCGCGAATCGACGCACCGCCGAACGGGTGGATAGGGTCACCGCACATGGCACGCGGTGCGGCTCCAGACGGTCCCGTTGCCCGGTGGCGAAGGTCGCTGCACCGGGCCAGGACACGCCTGCGCAGATCGGCCGTCGACTACTTCCGCGGCGACGGCGCCGACTGGCTGGCCCTCGCCACGCTGCTGCTCACCGTGCCGCTCCTCGGCTGGGCGACCAGCGTCGCGCCGGCCTGGTGCCCGCCCACCGCGCTCGTCTTCCCCGTACTCGTCGGCGGCCTGCTGCTGCGCCCGGCCAGCCTCCTGCTGCTGTATGCGGCCGCCGGCACCGCCCTCGTCTCCGAGAACGCCATTCTCGGTCCGTATCAGGACAATCCGTCCGGAGCGGTCACGCCGGGCACCGTCCTCGTGGTGGGCGCGGTGGGTTTCGCCGGGCTGCTGATCGCCCAGTTCCGCAGCAGGGTCGGCGTGCCGTGGCGCCGCGGCGGCACCATGCTCTTCGACCTGCGTGAACGCATCCGTGTGCAGAGCCAGTTGCCGCGGCTGCCGCACGGCTGGCACGCCGAGATGGCGCTGCGTCCGGCGGGCGGGCAGTCGTTCTCCGGTGACTTCGTGGTGGCTACCCGCACCAGCGGCGGGCGAATCCTCGAAGTGGTGCTGACCGACGTCTCCGGCAAGGGCATGGACGCCGGATCGCGCGCCCTGCTCCTGTCCGGCGCGTTCGGCGGACTGCTCGGCTCGCTGCCGCCGCACCGATTCCTCACCGCCGCCAACGGCTATCTGCTGCGTCAGAACTGGGACGAAGGTTTCGCGACCTCCGTCCATTTGGTGCTTGATCTGGAGAGCGGGGATTACGAACTGCTGTCCGCTGGGCATTTGCCTGGTATGCAACTGAGCGCGGGGAGCGGACGGTGGGAGGAGAAGGCGTCGAACGGGCTGATGCTCGGCGTGCACGAGGAAGCGGAGTTCCACGGCACCAAGGGCACGTTGCGCTCGGGTGACGTCCTGATGCTCTTCACCGACGGGTTGGTCGAGGCGTCCGGCCGTGATCTGGCCGAAGGCATCGACCGCTTGATCGGCGAGGCCGACCGGTTTGTCGCGCAAGGATTCCGCGGCGCCGCCTGGCGTTTGATCGAGGCGGTGGCCAAGGACGTCAACGACGACCGGGCGTTGCTCATCGTCTGCCGTGACTGAAGCTGTGACGGAGGCCGGTAGGTGAGCCACGAGTTGATCACACGTCAGGGAGACACGTTGACGGTTGGGTCCACCGGGCGGCGGCTTGGTGGCACGATGGACGGGCGCGGGGGGATCAGGGGTGGCGTGCGTATCCCCCCGACCGGCGAGGGTTCCGAGCGAGGAAGTGATCGGTAGTGGCCATCTCCCTGTCTGTTGTCCTGTTGTTGGCGATTGTGCTGATCGTGATGATGCGGGGCGGATCCATAAAGGTCGGCCCGGCCATCGTGGCCATGCTGTTCGGCTTCTTCCTCGCGTCGACAGGGATGGCGCCGTCGATCAACCGTTTCCTCACATCGCTGGCCGACACCATCAACCAGATCAAGCTGTAGGCGCCCGGCACACGCCCGGGCGGCGCACCGCGGCGGTACGCGGCCGGGCCGGTACGCGGCGGGCCGGGCGTCCCCCGTCCGTGTACCGCCGCCGCGCCGGGCTGCCGTGCCCGGTCGCCGGCCGGGTCCATGAGACTGATCCGGCCGATCCGGTCATAGACGCGCCGAACGCCGCGCGCTTCACGGGATCCGCCAGTGACTCCGCGCACCATCGCAAGGAGTGCACTGGAGAGGACTGACCGTCATGACCGTCCACATGCCATTGATCATCCTCGTCACCATCATCGCCTGCCTCGGCTACCGCATCTGCCGCCCCCCGTTCTGGCTCGTCGTCATGCTCATGCTCGTCGGCTTCCTCAGCGCACACAGCTACTTCGCCCCCGCCATCCACTCCGGCACCAAGGCAGGCGTCGAGATCGTCGACAGCACCGCCGGGTGGGGCGACGACCATCAGGCCGGCCCCGACCGCGAGGACGGGCGGTAGCCGTCGTCCCACGCACGGCGTAGTGGCCGAGCGCCTCCCGATCCATGATCGGAGCAGTGGTGACACTCCGTCACAACTCCGGGAATCGTCCCTCTCCCTCTTGCCCGGACCCGGGCGAGGAAGTTCACCCAGTCACGGCTGCTGGCGGAGCCCGATGATGTTGCCGTCCGCATCCTTCACGGAGGCGACCAGCAGGCCGCCGCCGACGTCGTGCGGCTCCTCGTGGGACTCGGCGCCGGCGGCGAGGAGGGCCTGGTGCGCGGCGGCGATGTCGGGCACGTCGCGGAAGCAGACCGGGCCGGTGAGGCCGCGCTCGTGGCCGTCGGGGACGAGGCCGATCTGCTGGCCGTCGAGCTCGAAGCCGACATAGTACGGCGAGTCCGTCGACGGCTCGACGCCGAGGAACGTGCCGAAGAGCGCCTTGGCCTGGGCCAGGTCCTTGACGTGGTAGATGATCACGGTGATGCCACTGCTCATGGCGTAGGTACTCCTGCGTTTCGTGGTGGTCCTGCGGCGGCCTGCGGGTTCCGCCGGTGATCCCACGGTAGGCACAGGGTGCGGGCGGCGGCTTCTCCGATACTGACCGATCAGCCGGTCCGGGCGGCCGCTTCGCGGTCGTCGTCGCTGAGCACGTCGTCCAGCTCGTCCTCGTCCTCGTCCAGCTCCGGCTCCGGGGCGTTGCGTGCTCCCCGTGAGCCGATCCAGATGCAGTGAGCGCCCTCGTCGAGACGTCACGCCAACCGCCAACCGCCAACCGTGGCACGTGTGTGGCACGACTGAGCCCACGACCCCCTCAATGAGCTGGGCCCCAGATCGGCGACCATCTCGCCGACTTGGGGCCCGGCCATGCAGAGCGGGCGACGGGAATCGAACCCGCGTAGCCAGTTTGGAAGACTGGGGCTCTACCATTGAGCTACGCCCGCAACGGCCAGTCATTCTGGCACACCGCATCGTAGCTGATCGATGCGGCCCGCGTCGCCGCCCCCCGTTGCCTCCCGCCCACGCAGAGGGCCCGGGCTGGGCGCCCCCGGGGAATTGGCAGCCGGGACGTGCGGAGCCATGTACTCTACGTGTCGCACTTACGGGGTGTGGCGCAGCTTGGTAGCGCGTCCGCTTTGGGAGCGGAAGGTCGTCGGTTCGAATCCGGCCACCCCGACCATTCGTCCGGCTGCGCCGCGACGGGTCTCCGCGGTGATCTCCACACCGGGGTCAGGTACGGCGTCCGTACCGGTACTATGCAAGCTGCGCCTGTATACGGGGCGACGTAGGGGCGAGAACCCCGAGAAGTACGTCTCGTCGGCCACCGGCACCCTCATCGGTGCCGCTCAGTAGCGCAGGCCGCTACCCAAGCCCCAGATGTCAGCCCAAGGAGACCCAACCGTGAAGAGCGCCGTGGAGAATCTGAACCCGACCCGGGTTCGACTCACCGTCGAGGTGCCCTTCGAGGAGCTCAAGCCCAGCCTCGACGCGGCGTACAAGAAGATCAACCAGCAGGTCACGGTCCCGGGGTTCCGCAAGGGCAAGATCCCCGCGCGCATCATCGACCAGCGGTTCGGCCGGGGCGCGGTACTCGAAGAGGCCATCAACGACGCACTGCCGAAGTTCTACACGGAGGCGGTCAACTCCGGTGAGCTCGACGTCCTCGGCCAGCCCGAGATCGACATCACCGAGTTCAACGACAACGAAGAGCTGAAGTTCACCGCCGAGGTGGACGTCCGCCCGGCGCTGGAAATCCCGGACTACTCCGGCATCGAGGTCACCGTCGACGCCATCGAGGTGTCCGACGAGGACATCGACAAGTCCATCGAGCAGCTGCGCGACCGCTTCGCCTCGACCACGCCGGTCGAGCGGGCCGCCGCCGACGGCGACGTGGTCGTCGTCGACCTGGAGGCCTCCGTCGAGGGCAAGGTCCTGGAGGACGGCGTCGCCAAGGGCATCAGCTACACCATCGGCTCCGGCCAGCTCCTCGACGGCATCGACGAGGCCGTCATCGGGCTGGAGGCCGGCGGCTCGGCCACCTTCTCCTCCGAGCTCAAGGGCGGCTCGGCGGCCGGCAGGACCGCCGAGGTCAAGGTCGACGTCACCGCCGTCCAGGCCCGTGAGCTGCCCGAGCTCGACGACGACTTCGCCCAGCTGGCGAGCGAGTTCGACACCCTCGACGAGCTACGCGCGGACACCGCCAGGCGCCTGGAGCGGATGAAGAAGTACGACCAGGCCACCCAGGCCCAGGAGAAGGTGCTCGACGCCCTTCTGGAGCTCATCGACGTGCCGATGCCGGAGAAGCTCCTCAAGGACGAGATCGAGACCCGCAAGCAGAACCTGGAGCAGCACCAGTTCCCCATGATGGGGCTGACCTGGGAAAGCTTCCTGGAGCGCGAGGGCAAGACCGCCGAGGAGTACGACGCGCAGCTCGAGGAGCAGGCGAAGAAGGGCATCAAGACCCAGTTCGTCCTCGACGAGCTGGTCAAGAAGGAACAGCTCTCCGTGAGCCAGGAGGAGCTCACCGAGCACCTCATGCGCCGCGCCGCCTCCTCGGGCATGAGCCCCGACCAGTTCGCCCAGGCCGTCGTCGAGAGCGGCCAGGTGCCGATGCTCGTGGGCGAGGTGGCCCGCGGCAAGGCCCTCGCGGCCGTCGTGGAGGCCGCCAAGGTCGTCGACAGCAACGGTGACACCGTCGACCTGGAGGATGAGGACGAGGACGGCGAGACCGTAGAGGCCACCTCCGAGGCCGCCGAGGCCGCCGAGGCTCCCGAGCAGTCCGCGGAGGCCGCCGAGGAGACCCCCGAGGTCTGATCCCCGCGCTGCAGCCCGCGCAGATCACCCGAACGGGCCCGGACGCACCCCCGCGTCCGGGCCCGTCACGTTCGGAGCCGGCGCGCCTGCGCTCACAGCGAACAGCTTCGCGTGGGGGATTGCTGGGCCCGACCTGCGCGTTAGGGTCCGTAGTAACGAGGGCAGGGGAGACCCTTGACGGTGCAGACGGTGCCGGAGCACGAGCGGCGACGCACTCGACGTACGTACTCCGCACCCCCCACGCCCGACGAGAAGATTGCGCAGACGGCGCGTCGCCGTCCGACAACGAGCAGGTGGATACGTGACGAATCCGCAGATCCAGACGCCGGGACCTCTGATGCCCACCGCCAACGGCCAGCCGGGCGGCCTCGGCCTCGGGGACCAGGTCTACAACCGACTGCTCGACGAACGCATCATCTTCCTCGGCCAGGCCGTGGACGATGACATCGCCAACCGGATCTGCGCGCAGATGCTGCTGCTCGCCGCCGATCCGGCCAAGGACATCTACCTCTACATCAACTCGCCTGGTGGATCGGTCACCGCCGGCTTCGCGATCTACGACACGATGCAGTACATCAAGAACGACATCGTCACGATCGCGATGGGCCTCGCGGCATCCATGGGCCAGTTCCTGCTGACCGCGGGCACCCCGGGCAAGCGGTTCGCCCTCCCCAACGCCGACATCCTGATGCACCAGGGCTCCGCCGGCCTCGGCGGCTCGGCCTCCGACATCAAGATCCAGGCCGAGCAGCTGCTGCGCACCAAGAAGCGCATGGAGCAGCTGACCGCCCTGCACAGCGGCCAGACCGTGGAGACGATCAACCGCGACGCCGACCGCGACCGCTGGTTCACCGCGGAAGAAGCCAAGGAGTACGGACTCATCGACCAGGTCATGCACACCGCCTCGGACGTACCGGGCGGTGGCGGCACCGGCGCCTGAGGGCCCGCCCCAGGGCAGGCATCCCACGCCCCGATACGCTCCCCCTCCCGCTCACCCTCAGGACGGTGAACTCTCCCATGAACAACCCCACCACGCGCGCTCTCCAGCAGGGCGTGGACGCCAGCGGCTCGCTGGGCGCTGAGTCCCGCTACGTCGTTCCGCGCTTCGTGGAGCGCACGTCCCAGGGCGTGCGCGAGTACGACCCGTACGCCAAGCTCTTCGAGGAGCGGGTGATCTTCCTCGGCGTGCAGATCGACGACGCCTCCGCCAACGACGTCATGGCGCAGCTGCTGTGCCTGGAGTCGATGGACCCGGACCGTGACATCTCGATCTACATCAACTCGCCCGGCGGCTCCTTCACCGCGATGACGGCGATCTACGACACGATGCAGTTCGTCAAGCCGGACATCCAGACCGTCTGCCTCGGTCAGGCCGCCTCCGCCGCCGCGGTGCTGCTCGCCGCCGGTACCCCCGGCAAGCGCATGGCGCTGCCCAACGCCCGGGTGCTCATCCACCAGCCGTACACCGAGACCGGCCGCGCCCAGATCTCCGACCTGGAGATCCAGGCGAACGAGATCGTCCGGATGCGCCGCCAAATGGAGGAGATGCTCGCCAAGCACTCCAACCGGACGCCCGACCAGATCGCCGCCGACGTCGAGCGCGACAAGATCCTCACCGCGGAGGAGTCCTTGTCATACGGCCTGGTCGACCAGATCACGTCGTCGCGCAAGGCATCCGTAGGGGTCTGAGGCCGCTCACCCCTTGGTCCGGCCGTCCCGCAAGTCGAGGTCACGAGTCGGTCCAAGGGGGGCCCGCACGGGGGGCCCGGCAAGGTACCGTCGGAGATTAGGCACCAGGTCCCGTCGAACTGACGGGACCCAGGCGAAGGGGAAGCACCTCGTGGCACGCATCGGTGACGGCGGCGACCTGCTCAAGTGCTCGTTCTGCGGGAAGAGCCAGAAGCAGGTGAAGAAGCTCATCGCAGGGCCTGGCGTGTACATCTGCGACGAGTGCATCGACCTTTGCAACGAGATCATCGAGGAGGAGCTGGCCGAGTCCTCCGAGGTGCGGTGGGAGGACCTGCCGAAGCCGCGCGAGATCTACGAATTCCTCGAGGGGTATGTCGTCGGCCAGGAGCCGGCGAAGAAGGCCCTCTCCGTCGCCGTCTACAACCACTACAAGCGCGTGCAGGCGGGCGAGAACGGCAGCCGCGGCCACGACGACGGCATCGAGCTCGCCAAGTCCAACATCCTGCTGCTGGGCCCCACGGGCTCCGGCAAGACGCTTCTGGCGCAGACCCTCGCCCGCATGCTGAACGTCCCCTTCGCCATCGCCGACGCCACCGCGCTCACCGAGGCGGGCTACGTGGGCGAGGACGTCGAGAACATCCTGCTCAAGCTGATCCAGGCGGCCGACTACGACGTGAAGAAGGCCGAGACGGGGATCATCTACATCGACGAGATCGACAAGGTCGCCCGCAAGAGCGAGAACCCGTCGATCACCCGCGACGTCTCGGGTGAAGGCGTCCAGCAGGCGCTGCTGAAGATCCTGGAGGGCACCACGGCCTCCGTGCCCCCGCAGGGCGGCCGCAAGCACCCGCACCAGGAGTTCATCCAGATCGACACCACGAATGTGCTGTTCATCGTCGGCGGGGCCTTCGCGGGTCTGGAGAAGATCATCGAGTCGCGGGCCGGTGCCAAGGGCATCGGCTTCGGCGCGACGATCCGCTCCAAGCGGGACCTGGACTCGGTCGACCAGTTCGCCGAGATCATGCCGGAGGACCTGGTGAAGTTCGGGATGATCCCGGAGTTCATCGGCCGGCTGCCGGTGATCACCTCCGTCCACAACCTCGACCGCGAGGCGCTGCTGAAGATCCTCGTGGAGCCGCGCAATGCCCTGGTCAAGCAGTACCAGCGCCTCTTCGAGCTCGACGGTGTCGAGCTCGAATTCGAGCGGTCGGCGCTCGAAGCCATCGCCGACCAGGCGATCCTGCGCGGCACCGGGGCCCGCGGGCTGCGGGCGATCATGGAAGAGGTGCTGATGTCGGTGATGTACGAGGTGCCGTCCCGCAAGGACGTGGCCCGCGTCGTGATCACCGAGGACGTCGTGCACTCCAACGTCAACCCCACGCTGGTCCCGCGCAACCGCGGCGGCGAGCAGGGCGAGCGCCACGAGAAGAGCGCGTAAGAAGCACTGGAAGCACGAAAGGGGCGCCCGGATCCCTCCGGGCGCCCCTTAACGCATCCCTACGCCGTCACACCGTCACTTCTTGACGCGGACCTCGCCGCGCAGCTGCGCCGTGGTCTGCGCCCAGTCGGAGACGGACGGCGGCGTCGGCGTGGACGAAGCAGCACCCAGGTTGTCGGGGTCGATGTAGGGAGTCCACATCACCAACGCGACGGTACTGCCGTCGCCCCACGCGCAGATCGGTGTGGCGCCGAGCCCCATGTCCTTCGAACCGCACTTCATCACGCTGCCGTCGAAGCCCGAGGGGTGCTCGTCGGTGGTGGACGACAGGCCGACCGCGGAGAGCAGGGTGGAGACCGCCGTGCCGGGGTCGGAGACATCGCCGTACGCGCCGGCGAGCACCACCTCGTCCGTGCTGTCCTTCCACGCCTGGCTGACCGAGGTGGCGTTCGATATGCCGCGGTCGTTGCCCGTCTGTGTCCCGCCCATCTGCGACGAGATCTTCGACGACATCGAGGAGTCCTGGGTGTACTTGCCGCCCAGCACGCTGCTCGGTGTGGAGAGCTTGTAGGTGCCCTGGTCACTGGAGCTGCCGCCCATGAGGGCGAAGGCGAGGCCGCCGCCCGCGACCACCACGACCGCGGCCGCAATGGCGATGATCTTGCCCGCGTTGCTCTTCTGGACGGGCGGAGGTGGCGGCACCTGCTGACCGCCCCAGCCGGGCTGCTGACCGTACGGCTGCTGGCCGTAGGGGCTCGGGCCCAGCGGTGGCTGCGGCGGCTGGCCCTGGGGCGGCTGTGCGTACGGGTTCGCACCCTGCGGTGGCTGCGGCGGCTGGCCCTGCGGCGGCTGTGCGTACGGGTTCGGCTGCTGAGGGGCACCGCCCTGCGGGTAGCCGTGGCCGTAGCCGGGCTGGGGGCCAGGCTGCGGTGGCTGCTGGCCGCCGTAAGGGCTCGGCGGTGACTGGTTGAAGCTCATAGGGGTGCGTCCTCCCGTTGTTGGCAATGCGGCGCATATCTTTCCGGATCGCATGCCCACGTCAAACGCCGGGTCCTCACTGTTACGAGACCAAAGCGGTTCGAAGACCCGGCCGTGCCGCCTCTAGAATTGCGCCGTGACCGACATGAACCAGCGCCCCCAAGGCGGGGCCAGCAGCAGTCCCGAGCACCTGCCGACCCAGTATGTCCCGGCCGAGGTAGAGGGGAAGCTGTACGAGCGCTGGGTAGAGCGCGGTTACTTCGAGGCCGACGCCAAGAGCGAGAAGCCGCCGTACACCATCGTCATCCCGCCGCCGAACGTCACCGGCAGCCTGCACCTGGGTCACGCCTTCGAGCACACGATCATCGACGCCCTCACCCGCCGCAAGCGGATGCAGGGGTACGAGACGCTGTGGCAGCCCGGCATGGACCACGCCGGCATCGCCACGCAGAACGTCGTCGAGCGGGAGCTCGCAAAGGAGGGCAAGTCCCGCCACGACCTCGGCCGCGAGGCGTTCGTCGAGCGCGTGTGGCAGTGGAAGGCGGAGTCCGGCGGGCAGATCTCCGGTCAGATGCGCCGCCTCGGCGACGGCGTCGACTGGTCGCGTGAGCGCTTCACCATGGACGAGGGCCTCTCCAAGGCAGTCCAGACGATCTTCAAGAAGCTCTACGACGACGAGCTGATCTACCGCGCCGAACGCATCATCAACTGGTGCCCACGCTGCCTGACCGCCATCTCCGACATCGAGGTGGAATACCAGGACGACGACGGTGAGTTGATCTCCATCCGCTACGGTGAGGGGGACACCGCGATCGTCGTCGCGACCACCCGTGCCGAGACGATGCTGGGGGACACCGCGGTCGCCGTCCACCCCGACGACGAGCGCTACGCCCACCTCGTCGGCACCGAGATCGAGCTGCCGCTCACCGGCCGCCGCATCCCGGTCGTCGCGGATGCGCACGTCGACCCGGAGTTCGGCACCGGCGCGGTCAAGGTCACCCCGGCCCACGACCCCAACGACTTCGAGATCGGCCGGCGCCACGGCCTGCCGTCCGTCAACGTGCTCGACGAGCACGGCGTGATCACCGCGCACGGTCCCTTCCAGGGGCTGGACCGCTTCGAGGCGCGCTCGGCCATCGTCGGCGCGCTGCGCGCCGAGGGCCGGATCGTGGCCGAGAAGCGCCCGTATGTCCACTCCGTCGGCCACTGCTCGCGCTGCAAGACCACCATCGAGCCGCGGCTTTCGCTGCAGTGGTGGGTCAAGGTCGGCCCGCTGGCGAAGGCGGCGGGCGACGCCGTGCGCGACGGGCGGGTGAAGATCCACCCCGAGGAGATGGCGAAGCGCTACTTCGACTGGGTCGACAACCTCCACGACTGGTGCATCTCACGCCAGTTGTGGTGGGGCCACCGCATCCCCGTCTGGTACGGGCCGGATGGCGAGGTCGTCTGCGTCGGGCCGGACGAGGAGCCGCCGTCCGGCGAGGGCTGGCACCAGGACACCGATGTGCTCGACACCTGGTTCTCCTCCGGCCTGTGGCCGTTCTCCACGCTCGGCTGGCCGCAGCAGACCGACAGCCTCGCGAAGTTCTACCCCAACTCCGTTCTCGTCACCGGCTACGACATCCTCTTCTTCTGGGTCGCCCGGATGATGATGTTCGGCCTCTACGCGATGGACGGCACACCGCCGTTCCACACCATCGCCCTGCACGGCATGGTCCGCGACCAGTTCGGCAAGAAGATGTCGAAGTCCTTCGGCAATGCGGTCGATCCGCTGGACTGGATGGACGCCTACGGCTCCGACGCGGTCCGCTTCACTCTCGCCCGCGGCGCGAACCCCGGTACCGACGTGCCGATCGGCGAGGACTGGGTCCAGGGCTCGCGCAACTTCGCCAACAAGATCTGGAACGCGACGCGCTTCGCGCTGATGAACGGCGCCACGGTCGAGGGCGAACTGCCGCCTGTGGCCGAGCAGTCGGCGGCCGACCGCTGGGTCCTCTCCCGGCTGAACTCGGTCGTCGCCGAGGTGGACGCCTACTACGACGACTACCAGTTCGCCAAGTTGTCCGACGCGCTCTTCCACTTCGCGTGGGACGAGGTCTTCGACTGGTACGTCGAGCTGTCCAAGACGACGTTCGCGGCGGGCGGCCGTGCGGCGGACGTCTCGCGGCGCGTGCTCGGTGAGGTCCTCGACGTCACGCTGCGGCTGCTCCACCCGATCGTCCCGTTCGTCACCGAGGCGCTGTGGACGGCGCTCACCGGCCGTGAGTCGGTCGTCGTGGCGGACTGGCCGACCGACAACGGCTTCCGCGACGCGGCGGCCGAGGAGGAGATCGCCACCCTCCAGCAGGTGATCACCGAGGTGCGCCGGTTCCGCGCCGACCAGGGTCTCCAGCCCGGCCAGCGCGTCCCGGCCCGCCTCACGCTGGACGGCACGCCGCTCGCCCCGCACGAGGAGGCGATCCGCTCGCTGCTGCGCCTGCAGCCGGCCGGGGAGGGGTTCACCACCACCGCGTCGCTGCCGGTGGCGGGTGCGACCGTCGAGCTCGACCTGTCCGGCGCGATCGACTTCGCGGCCGAACGCAAGCGCCTCGCCAAGGACCTCGCGGCGGCCGAGAAGGAGCTGGCGCAGACCACGGCGAAGCTCGGCAACGAGGGCTTCCTCGCCAAGGCACCGGAGCAGGTGGTGGACAAGATCCGCGGCCGCAAGGCCGCGGCGGAGGCCGAGATCGCCCGGATCACGGCCCAGCTGGACAGGCTCCCGGAGAGCTGAGCACGCCACGGCGAAGGCCCGCGCCTCACCCGCGTCGGGCCTTCGCCGTGGCTGTCAGTGCCGCTCCGTAGACTGGTCACCGTGAGCGAGCGCCCCCGAAACGATGAACCCGTCCCCGACGAGCCCGAGGAGTTCGACGAGATCGTCGCGGCCGAGACCGACCGGGATCCCGATCTCGCGGTGATCGAGGCGGGCAGCCGCACCCTGCGCGCGCAGGCCGCCCCGGCGCCGGGCGACGAGGAGCCGGCCGGGCCCCGCACGCCCGAGGAGGCCCAGGCGCTGCGGGAGGTCGAGGCGGAGCTCGCGACCCGCTGGCCGGAGACGAAGCTCGACCCGTCGCTCGACCGCATCCGCGCGCTGATGGACATCCTCGGCGAGCCGCAGCGCTCGTACCCGTCGATCCACATCACCGGGACCAACGGCAAGACCAGCACCGCTCGCATGATCGAGACGCTGCTGCGCGCCTTCGAGCTGCGCACCGGCCGCTACACCAGCCCGCACGTCCAGTCCGTCACCGAGCGGATCAGCCTCGACGGCGCACCCGTCTCCGTCGAGCGGTTCGTGGAGACCTACCGGGACATCAAGCCGTACATCGAGATGGTGGACGGTTCGCAGCCGCACCGCATGTCGTTCTTCGAAGTGCTCACGGCGATGGCGTTCGGGGCGTTCGCGGACGCGCCGGTCGACGTGGCCGTCGTCGAGGTGGGCATGGGCGGCGTGTGGGACGCGACGAACGTGGTGGACGGCAGCGTCGCGGTCGTCACCCCGGTAGCGCTCGACCACACCGACCGGCTCGGCACCACCCCCGGTGAGATCGCGGGCGAGAAGGCCGGGATCATCAAGATGGACGCGACGGCCGTGCTCGCCCAGCAGCCGGTGGACGCGGCCCAGGTGCTGCTCAAGCGCGCCGTCGAGGTGGACGCGACGGTGGCCCGTGAGGGCATGGAGTTCGGTGTCACCGCCCGCGAGGTCGCGGTGGGCGGGCAGATGCTGACGCTGCGCGGCCTGGGCGGGGAGTACGAGCAGGTCTTCCTGCCGCTGCACGGCGCGCACCAGGCGCACAACGCGGCGGTGGCGCTCGCAGCCGTCGAGGCGTTCTTCGGTGTGGGCTCCACGAAGGCGGCGCGCCCGCTCGACATCGACACGGTGCGTGGTGCGTTCGCCTCGGTCACCTCGCCCGGCCGTCTCGAAGTCGTACGCCGCAGTCCCACCGTCGTCCTGGACGCGGCACACAACCCCGCGGGGGCCCAGGCGGCCGCCGGGGCGGTGCAGGAGGCGTTCGGGTTCACCCATCTGGTGGGTGTGATCGGCCCGAGCTCGGACAAGGACGTGCGCGGGCTCCTCGAAGCCTTCGAGCCGGTCTTCGCGGAGGTCGTGGTGACGCGGAACTCCAGCCACCGTTCGATGGACGTCGACGAGCTGGCGGCGGTCGCCGTCGAGGTCTTCGGTACCGAGCGTGTGCAGGTCGAGCCGCGGCTCGACGACGCGCTGGAGGCTGCGATCACGCTCGCCGAAGAAGAGGGCGAATACGCGGGCGCGGGCGTGCTGGTGGCCGGTTCCGTGATCACCGTCGGAGAGGCCCGGCTGCTGCTGGGCCGGAAGTGACTGGAAGGCGGACGAGCGATGCGGACGCTGTGTGCGAGCACGCTGATCGGTGAGGCCTTCGTCATCGGTCTCGCGGGGCTGGTCGCGATGAATCTCTCGGGTTATTCGACGGCCACCGTTTGGACGGTCAGTGGCGTAGCCATGCTGCTGTGCGTGCTGCTCTGCGCGATGGTCAGCCGCCCGGGCGGGGTCGCGATCGGCTGGGCGCTGCAGATCGGCCTCGTGGCTTCGGGTTTCGTGGTGTCGACAATGTTCTTCCTGGGCGCGGCCTTCGCCGGGCTGTGGTGGGCCGCGGTGCATTACGGTCGAAAGATCGACGAAGTGAAAGCCATGCATGCGAAAGCCATGCATCCGGCCGATGCGGATGATGCGGCTGAGGCAGCACAGACGCACCCCTGATCACCCGCTCAGCTGCGCCCGATAGGGTCAGCACACTTCGGAATGCATTTGCACGTGGCAAGGAGCCGCCCATGAGCCAGCGCACCCTCGTCCTTCTCAAGCCGGACGCCGTCCGGCGTGGCCTGGTCGGTGAAATCCTTGGCCGGATCGAGCGCAAGGCCGGCTGGAGCATCGACGCGCTGGAGCTACGGACGCTCGACCGTGCGACGCTGGAGCAGCACTACGGGGAGCACGTGGGGAAGCCGTTCTACGAGCCGCTCGTGGAGTTCATGGCGTCGGGCCCGACCGTTGCCCTCGTGGTCACGGGGGAACGGGTGATCGAAGGTATGCGGGCACTCGCCGGCCCGACCGACCCGATCGCCGCGGCGCCCGGCAGCATTCGCGGTGATTTCGGGACGATTGTCCGGGAGAATCTCATTCATGCCTCGGACTCCGAAGCTTCAGCCGAGCGTGAGATCAAATTGTTCTTCCCCGAGCTCGGTTGAGCCCTGCCCGGCGTTGGGCTGAATGTCCGTCAGGTTGCGACCCGATGACAGCGGCCCCACGATGGCATATGCCTAGGCAGAATGGGAACCAATCGCTCCGACACGACGTCACCATTACAGGGGACGGCAGTGCGTTCTGCTGACAATGGCCGAGGCGCCCCGCCCGCGGCCCAGCGGTCGCACCTAAGATGAAAGCCTCGCTACGGACCGCTTATCAGCCGTACATATCGCACATCCGTCGTCCCAGTCCCCACCGCTCCAGCTCGGGAAGGCCAGACGTATCCTCATGGCGAACAACATGTCGTTCATCGGCCGTGACATGGCTGTCGACCTCGGCACCGCCAACACGCTGGTGTACGTCAGGGGTCGCGGGATCGTCCTCAACGAGCCGTCGGTCGTCGCCATCAACACCAACACCGGCGGCATCCTGGCGGTCGGCGCCGAAGCCAAGAAGATGATCGGCCGCACACCTGGCAACATCGTGGCGGTCCGCCCGCTCAAGGACGGCGTGATCGCCGACTTCGAGATCACTGAGCGGATGCTCCGCTATTTCATCCTTAAGATCCATAAGCGGCGCTATTTCGCTCGCCCGCGTGTCGTGGTCTGCGTGCCCTCCGGCATCACCGGCGTCGAGCGGCGTGCCGTGATCGAGGCGTCCACCCAGGCCGGCGCCCGCCAAGTGCACATCATCGAGGAGCCGATGGCGGCGGCGATCGGCGCAGGGCTTCCGGTGCACGAGGCCACCGGCAACATGGTGGTCGACATCGGCGGCGGCACCACGGAGGTGGCGGTCATCTCGCTGGGCGGCATCGTCACCGCCCAGTCCATCCGGGTGGCCGGCGACGAGCTGGACAACGCGATCATTCAGCACATCAAGAAGGAGTACAGCCTGCTGCTCGGCGAGCGCACCGCCGAACAAATCAAGATCACGATCGGCTCGGCGCACGACATGGACGGCGACGAACACACCGAGATCCGCGGCCGGGACCTGGTCAGCGGCCTCCCCAAGACGGTCGTCATCTCCGCCGCCGAAGTCCGCAAGGCCATCGAGGAGCCGCTCAATGCGATCGTCGACGCCGTCAAGACCACCCTTGACAAGTGCCCGCCCGAGCTGTCCGGCGACATCATGGACCGCGGCATCGTCCTGACCGGCGGCGGCGCCCAGCTGCGTGGCCTGGACGAACGGCTGCGCAGGGAGACGGGAATGCCCATCCACATCGCCGAGGACCCGCTCGATTCCGTCGCTCTGGGCTCCGGAAAGTGCGTCGAGGAATTCGAGGCGCTCCAGCAGGTGCTGGACGCCCAACCCCGCAGGTGAGCTCCTGGGGTCCGCCGCTCGGGTGACCCGTCACCCCGTGCGGCGGACCGTTTCCCATCCGGTTACGAGATCGCTGACCGGCCACGGCCCCGAAGGCGGCCGGTCCGACGAGGAAGGCACGGCCGCCGCACGTGAGGGACACAAAGGAGAGCCGGCTGCTCTTGGTCCTGCTGGTCGCCATCGCGTTCGCGCTGATCACCGTGGACATCCGCGGTGGCGACGAATCTCCCCTACAAGGCGTCCGCACGGCGGCCGCCTCGGTATTCGGACCGGTGGAGAACGGCGTCGCCGACGCCGTCAACCCGGTCGGCAACGCCATAGCGGCGGTACGGGACTCCGCGTCCCGCCACGACCGCATCGCGGCGCTCGAGCACCAGAACGAACTGCTGAAGCAGCAGCTGGGCAGCAGCACCGTCACCCGCAACCAGGCGACCGAGGTCGACAACCTGCTGCGGATGGCCGGAGCGGGCCAGTACGGGATCAAGGCTGCCCAGGTCATCGCCATAGGAGCCGCCCAGGGCTTCTCCTGGACGGTCACCATCGACGCCGGATCCAACGACGGCATCCAGCGCGACATGACGGTGATCGACGGTGACGGTCTCGTGGGCCGCGTCACCACCGTCGGCCCGTCGAGCTCCACCGTGCTCCTTGCCATCGACCCCCAGTTCACCGTGGGCACCCGTATGGAGAACTCCATGGAGCTGGGCTTCGGCACCGGCCAGGGCGACCGGCCGATCCGCGTCGAGCTGCTCAACGGCCGCGCCAACGTCCACGACGGCGACCGGCTGGTCACCTTCGGCTCGGTGGCGGACAAACCGTTCGTGCCGGGCGTGCCCGTCGGAAAGGTCGTCAGCATCGAACACGGTGGCGGCGGCCTGATGAAGACAGTCGAGGTGCAGCCGTTCGTCAACTTCACCAGCCTCGACATCGTCGGCGTCGTCGTGGTGCCGCCGCGCACCGATCCGCGCGACACCGTCCTGCCGCCGAAGCCGCGGGTCAAGCCCACGCCGACGGTGACGGTCACGGTGAACCCGTCCGCGTCCGCGTCGGCGTCGGCGAGCGCGAGCGCAGGCGGCGCCTCGCCCAACGACATCCCCGGCGCGAGCAGCTCCCCGTCCCCGTCGGAGCCGCCGTCCGCGTCACCGTCACCGTCACCGTCCGACACAAGCAACGGCAACGGAGGCTGAGCGATGCGCGTCAACCGGATCCTGCTCTCCGTCGCCCTGGTCGTCGTGGCGCTCGTGCTGCAGGTCAGCGTGCTCGCCCGGCTCCATCTGCCGGGCGCCGTGCCCGACCTGATGCTGCTCGTCGTCCTCGCCCTCGCCATCACCTACGGCCACGTGGGCGGCGCGCTCGTCGGCTTCGGCGCCGGCCTGCTCGCCGACTTCGCCCCGCCTGCCGACCACGCAGCCGGGCGCTACGCCCTGGTGCTGTGCATCATCGGCTACGCCGCCGGACTGGCCAAGCCCGACATCGGCCAGGTGCGCTCGGCCTCCATGCCGCTGCTCGTGGTCGGGGCCGCCGCGATCGGCTCCACGCTGCTCTACGCGGGCGTCGGGGCCCTCGTCGGCGACACCGCGGCCCGCCATGTGGGCCTCGGCGAGCTGCTGTTCACCGCGGTCGTCTACGACCTGCTGCTGGCGCCGTTCACTGTGCCCTGGATCATGGCGCTCGCCCGGAAGGCGGACAACGATCCGGCGGCCAACGACGCCGCCGGCGGCCTCGGTGCAGGCCCGTACCGGTGGATCACCCCCGGCACCTCCCGCACCGGCCGGATCTCCCGCACCCGCGTCGGCAGCCAGCGCGCTGGCCTACTCAAGGGGGGTAGGAAGCTGTGACCAACGCCCACCCGTCGCCCGCCGCCACCCTCAAAGGAGGCGCTGCGCGCCAATGACCAACATTCCTGAGACCGGCAGGACCCAGCGGGTCACCATCCGGCTCGTCATCATGCAGGTCATCATCGTCTCGATGCTGCTCACCCTCGGCGGGCGGCTGTGGTACCTGCAGATCCGCAACGGTGAGCAGTACACCCAGGAAGCCAACAGCAACAACATCCAGCAGGTCGTCGACCCGGCGGTGCGTGGTTCGATACTGGACGACCACGGCGTGCCCCTCGCCGACAACCAGACCCGGCTCGTCGTCACCGTCAACCGCACCGCCATGATGGGAATGAAGGACGGCGGCAAGGCCGTGCTCACCCGTCTCGCGGGCATCCTCGGCATGACGTACCAGGACGTCGCCGACAAGGTGCGGCTGTGCGACGCGCAGACCCCCAAGCCGTGCTGGAACGGCTCGCCCTACCAGCCCATCCCGGTGACCACCACGGCCACCACCCAGCAGGCGCTGCAGATCATGGAGCGTCGCGAGGCCTTCCCGGGCATCGTGGCGCAGCCGACCGCGGTGCGCCACTACGACGGCCCGGACGGCGTCAACGCGGCCCAGGTGCTCGGCTATCTCTCCCCGGTGACCGACCAGGAGATCACCGCCTCGGAGAAGGACGGCAAACCGACGCTGCAGCGCACCGACGAGGTGGGCCGTGCGGGCCTGGAGAACACCTACGACGCCCAGCTGCGCGGCACCGACGGTGTCACCCGCTACCAGGTCGACAACCTCGGCCGGGTGATCGGCGACGCGGGCGACACCCCAGCCCAGCCCGGCAGCGACGTGGTCACCAGCATCGACGCCAAGGTGCAGGGCATTGTCGAGCAGCAGCTGAACCAGGCTATGCAGGACGCCCGCCACACCTGGGACACCATCACCAACCAGTACTACAAGGCCGACTCGGGCGCTGCCGTGGTGATGGACGTCCACACCGGCCGGATCATCGCCATGGCGAGCGAGCCCACCTACGACCCGAACGAGTGGGTCGGCGGCATCTCCGCCAAGGACTACGCCCAGCTCACCGGCTCGAGCTCCGACTATCCGCTGCTCAACCGCGCCATCCAGGGCCAGTGGGCCCCGGGTTCCACCTTCAAGGTGGTCTCCACCTCGGCGGCCGTGCAGGCCGGCTACGACCCGAAGGCCAACGCCTACCCCTGCACGTCGAGCATGAACATCGGCGGCCAGACCTTCAAGAACTTCGAAGGCGAGAGCGCCGGTGACATCAGCCTGGGCAAGGCGCTGGAGATCTCCTGCGACACCGTCTTCTACGGCCTCGCATACGACCAGTGGCTCAAGGACGGCGGCCTGCACCCGAAGAACCCGAAGGACTGGTTCTACAAGACCGCCCACGAGTTCCACCTCGGCCAGAAGACCGGCGTCGACCTGCCGGGCGAGGTCACCGGTCGGGTCCCGGACCGCCAGTGGAAGATCGACTACTACAAGGCGATGAAGAACATCTGGTGCGCGCAGGCCAAGAGCAACAATCAGGACTACGTCACCAAGATCGCCCGCGAGGACTGCACCGACGGCATGGTGATGCGCGCCGGTGACTCCGTCAACTACGCGATCGGCCAGGGAGACACCCTCGTCACCCCGATACAGGAGGCGATGATCTACTCGGCGCTCGCCAACGGCGGCACGCTCTACCAGCCGACCATCGGCAAGGCGATCGTCAGCGCCGACGGCAAGAACGTCCAGATGATCCAGCCGAAGCCGACCGGCCGGCTGCCCGACACCTCGTCGACGATCTCGTACATCGACCAGGCGCTGCAGGGCGTGATCACCGAGGGCACGGCGGCGTGGAAGTTCGGCGGCTGGCCGCAGGACAAGATCCCGCTCCAAGCCAAGACCGGTACCGCGGAGGTCTACGGCAAGCAGACCACCGGTTGGCTCGCCACCTACTCCAAGGACTACGCGGTCATCATGACCATCGCCCAGGCGGGTACCGGTTCCGGTTCCACCGGCCAGGCGGTGCGCAACATCTACTCGGCGCTGTACGGCGTCCAGTCGAACGGCTCGATCGACCCGAAGAAGGCGATCCTTCCGCACCCGCCGCAGGGCCTGCCGAAGATCGGCCCCGACGGCGTGGTGCAGCAGGCATCCTTCACCCACGCGAGTGACTTCGCCTACCCCAGTGACCCGGAGTCCGCCGTCGGCGGCGTCGTCGTCCTGGCCGCGCTGCCCCCGGACCGCAACGAGAAGCTGCTGCTCGGCCGGAGGTACCAGACATGACCTCGGGCATGACCGGCGTCGGCAGCGGTTACACCGTCCGCCGCTTCACGCCCGAACGCGGCGCCGTGGGCAAGCTGATGGCGCGCGACTCCGTGTTCCGCCGGCTCGACTGGGTGATGCTGTGGGCCTGCATCGCGCTGACGTTCATCGGCTCGCTGCTGGTGTGGTCCGCGACGATCCACCGCACCCAGATCAACCACGGCGATCCGGAGTACTTCCTGATCCGCAATGTGCTCAACGCGGCCATCGGGATAGGGCTCTGCGCCGGGACGATCGTCATCGGCCACCGCAGGGTGCAGTCGATCGTCCCGATCCTCTACGGCCTGTCCATCGTGCTTCTGCTCGCCGTGCTCTCACCGCTCGGCTCGACGGTCAACGGCGCCCACTCCTGGATCGTGCTCGGCGGCGGATTCTCCCTGCAGCCATCGGAGTTCGCCAAGATCACCATCGTGCTGGGCATGGCGATGATTCTTTCCGCACGCGTCGACGCGGGCGACCGGCTCCACCCCGACCACCGCACCGTCATGCAGGCGCTGGGCATCGCCTTGCTGCCGGTCTGCGTCATCCTGCTCATGCCCGACCTGGGGTCGACGATGGTCGTGGCCACCACCATGCTCGGTGTGCTGCTGGCCTCGGGCGCGTCCAACCGCTGGGTGGTCGGGCTGATGGCGGCAGGCACGGCGGGCGCGGTGCTGGTGTGGAAGCTCCACATCCTCAAGCAGTACCAGGTGGACCGCTTCGCGGCCTTCGCCAACCCCGCGCTCGACCCTGCGGGCGTCGGCTACAACACCGCCCAGGCACGCATCGCCATCGGCTCCGGCGGCCTGCTGGGCAAGGGGCTCTTCCACGGCACGCAGACCACAGGCCAGTTCGTGCCCGAGCAGCAGACCGACTTCGTCTTCACCGTCGCCGGCGAGGAGCTCGGATTCGTCGGAGCAGCGCTGATCGTGGTGCTCGTCGGCATCGTGCTGTGGCGGGCCTGCCGGATCGCCCGCAACGCGTCCGACCTGTACAGCACCATCATCGCCGCCGGGATACTCGCCTGGTTCGCCTTCCAGTCGTTCGAGAACATCGGCATGACCCTGGGCATCATGCCGGTCGCGGGCATCCCGCTGCCCTTCGTCTCCTACGGCGGCTCATCGATGTTCGCGGTGTGGATCGGCGTCGGGCTACTGCAGTCCATCCGGATACAGCGCCCCATCTCGGCGTAGCGCGTCACCTCGGCCCTTGCGGCTCGCGCCCGTTGCGGCAGGGGAGGCAACACGGTTACGTTCGGCCCATGGGCAAGCGGCTGCGGGAGACCGAGCGCAAGTACGAGGCCGACGCTCAGGCCGGCGAGCCCGACCTGAACGGCATCGACGGGGTGGCCGCCGTGCGCCCACTGGAACCGGCGGCCCTCGACGCCGTCTACTTCGACACCGCCGACCTGCGCCTGGCCCGGCACCACATCACGCTGCGCCGGCGAACCGGCGGCGACGACGCCGGATGGCATCTGAAGCTGCCCGCCGAGGCCGCGGACACCCGCACCGAGGTGCACGCCCCGCTCGGCCGCGCCCCCCGCACCGTGCCCAAGGCGCTCGCCGACGAGGTCGCCGTCCACGTGCGCGGGCGCCGCCTGGTGCCGGTGTTACGGCTGAAGAACGACCGTGAACGGGTGCACCTGCTCGACAAGACGGGCGGCACCCTCGCCGAGATGGCCTACGACCACGTCACCGCCGAACTCCTCGAAGGCGCCGACGGCGAGGGCGAGCCCGTGCAGCACTGGACCGAGACCGAAGTCGAACTCGTCGGCGGCGGGCCTGAGTTGCTCGATGCGATCGAGGAACGCCTCGCCGCCGCCGGACTGCACCGCTCCGCCTCGCCGTCGAAGCTCGCCCGCGCCCTCGGCGACCGTCTGACGGACACCGCACCGTCACCCGCCCCGCCCCCGCCCGCGCGCCCGGAGACCGCCGGCGACGCCGTCCTCGCCTACCTGCACAAACAGGTACGGGCCATCACCGAGCTCGATCCAGCGGTGCGGCGCGACGAGCCCGATTCGGTGCACCGCATGCGCGTCGCCACCCGCAGGCTGCGCAGCGCGCTGCGCACCTACGCCCGCGAGCTCGACCGGAGCGTCACCGGGCCGGTCGCCGACGAGCTCAAGTGGCTCGCAGGTGTCCTCGGCGCCGAACGCGACCGCGAAGTGCTCGCCGCCCGCCTCGCCGACCGGGTCGCCGAGCTGGAGGACGGGCTCGCCACCGACGAGGTCACCGGGCGGCTGCGACAGGGTGTGGAGGCGGCCTCCCACTCCCGGGCGCGGGCCGCACTGCTGAGGGAGCTGCGCGGCGACCGCTACTGCGCGCTCCTCGACAGCCTCGATGCGCTGCTCGCCGACCCCCCGCTGCGCGACCGCGCCAAACGCCCCGCCGACAAGGCGCTCACCAAGGCCGTACGCCGTGACCACCGGCGGCTCGCCCGCCGGATGGCAGCGGCCATCGCCCAGCCCCCCGGATCCGGCCGTGATGTGGCGCTCCACGAGGCCCGCAAGGCCGCCAAGCGCGCACGCTACGCCGCCGAATCCGCCCAGCCGGTGCTCGGCCGCCCCGCCGACCGTCACCGGGTGCGGATGACCGGCATCCAGCAGCTGCTCGGCGAGCACCAGGACAGCGTGATGTGCCGCGCCGCGCTCGTCCGCATCGCCCGGGAGGCCCACGCGGCAGGCGAGGACACCTTCGCGTACGGGGCCCTGCACCAGCTGGAGCGTGACCGCGCCGCCGAGGTCGAGGAGACGCTCCCCGCCGCCTGGCGCCGGGCCGACCGCGGCAGGCTCGCGGGCTGAGACGCGGACTGAGACGCGGACTGAGACGCGGGCCGAGTTGCGGGCCGGGATCGGAGTGTGGCGAGCGCGTTAAGCTGGATGGTCACCCCGTGCCCGCTTGTCCCGCTCGAGAAAGACACTTCCCAATGCCTGTCGAGTCGGTGTTCCCACGCCTGGAAGCGCTTCTCCCGCATGTCCAGAAGCCCATCCAGTACGTCGGCGGAGAGCTGAACTCCACCGTCAAGGACTGGGACTCCTGCGACGTGCGCTGGTCCCTGATGTACCCGGACGCGTACGAGGTCGGGCTGCCCAACCAGGGCGTCATGATCCTCTACGAGGTGCTCAACGAGCGCGAGGGCGTGCTCGCCGAGCGCACCTACAGCGTCTGGCCGGACCTGGAGGCGCTGATGCGCGAGCACGGCGTTCCGCAGTTCACCGTCGACGCGCACCGTCCCGTGAAGGCATTCGACGCCCTCGGCGTCTCCTTCGCCACCGAGCTCGGCTACACCAACCTGCTCACCACGCTCGACCTCGCCGGCATCCCGCTGGAGGCGGCCGACCGCACCCTCGACGACCCGGTCGTGATCGCCGGCGGCCATGCCGCGTTCAACCCCGAGCCGATCGCCGACTTCATCGACGCCGCCGTCATCGGCGACGGTGAACAGGCCGTCCTGGAGATCACGGACTGCATCCGCGCCTGGAAGGCCGAGGGCCGCCCCGACGGGCGGGACGGGCTGCTACTGCGCCTGGCGAAGACCGGCGGGGTGTACGTGCCGAAGTTCTACGACGTCGAATATCTGCCCGACGGGCGGATCGCCCGCGTCGTACCCAACGTCTCCGGTGTGCCGTGGCGCGTCTCCAAGCACACCGTCATGGACCTCGACGAGTGGCCCTACCCCAAGCAGCCGCTCGTCCCGCTCGCCGAGACCGTCCACGAGCGGATGTCGGTGGAGATCTTCCGCGGCTGCACCCGCGGCTGCCGCTTCTGCCAGGCCGGCATGATCACCCGCCCGGTGCGGGAGCGCTCCATCACCGGCATCGGCGAGATGGTCGAGACCGGCCTGAAGACGACCGGTTTCGAGGAGGTCGGCCTGCTGTCGCTGTCGTCCGCGGACCACAGCGAGATCGCCGACATCACCAAGGGCCTCGCCGACCGGTACCAGGACGACAAGATCGGCCTGTCGCTGCCCTCGACCCGCGTCGACGCCTTCAACATCGACCTCGCCAACGAGCTGACCCGCAACGGCCGCCGCTCCGGGCTGACGTTCGCGCCCGAGGGCGGCAGCGAGCGGATCCGCAAGGTCATCAACAAGATGGTCTCGGAGGAGGACCTGATCCGCACCGTCGCCACCGCGTACGGCAACGGCTGGCGCCAGGTGAAGCTGTACTTCATGTGCGGCCTGCCCACCGAGACCGACGACGACGTGCTGCAGATCGCCGACATGGCCACCAAGGTCATCGCCAAGGGCCGTGAGGTCTCCGGCAAGAACGACATCCGCTGCACGGTCTCGATCGGCGGCTTCGTCCCCAAGCCGCACACCCCGTTCCAGTGGGCGCCGCAGCTGTCGGCCGAGGAGACCGACGCGCGCCTGGAGAAGCTGCGCGACAAGATCCGCGGCGACAAGAAGTACGGCCGCTCGATCGGCTTCCGCTACCACGACGGCAAGCCGGGCATCGTCGAAGGCCTGCTCTCGCGTGGCGACCGGCGCCTCGGCGCGGTGATCCGCGCGGTGTACGAGGACGGCGGCCGCTTCGACGGGTGGCGCGAGCACTTCTCGTACGACCGGTGGATGGAGTGCGCGAACGAGGTGCTGACCCCGCTCGGCGTCGACGTCGACTGGTACACCACGCGCGAACGCGGCTACGAGGAGGTCCTGCCCTGGGACCACCTCGACTCCGGCCTGGACAAGGACTGGCTGTGGGAGGACTGGCAGGACGCGTTGGAGGAGACCGAGGTCGAGGACTGCCGCTGGACACCGTGCTTCGACTGCGGCGTCTGCCCGCAGATGGATACATGGGTACAAGTAGGCCCGACTGGTAAGAAGCTGCTGCCGCTGACCGTGAAGAGCGCTACGACCAGCGGAAACGCGGCTTCATGAGCGACGCTGTGAAACAGATCACAGAGGCGGTCGCTGGCTCATCGGAGGCTGAGGCGGCTTCGGTCTTGGCGAACCTGGGGGTTCAGGGCCCCCGGAAGCCGAAGCGCTCGGCGGCCGCCAGGACCCCGCTCCCGGCTTCTCGGGAGTGCTCCCGCATCCGGAGCCAGATCGAGTGGGTGTAACCCCGTAGAGGGCGTCTCAGCCGCGCGTGGCTCCGGCATGGGGGTCGTCCCCGGCCCTCCGCCTGGTGAACGCCAGAGGGCCTGCTGCTGCTCTGGGTCAGTGTCCGACGCTCGCCGTGACTAGCAGCGTGCCAATGTGACCCGCCTCGGGTGCGTCGAGGACGGAGGCGTCAATCTCTGTGAAACCGGCCTTGGCAAGCAGACTTGTCCACTTGCGGGGCGTGTAACTGTAGCGGTAGGTGAACATCGCCCTCCCGGCGAAACCGCCCTTGTACATGCCCTGCGGCCCGTAGGCGCCGGGGATGGCCGGGGGCTGGGAGAACGCGAACACTGCGCCGGGGTTCAGTCGCTCGCGGACCAATGGGAAGAGCTTGGCGGGGTCGGTGAACCATGCCGCCCCGAAGATCGAATAGATGGCGTCGTACGAGTCCGTGCAGCTGCGCAGGTATGCGAGCACTTCGGCGCACTCGAACTGCGCGCCCGTGTCGGCCCACCGCTCGGTGGTCTTCTTCACCATGACGGGCGACAGGTCCACGCCGCGCGCTGTGACACCCTGCCCTGCGAGGTAGGCGAGGGCGCGGCCGGTGCCGCAGCCGATCTCCAGCACCGTGCGCGGATTGCCGAGGAGTTCGGGGCCGGGGCCGTGGCCTGCGTACTGGGTCCAGTGGAAGACGGGTTCGGCGTCGGGTTTGAAGGCGCTCTCCGCGTAGGTGTCCCACAGTTCGGTTTCGGCCTCGATGTCGTGTCGGGCGGGCATCGCATGGTCCTCTAAGTCGGGTGAGCGGAGGGGATACGGGCCTGCCCCCGCCGTTGAGACAGGGACGGCGGCAGGCACTCTAGCGCTGGATCAGTGGCTGTCGGGCACCTTGTTGTCGCACGGCGAGCACTCGGCGCCGTCTCGTGCCCACAGCTCCTCGTCCGGCTGGAAGCCGATGGAGCGCAGGAAGTCGGCGGTGCGCAGAACGATGCCGTCACGGCGGCGCTGGATGAATGGAGCGTGATGCTTGTACGCGCCGCCGTTGTAGAGATCGCAGAACGCGAAGTACACGGGGGTGTCGAGCAAGAGTTGATGCACGCCGATGTCGACGACCTTGCCGACGCCCAGGTGTACCTCGGGGTGCTCCATGGACGCGATCACGTACATCACGGCGTTGCCCAGGATTCGCTCGGCCAGGTCGCGGACCATGACCTCATCCCGGAGCAGCAGGGCCACTTCGCGGTCCCAGATCGTCATGCCGCTGTCGAGGACGTTGACGGTGAGGTGCTGGATGTGTGGCTGCACCTCGTTGAGGATGATGTGCGGATCACGCGTCCGCGTCTGGACGGCTGTGCTCATCGAACACCCCTTCACTTGTGGTTGGCGTTCAGTGCACTTGCGGGCCCGCTCCGGCCGCACGGATGTCCCGGCGTCGGACGACCGGAGTGGGACTGGACCCCGCCTGGTGCTGGGGTCTGCCCACGGGGGGAAGTCGTGGGCAGGAGGAGGTCACCAGCAGCAGGCGGGGGGCTCAGGGGTTGGGGGTGGCGATCACGGATAGACCGATCACCAGACCCGAGGCAAACGCGATGGTGAGCGCGAAGATCGGCCCGGCGTATGCGGCGATCCTGTCCCAGATATGCAGGCAGGCGCGCGGGAGAGCCCAACGACGCCAACAAGCGTCTCGTACAACGCTGGGAGTCCGGGACCATCGCTACACCGCGCCCGGCCTATGCACGCGCCCTGGAGACCGTTACAGGGCTCCCCATAGAATCGCTCGGCTTCGCGGTGCCCGTTACCGAGGCTCGCGTCTCCGAGGACGGTCACGGTGGTCACGATGTCGAGCTGTCGCCGTCCGGGATCGGGGCGGCCGGCACTTCGCCGAACGCGCGCCCCTCTCCGCGGGGCAACCTGTCGGGAGTATGGCTCAGCCGATACGAGTACTTCAGCTCAGGGCGCAGCGACACGTTCATCGGCCTGCACTTCGTCGTAGTCCTCCAACACGGCGACCGGTTGACCATGCGCAGTTTGCCCGGCTCCTCCGCCTCGCCGTTGACCATGGACCTGACCGTGGACGGCAACGTCATCACGGGCACGTGGGTGGAACAGACGGCAGAGTCCGGTTACTACCGGGGCGCTCGGTACCACGGTGCGATCCAGATGCTCGTGGAGCCCACTGGGCGGCGCATGGTCGGCAAGTGGGTCGGGTTCGGCAAAGAGATGGACGTCAACACAGGTCCGTGGGAACTGGTCTTCCAGGACGCGTCGACAATCAAAGCAACCCTGGAGACTTACAACCGGCGCCCCGAGGTGTAACCCCCGCTCCCTCACGAGCGGAGCCGCCCCCGCTTCTGCGTACCCCCAGCACGCAGGAGCGGGGCTTTCCGCTGGTCAGCGCGCACTGTGGGCATGCGGCCGGCCGGAGAGAGTTGGGCCGGTGTCCTGCCCGGTCTGGGGCCGGGTGCGGCCAGGGGGCCTTACGCTCGTCAAGCGAATCGGGTGGGGCGGAGCCCTGCCCGGTGAATCCGGACGATTGGCCCCCTGGTCGTGCCCGACGCGGGTCCCGGATCGGGGAGGTGGCTCAAGTCTCGTAGGCCGTCCGCCCCCGGCCCGTGGGCAACGAGTCCCACCGCGGCGTGCTGGCCGATGTGGCGTGTGCGGCGGTCTGGCCGGGGCCCGATGCGGTCGGCAGAGCCGATACAGCACACGAGAGTGCCCCTGCTGGTTGCGGCTGGCGCGGTGCTTTTCGGGTTCAAGGGGTCCGGGCGGTGGGCGCCCTGGCGACCGGCGGGAACGACGCCCACGCCCCACGCCCAGCCGGGGCGCCAGGGGGCGCCCGGCGCGCCGAAGGCGCGCCCTTGATGAATTCGAGGATCTGAGGCTACGCGCCTGGGCTCACATGCTCGGCTTTCGCGGCCATGTCTTGACAAAATCCCGCGTCTACTCGACCACGTACGGGGCCCTGCGCGCTGCCCGTGACGAATACCAGCGGGAAACGGCAGGCAGGGAATCTTGCGGCGACGCGGATAGCGAAACCGTCACGAAATCGGTGTGGCGGTACGTCGGCAGCGGTCACACCCTCGGCGAAGCATGGTTCGCGCGCGGAATCGCAGAAGAGAGGGCCTTCGCTCGTGAGGCGGCGCGAGATGACGCAATAGACGGGGGGCGGCGTCATGTCGGCACAAGACAAGCGGCGTGACCTTGAGAAGTGGGATGAGTCTGTGCGTCGGCCGGCGGCCAAGCGTCCGACGAGGAGGACGGCGAAGAGAGCACAACGGCTTGCGTTAATCGAGAGCGAAATCGTGATTGTGGACGACGACGGAACTGAAAAGCCGTTTGACCCTTCGTCCTGGTTCGAGTGAGAGAAGAAGCTGGCGGGTAAGCAGGGAGCAGCTTCACTCGTCGGTCACGCCCTCTGCATCAAAATGCCTCCGCAAAGTCGTCTTCTTTGAGTATCAGACGGTCTCGTACGTCCTTGGGGATCATCAGCTTCATGTGGATACGGGGGGCACGAACACCCTGCACCTTGCTTCGTTTGATCTCGCACTTCACGCCGACTCGAAGGAGGTCTGCCGCCATGGCTTCCATGCCTCCCTCCTCCCAGTGCTCACGGAAGGTCTTCCCGTTGTGCACGTTAACCCACCGGTCCTGCGTGGTGTCGGGGTCGATGGTCTCAAGCTCGCTGATCAGCTTGTCTAGGGTCTCCTCGGCCTGCTCCCGCGTGAACCGCGTCTTCGTGAACCGCCCTCCCGGCTCCAACTCCTTCATGTAGTAGGCGACGGACTCTTCGAGCCTCTTGACCTTCTTACGGGCCTCGGCACCCTGTGCGTATTCCCGGGTCTGTACGGGTTCGTTCCCCAGAACGGACAACACGTCCGTGACAAGTTGGTTGTAGACATCCTCGGGATTCGGCGCTCCGAGTCCGCCGCTGCGGCACCCGCTACAGCGCAAGTACCTGTAAGTCCCGACCTTGTTGGTCGTCTTTTGGACGGTCATGTTCGTCTGGCAGTCGGCACAGACTAGGACGCCGAGGAACTTCGTGGCTCCGCCAGGCTGACGTGTGGGCTGGTCCTTGCTTCGCCTGTGGAGGGCGGCTTGGAGGGTGTTGAACTCGTCTTCGGTGAAGATCGGCTCCGCGACTTTGATCGGCTTGCCGTCCTTGCCGAGGACGAGCTTGGACCGGCGTTGCCCACCGTTCTTGTCCTCTTCCACTCGGTACCCCATGAGGGCGGGGTTCTTGAGCCTGCGGAGGAGCGTGCTGGCAGTCAGCCCCGGGCCGCACAGTCCGGCGCGGACGAGCACCTTCACCATCCGCCGGGCTGAGGCGCTCTTCTCCCTCATGGCCGCACGTCGGCACCAGTGCAGGGCGCGGTAGGCGTCCTCGTCGATAGAGAGGGCAACCTTCCCGCTCTCGTCCTCCGTGGTGACGTAGCCGTAGGCAGGCTTGCCGACCAGCCACTCACCTTGTGTCTTCGCGTAGTCCCAGAGGCTCGCCACGCGGGTGCTGGTGTTGGCGGCCTCGATCTCGGCGATGCCGCCAACGATCGTGACCATGATCTTCCCGGCCGTGGTGGTCAAGTCGATGCTGTCGTTCTTGGAGACGAGGTTCTTCCCGTACTCAAGGCACCAGTCGATCATGGTGGACAGGTCCGAGAGACGACGTATGAAGCGATCCAGCTTCCAGAAGAGCAGTACGTCGAATTCCGGGGACCGGTTGTTGAGCCAGTCGCCGAGCTCCTTGCGCTTCCAGGGTGGAACCCTGGTGGCGCTCACATTGAGGTCGCTGGCGACGCCGACGACCCTGCACCCCATGTCCCTCGCCAGGAGTCGAAGATCAAGTTCCTGTCGGACTGGGGATGTGGTGTCTTCCGTGAGTACGGACAGCCGGACGGATAGGAGAGCGCGGGGAGCGTCCTGCGGTAGTAAGGCCTCCGCGCTCTTGAGTTCCTCCAGTAGTGCCAGGTCGGCCTCTGTCCACTCGGTCTCTGCGGAGTAGGCCCTCTGCTCACTTGCGGTGCGCCGCGCTCCTCTTCTCGCCATGTTGGGATGCTAGCCTGGTTTTGGAGCCGTATCCATGTGACTGCAGATGGACACGCACATCCAGCCGGCCCACCGGCAAGAAGCTGCTGCCGCTCACGGTGGTCAAGTAGTCGAGTACACGGTGGTCGGACAGCCAGGGCCGAGCGGCCGGCGAAGTGGCCGCCGTTTCGGCGCGTAACCTTAAAAGTGAAGAAGGGCCCGTCATCGGGCCCACGAACACACAAGGATTGAACGACACTGGGCAAGCGACAGCCCGAAGGCCCGCCGCCCGCACCCGCGGTGCAGCGCATTCGCCTGCGCTACACCAAGCGCGGCCGCCTCCGGTTCACCAGCCACCGCGACTTCCAGCGTGCCTTCGAAAGGGCGCTGCGGCGCGCCGAGGTGCCGATGGCCTACTCGGCGGGCTTCACTCCGCACCCCAAGGTCAGCTACGCGGGCGCCGCACCCACCGGCGTCGCCAGCGAGGCCGAGTATCTGGAGATCGCACTCACCGAGCCGCGCGACCCGGAACGGCTCCGGACGCTGCTCGACGAGTCGCTGCCGCCCGGCCTCGATGTGGTCGAGGCGGTCGAGGCCCGCACTTCCGGGCTCGCCGACCGGCTCGAGGCATCGGTGTGGCAGCTGCGGCTCGACGGGGTGGCTCCCGCCGAGGCGGAGCGTGCGGTCGCCGCGTTCCTCGCCGCTGGCACCGTCGAGGTGAAGCGGACGACGAAGAACGGGCTGCGCGCCTTCGACGCGCGCGGTGCGGTCACGGCGCTGGAGGTTGTGGCAGAGCGCGCGCAGGCGCTGCAGCAGGTCGACGGGGGTCCGTCGACGGGCTTGTCGACAGACGTCGAACACAGTGCCGATAGGCCGGGGCGTGCTGGCTGTGCGATACTGCGGCTGGTTGTTCGGCATCTGACACCTGCCGTACGACCCGACGACGTCCTGTCCGGCCTCCGTGCGACGGCCGACCTCGCGCCGCCGGTTCCCGCAGAGGTGACCAGGCTGGCGCAGGGGCCGCTCGACGAGGAGTCCGGCACGGTGACCGATCCGTTGGCGCCAGATCGCGATGCTGCCACGGCCGCCCCACCCACGGCCGCCGGGCTGACCGCCGCGACGGTGTCGGACGGTTCCGCGTAGGACCGTCGTCGACGCGTCGCCGATGCGCCAGGGAGCCACCCGGGCCCGGTGATGCGCTGACACAGGAGACTTTCGCCGGTGCCGTCAGAGCGGCGCCGACGAGTGAGACGACAGCTCCCGTGAGGCGCTCGCGCCCCGGGCAGCGGAGCCGTGACAGTGCGGACCGCCGCCGGAACCAAGGCGCGGCGCCCGGGAGCGTGACGGGAGAAATGCCCGCATGCTCGAGAACCCCGAGCCCGGTAATGAGGCGCCCCAGGCGCCCGATACACAGGAATCCGGCGTGAGCGCCGGACCAGAGACGCCGCCGGCCGCGCGCCGCCGTCGCCGGGCCGCATCACGCCCGGCAGGCCCGCCGGCTGCGACCGAGGCCACGGCCGAGGAGCCGGTGGCCGCATCCGCTTCGCCATCCGTGCCTGCCGACGACGCCGTGAGCGCGCCGGAGGCCGAGGAGAAGCCTGCCCGCACCCGGCGCCGCGCGACCCGCAAGGCGACCGCCCCTGCGGGCCCGCCCAGGGCGGCGGAGACGACGGAGGAGCCCGCCGCAGCGACGGGCGCCGCGGAGCCGCAGCAGGAGGAGCCCGCCCGCGCGACGCGCCGGCGCACCCGCAAGACCGCCGAGACGAAGAAAACCGCGGAAGGTGCGGAAACCACAGAGGCTGTGGAGGCCGCTGAGGCCACCGAGCCGGAGGCGGTCGAGAAGCCTCGCCGCACCCGCAAGCGCGCAGCCGCGACTGCGGAAGCTGCGGAGGACACCCGGCGGCTGAAGCCGGGGGCGCTCGCCCCCAAGGGCGCGGAAGCGGCGCCCGCATCCGAGCCCGAGGCCGCCCCCGAGACGAAGCCGGCCGGCACCCGCCGCCGTAAGGCCACCGCGCCCGCCGGCCCGCCGAGCTTTGCTCATGGGCAGGCCGAGGGGGCGCCGGAAGCGGAACCGGAGGAGGCCGCGGGGCTTCCGCGCGCCGTCCGCCCGCCCACCGCCGTCTTCCAGCCCCCGGTGTTCACTGCTCCGGAGCCCACGCCTGCGGTGCCTGCCGCCGCCCGCGAGGAGGCAGCCGCCGGCGAGGAGGAGGAAGAGGAGACCGCTTCCCGTCGACGCCGTCGCCGCCGGGGCGGTGCCCTGTCGGAGGCACCTGCCGAGACCGTCGTCACCGAAGAGGAGCCCGCCGAGGAAGCCGAGGCGGAAGCCGAGGCCGAGGAGGGCCGCGAGGAGGGTGCCGAGGAGCGTCCCTCCGCCCGTCGCCGCCGTCGCGGCGGCCGTCGCCGTCGCCGCGGTGAGGCAGCCGAGGGCGAGGAGGCCCCCGCCGAGGAGGCCGCCGAGGAAGCTGAGGCGGAAGCCGAGGCCGAGGAGGGCCGCGAGGAAGCCGCTGCCGAGCAGGGCGAGGGGGCCGCAGGTACCAGCAGCAGCCGTCGCCGTCGCCGCCGTCGTCGTCGCAGCGGCGAGGCCGCCGCGGAGGCCGAGCAGCTCACCGACGAAGAAGGCGTCCGCACCGTCGTCAAGATCCGCGAGCCGAGGGAGCGGCGCGGCAAGGAGGCCGAGCCGTCCGACGAGGTGCAGTCCATCAAGGGCTCGACCCGTCTGGAGGCGAAGAAGCAGCGCCGCCGCGAGGGCCGTGAGCAGGGCCGGCGCCGGGTGCCGATCATCACCGAGGCGGAGTTCCTGGCGCGCCGCGAGGCCGTCGAGCGCGTCATGGTGGTCCGAGAGAACGGGGAGCGCACCCAGATCGGCGTCCTGGAGGACGACGTGCTCGTCGAGCACTTCGTCAACAAGGAACAGGCCACCTCCTACGTCGGCAATGTCTACCTGGGCAAGGTCCAGAACGTGCTGCCGTCGATGGAGGCCGCGTTCGTCGACATCGGCAAGGGCCGCAACGCGGTGCTGTACGCGGGAGAGGTCAACTTCGAGGCGCTGGGTCTCGCCGGTGGTCCGCGCCGCATCGAGACCGCGCTCAAGTCCGGCCAGTCCGTCCTCGTCCAGGTCACCAAGGACCCGATCGGCCACAAGGGCGCCCGGCTGACCAGCCAGGTCTCCCTGCCCGGCCGCTACCTGGTGTACGTGCCCGAGGGCTCGATGACCGGTATCAGCCGCAAGCTGCCCGACACCGAGCGGGCCCGGCTGAAGCAGATCCTCAAGAAGATCGTCCCGGAGGACGCGGGCGTGATCGTGCGCACCGCTGCCGAGGGCGCGAGCGAGGAGGAGCTGCAGCGGGACGTCGCACGGCTGCAGGCGCAGTGGGAGGAGATCCAGAAGAAGGCGAAGAACGGCAACGCGCCGACGCTGCTCTACGGTGAGCCGGACATGACCGTCCGGGTCGTCCGCGACATCTTCAACGAGGACTTCTCCAAGGTCATCATCAGCGGTGACAACGCCTGGGAGACCATCCACGGATACGTCAGCCATGTCGCGCCCGACCTGGTCGACCGGCTGCAGAAGTGGACCTCTGACGTCGACGTCTTCGCCACCTACCGCATCGACGAGCAGCTGCTGAAGGCGCTCGACCGGAAGGTGTGGCTGCCCAGCGGCGGTTCGCTGGTGATCGACAAGACCGAAGCGATGGTCGTGATCGATGTCAACACCGGCAAGTTCACCGGCCAGGGCGGCAACCTGGAGGAGACCGTCACCAGGAACAACCTGGAGGCGGCCGAGGAGATCGTCCGCCAGCTGCGGCTGCGCGACCTCGGCGGCATCGTCGTCATCGACTTCATCGACATGGTGCTGGAGTCCAACCGCGATCTGGTGATGCGCCGGTTGCTGGAGTGCCTGGGCAGGGACCGCACCAAGCACCAGGTTGCCGAGGTGACGTCGCTCGGCCTGGTCCAGATGACCCGCAAGCGGGTCGGGCAGGGGCTGCTCGAGTCCTTCTCCGAGACGTGCGCCCACTGCAACGGCCGCGGCGTGATCGTGCACATGGACCAGGCCACGACCAGCGGCGGTGGGGGCGGCAAGCGCAAGCGCAAAGGCCGTGCGGCCGTCGCGCCCGCGCCCGCTGCCGAGGCCGCCGAGACCGCTGAAGCCGTGGAGGAGCCGCAGGCCGCATCGCCGGACGGTGAAGTCGCCGAACCGCGGCCCGAGCTCGAAGCGGCGGCCGTCGCCCCGGCGCCGGGTGACGAGGAGGAGTGGTTCGGCAGCGCCGCCGAGGCCGAGGCGGCAGCGGCTTCACGCGGCCGTGGCCGCCGCCGCGGACCGCGCGCCGCCAGCGCACCGGCGGGCCCGCCGAAGTCGGCGGAGGCCCAGGTGGTCGTCGTGGCCGAGCAGCCGGAGCAGCCGGCGGAGGAGCCGGTTGCCGTGGTTGCCGAGGTGGCCGAGCCCGCGCCGGTGCGTACGCGGCGCCGTGCGACCCGCAAGGCGACGGCCCCCGCCGGCTCGCCGAAGGTCGCGAACGAGCCGGCCGAGGCCGCGGTCGTGGTCGTGCCGTCGGCGGGCAAGCCCCAGGAGCAGCCGCAGGAGCAGTCGGTGGCCGAGCCGGTCGCGCAGGCCGCGGAGCCGCTGCCTGCGCGGCGGCGCGCCACCCGCAAGGCGACCGCTCCCGCGGGTCCGCCGCCGACCACCGAGGGCGAGGCCGTCATCGTCGTCCCGGCCGCTTCCGAGGCGCAGTCCGAGCGCGTCGGCGAGACCGAGGCCCTGCCGAAGAAGCGGGTCCGCAAGTCGGCCGCGAAGAAGACGACGACGGCCAAGAAGGCCGCGGCGAAGAAGACGACGGCGAAGAAGACGGCCGCGAAGAAGACCACGAAGAAGGCGGCGGCCAAGAAGACGGCCGCGGCGCCTCAGACGCCTCCGGCGTCGGTCTCCGCCACGGCCGACGAGTAGTCGACCTCCAGGGGCCGCTCGTCCCGTCCCCGGGACGGGCGGCCCGGTTTGACCGGGGTGAATGCGCCCCGTAACCTTGTCCTTCGGCGATTCTGCGCCCGCTCCTGAGCACCTTCCTTCCGGTTCGCCGGGAGAGGCCCCTCAACCTTTGGCCCATGCCATCCGGGGTGGCTGGCATCAGGAGTGCCACTTCGAGCGAGAGAGTGAGATCCGCGTGTACGCAGTTGTGCGTAGCGGTGGCCGTCAGCACAAGGTTGCGGTCGGCGACATCGTTGAGGTTGACAAGCTTTCCACCCACAACGTGGGTGACACGGTCGAGCTCTCGACCCTGCTGCTCGTCGATGGCGACTCCGTCACCAGCGACCCGTGGGTCCTGGCGGGCGTGAAGGTCCAGGCCGAGGTCGTGGACCACCACAAGGGTGCGAAGATCGACATCCTTCGGTACAAGAACAAGACCGGTTACCGTCGGCGCCAGGGCCACCGCCAGCAGTACACGGCGCTGAAGATCACCGGCATCCCCACGGCTGCGAAGTAAGGGACTGAGGAGAGATGGCACACAAGAAGGGCGCATCGTCCACCCGGAACGGTCGCGACTCCAACGCCCAGCGGCTCGGCGTCAAGCGCTTCGGCGGCCAGCTGGTCAACGCGGGCGAGATCATCGTCCGTCAGCGCGGCACCCACTTCCACCCGGGCCTGAACGTCGGCCGTGGTGGCGACGACACGCTGTTCGCCCTGGCCGAGGGCGCGGTGCAGTTCGGCACCAGCCGTGGCCGCAAGGTCGTGAGCATCGTCCCGGCTGCCGCTGAGTAAGCACCAGCCGTAGACATCCACCCGAGGGCGGGCCGCTCTCCTCGTCTCCACGGCGAGGAAGACGGCCCGCCCTCGGTGCGTCAGCCTGCACATGGGAACCCTCAGGAGGCCCAGATCATGACCACCTTCGTGGACCGCGTCGAGCTGCACGTCGCCGCGGGTAACGGAGGCCACGGCTGCGCCTCCGTGCACCGGGAGAAGTTCAAGCCGCTCGGCGGCCCCGACGGCGGCAACGGCGGCCGTGGCGGCGACGTCATCCTCGTCGTCGACACCTCCGTCACCACGCTCATCGACTACCACCACTCGCCGCACCGCAAGGCCACCAACGGCAAGCCGGGCGAGGGCGGAAACCGCTCCGGCGCGGACGGCCAGGACCTGATCCTGCCCGTCCCCGACGGCACCGTCGTCCTCGACAAGCGCGGCAACGTGCTCGCCGACCTCATCGGCGAGGGCACCTCGTACGTCGCCGCACAGGGTGGCCGCGGCGGCCTCGGCAACGCGGCGCTCGCCTCGGCCCGCCGCAAGGCACCCGGCTTCGCGCTGCTCGGCGAGCCCGGCCGCAGCGAGGACATCGTCCTCGAACTGAAGACCGTCGCCGACGTGGCGCTGGTGGGCTATCCGAGCGCCGGCAAGTCCTCGCTGATCTCGGTGCTCTCGGCGGCCAAGCCGAAGATCGCGGACTATCCCTTCACCACGCTCGTGCCGAACCTCGGCGTGGTCACGGCGGGCGACATCGTCTACACCATCGCCGACGTGCCGGGGCTCATCCCCGGTGCGAGCCAGGGCAAGGGCCTGGGCCTGGAGTTCCTGCGGCATGTCGAGCGCTGCTCGGTGCTGGTGCACGTGCTCGACACCGCGGCGCTGGAGTCCGAGCGCGACCCGGTCACCGACCTCGACGTCATCGAGGCCGAGCTCGCGCAGTACGGGGGTCTCGACGACCGGCCGCGCATCGTCGCCCTCAACAAGGTCGACGTGCCCGACGGCCAGGATCTCGCCGATCTCATCAGGCCCGACCTGGAGGCCCGCGGCTACCAGGTCTTCGAGGTCTCGGCCGTCGCCCACATGGGGCTGCGCGAGCTGTCCTTCGCGCTCGCCCGGATCGTCGCCGAGGCGCGGGCGGCCAAGCCGGTGCAGGAAGCGACCCGGATCGTCATCCGGCCCAAGGCCGTCGACGACGCGGGCTTCACCGTCACCCGTGAGGGCGACATTTACCGCGTGCGCGGTGAGAAGCCCGAACGCTGGGTGCGGCAGACCGACTTCGCCAACGACGAGGCCGTCGGCTACCTCGCCGACCGGCTGGACCGCCTCGGTGTCGAGGAGGAGTTGATGAAGCTCGGTGCCCGCGCCGGCGACGAGGTCGTCATCGGAGACGAGGACGACGCCGTCGTCTTCGACTGGGAGCCGTCCCTGGCCGCGGGCGCCGAGATGCTCGGCCGGCGCGGCGAGGACCACCGCTTCGAGGCGCCCCGCCCCGCGGCGCAGCGCCGCCGGGAGCGCCAGGCCGCGCGCGACGAGTCCGAGCAGGAGTACGAAGGGTTCCAGCCGTTTGGTGAGTGACGCACCTGAGCGAGCGGAGCCCGTCCACGGGCCGATACACGGAGGCAGCGGCCGCTGCAGCTCGCGTAGCATCAGCGCACGGCCGATAGTTGTGGGGTACATGAGGTGTCAGGCGTACAGCAGCGGCAGCACGACGGGACGACGGTCCGGGACGACGTGGCGTCGGCCCGCAGAATCGTCGTCAAGATCGGCTCGTCGTCGCTGACCACCGCCGTCGGCGGGCTCGACGCCGACCGGGTGGACGCTCTCGTCGACGTGATCGCCAAGGTGCGCGGGGGTCGCGAGAACGCGGCCAAGGAGATCGTGCTGGTCTCCTCCGGCGCGATCGCCGCCGGCCTCGCCCCGCTCGGCCTCGCCAAACGCCCCCGCGACCTCGCCCGGCAGCAGGCCGCCGCCAGCGTCGGGCAGGGTCTGCTCGTCGCCCGCTACACCGCCTCCTTCGCCCGCTACGGCGTGCGGGTCGGCCAGGTGCTGCTCACCACCGACGACATCAGCCGCCGCGCGCACTACCGCAACGCCTACCGCACGCTGGAGAAGCTACTGGCGATGGGCGCGCTGCCGGTCGTCAACGAGAACGACACCGTCGCCACCGACGAGATCCGCTTCGGCGACAACGACCGGCTCGCGGCGCTCGTCGCCCACCTGGTACGGGCCGATCTGCTCGTCCTCCTCTCCGACGTCGACGGGCTCTACGACGGTGACCCGCGCAGGCCGGGCACCAGCAGGATCGCCGAGGTCACAGGGGAGGCCGACCTCAAAGGGGTCGTGATCGGCAGCGCGGGCAAGGCAGGTGTCGGCACCGGCGGCATGGTGACCAAGGTCGACGCCGCCCGGATCGCCGCCGAGGCCGGCATCCCGGTCGTCCTCACCTCCGCCGTCCATGCCGCCGACGCGCTTGCCGGCCGTCCCACCGGCACCCTCTTCCACCCCACGGGGAAGCGCTCGGCGAACCGGTTGCTCTGGCTCGCCCACGCCTCCGCGCCGCGCGGAGTCCTGCACCTGGACGACGGCGCCGTCACGGCGGTCGTGGAGCGCCGCACCTCGCTGCTGCCGGCCGGTCTCACCGGGGTGGAGGGCCATTTCGTTGCAGGTGACCCGGTGGACCTGGTGGACGAGTCGGGGCGCACGGTCGCCCGCGGCCTGGTCAACTTCGACGCCAAGGAACTGCCGCGGCTGCTCGGCCGCTCCACGCATGAACTCGCCGCGGAACTGGGCCCGGCGTACGAGCGCGAGGTCGTCCACCGGGACGACCTGGTCGTCCTCGGCTGAGCGCCGGGGTGCCCGCGCCCGCAATCATCCGCGATCCGGTGTCTTATTGCCGAAAAGCGCCCCGCGACCGTCCGGAGGCTGGTCAACTTTGATGCGGGGGACCGAGGGATACGCACACAGGAGGCCGCCGTGAGACGAGCGCGCCCGGGGGCTGTGCCCCGTGGAACCGGGGGGACCTCCTCAGCCCGCCGGACTGGGGAGGAACGAGCACTGGCCAGCGTCGACGGCATACACGCCGAGAACAGCCGGCGGGAGCCGGCGGCCGACGCGGAGCCGCAGGCCCGTGAGCGCAACGCATCGCGGCTGTGGCATGTCACGCTCAGCGTCTCCGGTGCAAAGGCGCCGGTCACCGAGGTCAGAAGAGCCCTGGAGCAGCTCGCGCACGATCACCCCTTCCTGCTGACCAGCCGCTACGCGGGTGATCACGCGGAGATCCGCTACTGGGAGGAGGCTCGCGACCTGCACGACGCGGCCGCGATGGCGCTGCGGCTGTGGGGCGAGCACCGGGCCACGGCCAAGCTCCCGCCATGGGAGATCGTGGGCCTTGAGGTGATCGACCGCGAGACGTACCACCAGCGCGTCGCGGAGGGCTACGGCCCGCCACCGGCGACATCCGTCGGGGTGCACCCGTACTGACATCGGTTCCGTGAGATCTGCGAGGTCCGCGAGAAGCTGCGGGTCCGCCATCTGAAATGGCGGCGCGGTACCGGCCGCGAGCTCAGTACCCTTCCCACATGACCCGTAGCGCATCCTCGCCCGTGACCGACACCGCCCGCCGTGCGAAGGCGGCCGCCGCCGTGCTCGCGCCGCAGCCGCGGACGGTACGGGACGGTGCGCTGCTCGCGATCGCCGACTCCCTCGAAGCGCGTTCCGGCGAGATCGTCGCGGCCAACGCCGACGACATCGCCAAGGCCCGCGCGGCGGGAACCAGCGAAGCGATCACCGACCGGCTCACCCTCACCCCGGAGCGCATCGCGGCGATCGCCGCGGACGTGCGGCACGTGGTGGGGCTGCCCGACCCCGTCGGCGAGGTGGTGCGCGGCTCCACCCTTCCGAACGGCCTGGAGCTGCGGCAGGTCCGGGTCCCGCTCGGGGTGGTCGGGATCATCTACGAGGCCCGGCCCAACGTCACGGTGGACGCCGCCGCCCTGTGCCTGAAGTCCGGCAACGCGGTGCTGCTGCGCGGCTCCTCCTCCGCGTACGCCTCGAACAGCGCGCTCGTCGCCGTGCTGCGCGACGCCGTGGAGAGCGCCGGGCTGCCGGCCGACGTCGTCCAGCTGGTGCCGGGGGAGAGCCGGGAGTCGGTACGGGAGCTGATGCGCGCCCGTGGCCTGGTCGACGTGCTCATTCCGCGCGGCGGTGCCTCGCTGATCAGGACGGTCGTGGAGGAGTCCACGGTGCCCGTCATCGAGACGGGCACGGGGAACTGCCATGTGTACGTCGACGAGCACGCCGACATCGAGATGGCTGTGAAGATCCTCGTCAACTCCAAGGCGTCCCGGCCGAGCGTGTGCAACGCCGCCGAGACGGTGCTCGTCCACGCCGGGATCGCCGACGCCTTCCTGCCGCGCGCGCTGGCCGCGCTCTGCGAGGCCGGCGTGACGGTGCATGGCGACGACGCCTGGCAGCGCGCGGGCAAGGACGCCGGGACGCACGTGATCGCGGCCACCGAGGAGGACTGGGCGGCCGAGTACCTCTCGTACGACATCGCGGCGGCCGTCGTGCCCGGCCTCGAGGCCGCTGTGGAGCACATCAGGCGCTGGAGCTCCGGCCACACCGAGGCGATCGTCACCCGCGACCAGGGCGCGGCCCGGCGCTTCGTGGCGCTGGTCGACTCCACTGCGGTCATGGTCAACGCCTCGACGCGGTTCACCGACGGCGGTCAGTTCGGCTTCGGCGCCGAGATCGGCATCTCCACGCAGAAGCTGCACGCCCGCGGTCCTATGGGGCTGCCGGAGCTCACCTCGACGAAGTACGTGGTCACCGGCGAGGGCCACATCCGCTGATCCGCGCCGGCCTCCGGCCGTGGCGCGTCAAATCGTGCGGTCCGCCGCGGATTTCGCCGGCGCCCTGCCCAAGGCGCCGCCATCGGGCTTACCCTGGTGGGGTGTCTGAGGAAGTGGGCGGCACGCCGTTCCCGGACGGTGAGGACCACGGCGGCGCGGACGACGAGTTCGCATCCGTGGTCTTCGACGAGGCCTTCATACGCGCTGCCGTGATCCACGAGCCCACCGCGCACGAGCGCATGCTCGCCGCCGCCCAGGCGCGTGCGGAGGCCGATGCGGCCCGTACCCGTGTCGGCGCGGTCGACGACGAGGGCGTGGACGACGACGGCGGCCCCTACGACGGCTACCGAGCGGGCCGCCACCACTATCAGGACGACGAGGACGAGGACGACGAGGGCCGCCTCTGGCAGCGCGGCCCGCACCGCCACCGTCGCCCGTACGGCGGACACAGCCGCTGGCACCGCACCGTGGCCTGGCTGCTCGCTCTGGTCATGGGCATAGGCGTGGTCGCGCTGACCTTCGCCGCCGTCTACCGCGGGGCGGCAGGCGGCAGCCGCCAGCCCTCCCCGCCGCCCGCGAGCGGACGCGTCGACACCCCGGCCACCCCGACCGCGCACCCGTCGGTCCGCGCCGCCTCACCCGCGGCCGCCCCCTGACCTCCGGTCATACGTTCGACATACTTCTGTCATTCCCCGGCGTGCAGCCATGAGCTGTGCTGACGTGAATTCAGAAGTTGTCCCGTACCGGGACGTTTACCTGGGCCATGACAGACCTACTCTTGTCGTATGGCCGGGCGTGGAGACCCTCCGGAGGGGACACCGCAGGGCGTCCCGGGGGGTGGTGACGACGAGTACGGGTCCGTCGTATTCGACGAATCGTTCGTCCGTGCTGCCCGCATACAGGAGTACTCGGCGCGCGAGCGCATGGGCGACGCCGCACGTGCGGTCCGCACCCGGCACCCATGGTCGCGCGGCGGCGCCCAGCGGCAGGTCTTCGTCCTCCTCCTGCTGATCGTGCTGGCCTTCGGTACCGCCGTCTACATGGGCGTACGCCACCCGTACCGGCCGCCGCTGCCCCCGCAGGCCCAGCCGCTGAGGATCACCCTGATTCCGCTCGCCCCGCAGGGCCCGGTGCCCGAGGCCTCGGCCGACCCGCTCTTCACCGCCGACGGAGGCGCCCGCTACCGGGTCGGCGCCGACGGGTACACCCTGCCGCCCGCCCACGCCACCGCGGACTTCTCCGAGGGGGAGGTGCTGCAGGCGCTCACCATAGCCAAGGACTACCTCGTCGCCTCGTCCCTCGACCCGGCCGCGCTCACCGGCGGCGATGTGCGCGGGGTGCGTGAGCTGCTCAATCCCGGCCAGCTCGACCAGTTCGACCGCAGCCTCGCCCGGCCCGCCGACGACGGGCAGTACGCGGCGACCGGCTGGCTCGTGCGGTTCGACCCCGCCCGTTACGCCCTTGCCGCCCAGCAGGTGCTGGTGCAGGGCACGATGTCGGTGAGCGAGCCGAGCGCCGACGGCATCCTCGTCACCACCGACCACACGCTGGTCTACACCGTGCGGTCCGTGGTGGACGGCGCGGTCGCGGGCGCCGCGCTGGGGGCCGACCGGCCCGTGGCGACGCCCGCCTCGCACTTCACCGTCAGGCGCCAGCTGCAGCTGTACTTCACCCGCGACGATCTGCAGGGCCACGAGGCCGAGGTCCTGCAGGCCGCAGTCGAGGCCGGTCCGCTCGCGTGCACCGCCGACTCGGCCGCGTACTTCCGCCCCCTGCTCGCCGGTCAGGCCGCCGGTGCCCAGGCGGCGGGCATCGACCCGTACGACCACGGCAGGCCCGTCGCCTCCGGCTGCGGTCTGCTCAATCCCGGTCCGGTCCCGTCCCGGACTCCGTCCCCGTCCCCGGCTCGTCCGTCCCGCCCCAGCCGCTGAACCGGCCGCGCAGCCTGCCCCCAAGGTCGCCCGCACCTGACGAGAGGTCACGGATCAGCCCCATCAGCGGATCCTTGCTGCTCTTCACCGAGTCGGCGTAGTGGCCCGCGGACTCCTTGAACGACTCGTACACCGAGGCGTCCTTGTCGTCCTCGCGGCGTGGGTAATGCCCGTCCATGATGCGCTGGTAGTCACGGCTTTCCGCCCATCTCTTCAGCTCGGCGGCGCGTACCGTGGTAAACGGGTGCGTGCGGGGCAGCATGTTCATCAGCTTCAGCACGGAGTCGCGCAGATCACCGCCCGCCTCGTACTCCTGCGCCTGTTCGAGGAAGGCGTCGACATTCATCTGGTGCAGATGGTCACCGCCGGCGAGTTTCATCAGGCTGCGCAGCGACGCCTGCAGATCCTGGCCGACGAGCAGGCCGGCCCGGTCGCCCGACAGCTCCGACTTGCGGAACCACTCGCGCAGCGCGCTGACCACGGCCGAAACGGCCAGATTGCCCAGGGGTATCCACGCCACCCGGATCGCCAGGTTGGTGAGGAACAGCAGGATCGTGCGGTACACGGCGTGGCCCGACAGCGCATGGCCCGTCTCATGGCCCACCGCGGCCCGCATCTCCTCCTCGTCGAGGAGCTCCATCAGGCCCGTGGTCACCACGATCACCGGCTCGTCGAGCCCGATGCACATCGAGTTGGGCTGCGGGTCCTGGGTGACGTACAGCGGCGGGACCTTCTCCAGATCCAGGATCGAGCAGGCGTCGCACAGCATGTCGTACAGGTGAGGGAACTGCTGCTCGCTCACCCGCACCGAGTCCGAGAGGAACAGCAGCCGCAGCGAGCGCTCAGGCAGCAGCCCGCCGACGGCCTTGAGGACCGTCTGGAAACCGCTTACCTTGCGCAGCGCCACCAAGGCAGAGCGGTCCGCCGGATGTTCGTAGGCGCGCGACGACATGCCCGGGTAACGCGTGCGGGTGCGGGCGGGCACGTGCGGCTGCTCAGGTCCCTGCGGCTCGGTCATCGGCTCACGCTCCCCTGCGGTCGGTCCCACACCCCACCATAGGCCGGGCCGGCGACAGGGCTACTCTGCTTCTCATGTTCCCGATGCACCATCTCGCCGCGCTGCTCGCCGACGCCTCCGCCGACTCGCAGCAGGGCCCCGGCACGCTGCTGCGCGTCGTCATCGTCGTCGCGGTCCTGGGCGCGGCCTTTCTCGCCTGGTTCCTGCTGCGCGGCTACGGCGACAAAGACTGATCGCCCGACACGGCTACACTCCTGATCGCACAACCGACCGCAACAGAGCACTGACAGACGACCGCGAGGGGCACCGCCGATCATGACTGCCGCACGCATCCCCGCCGCCCTGGCCTCGCTCGCCGAGGGCGGGCACCACAACAGCCTCAACCCCTATCTCACGGGCGGCGGCGCGCTGTTCGCCCTGCTCCTCCTGCTGTGGATCACCACCCGCTTCAACCGGGACCGCTGAGCCGTCCGCGGCTCTTCGCCCCTCTCGGCGCCACGCGGGGCCACGCCAAGTAGGGTGTGCTCGCATGGGAGAGCAGGCAGTGCCCGTGCCCCCCTCCGCGAACGCCGACGGAGGGGTCGGGCCGGCGAGGAAACGACTCGGCGTGATGGGCGGGACATTCGATCCCATCCACCACGGCCACCTGGTCGCGGCCAGCGAGGTGGCGCACCTCTTCCGCCTCGACGAGGTGGTCTTCGTCCCGACCGGTCAGCCCTGGCAGAAGGAACACAAGCGGGTGTCCCCGGCGGAGGACCGCTATCTGATGACGGTCATCGCGACCGCGTCCAACCCGCAGTTCTCGGTCAGCCGGATCGACATCGACCGCGGCGGCCGTACATACACCATCGACACCCTGCGCGATCTGCGCGACGAGCATGGCGAGGCCGACCTGTTCTTCATCACAGGGGCCGACGCGCTCGCGCAGATCTTCTCCTGGCGCAACGCCGAGGAGCTCTTTTCACTCGCACATTTCATCGGGGTAACCCGGCCGGGACACACTCTCACCGACCCGGGCTTCCCCGAGGGGGGCGTCTCGCTCGTCGAGGTTCCGGCGCTCGCGATCTCGTCGTCGGACTGCAGGGGGCGGGTGGCCAAGGGGGAGCCGGTCTGGTACTTGGTGCCGGACGGCGTCGTGCGCTACATCAACAAGCGCAGGCTCTACCGGGACACCTGATGAGCCTGCGGCACTGAAACGATCTGGAGGGGCGCTGGTGAGCGGCGAGCAGGAGCAGTACGGGCAGGACCCCTATGCCCAGCGGTACTACCCGGCGCCCGAGGACCCGTATGCCGCCGGCGGCTACCAGCAGCAGTACCCCCATCCGCAGGTGCCGCCGCAGCAACCCTCCTACGACTCCTACGACCACGCTGCCGGCTACTACCAGGAGCAGCAGGGCCAGGGCCATGCGCACCCGCAGCAGCCCCAGCAGCAGTACGCACAGCAGCAGGTGCACGGCTACCCGGTGCCGCCTCAGTACCAGCCCCAGCCCCACCCCCAGACGGAGCCGCAGCCGCAGCCCGAGCCGCAGCCGCAGGCGGAATCGCAGGGCGGCTTCGACACCGAGATGTTCGCGTTCATCGAGGAGGAGAACGAGCAGGCCGAGGACGTCATCGACTGGCTGAAGTTCTCCGAGTCCCGCACCGAGCGGCGCGACGAACGCAAGCGGCGCGGCCGCAAGCGGGTGACGGCGCTGGTCGTGGTGCTCGTCCTCGCCGCGGTCGGCGGTGTCGGCTATCTGTGGAAGACGGGCCGGCTGCCCGGCCTCGGTGGGGCATCGGCGGCTGCGCAGGCCGCCACGGGCGCCCAGAAGCGCAACGTGATCGTGGTGAATCTGCGTCCGGTCGACAGCAACGACAGCTCCACCGCGCTGCTGGTGGACAACCAGACCACCGGCAAGGGCTCGACCGTCCTGCTGCCCAACTCTCTCACCGTCCCGACCGACACCGGCGGCACCACGACCCTGGGCAACTCGGTCATCGACCAGGGCGCGGGGCCCACTCGTGATGCGCTGAACACCCTGCTCGGCGCCAACATCCAGGGCATCTGGCGGCTCGACACCCCGTACCTGGAGATCCTCGTCGACTCGCTCGGCGACATCACCGTCGACACCGACGCCACCGTCAAGGCCGACGCGCAGGACGGGGGGAAGACCCTGGTCACCCCCGGTAAGCAGCAGGACCTCGACGGGCAGGCGGCCGTCGCGTACGCCACCTACCGCGGCCCCGGGGAGTCGGAGCAGAAGCAGCTCGCCCGCTTCGGGCAGGTGATGCAGGCGGTGCTGATGAAGATGCCCAGCGACGCGGAGAGCGCGACCAAGATCGTCGACGCCATGGGGGCGATCCTCGACCCGTCGCTCACTGACCAGCAGCTCGGCGCGAGCCTCGCGCAGCTGTCCAACCAGGTCAAGAACGGCGGCTACCAGACCGCGATGCTGCCGGTGCAGCCGAACGGCACGCTCAGCGCGCCGTCGAGCGACAGCGTGGTCAAGGACATCCTCGGCGGAGCGGTGAAGAACAGCGACCCGAGCGGGACGCCGACGGTCGCCGTCAAGAACGCCAGCGGTAACGCGGGGGCGGCGAGTTCGGCCCAGGTGGCCGTTGTCAACTCCGGCTACACCTATGTCGACGGCGGCACGGCCTCGCCCGTCCAGAGCAGGTCCCAGATCGTGTATACCGCCGACGCACAGGCGCAGACGGCGCACGAGCTCGCCAAGACCCTGGGGCTGTCCGACAACGAGGTCTCCAAGGGCCAGGGCCAGCCGAACGCCACCATCACCGTGGTCCTCGGCAGCGACTACAAGGGCTGACCGACGACAAGCGCGGCGGGGAGGACGCCGGGGCGGTGCGAGAACTGGAGGCGGGCATGTCACTGGGACATGAGACCCTTGAGGGGTACCCGTCTCCGACCGGAAAGCTTGGCTTGTGACCGCCACGGACCGCTCCATCGAGCTCATCAACGTCGCCGCTCAGGCGGCGGCCGACAAGCTCGCGCACGACATCATCGCCTACGACGTCAGCGATGTGTTGTCCATCACAGACGCGTTCCTCCTCGCCTCCGCGCCCAACGACCGGCAGGTCAAGTCCATCGTCGACGAGATCGAGGAGCGGCTCCAGAAGGAGCTCGGCGCCAAGCCGGTGCGCCGTGAGGGCGAGCGTGACGGCCGCTGGGTGCTGCTCGACTACGTCGACATCGTCGTGCACGTTCAGCACTCCGAGGAGCGCGTCTTCTACGCACTGGAGCGGCTGTGGAAGGACTGCCCGGAGATGGAGCTTCCGAAGGACGCCGTGGCCACCCGCGGCAAGGGTGCGGAGTACGCCGCAGCGCGGGCTGCCGAGGCGGACGGAGACCTGAGCTGAGCACGCAGCAGACCTCACGCAATCACGACGGCGGCCGAGGCCGCCGCGTCGTGCTGTGGCGGCACGGCCAGACCGCATGGAACCTGGAGCGCCGTTTCCAGGGCTCGACCGACATACCGCTCACGGAGACCGGCCGCGCCCAGGCACGGCGTGCCGCGCGGCTGCTCGCGGCCCTGGGGCCGCACCGGCTGATCGCCTCCGACCTGCAGCGGGCCGCCCACACGGCGGCCGAGCTGACCGCCGTCACGGGTCTGGAGCCCACGTTCTACGAGGGCCTGCGCGAGACGTACGCGGGCGCCTGGCAGGGACTGACCAGTACCGAGATCAGGGCGCGCTACGGGGACGAGTACGCGGCGTGGAAGCGCGGCGAGCCGGTCAGGCGCGGCGGGGGAGAGCTGGAGACCGAGGTGGCCGACCGCGCGGCGCCCGTCGTGCTGCGCGAGGCCGACAAGCTGCCCGACGACGGCACGCTCGTGGTCGTCAGCCACGGCGGCGCGATACGCGTCACCATCGGGCGGCTGCTCGGCCTCGAACCGCACCACTGGGAGTCGCTGGGCGGGCTGTCGAACTGCTGCTGGTCGGTGCTGGGCGAGGGCGCGAGCGGCTGGCGGCTGCTCGAACACAACGCGGGCACGCTGCCCGAGCCCGTCCTCGGCGACGACGACTGACAGCTGCTGATTTCGTATCCGGGCAGGTCACACGCTAAGCTCTCCTCGTTCCCGGCAGGAAGCGCCGGGAACGGCGGGGCTATAGCTCAGTTGGTAGAGCGCTTGCATGGCATGCAAGAGGTCAGGGGTTCAAATCCCCTTAGCTCCACACCTTCAGAAGGTTCAGACGCTGCTGCATGTTTTCGCGGCGAGTATCTGTGACACCGGCCGTGCGTGAGCGGGGCACCCCACCAACGGGTCCGCCACTGCGCGCAACCGCTCGACACGCTCCCGGGACTCCTCGTCGTTCGGCGTGTAGACGACGATCCGGTGCTCCGGCATTCCGTCGATCGTCAACGACGAAGCGGTCAGCCGCATTTCGCCGACCGAGGCGTGCTGCACCATCTTGATGCGCGGTCCCGGCGCCGCCACGTCACCGGTGGCCCACATCTGCGCGAACTGCGAACTGGCCCTGGTGAGCCGCTCGATGAAGGACTCCCAGGCCGGCTCGCCGACATGCCGCCCGTACGCGGCACGGTCGGCCAGTCGGCGGGCGGCCTGCTGGTCACCGTCACCCAGCTCGGCCGGCTCATCGGCGTCGCGACACTCGGAACGCTCTTCCTCAACCGGCTGGCCACGGAGCACTCCTCAGCGCATGCGCTGTGGGCGACATCGGTGGCGCTGACCGCGACCGCCCTGGCGGGAGCGGCGGCCGGAGTGTTCCGGCAGCGCGGCCAGGCGCGGCCGGGTGCGGTCAGGGGACCCTCGCGAAGCCGGCCTGCTCGGTTCGGGTCTGGCCCAGGATGGCGGGCCCCGCGTACGGGGTTCGCAGCGCCCGCAGCGCCTGTACCCCCGCCACCGCGAGGAAGGCGATGCCGGCCAGCGGGTAGGCGGCCGAGAGCGCCATCTGGCCCACGTTCTGGTGGAGTTCGGGGCGGCCGGGGGCGTGCGGCACGAGCCACAGCACGTACGAGCAGAACAGCAGACCGGACGCGACGGCTCCCGCCCGCCAGACGGCGCTGCGCCGCCGCAGCGCCTCCGAGGCCAGCAGCAGCACCATCGGCACGCACCACACCCAGTGATGCGACCACGACACCGGGCTCACCAGCAGTGCGGTGGCCGCGCACGCGCACGCCGCCCAGGCGCGGGCCGACGGCAGCCGGTCGCCGGCCACCGCCGCCGCGACGGCCACCGCGAGGCCGAGGACCCCGACCACGGCGGCGGTCAGCAGCCAGGAGCGGCCGGGGTCTGTGGTGTGCAGCAGACGCGCCAGCACCCCGCGTACGGACTGGTTCGCGGTGTCCTCGGCGCGGCCCACCCGGTTCGCTGCGAAGACCATCCGGGTCCAGAAGGCGTGCGAGTCGCGCGGCAGCGTGAGGGCCGCGACCGCCGCCGTACCGGCGAAGGCGGCCGCCGCCACCGAGGCGCGGCGCAGCGCCGTGTTCCACAGCGCTCCCTGACCGGTGCGCAGGCTGCGCCACGCCTGCGCCGCGCCCACCAGCGCGAGGAAGACGGCGAACAGCGCCGGGGTGAGCTTGATCCCCGCGGCGACTCCGATCCCCGTCCCGGCCCAGCGGTGGCCCGAGCGGCGGGTCAGGTCCCACAGCACGAGCACCGCGAGCAGCAGGTTGATCTGCCCGTAGCGCAGCGTCGTCCACACCGGCTCGCACCAGACCGCGACGGCGGCGACGGCGAAGGTGGCGGCGGTGCGCGGCACATGCTGCGGCCGGCCGATCAGGCGGAGCGACAGATCGACGACGACCAGCAGCAGTCCCAGGTTGACCACCGTCGCCGTGGTGCGCACGGCCGGGACGCCGATCCAGGTGAGCGGCTCGAACAGCAGGGCGGCGAACGGCGGGTACGTGGTCGGCAGATCGGCGTGGGTGGCGACCATCGCGTACAGGTCCTGCCCGGTGCGTACCGTCCACCCCTCGGCCCGGTACACCATCAGGTCGATCATGGACACGTGCGCCGCCCGCTGGGCGACCCAGAACGCCGTGAACGACGCCAGGCATGCCACGACCGCGAGCGGCGTCGCCCGGCGGGCGGCGTACCCGCGTGCGGCCGCCAGGGGCCGGCGGCGTCCGGCGGTCGGCGGCGGCGCGGTCACGGCCTGCGGCTCCCTGTCGTGTCCCGTGGTGCTCTGGAGTGCTCTGTGGTGTGTGAGCTCGGAACGCCGACAGTACCCGTTGGCGCCTGCGCTCAGCAGGCCCCGTCTTGCCCGGGAATGGATTTGGCGAAACGCCCCCGGGTCCGTGTAATGTTTACGCAGTCGCCAGGACCGAGGACTGGCGGCGACGCACCTGGGGCTATAGCTCAGCTGGTAGAGCACTTGCATGGCATGCAAGGGGTCAGGGGTTCAAATCCCCTTAGCTCCACATTTCGGGAAGGCCTCCTGGACCGGCGGAAACGCAGGTCCAGGAGGCCTTCTGCTTCGTCGTTGTCGGCCGTCGGGCCAGGTCGGCGTACCGGCGTCACCAGCCCCGCATTCGGTTGTTCGCGGCCGCCTCCTCGCGCCTGCGGACCCGTCGTTGCCGCTCGGCCGCCAGCTCTCCCACCGCCTCATCGACGGCGTCGAGCACGGTCTGCACGGCGTCGTCGGCCACGCCCGGCGAGTCTCCCGGCTGCTCGTCGCGGAGCCCGACGGACGCCGCAAGCGAGGCCAGGACGGGCTCCTCCGCTGCCCAGCGGTCCTCCGCCCGGCCGCGAGCGGACGAATCGACGACCGTAACCCGAGTGGTACGGAAGAGCAGCCAGCGGCGGCATGGCTCCCGCGTGATCTGTCCTTCCGCCTCCAGGTCGGCCAGATAGGCCACGGACAGGCCGCGGCCTCTGCGCCACAGCCACTCGGCGACCGACTCGTACGGCGTCTGCCGCACGAGCGACGTCGCGGCCTGGTCCAGCATGCGATCAGCTGTCACCGGCGGGCCGTTGGGCACGATGCGATCGCCGTCCAGTCCGACCGCCTCGGTGCCCAGGAGGTCGATCACCTCGGCTCCCGCCAGCGCCAATGACAGATCGCCTTGCTCCACAGGGCGAACGGGCGCCTTGTCCAAAGCGGTGATCAACAGGTCCCGTGCTGTGGTCATGAACGTCTCCGAGCCGCGTGTTCGGGTTCGGCGTCAGGTGCTGTGCAGCGCGTCCCGCAGCGCGGTGGTGGCCACGCGAGCGTGGCGGGCATGGGATCTCCTCGTTGAATCGAGGCGGGCCGGGGGCGGGGGGCAAGGGCGGTGCGGCGACGTCCGGTGCACTGCGACGCGAGCGGCATATGACCCGTATGTGGAAATCGTACGGGCTTTTGGGTCGCGTCGCCCCCGCGAAGGGTGTGGCGGGGCGGCCTGCGGGGGCGGATGATCGTCGCATGGGCGTGGTGTGCCGGGAGGCACCGACTACCTATCGCATGGGGACCAGCCGAGGCCGGTGGGTCATCGTCGGCGCTGTGCTCGGGTCGGGCATGGTGATGCTGGACGGGACCGTCGTGAACGTGGCGTTGCCCCGCATTGGAGCGGACCTGGGCGCGTCCATGGCGGCCCTGCAGTGGATTCTCACCGCCTACCTGGTGACGCTGTCGGGGCTGATCCTGCTCGGCGGGTCGCTCGGGGACAGATATGGCCGCCGCAGGGTGTTCCTGACCGGGGTGATCTGGTTCGCGGCGGCCTCCGCGCTGTGCGGCCTCGCACCCGGTACGGGAGTACTGATCGCGGCCCGGGCGCTCCAGGGGTTCGGCGGCGCGCTGCTGACGCCCGGCTCCCTGGCGATCATTCAGGCGACCTTCCATCCCGACGACCGGGCGGCGGCGGTCGGCGCGTGGTCGGGTCTCGGCGGTGTGGCCGGTGCGGTGGGGCCGTTGCTCGGCGGCTGGCTGGCGGGGGGCCCGGGCTGGCGGTGGGTGTTCCTGATCAACGTGCCGGTGGCATTGGTCGTGCTCGCGGTCTCGCTCCGGCGCGTCCCCGAGAGCCGGGACGAGGCCGCGACAGGGGCATTCGACCTCTGGGGCGCGGTACTTGCGGCTCTTGCGCTGGGCGGTGTCACCTACGCGCTCACCGCTGCCGGCAGCGGTCGGCTCACGGCGGCGATCTGGCTGCTGGGGATCGCCGGTCTGCTGGCGGGCGGCGTCTTCGGTGCCGTCGAGCGCCGCCGGGCCGCGCCGATGCTGCCGCCTGAGCTGTTCCGCTCGCGGCTGTTCACCGCCGTCAACGCGGTGACCGTCTGCGTCTACGGGGCCTTCGGTGGCGTCCTGCTCCTGCTGATGGTGCAGTTGCAGACCGTCGCGGGGTTCTCCCCGCTCGTGGCGGGCCTGGCCATGCTCCCTGCCACGGCGCTGCTGCTGGCGCTGTCCCCGCGAGCCGCGCGCCTCGGCGAGGCGATCGGGGCCCGCCTGCCGCTGACCGTGGGTCCGGTCGTCGCCGCCGGGGGTGTGCTGCTGATGCTGCGGATCGGCGCACACGCCTCGTACTGGCGGGACGTACTGCCCGCGACGGCCGTGCTCGGCATCGGGCTGACCATGCTCGTCGCTCCGCTGACGGCGACCGTTCTGGCATCGGTCGACGTGCGGCGGGCCGGGATCGCCAGCGGAGTCAACAACGCGGCGGCCCGGGTGGCCGGGCTGCTCGCCGTGGCCGCATTGCCTCTGGTGGTCGGCCTGTCGGGAGACGGCTACCGGGTGCCGGCGCAGGTGGACCACTCCTTCCGCGGGGCGATGGTCATCTGCGCGGCAGTGCTGGCCGCGGGCGGCGGTCTGGCATGGCTGACCGTGCGCGGTGGCCGGCCGGCACCCGAGCCGGAACACCCGGTCGCCGAACCGCAGTGCGTCTGGAGCTGCGGCGCGCCCGCCCCGCCGCTCGACCCGGGAGAGCCCTCCGCACGACAAGGTCCCCCCTGACCGCGGATGCGAGGGGGGGCCTTCTCGTGGAGTGCGCCTCAGCCGGTGGCGATCGCCGGGTCGCTGGTGCTGGGGCTGCCGGTCTCGACGTGGCCGGCGAGACGGCGGAGGAAGCCGGCGTCCTGGGCGCAGGTCACGCTCAGGTCGTACCAGCCGTGGCTGCGCCGGGTGGGCGCGGCGTGGACGACGGAGGCGCCGGGGGCGAGCCGGTACGTTGCATCGGGCGCGTTGCCGTAGGCGTCGGCGACCGTGAGCCGGGCGGGCGTGGTGGCGTGGTTGGCGAGGCGCACCTGGACCAGCGCGCCCTCCGCGTCGTGGCGGGCGCTGACCTCGGGGCCGTTGCTCGTGGCGTGGCCCTGGTACTGGCGCACGAAGCCGCCCGGCCCGTGCACCGAGAAGTCGTAGACGCCCTGGGCCTGGGACCCCGTGCTCCAGGAGTCGGAGAGCGCGCGTCCGGCGTCGGCGGTGTAGGTCCACGGTCCGCCGGCGTGGGTGGCCGAGGTGACGTGGAAGCTCGCGCCGGCCGCGCCGTGGTTGGCGAAGCCGATCGACAACTGCCCGGTGGCGGTGTCGACGCCGGCGTCGGCGGCCAGGTCGTACGGCAGGGGGCGGGCCGGGCGCAGCCCGGGTTCCTGCTTGGGCAGTACGGGATTGGCCGGAGGCGTCGGCACGTAGCTGGAGTGCCGGTTGTGGTCCGGGGGTATGTAGCCGCTGGTGTCGGGGAGCGGCGGCATGGCCGCGTCGGTGCGGGAGAAGTCGAACGCAGTGGTCAGATCCCCGCACACGGAACGGCGCCAGGCCGAGATGTTCGGCTCATGGACCCCGAAACGGCGCTCGATGAACCGGACGATCGAGGTGTGGTCGAAGACTTCCGAGCAGACCCAACCGCCCTTGCTCCAGGGGGAGACGACGAGCATCGGCACGCGCTGGCCGAGGCCGTACGGGCCCGCCGCATAGCTGCTCGACCCCGAGGGGGTGTAGTGCTCCCCGGTGGTGTCCGCGGTCGACTGCCCCTGGTCGGGGGAGGCCGGGGCGTATGGCGGGACGACGTGGTCGAAGAAGCCGTCGTTCTCGTCGTAGGTGAGCAGCAGCGCGGTCCTGCTCCACACCTCCGGGTCGGCGGTGAGCGCGTCGAGGACCTGGGAGACGTACCAGGCGCCGTAGTTGACCGGCCAGTTGGGGTGCTCGGTGAAGGCCTCGGGGGCCACGATCCAGGAGACCTGCGGAAGCCGTCCGGCCTGCACGTCGGCCTTGAGGATCTCGAAGAAGCTGTCGCCGTTCTTGGCGTCGGTGCCGGTGCGGGCCTTGTCGTAGAGCGGGGTGCCGGGGGCGGCGTTGCGGTACTGGTCGAAGTAGAGCAACGAGTTGTCGCCGTAGTTGCCCCGATACGCGTCCTCGATCCAGCCCCAGCCGCCGGCCGCGTCGAGGCCGTCGCCGATGTCCTGGTAGATCTTCCACGAGATCCCGGCCGCTTCGAGCCGTTCGGGGTAGGTCGTCCAGGAGTAGCCGGCCTCGGCGTTGTCGATGACCGGTCCGCCGCCCTTGCCGTCGTTGCCGACGTAACCGGTCCACATGTAGTAGCGGTTCGGGTCCGTGGGACCGAGCAGCGAGCAGTGGTAGGCGTCGCAGATGGTGAACGCGTCGGCGAGGGCGTAGTGGAACGGGATGTCGTCCCGCGTCAGATACGCCATCGTTGTAGCGGTCTTGGCCGGCACCCACTGGTCGTAGCGGCCCTGGTTCCAGGCGGAGTGGCCGCTGTTCCAGTCGTGGGCGAGGTCTTCGAGGAAGGTGAGCCCGAGGTTGGTGGTGTCGGGCCGGAACGGCAGGACGTCCTTGGTGCCGTCGGACTGGTACCAGACCGGCTTGCCGCTGGGGAGGGTCACCGGCCGCGGGTCGCCGAATCCGCGTACCCCGCGCAGCGTGCCGAAGTAGTGGTCGAACGAACGATTTTCCTGCATCAGGACGACGATGTGTTCCACATCGCGCAGACTTCCCGTACGCCGGTTGGCGGGAATCTCCGCGGCGCGCGCAATACTCGCCGACAGCGCGGACATGGCGGCGGTGCCGCCGGCGAGTTGCATGAATCTTCGACGGTTGATGCCGGTCATGAAGGGTTCGCCTCCTGGGTCGCCCGAGATCGCTGATCGCTCCGATGCGGCGGGACAGTCTGGGCAGGTTTGACGGAATGCCCCGCCATGGTTGAGTGACGCTGCGGTGAAGCCTGGGCCAACCGTAGTGGCGGCAAACATGGTTGGCGGCCGCGTTCGGTGTGAACGCGGCCGCCGGAGTGGACGGCAAGGGCGGTCTGCAGGTCACTTCACGGTGACGGTCCCGTGCATCCAGTTGTGGAAAGTGCAGACATAGCGGTATGTGCCGGCCTTGGTGAAGGTGTAGCTGTAGGAGGCGCCTTTATTGAGTGTCGGCGAGTGCAGCGGACCGGAGCCACTGCTGGTCACGTTGTGCGCGACCGGATCGGTGTTGGTCCAGGTGACCGTCGTACCGGCGCGGACGGTGAGGTTGGCGGGCGAGAACTTCAGGCCCGCGATGGTCACCTTCTGTGAGGTGGCGGCCGGTGCCTGAGGTGAAGTTGCCACAGCGGCCGCAGTGTTCGGGTGAGCGGCGAGCGCCGCCGCTCCCATCGGGCTCCACGCACCGAGGGCCGAGATCCCCAGGGCGGCGGTGGCAGCCACCAGTATCTTCGCGACAGGGCGCCGCGGCGGATCGCCACCGGCGCGCGGACCTGAACAGAGTGTCATGATCTCCACCCATCCGACCCGCCAGATGCGGGTCTGATCACGGCGACCCGCCTGATGCGGGTCGCGCATTCAGGTACAAACCAGGATACTCGCAGATGATCAGTCAGCTGATCGGTCGGATGCCCGAGCAAGCGGTCGGTCAAATGGCCGGTCCCATGGACGGTGAACGGCATGGCTGCGACGTGCTCTGTGCGGCTGCTGCGGTGGGTGACCGTGGCGGGTCTCGTTGTGGACGCCTACGTGCACGCGCACCTCGCCGGCGCCTACGACCCCGTCAGGGCGACGGTCAGCCAGGGAACGCTCTTCCGAGCCGAGGCTGCGGCCGCCGCACTCGCGGCGCTCCTGCTGGTGGTGGCCGGCAGGCGGCGGCTGGTGTGGGCGTATGCGCTGGTGGTCTCCGCCGCGGGTCTCGCCGCCGTGTTGCTCTACCGGTACGTGGACGTCGGCGCGTGGGGGCCCTTCCCCAACATGTACGAACCGGCGTGGTTCACCGAGAAGACGGTGTCGGCGGTGGGTGAGGCGGTGAGCACCGTGGGCGCGGCCCTCGGTCTTCTGGTCCTCCCCCGCTCCCGTCGTGGCTCACCGCAGCTGTGACAGGAGATCCGGCCTGTGCTCGTCCTCGCCGCGTCGGCGTGCCGGATACCGGCGCCTGCCCGAGCTGAACGCGCGGCGTGCCCGGCGCACGGCGGCGGTTGAGTGGCGAGGTGGAGCTCGTAGCGCCAGGGCGGCTGGCCGCCGTGGCGTACGGACATCGCGTGAGCGAATGACACCGCATCACGGTCGATGTACTGGTCGACGTGCTCGAACCACGCCATGCTGCTGCGCGCCGCCGCCTGCAGCGGGTGCAGATCCGCACGTCGCAGGCGGTCGTACCCCTGCAGGGCCACCTCCAAGTCCTGGTGCTCGCGCAGGGCCTCGGCGAGTGCGATGGCGTCGAGCACGGCCAGCCGGGAGCCCTCACGGACGCTCCAGCCGAAGCGCCATCGCCGGGCAGCGGCGCACCGCCCGGCGGGCGCGGTCACCCAGGTGGCGGGGGAGCGGCGCGGCGGAGGACACGGGGTAGCCGTCGGCGTCGAGTCGTACGATCTCGGGCAGCAGATCGGCGCAGAGGCCGTGGCCCTCGCAGAGTGTCCGGTCCACCGTGAGCCGGTCGCCGCTCGGCCCGGGCGAGAGCAGCTTCGGAGCCTGCAGGACCGGCTGCGTCGCGGGACGCGGCCGCCGCCGTCGCCCGAGGGGCGAGGCGAGCCGTGCGACCAGCGCGCCGCCCACGGCGAGCAGGCAGACGGCGTAGGAGGCGACCACCCAACTCGCTGCCGGACGGCCTGCCTTGAGCCCGTGCGTTATCGCCGCGAACCATGAGGGGTAGGCGCACACGTGCAGTACGCGCCACCACGGCGCGCGCCCGCGCCCGCGCCCGGCGAAGGCGCTGCGCAACGCGCCCGTGGCGAGGGCGAGGACGAGCAGGTAGCCGGCGAGCGTCCCGAGCCCGATGAGCAGTGCATGCCCTCGCGCGCCGTACGGAACGTACGGAACGAGGGATTCTATGAGCCTCACATGACGCTCGGCGACCTTGACCGCGATGTGCAGGAGGAGGAATCCGAATGCCGTCACCCCGGTCGCCCGGTGCACGGCCTGGGCCGCCAGTCGCCGACGTGAGCCGAGCACAACCGTGTCCGTACTGATCAAGCCCCATGCGACGGTTGCGGTGAGCGCCACCAGAGTGAGCACACCCGCGTAGTAGTCGAGAAAGGCGCGCAGCGCCGACGCGGAGGCGCGGGCCGTGACGCCGATGACGGCGGCGGTCGCGACGACGACGCCTGCCGTCGCCAATGGCCTGCCGCCGCGGGGTAATCGGGGCCCCCGGGACGGCCCGCGGGATGACGGACGGCGGCGTCTACGGGAAGTCGAGCGATGAGAGCGAGCGGGCATGGCGTCTCCAAGCCGGTGAGAGGTGCAGGGGGGAGGGATTCGGCCGACCGACGCTGAGGCGCCCATGAAACCGCCCAACTCTCGGCGCATTGCAAGCACTTGACAATCTCTTTACTTGATCATTCCCCTGACGTGAACAGTTCAGCGGAAGAGTTCCGCTTCGTGGCTCGCCTTTCGCCGTTATCCGGTGAACCGACCTCGAACCACATCGTGCGACGATTCGTTTCGCAGGGGGTTTCATGAAGCGTTCCCGTTCCAGAACCCGCGCCGGACTGGCGGCGGCGGCGACACTGCCGCTGGTAGCCGGTGCGCTCGCGCTGGGCATACCCAACGCCCAGGCCGACGCCCACCCTCGGCAGGCGCTGGCCAACACCAAGCCGCAATGGGCCACCGCCCAGGCCGATAAGGGTGCGGCGCCGGCATCGACCGCGGTCGATGCCCGTGTCTACCTCGCGGGCCGGAATGCCAAGGGCCTTGCCGCATACGCCCAGGCCGTCTCCGACCCGCATTCCGCGAGTTACGGAAAATACCTGACGCCGCAACAGGCGCAGGCCCGCTTCGGCGTGACCAAGCAGCAGACCGACGAGGTCACCTCCTGGCTGAAGTCCGCGGGCCTGACGGTGACGGGCGTGAACGAGCACTACATCTCGGTCAGCGGTGACCAGGCCGCCGTCGAGAAGGCGTTCAACACCCAACTACACAACTACACCAAGGGCGGCCACGTCTATCACGCGCCGTCGAGCACCCCGTCCGTCCCGGCATCGCTGGGCGGCGCCGTGCTCACTGTCACCGGCCTGGACAACGCCCCGCAGCAGGTCAGGCACGACGACACGCTTCCCCCGCCGTCCGCGGTCTTCAAGAACTCCGGGCCGTACTCCACGTACTACGGGTCCACCATTGCCAAGAACTTGCCGTCGGCGTTCGGCGGCAAGGCCCCCTACGTCATCAAGGGCTACACCGGCAAGGACCTGCGCGCCGCCTACGGTGCGGGGAAGTGGACCGGCAAAGGCGTCACCGTCGCGATCACCGACGCGTACGCCTCGCCGACCATCGCCCAGGACGCCTCCGAGTACGCGGCACGCAACGGCGACGCCTCGTACAAGCCGGGACAGCTGACCCAGGTGCTGCCCAGCGCCTACAACAGCGTCAGCCAGTGCCAGGCGGCCGGCTGGTACGGCGAGGAGACTCTCGACGTCGAGGCCGTGCACGCGGTCGCCCCCGGCGCCGGCATCACCTACGTCGGCTCGGCGTCCTGCAACGACAACGACCTGATCGACGCCCTCACCAAGGTCGTCGACAACCACCTCGCCGACATCGTCTCCAACTCCTGGGGCGACGTGGAGTCCAACGAGACGCCGGACATCGCCGCCGCCTACGACCAGGTCTTCCAGCAGGGCGCGGTGGAGGGCATCGGCTTCTACTTCTCCTCCGGCGACGACGGCGACAACGTCGCGGCCACCGGCACCAAGCAGGCCGACACCCCGGGCAACTCGCCGTGGGCCACCTCCGTCGGCGGCACCTCGCTCGCCCTCGGCAAGAACGACACGTACGAGTGGGAGACCGGCTGGGGCACCCAGAAGTCCCTGCTGTCGAAGGACGGCACGTCCTGGACGGGCTTCCCCGGCCCCTTCACCTCGGGCGCGGGCGGCGGTACGAGCACGATGTACGCGCAGCCGTTCTACCAGCGCGGGGTCGTCCCGGACGCGCTCTCCAAGGCGAACGGCGCGACCGCGATGCGCGTGCAGCCCGATATCGCCGCGGTCGCCGACCCGAACACCGGCTTCCTCGTCGGACAGACCCAGACCGACCCGGACGGCAAGCAGCGCTACAGCGAGTACCGCATCGGCGGCACCTCGCTCGCCGCGCCCACCATCGCCGCCATCCAGGCGGACGCCCAGCAGGCGCAGCACGGTGTGCCGATCGGCTTCGCCAACCCGGCGATCTACGAGCGGTACGGCACGCCCGCGTACCACGACGTGACCGACCACCCGCTGGGCCAGGGCCAGGGCATCGCCGAGGTCCGGGTGGACTACGCCAATGGCTACGACGCCGCGGGCGGCTTGATCACCTCGCTGCGCACGCTCGGCACGGACAGCTCACTGCACGCCACCGTGGGCTATGACGACGTGACCGGCGTCGGCAGCCCGGGCGCGGGGTACGTCACCTCGTATGCACGCCGCTGACCGAAACGGTCCCGAGGGGGTCCGGCCGCAGAATGGGGCCGGACCCCTTCCCGCGTCCTGGTACCCTGACCCCATGCGTGCCGTACGCCTTCTCCTTGCGCGGCCGCGCTGATCGCACCCAGTCGGCGCGGCGTCCCCTCCTGTGCGAGGGGATTTTTCATTTGGACATGCATGTGGACATCGATGGAGCTTCGAGGGACATGAGCGAGACCACCCCCGCCGCAGAGGCGGCCGCGCCTCATAGGTACACGGCCCAGCTGGCCGCCGGCATCGAGGCGCGCTGGCAGGAGCTCTGGGAGCGCGAGGGCACCTTCGACGCGCCCAACCCGGGTGGCGGCGAGCTCGGCGGCCCGGCCGAGGTCACGAACCGGCCCAAGAAGTACATCATGGACATGTTCCCGTACCCTTCCGGTGCGGGGCTCCACGTCGGCCACCCGCTGGGCTACATCGCCACCGACGTCTATGCCCGCTACCAGCGCATGACCGGCCACAACGTGCTGCACACCCTGGGCTTCGACGCCTTCGGCCTGCCCGCCGAGCAGTACGCCGTCCAGACCGGCACCCACCCGCGCGTCACCACCGAGGCGAACATCGTCACCATGCAGCGCCAGCTGCGCCGCCTGGGCCTGGGCCACGACCGGCGTCGCTCCTTCGCGACGATCGACCCGGACTACTACAAGTGGACCCAGTGGATCTTCCTGCAGATCTTCAACTCCTGGTACGACCCGGAGGCGAAGAAGGCGCGCCCCATCGACGAGCTCGTCGAGCAGTTCGCGTCCGGCGCGCGCCCGACCCCCGACGGCAGGCCCTGGCAGGAGATGACCGCTGCCGAGCGCGCCGACCTGCTGGGCGAGTACCGGCTGGCGTACGCCTGCGACTCGCCCGTCAACTGGTGCCCGGGGCTGGGCACCGTGCTGGCCAACGAGGAGGTCACCGCCGACGGCCGCTCCGAGCGCGGCAACTTCCCCGTCTTCAAGGCGAACCTGCGCCAGTGGATGATGCGCATCACCGCCTACGCCGACCGCCTGCTGGACGACCTGGACGCGCTGGACTGGCCCGAGGCGATCAAGCTGCAGCAGCGCAACTGGATCGGGCGGAGCGAGGGCGCGCGCGTCGACTTCCCGATCCACTACGGCGGCGAGGCCGACGGCGATGCGAAGATCACCATCTTCACCACCCGCCAGGACACCCTGTTCGGCGCCACCTACATGGTGCTGGCTCCGGAGCACGACCTGGTCGAGAAGATCGTTCCGGCGGCCTGGCCCGAGGGCACCCACGAGGTGTGGACCGGAGGGCACGCCACGCCGGCCGAGGCGGTCGCCGAGTACCGCAAACAGGCCGCGGCCAAGTCCGACGTCGAGCGGCAGGCCGAGGCGAAGGAGAAGACGGGCGTCTTCACCGGCGCGTACGCGGTCAACCCGGTGAGCGGCGAGCCCGTCCCGGTCTTCATCGCCGACTACGTCCTGATGGGGTACGGCACCGGCGCGATCATGGCCGTCCCGGCGCACGACAGCCGTGACTTCGCCTTCGCGCGCGCCTTCGAGCTGCCGATGCGCTGCGTCGTCGAGCCCAACGACGGGCGCGGCACGGACCCGGCGCAGTGGGACGACGCCTTCGTCTCGTACGACGCGGCGATCGTCAACTCCACCGGCAACGGCGTGTCGCTCGACGGGCTGAGCGTCGTCGACGCCAAGGCCAGGATCACCGAGTGGCTGAGCGAGCGCGGTATCGGCGAGGGCACCGTCAACTTCCGGCTGCGCGACTGGCTGTTCAGCCGCCAGCGCTACTGGGGCGAGCCCTTCCCGATCGTCTACGACGAGGACGGCGTCGCCCATGCACTGCCCGCATCGATGCTGCCCGTCGAACTCCCCGAGGTCGACGACTACTCGCCGCGCACCTTCGACCCCAACGACGCGGACACCTCTCCGGAGACCCCGCTCTCCCGCAACGAGAAGTGGGTCAACGTCCGGCTCGACCTGGGTGACGGTCCGAAGACGTACCGCCGCGAGACCAACACCATGCCCAACTGGGCCGGTTCGTGCTGGTACGAGCTGCGCTACCTGGACCCGCACAACAGCGAGCGCCTCGTCGACCCGGAGGTCGAGCGCTACTGGATGGGCCCGCGCGAGGGACAGCCCGCCGGTGGTGTCGACCTGTACGTGGGCGGCGCCGAGCACGCCGTTCTGCACCTGCTGTACGCGCGTTTCTGGCACAAGGTGCTGTACGACCTGGGCCACATCTCGTCGTTCGAGCCGTTCCACAAGCTCTTCAACCAGGGCATGATCACCGCGTACGTCTACCGCGACGCGCGCGGCTTCCCGGTGCCGGCCGCCGAGGTCGAGGAGATCGACGGGCAGCTGGTCTTCAACGGCGAGCCGGTCACCCGCGAGGCGGGCAAGATGGGCAAGTCGCTGAAGAACACGGTGACCCCGGACGAGATCTGCGCCGACTACGGCGCCGACACGCTGCGCCTGTACGAGATGGCGATGGGTCCGCTGGATGTGTCGCGGCCCTGGGAGACGCGTGCCGTCATCGGCTCGTACCGCTTCCTGCAGCGGCTGTGGCGCAACGTGGTGGACGAGGCGACCGGCGAGGTCACCGTCGTCGACGAGGAGCCGGACGAGCAGACGTTGCGGGCGCTGCACAAGGCGATCGACGGGATCCGCGGCGACATGGAGGCGCTGCGCTTCAACACCGCCATCGCCAAGGCGACCGAGCTGAACAACCACGTCACCAAGTTGGAGCGGGTGCCGCGGTCGGTTGCCGAGCAGATGGTGCTGCTGATCGCGCCGCTGGCCCCGCACATCGCCGAGGAGCTGTGGCACAGGCTGGGACACGAGCAGCCGCTGGCGTACGAGCCGTACCCGGTGGCCGACCCGGAGCTGGTGCAGGACGAGACGGTCACCTGCGTCGTGCAGGTCAAGGGCAAGGTGCGGGCGCGGATCGAGGTGCCGCCGGCGATCTCCGAGGGCGAGCTGGAGAAGCTGGCCGTGGAGAACGAGGCGGTCGTGGCGGCACTGGGGGGCGCCGGCATCCGCAAGGTGATCGTCCGGGCGCCGAAGCTGGTCAATATCGTGCCCGCATGATCGAGGGCTGCTCGCGAACCGGTTGCAAGCTGATCGAGCCCTGATCGCGCGCCGATCAGGGCTCGAGCGAACCCATCCCGTAGGGGCTGCGTCGGGGCCGGCCCAGGGTTCCACTGGAACCCTGGGCCGGCCCCGAGCGTCTACCGTGGAGTCACCGGAAGTGGCCGGGGACGGCGGGGAAGGGGAGCGCCCATGGAGGCCGTGCTGAGCGTGATCGCGCTGATGTTCGTGCTGTTTGTGGCGGCGGGGCTGGTGGTGGCCGTCAAGACGGTACGGGCCGTGCGGCGCGGCGTGGAGCGCACCGGGACGCAGGCGCGCCGGGTGGTCGAGGAGACCGCGCTCAAGGCGAAGGTCTACACACAGGCCGGTCCCGCGGGGGAGTTGGCCTCGCTGCGCCTGGGCCTGCGCACCTGCATGGTCGGCACCCGCCAGGCGCTGGAGGCCGGGGTGGCGAGCGACCCGTCGCTGAAGGAAGCGCTGGGCCTGCTCGACCGGCTGCGGGCCCACGCCCACGCGCTCGACGACGAGCTGAAGCTGCTCGAGCGCGAACCGGACCGGGGACGCGTCGAGGTGCGGCTGCCGGAACTGCGGGAACGCACCCAGAGGGTCACCCACTCGGCGGACTCGCTGCGGTGGGCGGCGCAGGACCGTGCACGGCAGTTCGCCGACGACGAGCTGGCGGCGCTCGGCCGGGAGATCGAGATCGAGGCGGGCGCACTGCGGCACTGGGTACCACAGGGCGTCACCGAGCCGCAGGACGCGGCCGCACAGGCCGAGCTCGGCAGCCGCGATCGCCGCAACGCCCGCTGACCGCCGCTGAACTCGAAGGATTCACACACAGTCATGTCGCGGCCGTACTGTCGCAAGGCACGCACCGGCCGGTAATCTCCGGATCATGTCCGCCCATGTCGCGATCGTCACCGATTCCACGGCCTACCTGCCCCACAACGAGCTGGACCGTCATTCCATCACGGTCGTACCGCTCACGGTGATCCTCGGGGACGAGGCGCTCGAAGAGGGCACCGAGGCGTCCGCGCGCTCGCTGACCGCCGCGTTGCAGCGCCGCAGCACGGTGACGACGTCCCGGCCGGCCCCCGAGCTCTTCGCCGAGGCCTACCGGAAGGCGGCGGACGCCGGGGCCACGGGGATCGTCTCGCTGCACCTGTCGGCCGAGCTGTCCGGCACGTACGAGGCGGCCTGCCTGGCGGCGGAGGCGGCGCCGGTGCCGGTACGGGTGGTCGACACCAGGATGGTCGCGATGGCGCTCGGCTTCCCGGTGCTCGCGGCGGCGGAGGCGGCAGAGTCGGGCGGGAGCGTCGATGAGGTGGTGGCGGCGGCGCAGAAGCAGGCCGCGGACACCAGCGCGTACTTCTATGTCGACACCCTGGACTACCTGCGACGGGGCGGGCGCATCGGCGCGGCCGCGGCGTTGCTCGGCTCCGCACTTGCGGTCAAGCCGCTGCTGCGGCTCGACGGCGGGGGGATCGAGCTCATGGAGAAGGTGCGCACGACGTCCCGCGCGATCGCCCGGCTGGAGGAGGTCGTGGCGGAACGGGCGGGGGAGAGCCGGGTGGACATCGCAGTGCACCATCTGGCGGCTTCGCCCCGGGCGGAGGCTCTCGCGGAGCGGCTGCGGGCCCGGGTGCCGGGACTTGTGGAGCTGTATGTGAGCGAGGTGGGCGCGGTGATCGGCGCGCACACCGGACCCGGGCTGCTCGGCGTCATCGTCTCGGCCCGCTGACCACCCTGCCGGGTGACCGGGTTATCCACAACTGGCCGGTTGTCCACGGAATTCGGGCGGCTTGGGACGGGAACGCCGATGACGCCTACGGTCAGGCCGCATGGGAACGCAAACGTCAACGCCCTCCGCGGTCGCCGAATCCGCACGGCAGCGCGCGGGCGCGCTCTTCGGCCGCCCGCCTGCCCGCAATGATCCTGAGTCGCCGGGCCCGGCGGGCACGAGCCCGGCGGGCACGAGCCCGGCGGGCAGCCCACGGCGGCCGTCGTGGCGGGAGGCGGTCTTCGAACGGCTGCCGCTGTGGGTGCAGTTGCGGTGCGGCCTGGAGCTGAAGACGGTCGCCGCAATCGCGGGGGTCCTCGCGCTGGCGGCGGCCTTCGCCGTGCACCACTTCTGGACGGGACGGCCGCGCGCGATCCAGGTGCCCACCGCATCGCACAGCGCCGTCGCCGAACTCCCGGCGCCCGCACAGGCGTCGGAGTCCGCTGCGCCGTCCGGAAGCGCCTCCCCGGGCGGCGGGGTGGTCGTGGACGTGGCGGGCAAGGTACGGCAGCCAGGAGTACGTCATCTGCCCGCGGGCTCACGCGTCATCGACGCTCTGACGGCGGCGGGCGGAGCCCTCCCAGGTGTCGACACCAGCTCCCTCAACCTCGCGCGCATTCTCGCCGACGGCGAACAGGTCGTCGTCGGCCGGCCCGCGGCGCCGGACGCGGTGGCTCCCGCGAGCGGCGCCGTCGGCGCCGTCGGCACCGGGCCCCTCAGCCTCAACTCCGCGACCGTGGACCAGCTCGATGCCCTCCCGGGTGTCGGCCCCGTCCTCGCACGCCACATCATCGACTACCGCAATCAGCACGGCGGATTCACCTCGGTCAACCAGCTGCGGCAGATCGGCGGCGTCGGCCAGCGCAAGTTCGACGAACTCAAATCCCTGGTACGGCCATGACGGCCGCCGCGCAGTCCTCGCAGACGCCGCACCGGGCCGCCCGCGCCGAGGTGCACCAGGCGTCGGGATCCAGGCTCGGCGACTCCCACCCCCATCAGGAAGGTGCCCCCGATCTGCGGCTCGTACTGCCTGCACTGGCCACCTGGGGCGCCGCCGTGCTGGTGCTGGGCGCCCCCGGCTCACGGGCAGCCCTCGCAACGGCGGCGTGCCTCGCCGCAGCCGTGGCTGTCCTGGCCGCCCGCAGACTGCGGCCGCGCGCCGCAGCGGGCGTCGCGGCAGCGGCGCTGCTGTGCGCGGGCGCGTCGGCGGGCGCCGCCGGGCTGAGCACCGCCGAGCTGCACCGCGGGCCGGTTCCCGCGCTCGCCGCCCGGCAGCGCCACGCCGCCGTCGAGGTGACGCTCACCGGCGACCCGCACGAGACCCGGGCCCGCGTCCGGGGATCGGCGCTCGCCGCACCCTCGGTCGTCGCCGAGGCCGACGCCGTCCGCGTCACCGCCGACGGCGCAACGACGGCGGTCCGCACCCCGGTGCTGGTCATCGCCTCGTCCCGGGCGGGCGCACCCGGCGGCGACGGCGGACAGGATGCATGGCTGCGGCTGTTGCCGTCCACCGGCCTGACGCTGGACGCCCGCCTCGCCCCGCCGGTCCGCCCCGACGACCGCATCGCCGCCGTCGTGTACACCGACGGGCCGCCGCAGATCACCGCCCGGCCCTCACTGGTCCAGCGCATCGCGGGCTCGCTGAGGGCAGGACTGCGCCGCTCCGCCGACGAACTCGGGCCGGACGCCCGGTCGTTGATCCCCGGGTTCGTCGTCGGCGACACCTCGGGCATCCCACCCGAGCTCAACGAGGCCTTCGAGGCGACCGATCTCACCCACCTGCTCGCCGTCTCCGGTTCCAATCTGACGCTCGTCCTCACGCTGCTCATCGGACCGCCTGCGCTCGCCGTACGCGCCGAGCGGCGCGGGCTCGCCGCCCGCCTGGGCCTGCCGCTCCGCCTCACTGCACTGCTCGGCGGGGCGCTGACCATCGGCTTCGTGGTGCTGTGCCGCCCGGACCCGAGCGTGCTGCGGGCCGCCGTCTGCGGGCTGATCACATTGCTGGCGATCGGCACCGGCCGGCGTCGCTCGCTGCTGCCCGCGCTCGCCGCCGCTGTGATCATCCTGATTCTCTACGACCCGTGGCTAGCCCGCTCCTACGGCTTCGTGCTCTCTGTGCTGGCCACGACGGGCCTGCTCACCGTCGGCCCGCGCTGGAGCGAGGCGCTGCAGCGCCGCCGCGTGCCGGCCCACGTGGCCGAGGCGCTGGCCGCCGCGGCCTCCGCGCAGGTGTTCTGCGCGCCCGTCATCGCCGTACTTGCCGCGCACATCAGCCTCGTCGCCGTCCCCTGCAACCTGCTCGCCGAACTCGCGGTGACCCCGGCCACGTTGCTCGGCTTCGGCGCCCTGGTGACCGCTCCGCTGTCGATGACGGTGGCCAGGGGATTCGCCTGGGCCGCGGGCTGGCCCGCCGACTGGGTGGCCGCCGTCGCCCGTACCGGCGGATCCCTGCCGGGTGCTGCGCTCGCCTGGCCGGGCGGCTGGACCGGAGGTGTGCTGCTGGCGGCGGCCACCGCGGCAGCGCTCTTCCTCGCGCGCCGGATCCTGCGCCGCCCTTGGGCGTGCGCGGCGGTCGCGCTGCTGCTCGTGGTCGTCGTGCTGCAGCCGGCTCCGCTCACCCGCATCGTCACCGGCTGGCCACCGCCCGGCTGGCGGCTCGCCGTCTGCGACGTCGGCCAGGGCGATGCGCTGGTGCTGAACTCGGGTGACGGCGACGGCACGGCGGTCGTCATCGACACCGGTCCCGAACCCACCCTTGCCGACCACTGCCTGCGCTCGCTCGGGGTCACCGACATCCCGCTGCTCGTCCTGACCCACTTTTTCTCTCCGTAGTTCATAACTGTCTCAGTCGAGAAGAGAAGGCGGTGGCGAACAGACGAGAGCTGGTGTTATCTCTCATGGTTCACGAAGGGCTCAGGGAGGGATTGTGGATCTGTACTTCGTACGTCCCAGGCTGGCTGAGCGACTGCCGGCAGGGGTGGGTCCGGGCCCAGTGGTTGTCCGACAGCTGTTGGAGCATCGGGCGATCCCGGAGGGAACCCCGGTGTTCTTGGACGAGCAGATGCGACCGGTCGAGCCGGTCAGTTCGTGGTTCCGACGCTTGGCGGTTGAGCGACGCGATCCCGAGACGCTGCGTTGCTACGCGTACATCGTGCGCCGGCTGTGTGCGTTCCTGGCTGAGCGAGGCAGCGATCTGCTGTCGGTGACCGAGGCGGACCTGCTGGCCTACCGGGCCGCACGGACCGAACTGCAGGATGTGCCGGTCGACAACGAGACCTGGCGGCGCGAGGCGAGTGTGCTGAACGCGCTGTTCACGTGGCTGGTCGAGGAAGGCCATCTCCGCCGTCGCCCGTTCCGCATGCACAACCAGTCGAATCCCCTGAACTTGGGGATCAAGCACGAGATGCAGATCCGTCATCTTTCGCTTGAGCAGTATCTGTACTTCCGCGATGTCGGTATGGGCGGGCAGTTGCCCGACGGCGGGGTCGACCATACCTTCCGCGGCTGGGCGCCGCACCGCCACCGGGCCGCCGTCGAGCTCGCCTTGATGACGGGAATGCGCAAGCAGGAGTGGTCGACTCTGCTGCTGCCGGAGCTCACGGAGGGAACACGCCGACCCGGCGATCCGGTCGAGGTGGTCCTGCAGGCCTGCGCGAAGTACAAGAAGCGACGCATCGTCTACGTGCCTCCCGCCGCACTGGAAATGGTCGAGACCTATCTCCTGCTGGAGAGACCAGAGGTCGCGGCCAAGGCTGCGAAGACGCTGGCCCGGCGACACAAGGACCTGTTCGTGGTCACCGAGGTGGACCATGCGCACGGCAGGATCAGTGGCATCCTCGAAGGCAAGCGCCGAACCTTCGCCATCGCCGCGATGCCTCCCCGTCTGCGCCGTCTGGCGGTCCGGGACACCGATGGCGGCCTGGAGCCGCTGGCCGTGTTCATCGGGCACGGTGGGCGGATGCTGGGGCCGTCGTCCTGGGACCGGATCCGGGAGGACGCATGGAGGCGAATGGACGAGCACTCCCACACGAGTGCGGCGCCGATGCTGCCGAAACGCCCATGGCGCTTCCACGACCTGCGGCACACCTTCTGCCTGCAGCTTCTTAAGTACTTGATGCGGCTGGTGGCCGACCGGGAAGCAGCCACACCGTCACTCGGGCTTCCGACCCTGAGCGAGCACATCGCCTTCAACCCTCTCCTGGTCGTTCAACGCAGGATGGGTCACTCCAGCCCCGCCACCACCTATCTCTACCTGCGCTATCTGGAAGACCCCATGAACTACGTCGACGCGGCCTTCGCCCAGTGGGCCGAGCACGACGGCGCCACCTACGCCGAGATCGCGCGCCAGGCCTTTGTCCGGGAAGGAGATGACAATGCCTCGTAGAGGCGAGATGCGTCGCACATGGGTCCAGCCGGATCCTGCCGAACCGGCACCTTCCCGCATCGGACCGCGAATCGTTACAGCGCGGCCGAATACAACTCGCCCGGGAGGAAGGGTAGTTCTCGACCCGACTCAGTTCCGTTGCTTGACGCTGGCATCCGAGCTGGCGGACGAGTGGGTTGGCTACGTGGAGTTCACCCAGGCAAAGCACTCCACTGTCCGTGACTACCGAACGGCGATCACACGTCTGGCCACGTGGGTCGACGAGCATTGCGGCACACCCGAGAAGGTGTCCTTGGGGGCGCCCGAGCCGGACGCGGCAGGTCTGATCCGGGAGTGGAGCCGAGGGCTTCCGTCCGGGTTCAAGCCGGGCTCGATGCGGCCCTCGCTCCTCGGCGAGAACATCCGGACGCTGATCCGGCTCCGGGCCCAGCGCGAGGACGCGCCGCTGACGGATTCCTTGCGGCGGCTCCTGGACGGCCCTATGTGGGTGCCGCTGGGCCGCGCGCAGGAGCTTGACGAGTTCACCCTTCAGGAACGCAACGCGATGGTCAGGGCCGCCTGGACGGACGTCCGGGCACTGGAGGAACGGCTGGCCCGGGGTCGGGCGCTGATCGCGGCGGCCGACGGGCACCCGAAGCAGTTCGGCTACACCGCGGCGAACATGCTGCGGGCCTTGGCCGACGGGCTGATGACGATGCCTGAGATCGGTGCCGCACTGCCGCGCTTCGCCGAGTGGCCGCAGGAACTGATCGACCTGGCCCGGATGCGCGGCACCCCGGTGAAGCCGAACACGGCGGTGTGGCAGTTGCGGTCATCGCTGGCGAGCCTGCTCTACCCGCGCAACGGGGACTATCAGGCCTTCCGGATCCTGCTGATGGCGGCGACCGGTCATACGCCGGAGGAGGTCACCGGCCTGAATGAGGACGACGTGGAGTTCGTCCCCGGCGGGGTGCACTTGACCTTGACCAAGATGAGGGCCAGACGAGTACGCCATCGGATGTTCCGCGACCGGGAAGTGGCCCTCCACACCGCGCACGGCCGAGTCAGCGCGCCAGAGGTCGTGCGACGTCTGCTTGCAGTGACTGAACGTGTCAGAGCTGATTGCGGGCTGGAGCCAGCGCCGCTGTTCGTGTCTGCGTCGGTGCAGGCCCGGGGAGAGGTGAGGTTCCTGCGCTTCCAGACTGGCAACTCCGACGGCCGGTTCGGGCTATGGGTCCAGGAACACGGCCTGGAAGTCTACGGGAAGCTGGATATCCGCCGCTTGCGCAAGACGGTCAAAGTCGAGAAGGCCATCGCACTGGGCGGCCGGGTGTCGGACGTGGCTGACGATCACACGGAGCAGACCTTCTGGGGGCACTACGCGCACGGCACCACCTTGCATCTGATCTCCGGCGACACCATCACCCGAGCACAGCGCACGTGGCTGGACAAGGCACTGACCGGGCCCATGGTCGTCGACCAGCGGGCCGAAGACAAGCTGGAAGTGCCGGAGGCCCTGGACGCTCTCGGATTGACCCGGGAGGAGGCGGAAGAGCTTCGTTCCGGGGCCCTTGACATGGGCGTGACCAGCTGTCGAGACCCGTTCGCCTCGCCCTACAGCCGTCCCGGCGACCTTTGCGCGGTGGCCCCGTTGCGATGCCTGGAGTGCCGCAATGCGTTCATCCTCCCGTCCAACCTCCCGCAGCTGCTTCTGTTCTCCGATTACCTGGACGGACTGCGGCAGCGGCTGACGCCGCGGCATTTCCACGCGCTCTGGGGCCAGAGCGCGGCCAATCTCACAGCTGTTCTCGCCGAGCGGAGCGAGATCGAGATAGCCAACGCCCGCCGTCAGATCGACAGCCAGGCCATGCACCTCCAACTGCCGCTGGCCGCTTACACGGAGTTCGACCAATGAATGAATCCCTCGCAACTGTCCCGCCGCTGCCGAGCTCGGTGTTCGCCGACGACGAGCTCGTACTGCAGTCGCACCCTCTGATCGACGGGGTCGAGGTCCCCCTCTTCGGACGGATGGACATGTGGCCGCTCGTGGCGACCCGCAAGCCGGCCAACGTCGCCGTCTCCGCCTGGTGTGCACCTTTCACCGGCTTGGAGGGTGTTTGGAACCTGAGGGCTCGCGAAGTCGCCATGGTGCTGCTGAATCCCCGCCATCCGGCGGTCCTGGCCGCCGGGATCAATCGGAAGGCCAGACCTGCCTCGGTCAGCACGGTCTTCAACGCGATGTTCTTGCTGAGGCATCTTGCGAGCTGGGCAGCTGGGCGCGGACTGTCAGCGGACCTGGCCGAGTGGCAGGACGACGACGTCCGGGCATGGGTTGACCATCGCCGCGGCGAGTTGAGCGCGAGCGGGTTGGTGGGCTACGTGTCTGCCGCCCGGTTGCTACATCAACTGGGCCCAGTGCTGACCGGCGGCGGTCTCGCCCGCGACCCATGGCGAGGTCAGTCTGCGCGGCAGGTCGTCGACCTCCCCGTCGACAAAACCGTTCGGACACCGAACATCGACCCGCAGGTCTGGCATGCACTGGTGAAGGCAGCTTGGACTTACGTCCATACCTTCGCGCCGGACATCCTGAAGGCGCGTGCGCGGGCCATCGAGCTTGAGCAGGCAGCGATCGCGACCGCTGCGGGGCTCGAAGCCCGGGTCGACCAATACCTCGCTGATCCGGACAACATCATCCCGCTCCACCCTCCGCGCTACCTCGTCTACTGCAATCGGCATCAACCCGGCGAGTTCGGAACAGAGTTGGAAGTGAACTGGTCATTCCTCGGTGTCCTCCTGGGCATCCGCCGCGAGCAACGAGCTCTGACCACGCTCACTGGCTACCGCAGCCACGTTGGCCGGGCTCGGGCCAAGATCCTCCAAGCGGTGCGGGAGGGCCGAGGGCGTCCGGGAGGCCTCGTCGACTCCTACGCGACGGTCACCCGTCCGGACGGCAGTATCGGGCCTTGGCATCCCGGCCTGTCGCCCCGGGGCGTCCGGGAGGAGTGCGTCACCCTGCGCGCAGCCTGCTACGTGATGGTTGCGGCACTGTCGATGATGCGCGACAGCGAGATCCGCGAGATCACCCGAGGCTCGGTCGTCGAGCATTACGGGGCGTCGGCGGTGGCGTCCATGAAGCGCAAGCACGATCCGAACCAGCCGCGCGAGCACTGGTGGATCATCGAACCGGTCGCCGAGGCCATCGCGGTCGCGGAGGCCATCTCCCGACATGTCGACCTGGTCTTCTCCAGCGACGTGGGCGGCGGTGTCAACGGCGAGAGCGTCGACACCGAAGCCGGCTTCAAGAGCGGCCAGATGGTGAGCCGATTCATCGAACGGATCAACGACCGCAGCGAGTTCACCGGCCTGACCATTCCCGAAGGGCACGTGGCGCCGCACATGTTCCGAAAGACGATGGCCATGCTGACCGCCACCGAGCCCAGCGCGGAGATCGCACTCGGCCTCCAGCTCAAGCACGCGGCGACTCGCGCACTGGCCAACCGATCCACCCAGGGATACATGGCCACGGACACAACCTGGGCGAAGCTGCTGGACTCGGCTGTCGACGACATCCGCTTCACCAGGCTGCGGGAGTTCTACGACGACTATCACTCGGGCAAGGCCATCGGCTTCGGCCCAGGCGCTGAACGGATGATGGCCGCCTTTGACACCATCCGCCGAACGGCTCAGGCCCGGCAGGGCGACGCCCGGGTCGAATACGACATCCTTCGCAAGACGCGGATCTCGATCCGGCTGGGCAAGCTCAACCACTGCATGTTCGACGAGAACAGTCCGGCCGGCGCGAAGTGCCTCGAAGAGGCCATCGTCCCCGAGGGGCACCGGGGACCCCTGGTCGACCGATGCCAGCCAGGCCGATGCGCGAATAGCGTCATCGGACGAGAACACCTCCCCATCTGGAAGGCCGAGCAGCACAGTCTCCTGACTCTGCTGGATCAGCCGAAGATCGCCCCATGTCGCAGGGCGGCCCTGCAGAACCAGCTGGAAGACGTGAAAGCCGTGATCCGGAAGGCAGAGTCATGAGTGTTTCAGCGGCCACCGAGAAGGCCCTGCGCGAGGCCATGACACGGCTGGTCGAGGGCCACCCGCGCTTCACCGATGGCGCCCTCACCAAGGAGAACCTCTACCGAGAAGCCCGAGTCAGCCGGGCGACCATGAACCGAGCGACGGCAGTATTGGCGGACTGGGACACCTACGTCTCCGAGCACGGCCGTCGCACCCGAGGCGAATCCCAGCGCGACGCCGAGATCGCCGAGCTGACCAGGAAGCTCAAAGCGAAGACCATGGAGTGCACACAACTTCAGCAGAAGCTCGATGCTGCCGCGACTGTGATCGCCGCCCTTCACCACGACAATGAGGCCCTCCGCGAGCACATTCACAGCCGATCCGACGGGCGGGTTGTCGCCTTCCCCGGCCGGTGGCGAGGCGAGGACCATGAAGTGCGGTGACGCTCGTCCCGGCTCTCCTGGAGACACAGGCAGTGGCATTTTGGTCGGCCGGGCCGACCAAAATGCCAATATTCCCGACACTTGAGCCGTTTGTGTCCCTGCTGGGGCAACAGAACGCCCCTCGGAACTCGCCCCGTCGGCCGCGGGGTCCCCTGCAGGATGGGTACGTTCGGGATTCGTACACGGCTGGGCACGTTCGCCGGTACTTCCCCCTCTCCGAGGAGGGGGGAGGTGGTGTCGCTCAGGCGACGGACCGCAGGTCGCCCAGAAGGGCTGCGGCTCGCATCTGGTCGGCCAGGGGCTTGGGTCCGATGCGCATCAGGAAGTGGACCGCGCTGATCTGGCGCCCGGCCTGCCACGCCCCGGAGGTGGGCGGCCGGAACGGGATCACCTCGATGCCGCGGGTGGTGAACACATCGGTCTCCAGGTATTTTAGGCCGCCGGTCCCACATAGATAGCCACGGGCGCCAGTGGCCTCGGCGAGGTCGGCAAGCCGCCTGGTCCGGCCGGGCCGGGCAGGCAGGCGGCTGCTGCGGAGGATCTTGCCGCTCCACCCGAGGAGGCCGAGCAGCACTCGGGTGGATGCCTCGGCGACCTCCGCGGTCTTGTCCGTCATGGTGAACAGGTCAAGCACGGAGGCGAGTTCGCGGCCGAAAACTGGCCAGTGCCGGCTGGCCTGGTAATAGTGCGGCAGCATCTGGCCCAAGCGCCGCCGCGACCGGGCCAGGTCGGCGATCTGAGCCTCGCGGATGGCCGTCTGGCGGCCATCGGGCAGGTGGGTGGGGATGGTGAGCCACTGGCGCCGCTGCGGGTCGTCCAGGGACGCCAGGCGGGTGCGGTGCTGGTAGTCGCGGCGGGCGAATTGGACGTCGTCCAGGACGATCCAGTAGTCCGCCGCGAACAGCTTGGCCAGCGTCGTCAGCCGTGGAAAGAGGTTGGGCTGGTGGATCGCGCACAGCCCGCCCGCAGGCGGGAGGTCAGGAGTTGATGAGGCGGCTGGTGAAGCCGTCGTGGATGAGAGATTCGTACGCGGCATGAACATCCCCCGGAACGTCTTGCTCGACGGCGAACCCGAGCTTCGGATACTCGATCACTCGCTGCAGGTCGCCGACGAGCATGTCGATGACGAGCTTCTCGTCGCCGATGCTCTTGAGGTAGTCGTCGAACTCCAGCGGCTCCGAGGCGCAGACGACCTCGACCTCGGGCCACAGTTTGCGGGCGGTGGCGAAGGAACGTCGCTCCATATATGGCTTGGAGACCAGCAGCACCGAGGACGGAGCGATCCCGGCGGCGGTCAGCACCTGACGGGAGAAGGTGATGTTCTGCCCAGTGTTTGCGGCCTTGGGCTCCAAGAGGATCGCGGAGTCCGGCACTCCCAGCTCCAGCGCGTGCTCGCGGAAGTGCACGGCCTCCCCGCGGGGGAAGCGGGCAGCGGTGGTGGGGCTGTTGCCGCCGGTGAAGACCAGGGTCGGGAAGAGCCCGGCGCGATACAGCTCGGCGGCGAAGCCGGCCACCCCCAGGTCGTGGCTGCCCAGGCCGATCGCCACATCGCACGGCCGCACATCGTGGTGCATCTGGTGGTAGTCCCAGATCAGCATCGCCCGCTGCTGCTCGTCATCGGTGATGGCCCGCTGGTTGTCCGTCACTCGCTTCTCCCTGGTCACCGTCGCCGGGGGCCGGTCGCCCCCTCGCTCGTGTTCCGGATGCCCTCGATGCTGCGGAGTTGGTGGCTGAGCCCGTACTGGGCGGCCCTCTTCGCGGCCTGGTCGAGTACCTGCAGTCCATCATCCCGGGTGGCCGGGTCGGACAGCAGGATGTGACCGTGGGCGGTGTCCAGACGCACGCGCTGCATCGGTGAGTCGGTCGTCGCGGTGCTGCGGGCGATGTCGATGAAGTGCAGGGCTTTGGTCAGGTCGCCGACGCCCCGGTGGGCGAGGGCGAGCTTCTGGTGGGCGACCGACCAGTCGTCGGGCTCGGACAGGTCTTCGAATTCGCGAGTCGCCGCCAGCATGACGCGGGCTGCATAGTCGTGGTTGCCGTCCTTGCTCAGCGCGGTGCCCACCCACAGCCGGGCCCTCGCGCGGTCGCGGCGGGAGAGCCGGTCGTCCACGGCGAGGGTTTCGTAGTGGCGGGCCGCAGTCTCCAGCTTGCCGGACATCTCGGCGACCACCGCCAGCGACAGGTCGAGCTGGGCGACGCGGCGGGGGATGTCGAGCTGGGTGAAGACCGAGCGGGCGCCGACATACGAGTGCTGGGCCGAGATCGGCCCGATCACGGAGCCCTGGTCACGCTGCAGGTCACCGAGGAGGGCAGTGGATCGGGCGAATAGATACAGGCCCTGCTCGTCCAGCTCCGGTGGCTTGAAGCGGGTCAGCCACCGGTTCAGCAGGTTGTCGGCGAAGGCGAAGTTCTGGCGGGAGAGGGCGACCACCGCGCGGTCGAGGTCGTCGGTCCACGACTCGTACTCCCATGCCCGCGGCCCGGTTGCGGTGACGCGCTGCCCCGGCCGGACAGCGGGTCGCCCGGCCTCCGACAGCAGGGTCTCGAACCGCAGATGCACCGCGGCGTCCGCGCGGGCGAGCGCGGTGTCCAAGATGGCCTGGGTGTCGGGGCGGGGCTCGGTGGCGGCGAGGAGTTTTTCCCACTTGGAGACGGTGCCGACGGCGACGCCGAGCTCGTCAAGGGCGAACGTGCGGACGCTCAACCGCAGGGCGAGTCGCAGTGCCCGGGCCTCCAGGCCGGTCCAGTGGTGCACGGTCGCCACGCGTCGCTCCCTTCCATCCGTCATGGAAGCACGGCGCCTGCGGGCGGGGGGATGGAAGTGCAACGCAAGTGCAACAGCCGGTGATTCTCTGTCGGTAGGTACACCGCCAGGCTCGAAGCATCACTACCCCGAGTCCTGGACGGTTGAACAGCATGGAACCCCTCACGGAGCACCGCCCGGTCAACGGCCCCGTCGTTTATGGCTATCTGCGGCTGGTGAAGGTCTCGCCAGCCCGGGAGATCGCCCTGGCCGCCTCGCTGGCCGAGTACTGCCGCAAGCACGAACTGGTGCTGTCCGGCATCTTCACCGAACGCCACGCGGGGGCCGGGCCGATGTCGCCGGCGTTCACCGGGCTGCTGGACGTGCTCGCGCTGCCCGACGCCTACGGCGTCGTGCTGCCCGCCACCTCCCACCTGGGCCCGAAGCCGATAGCGGCCGAGCGGCGAAGGCGGATCGAGGCGGCCGGGGCCCGGTTGCTGCTCGTCCGCGGCGGACGCAAGCCCCGACCGGCCGCCCATGGGACTTCCAGCCCGCCCAGCGGACGGTCCCGCCGCCGCAGCCAGGCGCCCGCCCCTGCCCTGGACGCCGAGACGTGAGGCTCGCCATGCGCGATTCGACGCAGCGATTCTTCGACGCCACCCCCGAATCGGTCGCCCTCGCCCGCGACTTCACCACTAACGCCCTGGCCGCCTGGGGACTGACCCGAGCCGCCGACGATGTCCGGCTGTGTGTCTCGGAGCTGGCCTCCAACGCTCTCGTCCACGGCACCGTCCCCGGCTACGGCTTCCTGGTCCGTCTGGTAGTCGACGACGACTTCGTCCGCCTGGAAGTACACGACAGCCGCGACCACCGGCCCCAGCTGCGGCACCCGGCCGACACCGACACCTGCGGCCGGGGGCTGATGATCGTCGAGGAGCTCTCGGACGGCTGGGGCGTCGAGGGCCGCGAGCCGTCGGGGAAGGTCGTCTGGTCGCGGTTCAAGGCCGCCTCCGCAGACCGGGGGGCTTCATGCTGACCCACCGCCCCGCACAGGCCACTGCCTCCGCCACCGGTCCGGGACTGGGACTGCTGGCCGCCCTGGGCGCCTGGACCTGGGCGGGCACCGACCCGGCCGGGCAGGGCATCGCGCACATCTTGCTTGCCCATCCGCCCGGTCGCACCGGTCACGACACCCCGCAGGCCATCGAGGCCCGCATGCGGCACATCGCCGGCTGCCTCGGCGGCCTGGCCGACCCGCTAGACGCCGTCCCTGACCTCGGCGAGCGTCTGCAGGTCGCGGGCTGCTGGGTGCTGCTGCGGTTCCCCGGCGCTCGCTACGGGATGCGACTGCCGAGCCACCCCCGCTGGACCGACCTGGTCACCAGTCGCCGCCAGGCCGTCCTCCTCGTCGGCCTGAACCCGCTGACACGCTCCGCCGACGCCACACGCGTCGACGCCTACCTGGACTCCGTACTTGCCGCCGACCGGCTGCTGTTCGGCCTGGTCCGCACCGCCTGAAACCCAGCCTTCCCCTGCACGGTCCGCGCTGACGGATGAGAGGGAACTGCCATGGAATCCTTCGAACGCGCCCGGCTGGACGCCTACTTCGCCAAGATCACCGCCCAGTTCACCCCCGATGAGCAGGTGACATCCTTCCTGGTCACGCACCTGCTGCCGGAGCGGCCTGCTTTCGTCCGCGCGGTCGGCACTCTCACCCGGCTGCGAGCGGTGTTGCCCAAACCGAAATCGATCAACACCGCTGCCCGGCGAGAGGTTGAGAAGACCATCCCGGTCGACGAGCTCTCCCGCGAGTTGTTCAGCGACCCTGATACCTCGCTGGACTACATCGAGTCCCGGGCTGCCGCCGAGCCGATCGTGCTGCTGGACGTCGGTGGCTACTTCGCACCCGTCCTGGCCGATCTGCACGGACGCTTCTCCGGCCGCCTCCTTGGCGTGGTCGAGGACACCGAGAACGGCCACCGCCGCTATGCCGACCTCGACAAGCTGCCCTGCCCGGTGACCTCGGTCGCCCGCTCGCCGCTGAAGGACCCCGAGGACTTCCTCGTCGGCCAGTCCGTGGTCTTCTCCACCGAGGCCGTCATGCGCGGCCGCGGTGACATCCTCCACGGCCGCCCCGCCCTGGTGATCGGCTTCGGCAAGCTCGGCTCCTCCATCGCCCGGCTGCTGCACGCCAAGGGCGTCCAGGTCACCGTCTTCGACATCGACCCCGTCCGCCGCACCCAGGCCCTCTCCCAAGGCTTCACCGTCGCGCGTGACCGCGAGAGCGCGCTCACCGGGGCCGGGCTGGTGCTCTGCGCGACCGGCGCGATCGCCCTGCGGGGCGAGGACTTCCCCCACCTGCGCAACGGCGCCTACGTCGCCACCGTCACCTCCAGCGAGGACGAACTGGAACTGAACGGACTCCCGGAGGTCTACACCCGCACGATGGTCGGCGAGCACGTCACCCGCTACCAGACCACCGGCCACTACTTCTACCTGGCCAACGGCGGAAACGCCGTCAACTTCCTGCACGGCGCCAGCGTCGGGCCATTCATCTTCCTGATCCAAGCCGAAATACTCGCCTCGATCAGGATGCTCACCCGCGGCGACCTCGCCCCCGGCATGCACAAGGTCCCCGCGGCCGACCGAGCCGCCATCGCGGCAACCTGGCTCAACTACTTCAACAGGTGATCGACTTGGCCATCACGGCAGACCACATCCGCACAACCCTCGGCGACTACCTCGACGAGCACCCGGAGGAGAAGGACAGCCTCGCCCCGGTCGTCGAGCTGCTGGACGCCGGAGCCGACCTCACCAGCCGCAAGGAGTTCCGCGGCCACGCGACCGCCGGCGCGATCCTCGCCGGTCCGGACGGACGCATCCTGCACATCCACCACCTCGCCCTGGACAAGTGGCTCCTGCCCGGCGGGCACCTCGAACCCCAGGACGAGACCCTGCTGGACGCCGCCCGGCGCGAGCTGACCGAGGAGACCGGCATCCCCACCGAGACCGTCACCCCTATCAGTGATCGTCCCGTCCACATCGACGTTCACCCCATCCCCGCCAACGACGCCAAGGGCGAACCGGACCACCAGCACGTCGACTTCCGGTTCCTCTTCCGCACCACTGCCGACGTCCGCCAGCTGCAGACCGAAGAGGTCACCGACGCCGCATGGCGGGATGTCGACACCCTCGGCGACGACCGCCTCCGGCACCGCGTTGCCCAGGCACTTCGCTGACGTTCGAGCCGGCCGCCCCTGCGCTGCCCCGAGCGCGCAGGGGCGGCCTCCCATGTCAGAGTCCCGCGCGAACATGGGCCCATGACTGACAGCCTCGCGTTGCATCCCCTGCAGATCCCGGACTGTCTCCACTCGGTCGGCCCCGGATGGCAGCCCCTGTTGATGCGGCTGCACAAGCAGCTGAAGGCCCTGGCCAGCGACTACCGCGTCGAAGACGTCAAGGAGAAGTTCGGCGGCCTGCGCGTCCGCGTTGCCGACCGCTTCGACGCCGACGGCGAGTTCGACGGCGACTGGGCCGATGCGTCCAGTCCGCTGATCCGCGCGGCAGAGGCCATGTCCCAGACGATCTGCGAATTCTGCGGAGCCCAAGGCCAGCCCCGATCACGCGGAGACCGAGACGGCGGGTGGATCAAAACCGTCTGCGAACGGTGTCACCCGATCCGCCGGCCTGGAGCCATCCCAGCGACCTTTTCCCCGGAGGAGCAGTGCGCCATCGCTGACCACGCCGACGAGCTCGGCCTATCCGTCATCCAGTACATTCGCCAGACAGCAGCGAGCAAGGCGACGCAGTGGCAACGCGAACGCGACGGCCTCCACGAGATCGCAGAACGGCGCGGGACGACCGTCGAGGAGATGCTGCAGCGCGGCTTCCTCATCGACGACACACCCTGACCACGGCGACCCCGCCATCGCCGCAGGGACCGAAGGGACTCACTACCCGAATCACGGCGACGCACCGCGCTCGCCGCCTGCCCGCCGGGCCTACACTGAACGGCGAAAGCCCCGGTGGACCGCTGACCTCCGTCGTCATGTCGCCGGGGCCAAGCCATGTCCGGCCCGTGCCTGGCCATCGCACACGGCCTCGCGAACGCACCGGCACTGACAACACGCCCCGGAAGAAGCGGATGCCGCAGTTAGCAGGGGTAGATCAGCTGGCGGCGTCGGCGTTAGGGTCACGAGCCACAAGAAGGTCACCAGGGGCGGAGTGGCGCGCGTGGGAGTACAGCTCGTCGAGCGACAGACCCAGCTCGGTGGCCAGGGCGGCGACGGTAAAGAACTCCGGTGTCGTCGTGCGGCCCTTCTCGATACTCCGCACGGTCTCGACGGAGATCCCCGCGCTGCGGGCGACGGCCTCGGCCGAGCGTCCGGAAGCGCGACGGGCCTGCGTCAGGCGGGAGGCAAGCCGTTGCCCGCGGTGCTGGGCGGCGGGATCGAGGCTCCTACGCGACATGGGTGTAAGTATACCTGTATAGTTACACCATGACGGTGATCGCGGCGGCTCCTTCCCCTAGCTGGCCTGAAGATGCACTGCGGCTCAACGCCGTCTGCCCGTACTACACGATGTTCCCGCTGGACTTCCCGCTCCAGCAGCTCGCCGCCCATCCCGAGGCCACCCGGGTGCTGGACCCGTTCTGCGGCCGGGGAACCACTCTGTACGCGGCCCGCCTGGCCGGGCTGCCGTCGGTGGGCATCGACATCAACCCGGTTGCCGCTGCTATCGCGCAGGCCAAGCTCATCCAGGCCACGCCGGGTGCTGTGGTCCGTCTCGCCCGGCAGATCCTTGACGGCGGCCCGCGCGGTGAGGCCCCCGAGGGCGAGTTCTGGCAGTGGTGCTTCGAGCGCGAGACGCTACGCGAGCTGGTGACACTGCGCGAGGCCCTGCTGGAGATGACCACGCCGACAGCGGCGATGCTGCGGGCGGTCCTGCTGGGCATCCTGCACGGCCCGCGCAACAAGAACCTTCCGTCGTACCTCTCCAACCAGATGCCGCGTACCTACGCTTCCAAGCCCGCGTACGCGGTGAAGTTCTGGGCCAAGCGCGACATGAAGCCGGTGCGCATCCCGGCCCTGGAGGTCATCGAGCGGCGGGCCAACCGTCTGCTGGATGCGTCCCCGCTAGCCCACGGCGGGAAGGTCTACCTGGGCGACTCCGTTGAGACCCTCGACGCCCTGCGGCAGCGCTTCGACCTGGTGGTCACCTCCCCGCCGTACTACGGGATGCGCACCTACGTGGCCGACCAGTGGCTGCGCTCATGGTTCCTCGGCGGGCCGGCGGAGGTCCCCTATGGCACGCACGGGCAGATCGCCCGCCAGCCGAACCAGGAGGCGTTCATCCAGGCCCTTGCCGAGGTATGGGCCGCCGCAGCCCGCCGTTGCAACCAGGGCGCCCGGCTCGCGATCCGCTTCGGCGCCCTTCCCTCGGCCCGCACCGCCCCGGAGAAGATGCTGCTGGCCTCCGTCAAGGAGGCGAAGGCCGGGTGGGTCGTCAAGGAAGTCCGGCAGGCCGGCATTCCACCCAAGCGCACGCGGCAGGCCGAGCAGTTCGGCAAGGCGGGCTCTGCCATCGACGAGATTGACCTCATCGCCGAACTGATCGGACTGCCCCGCTGAGCGGGTAACCCGGTTACTTCCCACAACTCCGTAACGGATCGTCAGTGCCTCGTGCCATGCTGTGGGGGCCATACGAGTGAACCACTCGCCTGTGACAGTCAGAGCGTGGTGTTGGGGAGAAGCATGTTCGACGCGGACCAGATCAAGCAGCTCAAGCAACTGATCGGCGACCAGGTCGAAGCCGGCCGCGCGGAGCTGGACAAGCTGATCGAGCAGGCCCGCGTTATCGGCACCGGAGTGAAGGTCATCAAGCCGCGTGCGGCCACGTCGGTCGCGCTGATGGCCTCCGACGGCGGCAACAACAAGGTCGCCTTCAACCCCTTCTATCTCCAGGTCGTCCGCGTCGTGGACTCCAGTGGCAAGGAGCTGTGCCTGGAGGTCGTCTCCCCGATCTCCGACATCGAGGACCTGGGGCGGCGCCAGTTCGACGAAGACGGCAATCCGCGTACCGCCCTGGGCAAGTTGATGAAGGGCCTGGGGGTGGAGAGGCTCAAGGATCTGTCGCCGATGTTGTCCGGCGACTCGCCCAGCTGGGTGCTCGTCTTCCGCGACCTGTGTGAGTGGGCCACGCTCTACGACCTGATCTGCCACCGCGACTACGCGGTCGACACCCTCATCGTCCGTGACGGCTTGCTTCGCAGCAAGATCTTCTCCGGTGATCTGTTCGTGAAGATGGGGGAGCAGATCTACGAGGCCATCGAGCGGACCTGGCGCCGTGACCGACGCAAGGTGTGGCTGGTGGGACTCGCGAAGCGCACCCAGGTGCTGGAGTACTACCGGCTGGCGATCTCCCTGTCCGGTGTCTTCGATAACGGCGCCGCCTGCTTCGCCAAGGTGCCCTACGCCATGCTCGACCACGTCTACAAGTGGGAGGAGTACATCCGCGGCGTCGATGACACCACCTCCGGCGAGGACCCGAAGTTCAACTTCGGCTCGATGTACTTCGTCCGCTTCGGCCCCTACTCCGGCGACCCCATCTGGAGCGTGGACCTGATGTCCCGCCAGGACAAGGAGGCCCAGGCCATCTTCGGTTACCTGCAGGCCGACGCCGTCGCGGGCTTCCCTATCCCGCTCTACCCCAACTGCATCCAGCAGGCCGACAGCTTCTCCCGCGTCGCCGACCTGGACCTGGACATCATCGAAGACCATCTCGTCGACGCCGTCCGCGACCAGGTCGGCGAGGACAAGGCCCCGGTCATCGATGCCCTGCGGCTGGCCTCTGATGTCGCTGCCCGCCGCTACGAGTAACGCACCCTGCCCGTCCCGAATCCCGCGGAGTCACGAACCACCATGAGCCTGTTCGAGCGCGACAAAATTGTCGGAACCTTCCGCGGCTTCGCAGAAAGCGGCATGGAGTTCCACGCTGACCTCGTCCTGCCGCACCACGACGACTTCCAGAGCATGGCCATGCACGGCCAGTTCGTCCTTGTGCAGCTCGAACACGAGCGGGAGGCCATCCTCGGACGGATCACCACCATTTCCTCCCAGGGGCGCCTCGTCTCTCCCATCGGAGAGGACTACGCCACCCGCGCGGTGCGCGACCAGCGCCCCATCCCCGACGAACTGCGCGAGCGCTACCTGAAGTACAAGGTCGACATCCGCATACTCGGCGTGCTCCGCCAGGAAGGCGACAAGCACATCTTCGTCCCCAGCCACCGCCGTCTTCCGCACGTCGGGGCTCAGGTCGCATTGCTGGGCGACGACTTGCTCGCCGAGGTTGTCAACGCCAACGACACCGACGACGGCGCGGTCCCCATCGGCTACCTCGCCTTCGGTGAGTTCGTCTATGCCGGCAACGACAAGCGCGTAGGCGACACCTCGTGGATGCAGATCCAGCAGCCCGCGATCATGCCGACCTTCCAGATCGGCAAGCTCGTGGCACGCCGCAGCTTCGTCTTCGCCCGCGCCGGCTTCGGCAAGTCCAACCTCGTCAAGCTGCTCTTCTCCGCCCTGTACGAAGACCAGCCGACGGTTCCGCGGCGCAACGGCGAAGCCCCGGTCGGCACGATCATCTTCGACCCCGACGGCGAATACTTCTGGCCCGACTTCAAAGGCCGCCCCGCCCTGTGCGACGTGCCGCACCTGCGCGACAAACTGGTCGTCTTCACCAACCGCAAGGGCCCCAGCGACTTCTACCAGTCCTTCGTCGTCAACGGCGTCAAGATGAACATCAAGGAACTGCAGGCGTCCCGCGTGCTGGGCATCGCCCTGCCGCCGGAGAAGCAGGACCAGCAGAACGTCGTCAAGCTCAAGTCCCTCGACGGCCCCAAGTGGAGCCGGCTCGTCGACCTCATCCACCGTGAGAAGTACGGCGCAGACCGTGCCCAGGTCCAGGAGATCCTCAACCTCGATTCCGGCCAGGAGGCGGAGACCAACGCGGCGATCGGCAACATGACCCGCGTCGTCAACGCCCTGCACGACCCCGACAGCCAGCTGTTGAGCGCACTGAAAGACTGTCTGGCCCAGGGCAAACTGTGCGTCGTCGACATCTCTCAGATGCGCGGCTCACAGGGACTCCAGCTCGCCGGCGTCATCCTCGGCGACATCTTCGAGCACAACCAGAACCAGTTCACCGAGGCCGAACCGAAGTCGATCCCCACCATCGCCGTCATCGAAGAAGCCCAGTCCGTCCTCGGCGGCTCCTCCCAGAGCGAAGACGGCCCGTTCGTCTCCTGGGTCAAGGAAGGCCGCAAGTACGACCTCGGTGCCCTGCTGATCACCCAGCAGCCCGGCAGCCTCCCCCAGGAACTCCTCAGCCAGGGCGACAACTTCTTCGTCTTCCACCTTCTCTCGCAGGGCGACCTCATCTCCCTGAAGAAGGCCAACGCACACTTCTCCGAAGACCTGCTCGCGACCCTGCTCAACGAGCCGCTCGTCGGCAACGGCATCTACTGGTCGAGTGCCCCCGGCACCGACCGCCACTCGCGCCCCTACCCCGTCTCCGTCCGTGTCCTCAGTTTCGAGGACTCCTACGCGATGGCAGATCCCGGCTACAACACCCCGGCGCCCAAGAGCTTTGCCTCCCAGTCCCGTGCCTCCGTCGAGAAGCGACGCACGGAAGCGCGGGCTGCTTCTGCCAGCCTCGCCGCAAACCACCCTCAAGGCAGTACCGGGAACACCGGCGGAGACGACTTCGCGGTGGACGACAGCGCGATCGCGATCGTCCACCTGCGAGACAGCAAGCCCGAGTTCCACAAACTGATCAACAGCGCCCGCGGCATCAAGTGGGGACACATCGCCCACATGCTGGCCGAGAAGGCACCCGAATACGCCAAGCGGTCCGGATCCGACTTCGACTGGGGCAGGAGCCTGGTCAAGCAGGCACTGGATGAGTTGTACCCAGGACAGTGGATCACGGAAGCCCGTGAGGATGAGAAGAAGCCGGGCAATTTCCCCAAATACATCATGCTCAAGGAGCACGCTCCGACGAAGGAACCGACACCGGACATGGACGCGCCGCAGAGCGACGCGCTGTTCGATGCCGAGCAGAGTGAGGAGGAACCCCCCTTCTAAGCTCGTTCCACTGTCGAGGAAGGAGGGTCATGACCGCCAGCAACCGCAGCACCCCTCTGACTCGGGCCGAGAACGACCTTCTCCAAGCCCTCTCAGTCCGGTGGGCGATGCACATCCTGCTCGCTCTCCGCGCTTTCGGTGATTCTGGGCGATTCAGCGAGATCCAGGAACGCGTCCCCGGGATCTCGAACCGTGTGCTCTCCGGGCGCCTTGCCGACCTGGAGAGCAACGGGCTGGTATCCCGCGATGTGGCGGCAACCCGGCCGGTCACCATCATCTACCGGCTCACCGGCCATGGTCAGCAAGTAGCCGGTGTCCTGACCCGTCTGCGCGAGGTAGCCGAGAGTTCACTCGACACGTGATGTACGTCACTCGCTGGGAGTGCCTTGATGTCTCACCGAGGCTGCCGAGATGCATGCCTCGTGCAACCTTGCCGTCGTGCAACATCGAGGGCTGAGCTTGCACTGCATGTCTCATGAGACATGCGAATTGTGGAGAACGCCTGCACGCCGACCACGTCTCGGGGCTTCCGGCGGTTCTCGCGGGGCGTACGGTGGGCGCGATCGAGACCACCACGCTCGACGCGCCGCCGGCCGAAGCCGCCACGGTGCTCCGGCGTGCCGCCGCAGCCCACATCCCCCTGCTGCGCGCCTCGGCGGGAGAGCACCGCACGCTGGGCGGCCTCGACTGGCAGGTGCTCTGGCCGCCTCCCGTTCCGTCCGCCCTGCCCGACCAGGGCCCCAATGACGCCAGCGTGGCGATGCTGGTGCACACCGCCGGCCTCAGCTTCATGCTGCTCGGCGACCTCGAACCCCCCGCCCAGCGGGAGCTGTTGACCGAAGTGCCCGATCTGCCGCGCGTCGACGTCCTCAAGGTGGCGCACCATGGGTCGTCCTACCAGGACCCGGAGCTGCTGCGCCTCCTCCACCCCCGCCTGGCCATCGTCTCGGTGGGCAAGGACAACCCGTACGGCCACCCGTCGCCCCGCACGATCGACGCGCTCCGGGCGGCCGGTGCCACCGTGCTGCGTACGGACGACGACGGTTCCATCGCCGTCACCGGAAGCGGTCCGGACGACCTGAGGGCCGTCACGCAGAAGGGATGAGTCTCATGCCCGCCCGCCTCATGCCCGCCCGCCCTACGACCGCTGGGCTACTCCTCCTCGAGCCAGCCGTCGTACTCGGCCGCGAACTCGTCGAGCTTTTGCGGGGAGAGTCCGTCGGACGGATCCTCGATCACGACGAGCCACTGGGCGTCCTCCGCGTCGTCCTCGCCCGCGAGCTCGTCGCGGACGATGCGTGGCTCCGCGCTGAGGGAGAAGCGCTCCATCGCGTCTTCGGCCGCCTCCTCCGCCGCATCGCGTTCGGGCAGCACAAGCACATGTCGTCCATCGCTCACCAGCACATTCTCCACGACGCCCGAAGTGTCAGTGGCGCGTGGGATGCTTGGGCGCGATGGCCAAGAAGACTTCCGACGACCCGCTCGCCCCCGTCACGATCGCCGTGGGCCAGGAGGGCCTGCTGCTCGACCGCGCCGTGGCCGACGTGGTGGCCGCCGCGCGCGCCGCCGACGCCGACACCGACGTGCGCGAGCTGACCCCCGACGCGCTGGCACCCGGCACCCTCGCCGAGCTGGTGAGCCCTTCGCTCTTCAGCGAGCGGAAGGTCGTCGTGGTACGCGACGCCCAGGACCTGTCCGCCGACACGGTCAAGGACGTCAGGGCCTACCTCGCCGCGCCCGTCGAGGAGATCACCCTGGTGCTGCTGCACGCCGGCGGGGCCAAGGGCAAGGCCCTGCTCGACGCCGCCCGCAAGTCCGGGGCCCGCGAGGTGGCGTGCCCGAAGATGACCAAGCCGGCCGACCGGCTGGCCTTCGTACGGGCCGAGTTCCGCAGCGCGGGCCGCTCCGCGACCCAGGAGGCGTGCCAGGCGCTCGTCGACGCGATCGGCAGCGATCTGCGGGAGCTCGCCTCCGCCTGCGCTCAGCTCGCCGCCGATGTGGACGGCACGATCGACGAGGCGGTCGTCGCGCGGTACTACACCGGCCGCGCCGAGGCGACGGGCTTCGAGGTCGCCGACCTCGCCGTCACCGGCCGCGCCGCCGAGGCGCTGGAACGGCTGCGGTGGGCGCTCGCCGTCGGCCAGCCGCTCCCCGGCATCACGTTCGCCCTCGCCTCCGGCGTGCGCGCCATCGGCAGGCTCGCCACCGCACCGCGCGGCGCGCGCTCCGGCGACCTGGCGCGCGAGCTCGGCATGCCGCCGTGGAAGATCGACCGGGTGCGCCAGCAGATGCGCGGCTGGACGGGTGACGGGGTCGCCGTGGCGTTGCGGGCGGTCGCGGAGGCGGACGCGGCAGTCAAGGGCGCGGGGGACGATCCCGCGTACGCGCTGGAGAAGGCCGTGGTCACCATCGCCCGCGCTGCCCGCTCTCGTTAGCAACACGTTCCCGTCGGCGGGCCGCTCCCGCCGGCGGAGGTGCCCGGACATGCCGATGGCCCGGACACCGTCGGGGGAGAACGGTGGCCGGGCCATCGGCTGAAGCTGTGCGCCGCACCCGCGTGGCGAACGCAGGCCGCGTGCGGCGCCGGGTCGGAAGTGGTACCGGTTCGGGGCGGTGTGAGAGGGGCCGCCTGGTCCTCACCGGCGTGAGGCACGCGCCTCAGCCCTTGACGGACGCGACCTTCGCAGCCAGGGCCGACTTCTTGTTGGCGGCCTGGTTCTTGTGGATGACGCCCTTGCTCACGGCCTTGTCGAGCTTGCGGGAGGCGGCGCGCGCGGCCACGGTGGCCTTCTCGACGTCGCCGGCCTCGACGGCCTCGCGCGTACGGCGGATGGCGGTCTTCAGCTCGGACTTGACGGCCTTGTTGCGCAGGCGCGCCTTCTCGTTGGTCTTGTTCCGCTTGATCTGGGACTTGATGTTCGCCACGTAAAGAGCCTTTGCAGCTTCGTCGGATGTTTGTCGGATGTCGTTGTGTGCCCCGGGTGAGAGGGCCACGAGGCACAGCAAACCAGGTTACCAGCCGCAGGTAAGGCCGCCCAAACCGGGATCCGCGCCCACCGGACCCGGTGCCGCCCGCCTCACGTGGGACTATGGAGGGCAACGTATCGATCCGTCCAAGCCGAGTAGCCGAGAAACAGGACCCTGCGTGCCCGCGACCCCTACCAACGTGCCGGAGCCGAGCCGTACCGACCCGGCTCTGATCCGCAACTTCTGCATCATCGCGCACATCGACCACGGTAAGTCGACGCTCGCCGACCGGATGCTCCAGCTCACCGGCGTGGTCGAGCAACGCCAGATGCGCGCGCAGTACCTCGACCGCATGGACATCGAGCGTGAGCGCGGCATCACGATCAAGTCGCAGGCGGTCCGGCTGCCCTGGGCGCCCACCACGGGCGAGGGCCAGGGCACCACGCACGTGCTCAACATGATCGACACCCCGGGGCACGTCGACTTCACCTACGAGGTCTCCCGTTCCCTTGCCGCCTGCGAGGGCACCATCCTCCTGGTCGACGCCGCCCAGGGCATCGAGGCCCAGACCCTCGCCAACCTCTACCTGGCGCTGGAGAACGACCTCCACATCATCCCGGTCCTCAACAAGATCGACCTGCCGGCCGCGCAGCCCGAGAAGTACGCCGCCGAGCTCGCCCACATCATCGGCTGCGACCCCTCCGAGGTGCTCAAGGTCAGCGCGAAGACCGGTGAGGGCGTCACCGAACTGCTGGACAAGGTCGTCGCCGAGGTCCCGGCGCCCGTCGGCAAGGCCGACGCGCCCGCCCGGGCGATGATCTTCGACTCGGTCTACGACTCCTACCGCGGTGTCGTCACCTATGTGAAGGTCGTCGACGGCAAGCTCAGCAAGCGCGAGCGCATCCGGATGATGTCCACCGGCGCCGCACACGAGCTGCTGGAGATCGGTGTCTCCTCGCCCGAGATGGCCCCGGCCGACGGCCTCGGCGTCGGCGAGGTCGGCTACCTGATCACGGGTGTCAAGGACGTGCGTCAGTCGAAGGTCGGTGACACCATCACGCAGTTCACCCGCGGCGCGGAGGAACCGCTCGGCGGCTACAAGGAACCCAAGCCGATGGTGTTCTCCGGCCTGTACCCGCTGGACGGCTCCGACTACCCGGAGCTGCGCGACGCCCTCGACAAGCTTCAGCTCAACGACGCCGCCCTCGTATACGAACCGGAGACCTCCGCGGCGCTCGGCTTCGGCTTCCGTGTCGGCTTCCTCGGCCTGCTCCACCTGGACGTCATCCGGGAGCGGCTGGAGCGCGAGTTCGGCCTCGACCTGATCGCCACGGCACCTAATGTGATCTACCGGGTGATCATGGAGGACGGTACGGAGCTTTCGGTCACCAACCCCAGCGAGTTCCCGACCGGCAAGATCGCCGAGGTCTTCGAACCCGTCGTCCGCTCGACGGTCCTCGCGCCCAGCGAATTCGTCGGCGCCATCATGGAGTTGTGCCAGAGCCGCCGCGGGACGCTGCTCGGCATGGACTACCTCTCCGAGGACCGCGTCGAGCTCCGCTACACCCTCCCGCTCGCCGAGATCGTCTTCGACTTCTTCGACCAGCTGAAGTCCAAGACCCGCGGCTACGCCTCGCTCGACTACGAGCCGACCGGCGAGCAGCGCGCCGACCTCGTCAAGGTCGACATCCTGCTCAACGGTGACAAGGTCGACGCCTTCTCCGCGATCCTGCACAAGGACAAGGCGTACGCGTACGGGGTGCGGATGGCCGGCAAGCTGCGCGAGCTCATTCCGCGGCAGCAGTTCGAGGTGCCGATCCAGGCCGCCGTCGGAAGCCGCGTCATCGCCCGCGAGACGGTCCGCGCGATCCGCAAGGACGTCCTCGCCAAGTGCTACGGCGGTGACATCTCCCGCAAGCGCAAGCTGCTGGAGAAGCAGAAGGAAGGCAAGAAGCGGATGAAGATGGTCGGAAGCGTGGAGGTGCCGCAGGATGCCTTCATCGCCGCGCTGTCGACCGACGAGGGCGACGGCAAGACCAAGAAGTAGCCTGCCCGTCCGTCACGCATGTCCACCGACTCTGCTCCGTCTCTGTGCTCCATCGGAGTGAGGCCCCGGTTTCCTATCGCCCGGTGACGGCGTTACCGATGCGTCGGCATCTCGCAGGGTAGAAAGGGACATCACAGTGGGTAACTCTTCGGTGGCCAAGCGTGCGGTCTTCGTCGCGGTCGGTTCCGCGGTGGGCTCGGCGGTGGCGCTGGGATCGGCCGCTCCGGCGGCGTTCGCCGACAGCGACAGCCTCGGGGGCGCCACCAACGTCACGGGCGCGGCCTGCAACACCGCCGACGGCGTCAGCGACCTCGCGGACGGCGTCGTGATCAAGGGCAGGTCGCCGGAGTCCATCCGGGGCAGCGATCTCGCCTCGGGAGTGACCGGGGCGGTCAGGACGCTGTGCTCGGCGACCAATCCCTCCGCCGCCGCACAGAAGTACGCCACCTACACCACCCCGCAGAACGGCCCCCAGCAGAGCGCCCCGATGATGCTGGGCGGCATGCCGGTCGGCGTGCCGAACAGCTGACACCGGCGCGCCCGGCTTCGGCGGCGGAGCCCGCCGCAAACCGGCAGACGGGGCATGGGCAGACAAGTGTGACGGGCGGACCCCGGCGCGAGCGCGCCGGGGTCCGCCATGTGATGTCACTTTTTGAACGAACGCTTCGAGACCCTTACGCGCGGCGGGTCGTGCGTCTACTCTGACCTGTGCTTGAAGGTTACTCGTGAGTCACAAGCAATGATGCGGGCCTCGGAGGAATTGTCGTGACCGACACACAGACCTTGATCGAAAACCGGCCGGCCTCCGTGGCCACGCTCTTCCTCGAACGCGTCGAGAAGACTCCCGACATCGAGGCCTACCGCTACCCCGTCGCGCCCGCCTCCGGCGGCCCGGAGGAGTGGCGTTCGTTCACCTGGGCGCAGGCCGCGCAGCACGTCTTCGCCATCGCCGCGGGCCTGATGGACCTCGGCGTCCGTCCCGAGGAGCGGGTGGCGATCGCCTCGAACACCCGCGTCGAGTGGATCATCTCCGACCTCGCAGTGCTGTGTGCCGGCGCGGCGACCACCACCATCTACCCCAGCACCAACGCCGACGAGTCGGCCTTCATCCTGGGGGACTCCGACAGCAAGGTTCTGATCGCCGAGGACGCGAGCCAGCTCGCCAAGGCGCGCGAGCGCCGTGCCCACCTCCCTCACCTCGCCCACGTCGTCGTCATCAAGGCCTCCGACGCGCAGGACCTGGACGGCGACGGCTGGGTGCTCTCGCTGGAGGAGCTGGAGAAGCGCGGCCAGGCCTACCTGGAGAAGCACCCCGAGTGCATCAACGAGACCGTCGCCGGGATCGCTCCCCCGCAACTGGCCACCCTCATCTACACCTCGGGCACCACCGGCCGCCCCAAGGGCGTGCGGCTCCCGCACGACGCCTGGGCGTACATGGCCAAGGCGATCGCCTCGACGGGCCTGATCGGCGCCGAGGACGTGCAGTACCTGTGGCTGCCGCTCGCGCACGTCTTCGGCAAGGTGCTCACCGCCGGCCAGATCGAGGTCGGGCACGTCGTCGCCGTCGATGGCCGCGTCGACAAGATCATCGAGAACCTGCCGGTGGTCAAGCCCACCTACATGGCGGCCGTGCCCCGGATCTTCGAGAAGGTCTACAACGGTGTGGCCGCCAAGGCCCGCGAGGGCGGCCCCGCCAAGTACAAGATCTTCCAGTGGGCCGCCGAGGTCGCCCGCGAGTACGGCAGGGTCAGCCAGGAGAACCGGCGCGCCAGCGGCAACCCCTCGGTGCCGTTCGGCCTCGCCGCCAAGCACGCCGTGGCCGACAAGCTCGTCTACGTCAAGCTGCGCGAGGCCTTCGGCGGCCGGCTGCGTGCCTGCGTCTCCGGTTCGGCCGCGCTCGCACCCGAGATCGGCTACTTCTTCTCCGGCGCCGGCATCCACATCCTTGAGGGCTACGGCCTGACGGAGTCCAGCGCGGCCAGCTTCGTCAACCCGGGCGAGGCGTACCGCACGGGCACGGTCGGCAAGCCGCTGCCGGGCACCGAGGTCCGCATCGCCGAGGACGGCGAGATCCTGCTGCGTGGGCCGGGCATCATGCAGGGCTATCACGGGCTGCCCGACAAGACCGCGGAGGTCCTGGAGCCGGACGGCTGGTTCCACACCGGGGACATCGGCGAGCTCTCCGACGACGGCTTCCTGAAGATCACCGACCGCAAGAAGGACCTGATCAAGACCTCCGGCGGTAAGTACATCGCGCCGGCCGAGGTCGAGGGCCAGTTCAAGGCGGTCTGCCCGTTCATCAGCAACGTCATGGTCATCGGAGCCAACCGCAACTTCTGCACCGCGTTGTTCGCCCTCGACGAGCCGACGATCATGGGTTGGGCGAAGGAGAACGGCCTCGCAGGCGTCAGCTATGCCGAGGTCGTCGCATCGCCGCAGGTCAACGACTTGATGGGCGGCTATGTCGCTCGTGTCAACGAGGGCCTGCAGAAGTGGCAGACGATCAAGAAGTACCGCGTTCTGCCGCGCGACCTCGACATCGAGCACGGTGACCTCACCCCGAGCCTCAAGCTCAAGCGCCCGGTGGTCGAGCGGGAGTTCAAGGACCTGATCGACGACATGTATGCGGGCACCAGGGAGGCGTAACCGCCAGGGGGAAGCCGTGGCGGCCGATGCGGGCCGATGCCGGACAATGGCGGTATGCCTTCCGCACTGCCCGACGGTGAGCCCATGCCCGTGGACGGCGCGCTGCCCGCCCATGCACTGGCGGGCGCCGCCGACCGGCCGCTCGGCTTCTACCTGCACGTTCCGTATTGCGCAACGCGTTGCGGATACTGCGACTTCAACACCTACACGGCGAGCGAGCTGCGCGGCTCCGGCGGCGCGCTCGCGTCGCGCGACAACTACGCCGACACCCTCATCGAGGAGATCCGGCTCGCCCGCAAGGTGCTGGGCGACGACCCCCGGCAGGTCGGGACGGTCTTCGTCGGCGGCGGCACGCCGACCCTGCTCGCCGCCGCCGACCTCGGCCGCATGCTGGGTGCGATCCGGGACGAGTTCGGGCTCGCCGCAGGCGCCGAGATCACCACTGAGGCCAATCCGGAATCGGTCGACCCGGCGTACCTGGAGCAGCTGCGCGCGAGCGGCTTCAACCGCGTCTCGTTCGGCATGCAGAGCGCCCGGCAGCACGTGCTGAACGTCCTCGACCGCACACACACGCCCGGGCGCCCCGAAGCGTGCGTAGGGGAAGCGCACGCCGCCGGGTTCGACCACGTCAACCTCGACCTGATCTACGGCACGCCGGGGGAGAGCGACGACGACTGGCGCGCCTCCCTCGACGCCGCGCTCGGCGCCGGCCCCGACCACATCTCGGCCTACGCGCTGATCGTCGAGGAGGGCACGCAGCTGGCGCGCCGCATCAGGCGTGGCGAGGTGCCGATGACCGACGACGACGTGCACGCCGACCGCTATCTGATCGCCGAGGAGCGCCTCGCCGCCGCCGGCTTCGGCTGGTACGAGGTCTCCAACTGGGCCACGTCGCGCGAGGCGCGCTGCCGCCACAACGAGCTGTACTGGACGGGCGCCGACTGGTGGGGCGCGGGACCGGGAGCGCACAGCCACGTCGGCGGCGTGCGCTGGTGGAACGTCAAGCACCCTGGCGCCTACGCGCAGGCGCTGTCGGAGGGGCGCTCCCCGGGCGCCGGGCGGGAGCTCCTGGGCGCCGAGGACCGCCGCGTCGAACGCATCCTGCTGGAGCTGCGGCTGGCCGACGGCTGCCCGCGTGACTTGCTCACGCCGGTCGGCTCCCGAGCAGCCGAGCGCTTCATCGCGGACGGCTTGCTGGAACCGGAATCGTACGAGCAGGGGCGGGCGGTGCTGACGCTGCGCGGGCGGCTGCTGGCGGACGCGGTGGTGCGCGATCTGGTGGACTGATCATCCGGTGGGGTGAACTCAGGTGCGTACCGGGTATGGCCCCCTCATCTGGACATGGGCTGCCGTGCGTACGCGCGGCGGATCGGGATGTGGAGGACCACGGAGATGACCGCTGTGGAAGAACGACCTGTGGCCAAGGACACCGCCAAATTCCAGACCCTCAGCTGACCGCCGTCACGAAATCGATCAACTCCTCCACTCTGCCCAGCAGTTCCGGCTCCAGGTCCTTGTACGAGCGCACCGCGCTCAGAATCCGCTGCCAGGCGGCTCCGGTGTTCTCCGGCCAGCCCAGCGCCCGGCACACGCCCGTCTTCCAGTCCTGGCCGCGCGGCACGGACGGCCAGGCCGGGATGGCGACGGCCGACGGTTTCACCGCCTGCCAGACGTCGATGTAGGGGTGGCCGACGATCAGAACATTCTCGTCCGTCACCTCGGCCGCGATCCGGGACTCCTTCGAGCCGGGGACGAGGTGGTCGACGAGGACGCCGAGGCGCGCATCCGGACCGGGCGCGAACTCCGCGACGATCGCCGGGAGATCGTCGATCCCCTCCAGGTACTCCACGACCACCCCCTCGATCCGCAGGTCGTCGCCCCAGACACGCTCGACCAACTCGGCGTCGTGCCGCCCCTCGACGTAGATGCGCCCGGCGCGTGCGACCCGCGCCCGCGCGCCCGGCACCGCGATCGAGCCGGAGGCGGTCAGCCGCGGGCCGCGGGGAGCCGTCACGCCTTGCGGGCGCACCAGGGTGACGACCTTGCCGTCCAGCAGGAAGCCGCGCGGCTGGAGCGGGAAGACGCGCAGCTTGCCGAAACGGTCCTCCAGTGTCACCGTGTGGCCCTGCGCGGTCTTCTCGCAGCGTACGACCGCCCCGCAGAATCCCGTTGTGACCTCCTCGACCACCAGATCGCGCTCGGCGGCGACCTCGGGGACGGGCTTGTTCCTCTTCCAGGGCGGCGTGAGATCCGGGCCGTAACTCCTGCTGCGCATGGGCGAGATCGTATCCGTGCGGCGCCTGCGCAGCCGTCTAGACCGCCCCGAACCGCTCGGCCAGCCGGTCGCGTTGCTCACGGACGAACCGGGCGTCCACCACCGCTCCGTGGCCGGGGACGTACGCGGCCGTCTCCCCGCCGAGCTCCAGCAGCCGGTCCATCGCCAGCGGCCACTCGCGGGGCACCGCATCCGGCCCGGCCTGCGGCTCGCCCGACTCCTCCACCAGGTCGCCGCAGAAGACGACGGTGGGCGTGCCCGGCACGGCGACCGCCAGGTCGTGGCCGGTGTGGCCGGGCCCGACGGAGGCGAGCACCACCTCGCGGCCCCCGAGGTCAAGCCGGCACGAACGGTCCACCGGATGGTCCGGGCGCACCAGCACATCGGCCGCCTCGGCGGCCGCGTGCTGGTCGACGCCGTACCGTACGGCGTCCGCCCTCAGCTCGTGGCGGTGCCGGTCGAGATAGGCGCCGAGCGCGGCGTCACCGTAGACCTCGACGCCGGCGAAGGCGGCCGTGCCGAAGACGTGGTCGAAGTGGCCGTGGGTCAGTGCGACATGGGTGACTGGGCGGCCGGTCAGCTCGCGGATCTCCCGGCGCAGCCGTGCTCCGTCGCCAAGCGTCGGACCGGTGTCCACGACCAGCAGACCGTCGGTGCCGACCACGACGCCGACTGTCACATCCAGGTCGGGCAGCCGCCGCCGCGCGCATCCGGCGGCGAGTTGTTCCCATCCGGAGCCCTTCTCCGGGTCCGCGAGCTCTTCCCATCCTGCGTCCACACCGCGACGCTATCCGCAGGCAGCGCGCGTCGCTCGCGGTACGGTGAGCGTCGCACACGAGCAGGCGGAGGGGTGCCCCCGTGGAGCTGGGGGAGGCCGGCCGAGGAACGAGGCCGTCCGCGAAGCCTGCGAGTGGGCGACCGCAACATCAGCCGCCGGCGGGGCGGGGCGAACTCAGAGCGGTGACTGATCGCACCCGCGGCTGCCTTGCCTGGCCCTCGCTACTGCGCCGTACACTTATTGGGGGGATCTGGCACTCACGCACAGCGAGTGCCAGGGGGAACGAACCGACGGACCTGACGCTTGGAGGTGCGCGCGATGCTGAGCGAACGCAGACTCGAGGTGCTGCGCGCCATCGTCCAGGACTACGTCGGCACCGAAGAGCCTGTCGGGTCGAAGGCGCTCACCGAGCGCCACCGACTCGGCGTCTCGCCCGCCACCGTGCGCAACGACATGGCGGTGCTGGAGGACGAGGGCTTCATCCAGCAGCCGCACACCAGCGCCGGGCGGATCCCGACCGACAAGGGCTACCGGCTCTTCGTCGACAGGCTGGCGGGCGTCAAGCCGCTCAGCCCCGCAGAGCGCCGCGCGATCCAGAACTTCCTCGACGGTGCGGTGGACCTCGACGACGTCGTGGCCCGCACGGTACGGCTGCTCGCCCAGCTCACGCGTCAAGTCGCCGTCGTCCAGTACCCGTCGCTGACCCGGTCCACGGTGCGCCACGTCGAGCTGCTCGCGCTCGCGCCGGCCCGCGTCATGCTCGTCCTGATCACCGACACCGGGCGGGTCGAGCAGCGGCTGGTGGACTGCCCGGCGCCGGTCGGCGAGACGACGCTCGCGGATCTGCGGGCGCGGCTGAACAGCCGGGTGGTGGGCCGCCGCTTCACCGACGTGCCGTCGCTGGTGCAGGATCTGCCCGACGCGTTCGAACACGAGGACCGCGCAACGGTCTCCACGGTGCTCTCCACGCTGCTGGAGACGCTCGTCGAGGAGACCGAGGAGCGGATCATGCTCGGCGGCACAGCGAACCTGACCCGGTTCGCCCACGACTTCCCCTTGACGATCCGCCCGGTCCTGGAGGCGCTGGAGGAGCAGGTGGTCCTGCTGAAGCTCCTCGGCGAGGCCAAGGACGCGGGCGTAACGGTGCGAATCGGTCACGAGAACGCCCATGAGGGCCTGAACTCCACGTCCGTCGTCGCGGTCGGCTACGGTTCGGGAGACGAGGCGGTCGCCAGGCTGGGTGTGGTCGGGCCGACCCGTATGGACTACCCCGGAACGATGGGAGCGGTACGCGCAGTGGCGAGGTACGTCGGACAGATCCTGGCGGAGTCGTAAGTGGCCACGGACTATTACGCGGTCCTGGGCGTACGCCGCGACGCCGGTCAGGACGAGATCAAGAAGGCGTTCCGCCGACTCGCTCGCGAGCTGCACCCGGACGTCAACCCGGACCCGAAGACCCAGGAGCGGTTCAAGGAGATCAACGCCGCTTACGAGGTGCTCTCCGATCCGCAGAAGAAGCAGATCTACGACCTCGGCGGCGACCCCCTGTCCTCCTCGGGTGCGGGTGCCGGCGGCGCGGGCGGCTTCGGCGCGGGCTTCGGCAACTTCAGCGACATCATGGACGCCTTCTTCGGGCAGGCCTCGCAGCGCGGGCCGCGCTCGCGGACCAGGCGCGGCCAGGACGCGATGATCCGGCTCGAGATCGAGCTCGACGAGGCTGCGTTCGGCACCACCAAGGAGATCCAGGTCGACACCGCCGTCACCTGCACCACGTGCAACGGCGAGGGCGCCGCGCCCGGGACCTCCGCGCAGACATGCGACATGTGCCGCGGCCGCGGCGAGGTCTCCCAGGTCACACGCTCCTTCCTCGGCCAGGTCATGACCTCGCGGCCGTGTCCGCAGTGCCAGGGCTTCGGCACCGTCGTCCCGACGCCGTGTCCGGAGTGCGCGGGCGACGGGCGGGTGCGCTCGCGCCGCAGCCTGACGGTGAAGATCCCGGCGGGCGTCGACAACGGCACGCGCATCCAGCTGGCGGGCGAGGGCGAGGTCGGCCCCGGCGGTGGCCCGGCCGGCGACCTGTACGTCGAGATCCGCGAGCTGCCGCACCCCGTCTTCCAGCGGCGCGGCGACGACCTGCACTGCACGGTCACCATCCCGATGACGGCGGCTGCGCTCGGCACCAAGGTGCCGCTGGAGACGCTCGACGGACTCGACGAGGTGGACATCCGCCCCGGTACCCAGTCCGGTCAGTCGATCCCGCTCCACCAGCGCGGCATCACGCACCTGCGTGGCGGCGGCCGTGGCGACCTGGTCGTCCATGTGGAGGTGCAGACGCCCACCAAGCTCGACCCCGAGCAGGAGGAGCTGCTGCGCCGCCTCGCCGTGCTGCGCGGCGAGGAACGTCCCTCGGGGCACTTCCAACCTGGGCAGCAGGGGCTGTTCTCCCGCCTGAAGGACGCGTTCAACGGCCGCTGACAGGGGTCGTTGCGGGTCCCGACGGGGCGGGAGAGGCGCTGTCACAGGGGCGTGACAGGATGTGTCCATGCCCGCGTTGACCGAGCTCTCCCCGCTGCCGATCGTCCAGGCCCCGATGGCCGGCGGAGCGTCCTGTCCGCAGCTCGCCGCTGCGGTGAGCGAGGCCGGCGGCCTCGGGTTCCTCGCTGCCGGGTACAAGACGCCCGAGGCGATGTACCAGGAGATCAAGACGCTGCGGACGCTCACCGCCCGCGCCTTCGGCGTCAACCTGTTCATGCCGCAGCCCTGCACCGCCGACCCCTCGGCCGTCGCCGTCTACCGCGAGCAGCTCGCCGGCGAGGCGGCCTGGTACGACACCCGGCTCGGCGACCCCGACTCCGGTCTGGACGACGGGTTCGAGGCGAAGGTGGCGATCCTCCTCCAGGACCCGGTGCCGGTGGTCAGCTTCACCTTCGGCTGCCCGGAGCGTTCTGTCTTCGACGCGTTCGCCCGCGCCGGGACGTACACCGTCGTCACCGTCACTTCGGTGGCCGAGGCGCAGGCGGCGCAGTGGGCGGGCGCGGACGCGGTGTGCGTGCAGGGAGTGGAGGCCGGCGGCCACCAGAGCACGCATCGCGACGACCCGTGGCTCGACGCGGCGGGCGTGGGGCTGCTCTCCCTTCTCCCCGCGGTACGGGAGGCCATACAGCTGCCCATCGTCGCGGCGGGCGGCATCATGCGCGGCGGGCAGGTCGCGGGGGTGCTCGCGGCGGGCGCGAGCGCCGCGCAGCTGGGCACGGCGTTCCTGGTGTGCCCAGAGTCCGGCGCGCACGAGCTGCACAAGCAGGCGATGACCGATCCGGTCTTCACCCACACCGAGTTGACGCGCGCCTTCTCCGGACGCCCGGCGCGCGGCCTGGTCAACCGTTTCGTCCGTGAGCACGGCCCGTACGCGCCGGCCGCCTATCCGCAGGTGCACCACCTGACCTCCGGGCTGCGCAAGGCGGCCGCCGCGGCCGGCGACCCGCAGGCGATGGCGCTGTGGGCAGGGCAGGGCCACCGGCTCGTCCGCGCGATGCCGGCGGCCCAGCTGGTGGAGGTGCTCAGCGCTGAACTGGAGGCGGCGCGCCAGGCGTTGAGCACGGAAGCGACGCTGTGAGCGACGCATGCGAGGCCACCGGGCCGCAGGCGGCGACGAAACCCGCGCCTCGCGCCTCGCGGCCGTGCCCGTGGCGGAGCCACTGATGTTGCCCGTGGCAAAGCCACTGATGTTGCCCGTCGCCGCTGGCGCGGCGGGGCGAAGGGAGGGACCGTGACCGCTCCCGTTTTCGTCGTCGCGCCCGGGGCGCTGCGCGGCGGCCGCGTGATGCTCGACGGGCCCGAGGGACGCCATGCGGTGTCGGTGCGGCGGCTGCAGGTGGGGGAGGAGATCGTGCTCACCGACGGCGCGGGCAGCGGCGCATACGGCACGGTGGCTGCCATCGAGGGCAAGGACCGCCTCGACGTCGCCGTCACCGAGCTGCGCACCGAGCCCGAGCCGGCGCCCCGCATCACCGTCGTCCAGGCGCTTCCCAAGGGCGACCGCGGCGAGTTGGCCGTCGAGACGATGACCGAGACAGGGGTCGACGTGATCGTTCCGTGGGCGGCCTCGCGCTGCATCACCCAGTGGAAGGGCGAACGCGGCGCGAAGTCGCTCGCCAAGTGGCGGGCGACCGCCCGGGAGGCCGGCAAGCAGGCGCGGCGGCTCCGGTTCCCTGACGTGACAGACCTGATGACGACACGTCAGGTCGCGGAGTTGCTCTCCGGCGCGGCCCTCAGCGCCGTGCTCCACGAGGCGGGCGGTGAACCGCTCGCGTCCGCGCCGCTGCCCGCCGACGGCGACATCGTGCTCGTCGTCGGCCCCGAGGGTGGTGTCGCCCCGGACGAGCTCGATGCGTTCGCGGCGGCGGGCGCCAGGCCGTACCGGCTCGGACCGAGCGTGCTGCGCACCTCGACCGCCGGGGTCGCCGCCACCGCGGTGCTGCTGGCACGCACCGGCCGCTGGGGCTGACACGGGGCGCGGCTGCCGACGTTCGCCGATCACGAAACACCTCGTGGCATCGGCGTTGTGTGGCTAATGTGGCCAGGGTGACGCAGCCTTCCTACCTCCGGTATCCGCACCCGCACGGCGACCTGATCACGTTCACGGCCGAGGACGACGTCTGGGCGGCGCCGTTCGACGGCGGCCGAGCCTGGCGGGTGAGTGCCGACAACGTTCCCGTCACACACCCACGCATCTCGCCGGACGGCGAGCACATCGCCTTCACCTCCACGCGTGACGGGGCGCCCGAGATCCACGTCGCGCCCGTCGACGGCGGCCGGACCAGGCGGCTGACGTACTGGGGCAGCGGCAAGACCTCCGTGCGCGGCTGGACCCCGGACGGCGAGATCCTCGCCATCAGCACCTACGGGCAGGCCACGCTGCGCCGCACCTGGGCCTGGGCCGTCCCCGTCGACGGCGGGCCCGCGCGCAGGCTCCCGTACGGGCCGGTCGGCGATGTGGCTTTCGACGGGCGCGAAGCGCCTTCCATTGAGGGGGGTGGTGGGCGACGGGCGGAAGGGCCCGGCGGCGCCGTGGTGCTGCTGTCGGCGACGATGGGGCGCGAGGCCGCCCACTGGAAGCGCTACCGCGGCGGCACCGCAGGCAAGTTGTGGATCGACCGCACCGGTGACGGCGAGTTCGAGCGGCTCCACGCCGACCTCGACGGCAACATCGAATGCCCGCTGTGGATCGGCGGCCGCGTGGCCTTCCTCTCCGACCACGAGGGAACCGGAGCCCTCTACTCCAGCCTCTCCGACGGCTCCGACCTGCGCAGGCACAGCCCCCTCGACTCCTTCTACGCCCGCCACGCCGCCACCGACGGCACCCGCGTCGTCTACACCTCGGCCGGCCGCCTCCACGTCCTCGAAAGCCTCGAGGACGAGCACGCCGAGCCGCGCCCGCTCGACGTGCGCCTCGGCGGCCAGCGCACCGACCAGCAGCCGCACCCCATCCGCGCCGCCCACTACCTCGCCGACGCCCACCCCGACCACACCGGCCGCGGCAGCGCCGTCGAGGTGCGCGGCGCCATCCACTGGCTCACCCACCGCGAGGGCCCTTCCCGCGCCCTCGCCGCCCAGCCGGGAGTGCGCGCCCGGCTGCCGCGCACCTTCACGCAGGGCGGCGCCGACACCGAACCGCAGGTCGTGTGGGTCACCGATGCCGAGGGTGAGGACGCAATCGAATTCGCCCCCGCGGCGGGACGGCCCGCGGGCACCGCGCCGCGCCGGCTCGCCGCAGGACGCCTCGGCCGCGTCCTGGATCTCGCCGTCTCGCCCGACGGCCGCCGCATCGCGGTGGCCTCGCACGACGGCCGCGTGCTGCTCGTCGAACGCGAGACCGGCGAGGTGCGCGAGGTCGCCGCCAGCGAGCACGGCGACGCCTCGGGGCTCACCTTCTCGCCCGACTCCGGCTGGCTCGCCTGGTCCCACCCCGGGCCCGAACCGCTGCGCCAGCTGAAGATCGCCAACACCGCGACCCTCTCCGTCGCCGACGCGACACCGCTGCGCTTCAACGACTTCGCGCCCGTCTTCACCGCCGACGGCAAACACTTGGCGTTCCTCTCCGAGCGGGCCTTCGATCCCGTCTACGACGCGCACGTCTTCGACCTGTCGTTCCCCAACGCCTGCCGCCCGCACCTGATCACACTCGCCGCCGACACCCCCTCCCCGTTCGGTCCGCAACGCCACGGCCGCCCGCTCGGCGGTGCGGGCGAGGAGAAGTCCGACGGCGACTCGCGGCACGACGGTGAGCACGAGGGCGAGGAGAGCCCGCGCACGCCCGTCACCCGCGTGGAACTCGACGGCCTCGCCGACCGCATCGTGCCGTTCCCCGTCGAGGCCGCCCAGTACTCCACGCTGCGCGCCGCCAAGGGCGGAGTACTGTGGCTGCGCCACCCGCTGCAGGGCGTGCTCGGCTCCTCGCTCGCCACGCCGCAGGCACAGCCGCCCACCACCGGCCTGGAGCGCTACGACCTGGAACGGCTGAAGTTCGACCAACTCGCTGACGACGTCGACGACTTCGCCGTCACCGGAGACGGCGAACGGCTCGTCGTGCACACCGGCGGCAAGCTGCGCGTCGTACCCGCCGACAGCAAGGGCTCCGACGAGGACGAGAGCGACAACAGCATCACCGTCGACCTGTCGCGGCTGCGCCTGACCGTCGACCCGGCCGCCGAATGGCGCCAGATGTACGACGAGGCGGGCCGCCTGATGCGCGACAACTTCTGGCGCGCCGACATGTCCGGCGTCGACTGGGACGGCGTCCTCGAACGCTACCGCCCGGTGCTCGACCGGGTCGCGACCCACGACGACCTTGTCGACCTGCTCTGGGAGGTCCACGGCGAGCTCGGCACCTCCCACGCCTACGTCACCCCTCCGGGCGGCCACCGCGACGGGCTGTGCGGTCAGGGCCTACTCGGCGCCGACATCTCCCGCCACCAGGACGGCCACTGGCGCATCGACCGCGTGCTCCCCTCGGAGAGCTCCGACCCACAGGCCCGCTCCCCGCTCGCCGCGCCCGGCGTCGCCGTACGGCCCGGGGACGCGATCCTCGCCGTCGACGGCCACCCGCTCGACCCGGCCGCGGGCCCGGGACCGCTGCTGATCGGCACCGCCGGCAAGCCCGTCGAGCTCACCATCGCCGCGGCCGGCGGCGAACCGCGCGCGGTCGTCGTCGTCCCGCTCTCAGATGAGGAGCCGCTGCGCTACCACGACTGGGTGCGGGATCGCCGCGCCTACGTCCACCGCCAGTCCGGTGGACGGCTCGGCTATCTGCACGTGCCCGACATGGTCGGCTCCGGCTGGGCTCAGCTCCACCGCGACCTGCGCGTCGAGGTCGCCAGAGAGGGGCTCGTCGTCGACGTACGGGAGAACCGCGGCGGCCACACCTCGCAGCTCGTCGTCGAGAAGCTGGCCCGGCGGATCGTCGGCTGGGACCTGGCGCGGGGCATGCAGCCGATGAGCTACCCGCAGGACGCCCCGCGCGGCCCGGTCGTCGCGGTCGCCAACGAGTTCTCCGGCTCCGACGGCGACATCGTCAACGCGGCGATCAAGGCGCTCGGCATCGGTCCGGTCGTCGGCACCCGCACCTGGGGCGGCGTGATCGGCATCGACCAGCGCTACGAGCTCGTCGACGGCACGAGCGTCACCCAGCCCAAGTACGCCTTCTGGTTCGACGGTTACGGGTGGGGCGTGGAGAACCACGGCGTCGACCCCGACGTCGAGGTGGTCCAGGCGCCGCAGGACTGGGCCGCCGGCCGGGACCGGCAGCTCGACGCCGCCATCGGCCTGGCCCTCGACGCCCTCGCCTCCACGCCGGCAAAGACGCCGCCGGCCAGGCCCGGGCAGTGACGCTGCCGCCGGGCTTCGCCGGTGCCCTGCTGCTGCGGCGGCGCGTCGCCACCGAGGACAACGCGGCCCGGTAACATGCGGCCCGTAGGAAACACACCCACGAGGGAGACGCCGCCGTGGCGGGAGAACCGCAGGCCGACTGCCTGTTCTGCAAGATCGTGACGGGCGACATCCCCGCGACCATCGTCCGGGAGACCGAGACCACGGTCGCCTTCCGCGACATCAACCCGCAGGCGCCCACGCACGTTCTCGTCATCCCCAAGGTCCACTACCCCGACGCCCGCACGCTCGCGGAGCAGGCCCCCGAGCTGTGCGCGGACCTGCTGCGGGAAGCGGGCGCGGTCGCCGCCGAGGACAAGGTGGACGACACCGGCTACCGCATCGTCTTCAACACCGGCAGCGGCGCAGGCCAGACCGTGTGGCACGCCCACGCCCACGTACTCGGCGGCCGCGGCTTCAACTGGCCTCCCGGGTAGGCCCGCCCGTCTCCCACCACCCTCAAACGAGGCGCTGCGCGCCGCAATGGAGTCTCTTGTCCGTACGCGAGCTGATCGTCCTCGGCACCGCGAGCCAGGTGCCGACCCGGCACCGCAACCACAACGGCTACGTGCTGCGGTGGGACGCGGAGGGCATCCTCTTCGACCCGGGCGAGGGCACCCAGCGGCAGATGCTGCACGCCGGCGTCACTGCCCACGACCTCACCCGCATCTGCGTCACCCACTTCCACGGCGACCACAGCCTGGGCCTCGCGGGTGTGATCCAGCGCATCAACCTGGACCGCGTCCCGCACCCGGTCACCGCCCACTACCCGGCGAGCGGTCAGCGGTTCTTCGAACGGCTGCGGTACGCCTCCGCGTACCGGGAGACGGTGATCCTGCATGAGGCGCCGGTCGCCGACGACGGCGTGCTGCCGTCGCCGCCCGCGTTCACCCTTTCCGCACGCAGGCTCGACCACCCCGTGGAATCCTTCGGCTACCGCCTCGTCGAACCGGACAGCCGCCGGATGCTGCCCGAACGCCTCGCGTCGCTCGGCATCGAGGGGCCGGACATCGGTCGCCTGCAGCGGGAGGGCGAACTGCGCGGCGTGCTCCTGGAGGACGTCAGCGAGCCGCGTTCCGGCCAGTGCTTCGCGTTCATCATGGACACCCGGCTGTGCAACGCGGTCTTCGACCTCGCGGCCGGCTGCGACCTGCTCGTCATCGAATCGACCTTCCTCGACGAGGACGAACCGCTCGCGAGCGAGCACGGCCATCTGACGGTGGGGCAGGCGGCGCGCGTCGCCGCGTTCGCCGGCGTCCGACACCTGGTGCTCACGCACTTCTCCCAGCGCTACGCCGACCCCGCCGACTTCGAACGCCAGGCGCGTGAGGCGGGGTTCGCAGGCGAGCTCACCATCGCTCGCGACCTGGACCGGATCGCCGTGCCCAAGAGGGATTAGGCCCAAAAGGGTTCAAGCGGTTGCGCCGCCACCGCGCAGATAGCCTCCCCCTGCTCCGCGGGGACCCCTTCTCGCGGTCCGCGGACGGCCTCGTTCCCCCGGCCGGCCCCCCTGCCTGCGGCGGGAGGTGCCCCCTCCGCTTGCTCGCATGCGCCGCTCACGGAGGCCAGCGGGACGGTGCGGCCCGTACGATGATCGCCGTGTCGTTCCTCTCGCACCGCCCCCGGTACCGGCCCGTCCCCAAGGCCGAGCTCCACCTGCACATCGAAGGCACCCTCGAACCCGAGCTCGCCTTCGCCCTCGCCGAGCGCAACGGCGTGACGCTGCCGTACGCGACCACCGACGAGCTGCGCCGCGCGTATTCCTTCACGGATCTGCAGTCATTCCTCGACCTCTACTACGCGCTGATGGCCGTGTTGCGCACCGAGGACGACTTCTGCGAGCTCGCCGACGCCTACCTCACGCGCGCCGCGGAGCAGGGCGTACGGCACGCCGAGATCTTCTTCGACCCGCAGGCGCACACCGCGCGCGGCATTCCCGTCGCCGCCGTCATCGAGGGACTGTGCCGGGCGCTCGACCGCAGCGAGCAGCAGTACGGCATCACCACACAGCTGATCATGTGCTTTCTGCGCGACCAGTCGGCAGAGTCGGCGATGGAGGTCTTCGACGCCGCCCAACCCTTTCTCCACCGGATCGCCGGTGTCGGACTCGACTCGGCCGAAGTCGGCAACCCGCCCGCGAAGTTCCGCGCGGTGTACGAGCGTGCAGCGGCAGTGGGCCTGCGCCGCGTCGCGCACGCCGGCGAGGAGGGCCCGCCCTCGTACATCCGTGAAGCGCTCGACGTCCTCGGTGCGGAGCGGATCGACCACGGGCTGCGCTGCCTGGAGGATCCCGGACTCGTCGAGCGGCTGGTCCGCGACCAGGTGCCGTTGACCGTCTGCCCGCTGTCCAACGTGCGGCTGCGGTGCGTCGACACCCTCGCCGGCCATCCCTTGCCGCGCATGCTGGATGCCGGGCTGCTGGTCACCGTCAACTCCGACGACCCCGCCTACTTCGGCGGATACGCCGACGACAATTTCCGTGCGGTCCGAGAGGCGCTTGCACTCGACGACGAGACGCTGCGCCGGCTCGCCGCCAACTCCTTCCGCGCCGCGTTCCTCGACGAGACCACGCGCGCCGCCTATCTGGCCGAGGTGGACGGGCACACGTTCACGGCATTCACGGACGGCTGAGCCCGGGCACCTGCGCCCGTTGAAGGATCCGCGACGCGACCGCCGCCGAGTCGACGAGCGGGTGGAGGGCGAGGGCGCGCAGCGCCGCGCGGCGCGATCCGCTCTGCGCCGCCTCGATCGTGGCGCGCTCGACCGCCTTCACCGACAGCATCAGGCCCGCCTGATGGTCGTCGGGCGCGGCCACCGGCATCGGCCGGGCGCCGTCGGCGCCCACCTCGCACGGAACCTCGATGACGGCGTCCGCGTCCAGCGCCGGGACCGTCGTGCCGTTCGGAACGTTGAGAATCAGCCGCGTGCGCTCACCTCGCGCGATCGCCCGCATCAGGGCCAGCGCCACGCGGTCGTAGCCGCCGCCGTCCAGGTCCTGCGCGTCGCGCTGCCAGCCCCCCGACGCCTCCCGGCTCTCCGCCATGTAGGTCTCCTCGCGCTCCAGCCGCGTCCGCTCCCACGCCGCGTGCGCGCCCGCCGGATCCGCCGCCGCGGCCTCGGCGAAGAACGCCGCCTGCTGACGGTCGAGGAACTCCCCGCGCGTTGCCTCCGCCGCACGCGCCGCCGCGACCGCCTCGCGCGTGAAGTAGTAGTAGTGCAGGTACTCGTTGGGAATCGAGCCGAGCGTGCGCAGCCACTCCGCGCCGAACAGACGCCCCTCCTCGAAGGACCCCAGCGCCGCGTCGTCTGCGAGCAGCTGCGGCAGCAGCTCCCGCCCGTCCGGGGCTGTCAGGCGCCGCAGCCAGCCGAGGTGGTTGAGGCCAACGTAGTCGTACGCAACCCCCTCCGGCGCCGCGCCCGCCGCCCGCGCCGTCCGCCGTACCAGGCCCGCCGGCGAGTCGCAGATCCCGATCACGCGCGCGCCCCAGCCCTTGTGCGTCAGGCCGCTTTGCTTCAGGCCCCTCTGCTTCAAGACCCGCGACATCGCCTCGGTCACCATCCCCGCCGGATTGGTGAAGTTGATCACCCATGCGTGTGGTGCAACCGCCGCCACGCGCTCGGCGATGGCGACCGCGACCGGCAGCGTCCGCAGCCCGTACAGCACCCCGCCCGCGCCCACCGTCTCCTGACCCAGCACGCCCTCCGCCAGCGGGATCCGCTCGTCGCACGCCCGGCCCGCCATGCCGCCCACCCGGATGGCCGAGAAGACGAAGTCCGCGCCGCGCAGGGCGTCGTCCAGGCCGTCCGCGATCCGCACGGCAGGCGCGCCCGGCACGCCGGCCGCCTGCGCGGCGAGGACGGAGGCGATCACCCCCAGCCGTGCCCGGTCGGTGTCGTACAGCACGAGTTCCTCGCACGCGCCGGGCGCCCCCGAGGCGCTGTCCTCCAGCAGCGCCCGGTACACCAGCGGAACCCGGAAACCCCCGCCGCCGAGAATCGTGAGCCTCATGCGTCTGCGTCACCGCTTTCCCTGTCCGTGTCCTGTCTGTGATGGACTTGTCGCGTCTGTCGGGGGAAGAGGAAGGCACAGGAAGGAGAAGGCCCCGTGTCAGACCGGCCTGTCCTCGACCCGCTCGCCACGGTCCGCTCCAAGGGTGACCCGGCGACCGACGTGTATCTGACGGGCACCGTCTTCCTCGACATCATCTTCACCGGTCTGGACCGTGCGCCTGTGCGTGGCACCGAGACCTGGGCCCGCGGCATGGGATCGAGCCCCGGCGGGATCGCCAACATGGCGACGGCCCTCGCCCGCCTGAGCCTGCGCACCTCCCTCGCCGCCGCCTTCGGCGACGACATGTACGGCGACTACTGCTGGGAGAGCCTGGAGCGCGACGAGGGCATCGACCTCTCGCTCTCCCGCAAGGTCCCGGGCTGGCACTCGCCGGTCACCGTCTCCATGGCGTACGAGGGCGAGCGGACGATGGTCAGCCACGGTCACGAGGCCCCGCCGCCCGAGGAGCCCGCGCCGCCGTGCCCGCCCCCGTCCCGCGCCTGCGTAGCCACCCTCCACCCGGGTATGCCCCGCCAGGAGTGGATCGCGCTCGCCGCCGCGCGCGGCGGCCGCATCTTCGCTGACGTCGGCTGGGACGACTCGGGGCGCTGGGACCCCGACGACCTCGCCGACCTGCGGCACTGCGACGCCTTCCTTCCCAACGCGGTGGAGGCGATGCGCTATATGCGCACCGACTGCCCGCGCGAAGCCGCCCGCAGGCTCGCCGAGCTAGTACCGCTGGCCGTGGTGACCCTCGGGGACGAGGGCGTCTACGCGGTCGACTCCGCGGCGGGCGAGACCGCCGAGGTGCCCGCCCTCACCGTCGAGGCGCTCGACCCCACCGGCGCCGGCGACGTCTTCGTCGCGGGTTTCGTCACCGGCTCCCTGGCGGGCTGGCCGCTCGCTGACCGCCTCGCCTTCGCGAGCCTGACCGCGGCACTGTCGGTCCAGGAGTTCGGCGGCTCGCTCTCCGCACCCGGCTGGATCGAGATCGCGCACTGGTGGCAGCACGCCAAGGCCTACGACGACCAAGACCGCGAGGCGCTGCGCCGCTATGCCTTCCTCGACGACCTCCTGCCCACCGCTGCCCGCCCCTGGCCGCTGCGCCGCGCCGTCCCGACGATCGGCTTCCGCCGGCCCTGACCACGCGGGCTGATCATGAACACGCGGGCCGATCACGGGTGACGCCCGCCCTCGATGCGCGACAGGAGGTCACCGACAGTGAGGCCGGCCTTCGCGGAGTGGAAACCCACCCGTAAAACCGCTCGGGCCCGGTCCCGTCCCGTCGTACCCTTGAACCCCAGGCCCTCACGGGCATGTCGAGCACACGAAGGCGGGACCAGTAGGCCTCAGAGCCGGCCCATGACTCAGACAGACACGCAGGAATCGAAGGCGCGCGCCCACTTCGTCGTACCGGCCAAGCACCCCATGGTCACAGTCCTGGGATCGGGTGACTCACTCCTGCGAGTGATCGAGCGGGCCTTCCCGACCGTCGACATCCATGTCCGTGGCAATGAGGTCAGCGCTGCCGGAGATGCCGGCGAAGTCGCTCTTGTGCAGCGCCTCTTCGACGAGATGATGCTGGTGCTGCGCACCGGCGCACCCATGACGGAGGACGCAGTGGAGCGGTCGATCGCCATGCTCCGGCAGAACGGCAGCGCGGAAGCGAGCGAGGCGGCGGCCGCTGAGACGCCGTCGCAGGTGCTCACCCAGAACATCCTCTCCGCCCGCGGTCGTACCATCCGCCCCAAGACGCTCAACCAGAAGCGCTATGTCGATGCGATCGACAAGCACACCGTCGTCTTCGGCATCGGCCCGGCCGGCACCGGCAAGACCTACCTGGCCATGGCCAAGGCCGTGCAGGCCCTGCAGTCCAAGCAGGTCAACCGGATCATCCTCACCCGCCCCGCCGTCGAGGCCGGCGAGCGGCTCGGCTTCCTGCCCGGCACGCTCTACGAGAAGATCGACCCGTATCTGCGCCCGCTCTACGACGCGCTGCACGACATGATCGACCCGGACTCGATCCCGCGGCTGATGGCGAACGGCACGATCGAGGTCGCCCCGCTCGCGTACATGCGCGGCCGCACCCTCAACGACGCGTTCATCATCCTCGACGAGGCGCAGAACACCAGCCCCGAGCAGATGAAGATGTTCCTCACCCGGCTCGGCTTCGACTCCAAGATCGTCATCACGGGCGACATCACGCAGATCGACCTGCCCGGCGGCGGCACCAAGAGCGGCCTGCGTCAGGTGCAGGAGATCCTCGAAGGCGTCGAGGATGTCCATTTCTCCCGTCTGACCAGCACAGACGTGGTCCGCCACAAGCTGGTGAGCCGGATCGTCGACGCCTACGAGGCCTACGACAGCTTGCAGGGCCACGACGGCCGCGGCTCCCGCGACAGCCGGCGCACCGACGCCCGCCCTCCCCACGGCCACGACACCAGAGGAAAGTAACCACCCGCACCATGGCGATCGACGTCAACAACGAGTCCGGCTGGGAGATCGACGAACCGTCGGTGCTCGACGCCGCCCGCTACGCCCTCCAGCGCATGCGCATCCACCCGCTCTCCGAGCTCTCGGTGATCGCGGTGGACGCCGCCGCCATGGAGCAGCTGCACCGCCAGTGGATGGACCTGCCGGGCCCCACCGACGTGATGTCCTTCCCGATGGACGAGCTGCGCCCGCCCGGCAAGGACGACGACGAGCCGCCGCAGGGGCTGCTCGGCGACATCGTGCTCTGCCCCGAGGTCGCCAAGAAACAGGGTGAGGCCGCGCCGACGAAGCACTCGATGGACGAGGAGCTGCAGCTGCTCACCATCCACGGCGTGCTCCACCTGCTCGGCTACGACCACGAGGAGCCGGGCGAGAAGGCCGAGATGTTCGGCCTGCAGAAGGCGATCCTCGACGACTGGCGAGCCGAACGCGGCCTCGAAGGGCCCTCGCCGGCCCCGACCGTCCACTGACGAGCGCGCCATGAGCGCCATGATCGTCGCAAGCGTTCTTCTGGTCGTCGTCGCCTGGCTGGCGGCGTGCGCCGAGGCCGGCATCGCCCGCACTTCCCGCTTCCGCGCCGAGGAGGCGGTACGGGCCGGGCGGCGCGGCAGCGCCAAGCTGCTCGCCGTCGCCTCCGACCCCACCCGCTACCTCAACGTCGCACTGCTGCTGCGCGTTGCATGCGAGATGGCGGCTGCGGTGCTGATCACGGTGGTCAGCCTGCGCTCCTTCCACCAGACCTGGCAGGCGGTGCTGGTGGCGATCGCCGTGATGGTGCTCGTCAGTTACGTCGCCGTGGGCGTCTCGCCGCGCACCATCGGCCGCCAGCACCCGCTCAACACCGCCACCGTGGCCGCGTACGTGCTGATGCCGCTCGCCGGGATCATGGGCCCGATCCCCAAGCTGCTCATCCTCATCGGTAACGCCATGACACCAGGCAAGGGGTTCCGCCAGGGCCCGTTCGCCTCCGAAGCGGAACTGCGCGCGCTGGTCGACCTCGCCGAGAAGGACTCGCTCATCGAGGACGAGGAGCGCCGCATGGTGCACTCGGTCTTCGAACTCGGCGACACCATCGTCCGCGAGGTGATGGTGCCGCGCACCGACCTCGTCATGATCGAGCGCTACAAGACACTGCGCCAGGCGCTCACGCTCGCGCTGCGCAGCGGCTTCTCCCGCATCCCGGTCACCGGCGAGAACGAGGACGACGTCGTCGGCATCGTCTACCTGAAGGACCTGGCCCGCCGGGTGCACATCAACCGCGAATCCGAGGCCGACCTGGTCGCCACGGTGATGCGGCCCGCCACCTTCGTCCCCGACACCAAGAACGCCGGCGACCTGCTGCGCGAGATGCAGAAGGACCGCAACCACGTCGCCGTCGTCATCGACGAGTACGGCGGCACCGCAGGCATCGTCACCATCGAGGACATCCTCGAGGAGATCGTCGGCGAGATCACCGACGAGTACGACCGCGAACTGCCCCCGGTCGAGGACCTCGGGGACGGCAGGTACCGCGTCACCTCACGCCTCGACATCGGCGACCTCGGGGAGCTCTACGGGGTCGAGCTGGACGACGAGGACGTCGAGACCGTCGGCGGCCTGCTCGCCAAGTGGCTCGGCCGCGTGCCGATCCCCGGTGCCACCACCGTCGTCGTCCTGCCCGCGGACGCCTCGTCGTCCGGCGCGCCGGACGCCCCGACGGCGCTGCGCCTGACCGCGGAGTCGCCCTCGGGACGCCGCAACCGCATCGGCACGGTCGTCGTCTCCCCGGTCGGGCCCGCGGCCCCGGAGCCCGGCGAGGAGTAGCGGCAGCGACCCGCATATGCTCGCCTCCATGAGCGATGCCGCAACGCTTGATCCACAGGACCGCAAGATCATCACTCTCGCGCGCTCCACGCGTGCTCGCAATGGAGTGCCCGAGGGCGCTGCGGTGCGGGACGAGACGGGACGTACGTACGTTGCGGGCTCGGTCGCGCTCGCCTCGCTGAAGCTGAGCGCCCTGCAGACCGCCGTGGCGATGGCGGTGGCGAGCGGCGCCACGTCGCTGGAGGCCGCGGCCGTCGTCACCGAGGCGGTGTCCGCCTCCGACGCCGACCGCGCCGCCGTACGGGACCTGGGCGGCCCGGCCACCCCCATCCTGCTGGCCGGCCCGGACGGCGAGGTGCGCGCCACCCTCACGGCGGGCTGAGGCCGGGTACGGTCAAAGCCGCCCCGCTGATCGGGGAGAATGGGCGGCATGAGCGTTCGCACAGACTCCTCCTCCACCACGCACCGGGCCGGTTTCGCCTGCTTCGTCGGGCGGCCCAACGCGGGCAAATCCACCCTGACGAACGCTCTCGTCGGCACCAAGGTGGCCATCACCTCCACCCGGCCGCAGACCACCCGGCACACCGTGCGCGGCATCGTCCACCGCCCCGATGCGCAGCTCGTTCTCGTCGACACCCCTGGGTTGCACAAGCCGCGTACGCTGCTCGGCGAGCGGCTCAACGACATCGTGCGGGCCACGTGGGCCGAGGTGGATGTGATCGGCTTCTGCCTGCCCGCCGACCAGAAGCTGGGCCCCGGCGACCGGTTCATCGCCAAGGAGCTCGCCGGGATCAAGAAGACGCCGAAGGTCGCGATCGTCACCAAGACCGACCTGGTCGATCCCGAGCAGCTCGCGTCCCAGCTGATCGCCGTCGACCAGCTCGGCAAGGAGCTCGGCATCGAGTGGTCCGAGATCGTTCCCGTCTCCGCGGTCGGAGACAACCAGGTGGCGCTCCTCGCCGACCTGCTCGTGCCGCTGCTGCCCGAGGGCCCGGCGCTCTACCCCGAGGGCGATCTGACCGACGAGCCCGAGCAGGTCATGGTCGCCGAGCTGATCCGCGAGGCGGCGCTGGAAGGCGTGCGCGACGAGCTGCCGCATTCGATCGCGGTCGTCGTCGAGGAGATGCTGCCGCGCGAAGGCCGCCCGGAGAACAAGCCGCTGCTCGACGTCCACGCCACCGTCTACATCGAGCGGCCCAGCCAGAAGGGCATCATCATCGGCCCCAAGGGCGCCCGACTGAAGGACGTGGGCACCAAGTCCCGCCGCCACATCGAGGCGCTGCTGGGCACCCCCGTCTTCCTCGACCTGCACGTCAAGGTGGCGAAGGACTGGCAGCGCGACCCCAAGCAGTTGCGCAAGCTCGGTTTCTAGACCTCGTCCTCCGGGCGTCCTGGCTCGGCACTCAGCACTGCCCGGATCAGCGCCCGCTGGGCCTCGCTCACCTCCGGGTCGGCGCAGTGGATCGTGGCGTCGCCGATCGTGATCTCGTACTGGAAGGCGTCGCGCGCGCCCGGCGGCGCGGCGGACCGGCCCGCGGCCAAGGCGGCGCGGGCCAGGTCCGTCAGCTGCGGGGCGTCCGGCCGGCCGGCGGTCTCCAGTTCGGCCTTCCGCGTGATGCCGGCGAAGCCGCCGGTACGGGTCACCGCGATGCGCATGACCGATGTCTACCCCTGAGGGGCCGATTCCGCACCTTCCGGCGCGGCTGCCTGGTGCGGGAGCGGTGCGCCGTGCGGGGCGGGCGTCACGCCCACCCCTGACCAGGCCGCGAGCACCGCTTGCTTCTCCTCGCCGTCGCCGAAGCGCGCCTGCGCCGCGGCCACCGTCACCCCGGCGAAGGTCGCGAAATCCGCAGCCGAGCGGAGCTGCCCGCCGGTGAGCGCGTCGTACCAGATCCGGCCCGCGCGCTCCCAGGCGTACCCGCCGAGGGCCGTCGCCAGCAGATAGAAGGCGTGGTTGGGGATGCCGGAGTTGATGTGCACACCGCCGTTGTCGTCACTGGTGCGCACGTACTGGTCCATATGGGCCGGCTGCGGGTCCTTGCCCAGGCGAGGGTCGTCGTACGCCGTGCCCGGCGCCTGCATCGAGCGCAGCGCCACACCGTGCACACCGGGCTCCAACAGCCCCTTGCCGATGAGCCAGTCGGCGTCCTGGGCGCTCTCCCGCAGCGCGTACTGCTTGATCAGCGAGCCGAAGACGTCGGAGACCGACTCGTTGAGCGCACCGGACTGGCCCTCATAGGTGAGATTGGCGCTGAACTGGGTCACGCCATGCGTCAGCTCGTGGCCGATGACGTCCACCGGGATGGTGAAGTCCTTGAAGATCTTGCCGTCGCCGTCGCCGAAGACCATCTGGGATCCGTCCCAGAATGCGTTGTCGTAGCCCTCGCCGTAGTGGACCGACGCGTCCAGCGGCAGCCCGGCGCCGTCCACGGAATGCCGGCCGTACGCCGTCAGATAGAAGTCGAAGGTCGCACCGAGGCCGTCGTAGGCGCGGTTGACGGAGGCGTCGGCGCTCGGCTTGCCGCCCTCGGCGCGCACCTCGGTGCCGGGCAGCGTCTGGTGGTGCCGCGCGTCATAGAGCGTGCGCCGCGGCGAATCGTCCGCCCCGGGCGACGGCTTGGACGCCCCCGAGGACCGGACGGCGATCCGGCGGCGGTCGCGGTGCTCGGCGTCCAGCCGGAGGGAGCGGCGGGCCGGATGGTGGAGCTCCGGGTCCTCGTGCCGGGCGAGCCGCTCCAGCAAGTGCGGCGGGACGATCGTGCAGAACACGGACGATGCGCAAGTGAAGGCCATGATCGGCAATCTGGCACTCCGTAGCCGCATTGTCACTGGTCGCGGCCGTCGTGTCGCCGCGCCGTCTTGCATACTGAGAGACACGGGCTCGTTCAGTGCGCGCCACGGAAGCGTCGGATAAGCTGCAACGCATCATGCGTTTCGGGCTGCTTCTCCTTAGCTGCCGCGGCGAGGGCCTGTAGTCGAGGCCGACCCCCTCCCCGCGGAGTTCGGTGCTGCCCCACCGTCGGCCGTCTCGAGCCAACGACTCTGGAGACCCCAGCATGAGTACGCCGAACGCTGTCGGCCGCCCCACCCCGATCACCGCCACGACCGTACGGCAGCAGCCTTCCGGGATGCCGATCCACAAGTACGGCCCGTACGAGGCCGTGGACATCCCCGACCGCACCTGGCCGGACAACCGCATCACCAAGGCCCCGCGCTGGCTGTCGACCGACCTGCGCGACGGCAACCAGGCGCTGATCGACCCGATGTCGCCCGCCCGCAAGCGCGCGATGTTCGACCTGCTGGTGACGATGGGCTACAAGGAGATCGAGGTCGGCTTCCCCTCCTCCGGCCAGACCGACTTCGACTTCGTGCGCTCCATCATCGAAGAGGGCGCGATCCCGGACGACGTGACGATCTCCGTCCTGACCCAGGCGCGCGAGGAGCTGATCGAGCGCACCGTCGAATCGCTGGTCGGCGCATCGCGCGCGACCGTGCACATGTACAACGCCACGGCGCCGCTCTTCCGGCGCGTCGTCTTCCGTGGCGGGCGTGAGGAGACCAAGCAGATCGCGGTCGACGGCACCCGGCTGGTGATGGAGTACGCGGAGAAGATCCTCGGCGACCGTACGGTCTTCGGCTACCAGTACAGCCCGGAGATCTTCACCGACACGGAACTGGACTTCGCGCTGGAGGTCTGCGAGGCAGTGATGGACGTCTGGCAGCCCGAGGAGGGCCGCGAGATCATCCTCAACCTGCCCGCCACGGTGGAGCGTTCGACGCCGTCCACGCACGCCGACCGCTTCGAGTGGATGTCGCGCAACCTCTCGCGCCGGGAGCACATCTGCCTGTCGGTTCACCCGCACAACGACCGGGGCACTGCCGTCGCCGCCGCCGAGCTGGCGATCATGGCCGGGGCGGACCGGATCGAGGGCTGCCTGTTCGGCCAGGGCGAGCGGACCGGCAACGTCGACCTGGTCACGCTGGGGATGAACCTGTTCTCCCAGGGCGTCGACCCGATGATCGACTTCTCGCAGATCGACGAGATCCGTCGCACTGCCGAGTACTGCAACCAGATGGAGGTCCACCCGCGCCACCCCTACGCGGGCGACCTGGTCTACACCGCCTTCTCCGGCTCCCACCAGGACGCCATCAAGAAGGGCTTCGAGGCGCTGGAGGCCGATGCGGCCTCGCAGGGCAAGACGGTCGACGAGATCGAGTGGGCGGTGCCCTACCTGCCGATCGATCCCAAGGACGTGGGACGCACCTACGAGGCGGTCATCCGCGTCAACTCCCAGTCCGGCAAGGGCGGTATCGCCTACGTCCTGAAGAACGACCACAAGCTGGACCTGCCGCGCCGGATGCAGATCGAGTTCTCGAAGATCATCCAAGCGAAGACCGACGCGGAGGGCGGCGAGGTCACCCCGGCGCAGATCTGGGAGGTCTTCCGCGACGAGTACCTGCCCACCCCGGACAACCCCTGGGGCCGCATCGCGCTGCGCTCCGCGCAGACCTCGACCACCTCGGGCGGCCACGACGCGCTCACCGTCGAGGCGGTCGTCGACGGCACTGAGACGGTGCTGAGCGGCTCGGGCAACGGCCCGCTCGCCGCCTTCTTCGACGCGCTGGCCGCGATCGACGTCGACGTGCGGCTGCTGGACTACGTCGAGCACACGATGAGCGAGGGCGCGGCCGCCCAGGCTGCCGCGTACATCGAGTGCGCCATCGACGGCAAGGTGCTGTGGGGCGTCGGCATCGACGCCAACATCGTGCGCGCCTCGATCACGGCGGTCGTCTCCGCCGTCAACCGCGCATCCCGCGGCTGACCCCTGCCTCTACTGTTCGCCCTCCGCCCGCCGCGCACCCGTACGGCCCCGTCGCAGTCCGCTGCGGCGGGGCCGTCGGTGTCCAGCGTTTTTCGCACTGTCTGTGTACGCGGTACTGACCGCACGTCATCGATGTGGTTAACATCACTGCAACACCGGCGCCGCTGCCGGAGCGGTCGAGCGATGCATCGCCCCTCACGTGCGCCCGTGCCTCGGTACGTGCCAGGACGAGACGGCGGAGGTCGCAACGTGGGACTGTGCATCTGGGGCGTGCGTATCGCTTGGCACACCGAAGGCGACGGCGAGTTCTTCTGCCCTGGCTGCGGCGGAGACCGCAACTACCGGCTCCGCACCGGGAAGAGCCGCCTCGTCGTGCTCGGCGTCCCGGTGCTCTCCCGGGGACCGGCGGGCGCGGTGATCGAATGCGGCGTCTGCGAACGCCGCTTCGGCCCGGAGGCGCTCGACGAGCCCACCAGCAGCCGCTTCTCCGCGATGCTGCGCGACGCCGTGCACACCGTGGCCCTCGCCGTCCTCACCGCGGGCGGCGCTGGCTCCCGTCACGCGCGCGAGACCGCACTGGAAGCCGTCCACGACGCCGGGTTCAGCGACTGCACCGAGGCGCAGCTCGTCGGGCTGCTCGCGGCGCTGGCCGCCGACGAGGGGCGCCTGCCCGGTGCGTACGACCCGCTGTCGGGACCGCTCGACGGATGCGGCACCTGGCTGTCGGTCGAGCTGCACGAGGCGCTCGCGCCGCTCACCCGCCACCTCGCCCCGCAGGGCCGCGAGCGGCTGCTCCTCCAAGGCGCCTGGATCGCCCTCGCCGACGGCCCGTACCTGCCCGCGGAGCGCGAGGCCCTGGCCGCGGTCGGCCGGTCGCTGATGCTGCCCGCCGAGGACACCGAGCGACTGCTGGAGGCAGCCGCCCGGACCCCGTCCTGAGGGGTGTCGTGGGTGGCCAGGCCCGCTCCCGTCCGCGTGGTGCTCGCCGATGCGCTGCCCCTGGTGCGAGCGGCCCTGGCGATGCTCGTGGAGTCCGCGTGGGACATGGAGGTCGTCGGGCAGGCGGGCAGCGCCGGCGAGGCGGCGGGTCTGGTACGTGACGAACGCGCCGACGTGCTGGTGATCGACACCGCGCTGCTCGCCGACGTGCAGGTGCCCACCGGCGTGCGGGTTCTGCTGCTCGCCGCGCACGACGAGTACGACGAGTACATCGTGCCTGCCTCCGCGTTCGGCGTGCTCCCCAGGAACGTCAGCCCCGATGAGCTGCTGCGGGCGATCCGCAGCGCAGCCGCGACGACGCATCGGGGACAATGAACGCATGACCCTGTTCCGCGACGACGGCATCGTGCTGCGCACCCAGAAACTGGGCGAGGCGGACCGGATCATCACCCTGCTCACCCGGCGCAACGGCCGGGTGCGTGCCGTGGCCCGTGGGGTCCGCCGCACCAAGTCGAAGTTCGGGGCGCGGCTGGAACCCTTCTCCCACGTCGACGTGCAGTTCTTCGCGCGCGGCGGCGAGCTGGTCGGACGCGGGCTGCCGCTGTGCACCCAGGTCGAGTCGCTCGCCGCGTACGGCAGCGGGATCGTCACCGACTACGCCCGCTACACGGCGGGCACGGCGATGCTGGAGACCGCGGAGCGCTTCACCGACCACGAGGGCGAGCCGGCCGTCCAGCAGTACCTGCTGCTGGTCGGGGCGCTGCGCACGCTGGCGGGCGGCGAGCACGACCCGCGTCTGGTGCTCGACGCGTTCCTGCTGCGGTCGCTGGCCGTCAACGGCTACGCACCGAGCTTCGAGGCGTGTGCCCAGTGCGGCATGCCCGGACCGAACCGATTCTTTTCGGTCGTATCGGGAGGAGCGGTGTGCGGGCAGTGCCGGGTACCCGGAAGCGTCGTACCCTCTCCGGAGTCCCTTGAACTCCTCGGAGCGCTGCTCGCGGGGGACTGGGAGAGGGCGGATTCGGCGGAGGACCGGTACTGCCGCGAGGGCAGTGGGATCGTCGCCGCGTATCTGCAGTGGCATCTGGAACGGGGACTGCGCTCCTTGCGGTTCGTCGACAATGGCACTGTGTCGGGAAGAAGCCAGCAGTAGGAGAGAAACGCGCATGGCACGTCGTGGGATTCTCAGCCTGGGTCGCCGGGAGTACCGGACCCCGGACCCGCACCCGTCCGGTGAGCGGCCCCCGAAGATCCCCGCAGAGCTGGTGCCGAACCACGTGGCGATCGTCATGGACGGCAACGGCCGTTGGGCCAAGCAGCGCGGTCTGCCCCGCACCGAGGGCCACAAGGTGGGCGAGGCCGTCGTCCTCGACGTGCTCAAGGGCAGCCTGGAGCTGGGTATCAAGAACCTGTCCCTTTACGCCTTCTCCACCGAGAACTGGAAGCGTTCGCCGGAAGAGGTCCGCTTCCTGATGAACTTCAACCGCGACGTGATCCGGCGACGCCGCGACGAGATGGACGAGCTCGGCATCCGGATCCGCTGGGTCGGGCGCATGCCGAAGCTGTGGAAGTCCGTCGTCCAGGAGCTGCAGGTCGCCGAGGCGCAGACGCGGACCAATGACGCGATGACGCTGTACTTCTGCGTCAACTACGGCGGCCGTGCGGAGATCGCCGACGCGGCGGCCGCGCTCGCCGCGGACGTGAAGGCGGGCAGGCTCGACCCGTCGAAGGTGAACGAGCGGACGCTGTCGAAGTACATGTACTTCCCGGACATGCCCGACGTCGACCTGTTCGTCCGCCCGTCCGGCGAGCAGCGCACCTCCAACTACCTGATCTGGCAGTCGGCTTACGCGGAGATGGTCTTCCAGGACGTCCTGTGGCCGGACTTCGACCGCCGCGACCTGTGGCGCGCGTGCCTCGAATACGCCTCGAGGGACCGCCGCTTCGGCGGGGCCAAGCCCAACCAGGTCGCCCCCAAGGGTGCGCCGCCCGCTCCGGCGGAGGGGTAGCGGGGCCCCCACGGGTCCACGCCTGCACCGCCCGGGGGTGCGCTCCCGGGCGGTTACTCCTGCGCGCTCGCCGCGCAGTCGGCGCAGGTGCCGAAGATCTCGATCGTGTGATCCACGTTGACGTACCCGTGCTCCGCCGCAATCGCGTCGGCCCACTTCTCCACCGCGGGCCCTTCCACCTCGACCGCCTTGCCGCAGCCGCGGCAGACCAGGTGGTGGTGGTGGCCGCTGCTGCACCGCCGGTAGACCGCCTCGCCGTCGCTGGTGCGCAGCACGTCCACCTCGCCGGCGTCCGCGAGCGACTGCAGCGTGCGGTAGACCGTCGTCAGGCCGACCGAGTCCCCGCGGTGCCGCAGCAGGTCGTGCAGTTCCTGTGCGCTGCGGAACTCGTCGACCTCGCTGAGGGCGGCGGACACGGCGGCACGCTGGCGGGTCGAACGGCCCTGCACGGGCGGGTTGGCGGTGGGCACGGTCGTCCTCCTCGGTCGTGCACGGGCGGGCTCCCCGATTGCCCACCCATTGTGCCAGCGCAGCGTGATCACTGGGGCGTCGGACCCGCACCGATCGCCGATTGCCAAAAATGGAAATCATTGTCAATGATAATCGATTGCCGACCGATTTGATCCGAGGGGTGCGCCCGCCGGTAATCTGAGGTATTCGCTGGGCCGCAGTGGGCCGCACAGTTGTGACAGACATGACGGATGTGACAGATGTGCACGCGTGCTCCGGCGGATCCCACACTGACCGCTTCGTCGTACTGAAGAGAGCACCGTGGCCGCCGACAAGATCGACACCATCGTCAGCCTGAGCAAGCGCCGTGGCTTCGTCTACCCCTGCTCCGAGATCTACGGAGGCCAGCGCGCCGCGTGGGACTACGGGCCGCTCGGCGTGGAGCTCAAGGAGAACATCAAGCGCCAGTGGTGGCGCTCCATGGTCACCTCGCGCGACGACGTGGTCGGTATCGACTCGTCGGTGATCCTGGCCCGTGAGGTCTGGGAGGCCTCCGGTCACGTGGCCACCTTCACCGACCCGCTCACCGAGTGCACCTCCTGCCACAAGCGGTTCCGCGCGGATCACCTCGAGGAGGCGTACGAGGCGAAGCACGGCCGCATGCCCGAGAACGGCCTCGCCGACATCAACTGCCCCAACTGCGGCAACAAGGGCGGCTTCACCGAGCCCAAGCAGTTCTCCGGCCTGCTCTCCACCCACCTCGGCCCGACCCAGGACTCCGGCTCCATCGCCTACCTGCGCCCCGAGACCGCGCAGGGTATCTTCACCAACTTCGCCGCCGTCCAGCAGACCTCGCGCAAGAAGCCGCCGTTCGGCATCGCCCAGATCGGCAAGTCCTTCCGCAACGAGATCACCCCGGGCAACTTCATCTTCCGCACCCGCGAGTTCGAGCAGATGGAGATGGAGTTCTTCGTCAAGCCGGGTGAGGACGAGAAGTGGCACGAGTACTGGATGGAGCAGCGCTGGAACTGGTACCGCGACCTCGGCATCCGCGAGGAGAACATCCGGTGGTACGAGCACCCCAAGGAGAAGCTCTCCCACTACTCCAAGCGCACCGCTGACATCGAGTACCGCTTCAACTTCGGCGGCACGGAGTTCTCCGAGCTCGAGGGCGTGGCCAACCGCACCGACTTCGACCTCTCCTCGCACGCCAAGGCCTCCGGGCAGGACCTCAGCTACTTCGACCAGGAGGCCGGGGAGCGCTGGTTCCCCTACGTCATCGAGCCGGCAGCCGGCGTCAACCGTGCGATGCTCGCCTTCATGCTCGACGCCTACAACGAGGACGAGGCGCCGAACGCCAAGGGCGTGATGGAGAAGCGCACGGTGATGCGGCTCGATCCGCGCCTCGCCCCGGTCAAGGTCGCCGTGCTGCCGCTGTCGCGCAACCCGCAGCTGTCGCCGAAGGCCAAGGGCCTGGCCGCATCCTTGCGTAAGTACTGGAACATCGACTTCGACGACGCCGGTGCCATCGGCCGCCGCTACCGCCGCCAGGACGAGATCGGCACGCCGTTCTGCGTCACCGTCGACTTCGACACCCTGGACGACAACGCGGTGACGGTGCGCGAGCGCGACACCATGAAGCAGGAGCGCGTCTCCCTCGACCAGGTGGAGAGCTACCTGGGCAGCCGCCTCCTCGGCTGCTGAGGCCGCTGACGCCGCCGACGTCACCGACGCACGAGGGGCCTGGGGTTCGAACCCCCGGCCCCTCATCGGTTTCTCAGCCGAGCAGCCGCGCGACGATCCGGTCGAGCGTGGCCATGTCGTCCGGGTCGAGGGTGCGCAGCGAGTCCGGCGGGGTGTCCAGGATCCGTCCCGCGGTCCGGGCCGCGGCCAGCCCCGCCTCCGTCGCATGGACCAGCTTGCAGCGGCGGTCCTCCGGATGGGCCGTGCGCTCCACCAGCCCCCGCTTGACCAGGTCGTCGACGACGAGCGTGGTGTACGGGGCGTCGATCACCAGGTGCGCGGCGAGCGCGCGCAACGTCAGCGGCTCGGCGGCGATGCGGATCAGCGCCTTGGCGCGGATGAAGCTCATGCCGAGCGCTTCGGCGGCCTCCTTGCGGCGGTCGTTGCGGTCCAGGACCAGTTCGCGCAGCCCCCGCCATACGCGGCGTGCGGCCTCCTCGCCGCGGTCCTTCACGACGGCGTCCATCCCGAGCTGTCTGACCTCGCCCATCACGCGTTCACCGGCATCTTGATCTCGTCCGTCTGCAGGCGTTCCGCCGTACGGTTCGCCGTGGCCCGCGCCCAGCGGCCCGACGTGATGCTACCGACGACCAGGACAGCGGCCCCGCATCCGGCGATGATCCACCACGCCGTTCGGCCGGCGTCGGTGAACCCGGCGCCGAAGCCACCCGTCGCCCCCGCGGCCATCACCGAGCCGATCACGGCGACCCCGAGCGAGGCGCCGACCTGACGGCTGGTGGAGGCCACCGCCGCCGCCACGCCGGCCTGGGTGCGCGGCATTCCGGAGACGGCGGTGTTGGTGATCGGGGCGTTGACCAGGCCGAAGCCGATGCCGAACAGGACGTAGCCGCCGGTGATCACCGTGAGCGGGGTGGTGGGGGAGAACCGCAGGGCGAGGCCGAGGCCGCTCAGACACATGGCTGTCCCCGCGAGCAGCAGCGGCAGCCGTGGCCCGCGGCTGGCGACGATGCGGCCGGACAGCGGCGCGAAGAACAGCGACATCGCGGCCATCGGCAGCATGAACAGGCCGGCGTGGAGCGCGTCGAGGTGCCGTACGTCCTGCAGGTAGAGCGTGTTGAGGAAGAGGAAGCCGCCGAGCGCCGCAAAGCCGCAGATCGCTATCACCGTGGCGCCCGAGAACGGCGCGCTGCGGAAGAACCGCAGGTCGAGCAGGGGTTCCTTGCACCGCGGCTCGTACGCCAGCAGACCGGCGAGCGAGAGCACGGCGATCACGATGCACGTGACGATCAGCGGCGAGGAGAGGCCGCGGCTTGGGGACTCGATGATCGCGTAGGTGACGGAGGCCAGCAGGGCGATCATCAAGACCTGGCCGACCGCGTCGACCCGGCGCGACTTGGGCGCGCGCGACTCGGGCACGAACAGCTTGGTCAGCAGCAGTGCCGCGAGGCCCACGGGTACGTTGATCCAGAAGATCGCACGCCAGCCGGTGGTCTCGACGAGCAGTCCGCCGATGACGGGCCCGGCCGACATGCTGATCCCGACGACCCCGCCCCACACGCCGATCGCGCGGGCGCGCTCCTTGGGGTCGGTGAAGACGTTGGTGATGATCGACATCGCGACCGGGTTGAGCATCGAGCCGCCGATCGCCTGCAGCGTGCGGAAGCCGACGAGCCACACCAGGGAGGGGGCGAGGCTGCACAGCAGCGATGCCGTGGTGAAGATCGCCAGGCCCACCTGGAAGGTGCGGCGGCGGCCTATTCGGTCGGCGGTCGAACCGGAGAGCATCAGCAGGCTGGCCAGGACGAGGGTGTAGGCGTCGATGGTCCACTGCAGGCCCGAGACCGTGGTGTGCAGCTCCCTCTGCATCGACGGCAGCGCGACATTGAGCACCGTGTTGTCGAGGCTCACCATCAGCAGGCTCATGCAGCAGATGGCCAGGACGAGCAGGCGCCGCCTGCGGCTGAGTTCGGGCACGTACATCTCCTCGGAGCGATTAGTTGTAGACGTGGAATTATTTTTATCCTACAACTGCGGGCGTCACGCCCCAAGGGCCCGGGACGGGCCCGCCGTCAGCGGACCGTGCGCGGGAGCCGGACGCTCAGCCCGACCGACGCCGCGACCCCCGCGACCTGGGCCAACAGGGCAACCGCCAGTGCGTCGCGCATGCCTATCGAGCCCGCGAGCGACAGGAAGAGCGTGCCCAGCGTTGCCACACCGAGCGCCAGCGAGGACTGCTGGGTGGTCACCATCACGCCGCTGCCCACGCCCGCCCGCTCGGCCGGCACCTCGGAGAGCACGATGCGGAAGAGCGTTGTCATCGCCAGCCCCTGCCCGAAGCCGAGCACCAGCATCCCGGGGAGGAAGTCGAACGCGCCCAGGTGCGGCCAGCCGCCCTGCAGAACGGTGGCGACCACTACGAGGACCCCGATCCCCTGCAGCGAGAGCCCCGTGGTCACCACGCGCCGCCCGTACCGCGTCACGAGCCGCGGAGCGAGCAGCGACGCGGCGAAGTAGGCCGATGCCATCGGCACCAGCGCCGTGCCCGCCGCGACCGGGCCGAGGCGCAGCCCCTGCTGGAGCGCCACCGCGATGACGAACATGAAGCCGCCGAAGCCAGTGAAGAAGAACAGCGCCACCCGCAGCCCGCTGCGCATCCCGTGGTTGGCCAGCAGCGTCGGCGGGATCAGCGGGTCACCGCCGGTGCGCTCGCCGCGCCGCTCCACCAGCCAGAACGCGGCGCCCACGAACGGCGTCGCGGCCAGCAGCAGCCAGCACCACAGCGGCCAGCCGACGGCGTGGCCCTCCATCAGCGGCACCAGCAGTGCGAGCAGCGTCGCGCCCAGCAGTGCCGTGCCCTTGGCGTCGATGCGCGACGGGTTCGCCGAACGGGTCTCGGGGACGGACCGCAGCGCGAGCAGTATGGCCGCGGCCGCGACGGGCACATTGACCAGGAATATCGAGCGCCAGCCGGTGCCCAGGAGGTCCGCGGCGACCAGCCAGCCGCCGAGCACCTGACCGGCCACCGCCGCGATCCCGCCGGTGGCCCCGTACAGACCCAGCGCCCGGCCGCGCTTGGCGCCCGAGGTGGTGGCGTGGATGGTGGCGAGCACCTGCGGCAGCATCAACGCCGACGCGGCACCCTGTGCCACCCGGGCCCCGACCAGGGTCCAGGCGTCGGGCGCGAGACCGCAGGCGAGCGAGGTCAGCGCGAACAGCGCCGTGCCGAGCAGGAAGAGGCGCCGGCGTCCGACCATGTCGCCGAGGCGTCCGCCGAGGACGAGCAGCACGGCGTAGGCGACGCCGTATCCGGCCGCCACCATCTCCAGCAGGGCGGGTCCGGCGTGCAGGTCATGGTCGATGGTCGGCAGTGCGACGTTGACAATGAAGAAGTCGATCATGGGCAGGGCGGCGCCGAGCAGCAGGGTCAGCAGTCCGAGCGCGCTGAGCACTGGCGGGGTCGCCGCCGTTGGTGTCGCGGCCCTGGTGGGGGTGAGGACATCGGTCCCGGTGAGTGCTGTGTTCGCTTTGGTCACGGGGTCAACTGTGCGGGAGCCAATAGGGTGGTACCAGAGTGTGGTTATCCAGGTATTGGGACAACCTGGCAACTGGCTGAGCGGTGCGGCATGCTGGTCTAATGAGCGCGAGCACCGACATACGCCGACGTGAGCTGGCCGACTTCCTGCGCAGCCGCCGCGAGCGCATCACCCCTGAGCAGGTCGGCCTGCCCAACGGGCGGCGCCGCCGTACCCCCGGCCTGCGGCGCGAGGAGGTCGCGCAGCTCTCCGCGGTCGGGGTCACCTGGTACACCTGGCTCGAACAGGCGCGGGACATCAAGGTCTCCGCCCAGGTTCTCGACGCCGTCGCGCGCACCCTGATGCTCGACCGCGCGGAGCGCGCCCACCTCTTCGTACTCGCCGGCCTCTCCGACCCGGCGCCGAACCTGGAGTGCCCCACGGTCACGCCATCGCTCCGCGCCACCATGGAGCAGCTCGAGCCGCTGCCCGCATGCGTGATGAACGCCCGGTACGACATCCTCACGTACAACCGCACCTACGGCCGACTCGTCCGCGACCTCGACGCGCTGCCGCCCGAGAACCGCAACGTGCTGTGGCTGATCTGCACCGACCCTGATTGGCGGAAAGCGGTCGTCGACCGCGACCAGGTACTGCGCCGGTGCATCGCGCAGTTCCGCGCCGTGATGGCCGAGCACGTTGCGGAGCCGGTGTGGAAGTGCCAGGTCAAGCGGCTCCAGCAGGCCTCGCCCGAGTTCCGCGAGGTGTGGGAGCGGCATGAGGTGGTCGGACCGTCCAACCGCCCCAAGCGCTTCCTCAACGCCCACGTCGGCCTGCTGAACATGGAGCACACCAGCATGTGGCTGCAGCCGGGCGCCGGCACCCGGCTGGTGATCTACACGCCGCTCGACGACGAGACCCGTGAGCGCCTGGAAAGGCTGCACGCGCTGGCGGTCGCGGATGCGGGCGGCGGTGTGCGCGAGATGGCCGTGGCGGTCTGAGCGCGCGGCGGGTGGGGGAGAATGGGAGGTCCGTCGTCCGCCCGTACCCGCCCGGAGGAAGCCCGCCGATGAAGCCTGAGCAGGCCCTGCGGATCAGTCCGCACACCGTGTGGCCGCCTGTCGTGCTCGCGCCCATGGCCGGTATCACCAATGCGCCGTTCCGCACGCTGTGCCGTGAGTTCTCCGGCGGCAAGGGCATCTTCGTCTGCGAGATGATCACCACGCGGGCGCTCGTCGAGCGGGACACCAAGACGATGCGGCTGATCCGCTTCGATGCCGGAGAGAAGCCACGCTCCGTCCAGCTGTACGGCGTCGATCCGGCGACCGTCGGCCGCGCGGTGCGGATGATCGCGGACGAGGGTCTCGCCGACCACATCGACCTCAACTTCGGTTGCCCGGTGCCCAAGGTGACCCGCAAGGGCGGCGGCTCCGCCCTCCCGTACAAGCGCAACCTGCTGCGGTCGATCCTGCGCGAGGCGGTCGCCGGGGCCGGTGATCTGCCCGTGACGATGAAGATGCGCAAGGGGATTGACGACGATCACCTCACCTACCTCGACGCGGGACGCATCGCTGTCGGTGAGGGCGTCGCCGCGATCGCGCTGCACGGCCGCACCGCGGCCCAGCACTACGGGGGCACGGCCGACTGGTCGGCCATCGCCCGGCTGAAGGAGGCTGTACCGGAGATCCCGGTGCTCGGCAACGGCGACATCTGGTGCGCCGACGACGCGGTACGGATGATGCGCGAGACCGGCTGCGACGGCGTCGTGGTGGGGCGTGGCTGCCTGGGGCGGCCGTGGCTCTTCGGCGATCTCGTGAACATCTTCGAGGGCCTGGCGGAGCAGGGGGTGGCGCGCAGGGAGTCCCCCCGGACGGAGTCCGGGGGAGCCTCCACTGAGGGTAGTGGTGGGCGACGGGTGGGCCAGGCCCGGCCGACGCTCAAGGAGGTCGCCGGCGTGATGCGGCGCCACGCGGAGCTGCTCGCCGAATGGCTGGGGGACGAGCAGCGCGGGGTCATCGACTTCCGCAAGCATGTCGCCTGGTACACCAAGGGCTTCGCGGTCGGCTCCCGGCTGCGGCAGCGCCTCGCCATGGCCTCGTCGCTGGCCGAGCTCGACGAGCACCTGGGCGCGCTCGACCTGGACCAGCCGTGGCCGCAGGACGCGGAGGGCCCGCGCGGGCGGACCGCCGGGACCAAGCGCGTGGTGCTGCCGGACGGCTGGCTGAGGGATCCGTACGACTGCGCCGCGGTGAGCGCGGACGCGGAGCTCGACACCTCCGGCGGCTGACGCTGCCCGGGAGGGAGAGCGGCCGGGGCGTAAAACAGGCCAAACCGGTGTCCACGATGTAAGACTGAAGCCATCGACGGCGCGTGATTCTCGCCACGCTTGATAGGGCTTGCGCTCAGATGAGCACTCTCGAAGTGCCCTCCGGGTTGTGGACACCCTCCAAAGCCTGGCACTGAGTGCCACGCCCGTTCCATTCGATCAATCAAACGATCAATACGGATCGTGACCGAGAGGCGGACGGATGATCACACATCGGCGTTATGTGTTCGAGAAATGAACGCAGCTTGAGGATCTCTTGACTTCCCGCAATCGCAGGCGCGAGGGGCTGTTTCGCATTCGATCTCGTGGCAGACGCGCGGTTACAGCCATGTGTCGTGGTTCTGGACGCACTGCGTCGCCTGGGAGATGGGTACGCTCCCCGGCGTCAGGGCAACCCCGCACGCGAGGAGAACGGTCCCGTGTCGGAACAACAAGCACCCCAGAAGTTCGTCTACGACTTCACTGAGGGCAACAAGGACCTCAAGGACCTGCTCGGCGGGAAAGGCGCGAATCTCGCCGAGATGACCAACCTCGGTCTGCCCGTCCCTCCGGGTTTCACCATCACCACCGACGCCTGCAAGGTCTACCTCGACTCCGGCAGTGAACCGCCGGAGCTGCGCGACGAGGTGAGTGCGCACCTCGACGCGCTCGAACAGCGCATGGGCAAGAAGCTCGGCCAGAGCGACAACCCCCTGCTGGTGTCCGTGCGCTCCGGGGCGAAGTTCTCCATGCCCGGCATGATGGACACGGTCCTCAACATCGGCCTCTCCGACACCTCCGTGGACGGCCTCGCCGCCCAGGCCGGCGACGAGCGATTCGCGTGGGACTCCTACCGCCGCCTCATCCAGATGTTCGGCAAGACCGTGCTCGGCGTCGACGGCGACCTGTTCGAGGAGGCGCTCGAAGAGGCCAAGCGCGCCAAGGGCGCCTCCACCGACCTCGGCCTCGACGCCGCCGACCTGCGCTCCCTCGTCGACGCATTCAAGCAGATCGTGCTCAAGGAGGCCGGCCGCGAGTTCCCGCAGGAGCCGCGTGAGCAGATGGACCTCGCCGTACGCGCGGTCTTCGACTCGTGGAACGGCGAGCGCGCCAAGCTCTACCGCCGCCAGGAGCGCATACCCCACGACCTCGGCACCGCCGTCAACATCTGCTCCATGGTCTTCGGCAACCTCGGCCCCGACTCCGGGACCGGCGTCGCCTTCACCCGCGACCCGGCCAGCGGCCACCAGGGCGTCTACGGCGACTACCTGCAGAACGCCCAGGGCGAGGACGTCGTCGCCGGCATCCGCAACACCGTGCCGCTCGCCGATCTCGAGAAGATCGACAAGGCCTCCTACGACCAGCTGATGCAGATCATGGAGACGCTCGAGACGCACTACAAGGACCTGTGCGACATCGAGTTCACCATCGAGCGCGGCAAGCTGTGGATGCTCCAGACCCGCGTCGGCAAGCGCACCGCCGCAGCCGCCTTCCGCATCGCCACCCAGCTCGTCGACCAGGGCCTGATCGACGAGGCCGAGGCGCTGCAGCGGGTCAACGGAGCGCAGCTGGCGCAGCTGATGTTCCCGCGCTTCGACGAGTCCGCCCAGGCCGAGCAGGTCGGCCGCGGCATCGCCGCGTCCCCGGGCGCGGCCGTCGGCAAGGCCGTCTTCGACTCATACACCGCGGTCAAGTGGTCGCGCTCCGGCGAGAAGGTCATCCTCATCCGCCGCGAGACCAACCCCGACGACCTCAACGGCATGATCGCCGCCGAGGGCATCCTCACCTCCCGCGGCGGAAAGACCTCGCACGCCGCCGTCGTCGCCCGCGGCATGGGCAAGACGTGCGTGTGCGGCGCCGAGGAGCTCGAAGTCGACACCAAGCGGCGGCGGATGACCGTCCCCGGCGGCACCGTCGTCGAGGAGGGCGACGTCGTCTCCATCGACGGCTCGACCGGAAAGGTCTACCTCGGCGAGGTACCCGTCGTACCGTCCCCGGTCGTCGAATACTTCGAGGGACGGATGCACGCGGGTGCGGACGACGCCGACGAGTTGGTCAAGGCCGTGCACCGGATCATGGCCTACGCCGACCGGGTGCGCCGTCTGCGCGTACGGGCCAACGCCGACAACGCCGAGGACGCCGCGCGCGCCCGCCGCTTCGGCGCCCAGGGCATCGGCCTGTGCCGCACCGAGCACATGTTCCTCGGCGAACGGCGTGAGCTCGTCGAACGGCTCATCCTCGCCGACACCGACGACGAGCGCGCCTCGGCGCTCGAGGCGCTGCTGCCGCTGCAGCGCCAGGACTTCGTCGACCTCTTCGAGGCGATGGACGGGCTGCCGGTGACGGTACGGCTGCTCGACCCGCCGCTGCACGAATTCCTGCCTGACATCACGGACCTGTCGGTCCGCGTCGCGCTCGCCGAGTCCCGCCACGAGGACCACGAGAACGACCTGCGGCTGCTGCAGGCCGTCCACCGGCTGCACGAGCAGAACCCGATGCTCGGCCTGCGCGGAGTCCGCCTCGGGCTGGTCATCCCCGGACTGTTCACCATGCAGGTACGAGCGATCGCGGAGGCCGCGGCGCAGCGGCTCGGCGCGGGCGGCGACCCGCGCGCCGAGATCATGATCCCGCTGGTGGGCACCGTCCAGGAGCTGGAGATCGTGCGCGATCAGGCCGAGCAGGTCATCGCCGAGGTGCAGCAGGCATCGGGCACCGACATCAAGCTGCCGCTGGGCACGATGATCGAGCTGCCCCGCGCAGCCCTGACGGCCGGTCAGATCGCGGAGGCCGCCGAGTTCTTCTCCTTCGGCACCAACGACCTCACCCAGACGGTCTGGGGCTTCTCCCGCGACGACGTCGAAGCGAGCTTCTTCACCGCCTACCTGGAGAAGGGCATCTTCGGCGTCAGCCCCTTCGAGACCATCGACCGCGACGGCGTCGGCTCCCTGGTGCGGGCGGCGGCCGAGGCGGGCCGGGCCACCCGGCCCGACCTCAAGCTCGGGGTCTGCGGAGAGCACGGCGGCGACCCGGAGTCCGTCCACTTCTTCCATGAGGTGGGCCTGGACTACGTCTCGTGTTCGCCGTTCCGGATCCCGGTTGCGCGTCTCGAGGCGGGCCGGGCCGCCAGCGAGAGCCGGGGCAGCGACCACCGATGAGCCACCTGTAGAACCCTCACCGGGGGCGGCGCCTGTGCGGAGGCGCCGCCCCCCATTCGTCGGGCGCTACCCCGCGGCCGCGAGCCCCTCGTAACGGACCCCCGTCAGCTGCTCCGATGCACTCCACAGCCGCTCGGCGGCCACGTCGTTGAGCGTCCACGGCGCGCGCCAGGAGCGGACGGGACTGCCGCGCCAGCCCTGCCAGCGCGGCCCGATGAAGTCGTCGGGCCGCACGCCGGGGGCGGTAGCCGCGTAGAGGGTGGGCAGCGCCCCGGCGTCGGCGGACTGGGCGACGATCCGGTTGCCGATCCGCGCCAGCTGTTCGAACAGGCGCCGGTCGCCCATGCGGGCGCTGGCATACGTCAGATTGGTGTCGGCGTACCCCGGATGGGCGACAGCCGCGACCAGGTCGGCATCGACCGCGGCGACACGGCGCGCCAGCTCGTGGATGAACAGCAGGTTGGCGGTCTTCGAGCGGCCGTAGGCGGTCCAACTCCCGTACTTGCGCTCGCTGTTGAGGTCACCGGGATCGATGTTGGCGAGCGCGTGGAATCCGCTGGAGACGCTGACCACGCGGGCGCCCGGAGTGGCGAGCAGCTTCGGCAGCAGCAGACCCGTCAGCGCGAAGTGGCCGAGGTGGTTGATCCCGAACTGCATCTCGAAGCCGTCCGCCGTCCTGGTGTACGGCACCGCCATCACGCCCGCGTTGTTGACGAGCAGATCCAGCCGCTCGCCGCCCTCGTCACCGTACCTCTTGGCGAAGGCCCGCACGCTCGCGAGATCCGCCAGATCCAGCAGGCGCAACGTCACCTGGGCGTCCGGCACCTCGGAGGTCAGCCGGCGCACGGCCTCGGTGCCGCGCTGCTCGCTGCGGCAGGCGAGCACCACGCGGGCGCCGTGCCGCGCGAGTTCCCGTGCCGCGCAGTAACCGATGCCGCTGTTGGCACCGGTCACCACGGCTCTGCGGCCGGTCAGATCGGGGATGTCGTTCGCGGTCCAGCCCATGTCAGCAGCCCACTCCTCGGGTACGCGTCGATCCCATTTCATCTACCCCGTCCGGCTACCGCCACTCGGCGCCGAACGACCTGGTCCGATCACGTGGGTGCGCCTCGGCGTCGTTGGGGCCGAAGGCATTCGAGGGATTGATGCCCTACAGCCGAGTGACCGTTTGCCGTGACTGGTCTGGTCACGTGGGAGGGGTCACGTGGGCCTTGGCGCCGTTGCCGTCACTGGCCTGATCACGTGCCCGGGCTCGCGTTGCGCCGTGGCGTCGTTGGGGGGTCGGTGCCGCTGTGGGGTGCCTCCTCGGC
>NZ_JANFNG010000011.1 GCF_024436035.1 Streptomyces humicola
CACCCACGCAGCGCCCTCGTGACCCACCCGATCACGGCAACGGGCGGGCGGCGGGGAAAAACCCCCACCCCAGCCGCAACCGCGGGGAACGGGCGAACCGGCCGCAGAACGCCCAGCGCAGCGTCACCGCAACGGGCGGGCGGCGGGGAAAACACCTGACGCAAGCCGAGACACGGGACGCACGGGGTACTCAGTACGCCCCGTTGCCCGTCGGGGACCAGACGCTGATCACGCCGTCCACCTCCGCGAGCCGCGTCACGAGATGGTGGATGGATCCCGTGCCCTCGATGGAGAGCTGGACCTCCGTGGTGCCCGTACCCCGTTCCGCCTCCTCGGCGCCCTCGCGCCATGGGGCGTGCTCGACGCGGACGTCCATCACCCGGAAGCCGGCACCCGTGCAGTGCTCAAGGATGCGTGTGAGCACGCCGCGGCCCGCGCGGTACGTGAGCTGCAGATCGGCCTGTTCGGGCGCGGTCACCGCCGGGAAGTGGCGGGTGATCAGCGGATATCCGCGGATGATGAGGAAGTGGCCGGCGGTGACGGCGACGGCGAGCAGGGCCAGGCCGCCGCCGCAGGCCATGCCGATGGCGGCCGTCAGCCAGATGGTCGCGGCGGTGGTGAGCCCCTTCACCGCGTCGCGGCGCACGAAGATCAGGCCGCCGCCGATGAAGCCGATGCCGGTGACGATCTGGGCGGCGACCCGGGAGGGGTCGAGGGCGACATGCTGCATGCCCAGGACGTTGTTGAAGCCGTGCTGCGAGACCTCCATGAACAGCGCCGCACCTACGCCCACCAGCGTGTGGGTGCGCAGGCCCGCGCTCTTCTGCTGGACCGCGCGCTCCAGGCCGATCAGCGTGGAGAGCACCAGGGCAAGACCGAGCTCGGCCAGTTGCCGCAACCCCTGGCCGCCGCTCGGGTTCCACACAGCCGAAGCGATCATATGCACACGGCAACGGTAACGTGAGCGCCGCGCGCAGCGCCGACGGTCACCCGTGACTCGTACGCGTTTCGTACGCCGCGATCGTCACGTTCTCGTCGTCGAGGCATCGGCCCGTCTGCAGGTCGAAACGTTGCTTCAGTAGCGGCGAGGCGACGAAGGGGCGCCCCGAGGCCGAGCCGAGCAGGCCGCGGGAGAGCACGTAGGCGCCGGTGAACGGGTCGCGGTTGGCGATGGCGTGGAGCCCGCCGTTGCGGTCGCGGAAGACGGCGACCTGGCGGCCGTCGGGCAGCAGCGCGGCGACGCCGCGGCCCGGGGTGAGCAGGGACAGGTCGCAGACGCCGACCCACGCACCGTCCACGCGCAGCTCCACGGTGGCGGTCTGTGCGGCGGTCTCTACGGCCTCTACGGTCTCTACGGAGAGCGTGGTCATGCGGACGGTGTCCCTTCGAGCGTGCGGACGGGAAGAGTGGGCCCGGCGAGGATCTCCAGATCCGGTTTGATCTGGTCCCGCTCGGGGACGAAGCGGACGGACGGGTCGGGCGCGTCGGGGGCGTTGACGAAGGAGACGAAGCGGCGCAGCCGGTCCGGGTCGTTCAGCGTCTCCGCCCATTCGTCCCGGTAGTTCGCCACGTGATCGGCCATCAGTGCCTCCAGCTCGTCGCAGATGCCGAGCGAGTCGTGGACAACCACGTCGCGTACGTGGTCCAGTCCGCCGTCGATCCGCTCCAGCCAGGCGCTGGTGCGTTCCAGGCGGTCGGCTGTGCGGATGTAGAACATCAGGAACCGGTCGATGAGGCGGATCAGCTCTGCGTCGCTGAGGTCCTGCGCCAGCAGGTCGGCGTGGCGGGGGTCGGCGCCGCCGTTGCCGCCCACGTACAGGTTCCAGCCATTGGACGTGGCGATGACGCCGAAGTCCTTGCCGCGCGCCTCGGCGCACTCGCGGGCGCAGCCGGAGACGGCCGACTTCAGCTTGTGCGGGGAGCGTAGACCCCGGTAGCGCAGTTCCAGGTCGATGGCCATCCGCACGCTGTCCTGCACGCCGTAGCGGCACCATGTCCGGCCGACGCAGGACTTCACCGTGCGCAGCGCCTTGCCGTAGGCGTGGCCGGATTCGAACCCGGCGTCCACGAGGCGGGCCCAGATCAGCGGGAGTTGGTCGACCCGGGCGCCGAACATATCGATCCGCTGGCCGCCGGTGATCTTCGTGTAAAGGCCGAAGTCGCGGGCGACCTCGCCGATGACGATGAGTTTCTCGGGGGTGATCTCACCGCCGGGGACGCGCGGGACGATCGAGTAGGAGCCGTTCTTCTGCAGGTTGGCGAGGAAGTGGTCGTTGGTGTCCTGCAGCGCGGCCTGTTCGCCGTCGAGGACGTATCCGCCGGCGCCGATCGTCGGCGCGAGCGAGGCGATGATCGAGGCGACGGCGGGCTTGCAGGTCTCGCAGCCCTCACCGCCGCGCGCCTCCTCCCGCCCGTGCTGGTCGAGGAGTTCGGCGTACGAGGCGATGCGCAGCGCGCGCACGATCTCGTACAACTCGGCGCGGGTGTGGACGAAGCAGCCGCACAGCCCCTTGTCGACGGTGATGCCACCGGCTTCGAGCTCCTCGTTGACGAGCGTGGTGAGCATCTTCACGCAGCTGCCGCAGCCGGTGCCGGCCTTGGTGCACTTCTTCACCTCGGGGACGGTGGTGCATTCGTGCTCGGTGACGGCGGCCCGGATGGCGCCCTTGGTGACGCCCAGGCAGTTGCAGATCACCGCGTCGTCGGGGAGCGCGGACGGGCCCAGCGCCGCAGGGGCCCCGGCGCCGGACGGCAGCACCAGCTGTTCGGGCGCCAGCGGCGGTACGGAGCCGGTCAGCGGCCGAAGCATCCCGTATGCGTCGGCGTCCCCGACCAGCACGCCGCCGAGGAGGGTGCCGTCCTCGCCGACGACCAGTTTCTTGTAAATGCCGGCGCGGGAGTCGGAGTAGTGGACGTCGAGGCAGCCAGGGGTGGTGCCGTGCGCGTCGCCGAAGCTGGCGACGTCGACGCCGAGCAGCTTCAGCTTGGTCGAGGTGTCGGCGCCGGTGAACGATCCGCCGGTCTCGCCCGCTATCGCCTTGGCGGCCGTCTCGGCCATGTCGTAGCCGGGGGCGACGAGTCCGTAGACCCGGCCGTCCGCCGCGAGCGCGCACTCGCCGATGGCGTAGACGTGTTCGTCCTCGGGCGTGCGGCACTGTGCGTCGACGACGATGCCGCCGCGCTCGCCCACCGGCAGACCGCACTCGCGGGCCAGCTGGTCGCGCGGGCGCACGCCTGCGGAGAAGACGACGAGATCGGTGTCGAGCACCGAGCCGTCGGAGAGGTTCATCGCGACGACCGAGCCGTTCTCGCCAGTGACGATCTCCTGCGTGCCGACGCCCGTGTGGACCTCGACGCCCATCCCCTCGATGGTGCGGCGCAGCGCCTCGCCGCCGCCCTCGTCGACCTGCACCGGCATCAGCCGGGGTGCGAACTCCACCACGTGGGTGGTCAGTCCCAGTCCTTTGAGCGCACCCGCGGCCTCCAGGCCCAGCAGCCCGCCGCCGACCACGGCGCCGGTCCGCGAGCCCGCCGCGTATTCCTCGATGGCGAGCAGGTCCTCGATGGTGCGGTAGACGAAGCACCCTTCGGCGTCCTTGCCGGGCACGGGCGGGACGAAGGGGTAGGAGCCGGTGGCGAGGACGAGTGTGTCGTAGGTGACGGTGAGGCCGGAGCGCGCGGTGACGGTGCGCGCTGCCCGGTCGATGGCGACGGCCGGGTCGCCGGTGTGCAGTTCGATCCCGTGCCGGGTCATGAACTCCGCCTCTACCAGGGAGAGTTCGTCGGGGGTGCGGCCGGAGAAGTAGGAGGTCAGCTGTACGCGGTCGTACGCGGGACGCGGCTCCTCGCACAGCACCACCACGCGCGCACGGTCGGGGACGCGCCGGTCGGCGAGGGCCTCGAGGAAGCGGTGCCCGACCATCCCGTGGCCGATCTGCACGATCGTGGGCGGGTTCGCGGCAGCGGTCATGACGATGAGCCTCCGTCGTGGGTGAGCAGGTGGAGCGGTGAGGAGTCCGATGCGATCGGCTCGTCGTCCTCCCAGGTGCGGGCGAGTGCGCCGACGGTGGTGAGGTCGCCCAGCAGGATTCCGCCGATGAGCCGGTCGTCGCGGAGCACGACCTTGCGGTAGACGCCGCGGGTGGCGTCGGAGAGCCGCAGTACGTCGTCGCCTGCGACCGGCACGGGGGTGCCGAAGGTGGCGATGTCCAGCGGGGAGTGTGCGGACGGGCCGGGGAGCGTGAGCCGGGTGAGGGCACGCGTTCCGGCGTAGCCGAGCTGCGGTGCGCTCTCCTGGCCGCCGGTGAGCAGCCGCGCCAGCAGGTCCGCCTGGTCGATAGCGGGTCCGGCGAGGCCGTAGACGACGCCCTCGTGCTCGGCGCAGTCGCCGATGGCCCGGATGCGCGGGTCGGAGCTGCGGAGCCGGTCGTCGACGAGGACGCCGCGCTCCACGTCCAGTCCCGCGGCGTGGGCGAGCCCGACGCGCGGCCGCACTCCGCAGGCGAGGACGACGACGTCGGTGTCGAGCCGGTATCCGTCGGCGAGTTCGACGGCGCGCGCCCTGGCCGTGCCGGTCAGGCCGCGCACGCGGCATTCGAGGTGGACCTCGACGCCGAGTGCCTCCAGGTGACTGCGGACCAGTGCTGCGGCCATCGCGTCGAGGTGGTGTTCCATCAGGTGCTCGCCCTGCTGGGCCAGCACCACCTGGGCACCGCGCGCGGCGAGCGCACGCGCCGCCGACACCCCGAGCAGGCCGCCGCCGACCACCACGGCCCGTACCCCCGGGCGGGTGGCGGCGGCGAGCGCCAGGCAGTCGTCCATGGTCCTGAAGGCGTGCACACCGTCGGGCAGCCCGCTCTCACCAGACGCCAACAGGCCGCGCAGCGGCGGCAGCACCGGGTTGGAGCCGGTGGCGAGGACGAGCGTGTCGTAGGGGACGAGCGAGCCGTCGTCGCACACGACGCGGCGCTCGTCCCGGTCGATGCGGACCGCCCGCACCCCGCGCCGCATACCGGGCGCCTCCGGCAGCGACACGACCTCCGGTGCGTACCGTCCGGCGAGCACGTCGGCGAGCAGCACCCGGTTGTAGGGGGCGTGCGCCTCCTCCCCGATCACTGTGACCTCGCAGCCGTCACCGGCGGCCCGCAGCTGGTAGGCCAGCCGGGCGCCGGCGACCCCGCCACCGATGACGGTGACGCGATGGCGCGTGGAGGCGGAGGTTTTCGTCAGCACATGTGAAGACTGCGATAGGGCTGTTACCTGCCCGCATCCCGCCCGTTTCCCCCGCGCAACGGTGACCTCAGCGCGACTCCCGGGCCGTGGTGAGATCGGCCTCCCCCGTTCGTGTGATCGCATGAACGACCGAGTGTCAGGCGGGTGACAAGGCGTGTCACCAGCCGGCGGGCCCGGAAGACTCCAATGTGGGTCTCACGTCCAAGATCTTCTTCATAGCACTGGCGGTCATCGCGACGGCGATGATCGCCGGGACGCTGTGGCTGTGGCCCCGCGCCGCGGGCCAGGGCCCCGCTGCCTGGCTCGGACGGCTGGGAATGCTCGCGGCCACCCAGGTCTCGATCATGGCCCTGCTGCTGGTCGCCGCCAACGACACCTACGGCTTCTACTCCTCCTGGAACGACCTGCTCGGCCAGGCCGAGGGCAAACAGACCCTGGACGAACCCGGTGCCCCGGCCGGCCGGCCGGCCGCCCTCACCGTCACCGGCACCTTCCGGGACGCCCGCCTCAAGGGCGGCAGGGAGCGGGCCGGCCTGGTCGAGGCGGTGACCTTCCACGGCGCCGCCTCCGGGCTGACAACCGACGGCTACGTCTATCTGCCCCCGCAGTACTTCCAGAAGGGACATGAGTACGACCACTTCCCGGTCGTCGTCGCTCTCACCGGCTACCCGGGCGTCGCCAAGAATCTGATCACCGAACTCGACATTCCGCGCACCGTCTCCGACGACATCAGGACGAAGAAGATCCAGCCGGTGATCTACGTGTTGGCGCGCCCGGCCGTCGTGCCCGGCCGCGACACCAACTGCACCGACATCCCCGGCGGCTCGCAGGCGCTGACCTTCTTCAACCAGGACCTTCCCATGGCCGTCGCAGGCCACTACCGCACCACGGGAGCTCCCGGTACCTGGGGCGCCGTCGGCGACTCGACGGGCGGCTACTGCGCGCTGAAGTTCGCCATGACCAACCCGGTCCGCTACGGCGCGGCCGCAGGCCTGTCCGCGGACTACTTCGCCCGCCGCGACGGCCAGACGGGTGATCTCTACGGCGGCAACGCCCAGGTCAGGAGGGAGAACGACCTGACGTGGCGTCTCGAACACATGCCCCCGCCGCCGGTCTCGCTGCTCGTGTCGAGCAGCAGGAAGGGCGAGGAGAACTATGGCCCGACTCTGACGTTCGCCGCGAAGGCGAGGCCACCGACCCGGGTCACCACGCTGATCCGGGACGAGGGCGGCCACAACTTCCAGACGTGGCTGTCGGAGTACCCCGAGGTCGTCCTCTGGATGGACCGCCAGCTCACGCTCGCCGTGCACGACCGGTCCCAGACCGGCTGATGCCGGTGTTCGCACGAAGCCCGTCGCATTGGAGCAGAAATGAAGCCGATCGATATGCCGAGTGACAACCGGACACCTGCGGAGGGGACGCTGCCCGACGGGATGACGCGGCGGGGCTTCGTACGGGCCGCCGCGCTCTCGGGGGCGGGAACGGCGCTCGGCCCGCGGTCCGCGCCCCGGACCCGTCCCCCCTCCGGCAGCCGCACGGTCACCTTCACCGAGGGAACCAACGCCTCGGTGGCCGTCTCGCCGGCCGGGGACCGGTTGATCCTGGAGATCCAGGGAGTCCTGTGGGCGCTGCCGCCCGAAGGCGGCGAGGCGACCGCACTCACCGCCCCCGACCTGGAGCCGACCCGCCCGGTCTGGTCGCCGGACGGTTCCACGGTGGCGTTCTGCGCCTACAAGGGCGGAGGCTTCCACCTGTGGACGATGGCGCCCGACGGCACCGGGCTGCGACAGCTCACCAGCGGGCCGTGGGACGACCGCGGCGTGTCGTGGTCGCCCGACGGCAGGCGGCTCGCCTTCGCCTCGGAGCGCGGCGGCGACGACGTGACGGGCAGCTCGTACAGCATCTGGACCGTCGACGTACGCAGCGGTGAGCTGCACCGCCTCACCGACGGTCCGTTCGAGGACTACGACCCGGCGTGGCACCCGGACGGCCGCACGGTCTGCTTCGTCCGAGCCGAGGTCACGGACGACGTCGAACGCAAGGGCGGGCGGACCATCGCGGCGGTGCCGGCGGCGGGCGGCGCGGTCACGGTGCAGCGCACCGAACAGGACGGCGCGGTCTTCTGCCCGTCCGTCAGCAGCGACGGCCGGATCGCTTACGTCCGCCTCGGTCCCGGCCGTCTGCCCGAGGGCGCGAGCGGCTCGCAGCTGTGCGTGGACGGGACGGCTGTCACCGCGGGGGAGGACGTCTCCCCGACGCCGCCGAGCTGGGGCCCGGCGGGGGAGTTGTATTACGTCGCCGACGGGCGGCTGCGGGTGAGGCACACTCGGCCCTCCCCCGGGCGAGCGGCCGCCGCCGCCGAGGAGATCCCCTTCACGGCCCGGCTCGACGTGCCCCGCCTGCGCTACCGCCGCAAGCGTCAGTCCTTCGACGCCACGGGCCCGATGACCTCGGAGCCGGTGCGCGGCATCCAGCACCCGGCGCTGTCGCCGGACGGTACGACGGTCGCCTTCGTCGCCCTCGACGCGCTGTGGGTGATGAGGATCGGCGGGCGCCCCCGCAAGCTCGTCCAGGCCCCCGCCTCCCGCTACCTGCAGATGCCATCGTGGGCGCCGGACGGCCGTTCCGTTCTCTACGCCTGCGACGACGACCCCCGGGGGCTGTTCGCCGTCCACCGGGTGCGTCTCGACGACGGCGCCGACACGGTCCTGGCCACCGGCGGCAGGCTCAACCCCGCGCTCTCCCGCGACGGCACCGTGCTCGCATGCCAGAACGTCAACGGGACTGTGTTGATCCGTCACCTCGGGGGCGGGGCGGAGCGCGAGCTCGTCTCCCCGCTCGGCGGCGGCGGCCTTCCCGGCCGGCCCAGCTGGTCGCGCGACGGGCAGCACGTGGCCATCTGCGACCGCAACCGCCTCAACCACCGCTTCCGGGAGGGCTACAACCTCATCCGCGTCGTCGACACCCACACCGGAAAGGCCACGGCGTACTTGCCGCTTCCTCACGCCGGGATCTCCGACCGCGGTGACTGCGGGCCCGTGTGGTCCCCGGACGGCGCCTCCATGGCGATCATCATGGAGTCCGCCCTGTGGGTGCTCCCGGTCCACCCCGACGGCACACCGGCCGGTGAGCCGCGCCGACTCACCGACGAACCGGCCGACCACCCCTCCTGGTCCGGAGACTCCCGCAGCCTGCTCTACCTCTCGGGCGGGGAGTTGTGCCTGATCGGCAGGGACGGCCGCGAGCGGCGCACCGTCGCCGTACCGCTGCGCTGGCAGCGCCGGCTGCCGCCGCGCACCCAGATCACCAGGGTGCACGCCGGACGTCTGTGGGACGGCACCGGCGAGACCGTCCAGGAGGACGTGGACATCGTCATCAGCGGCAACCGCATCACGGCCGTGGAGCAGCACCGGCCCGGCGCCCGCCGCGCCGGCGAACGGCAGATCGACGCATCGAAGGCCACCGTGATCCCCGGGCTGTGGGATTCCCACACCCACCCGTGGCAGTACTGCTACGGCGGCCGCCAGAACAGCCTGATGCTCGCCTACGGCATCACCGCCAACGTCTCGATGGGTGGCTTCGCCTACGAGGAGGTGCGGCTGCGCGAGTCCTTGGCGGCGCAGGCCATGACCGGTCCGCGGCTGTTCGCCACGGGAGAGTTGATCGACGGCAGCCGTACCGCGTACAGCCACTGCCGCATTCACTGCACCGAGGACGGTGTGCGGCGCACCCTCGACCGCGCCGTCGCCCTCGACTACGACTTCGTCAAGACGTATGTGCGGGCGCCCAGCTGGATCATGGCGGAGGCGGCGCGCACCGCTCACGAGCGCCTGGGGGTGCTCGCGGGCGGGCACCTGTGCGCGCCCGGCCTCGGGGTCGGCCAGGACCTGACCACCCATCTGCAGGCCACCCAGCGCCTTGAGTTCGGCCACGCGAGCTCTGCCACACGCCGTTCGTACCGGGACATCCTGGAGCTGTACCACGACGGCGAGTTCCAGCTCCTCGTCACCCCGTTCACCGCCTCACCATTGGTCGGCGCCGCCCCGGCCCTCGCCGACGACCCGCGGGTCACGGTCCTGATGCCGCCGTGGGACGCCGCCAAGATCAAGAAGGACGCCGGCCGTGCCCCGACCGGGACCGAGCTGACCGCGCTGCAGCGGGAGATGGGGGTCTACCGGAGGATCATGGACGACGGCGGCATGCTCGTCCTCGGCACGGACACCGCGCTCGTCCCCGTCGGACTGCACCTGCACCTCGCGCTGCGCGCCCTGCACCAGTACGCGGGGCTGACACCCGCACAGGCGCTGCGCACCGCCACGGCGGCCCCGGCCCGGCTCTTCGGCGTCAGCGACGATCTCGGCACCGTCGAGCCGGGCAAGGTCGCCGACCTGACCGTGATCGACGGCAACCCTTTCCACGACTTCTCCGACCTGGTGCGCACCTCCATGGTGTTGCGCGACGGCGTCGTCCACCGTCAGCAGGATCTGGTGAGCGCCTTCGCCACAGGCACAGGCCCGGGTGCCGGCCAGGGTGCGGGCGCGGGGCCGCAGCAGGCGGACGACGCCTTGTGGCTCGCGGTCGGCGACCGGTTGCGCACCGACGCCTGCTGCGGTCCGTAGGCTTGCTGTATGGCGGACGACGATGACGATGATGACGATGAGGAGCAGCTCGTCACCATCGCGCCCTACGAGCCGCCACCGCCGGATCCGCTCTACCGCCCGTGGGTCGGACCCGCGTTCATCATCGGGCTGCCGTCCGGGCTGGCCTTCGTCGTCTTCGTCCTTTTCTTCCTCAAGTAGCCGCCTCGACCCGCACCGCGCAGACCTTGAACTCCGGCATCCGGGAGGTGGGGTCAAGCGCAGGATTGGTCAGCGTGTTGGCGCGGCCCTCGCCGGGCCAGTGGAACGGCATGAAGACCGTGTCGTCACGTATGCCCCGGCTGATCCGGGCCGGGGCGACGGCCCGCCCTCTGCGGCTGGTGACGGCGACCGGGTCCCCGTCGCCGACGCCCAGCTGTGCGGCGAGCCGCGGGTGCAGTTCCACGAACGGGCCGGGCGCGGCCTTGTTGAGCGTCTCCACACGACGCGTCTGGGCGCCCGACTGGTACTGGGCGAGGACCCGGCCCGTGGTCAGGTAGAGCGGATAGTCGGCGTCCGGCTCCTCAGCCGACGGGCGGTGCGAGACCTCCGCGAACCGCGCCCGCCCGTCGGGTGTGGCGAAACCGTCGAGGAAGAGCCGGCGGGTGCCCTCGGACCCCTCGGCGCACGGCCAGAAGACGCCGTCCTCCTCGGCGATACGGCGGTAGGAGATGCCCGAGTAGTCCGCGGGGCCGCCCGCCGAGGCGCGCCGCAGCTCGTCGAAGACCTCCTGCGGGTCGGCCGGGAAACCCTTCTCCCACCCCAGGCGCGTGGCGAGCGCGCCCAGCACCTCCAGATCGGTGCGCACACCCGGCGGCGGTTCGACGGCCTTGCGGCGCAGCAGCACCCGCCCTTCGAGATTGGTCGTCGTCCCCGACTCCTCCGCCCACTGCGCCACCGGAAGCACGACGTCCGCGAGCGCCGCCGTCTCGGAGAGCACGACGTCGGCGACGGCGAGGAAGTCCAGCGCCCGCAGCCGCCGTTCGACGTGGGCCGCGCGCGGGGCGGAGACCACCGGGTTGGAGCCGGAGACCAGCAGCGCCTTGATGTCGCCGCCGAGCGCGTCGAGCAGCTCGTACGCGCTGCGCCCGGGCGCGGGAAGAACGTCCGGATCCACCCCCCACACCTCCGCGACGTGCGCCCGCGCCGCCGGGTCGTCGAGCTTGCGGTAGCCGGGCAACTGGTCGGCCTTCTGGCCGTGTTCGCGTCCGCCCTGCCCGTTGCCCTGGCCGGTCAGGCAGCCGTAACCGGACAGCGGGCGGCCCGCGCGGCCGGTGGCCAGGCACAGATTGATCCACGCGCCGACGGTGTCCGTCCCCTTCGACTGCTGCTCGGGGCCGCGGGCGGTGAGCACCATGGAGGTGGGGGCGTCGCAGAACATGGCGGCCGCGGCCCGCAGCTGGGGCACCGGTACGCCAGTGATCCGCTCCACCAGCTCAGGCCAGTGCGCCATCGCCGCCGCCCGCGCCTGCGGCCAGCCCGTGGTGCGCTCGGCTATGAACGCCTCGTCGGTCCTGCCGTCCGCCACCACCAGGTGCAGGATGCCCAGGGCGAGCGCCAGATCGGTGCCGGGGCGGGGCTGCAGATGCAGATCGGCCTGCTCGGCGGTCCTGGTGCGGCGCGGGTCGATGACGATCAACGTGCCCCCGCGCCTGCGCAGTTCGGTGATGTACCGCAGCGCGGGAGGCATCGTCTCGGCGAGGTTGGAACCGACGAGAACCAGACATCCGGTGGCCGCGACGTCCTCGAGCGGGAACGGCAGGCCGCGGTCGAGGCCGAAGGCGCGCTGGTGGGCGGCGGCCGCGGACGACATGCAGAACCGGCCGTTGTAGTCGATCTGCGAGGTGCCGAGCACGAGCCGGGCGAACTTCCCCAGCGAGTACGCCTTCTCGTTGGTCAGACCGCCGCCGCCGAAGACGGCGACCGCGTCCCGGCCGTGCGCCTGCGCGGCACGCGTGAGGCCTTCGGCGACCGCGTCCAGCGCCTCGTCCCAGCTCGCCGGCTCCAGCCGGCCGCTGTCGCGGTTGCGCACCAGCGGCTCGGTCAGCCGCACCCGCGCGGAGAGCAAGGCCGGCGCGGTGCGGCCCTTCCCGCACAGGGCGCCCTTGTTGACGGGGAAGTCGGGGCGCTCGGTGACGTCGAGCCCGGGGCCGGCGGCCGAGGGGCGCAACGTCATGCCGCACTGCAGCGCGCAGTACGGGCAGTGGGTCGCGGTCCCGGTCGCGGTCCCGCTCGCGAGCGCGTCGGTCATGGGCATGGCCTCCAGCCTGGGCCGGCGGTGTTTCGCGGCCGGACCGGGAATGTTACGCGGGGGCAAAGGGGGGCTCACGGGTGAGTGATGCGCCGTCGTGCGCCGCCCGGTCGGCGATGATGGCGGTATGCGTCCGGCCTGCCTGCCCTTCTTCGTCTACGGCACGTTGCGTCCCGGTGAGCGCAATCACGACCGGGTGCTGAGGGGGCGCGTCGCGTCCGTGGAGGCCGCCGTGCTGCCGGGGACGCTGCTGTTCGACGGGCCCGGCTACCCCTACGCGGTCGACGATCCACGCGGCGCCGGGCGGGTGCACGGCGAGCTGGTCGAGCCGCTGCCGGAGGCCTACGACGAGGTCCTCGCCGACCTCGACCGGCTCGAGGAGTACGTGCCCGGCGCGCCCGGCAACCTCTACGAGCGCGTCGTGCGCGAGGTGCGGTGCGGGGACGGTGCGCGGCGGGCCTGGGTGTACCTCGCCGCAGGTCCGATCCGGCAGGAGCTGCTCGCCTCAGGCCGCCGCGCCGGCGGCGACTGGCGCTCCCGGCGCGGGAAATGCCCGCGGTGATGACTTCGAAACGGGTCGACACCTGAGTGCAACGCGCTCGCAACCACCCGCCGCAACACTTTGTGCATGACGGATTCGATCTCCGCGGTTCCGCCCTCCACGGTCCCCTTCGACAGCACCGGCCGTCTCATGAGCCTGATCACCGCGCAGCTGAACACCCAGCTCACCCGCGTCTCCCCGCCCCGCCGCCGGCCCGCGACGCTGGTGGCCGTGGGCCATGGCAGCCGCGACCCCGAGGCGTCCCGTACCGTGCGGGCGCTGCTGGAGCGGGTACGGGCACTGCGGCCCGGCATCCCCCTGCGCCTCGGTCACATCGAGCTGTCCGAGCCGCTGCTCAGCGACACCCTGGCGTCGCTGCGCGGCGAAGTGGTCCTCGTACCGCTGCTGCTCGGCCGTGGCTATCACGTCAAGCACGACCTGCCTGAGGCGCTGGCCCGCGCCCCGCACCTGACCGGGCGGATCGCGGCCCCGCTCGGCCCGCACCCACTGCTCGCCGAGGCACTGCACTCGCGGCTGGTGGAGGCCGGTTTCCGCAGGAGCCGGCGGGCCGCCGTGGTGCTCGCCGCGGCGGGGTCACGCGATCCGGACTCGGCCGCCGACGCCGCCCGTACCGCCGCGCTGCTCAGCGCGCGCCTCGACGGGCTGCCGGTGGTGCCGGCCGTCGCCTCCGCCGGCGGGCCCACCGTCGCCGATGCGGTCCGCACGCTGGTGGTGAACGGCAGTCACCGGGTGGCCATCGCCTCGTACTTCACGGCTCCCGGACGCTTCGCCGCCCACTGCACCTCCGCCGCGCCGTGGATCGCCGCGGCCCCGCTCGGCGCTCACGACTCGATGGCCCGGCTGGTGCTGCACCGCTACGACGAGGCACTCGCCCGGCGGACGGCGTCCGTGGCAGTGGCTTAGGCCCTGTCCCTGTCCCAGTCCCTGTCCGGGTTGCCCCGGCCTGGCGCACTACGAGCGCGGCTGTCGGCGACTGCGGTTACCGTCGCTGTATGAACGGGAACCACCCGGTGAGCGACGCACGCGAGCAAGCGGAGGGGGTCCCCCCGCATGGCAGGGGAAGACCGGCCGAGGCTCCGGTCGAGGGGCGCACCTCCGGCACGACAGGCCGTCCGCGGAGCGCGGGAGGGGGTCCCCCCGCGGTGCAGGGGGAGGGTCCCCCCGCGGTGCAGGGGGAGGGTCCCCCCGCGGTGCAGGGGGAGAACCAAGACGCTGCCGCAATGGCGATGCCCGCTGCTCCGCACGACGGACCGCATGACGGACGCTACGACGAAGCGGCCATTCAGCGTTGGGTACCCGAGCCCGACAAGCGGCCCGGGCGCACCGCGTTCCAGCGCGACCGCGCCCGCGTGCTGCACTCCGCCGCGCTGCGCCGCCTCGCCGGCAAGACCCAGGTGGTCGACCCGGCCGCCGCCGCGCCCGAGATCAACACCAGCCCGCGCACCCGCCTGACGCACTCGCTCGAATGCGCCCAAGTCGGGAGGGAGTTGGGAGCCGCGCTCGGCTGCGATCCCGACCTCGTCGAGACGGCGTGCCTCGCACACGATCTGGGGCATCCTCCGTTCGGCCACAACGGTGAGAAGGCGCTCGCCGAAGTGGCGTGCAGCTGCGGCGGTTTCGAGGGGAACGCGCAGTCGCTGCGCCTGCTGACGCGGATCGAGCCCAAGCGTTTCGCCGCCGACGAGAACGGCCGCATCGCGAGCGTCGGCCTCAACCTCACCCGCGCGGCACTGGATGCCGCCACCAAGTACCCGTGGCCGCGCGGCGGTCACCCCGTCGACCCGTCCTCCCGCAAGTTCGGGGTGTACGAGGACGACAAACCCGTCTTCGCGTGGCTGCGCAACGGTGCGCCGGACGGCCGCGCCTGCTTCGAGGCCCAGGTGATGGACTGGTCCGACGACGTCGCCTACTCCGTCCACGACGTAGAGGACGGCCTGCACGCCGGCCACCTCGACCCGAATCTGCTGCTCGCCGAGGCCGAGCGCCGCGAGATCTACACCGTCGCCATCGAACGCTACGCGCCCGACGCGGAACCGGCCGAGCTGGCCGACGCCCTCGACCGGCTGCTCGACCAGGAGTGGTGGCCGCACGGCTACGATGGCTCCGCGCTGGCCCAGGCCCGGCTGAAGGACGCCACCTCCCAGCTCATCGGCCGCTTCTGCCTCGCCGCCGAGCGCGCGACACGCGAAGCGTACGGGCCGGGCCGGCTCACCCGGTACGTGGCGCAGCTCGTCGTACCCCGCCCGGTACGCCTGGAATGCGCCGTTCTCAAGGCGGTCGCGGACCGCTACGTCATGCAGCGCGCGGACCAGGAGCGGCGCCGCGCCGAACAGCGCGTCATCATCGCCGAGTTGGCCGAGGCGCTGCTCGCCCGGGTGCCCGACGGGCTCGATCCGCAGTTCCGCGGGTTGTACGACGCGGCGCCGGACGACCGCGCCCGGCTGCGTGTGGTCGTCGACCAGATCGCGTCTCTCACCGACGCGGCGGCGCTCACCCTCCATCAGCGCCTCACGGCGAGACGCACCGCATGACCCGGCGAAATCCATGCGATTGGTCGGTGAACCGCGGGATGTAAGTCCTGCATAAGGCGTGCACGGGGTGCGGTCCGGAGTGACCCGGCCCGTCAGGCGATGCACCATGGAGATCCAACTGGCCTGGGTCCGTCGGTACGGCGCTCTTCACGTGAGCGGCGCCGTGCGGGAGGCTCCTGGGAACGTGAGCGTCGCGCGCGAGCAGGTGAAGAGGGTCCCCCGCGGAGCAGGGGGAGGCCGGCCGAGGGAACGAGGCCGTCGGCGGAGCCTGCGAGCGGGCGGAGGAGCGAACGAACAAATGATCCGCCGGGGGATGCCGCGCGAGGAGGCGCACAGTGGTCGACGCACATGAGACGTTCGTCATCGTGGGAGCCGGGCTGGCCGGAGCCAAGGCCGCCGAGACTCTGCGAGCCGAGGGGTTCACCGGACGAGTGATCCTGATCGGGGACGAACGCGACCACCCGTACGAACGCCCGCCGCTCTCCAAGGGCTATCTCCTCGGCAAGGAGGAGCGCGACTCCGTCTTCGTCCACCAACCCGCCTGGTACGCCGAGCACGACATCGAACTCCACCTCGGCCAGCCCGTCGTCGGCCTCGCCCGCGAAGCGCACACGGTCACCCTCGGCGACGGCACCGTCCTGCGCTACGACAAACTGCTCCTCGCCACCGGCGCGGAACCACGGCGACTGGACATCCCCGGCACCGACCTGGCCGGCGTCCACCACCTGCGCCGCCTCGCCCACGCCGACCGGCTGCGCGGCGTCCTCGCCTCGCTCGGCCGCGACAACGGCCACCTGGTGATCGCGGGAGCCGGGTGGATCGGCCTCGAAGTCGCCGCGGCCGCCCGTACCTACGGGGCCGAGGTCACCATCGTCGAACCCGAGCCCACACCGCTCCACCACGTCCTCGGCCCCGAGATCGGCGGGCTCTTCACCGAGCTGCACAGCGAGCACGGGGTACGGTTCCGCTTCGGCGCCTCGCTCACCGAGATCACCGGCCAGGACGGCATGGTGCTCGCCGTGAGCACCGACGACGGCGACGAGCACCCGGCCCACGACGTGCTCGCCGCCATCGGCGCCGCACCGCGCACCGCGCTCGCCGAGGCCGCCGGTCTGGAGCTCGCGGACCGCAGCGCGGGCGGCGGCATCGCCGTCGACGCCTCGCTGCGCACGTCCGACCCCGACATCTTCGCGGCCGGCGACTGCGCCGGCGCCGAGCACCCGCTGCTGGGGATGCGGCTGCGTGTCGAGCACTGGGCCAACGCGCTCAATGGTGGGCCGGCGGCCGCGCGCGCCATGCTCGGGCAGGACGTCTCGTACGACAGGGTGCCGTACTTCTTCTCGGACCAGTACGACCTCGGCATGGAGTTCTCCGGGTACGCCGCGCCCGGCAGCTATGAGCAGGTGGTCTGCCGTGGCGATGTCGGCAAGCGGGAGTTCATCGCCTTCTGGCTGGGGCAGGGACGCGTACTCGCCGCCATGAACGTCAACATCTGGGACGTGACCGACCAACTGCAGCAGCTCATCCGCTCCCGCCGGCCCGTCGATCCGGAGCGCCTGTCGGACCCGACCGTCCCTCTGGCGTCCTTCACGGAGTGACGGGCGACGCGGGGAGGTGTCGGCGGCGCACCGTAGAATTCCCGCGTGGCGGGAAAAATCAGGGACGAGGATGTGAAGGCGGTTCGGGACGCGGTCCCGATCGACGCCGTCGTCTCGGAGTACCTGCAGCTGCGGCCGGCCGGCGGCGGCAACCTCAAGGGGCTGTGTCCCTTCCATGACGAGAAGACGCCGTCCTTCCAGGTCAGTCCGAGCAAGGGGCTCTTCTACTGCTTCGGCTGCCAGGAGGGCGGCGACACCCTCGACTTCGTGATGAAGGTCGACCACCTCTCCTTCGCCGAGACGGTCGAACGGCTCGCCGCCCAGGCCGGCATCACCCTGCGCTACGACGAGGGCGGTTACGCTCCCGGCCGCCAGCAGGGCGAACGCACCCGGCTCGTCGAGGCGCACAAGATCGCCGCCGAGTTCTACACCGCCCAACTCGACGGCGCCGAGGCGGAGATCGGCCGCAAGTTCCTCGCCGGCCGCGGCTTCGACCAGGCCGCGGCCGCCCACTTCGGCGTGGGCTACGCCCCCGCCGGATGGGACCACCTCGTCCGCTTCTTGCGCGGCAAGGGCTTCACCGACAAGGAGCTGCTCACCTCCGGTCTTGCGAGCGAGGGCCGTCGCGGTCCCATCGACCGCTTCCGGGGCCGCCTGATGTGGCCGATCCGCGACATCACCGGCGAGGTGATCGGTTTCGGTGCCCGCAAGCTCCGTGATGACGACAACGGGCCCAAATACCTCAACACGCCCGAAACCCCCCTGTATAAGAAGTCCCACGTCCTCTACGGCATCGACCTCGCCAAGAAGGACATCGGGAAAACCGGCCGCGCCGTTGTCGTCGAGGGCTACACCGACGTCATGGCCTGCCACCTCGCCGGCGTCACCACCGCCATCGCCACCTGCGGCACCGCCTTCGGCGAGGACCACATCAAGATCCTTCGCCGCATGCTGATGGACAACTCCCGGACCAAGGTGATCTTCACCTTCGACGGCGACGCCGCCGGGCAACGAGCCGCCCTGCGGGCTTTCGAGGACGACCAGAAATTCGCGGCGCACACCAGTATCGCCGTCGGCCCGGGCGGCATGGACCCGTGCGAACTCCGCCTTGCCCAGGGCGACGAGGGCGTACGGCAACTCGTCGAGCGGAGCACACCGCTCTTCGAGTTCGCGATCCGCTCCGTGGTGAGCAAGCACGAGGTCGATTCGCCCGAGGGACAGGCGGCAGCCCTGGAAGAGGCGGCACCGATCGTGGCACAGATCAAGGACGCCTCCGTCCGGCACAAATACGCCGTGATGCTCTCCGGGCTGCTCGGTTACGTCACCGACAACGAGTTCGCCGTCCGCCGGGTCGGCCAGCTCGCACGCTGGCAGCGTGAACGAGGCCACAAGCGTGCACCGGCCCGCACTGCTCCCGCACCACCGCCGCAGGCACCCGCATCCGCCCGGCGCGGCGCACCCTCGGGTCCCCGCCTCGACCTGCGCAGCCCCGCCCATCGCGTCGAGCGCGAACTGCTCAAACTCGCCCTGCAGTACCCGCACCTGGTCGCGCCCGCCTTCGACGCTTACGGGGAGGACGAGTTCACCGGCCGCCCGTACGCCGTCGTACGCCGGGCGATCGCCGACGCCGGGGGAGTGGCCGCCGCCGACGACGGCTACCTCGCCCGCGTCCGTGACGTGGCCCCCGACGACACCGTGCGCGCCCTCGTCACCGAACTCGCCGTCGAACCACCCATCACGCGGCGCGCCGTCGACCCCCTCTATGCGGGCGAGCAGCTGGTCGCGGTGCGGCTGCAGGCCGTCGAGCGCCGCATCGCCGAAGTCCGGGCCGATCTCGCCCGGCTTGGCCCGCGCGCCGACGCCGCCGCTCTCGCCGCGGTGCAGAACGAGCTGTGGGCGCTCCAGCAGTACGGGCAGCGGTTGCGCGAGCAGGGCGTGGGCGCGCTCTGAGCGGCGCGTTCCGTCAAAAAGGCTCACCGCGCCCAAAAACTGGGCGCACACCCCTCGTAACCACGGTGTGGCGTACCGCACACTGGGTTGCGGTGCCTGAGTCCTCGGAGCGCGGAACCCCGGAATGTCCCGGCGGTCCGCTTGCGGTACACCCCCGGACGGACAGCGGCTCGGCCGCGACCGTTCCACCGCCGCACGCCTCCGAATCCGTGACCGTGCTCAGTGTGGAGGCCGTCCCCGTGCAGACCCCTACCACGACACTCGCCCCCGAGATCCCCGAGATCGCCGATCGACTCCCGGCGACCGAAGACCTGTTGGAGCGCGTGCCTGAGCAGGGCCAGGCGCTGCTGCATCCCGAGAAGGTCCCCGTACGCCCCGCCGGGCCGGACGCGGCCCGCACCCCGCTCGACCGGGCCGCGCCCGACCCGGGCCCCGCTGCCGGACCGGAGGGCGACGACGCCGAAGAACGGCCCACACGCGGCGAGGTGACCGGCCCGTCCTCCGACCTCTTCCGCCAGTACCTGCGGGAGATAGGGCGCATACCGCTGCTCACCGCCGCCGAGGAAGTGGAGCTGGCGCGCAGGGTCGAGGCCGGGCTCTTCGCCGAGGAGAAGCTCAACAACTCCACCGACATCGACTCCCGGCTCGGATACGACCTCGACCGCCTCGTCGTCCAGGGCAGGATGGCCAAACGCCGCCTGATCGAGGCCAATCTGCGCCTGGTCGTCTCCGTCGCCAAGCGCTACGTCGGCCGCGGCCTGACCATGCTCGACCTGGTCCAGGAGGGGAATCTCGGCCTGATCAGAGCCGTCGAGAAATTCGACTACGCGCGCGGCTACAAGTTCTCCACGTACGCGACATGGTGGATCCGCCAGGCCATGAGCCGCGCCCTCGCCGACCAGGCACGCACCATCCGCGTCCCCGTCCACGTCGTAGAGCTCATCAACCGCGTCGTGCGCGTCCAGCGTCGCCTGCTGCAGGAACGCGGTGTCGAGCCGGCCGCGGCCGACGTCGCCGCCCACCTCGACCTCACCGAGGAACGGGTCAGCGAGGTGCTCAGGCTCGCCCAGGAGCCCGTCTCGCTGCACGCCCCCGTCGGCGAGGAGGAGGACGTCGCGCTCGGCGACCTCATCGAGGACGGCGACGCCGCCTCACCCGTCGAGTCCGCGTCCTTCCTGCTGCTGCGCGAACACCTGGAGGCCGTGCTCTCCACCCTCGGTGAGCGGGAGCGCAAGGTCGTCCAGCTGCGCTACGGACTCGACGACGGCCGCCCGCGCACCCTGGAGGAGATCGGCCGGATCTTCGGCGTCACACGCGAACGCATCCGCCAGATCGAGTCCAAGACCCTCAACAAGCTGCGCGACCACGCCTTCGCCGACCAACTGCGCGGCTACCTCGACTGATCGGTGCGGCGAAGACGGGGACTCACGTCGCCTGGCCGAACGCTCCCGGGTGAGCCTTCTCACGCACCGAGGCGTACTGCTGGCGCACCGCCGAGCCGGACGGCAGCTCGTCGCCCGGCTCGACCAGCCGGAACGCCGCGGACTGCCAGTGCGGCGGCTGCTGCGCGGACAGGGAGCCGCGCTGCACCCCGAGCGCCCACGCCGCCTGGCGCGCCGCGCCCAGCGCCGCGTAGTCGGCGGGCTGTGGCACGACGACCGGCACCCCGAACACCGACGGCGCGATCGCCTGCACCGAGGGGAGCTCACCCGCGGCCCCGAGCAGGAAGACGCGGCCCACCTGGACGCCCCGCCCGCGCAGCAGGTCGAGCGCGTCCGCGAGGCCGCACAGCATGCCCTCGAAGGCGGCCCGCGCCACGTGCTCCGGCTTCATGCTCTCCCGGCGCAGCCCCGACAACATCCCTGCCGTGTGCGGCAGATGAGGCGTGCGCTCGCCCTCCAGGTACGGCAGCATCACCAGACCGTACGAACCGGGCGTCGAGTGCAGCGCGAGATCCGAGAGTCCGGCGAGATCGGTGCCGAGCATGTCGGCTGCACCGCGCAGCACCCGTACCGCGTTGCGTGTCTGGACGACGGGCAGATGGCGGCCGGTCGCGTCGGCGAAGGCGGTGATCGAACCGGTGGGATCGGTGAGCGCCTCGTGGTGCACGGCGAAGACCGTTCCGGATGCGCCGAGCGCCACGACGGCATCGCCGGGCCCGACCCCGAGCCCGAGCGCCGCCGCCATGTTGTCGCCCGTGCCGGCGGAGATCAGCAGCCCCTCGGGGGTGTGCCCGGCCGGCTCGGCAGGCCCGAGCACCTCGGGCACCCGCACCTGGTGGCCGAGGGCGAGCTGCACCAGGTCGCCTCGGTAGGCGCCGGCCTCAGCCGACCAGTAACCGGTCCCGGAGGCGTCGCCGCGGTCCGTCGTCCGGCGGGCGGGCCGGCCGAGCAGTTGCCAGACCAGCCAGTCGTGGGGGAGCAGCACCTCCGCGGTGCGCTTCGCCGAGGCCGGCTCATTGCGGGCGAGCCAGCGCAGCTTCGCGACGGGATACGGCGCCTGGGGCACGCAGCCGACAGCCTCGGCCCACCCGGCGGGCCCGCCGAGCTCATCGGTGAGGTCGGCCGCGGCCGACTGGGCGCGCTTGTCGTTCCACAGCATGGCTGGACGCACCAGCACCCCGCCTGCGTCCAGCGTCACCAGGCCGTGCTGCTGACCGGAGACGCCGATCGCCTCCACCCCTTCGAGCAGCCCCTCCTTGGCGGCCTCGCCGAGCGAGAGCAGCCAGGCCTGCGGATCGATCTCGGTCCGCTTGCCCGGCTTCACCGTCTCGTCGTCCACGGGATGCGGGGCGTACCCCTGCCTCAGCACGGCACCGGTGTCGGCGTCACAGACGACAACGGTGGTGCCTTCGGTCGAACTGTCCAAACCGGCGACTATCCCCATGCCCCAGATCATGCCGTATGAGCGTGACGCGTGATCTGAGCGGGATGCCGCGGCCGCCCGAGGCAAAGGCCCGGGGGTCAGGTATTGCTGGTGCCCCAGTCGTCGTCGGCGTCCGCGCCGCGCGGCTCCCGCAGAGAGCGCACCTTCTCGTTCAACGGGCCGGGCAGCCTGTCCCCGAACCGCTCGGTGACCGACGCCGCGGCCTTCGCGGCGAATGCCCGGCTCTGCTGGCCCGCCGACTCCACGGTATTGCGGACCGCGGGATTCTGGGCGATGCCCTGGGCTGTCTTGCGCAGCTGCTCATAGCGCTCACGCCCGGCGCGCGCACCGAGTACGTAACCGGCAGCGAACCCGGTGATGAACGTCAGCCGGTAGCGCATGGCTCCACCCTTCACTCCGCAGCGGTCACTATGCTCGGCGCCTACCCGTTGTAGCCGGGCCACAACCGCGGCGATACCGGTTGGCGGAGCACCCCCCCGCTTGCGCTAATGTATGTGTCGCAACGAGCGCGCGCCGTCCGGAGAGCCGGGCGTGGGTGCATTCGAGGCACCCAGAGCATTCCTCCGTAGCTCAATTGGCAGAGCAGCCGGCTGTTAACCGGCAGGTTACTGGTTCGAGTCCAGTCGGGGGAGCTCGGTCCTCCGTAGCTCAATTGGCAGAGCAGCCGGCTGTTAACCGGCAGGTTACTGGTTCGAGTCCAGTCGGGGGAGCCCACGACAAGGACCCCGAAGGGGTCCTTTTTGGCGTGCGCGGGAACCGTTCCTCCCGGGGCGCGGTCCTCGCTTTTGTGCGACCGTGACCCGCGAGGGCAACAGATCGTATGAGCAGCTATGCTGCGGCAGACGATGTGCACGGCACGCCGTACGGGGCGGTAGCTCAGCCGGTTAGAGCAGCGGACTCATAATCCGTCGGTCGTGGGTTCGAGTCCCCCCCGCCCCACCCAAACTTGAGTTCGCACATATGCTCTGACCTGCGGAAACGTCACAGCTAGGGCCGCCACGGACACCGTGGCGGCCCTCGTTTTTCACCCAGACCAAGATCGTGAGACCAAGGTGAGACCAAGGGGCTATGCAGCCTCGAGGTCACCCTTAGGGGGCACCGACTGCAGGGTTGCTCCTGGCTTCGCTCGCGGAACGACGGACACGGTGGACTCGGGCTCGGCGCGCATCATCTGAGGCAGGACGCTGGTGTAGGTGTCCGAGGTGATCTGCCAGGGCGAGTGCCGGAGTCGTTCCTGGACGACCTTGATGTCGTTGCCGGCCAGCAGGGCCAGTGTGGCGGAGCCATGCCGCAGGTCGTGGAGGCGGACCGGTGGCATGCGGTGCAGCTCCACCGGGCGCTTGAAGCGACGGCTGAACCAGTCTGGGTCGTACGGCTCCCCATTCTCCTGGGTGAAGACGCGGCCGGAGTCGACGTAGGCCTTCTGGCCCGACCAGTCTGCCCAGTCTGCTCGCTCGCGTTCCTGCTGCTGCCTCCACTCCCGGAGGACGGCGGCGGTCTCGGTGCTGAGGGAGATGGTGCGTACGCTGTCGGCCTTCGAGGCCGGGCCGCATGACGCCGGCCCGCGCACGGACGGGACCTGGCGGGTTGTTGAGGTCGGCGATGGCCAGGTCAGCGACCTGCCCGCCGGTACCGGCCCGGCAACGCTCCTGGGCCACCTGCTCGACGCGGCATGAGCCTCAAGGCTCAGGGGCGGGGTGCGGCTGCCCTGTAGCAGAGCGACCGGACGGCCGTCCAGACGGTCGTCCGGTCGAGGTGCACCACCTGCTGCCCGCAGCAGTGCAGCACCCGCCCCGTCGGGGCGGTGTCAGTCTCCGTCGGCGGCGAGTCGGCCGACCTCCTGACGCGACATCAATGCCTGGACGCCTGCGAAGTGCGGCGCGGCGTCGGCCGGTTCCAGGACTGCCTCCAGGGCAGGGCGTGCGGGCACCCGGGGCAGGAAAGCGTGCGCTGCACGATCTGGCGGTGATGCGCGATGCACCACTGGGCGCCATGCCGGCTTTCTGTGGCGCCGAGCGCGCAACGCCGACGCAGTGAACGCAGGCGGACCGGCGCTGCAGATGCGGGTGAGTACAGGTGCGCTTACGCTGCAGGTGATGTCCGTCGCCAGACGCCTGGTGATGTACCGCATCGCCCAGGCGACAACCGTTGTGGCGGTCAGCGCGCTGACCGCCAGGAGCGGGGCGCGCCCTGCGCCGGAGGTGAACCGCGGGCCTGCCCAGGGGCCGTCGCTCGGCGGGAAGATCAGGCTGTGGACCGCACCCAGACCCGCGGTTGTGCCCCGCGCCCAGTGGCAGGCTGGTCAGTCGCAGGACCATCTGCCACCCGCCCACTACGCCCCCACGGTCCAGGCCGTGATCGTCCATCAGTCCGAGAGCGGCAACGACTACCGCCAGCGGGACGTCGGTGAAATCATCGTCGGCATCTATACCGATCACGTCGGCAGGCGGGGGTGGGACGACATCGGCTACAACTTCCTCGTCGACAAGGAGGGCACGCTCTATGAGGGGCGCCACGGCGGCATCGACCGGCCAGTGATCGGCGCCCACGCCAACGGCTTCAATATCGGCACCGTCGGCATTGCCGCGATCGGTACGTACCGGGAAGGAGCGGCCATGCCCGAGCCGATGCTGAATGCCATCGCCCGGCTCGCCGCGTGGAAGCTCGGGCTCTACGGGATCGACCCCCGCGCGAGGGTGAGCCTCACCTCCACAAGTACCAGTGACGACAGCCGATACCGCAGGGGCGAGTGCGTGACCGTCGACGCCGTCTTGGGCCACTGCGACATCGACCACACCGACTGCCCTGGCGCGGGGCTCTACGCCATGCTCCCGCTCATCCGCGCAACGGCGGCCCGCCTCCAGGGCCGCACTGTCACATCGGCGTCGTAAGCCGGCATCCGTCGCACCTGCCAGTCGCAGCAGGATGTTCTGCCGTGCTGCTTCGACTGCCGTACCTCGCGTTGAGCGGTGAGCTGTACGTTCTTGCGTTGCTGCGTATTGACCGATGTGCAACTCAGGACATTACCGCGGCCCCGGAAGCACGGTTCCGGGGCCGCAGGGTGTCCCCACCTCGACCAAGGGCCTGCCGCTCAGCCGATCAGTTCGAGTAGACGCAGCGCCTGGCGCTCCGCGGTGCCGCGCGGATTTCGTGGCTGTTGAAGAAGTAAGGCCCTCCGCGAACTGCCCGCGCTACGCTGCCGCGGACCTACGCCGGGACGCGGTGCGCCTGCGGCGGCCGCGTGACGAAGCCGCGCCCCCTCCGGTGGGCTCGGTGACCGGCGCGCTGATCGTGACGGGGACGCCGGAAGGTGTCCGGGCGCCGGTGATGCGGGTGAGTTCGGCTTCACCGGACCGGACCTGGACCGTATTCGGGGTGATACCGGCGTTGCTCATCAGCTTGCTCATCTCCCGGCGCTGGTCAGGCAGTACCAGCGTGACGACCTTGCCGGACTCGCCGGCCCGGGCAGTACGGCCGCCACGGTGCAAGTAGTCCTTGTGGTCGGTCGGCGGGTCCACATTGACGACCAGGTCGAGGTTGTCAACGTGGATGCCGCGGGCGGCGACGTTGGTCGCCACCAGCACGGTCACGTGACCGCTCTTGAACTGCTCCAGCGTGCGGCTGCGCTGCGGCTGGGACTTGCCACCGTGCAGAGCGGCGGCCCGAACGCCGCTGGCCAGCAAATTCCGGGTCAGCCGGTCCACAGCGTGCTTGGTGTCCAGGAACATGATCACCCGGCCGTCCCGGGCCGCGATCTCGACGGTCGTGGCGTGCTTGTCGGCATCATGGATGTGCAGCACATGGTGCTCCATGGTGGTGACCGCCCCCGCCGAGGGGTCGACGGAGTGGACGACCGGGTCGGACAGGAACCGACGCACCAACTTGTCGACGTTACGGTCCAAGGTCGCGGAGAAAAGCATCCGCTGACCGTCGGGCCGTACCTGGTCGAGCAATGCGGTGACCTGGGGCATGAACCCCATATCGGCCATCTGGTCGGCCTCGTCGAGGACGGTGACGCTCACCTGGTCCAGGTGGCAGTCACGACGCTGGATCAGGTCCGCCAGCCGCCCCGGAGTGGCCACGACCACCTCGGCGCCGCTGCGCAGCACGCCGGCCTGCCGGCCGATGGACATGCCACCGACGACCGTGGTCATCCGCAGGCGCAGTGCCTGGGCATAGGGGGTGAGTGCATCGGTGACCTGCTGGGCCAATTCCCGGGTGGGGACGAGTACCAGGGCCAGCGGCCGGCGGGCCTCGGCGCGCCGGCCGCGCCCGGCGGTACGGGCCAGCAGCGCCAGCCCGAAGGCGAGGGTCTTGCCGGAGCCGGTGCGACCGCGCCCGAGCACGTCCCGGCCGGCCAGGGAGTTCGGCAGAGTCGCCGCCTGGATGGGGAACGGCTCGGTCACACCCTGGGCGGTGAGCGTGGTCAGCAGGGCCGTCGGCATGTCCAGGTCGGCGAAGGAGGCGACCGGGGGCAGAGCGGGGGTGGTGCTGACGGGCAGCGCGAACTCACCCTGCGGTGCGGCGGCCGGACGGCGGCCGCGACCCGCGCCGCCGGAGCGGTTCGGGTTCTGGGAGCGGCCTCGGCCACCGCTGCCGGTCCCGGAGCTCTTGCCGCGGCTGGACGCGGACTTCTTGCCGAAGCCGGAGTTGTCCGGGCGGGAGCGGGAGGCGTAGTAGTCGTTGGAGCGAGCGGTGCGGTTCATGCGGAACCTTCCTCGATACGGCGCGTGTCGAGGGAAGACCCGGCGGCACATCAGCCGCACAGAGAATCGCAAGAACGAGCCGGTGGAACAGAGATGACGAAGCCGGACGGGAATATCGTTTCGTATATTCATGTCAGGGCTTCAGGACGGTCGGCGCCTGCCGGGAGGGTGGCGGTCGAAATGCCGGACCGAGCGGGAGCCGACCGGCTTCGATTGCTGTGCGGTCGGCTCGTGAGCGAGTGGCCACCACCCGCCTTTCAGCGAAGCGCGGGGCCCGCACCCTTGTCGGTGCGGGCCCCGGCTGTGTGTGGTGTCGCGGCGATCAGGCCGGGACGATGTTCTCCGCCTGCGGGCCCTTCTGGCCCTGTGTGACGTCGAAGCTGACCTTCTGGCCCTCCTGCAGTTCGCGGAACCCCTGGGTCGCGATGTTCGAGTAGTGGGCGAAGACGTCAGGCCCGCCGCCGTCCTGCTCAATAAAACCGAAACCCTTTTCCGAGTTGAACCACTTCACGGTGCCAGTAGCCAATTCAATCTCCTCAGTAGAACCAGTGCCCGCAAAAAAATGCGCCGGAGGCGATAATCCCCGTCAGGCGCACTTCATTTTCTACGGGTATCAAAATTTTAAGCTCGTCACAGTAGCACGGATCCCGCCGCGGTGGGAAGGCAGGGCACTCAGCCCGCTGCGCCCCTACTGTCACAGAGCGTAACCCCTCCTGTCGTCGGCCGCCCGGACCTTAAGTCAACCGATACCGCCGGGGTCATCGATGAGATCGGCAGTGTCGACGACGGCACCACCCAGACCGACACCCTGGCGCTGCAGCGCCGGCGCGGTATCACCACGCGTCGATGTGGGCGGTTCGGCCCTATCGGCGTCGGCTGTCCGAGGTGAAGCCTTGATTACATAGTCGGGGGCGAGAGGAGGCGAGGACCGATGCGCGTTCGTCTCGCGACGGCGGCAGTAGCCGTAGCTGCGATGTCGGCTCTGCTCGGGGGCGCAGTGGCCGCGAATGCTGCTGCCGCTCCGCAGCACGCGGCGACGGTTCACAGCGGGCCGATATGTCCCCTGAACAACCGAGGCCGGTGCCCGCCCATCCCCCGGCTCGGGCCGTGCTACGTAGTGCCTGGCCACTGGGCGAAGGCGATCAACTGGTCCGGCCGCCCGTGGGTCTGGATCCCGCCGCACAAGGTGTGCACGTAGAACGCCTCCGTGACCTCCTGGGGCGTCACCTGAACCCGCAACGCTGGACAGCGAGGCGCGTGCCTTTCTCCAGCGTGGGATGGCTCTGGCGATGGAGTGGGCGACGCAGGGACTTGTGGTCCCGCACGTCAGCCAGACCGTCAACAGCACCGTTGAGGCGATCAATGCGGGACTGCAGTCGCTCAAGGCGGGCCGTGGCACACTAGGCAAGGTGGCGGTGATCGTGGATCGCGACCTGGCCGCGGGGAAGTGACGGGCGGTCGCCTGTTTTCCCACGGTGATGCGCGCAGGCGAGCGCCACGACGTCGTCGGACGGCCGAGCACACCGCGCAGGCCCGTTCGGTGCTGGGCGAACAGCCCTTGCTCGCACCCGAGTTGAAGGTCGTGCTCGACAGCGACCCGGAGCGCGCCCGCGGCGGCGTGGGTCACATTCGGTGGAGCGGTGTCCGTGCCACAACCGTGGGACGGGGCGCGACTCGGCCGACTCGGCCGGATCTGCGCTTTGGGACGTCAGGCGGTCTGCAGACGGCGGATCAGATCGTGCGGGAGGGAGTCGCGGTTCGCCGGTGTCAGGTGCACGAGTTCGACATCGGTGCGCCCCTTGAGGGCGTCGGTGAACGGATCGCGGTGTACGTGGACGGTGGCGACGACATCGACGTCGGCCTGGAACAATGCGCTGACGGTGTCCCGGAATGCGGCGCAGGCCAGCTCCATGCGTCCGAGCTCGTCGATGATCACCAGGAGTCCGGGGCCAGGAGCGGCCGAGTGTGCCGTCGCGACCCGCAGCGGCGGCAGCGCGAGCCGTTCCATCACGCCCAGGTCGACGCCGTACCGTCCGATTCGTGGCGGCCCCGGGAAGCCGGTGTGCGCGAGCACCTCGCGCCGGCCGGTCAGTGTCTCCAGCGCGAATCCGACTCGTGTCCCGCCGTCCCGGATCTCCTCCGTGGTGAAACCGGTGATCTCACGGTCGTGAAGCATCGCCGCCAGCCGGCGGACAGCGGTGGTCTTACCCGCGCCGGGACGCCCTTCGAGCAGGATCCTCGTCGGCATCTTGTCCTCCTCCCGTGGGCGGGCCCACCGCCGCTCGCTCCCCGCGGTGGACGCCGGGCCAGTCGAGCAGCAGCTGCCGGGCGTGTGGCAGGCCGGCAACGACCAGGTCGTAGGAGTCTTCGATCATCTCGTGGACGAGGCGGTCGGGGACGGAGCCATCCAGCAGCACGGTGTTCCAGTGGCGCTTGTTGAGGTGCCAGCCACCCGTGATCGCCGGGTACCGCTCGCGCAGTTCCAGCGCGAGATCGGGGTCGCACTTCAGGCTCACCGACAGCGGGACGGCGTCCAGCGCGCTGAGCGCGAACATCTTGCCGCCGACCTTGAAGACCGAGGTCCCGGCGTTGAAGGGGAAGGTCTCGGCTGCCCCGTTGAGCTCCAGACAGGCTGCTTTGAGTGACTCGGGTGTCATGGGACGAACTCACGCCTTCCTTGAGGCGGCGAGGATCTTCTCGGCGGTGTGGAAGAACCGTCCCGTGGCGTACACCCCGAAGGTCTTCTCGATCACCGGGTTCGGGTTGGCGCCGGGGCGGCCGTTGAGCCGCCGCCAGATCACGTAGGCGGTCCTTTCGCTGGCGCCGAGGATTTCCCAGTCGCCCTTGGCCGAACGCATCGGGAACTCCCCACCGGCCAGTGAACCCGACGTGAAGACCATGGAGAAACGCTCGTCCTCGGCAGGCTCCCTGCCCACGAATGGTGAGGCGGCCAGCTCCGCTTCGAGTTCCGGCACCGTGCGCAGGATGGTCGGTATCGCGAAACCGAAGGAGTCGGCCAGTGCGTGCTCGATGCGCTCCACGAGGGCGGTGCGGTCGGTCTCCGCGCTGGTGAAGAACGCGTTGCCGCTGGCGATGTAGGTGCGCACGGAGCCGAGACCGAGCCCGGCCAGGACCTCGCGCAGGCGCGCCATCTCGACCTTGCGTCCGCCGACGTTGACGGCGCGCAGGAAGGCGATGTGGGTCTGGTCGGCGCTCATGGCGACGATGCTAGAGCCATCGGGCGGCGTTTGAGCCCCGACCCGGAGTCCGGCCCGTCCCTGTGGTCCCGCCCCGCCCCCGGCCGAGTTCGCGGTTCGGGGTGCGCATCGCGGCCGCCCGTCGCAGTCTGGGGCTATGGAGCATCCACCGGTGGTGGTGTACCCGCCGCAGGACGGTGCGCGGCGGGTGACCGTTCGTGGAGAGCCCGTGGGCACGGCCTACGGGTTGGTGGACCTGGAGGAGTTCCTGCGCCTTGCCGGGCTGGACCCCGACGACGTCGCTCTCGACGATCCCGCACTGATCGAGTGGCGTGGGGGCGGGCCCGAGGTGTGGGAATAGCCCGGCGGCGGAGGGTTTCGCCGTGCGAGGCATGATGTGTTGATGCGAACACGACCAGTTCTGGTGTACGACGGCGACTGCGGCTTCTGCACCACCTCGGTGACCTTCGCCGAGCGCCGCATACGTCCCCAGTGCGAGGTCACCGCGTGGCAGTTTGCGCAGTTGAGCGAGCTGGGGACCACGCAGCAGCGCGCGGAGCGCGAAGTGCTGTGGATCCTGCCGGACGGCACGGTGCACGGTGGTGCCCAGGCCGTCGCCCGGCTTCTGCTCAGCGCGGGCAGCGGTTGGGCCGTCCTGGGGGCGCTGCTGCGACTGCCGCCGTTGCGATGGGCGGCCGCCGGTGTCTACCGGCTCGTCGCGAACAACCGGGAGCGCATGCCCGGCGGCACGCCTGCGTGTGCACTGCCGCGGCCCAGCGGCCGTTGACGCATGCCGGACCATTGACGCGCGATGGCGCCCGGATCATGATGCCGTGCCCAGAAGGGCGTCGAGCAGCATCTCCACCGCTTGCGCGGAGCGTTGCCGCGGACGGGGTGCGGGTGCCACCGGATCCCGCTGTCGCGTCGAAGAGGATGCAGTCGCACGGACCGCATCCGGATATTCCGCCACGCCCGGCGGCCGTTGAATTCGGATTCCTCGCGGATGCACCCGTCCGGCGGCATTCCGGCGCCGGAATCGGAGTAATTCCGAATGATGCGCACGGAGCGAACAGGATTCCGGACGGAATGGCGAATGAGATCTGAATCACACTGTGCGGTCATCCGGGGGCATGCCGGGTAGCGTGCCGCGAAAGCCACAATCTGTCCGGACTTTTCGATCTTTCTCACTTCGCTGGTTCCGACCGTTCCCGAAGGGCCGGCCGACGAGGAGGTGCGATGTCCCACCCCGTCCACCACGACCACCCTCACCATGCCGAGGCAGCCCGGCGGCGGGACCGCGGACTGCGGCGCGTCGGACGCACGACCCGCCGGGTTGCCCTCCTCTCCGTCGCCGGAGCCATGGCGCTCGGCGCCGGGTACGCGCACGCGCTGCCGAAGCTGCCGAACATGAGCACCGTCTGGTCGGTGTTCTCGCTCCAGAGCGACTGGCACCCGGTGCCCCCCGCCGTCCACGCGCAGACCGCCCCCGCGCAGCACACGGCCTCCCTGTCGCCCACCGCCACGCGATCCTCATGACCGTCACCGCACTCCCACCCGCTGCGGTCTCCTTCTCCGCGCTCGGCACCACCGCCGTGCTGCGCCTTACGGATCCGGCCGGCCTCGAAGCGGCCCGCCGCGTCCTCGAGGAGGAACTGGCCGCCATCGACGCCGTCTGCAGTCGCATCCGGCCCGACTCCGAGCTCTCGCGGGCCAACGCTGCCGCGGCCTCTGCCCGCGCGGCGGTCCACGTCAGCCCGCTCCTCGCCGAAGTGCTGGACGTGGCGCAACGCGCCGCCGAAGCCACCGGCGGCGCCGCCGACCCCACCGTTCCGGCCGCGTCCACGCCGTCCGGCTCCTCGCCCGGGTCGGCGTACGGCCGACCGGTGTGGCCGATGCGGCCCGCACGGCCCGCAACGGGCTGGCGTTCCGTGCGCTGGCACCGCGCGGCCCGCTGGCTCTGCCTGCCCGCGGGCGTGAGCCTCGACCTGGATTCGACCGCACGGGCTCTGGCCGCCGACCGCACGGCCCACCGCGCGGCTGCGGCCGCGGGCTGCGGCGTTCTGGTCACCGTCGGCGGTCACCACCGCGCGGCCGGCGAGGCGCCGCCGGGCGGCTGGCGGATCGCCGTCGCCGGTGACCCCCAGGTACGGATCGCCGCCGGCGCCCTGGTCACCCAGGCCACCGCGGTGCCGCTCCAGCGCGGCGAGCGCAGGACACGAGGGCACGGCGACGCCGGGCCGGCGGTCTGGCGGACGGTCAGCGTCTGCGCGATGGACTGCGTCGACGCCGACACGGCCGCCACCGCCGCCGCCAGGCTCGGCGAGCGCGCGGCCGGCTGGCTGCGCCGCGTCGGCCTGCCCGCCCGGCTGACCAGGATCGATGGCACCGTCGTGCGCGTCTGCGGCTGGCCGGAGGAGGCCACGGGAGGTCTCCGATGACCTCAGTGGTCCGGCTGGGAGCCGCGTCGCTGCCCGTTGCCGCCCACCGTCCGCTGTGGTTCGCCACGCGGGCGAGTGGCAGCATCACCCTGCTTCTGCTCACGGCAGCCGTTGCACTGGGCGTCCTGGTGAGCGGACGGTACGCGCCGAAACGGTTCACCCGCTTCGAGATCAGCGCGCTGCACCGCAACGTCTCGGTGCTCAGCCTCGCCTTCCTGGCGGTGCACATCGTGACGACGGTCGTCGATCCGCTCGTCCCCGTCGGCTGGGTGCCGGCGCTGGTGCCGTTCATCTCCGCCTACCGGGCGCCGTGGCTGGGCCTGGCCACCCTCGCCTCCGACCTGATGCTCGCCGTCGCGATCACCAGCGCCGTACGGCTGCGGATGGGCCGCCGTCCGTGGAAGGCGGTGCACTGGCTGGCCTACGCGGCCTGGCCGGTCGCGCTCTTCCACGCGGCGGCGGGCACCGACACCCATCTCGACCTGCAGCGCGGGCTGTACGCGGCGTGCGTCGCCGCGGTGCTCGCCGCGGTGTGGTGGCGGCTGTACCGGGCCGGTCCCGGCATGCTTGCCGGCCGCCTGTCGGCGGGCGTCGTCGCCGCGTTGGTCCCGGCCGCGCTCGGGGCCTTCCTCGCCTCCGGACCGCAGGGGGTCTTCCTGTGACCGAGACGCAATCATCTTCTCCGCCTTCCGCGGCCTGCGTGCTGGACGGCCCGACGGGCCCGTACGGCTCCCGCCTGCTGTACGGCTGGCTTCGCACCGGCAGCCCCGCCGACCTCGACGAACACCTCGACCGGTACGGCCCGCCGCCGCTGCCGCGCACCGCGCGCCGCCCGACGGCCGGACCGCTGGTACGGGCCGTGGAGGAGGCGGGACTCACCGGCCGCGGTGGCGCCGCTTTCCCCACGGGCCGCAAGCTGCGCACCGTCGCCGAGACCCCCGGCCCGGCTGTCGTCATCGCCAACGGCATGGAGAGCGAACCGGTCAGCCGCAAGGACAAGATCCTGCTCAGCCTCGCCCCGCACCTGGTGCTGGACGGCGCGTCGCTCGCGGCCGCCGCGGTTGGCGCCGAAGCCGTCCACCTGTGCCTGCCGCGCACCCGGGCCGGGCTGGTCCGGCATCTGGCCGGTGCCGTTGACGAGCGGCGGCTGCGCGGCATCGACCGGGTGCCCATCCACGTCCATGGGCTGCCCCACCGCTACGTCTCCAGCGAGGCGACGTCGCTGGTGCGGTGGGTGAACGGCGGAGACGCCCGTCCCGCATCGACACCGCCGCGCCCCTTCGAACAGGGTGTGGGCGGGCTCCCGACGCTGGTCGACAACGTCGAGACCCTCGCCCATCTGGCGCTGATCGCCCGGTACGGCGCCGACTGGTTCCGTACCGCGGGACGTCCCGGCGCGCCCGGTACGACGCTGGTCACGCTCGCCGGCGCGGTCCGCGCGCCCGGTGTCTACGAGACGCCGATGGGCACCCCGATCGGCGAGCTCGTGGACCGTGCCGAGGGCCCCAGCGAGGAGATCGGCGCGCTGCTGCTCGGCGGCTTCTTCGGCAGCTGGGTTCCGGCGGAGACGGCGATGGGGCTGTCCTTCGCCAAGAACGACCTCGCGGCCGTCGGCGCGGGTCCGGGGGCCGGGGTGATCGCGGCGCTGCCGCGGCGCGCCTGCGGCCTCGCCGAGACCGCCCGCGTGCTGGCGTACCTCGCGGCGCACAGCGCCAGGCAGTGCGGCCCGTGCACGATGGGACTGCCCACGGTCGCCGAGGACTTCGCCGCGGTGGCACGGGGCGACGCCGACACCCGCCTGCTCGACCGGCTCGCCGGCAGGATCGGCCTGCTGTCCGGGCGCGGCGCCTGCCGCCACCCGGACGGGGCGTCGCGGCTCGCCGCCACGGCGCTGCGGGTCTTTGCCGACGACCTGCGCCAGCACATCCGGCGGGGGCCGTGTGCGGCTGCCTCGCGCAAACCGGTGCTGTCCGTGCCCGATCCCGCGGCGGCCGATGCACAGGGATGGCGGTGAACGGCATGTCCGATGCACAGACCGCGTCCGGTGTGCACACCCTGCTGATCGACCGCATTGCGTGCGACGGCCACGGCGCCTGCGCCGAGCTGCTCCCCGAACTCATCGGGCTCGACGAGTGGGGCTATCCCATCGTCAGGTCCACCGACGTTCCCGGAGAGCTGCTCGATCATGCGCGGCGCGCCGTCGCCGAGTGCCCTGTGCTGGCGCTCCGCGTCGAGCAGAAGCACCGCTAGGCGCCTGGCGTCAGGCGACGGCCACGCCGCTCGGCTCGCTCGACAGGCCCAGCGGCGCACTGCCCACCACCTGCAGCGTCTTGACGTCGATCGCATCCACCGTGCTCGCCGCGTTCGCCGACACCCACACGGTGTCGTCGGTTGCGGTGATCCCGGTCGGCACGTGGTGCACCCGCACCCGGGCGACGACGGTGCCGCTCGCGGCGTCGACCACCGTGACGGTGTCGTCCCCCGCACTGGTGACGTAGACGCGTGCACCGTCCGGGGCGACCGCGACCTGCCAGGGCCTCCTGCCCACGGGGATCCGCGCGACGACGAGGTGGTCGCGCGTGTCGATCACCGACAGCGTTTCCTCCCAGGCGTTGGCGACGTACACGCGGGTGCCGTCCGGGTGCACGGCGACGCCGTTGGAACGCGCCTGGCCGATCAGGAGCCGGCGCTGTTCGCCGTCGCCGGTGTCCACCACCGACAGTCCGTCGAAGCAGGTGACGTACAGCGTTCCGCCGTCGGGGCTCGGCGCGACGGAGTGCGGCGCGAGACCCGTCTGCCACGTGGCGCACACCTTGTCACAGCCGGTCTCGATCACCGAGACGGTCTGCGAGCCGCCGGGGCCGGTGTCCGGGCCGGTGTTGGCGACGTAGACGTGGCGGCCGTCCGGCGAGGACGCCACACCGTGCGGGAGGAGACCCACGGTGACACTCGAGACGATCCTGCCCTGCGTGGTGTCGTACACCGAAACGTCGCTCGCTCCGGAGTTGCTGATGTACAGCTTGTGGCCGCCGGCGGGCGCGGTGATGCCGTAGGGGTTGGTCCCGGCGTCGATGCTCGCCACCAGCCGGTGGGTCGATGTGTCGACCACGGCGATCGAGTAGCTGACCATGCCGGCCGCGTAGGTGTGCACGCCGCTGGTCGGGCCGGTCTTGGGCACGGAGTCCTGCGTGCCGGGGAAGTTGGTGCCCGCGGTGCCGTCCGGGAAGTCACCGCTGTGCGAGGTGGCATTCTCCACGGAACGGCTCGTGGAGTACCGCCGCGCACCGCTCAGTTCGCCCGTCCCGCCCGGCGCGGAGCTCGCGGACGGCACCGCTTGAAGACCCGGGCCGGTCTCCTGGTGCGGGGGCCTCTGGTCGGCGCCGGGGACGGGCGGCGGCGGCAGGGTGGCCACCTCGTGCTCGGCGGTCCACAACTGCCGCTTGGTCGGTGGCAGCGCCGGGAACGGCCGGGTGTGCGGGAATCCGAGCGCCGAGGTGAGGTCGCCGAACGTCTGCCGCCGCCAGTCGCTGATGTTCGGCTCGCGCACGCCGGTGATCTGCTCCAGGAAGCGCAGCACGGAGGTGTGGTCGAAGGGCTCGCTCGACACGTAACCGCCTTGCGTCCACGGCGAGACGATGATGCACGGCACGCGGATGCCCGCGCCGATCGGCAGCCCCTGGACGAACTCGTCTGCTGTCCCCTCGGGCGGCGTCGGCGGGACGACGTGGTCGAACAGGCCGTCGTTCTCGTCGTAGTTGACGATGAACACGGTCTTGCGCCACACGTCGGGGTTGGCGGCCACCGCATCCAGCTGTCGGGCGAGGAAGTCGGCGCCGGACGCCGGGAGGTAGTCGGGATGCTCCGACTGCGGTGACGTCGGGATGATCCATGAGACGGTCGGCAGCCGGTCGTGGAGCGCGTCGCGCGCGAACTGGTCGGCCGGGCCGATGGTCAGCCCGTGCTCGTAGAGCGGGTCGCCCGGCTCGGCGTCCTGGTAGGCCTTGAAGAACTCCAGCGGATTGCAGCCGTAGTCGTCCTCCTCCTGGTAGACGTGCCAGGAGATGCCGGCCTCGGTCAGCCGCTCGGGATAGGTGGTCCAGCGGAACGGCTGCGGGATCACGTTGCTGATGACCGGTCCGCCGTGCGCGCCACCGGGGTCGATGGTGCCGCTCCAGTGGTAGAGGCGGTTGGGCCAGGTCGGGCCGAGGACGGAGCTGTGGTAGGCGTCGCAGAGGGTGAAGGACTCGGCGAGCGCGAAGTGGAAGGGGATGTCGGCCCGCTCGTAATAGCCCATGGTGTAGGGGCCGTTGGCGTTGCCGTCGGCGGCGCGGTGGGCCGGGACCCAGTTGTCCATCGCGCCGCCGTTCCACGCCTGGTGCTGCGTCGTCCACGCGTGGCTGGTCGACGGGATCGCCTGTGCGCTCGTGCTCCTGGTGTCCAGGTGGAACGGGAGCAGATAGCCGTCGGGGTTGTCCGGATCCGGCTGGTAGAAGATCGAGCGCCCGTTCGGCAGCGTGGCGGCATCCGGGTCGTCGAATCCGCGCACTCCGCGCAGCGTGCCGAAGTAGTGGTCGAACGACCGGTTCTCCAGCATCAGGATGACGACGTGCTCGATCTCCTCCAGCGAGCCGGGACGACGGACCGGGTCGGCCATGACGCGCTGCAGATTCGGCGGGAGCACGGATGCCGCGGCGGCGAGACCGCTGATGCCCAGTGCTGACCTGAGTAGCCGTCGACGGGAGACGCCTGCCATGACCACCTCGCTGCCGGAGACCGGGGACCTGTTCACCACACACCAGTGCGCCGTGCGACACAAGGGACAGGCGGTGAACCCCCCTCAACTTCGCATTGACCGGGCTGCGGGACACCGGCGCATCTCGGCCATTCGGGTGATCGGCCGGACTCGCCGGGGCATGTGTGAGGTGCCCGTCAGCGGGCAGGTACGACGGCGACCGACAACGAACGGGGTGAGGTACATGCACGACGGGGGCGGATTCAGCGGTGGCCACGGCGGGGGCGGCTTCGGCGGCCATCACGGCGGGGGCAGCGGCCTGCAACACCATCACCACACCGGGAATCACCACCATCACAACGGGAACGCGCAGGACGCGGGTTCCGGCGCGCTCTTCGCCACGGCCTCCGGCAGCCGCCGGCACCCCGGCCGTCGTTCCGCGTCTCGCTCCGGCGTTGCCACGGTGATGGTCGCGATCTTCCTGGTCGTCGCTTTCGTCCTGGTGGCCACGGCCATTCAGACGCATCACTAGCGGCCAAGCAGGCCGCGAGGCGTTAATGTCTGGGCTGCAGAAACAACAAGGCTGCAGTTCCGGAACGACGAGGGGGGCGGCCGTCCATGACGCGGGACGAGGCCGTGATCGGCTGTACGGGGGTGCTCGTCATCGGCACCCGCGGGCCCGCTGGTCCCGGCGAGGTCCTGGTACGGGTCAGGGGCGGTTCCGAGACCTTCCTCGCCTGGTCCGCCGAGCCCCTGGCCAAGGGGGCGCCCGTGCTCGTCGTCGAATCCCGTGGCGCTCGCCAGGTCGATGTCATCGAGTGGGCTGATTCGTTGGATGCGTCGGCCGGCGGTACCGGCGACGCCGGTTGAGGAGACGAAAGATGTTCGGTTACCGGGTTCCCGCCCCCGACGAGGCGATGCTGATCTCGGGTGGCAGGCGTGGGCAGGGGGGTGCGCCGTTCCGCGTGGTGACCGGCCACGGCAAGTTCGTGCTCCCCGTCTTCCGTAAGGTCCGCTTCCTGACGCTCGCGATGTGCGAGGCCGAGGTCGCGGAGACGTGCGTGACCAAGCAGGGCATCGCCCTGACGGTGCGTGCCGTGATCGCCTTCAAGGTGGGCAACGACACCGAGTCCATCGTCAACGCCGGGCAGCGGTTCCTCTCCGACCAGGACCAGATGTCGGTGCTGACGGGGCGGATCTTCGCCGGGCATCTGCGCGCGATCATAGGCTCGATGACGGTCGAGGAGATCGTCACCGAGCGGCAGAAGCTGGCCACCGAGGTGCTCGACACCTCGAAGGCGGAGATGGCGAAGATCGGTCTGATCGTCGACTCACTGCAGATCCAGTCGATCGACGATGGCGACACCGGCTATATCGACGCGATGTCCGCCCCGTACAAGGCGGCCATCCAGCGGCAGGCCCAGATCGCCCAGGCGCAGGCCACCCAGGCCTCGGTCGAGGCGCAGCAGGAGGCCGCACGGAACCAGGCCGAGTACGCCCGGCAGACCGCCATCGTCCAGGCCCAGTACAACGCCGAGGTGGACCGCGCCCAGGCCCAGGCGGCGCAGGCCGGACCGCTGGCACAGGCGCACGCGCAGCAGGAAGTGCTGGCGGCGCAGACCGAGTTGGCCGAGCGCGCGGCCCAGCTGCGCCAGCAGCAACTGGTGGCCGAGGTGGTCAAGCCCGCCGAGGCGGAGGCCGAGCGGATCAGGGTCCTCGCCCTCGCCGAGGCGGAGCGGATGAAGATCCAGGCCGAGGCGGCGGCATCGCACGACCGGGTGGCACTGGACCGCATGCTGATCGAACAGCTCCCGCAGATCGTCAAGGAGGCCGCGGCCGGTCTCTCCGGCGCCAGCGTCAACGTCCTCAACGGCGCCGACGGGCTCGGTGAGATCGCGGCGGGCCTGGTCGGGCAGGGCCTGACGATCCTGGAGTCGGTGCGCAAGAACCTGGGCACGTCCGAGGGCGACGGCGGGACGCGGAAGTTCGAGGTGCAGCGGTATCTGGGGTCGTCCGGCAAGGACAGCGGCTCGATCGACATCCAGTAGCCCGCATACGGCTCCGCCGGGGGAGCCGCAGAGAGGAGGCCGTCGGGTGGCCGGCGATGGTGCAGTTGCTCATGGCGGCCGGCCCGGGCGGCCGCGCAAGATCCCGCTGAGCAATCCGGAGCGGCGCCGGGAGGTCTTCGACGCCGTGCGGGCCCTGCTCGCCGAGGTGGGGTACGAGCGATGCACCATGGACCTGGTCGCCCAGCGGGCCCGGGCCAGCAAGGCAACGCTCTACCAGCGCTGGCCGTCCAAGGCCCAGCTGGTGGTCGACGCGCTGCAGGAGCACCAGCCCGCACTGGCGGGGGCGGACACCGGGTCGTTCCGTGACGATCTGCGGCATCTGCTGATCTCGTGGCTGTCGGGCCTGACGGAGGAGGATCGCGGGCTCGTGATCGCCCTGCTCGAAGGCAGCAGAAGGGACGCCGAACTCGCCAGGCTGCGCCGTGAGCGGCTCAGCCGGCCGTTGCAGCAGGCGGCGGAGACCGTCCTGGCGAGGGCTCAGCAGCGGGGTGAGATCCCGCCGGGCGTCGATGAGGAACTGCTGGTCGAGTTGCCCTTCGCGCTGGTGCTGATGCACGTGCTGGTCCTCGACGAGGAGCCGGGCCGTGAGCTGGTCGACCGGATCGTCGACGGGGTGCTGGGGCCCCTGCTCGGCGCGCCGGAACCACCTCGGCCCGGCTGAGCGTGCCGGCTGATCGGATCCGGCCGGATCCGATCTATGCACAGCAGTCCCAGGCACATAGAACGGATCCGTACTACCCTGAAATGGAAGATCCAGTTCTTCGCCTGGGAGGTTTGATCCCATGCGCGTGACCGAGCCCTCCCCCTGCTCCACGGGGGGACCCCCGCCGACCACCCTGCCGACCCACCGCAGCTGCCCGTTCGATCCGCCTGAAGAGTACGACCGGCTGCGCGAGCAGGATCCGGTCAGCAGGCTGGCGTTCCCCGACGGCAAGACCGGCTGGCTGCTCACCCGCCACCAGGACGTACGCGCGCTCCTGGCGGACGACCGCTTCAGCTCCGACCGCAGGCGCGCCTCCTCGCCGCTGCGTACCTTCCCCCTGCGCCCCGATGATCTTCAGTCGCGCGCCGGCATGCTCATCACCATGGACCCGCCCGAGCACACGCGGTACCGGCGGATGCTCACCCGCTATTTCACGGTGCGGCGGATGCGTGCCCTGGCGCCGCGGGTCGAGCAGATCGTCGCCGAGCATCTCGACGCGATGGAACGCAGCGGGCCGCCCGTGGACCTCGTCCGCGCCTTCGCCCTGCCGATCCCCTCGCTCGTCATATGCGAGCTGCTCGGCGTGCCGTACGACGACCGTGCGAAGTTCCAGCAGTGGACGTCGACCCTGCTCAGGCTCGACACCGACGAAGAGACCGCGCTGGCGGCGCGCGACGCGCTACGCGACTACATGCTCGGCCTGGTGGCCGTCAAGCGCTTCCACCCCGACGACGCCCTGCTCTCCCACCTGATCGCCACGCAGGACATGCAGGAGACGCCCCAGGACGCCGAGCTCACCGACGAGGAACTGGCCGGCGTCGGACGCCTCCTGCTCGTCGCGGGCCATGAGACCACGGCGAACATGCTGGCGCTCGGCACCTACACCCTGCTGTCGAACCCCGGCCAGCTCCGCGCCATGCTCGACCAGCCCGAATCCGTGGAGCGCGCCGTCGAGGAGCTCCTGCGCTACCTGACCATCGTGCAGTTCGGCACGATCCGCGTCGCCCGCGAGGACGTCGAGATCGACGGCCGTCACATCCGCGCCGGTGAAACGGTGGTCGCCTCGCTCGCCGCCGCCAACCGGGACCCGGAGCACTTTCGGCACCCCGAGGAGCTCGACCTGGGGCGCGAGCCCTCCCAGCACGTCGCCTTCGGGCACGGCATCCACCAGTGCCTCGGCCAGCAACTGGCCCGCGTGGAGATGGAGGTGGCGTTCCCGGCTCTCTTCCGCCGCTTCCCGGGCCTCCGCCTCGCTGTAACGCCGGAGCAGGTCCCGATGCGCGATGACATGCTCATCTACGGAGTGCACGCACTTCCGCTCACCTGGGACGGGTGATCCCGCCATGAAGATCCGGATCGATCACGAGCGGTGCCGCGGCGCCGGGCAGTGCGCCCTCCACGCTCCCGAGCTGTTCGACCAGTCCGACGACGACGGCACCGTCGTCCTGCTCGACGCGGAGCCCCCGCCCGAGCTCGAGGACTCCGCGCGCCTCGCCGCGGCCCTGTGTCCCAACTCGGTCATCACCATCATCGAGTCCTGAGCGGTCCCTGCCGAGGTGCGGGGGACACGGCCCGGTCGGCTCACGGCCCACGGGACCGTGCGCCGACCTCGGACCGGCTCAGCCCTTGCGGCCGGCCCGGCGCCTGATGACGAAGCCGGTGGCCAGTGCACCGGCCATCAGCGCGGTACCGAAGGCGACTTCACCGCCGTCGGGGTGGGTGATGCCGCCGCCGAGGCCCGTGCGGGCACTGCCGCGCGGCGCGGCGGGCTTGGTCGTCGGCATGGGCATGGCCGACGCGCTCGCGCTCGGGCCGGGGCTGCTGCCGCTGCGCATGACGGTCAGGGTGGCCGTCGCGCTCACGCCCGAATTGACGTCGCACGCCACATTGACCTTGTACGTGCCCGGCTTGACGCTGGAGAAGACGGTGCCGGTGCCGGTGACGGCGCCGGGTGTCCCGCCCTTGTACGCCTGGAGGCTGATGGTGGGGAAGGCGTTGGAGTACGCCCGGGAAACGGCGGTGCTGCTGGTGGTGCTGCTGGTGGTGATGCAACCGGTCGCGGTGATCCGCACCGCCTGACCGGGACGCGCGTTGCTCGGGGAGACGATGACCTGCCCGCCCTCGACAGCCGATGCCGGCGGGGTCGTGATCACCAGGGCCGCCCCGGTGACGGCGGCCATCGCGCCGACGCGGGCTATGCCTGCTGTACGCATGTGGATCCCTTGCCTTTCCGAATCGTATGCGCCGCAGCCGTCCTGTCACACTTTCGGATGGTGACCGGACGGCTGAGTCGTACCGCGGCGTCCGACCTCAGCCAAGGGGAGATCGCACGTCCAGGCCCACCGCTGATCGCCCAGACGGGTGGCCGCGTTGCGTCGTTCGGGGGCCGTTACGGCAAGGGAGGTTTCACGGAGGCGCGCAACACGACAGCGACGCGACGCCATACGGCTCACGCCGTACGGGCGAGCGGCCGGGCGCCGAAGCCGTCATCGCGCCCCCGGCGAGCGAGCGCCTCGACGACATGTGCCGCCTCCCGCTCCGGCGGCAGCAGCGGCAGGTACACGCGCCCGCGGCCGGCCTGCGCCTCCAGCGCGTCGGCAAGGCCCGCGGGAGTTTGCGGCCACGGTGCGATGCCGGCGGCCGCCAGCGTCGCCGCGTTCGCCCGGCCGTGCCCGGAGAGCACCTCGTAGCTGACCGCCGGCAGCCCCGCGACGAGCGCCTCGGTGAGCGAAAGGCCGCCCGCGTTGTGGACCAGCACATCGGCGGCGGCCATCAGCCTCGGCACGTCGTCGCGCCAGCCGAGCGCCACCACACCGGGCAGCGCCTCGATCCGGCGCCGCAGCCGGTCGTTCCTGCCGCACAGCACGACGGGCACGGTGCGTCGTGCCGCCCGCATCGCACGGACGCTGCCCATGACGTCGCCGAGGCCCAGGGAACCGGTCATCATCAACGCGATCCGCTGGTCCGCCGCGACTCCCAGCTCCGCACGCACCGCCTGCCGCACCCCCTCCCGCGCGGACTCGTCGGCCGCCTGCCGGAAGGCGTCGTGCGCCAGCGGCCCCGCGGGCGCCATGGGCACCCCGTACCGCTCCATCCCCTCGACAGCCGTCGCCTCCGTGCACGTGAGGTGGGCGTCGTTGTGCGGATGCACCCACAGGCGGTGCGGTGCCGGGTCGGTGAGATAGCAGACCGTCGGCGCGATGAGAGCGCCATCCCGCTTGAGCATCCCGAGGGTCTGGGCCGCGAACGGGAAGGTGGTGACCACCACGTCGTACCCTCGGCCCCCAGGACCCGCCTCCGGGGCCGCCCGGTGCGCCCAGTCGGCCACGTCCCGGCGCGCCGACCGGCACACGTGCATGGTCAGCCGGCGCACCCCGGAGTCCCGTTCCCCGCAGCGGAACAGCCAGTCGAACACCGCGGGGGCGTGGCTGGCGCTGAACGCGTACCCGTCCCGCAGCACCCGCTGGTACGGGCGCGGCAGCGCATCGAGGAAGTCGCGGCAGGTGGCCTCCATGCCCCGCGCCCGCAGCCTGCGCGCCAGCTCGGCGGCCGCACCGTCGTGGCCCGCCCCCACGCTGCCGGAGATCACCAGAGCGCGCAGCGGCCCCTCGTCCCGGCCGGTATGCCCACACCCAGGGGCCGCTCCCCGCCCCTCCGACGCCGACCTCCGGCTCAGGGCAACAGTGCGCAGGCGCATCGAGACGGATCCTCCAGTGCGTGATGGGACTCGGGGGCCGGCCGGCCACCGACACGGGCACGAAGACCTTGTCCGCCGAGGGGCCCCGGCCGGTGTCCTGTGCCCTACGAATCCGGTAACACTGCGCGAACGGCTCAGTCCGTGAACGGCTCGGCCTTCGGCCGCTCAGTGCTGGAAGAGCCTGAGGCCGGTGCGTACCAGAGTGATGCCGTGTTCGCGGCAGGTCTGCTCGACTTCGCCGGACCTGATCGACCCGCCCGGCTCGGCGATCCGCTCGACGCCGTGGCGGCGGCCGTGGTCGACGTTGTCGCGGAACGGCAGCGCGCCCTCGGAGACGGAGGCGACGTTGGAGAGCCTGCCCCGCCACTGCGCCCGCTGAACGGGCGTCAGCGGCCTGTCCGGGATGCGGGCGGGCCAGGGGCGGGACGACGATGTGAGAGGGACCAATGGTCCCGGCACGGGCCCGGCCGTCCCTATGCCGGCCGTCCCGGTCGGGGCACCGTGGGAGCCGAGCGCTCGTGAGCGTCCCGCAGTCGTGAAGGGACTGGATCATGCATCACCGGACAGTCGCAGACCTCATGACGCACATGGTGGTGCGCGTGCACCGCACGACCCCGTTCAAGGAGATCGCCGAGTTGCTCGACGAGCACGACATCACGGCCGTCCCCGTCGTGGACGCCGGCGACCAGCCGGTGGGCATCGTCTCCGAGGCCGATCTGCTGCGAAAGGAAACCGGCAGGCCCGACCCCTCCGGTCGCATCAGTCCGACGCCCCAACAGCCGCATGAGCGCGCCACGTTCGAGGCGACGACGGCCGAGGGCCTGATGTCGAGCCCGGTGGTGTGCGCGCGCCCCGAGTGGAACGTGGTCGAGGCCGCCCGCGTGATGCAGGACCGCGGTGTCAAACGGCTTCCCGTGGTGGACGAGATGGGACGTCTGGTGGGCATCGTCAGCCGCAGTGACCTGATGCGGGTCTTCCTGCGCCGGGACAGCGCGATCCGCGACGAGATCACCGAGGACGTCGTGGTGCGCACGCTGCGCGAATCGCCCTCGGCGGTCCATGTCGAGGTGAAGAACGGCCAGGTCACGCTCGGCGGCAGCGTGGCGCGCCGCAGCCTGGTCCCGGTCCTGGTGCGGCTGTGCCAGAGCGTGGACGGCGTCGTACGCGTCGAGGAGCACCTGGGGTACGAGCGCGACGACCTCGGCGAGACCGAGGACGTGACGGGCGATGCACACCACCCGGGGTGACAGCGGGGACGGGCGGACTCCTGCGGCTTGGCCGGGCGTTGGAGACCACTGTCTGCGAACTCCTCGTCGGGGCGCCGCTGGAAGGAGGGCTGGTGGCCATGGCACACTGCACGGTCGACGAGGTGATGACGCGTTCGCCGGTGACCGTCACTCCCGATGCGCCGGTCAAGTCCGTCGTCGCCGCGCTCACCAAGCACGGTGTCACTGCGGTACCCGTAGTCGGCGCGGACGGACGGCCGCTGGGGATCGTCTCCGAGGCCGACCTGATGGTCAAGGAGTCGCTGCGGTCCGGCCCCGGAGGGGAGACCGCCGCGCAGGTCATGTCGACCCCGGTGTTCACGGCCAGGCCCGAGATGGCGGTGCCGGAGGCGGCCCGGGTGATGGAGCGCCATCACGTCAAGCGGCTGCCCGTGGTGGACGAGGAGGGCCGCCTGGTGGGCATCGTCAGCCGTACCGATCTGCTGAGCGTCTTCCTGCGGGACGACGAGGCCATCGGGGCCGAGATCCTGCATGACGACGTCTTCTTCGGCATCCTGTGGGCCGACTCCACGGCCCTGCATGTGGATGTGGACGACGGCGTGGTCACCCTCACCGGCACTCTGCAACGGCGCAGCACCATCCCGGTCGCCGTGCAGCTGTGCGAGGCGGTCGACGGTGTGGTCGCCGTCCATGAGCGGCTGGCATGGGTGCAGGACGACACCGCGTTGCGGGAGCCGGCGGGACCCGTCGACGGCACCCGCGCGTGACGTGCGTTGGTTTTGCCACCTGCATCCGCACCGTCAGTCGTACCCGCAGCCGACGCCCGCGGGAGGCTCCCGCAGCACACTCCACGCGACCGGCCCGAGCAGATCGGCCATTCGCTGGAAGAGGTCCATCAGCACGTCGTCGAGGGAGAGCACGCCGACGAGCCGGCTGCCGTCGAGCACCGGCAGCCGGCGGATCGCGGCCCTGCGGAAGCGGCGGTAGGCGGCGTCGATGCCCTCGTTCACGTCGAGCGTGGTCACGGGCGCCGACATCACCTCGCGCACCGCCGTCCTCTCCGGATCACGGCCGTGAGCGATCACGCGGACCGCCAGGTCGCGGTCGGTGACGATTCCCCGCAGTGCGCCGTCATCGGCGACGAGGACCGCGCCGACGCCGTTCACGTCCATCCGGACCGCGGCCTCCCGCGCCGACGTCCCCGAAGCGACCACGACCGGCGGTGAGTTCATCAGCTCGGAGATCTTCACGCCTCCGCCCTCCGTTTCCCGGCGAGCGGAACGGTGATGACCGGGCACCGCGCGTGGTGCAGTACGCCCTGGCTGACGGAGCCGAGCAGCATCCCCGTGAAACCGCCGAGCCCCCGGGTGCCGACGACGATGCCGAGTGCGCGCGCCGACTCCTCGCCCAGCACGTGCACGGGGTGGCCGAGCACGACCTCGTGGCCCGCCTTCACAGCCGGGTAGGCGGCCTCGCGCTCCGACACCAACTGCGTCAGCTCCGCTTCGAGCATCGCCTCGTGCCCCGCCCGCTCGTCGCGGTTGCGCAGGAACGCCGGATGCCAGACGGAGACCGCCCGCAGCGAGGCGCCGCGCAGCGCCGCCTCCGCGAAGGCGAAGTCGAGCGCACCCGCCGCTTCGGCGCTGCCGTCGACGCCCACCACGAAGTGCGGTGGCTCTCCCGCCGTGTGCTCGGGCTCGCGGACCACCACCACGGGGCAGGGCGCGTGGGCGATCACCGGCAGGGCGACCGACGCGGAGGTGAACAGCTCGCGCCCGGTGGACAGGCGGCGCGAGCCGAGGACGATCAGCGACGCCTCGGGCGCCTGTTCGCGCAGTACCCAGCTCGGCTCGCCCTCCGCGAGCTCCACCGTCACCATCAGCTGCGGATGGCGGTCCTCGACGTAGGCGACCGCGTCGCCCAGCGCCAGCTCGCCGGCCTCGTGCAGCGAGCGGTTCCACTGCTCCCAGGAGGGGAGCAGATCGGCCTGGGTGACCCGGACGGTCGGCAGGCCCTGCGCGTAGACGATGCGCAGCGGCAGGCCGCGCCGGTCGGCCTCGTCGGCCGCCCAGTCCAGCGCCCACCGGTGGGAGGGGTTCGGGTCGAGCCCGACCACGACCGGGCGCGGGCCTTCGCGGGCGCGGCCGGGACGGGGGATCCAGGCGGTGGTCCGCGGTGCGGTCTCAGGGACCTGCGGGGCCTGCGGGCTTGTCATGGGTCGAGTCCCTCGACGTCCTCCGCGGCCGTGCGGATGAGCTGGCGGCCGAGGTCCGCGAGGGCGCGGCCGGCGGCCAGTTCGTCACCGATCTCGGGAACCTGCAGGTCGTGCGGGCTGATCCGGGCGGTGCCGTGACCGGCGAGATGAGAGGTATTGGTGTCCAGGGTCACCCTGGCCTTGGTGACGTCATCCTCCTCGAAGAGAAACACGTTCGCCTTCCACTCGGCGACGTGTGTCATCGCTGCCACCTCCTGTGTCACCCCCGTACATCGCTTCTCACCACTCACTGTGCCGCAGGTGCAGCGGCGGGCGCCGTGGGCCGAACGTCCCCCGCGGTGTCCGGACGGCCCCCAAAGGCCTGGTGCATCAGTGCGCCGTGTGCGGGTCGTGGTGGTGGTGCTCCGCGTCGTGGTCGCCGCCCGCCCGCACCGCTTCGGTGGCGATGACGGCGGCCTGGATGCGGCGTTCGACGCCGAGTTTGGACAACAGCCGGGAGATGTGGTTCTTGATCGTCTTCTCGGAGAGATACAGCCGCTTGCCGATCTGCCGATTGGTCAGCCCCTCGCCGATCAGGACGAGGATCTCCCGCTCGCGCGCGGTCAGCCCGGCAAGCATCGTGTCCTCCTGCTCCTCGTGGCCGTCCTCGCGCAGGCTGTTCATCAGCCTGGCCGTCGTCGCCGGGTCGAGCATCGACTGCCCCGAGGCGACCGTGCGTACCGCGGAGACCAGGTCGGAGCCCTTGATCTGCTTGAGCACATAGCCGGCGGCACCGGCCATGATCGCGTCGAGCAGGGCGTCGTCGTCGTCGAACGAAGTGAGCATCAGGCACGCGAGTTCCGGCATGCGGGAGCGCAGCTCACGGCAGACGGTGATGCCGTCCCCGTCCGGCAGCCGCACGTCGAGGACGGCCACATCGGGCCGCAGCGCGGGGCCGCGTGCCAGGGCGTGATCCATCGTCCCGGCCTCACCGACGACCTCGATGTCGGGCTCGGCGTCCAACAGATCGTGCACACCTCGCCGTACGACCTCGTGATCGTCGACCAGGAAGACCCGGATCGGCGTCCCCGATGAGAAACCGTGCGCTTCCGCCATGACGGCCCCTAGATCCTCGGTCCCTCCACAAGGGTCCTCTACTCGAAGCCTCCCCCTTGCCGTTGCCCGGTACATGGGCCGAACGGGCCATTGCGCCGCGGGCGCGACCGCCGGTCAGCGCGCCACGGGGAATCCGTTCGTGGACGGGCCCACGGGACCGTGATCCGCCAGCGCCTGGACGAGGGCGGCCCGCGTGACGACGCCCACCACCGTGCCGTGCTCTCCGATGACGGGGAGCGCGTCCACGTCGTGCGTGGTCAGCAGCTGTGCGATGGTGGTGATCCGGGTGCCCGGCATCAGCATGGGACGGTCCAGACCGGTGACTTCCTTGACGTAGCGCCGCTGGAGGGCCTTCTCGTCGACCGGGGAGGTGGCGACCAGATGACGGTCCGACAGCAGCCCGCGGTAGTGGCGCTGATCGTCGACGACGACGAGATGGCGGGTGTGATGCGTCAGCAGCCGTATCACCGCCTCCCACAGTGTCGCTTCCTGCGTGATGTTCGCTCCGGCCGGGCCGAACGGGTTCACCGTGCCGATCAGGTCCTTCGCGGTCAGCCCGGCGAGCGCCTCGGGCCGATGGGCGTAGGGAACCCGCACACGGCGGGGGTTCGCGGTCGTGGCCATGGCAGATGCCTCCTGTGTCGGTCCGTGGCACTCCCATCACCGTTGCTCCGCCGCGAAGCGGGACGAATGGGCTCAAGGGGCAGGCTCGGGGCCATCCGGCCCTATCCGCCCTGGCCTGTCGGTCCCGCGGCGGGACCTGTGGCCCGCGCGCCGTTCCTGGTGGAGCGCCAGGCTGGAATCCAGCGGAACACCCCGCGTGGAGCGATTGCCGCGTACGAGCTGATGCCAGCTGTACGACCTGCGCGAGCTGTGCGACCTGGAGGTGCGTACCGATGGACCGTCCTGTCACCGCCGGCCTGAACGGTTCACCCGAGAGCGTCGCCGCCGCCCACTGGGCGGCCCGTGAAGCCGAGCTGCGCGGCCTGCCGTTGCGCCTGGTCTACGCCTGGGAGTGGCTGCCCAAGCGCCTGCCGCCGACACCATCCGAGCCCGTCTTCGAGCGGCCCTGGCCCGACCGCATGATGGGCGAGGTCGTCAAGGACATCGGATCGCACCATCCGCAGCTGAAGGTCATGGTCGAGCAGATCGAGAACCTGCCGGCCCCGGCGCTGCTCGACGCCGCCCAGGAGTCCGAGCTGCTCGCGCTGGGATCGCGCGGTCTCGGCACCATCGCCGGGTTCCTCGCTGGCTCGGTTTCGCTGGCCGTCGTGGCGCGGGCCGAGCGTCCCGTCGTCCTGGTGCGTGCCGACGGCGACCGTGAGGCGTCGCAGGCGGTGCGTGAGATCGTCGTCGGGGTCGACCTGGGCCACCCGTGCGAACCGGTGCTCGAATTCGCCTTCGACATCGCCACCGTCCACAAGGCGACGGTGCGCGCCGTGCACGCCTGGCACTCCCCGCCCAGCTACGGCTACGTCGCCGGCGGTGTGGACGTGGACGCGTACACCCTGATCGAGAACGACGAACGCAACTCGCTCGCGGCGGCGCTCAAGCCCTGGCGTGAGAAGCACCCCTCTCTCGCGGTGCACGAGCAGCTGGTCGCCGACCGGCCCGCACAGCACCTCGTCGAGGCGGCCTCCGGCGCCGTGCTGCTGGTCGTGGGACGCCGTGCGGCGCGGCCGCCGATGGGCACACGGCTGGGCGCGGCGGCGCACTCGGTGCTGCACCATGCGCCGTGCCCCGTCGTCATCGTCCCGCACGACTGAAGCACGACGACGGAACACGACGGAACGGAAACGACGGAACCGGGAGGCGGTGCGCATGCCGCGGACATCATCCGGCCGGGCACTGCAAGCGGATCAGCGGGAGCCTGCGGACAACCGCCACGTCACGGTCGAGCACGCCGCCGGCGATCTGTACCGGATCGCTGTCCGGGGCCACGAGCTGTGGGCCGACCACCCGGGGGTCTCCGGCGGCGATGGCGATCTCGCCCCGACGCCGACCGAGCTGTTCGTCGCTTCGCTCGCCTCATGCACGGCCTTCTACGCGGGCCGCTACCTCACGCGGCACGGCCTGGACCGCGCCGGGCTGCGCGTCGACGCCGAGTTCACGATGGCCGGCGACCGCCCGGCGCGTGTCCGGGGCGTGATGCTGCGCGTCACCGTCCCGCGAGAACTGAACCCCATGCAGCAGCGCGCCCTGGCAGCGGTCGTCGACCATTGCACGGTCCACAACACGCTGCGGCACCCGCCTCAGGTCGGCATCACCATCGCCGCCGCCAGGCCCCTGCGCAGGTAGCCGGTCGTTACAGCCAGTCGTAAGGGTCACAGCGACGGTTGTCGCCGTGTGGCGGTGAGCCGGCATTCGACGTCGACGACGCCTTCCACGGCGCGGGTGAGCCGGGCGGCGATGGGGATGAGCGAGGCGTCCGGGATAAGGCCGCGCAGGGTGACCGCACCCTCGTCCACCGTCACCTCCACGGGTGGCGAGGCGTTCGGGAAGAGCAGCCCGATCACGTCGCGGCGCACCTCGTCCCCGATGTCCTGGTCGGTGCGGAGGAAGACCTTCAGCAGGTCGCTGCGGCTGACGACGCCCGCCAGGTGCCCCTCGGCGTCGATCACCGGCAGCCGCTTGACGCGGCCGTGGGCCATGATGCGCGCGGCCTGGGCGAGGGTGGCGTCCGCGTGCACGGTGAGCGCAGGGGTGGACATCAGCTCCTCGGCGGTGGTCGCCCCGGCCTTGGCGAGGTCGGCGAGGCGGCTCAGCTGTTCGATGCGAGAGGGGTCGCTGTCGCGGAACTCCTCCTTCGGCAGCAGGTCGGCCCCGGAGACGACGCCGATGACACGGCCCTCGCCTGCGAGCACGGGCAGGGCGCTGACCTTCCACTGCTCCATCGTCCGGACGATCTCCTTGAACGAGGCGCTGCGGCCCACGGCGACGACGGTGTGCGTCATGACGTCGGAGACGATGTGCGGGCTGTGCGGGATCATGTGCCTCATCTCATGGGCGCTGTCCCGCGAGATCATGCGAGATCATGGGGTGAGTTGGGCGCCGGAGCGGGTTCCGGACGCTCCCTGGAGTCGTCGAACCGGAAGGTGAGCCGGTCGACGACCGCGATGACCCCATCCACCCGAGCCGAAAGGCGCAGCGCGATGGCGGCCTCGCTGGCGCGTTCGACACGACCCTCCAGCGTCACCGCGCCGTCGTGGACGGTGACATGGACGGCGGCCGGCGTGAGCCCCAGCGTCCGTTCCAGCACCCCTCGGATCACCTCGGTGCGGATCTCGTGGTCGGTGCGGAGGAAGATCTGCAGCAGGTCGCGGCGGGTGACGATGCCGACGAGACGGTTGTCGTCGTCCACCACCGGCAGCCGTTCGATGCCGTGGCGCACCATGGTGCGGGCCGCCTCCGCCAGGCCGGCCTGCGGGTGCACGGTGATCGCCGGCGCGGACATCAGCCTCTCCGCCGTACGGGCGCGTTGCTTGGCTGCGCGGACCGCTCCGGCGCGGCCCCGTACCAGGCTGCGCAGCGCCCTGCGGGCGCGGCGCAGGGCAGGGCCGTGCCCGGCCTCGTCCGCCTCGGAGAGCCGTGCCTGGTACGTCATCAGGTCGGTCTCGGAGATCACACCGGCCACTCGGTCGTCGGGGCCGACGACCGGGACCCCGCTGATCCGGTACTCGGCGAGCAGGGAGGCGATGTCCTTGAACGGGGTCGCGAAGCCCACGCGCACCACCTCGGATGTCATGACCTCGGCGACCGTGCGGCGCTCCATCGTCCTCAACTCCTGGTGGCCCTCCTGGTGGCCCTCCTGGTGGCCAGAGACTGAGGCCCTTCCTGAGGTGGCTTTTCGTGAGGTGGCTTTTCGTGAGGTGGCCCTTCGTGAGGTGGCCCTTCGTGAGGTCCCTCCGCCCTTCCAGCCTCCGCCACCCGCGGGCATGCGGCCAGGGCCGACGGGTGCCGGGCGCCAGGCCGTCCGGCCCATGCCCGGCACCCCTCGTCGCGCGGCACTCTTGAGGTGAGGGAATGGGGACGAAGGAGACAAGAAGGGAGTACCGCGATGGCTGAGAAGAGGAACCCGAAGGGTGCCCTCATGGAGCGGCGTCACGGATGGCCGTTCGCGATTCCGGACGTCTTCGACTGGTTCGAGTCCGGTGTGCCCGGACTGCTGGGGACACCGGGCCTGCACGGCATCCGCATCGAGGAGGACATGACCGACGGCGCATACGTCCTGCGGGCCGAACTTCCGGGCATCGACCCGGACAAGGACGTGGAGCTCACGGTGCACGGCGGTGTCCTCACCCTGCGGGCCGAGCGTTCGGAACGCGAAGAGGGCGCCAAGCACTCCGAGTTCCGCTACGGCTCGTTCGCGCGGGCGCTGCGCCTGCCCGAGGGGGCACGCGCGGAGGACGCGACCGCCGACTACAAGGACGGCATCCTGACGGTCACCGTCCCTTGCGCCGAGGCGGAAAAGGGCGCCAAGACGATCACCATCAAGCACAAGGCGGACTGACCGGCACGGACTGCCGCACGCGTCGTACGCCATAGGAGCGCCCGGGCCGGCTGCCCGGGCCCTCCGGCTCGCCCGCGGACGTATCGTCGTGCCATGGGACGCGTCGCTGCGGCACTTGTGGACATCGACGGCGTGCTCACCGTCTCCTGGAAGCCGTTGCCGGGCGCGGTCGAGGCCATGGCCCAGCTGCGCGAGCGTGGTCTTCCGGTGGCGCTCGTGACCAACACGACCTCGCGCACGCGCGCCTCCATCGCCCGCACCTTGTCGGAGGCGGGATTGCCGGTCCGTCTCGACGACGTCCTCACCGCACCCGCCGTCACCGCCGCGTATCTCGCCGAGCACTACCCGGGCGCGCGGTGCCTGCTGGTCAACAGCGGTGAGATCGGGGAGGACCTGCCAGGGGTGACGCTGATCGGTGCGGGGCAGGGCAGTGATGCGAATGACGACGCCGATGTCGTGGTGATCGGCGGCGCCGGGCCGGAGTTCGACTATGCGGCGCTCAACCGCGCCTTCGCGCACGTTCAGCGCGGCGCGCGGCTCGTCGCCATGCTCCGCAGCCTGTACTGGCGGACGGACCAGGGGCTCCAGCTGGACACCGGAGCCTTCCTGCTCGGTCTCGAACGGGCCTCGGGCGTCGAGGCCGAGGTGGTGGGCAAGCCCGCGGAGGCATTCTTCGCCACCGCGCTCGACCACCTCGGCGTCACGGCGTCCCAGGCGCTGATGATCGGCGACGACATCGAGACCGACGTCCTGGCCGCCCAGCGCTCGGGAATGACCGGGGTGCTCGTGCGGACGGGCAAGTACCGGCCGGAGGCGGTCGAGAACGCCGACGGCACGCCCGACCACGTCCTCGACTCCTTCGCCGACCTCCCTGCGCTGCTGGAGCGCCTGTCCGGTCAGGCGTGATTCTCCGCCTGGAACATCCAGCTGTGCTTCTCCAGCTCGCGGGTGAGCCCGAGGAAGATGTCCTGGGTCACGAGGTCGGTCTTCTCGGTGGCGTCGATGCGCTCACGCATCCGCCGGATCACCTTGTCGAGCGACTCGACGATGAGCTTGACGACGTCCGTGTCCCGCATCCAGCCGTCCGGCGCGTGCGGCAGGCCGCTGGTCTTCGCGATCACCTCGGCCCGGCCGTCCGGGGTGACGCCGATCGCTGCTGCGCGCTCGGCGACGATGTCCGCGTACGAGCGTGCCGTTGCCACGACCTCGTCGAGCTGGAGATGGATACTGCGGAACCTGGGTCCCATGATGTTCCAGTGGGCCTGCTTGGCGACCAGTGACAGATCGAGCAGGTCTACCAGAGCACCCTGCAGGGTGTCCCCGGTGATCCGCCGCGTCTCCTCGGGCAGCGCGCTCTTGACGACACTCATGCCTCCTCCTTCCGTCGCCTTCCGCTTTCCGTTTTTCTTCGCCTTCCCACCACAGGCGGCCGCAACCGGCTCAAGGCAGAACACGGACGCTGTCGTCCTCACGCGTGCGGCGCGGCCGCCCGCTCCTCGCGGATGTGCTGCTCCACGTCGTGGGTCAGCTTCGTCAATGCCGCGGAGTCGGTCGCGACGGGTGCCACGGGATCGTGGATCCGCTTCGCCTCCTCGGGGAGCGCCACAAGGTCGGCGGTGAAGCGCATATGGGCGGCGGACAGCGCCTCCTGGACCGAATCCGGCCCGGTCCTGCGGCCGCCGAGCATCATCGGCCGCAGCAGCGGAACGCCGCCGTCGGCGGGGCACGGTTCATCGCGCAGCGCGATGACATCGGCGTACCCCGGCCGCCGGTACACCTGCTTGGCACCCGGCGCCGTCATCTTCGCCGACGACAGCTTCATCACCGGACGCCCCTCGTACGCCACCAGCTTGTAGGCGGTGTCCAGCGACGGGGCGTCGGCGCAGACCCCGACCTTCGTCCCCACGGCGAAGACGTCGATGGGCGCCCCGGCGCCGAGCAATGCGTCGATCGCGTACTCGTCGAGCCCGCCGCTCGCCACGATCCGCACATCGGGAAGTCCCGCCGCGTCCAGGATCCGCCGGGCCCGCACCGACAGATCGGCGAGATCGCCGCTGTCGAGGCGCACCGCGCACTGCTGCCGTGCCTGCTGCCCCTCGGCCTCCCGCAGCTCGAGCAGGACGCGGGCGGCCGCCGCGACCCCCGCCTCCGTGTCGTAGGTGTCGACGAGGAACGTGACCGCGCCGGGCCAGGCCCGCGCGAAGGCGCGGAACGCCTCCTCCTCGCTGCGGAAGGCCTCCACGTAGGAGTGGGCCATCGTGCCGGTGGCGGGCACGCCGTACGCGGCCGCCGCGCCCATGTGGCTCGTCGCCGCGAACCCCGTCATCGCGCCGAGCCGGGCCGCCTGTTCCCCCGCGGACAAACCGTGCGTGCGGCGGAGCGAGAAGTCCACCACCGGCCGCCCCCGCGCCGCCAGCACACAGCGCGCCGCCTTCGACGCCACCGCCGTCTGATGGCTCACCTGGTTGAGCAGCAGCGTCTCGACCAGCTGCGCCTGCGGCAGCGGCGCGGTCACCTCGACGAGCGGCTCGCCGGCGAGCACCACGCTCCCCTCGGGGACGGCCCACACGTCGCCCTCGAACCGCATCCCGAGCAGCGCGCGCAGGTCGGACTCCGGCCGGTGCAGCAGCCCGGCGATCACCGTCAGCTCCTCGGGCCCGATCCGGTAGTCGCCGAGGAGGCCCAGCGCGGGTTCGATCCCCGCTGCGACGAGAAACCCGCGCTGCGGCGGCATCGCCCGTGCGAAGAGGCTGAAGGTGGCGGAGCCCGTCATCCCTTCGCGCAGGTACGAGCAGGCCATGGTGACCTCGTACAGGTCGCAGACGAGCGCGCTCGACGCCGCCGCTCCCACTGGACGCGCACCACCCCCCTGGCGATCGCCCCGCCGGCGATCGAAGGGCGCGGCAAACAGGGCGCGGCTCACAGCCAGAGCCGGGACGGCTCGCTGTCCCGGGGTTCCAGCTCCTCGTTCTCCTCGACTTCCTGGGATGCCTCGCTGATGAGCTTCCGCGACAGGTCCGCGAGCGCACGCCCCGCGGCCAGCTCGTCACCGATCTCGTGCACCTGCGGATCCCGCGGATTTCTGCGGGCCGTTCCGTACCCGGTGAACGTCGCCGTCGTGGTGTCCACGCTGGCCTCCGCCTTGGTGAGGTCGCCTTCCTCGGAGACCACGACCCGCGTCCTCCACTCCGTGGTGTGCGTCATCGCTCCGTCCTCCTGACTTCCCCCTGCCGACAGGCGGGATGCGAACCGCCTCCCTTCCTCGATCATTCCCCCAGGCGAAGCGCTAGGGAAGGCCCTTTTGCTCCGCAAATGCGCCTCCTGCGCCTCCGCCGCTCAGCCAACGCAGCGCGGTGGATCCGTACAGGGCGGCGAGGGCGAGCGCGATGCCGAGGGAGGCGGTGACCAGGTCGTCGAGGGCCGGGCCGTGGCCGTCCGGGAGTACCGAGAAGACGAGGACGACGACCAGCGTCTTCTGCCACGCCCCGGAGAGCCGGTGCCACGCCGTGGCGGCCAGGGGCAGCAGTCCCCACAGCGCGTACCACGGCTGGACGGCAGGGGAGAGCACCACCAGCGTCAGCAGCGACAGGCCGAGCGCGTACTCGGGTCCGACGGCGGGTGCGCGCCGCGCCCACAGGACGATCGCGACCAACGCCGCCAGCAGGCAGACGACGCGCACGGCCGTGATCGTGTCGGGTCTGCTCCAGGCGCTCTCGGTGCCCGCGGTGTGCGACACCGAGGCGGCCCAGGCCAGCAGACGCCCGACATCCGTACTCGCCGACCACACCGACTCGACGGAGACAGGGGTGCGCAGGGCGGCGATCCAGCCGAGTCCTCTGCCCGTCACGACGCTTACCGTCGCGGTCACCGCAGTGGCCACGCTCGCCCCCGCAAGCACCCGCCACACGCCGGGCCATATTCGCCCCCGCCATCGAGGCGACAGCGGAACGAGGAACAGCAACGCCGTCCCCGCAGGTGCCTTGACGATCGTGGCCAGCGAGACCGCGACCACGGCCCACAGCAACCGCCCGCGCCGCGCGAGCACCAGCCCCGTCATCATCAACGCCAGCATCAGCGCGTCGTTGTGCGCTCCGGCCACCAGATGGCAGATCACCAACGGGTTGAGCGCGGCCGCCCACAACGCCCCGCCCTCGCTCACCCCGGTCGCCCTCGCCAGAGCCCGCACCGCCCACACGATCACCGCCAGCGAGGCGAGGCAGACCGCCCGCATGCCGAGGACGGCGGGCACCACCGCCGAGCCGGTGAGCCGCACCACCGCCTGTGCCATGCCCACGAAGGCCGGCCCGTAGGGGGCGGGGGTGTGCTGCCACATCGCCGGGATGCTGTGGACGAGCGGGCCGCCGAGCGCGGCCGGGCCGAGCTGGTAGACGTCGAGTCCCCGTACGGACATCAACCCCTGGGCTACGTAGCTGTACACATCGCTGCTGAACAGCGGCGGGCCGATGACGAGCGGCGCCGACCACCACACCAGCACCCGGACCAGCTCACCGGCGCCGAGCGACCCGGCGATCCGTCCGAGCCGCCACCATGCGCACACCAGCAGCACGAGGCCGAGGTAGGTGAGCACCGTCCCCACATCCGCCGCTTCGGCTCCGCGCTCCCGCCACAGCCCGGAGGCGTCGTAGGCGGGCAGCGACCCCGCGGTCCATCCACCCAGGGCGAGCAGAACGGACCCGGAGGTTCCGATCCGACGGCACAGTGTGAGGGCGGCAGGCGTCGTGGTCGTCGCGGTCACTCGCGACAGCGTAAGGGGATGGTCAGTCGTTGTCCGCAGCAGGGGTCTTCCTCGGCTCGCCGCGATAGGTGCCGAACGCCCAACGATTGCCCTCCGGATCGCGGGCCGTGAAGTCGCGTCCCGGCGTCTCCACAGGGCAGTATGGCGAAGGACGGCGGACGCGCCCGGGGTCGCGCGGTTGCGCGGCCCCGGGCGCTCGGGCGGACGGTCTCAGGCGATGCTGATGTCGTCCGCGTAGTAGGTGCCGGTGCCGTACCAGCCGTGGGTGTAGACGGTGACGCTGGTGGTGCTCGGCCCGGTGGTGAAGGAAGCCGCGAGTTTCTGCCAGCTTCCGTTGGTCGTGGCCCAGTTCGAGCCGTCGGTGCCGCCCGACCCGCTGACACCGATATAGGCGTTGCTGCCGTCCACCCAGCCGGTGAGCGTGTAGCTGGTGCTGGGCTTGACGGTTACGGTCTCGGTGCACTGTGCGTCGTCGCTGCTGGTCGGCGTGGCTTCGAGAGCGTAGGAGCCGGAGTGCACCGTGGTGCTCTGCACCGTGCCCGAGTTGTTGGTGCAGCTCCACGGCGACAGGCTGCCGGACTCGAAGTCACCGTTGACGGCCGCTGCGCCACCGGTCGGGGTGGGTGTGGGCGTCGGTGTGGGCGTCGGGGTCGGTGTGGGCGTCGGTGTCGGAGTGGGCGTGGGGCTCGGGGGAGCCGAGCAGCTGGACGCCGAGCCGTTGGTGTCGTTGACGGCGTCGTTGAACAGCGTCGCCGCCTGGTCGAGGTCGTAGAGCGAGAACATCATCGTACCGCCGAGGCCGTTGCAGTGCAGATAGTCGGCCTTGGCCTGGATGGACTGGGCATCCTCGCCGGTCCAGAAGTTGTTGCCGTCGTAGAAGTACGCGGCCTGGGCCGCCGGATCCCAGAAGGTGTCGTTGGGATTGTCGATGACCCCGGTGAGCTCCTTGTACATCTGGATGCCGGGCACGTTGCCGGAGTCGGCCGCCCCGGGAGCGGGCCCGGTCGCGGTCTGGAAGAGCCCGTGGTCGTTGCCGGCCGGTACGCCCGTCCAGCCCCGGTAGTAGAACGGCACGCCCATGTTCAGCTTGTTGGCGGGGAAGCCGCCGGGTATGCCGTACTGCGAGTCTCCGGCCGTATAGGCCTTGATCGCCTCGTCGGACGAGTACTTCTCGTTGCCGGGTGCGATCGGCTGGCTCGGGTCGTTGGGGTTGTCATAGATGGGCGTCGCATGGTTGGTCGGCCCGGTGGTCTCGAAGCCGCCGTGCATGTCGTACGTCATCACGTCGCCGAAGTTCAGGTACTGACCGATGTTGTTGGTCTCGATGTTCGAGATCTTGTCCTGGCCGGACGGGAGCGCGGCGGTCAGGCTGTAGGTCTTGCCGTCGGCCTGTCCCTGCGCGTCCAGCTCGGAGCGGAACTCGGCGAGGAGAGCGGTGTAGTTCTGCTTGTCCGACGGGCTGGAGTGGTTGCCGAGGTGGCCGCCGCCGCCCGGGTACTCCCAGTCGATGTCGAAGCCGTCGAAGATGCCTTTCGCCGTGCCGGCGCCGCCGAATCCGTTCTGCACGGGCAGATTGCCCTTGATGAACATGTCGATGCACGAGGAGACGAACTTCTTGCGGGACGCGTCGGTGGCGGCAACGTCGGAGAAGTACTTGGAGTACGTCCAACCGCCGATCGACAGCAGCACCTTCAGGTGCGGGTACTTCGCCTTCAGCTCCTGCAACTGGTGGAAGTTGCCTGCGATCGGCTGGTTGTAGACGTCGGAGGTGCCGTCGACGCTGATGTCGGAGGTGAACTCCTTCTGGTAGTCGGCGAAGGAGTCCTCCGCGCCGTCACCGGCGTTGGGGTCGCTCTCGCCGCCGGGGTCGGGGTCGGTGGCCTTGGTGGCCTCGAAGCATGTCAGGTTGGTCGGGTCGATGTTCTCGAAGTCGTAGATGAGGTAGTCGAGTTTGCCCGCCATCCCTTCGGTGTCGACGTTCTTGAGGTAGAAGGCGTTCTGGTAGATCGACCACTGGTCGTAGTACGCCACCTTGATCCCGCCGCTGGTGGCAGGCGCACCGGTGGTGTTGGCGGCGGAGGCGGCGTGCGCGGCGCCGAGCATGGACGCCGCGAGGCCGAGCAGCGCGGCGGCCGCCGACACGGCGGCGGTGAGGTTCAGGCGTCTGCGGCTGGTTCTGGGACTTCGGGTATCTCTGGAACTTCGCATCGCGTATCACTCCAGGGAGTGAGTGGGGGAAGGGCTGCGTCATGTGCGCGCGGCTATGGCGAGGACATGACATATGCAGGGCGCGCAGCTGTGCGGAATGCGGTCCGGCGAGCGGGGGTTGTCGGAAATGCAGGGCGCGGGGCGGCAGAGCGGTGGCGGAGCAGGCACGGCACGTCGAGCGCTTCCCCCTAAGTTGGACTAGACCAAAGCTCGCGTCAAGACCTGTCGCCGGTCGTGACTGTCAGTGGCGGCGGATACGTTGGCTGGTGAAGGCGCGACGTACGATTGCTCGAAGGGACCTCTCATGGAGTACGTGAAGCTCGGCTCTACCGGACTTGATGTCTCGCGGATCTGCCTCGGCTGCATGAGCTACGGCGTGCCGGGTCGCGGCCCCCATCCGTGGACGCTCGACGAGGAGGACAGCCGGCCGTTCATCCGACAGGCGGTCGAAGCCGGCGTCAATTTCTTCGACACCGCCAACGTCTACTCGGACGGCACCAGCGAGGAGATCGTCGGCCGCGCGCTCGCCGATTACGCGCGCCGTGACGAGATCGTGCTCGCCACCAAGGTCTGCGGCCAGATGCGCCCCGGCCCCAACGGCAGTGGGCTGTCCCGCAAGGCGATCATGGCGGAGATCGACAACAGCCTGCGTCGCCTCGGCACCGATTACGTCGATCTCTACCAGATCCACCGCTGGGACCGGGACACGCCGATCGAGGAGACCCTCGAGGCGCTCCACGACGTCGTCAAGGCGGGCAAGGCCCGCTACATAGGCGCGAGTTCTATGCACGCCTGGCAGTTTTCCAAGGCGCTCTACACCTCGCAGCTGCACGGCTGGACTCGCTTCGCCACCATGCAGAACCACTACAACCTCCTGTACCGAGAGGAGGAGCGCGAGATGCTCCCGCTCTGCGCCGACCAGGGCATCGGCGTCATCCCGTGGAGCCCGCTCGCCCGCGGCCGCCTCACCCGCGACTGGGGCGCGACCACCGCGCGCGTGGAGACCGACGAGTTCGGCAAGACGCTCTACCAGGAGGAGGACCGGCAGATCGTCGAGGCCGTGACACGGATCGCCGAGGCCCGGGGGATATCGCGTGCCCAGGTCGCCCTCGCCTGGGTGGCCCAGCAGCCCGGGGTCACGGCGCCCATCGTGGGAGCCACCAAGCCGCACCACCTCGACGACGCCGTCGCCGCCGTGGGGATACGCCTCACCGAGGAGGAGACCAAGCAGCTCGAAGCGCCGTACACGCCCCGCGCGATATCCGGCTTCGTCGCGTAGGTGTCGCACGGGCATCAGGAGCGTCACCCAGGCCGGCCGGGCGGCCGGCGGAACGCTCTACAGTCGTGACATGCCGCCGCAGTCCCGACCAGAGCCTTCAGCGCCCCCGTACCCGGGCAGCGCTCCTGATGCCCGCCTGCTCACCGAGGCTGTCACTCGCCTGCGCCGCGCCCTGCGCGCCTCGATCCGTACCGAGTACCCATGGGAGACCCTGCCCATGGCCCAGGTCGAGCTGTTGCAGGTGCTCGCCGAGCACTCACCGGCGCGCATCGGCGACCTCGCCGCTCGGCAACGCCTCGCCACGAGCACGGTCAGCGGATTGATCGGACAGATGATCACCAGCGGGCTCGTCGCGCGCGCTGTCGACCCCGCCGACCGGCGCGCCTCCGCGGTCACCCTCACCGAAGCGGGGCAGGCGCAGCTCGACGCATGGGCGCGAGCCCATGAACACCGTCTCGACACCGCGCTCGGCGCCCTCGACGAGGCCGACCGCTCGGCTGTGCACGACGCCCTGCCGGCGCTCTTCCGGCTCGCCGAACAACTCGACGACACCATGACTCAGGCCTGACGGCCCGGGGAGGGCAGCGGTGGCGACGCTCCGCGCAGCCGTGGCGCCATGACGAAACCCTCGGCCGTGGCATCGGCGATGGCGATGCGCGGGAGCTCCGTCCTGCGCTCGTAGAGCATGAAGCGCGGCTCCCAGCGGGGCAGGAACGCGGCGTTGGCGCGGTGCAGCGCCTCCAGATGCTGACGGCGCGAGACCACCCGCAGGATCCCCCGGTACAGCCGGAACACCGGACCGGTGCCCGGCCTGCCGCCCGCCGTGCCCTCGGTGTCTGCCGCGCGGAATGTGGCGAGGTTGAGCGAGACTCGCTCGATCCCCGCCAGGGTCCCGGCGTCGTCCCGCGCCCGCAGCAGTACCTCGGTGATGAGGTAGGCGGTGAGCTCGCCGGCGGATTCCCGGTCGCGCCGCATGAGGTCGAGGGTGAGCCCGGTACGCCCCCACGGCACCAGGCTCATCAACGCGCAGGTACGGTCCTGCGCGTCCCGGCACTCGGCCATCACACACGCCCCGTCGGCCGGGTCGCCCAGCCGCCCCAGCGCCATCGTCAGCCCGCGATCGGCCGTCCCGTGGCGCCACGCGTTGGCGAGGTGGGCGAGGCGGGCCATCTCGGCCTCGGGGATGTCCCGGTGGCGGCGCACCACCACCGTGTACCCGGCGGCCCGGGCCCTGCGGCGGACCCCGAGCAGTCCGCGCATCGGCTCGCCTTCGAGGCCGAAGGAGGCGACGTCGACCACCGCCTCGTCACCGTAGGCCAGCACCTTCAGACCGGCGCGCCCGTACTCCTGCGCCGCGGACTGGCTCGCGCTCACCACCGCGGGCACCCAGGCGTGGGTGCGAGCCGTCTGCAGCCACGCCGCGATCGCCCCGGCACGTTCCTCGGGGTCGCCGACGGGGTCGCCGGAGGCGAGCGCGACACCGTTGGCCACCCGGTAGAGCACGGCGGCGTTCTGCGACGGCGACCAACTCACCGCCTTGTCGCGGCGCAGCTCGAAGTACCCGAGCGAGTCGGTCTGCCCGTATGCCTCCAGCAGGGCGCGCAGCCGCATCTCGTCCCCGGGCTGCAGCCGGGCGCGGCCGCGCGGCGAGCGGAAGAAGGCACGCAGAACCTGCAGGAACAGTGCGAGGCTGAGCACATTGATCACGAAGTCGGTCCAGGCGGGCACCGTGACCTCGGGCAGGCCGAGGAGGCTGGAGAGCGTGAAGATCCGCAGCACGGCATAGCGCAGGCACGTGCTCCAGCTCGCGGGCGCGGTGGTGTCCGTCTGGTGGACGAGCACGGTGCCGAGTCCCGCCGCCACCACGCCGCCGACGACGAAGTAGACGAGGCCGAGCGCGATGTTGCCGCGCTCACCGCGCACCCGGCATACGGGCGCGGCGATCAGCAGGGCGACGAGGACGGCCGTGGTGATGCCGGTGGACGCCCAGTTGAGCGGGTGGATCCGCATCTCCGGCAGGAAGATCATCGCCAGCCAGTAGAGCACCGCGTTCCCGCCCGCGAGCAGCGTGGTGATGATCCATGCCGCAAGCTTGCGCCTGCGCAGCATCACGGCGAGCAGGAACGCGAGCAGCGCGGCGGTGAACCCGGCCGTCACCAGGAATGGCGTGAAGTAGTCGCCGCTGTTGGCCAGATGGACCCGCTCCCTGAACGGTGCGATCAGGCCGGTGACGACGTCCAGCGTGGCCGCCGCCCGCAGGTACCAGACGACTGCGGCCGCGCTCGCCGCGCTGAGCGGCCGCAGCAGCAGTTCGGTCCGGGACGGCACCAGACCCGCAGGCAGCGGCCGCGCCCGGCCCGGGGCCCGCTCCCGGCCCCGCTTTCTTACCTGGCCGGCGGCCCGTGCGGCGGCCGCCTCCACCGTCTCCAGGTGGGGGGCGCCCGCGAGCGCGTTGTACACGCTGGTGCGCACCGCCATCAGCCGGCGGTGGACGCGCTGGTCACGGCGCTCGGCGCGGGCGAGCCGGCGTGGTCGGGAGTAGTAGCGCCAGCGTGCCCACGGGCTCGCGGGCCGGGCGAGGCGGACGGCGCCGACGACGGCGATGACGGGGATCATCACCCCGAGCAGTCCCGTCCACACCTTCCCCTTGAGCAGTGAGATCACCACGCAGCCCACGTTGAACGCCCCGTACACGATCTGAGCTGCCGTCAGCGGTCCGGTGAACCCGCCCAACGGCGCGTTGCCGAGGAGCAGCAGGGCGATCCACGCGATCGCGAGGATCACGGCGTCCACGGACTTGCGGCCCTGCTCGCTCCAGTAGACGTCCTCCAGATGCAGCACGAGCGCGAACTCGTCGAGCACGAGCCCGCATCCGATCCCGAAGATCACGGCGAGCACGTCGCGTGCCACCGGAGCGTTGCCGCGCAGCGTGAACGAGCCGATGCCGCCGATCAGCATCATCGCCTGGCCGAAGACCACGTGGTGGATGTGGAGCCCGCCGGGCGAGACGTTCCCAGGCCACCAGCGCACCCCGCGCCGGATCATCCGCACGCTGAAGCGGATGAAGAGGAACGACAGAATCAGCCCGACGAGCAGCAGGAACAGCGGTTCGCGCCCGGAGTCCGCGATCCGGGAGCGGTAGGTCTCCACGAGCCAGTGCCACATCGGTCCGCGTCACCTCCCGCCGCTTGTCGGCCACCCGCCGGCCGGCCCCCGTCCATCGGAGGGCAAGCGGGTCTGTCCGGTCAACGACAGCAGGGCGCCGGGGCAATGTGGTGACGCTTGTTCGGTCCTATTGCTTCCGGCCCGGCTTGGTCCCGCTCGGGCTCTGGCCCTGCTTGGTCCCGGTGAGGCGTGCGTAGACGACGACGTTGCCGAGGTAGCCGGTCTTCTTGGTGAACCCGCCGCCGCAGGTGATCAGACGCAGCTCGGCGCCCGGCGTATCGGCGTAGACCTTGTCGGTCGGGAAGTCGGTCTTTCGGTAGACGTCGATGCCGTAGATGGTGAAGACGGCGGTGCTGCCGTCCTTGCGGTGGACCTCGATGGTGTTGCCCTTGTGGAGGGAGCCGAGGTTGTAGAAGACCGCCGGGCCCTTCATCGTGTCGACGTGACCGGCGATCACGGACGCGCCGCCCTCGCCCGGGGCCGGACCGCCGTTGTACCAGCCGGCCAGGTCGCGATCGGTGTCCGGAGGCACCTGGAGATTGCCGTTGGAATCGAGCCCGAGCTGGGTGAGCGGTGCGCTCACGTAGATGGCGGGGATGTGGATCCGGTCGGGGACCGAGTACGGCAACGGGGGGACGGCGGGGGCGTCGGACGGCTTCGCGCTGGGACCGGCGGAGGCGAGAGCGTCGGCGGAGTTGGGGGCGGGCGGGTTCTTGGTCCGGCTGCCGTCGTGCATCAGCCAGGCGCCGGTCGCCAGCGCCATCGTTGCCGCCACTACGGCCGCTTTGGAGGGCCTGCGGGGTGCGTCCGGCTGCGGTTGCCCGGAGTCTTCGGCGGGCTCGGGGGGGTACGGATCGGGACCGGCAGAGCCGGGGTGTGGGGCACGCGGCATTGGTGACCTCCAGCGGGTGGCGTCTGCTACGTCTTATGCCACATTTCTGACATCACATCATGAAATGGTCGGATGCCCTGCGCGAGCGGAGGACGGGATTGTGGAGCCATCCGGAGTGCCTCCCGTGCGCCGGTCCCGAGCGAGTGTTCCGCGGTCCGCCGGCTCCGCCGCATAGCCGCCCCCGGCGGCGGGCAAGCCCTGGTCAGGGAACCGCCGGCACCTGACGCCGCGTCTGTACGGGTGCGGTTGCACCGCGAGCGGGCGGCTCGGAAACGAACAGAAAAGGACAGCACTGTGGGCATTATCGGCTGGATCATCCTGGGCTTGCTCGCCGGAGGCATAGCCAAGTTCCTGCTGCCCGGACGCGACCCCGGCGGCCTCATCGGGACCACGCTCATCGGCATCGCCGGATCGTTCGTCGGCGGGTGGCTGTCCTCGCACTTCCTCCACCGGCCCGTTCAGCACCAGTTCTACGACACCGCCACCTGGGTTTCGGCGATCGCCGGATCCCTCGTCCTCCTGATCGTCTACCGGATCCTCTTCGGCAATTCGCGCGAGCGGCGCTGACCTGCGGCGACTTCAGTCACAGGCGGGCTGACCAGTACAGACTGGTCAGCCCGCCGGCATGTCCAGCATCCGGCGCAGCAGGTCGCGCAGTGCCCGGCGTTCCTGAGCCGAGAGCCCGGCGAGCGGTTCGCGGGCGAAGGTGAGGCCGGAGCGCAAGCGGTCCGCGGTCTGCGCGCCCGCCTCGGTGGCGGCCGCGACCTTGACCCGCCGGTCGGCCGGGTCCGGCCGCCGCTCCACGAGGCCGCGCGCTTCGAGACGGTCCACGATCCCGGTGACGTTCGACGGCTCGCACTTGAGCTGCTCGGCGATCCGGCGCATGGGCAGCGGCTCACGCGCCAGCAGCGCCAGCACCCGCGCCTGCGCCCCGGTGAGCCCGTACTGGGCGGCGGCGGCCTCGTACTCCTCGTGGTAGCGGGAGACGATGGAGGCGATGAGGTCGACCACCTCGCGGGTGAGGGCGGCGTCCGCGGCCTCGGTGGCATGAGCGGTGTCGGTACGTGCAGCCATGCCGACAGGTTACCCATTTGCTTGACAACATGAAACATTCAGAGGCATGGTTTATTCAGTTCATGAAACTTTGCCATGGTGAAGCTGTGGTGGAAGGAGATAAGTATGTCTGCCCTGCCGACGACCGGCCGTGAGTGGCATCTGACCGCGCGGCCCAAGGGCTGGCCGACTCCGGACGGCTTCGCCCTGCGTGAGACCGAGATCCCAGCCCCGGGCCCGGGCGAGGTGCTCGTACGCAACCTCCACCTCTCCGTCGACCCCTACATGCGCGGGCGCATGAACGACGTGAAGTCCTACGTGCCGCCGTTCCAGCTCGACCAGCCGATGGACGGCGGGGCGGTCGGCGTCGTCATCGCCTCCGAGGCTGAGGGGCTCGCGGTCGGTGACCATGTGCTGCACGGGCTCGGCTGGCGCGAGTACGCCGTCGTCAAGGCCGAACACGCCGCCAGGGTCGACCCCGGCGTGGCACCGCTCTCTGCTTACCTCGGTGTCCTCGGCATGCCCGGTCTGACCGCGTACGCGGGGCTGCTGCGGGTCGCCGGGATCAAGGAGGGCGACGTCGTCTTCGTCTCCGGTGCGGCGGGCGCGGTCGGCAGCCTCGTCGGGCAGATTGCCAAGCTCAAGGGCGCCTCCCGCGTGATCGGCTCGGCCGGTTCCGACGAGAAGGTCAAGACGCTCGTCGAGGAGTACGGCTTCGACTCGGCCTTCAACTACAAGAGCGGCCCCGTCGCCGAACAGCTCAAGGCTGCGGCCCCCGACGGCATCGACGTCTACTTCGACAACGTCGGTGGCGACCATCTCGAAGCCGCGATCGGCTCGCTGAACGTGCACGGCCGCGCCGCGATCTGCGGCATGATCGCGCAGTACAACGCCACCGAGCCGCCCGCGGCCCCCCGCAACCTCGCTCTGGTCATCGGCAAGCGGCTGCGTCTCGAAGGGCTTCTCGTCCGCGACCACTTCGACCTGCAGGAGCAGTTCGTCACGGAGGTCGGCGGCTGGCTGCGCGAGGGCAAGCTGCACTACCGCGAGACTGCCGTGGAGGGCATCGAGAACGCGCTGGACGCGTTCCTCGGACTGCTGCGCGGCCAGAACTCCGGAAAGATGATCGTCAGCCTCGCTCACTGACCGGTCGCCGCCATGGCTTAGGCTCTCAAGCGGCCGGTGTGGTCGTGGGCGCGAGCCATGACGGCGGCACGAAAGTGCACATAACAGGAGGATTTTCTATGTCCATCCAGCCTATCGACGTCCTTTACACCGCGGTCGCCACCGCCGAGAACGGCCGCGACGGCCGGGTCGCATCCGACGACGGAAAGCTCGACGTCGTGGTCAACCCGCCGAAGGAGATGGGCGGCAGCGGCGCGGGCACCAACCCCGAGCAGCTTTTCGCGGCCGGCTACAGCGCGTGCTTCCAGGGCGCCCTCGGCGTCGTCGCCCGCCAGGAGAAGGCGGACATCTCCGGTTCCACGGTGACCGCCAAGGTCGGCCTCGGCAAGAACCCGGCCGGCGGCTTCGGCCTGAAGGTCGAGATCTCGGCCTCCATTCCCAACGTCGACGCCGCGACCGCCCAGGCGCTGGTGGAGAAGGCCCACCAGGTGTGCCCGTACTCCAACGCGACCCGCGGCAACATCGAGGTGTCCGTCAGCGCAGCCTGACGCCGACCGCCGCTTGGGATCTGAGGGCCGCGCTCGCCCCGAGCGCGGCCCTCAGCCGTGTCCGCACCCGTGTCCGCACCCGTGTCCGCACCCGTGTCCGCGTCCGGTGCGCATGGCGGAAATCGGAGGCGGCGCTCGGTGACATCGACGGCTACTGGCCCGGACCGACCCGTCCGTGGCAGCCACAACAGGCCGTCAAGAACCGCGTCCACGCCGGGCTGCGCTGACCGCGCCCATACCAGAATCGGGGCCGTGATGGGGCCCAAGCGGTGAATCGGGTGGGGCGAGGACGCTCGCACATGGGTCGTCACCCTCGGATGTCCGGGTGATTCCTCGCACCGCTCGACGGTACGTCACTCGCGCAGGGAGAACGCAGGGTAGCTTTGGCCCTGGTGACTCGGAGCCCCGGGGCATCCCGTGAGATGAGAAGTGGGTGGTTGAACGGAATTCGGCGCCTGTTGATCGGAACTTGTCCCGTTTGCATGGAATAGTGCAGAATATTCGCTGTCGTTCCGGAACGAGAGGAACGGGCCCGAGGCCGCTGGGGAAGGCGAACCTCGTCCCACACTGGAGGTCCCGGTGACGACACGTGGAGTTCTTTACGTGCACTCCGCACCACGCGCGCTGTGCCCGCACGTCGAATGGGCCGTCGCGGGTGTGCTCGGTGTGCGCGTCAGCCTTGACTGGATCCGCCAGCCGGCCTCGCCAGGGACTTGGCGTGCCGAGTTCTCCTGGCACGGCGATCCTGGCACGGCGTCAAAGCTGGCGTCCGCGCTGCGCGGTTGGCACCTGTTGCGTTTCGAGGTGACGGCGGAGCCGTGCGCCACCGCCGAGGGCGAGCGCTACAGCAGCACCCCCGAGCTCGGCATCTTCCACGCCGTCACCGGGATGCACGGCGACATCCTCATCCCGGAGGACCGGCTGCGCGCCGCGCTCGCCAGGGCGGGCCGGGGCGAGGCCGATCTGGAGGCCGAGATCGCCAAGCTGCTCGGCAAACCGTGGGACGACGAGCTGGAGCCCTTCCGTTACGCCGGTGAGGGTGCCCCCGTCCGCTGGTTGCACCAGGTGGTCTGAGCAAGATCCCGGAGCTGCGGGTAGCGTGGCGTTCATGGCTGACCGTATTTCAGTTGCCGTGCTCGGCACCGGAACCATGGGCGCGCCGATCGCCCGCAACCTCGCCAGGGCCGGACACGATGTCCGTGCATGGAACCGCACCCGTTCGCGAGCCGAACCGCTCGCCGCCGACGGTGTGCGCATCGCGGACGACCCGGCGGAGGCGGTGCGCGGCGCCGACGCCGTCGTGACCATGCTGTTCGACGCGGAGTCGGTTCTGCGGGCCGTCAGGGCCGCGGCCGACGGGCTGCGCGAGGGGATGGTGTGGGCCCAGACCAGTACCGTCGGGCCCGAGGCGCTGCCGCGGCTCGCCGATGTCGCCGCCGAGCACGGCCTGCTCTTCATCGACGCACCCGTCCTGGGCACCAAGGCGCCCGCGGAAAACGCCCAGCTGCAGATTCTCGCGGCCGGGCCGCAGGACGCCCGCCCGGTGGCGGACCAGGTCTTCGACGCCATCGGCAGCCGCACCGTCTGGCTGGGCGAGGACGGAGCCGCAGGCGCGGCCAGCAGGCTCAAGCTGGTCTTCAACAGCTGGGTGCTCACGGTGATCAACGGCACCACCGAGGCGCTGGCGCTCGCCCATGGCCTCGGCGTCGATCCCCAGCACTTCCTCACCGCGCTGGAAGGCACCGCCCTCGACTCCGCGTATCTGCGCATGAAGGCCGATGCCGTCCTCACCGGGAACTACGACGTCAACTTCACCGTCGCCGGAGGGCTGAAGGACGCCCGGCTGATCTCCGAGGCCGCCGAGCAGGCCGGCGTCCACCTGGACCTCGTACCCGCCGGTGCCGAACGCCTCGCCCGCGCCGAGTCCATGGGTTACGGCGACAAGGACGCAGCGGCCTCCTACTTCGCCAGCTTCGACAAGCCGTAGAGCGAGCAGCGGACAGGCCGAACGCGTGGGGCCCCTGTCCGGCGGACAGGGGCCCCACAGGATTGCTGCCAGCGCGCGTCAGACGCTGCGGAACGCCAGCACGACGTTGTGGCCGCCGAAGCCGAACGAGTTGTTCAGCGCGGCGATCGTGCCCTCCGGCAGTGCGCGCGCCTCGCCGCGCACCACGTCGGCCTCCACCTCGGGGTCGAAGTTCTCGATGTTGATCGTCGGCGGGGCGATCCGGTTGTGCAGCGCGAGGACGGTCGCGACCGTCTCCACACCGCCGGCGCCGCCCAGCAGGTGACCGGTCATCGACTTGGTGGCGGAGACCGCCATGTGGTCGACGTCGTCGCCGAACACGCCGCGCAGCGCCTTGATCTCGGCGACATCCCCCTGCGGGGTGGAGGTCGCGTGGGCGTTGACGTGCGCGATCTCGGCCGGCTTGAGGTCCGAGCCCTCCATGAGATTGGTGAGCGCGCTGGAGATGCCGCGGCCGTTCGGCTCCGGCTGCGCGATGTGATGCGCGTCGGCGGAGACGCCCTGGCCGACCGCCTCGCAGTACACGCGGGCGCCGCGCCTGGCGGCGTGCTCCGCGGACTCCAGCACGACGATGCCCGCGCCCTCGCCGAGCACGAAGCCGTCCCGCGCGACGTCGTACGGGCGCGAAGCGCCCTGCGGGTCGTCGTTGTTCTTCGACATCGCCATCATGTTGCCGAAGGCGACGATCGGCAGCGGATGGATCGCCGCCTCCGTGCCGCCCGCCACCACGATGTCGGCGCGCCCGGTACGGATCATCTGGATGGCGTAGCCGATCGCCTCGGCGCCGGAGGCGCAGGCGCTGACCGGGGTGTGCACACCGGCCCGCGCGTTCAGCTCGATGCCCACGTTCGCGGCCGGGCTGTTCGGCATCAGCATCGGCACGGTGTGCGGGGAGACCCGCCGCACGCCCTGTTCCTTGAGCACGTCGTACTGGCCGAGCAGCGTCGTCACACCGCCGATGCCGGAGGCGACGACGGCACCCAGCCGGTCGGGGTCCACAGCCGCGCCGTCACCCGGCTCGCCCGCCCTGCCGGTGAGCCCCGCGTCCGCCCACGCCTCGCGCGCCGCGATCAGCGCGAACTGCGCGGAACGGTCGAGCCTGCGGGCCTGCGGACGCGGAATCACCTCGGTCGGTTCGACGGCGATCTCCGCCGCGATCCGCACGGGCAGTTCGGCGGCCCAGTCCTGCTGTAGGAGGTGGACGCCGGACCGTCCGGCGACCAGGCCCTCCCAGGTCGAAGCGCTGTCGCCACCCAGCGGTGTGGTTGCGCCGATACCGGTGACGACCACGGTGCGATTGGTCGCGTTCACAGGAATTCTTGTCTCCACGTCTCGAGGGTGAAGGCGGCGCGGGTGCACTCGCCCCTGAGGGGGCGGCGACAGACGCGTCGACCCGGTACTGCCGATGAGGACCCTGAAGTCCTCAGGCCTGGTGCTTGAGGATGTAGTCGGTGGCGTCGCCGACGGTCTTGAGGTTCTTGACGTCGTCGTCCGGGATCTTCACGCCGAAGCGCTCCTCGGCGGCGACGACGACCTCGACCATGGAGAGCGAGTCGACGTCCAGGTCGTCGGTGAACGACTTGTCGAGCTGCACGTCCTCGGTCGGGATCCCGGCGATCTCGTTGACGATGTCGGCGAGACCTTCGAGGATCTCTTCCTGCGTGGCGGCCATTGCGGCGCTCCTTCGGTGTTGTGTCGCTGTTTTGCGGTGGTGGTCGTGCGGCTCGCGGGAGTGCGGGCCGCCGCGGGGATCTTGCTTAGGGGAGGGTAACGACAGCGGCTGCGAAGACGAGACCCGCCCCGAAGCCGATGACGAGCGCGGTGTCGCCGCTCTTCGCCTGGCCCGTCGCCAGCAGCCGTTCCATGGCGAGCGGGATGGAGGCGGCGGAGGTGTTGCCGGTGGTCTCGATGTCGCGGGCGACGGCCACGTGCTCGGGCAGCTTGAGCGCCTTGATCATCGCGTCGATGATCCGCATGTTGGCCTGGTGCGGGATGAACACGTCCAGCTCGTCCGCGGTCACCCCGGCGGCGTCCAGAGCCTCCTGGGCCACCTTGGCCATCTCGTAGACCGCCCAGCGGAAGACCGTCTGGCCCTCCTGGCGCAGCGCCGGGAACTTCAGCCGCCCGTCCTCGCCGAGCGGGAGCTGGTCGAGGTCGCCGATCTTGAAACGGTCCCACGGCACGGTCTGAGAGATCACATCGGCCTTGTCGCCCTCGGAACCCCAGATCGTCGGGCCGATCTCGGGCACGTCGGACGGGCCGAGCACCACGGCGCCTGCGCCGTCGCCGAAGAGGAACGCGGTCGAACGGTCGGTCAGATCGGTCATGTCCGAGAGCCGCTCGACGCCGATGACGAGGGCGTACTCCGCGCTGCCCTCGACGATCAGGCCCTTGCCGATGGTCAGCCCGTAGACGAAGCCCGCGCAGGCGGCCGAGATGTCGAACGCCGCCGGCCTGCCCGCGCCCAGCCGGTGGGCGATCTCGGTGGCGATGGAGGGTGTCTGCTTGAAGTGCGAGACCGTCGAGATGATGACCGCGCCGATCTGGTCGGCGTTGATGCCGGCGTCGGCGATGGCCTTGCCGGCCGCGGCCAGGGACATCTCGGCGACGGTCTCCTCAGGACCGGCCCAGTGCCGGGTGGCGATGCCGGAGCGGCTGCGGATCCACTCGTCGGAGGAGTCGATGTGCTGGAGGATCTCCTCGTTCGGAACCACGCGGGAGGGACGGTACCCACCGACGCCGAGGATCCGGGCGTAGGGCGCGCCCTTGCTCGGCTTGATCTTCGCGGTCATGCTCTGGGGCTCCTCGTTGTAGGCCGCTCGTTGTCTGCCGCTCGCTGTTTGGCCGTTGTGTCGAGTATGTCGCCTCTGTCGCCGTTTGCCGCCATGGCGGGCTATGCGGCCGCGTGCTCGGCGACGATCGCGCGGGCCGCGGCGATGTCGTCCGGCGTCTTCAGCGCCACCGTACGCACGCCCGGCAGCGCCCGCTTGGCGAGGCCCACCAGGGTGCCCGCCGGGGCCACCTCGATGAGCGCGGTGACGCCGAGCTCCTTGAACGTCTCCATGCACAGGTCCCAACGGATGGAGTTGGACACCTGGTTGACCAGGCGCTGCACGATCTCCGCACCGGACCCGACCACCTTGCCGTCGGCATTGGAGACGTACGGGGTCCGCGGGTCGCGCACCGTCATGCCCGGCACCAGCGCCTCGAGGGTGGCGACCGCCGGGGCCATGTGGTGCGTGTGGAACGCGCCTGCCACCTTCAGCGGGATCACCCGGGCCTTCTCCGGCTTGTCGGCGGCGAGTGCGTCCAACTGCTCCTTGGTCCCGGCCGCCACGATCTGGCCCGCGCCGTTCATGTTCGCCGGCGTCAGGCCCAGCGACTGCAGCTTGGCGACCACGTCCTGCGGATCCCCGCCGAGCACTGCCGACATGCCGGTCTCGGTGACGGCGGCGGCCTGCGCCATCGCCTCACCGCGCTTGCGGACCAGGGCCATCGCCGTCTCCGGGCTGAGCACACCGGCCCAGGCGGCCGCAGCGAGTTCACCGACGCTGTGCCCGGCGACGGCGCCAACGGCGCTGTGTGCCTCCTCGGGCCGCTCGAAGAGCGAGGACGCGGTGACGAGGGCGGACGCCACCAGCAGTGGCTGGGCGACGGCGGTGTCGCGGATCTCCTCCGCGCCGGCCTTCGTTCCGTAGTGGACGAGGTCGAGGCCGGCCACGGCGGACCACCACGTCAACCGGTCGGCGACGCCGGGCAGATCAAGCCACGGGTTGAGGAAGCCAGGCGTTTGGGCACCCTGGCCGGGAGCGACGAGTACGAGCACCTTCCAACTCTCTCTCGCGTCGGGTGATCCCCGCGGGTGAGGACAGGGACCAAGAACTGTCAGGCGATTTGTTGGTGTCCCACAAAGACGTACTGCTACTGATCCGTTGCCGACAGTCGGCCGAGGATCAGCGCAATGCGCAGCGTAAAGGCGGAGCGGACATCGGACGGCGACCAACCGGTGACGTCCGTCACACGTCGGAGCCGGTAGCGGACGGTATTGGGGTGAACGAACAACATCCGGGCGGCCCCTTCGAGTGAGGAGGCCTGCTCCAGGTAGACGCTCAGCGTCTCCAGCAGTGCGGAGCCCGCCTCCTCCAGCGGTCTGTAGATCTCCTCCACCAACTGCTCACGCGCCGCAGGATCGCCCGCCATCGCGCGCTCCGGCAGGAGATCGTCTGCGAGCACCGGTCTGGGCGCGTCCGGCCAGGCCGCGCAGGCCTTCAGACCGGCGGCCGCCGCCTGCGCCGAGCGGGACGCGGCGAGCAGGTCGCCGACGACGGGACCGGCGACGACGGGACCCGGGGCGAACGGCCCGATGAGGTCCTTCGCGGTGCGGATCGGGTCGAGCGCCTCCCTGTGACTGCCGGCCACCACGACCAGCCGGTCGCCGAAGACGCCGGTGAGCACCTGGAGCTTGGCGTGGCGCGCGGCCCGCCGGATCGCCTCGACCGTCAGCTCGCTGTCCCCGTCCGGTGCGGTGCCGAGAACGACGACCACCCGGTCGGGAGAGTTCCAGCCGAGCGCCGCCGCCCGGGAGAGCACGCCCTCGTCCGCCTCGCCGGAGAGCACGGCGTTGACCACCAGCGACTCCAGCCGGGCGTCCCACGCACCGCGCGCCTCCGCGGCCTGCGCGTACACCTGGGCGGTGGCGAAGGCGATCTCCCGCGCGTAGACGAGCAGCGCCTCGCGCAGGATCGCCTCGTCACCGGGGGCCGCGACCTCGTCGATCGCCGACTCCACGACCTCGATCGTGGTGCGCACCATCTCGACGGTCTGCCGCAACGAGATCGCCCGGGTGAGCTCGCGCGGCGCCGTGCCGAAGACGTCCGTGCTGATCGCCTGCGGCGCCTCGGGGTGCCGGAACCACTCGGTGAACGCCGCGATGCCCGCCTGGGCGACCAGCCCGATCCACGAGCGATTCTCCGGAGGCATGGCGCGATACCACGGCAACTGCTCGTCCATGCGCGCGATGGCCGCCGCCGAGAGCCGTCCTGAGGCCTTCTCCAGGCGGCGCAGAGTCGCGCTGTGCGGATGATCGCTGCGCTTGGGTTGTGAGTGATGCGTCGGCTCGGGCACGGGACAAGCCTGCCTCATCCGCCCCCGTCGGCGGCTACGGGGTGTGGGTGTCGGTACTGCCTTCTATCGTGGTCCCATGGTGAGGGCATGATCGATGTACGGCGGGCCGGGGAACGCTACCGCGGCGGAGAGCCGTCGGCGGGGATCGAGACGTGGCATGCGTTCTCCTTCGGCGCGCACTATGACCCGGCCAATGTGGGGTTCGGGCTGCTGAGCGCCTGCAACGAGGAACACCTCGCGCCCGGCGCGGGCTTCGCCGAGCATCCGCACCGCGACGTCGAGATCGTCACCTGGGTCGTCGAGGGCGTGCTCGAACACCGGGACTCGGCCGGGCATTCGGGGCTCGTGCGCTCCGGGCAGGCGCAGCGGCTCAGCGCCGGCTCCGGGGTGCGGCACACCGAGCGCAACGCGGGGGAGGGGCCGCTGCGCTTCGTCCAGACGTGGCTGCACCCGCAGGCACCCGGCGGGGAGCCCCGGTACGAGACGGTTCCCGAGCCCGTGTCCGTAGCCCCCCTGGGGCAGCCGGAGGCGACGCTGCACATCGGGCACTCGGCGATGCGGCTGCCTGAGGCGGAGTACGTGTATGTGCACGTGGTGCGCGGCGGCGTACGGCTGGGCGGCGAGACGCTGAGGGTGGGGGACGCCGTGCGGATCCGGGGCGAGCAGCGGCTGGTCGCTGAGCCGGCCGAGGGCAGTGGGCCCGTCGAATACCTGGTGTGGGAGATGCGCGGCGCGCCCGCCTACGGCTAGCGCACTCGGCCGGCTGTACTCGGTCAGGCGCGGAGCTCGGCGAGTACGGCGTCGGTGAACTGCGGCCACAGCGGCAGTGCCCACTCGCCGAAGTCCCGGTCGGTGAGCGCGACGCAGGCCGCCCGCGCCTCCGGGTCGACCCACAGGAAGGTGCCCGACTGCCCGAAGTGGCCGAAGGTGCGCGGCGAGGACGAACTGCCCGTCCAGTGCGGCGACTTGGCGTCACGGATCTCGAATCCGAGCCCCCAGTCGTTGGGGTTCTGCAGACCGTAGCCGGGAAGGACGCCCTTCAGGCCCGGGAAGGCGACGGACGTGGCCTCGGCGTGCGTCTGAGGAGCGAGCAGCCGGGGAGCGAGCAGTTCGGTGGCGAAGCGCAGAAGGTCGTCGACGGTTGAGACACCGTCCGCTGCCGGCGAGCCGTCGAGCGTGGTCGCGGACATGCCAAGCGGCTCGAGCACGGCCTCGCGCAGATACTCGGCGAAGGGAATCTCGGTCGCCTTGGCGACGTGGTCGGCGAGCGCCTCGAAGCCGGCGTTGGAATACAGCCGCCGACTGCCCGGCGCGGCCTGCACACGCGGTTCGTCGAAGGCCAGGCCCGAGGCGTGGGCGAGCAGATGCCGCACCGTCGAGCCGGAGGGGCCCGCCGGCTCGTCCAGCTCCACCGCGCCCTCCTCGACGGCGACGAGCACCGCGTAGGCGGCGAGCGGTTTGGTGACGGAGGCGAGCGGGAATCGCTGCCCGGTCGGGCCGTACGATCCGGCGAGCGTGCCATCCGCCCGCACCACGCCCGCCGCGGCCGTCGGCACCGGCCAGTTCTCGATCAACCGCACAGACTCCATGCCAGTGAGCCTAACGTGCGGCGAATACGCTGGTGGCTGCGCTTGCTTGGAGTGCACTCCAACTCTCTAGCGTTGAAGACACCGCGAGGACATCGGCGAGGGATCGGCCGGGAAGGCACTGTGAGCGACGCACGCGCGGCCACCGGGCCGCAGAGGATGACGAAAGCCGCACCTTCGCCGCGCGGGCGGAGAAGCGAACGAAAAGGGGACCCGTCATGACCGTGACGCAGGAGTCGAGCACCTTGCACGCGATCGGGCCCATGTGCGCGGACGGCACCCCATTCCCCCGGCCCGACGGCCAGGACAGGTACACCATCAGCGAGGTCGTCGCCCACACCGGGCTCAGCGCGCACACCTTGCGCTGGTACGAGCGCATCGGTCTGATGCCGCACATCGACCGCTCCCACACCGGCCAGCGCCGCTACTCCAACAAGGACCTGAGCTGGCTGGACCTCGTCAGCAAACTGCGTCTGACGGGCATGCCGGTCGCCGACATGGTGCGCTATGCCGAGCTGGTCAACGAGGGAGAGCACACCTACCCGGAACGGCTTGAGCTGCTCGTGGCGCACCGCGAGGACGTGCGCAAGCGCATCGCCGAGCTGCAGGACACCCTTGCGGTCCTCGATTACAAGATCGACGTGTACGCGGGCGCCCACCGGGCGCCGGAGAGGCACTGACACAGCATGAGCAAGCAGAGCACGGAGAAGATCAGCAAGGTTGCCCTGGGCACCGGAGGCCCGCAGGTGGGCGTGCAGGGCCTGGGCTGCATGGGCATGAGCGAGTTCTACGGGGAGACCGACGAGGCGCAGGCCAGGGACGCACTGGACGCGGCGCTCGAAGCGGGTGTCACCCTCTTCGACACCGCGGACGTCTACGGACGCGGCGCCAACGAGGAGTTCCTCGCCCCGTTCGTCGCCGCCCACCGCGACGAGATCACTCTGGCGACGAAGTTCGCCATCGTGCGGAGCGACGACCCGCACTACCGCGGCATCCGCAACGACCGCGCCTACATCCGCGAGGCGGTCGAGGCCAGCCTGCGCCGCCTCGGTGTGGACGTGATCGACCTGTACTACATGCACCGCCGCGACCCCGAGGTGCCGCTGGCCGAGTCGGTGGGCGCGATGGCAGAGCTGGTGGCCGAGGGCAAGGTCAAGCACCTGGGCTTGTCCGAGGTGACCGGCGCCGAGCTCCGTGAGGCGCACGCCGTCCACCCGATCGCCGCCCTGCAGTCGGAGTGGTCGGTCTTCAGCCGGGATGTGGAGAACACCGCGGTGCCCGCGGCCGCCGAGCTCGGCGTGGCATTCGTGCCGTACTCGCCGCTCGGCCGCGGCTTCCTCACGGGCGCGTTCACCAACGCCACCAAGGAGCTGTCGAGCAACGACTTCCGGCAGTTCATGCCGCGCTTCACCGGGGAGAACGCCGAGCGCAACGCGGCCCTACTCGACCCGATCCACAAGGTCGCGTCCGCGCACGGCGCCTCGCTCGGCCAGATCGCCCTCGCCTGGGTGCACCAGCAGGCGGAGGTCCACGGGCTCACCGTGGTGCCGATCCCCGGCACCCGCAAGCGCAGCCGGGTCCTGGAGAACACCGCGGCCAGCCGGATCCGCCTCAGCGAGGAGGAGCTGGCGCTGCTGGAGCCCATCGCGTCGCAGGTCGTGGGCCCGCGCTACGCGGACATGACGTTCACCTCGGCCGGCCGCGAGTAGCCGGCACTACGGCGGGTGCGGCGCCGTCTCAGGCCGTCGCGCCCGCCGTGCAGTCGGGGCTGTCCGTCGCGCAGCGCACTGATCCGTACTCGCCCAGCGCTATCCGCGTGAAGTTCTTCAGGCTCTCGGTGCCCTCGGCGAAGTAGCCGGTGTGGTCCTGGGCCCCGGCGGCGGAGACGACCCGTGCGCCGAATGACGGCGAGACCGGGTCCGTGCCGTGTCCCAGGCCGCCGACCTCCACATACGGCACGTCCTGGATCCAATCGGTCTCGTCCCGCGCCGCCCATACCCGGGCGTGGGTGCGCAGCGCGGCGACGTTGGAGGCGCGCATGCCCGGGCTGCCGGCGACGGTGATATCGGTGACCTTCTGCTGCGGCAGCCGCGCCGCGCCCACGCCGCACAGCACGGAGCCATAGCTGTGGCAGAACAGCTGCACCTGGGTCTGCTGGGGCAGTGCCCGCACCATCTCGTTGAGCCGCACAGCGCCCGCCTCGGCGAGTTCGCCGGTCGAGGCGTCGAGCCCGACGCCCTGCGGGGTCGTGTAGTCGGCCCAGGCGATGACTGCGGTCTTCGCGCCGGGGTCCGCGGCGCGCTCCGAGTTGTAGAGGTCCTCGGCCATCCCCTCCGGCGCGGAGTACGGCTTGTCGGACTTCTCGTAGGTGAGGATGTCGGTGTCCACGCCGGGGACGACCACGGCGGTGCGCCGGGCGGTCATCAGGTTGCCGAAGACCTCGGCGACCAGGCCGCGGCCGCTGGGGTCGAAGGCGAGGATCTGCCGCCCTGGTGCGCTCAGTGAGGCGTAGCGGTTGGCAAGCTGCTCCGAGAGCTGCTGACCGTCGGCGGTGAGGTCGGCTGCGTGGCTGTCCTTCTCTGCCTGCGCCTCGGCCCGGCCGAGCGCGATCCGGTTGGCCTCGTAGCGCAGCGGGATCGGGGCGCCGTTGAGGTTGCCCACCACGAGCGGGTACCGGTCGGCGAGGTGCTGGCGCTGGGCGTTGCTCAGCGAGGAGAAGAAGTGCGAGATGGCGGCCGCCCCCGCGTCCGGGTTGGGCAGCCGGTGTCCGGCGATCGAGCCGTGCAGCCACGCGGAGACCGCCGCGGCGCTCGGGTCCTCGGCGGCCTTCTGATGCCGCATGGCGCTCCAGCCACTGGTGGCCAGCAGGACGAAGACGACCATGACGGCCAGGGCGGCTCTGCCCGGTGAGGTCAGGTCCTGCGCGATGACACGCAGCCAGTACCAACCGAGGGACCGCGGGGAGGAGGGGGCGCCGATGCGCTCGTCGAAGACATTCACCGCGGGCCACCATAGGAGAATTTGGCGACTCCCCGTGAATGCCGTGACGCAGATCACGTCTGAATCGGCCGAAATCGCATTACTTTTGGTCAGAGCTGTCACTGACCGTACGTATGCGTGGTACTACGTGTGGTACTAGCCGCCGGCGTGAACGCCTCGGCCCCCGCCCCCGGCGAGGGGAACGGGGGCCGAGTAGCGCTCAGCGGTCGCTTACGCGTCGCCGCCCGCCGCACCCGGGTCGGCGGCTGCGACGTCGAGCAACTGATAGCGGTCGATCGCCTGCTTGAGCACCGAGCGGTCGATCTTGCCCTCCCTGGCGAGCTCGGTGAGCACTCCGAGGACGACCGACTGCGCGTCGATGTGGAAGAAGCGGCGGGCCGCACCGCGCGTGTCGGCGAAGCCGAAGCCGTCCGCGCCCAGCGACTGCCAGGTGCCCGGCACCCAGCGGGCGATCTGGTCCGGAACCGACCGCATCCAGTCGGAGACGGCCACGAACGGGCCCTCCGCACCGGACAGCTTGCGCGTGACGTACGGTACGCGCTGCTCCTCCTCCGGGTGGAGCAGGTTGTGCTCCTCGGCGGCGACCGCATCGCGGCGCAGCTCGTTCCAGGAGGTGGCCGACCAGACGTCGGCGCGCACGTTCCACTCCTCGGCGAGGATCCGCTGGGCCTGGACCGCCCACGGCACGGCGACGCCCGAGGCGAGGATCTGCGCGGGGATCGCGCCGGCCTCGCCCCCCTTGAGCTTGTACAGGCCCTTGAGGATGCCCTCGACGTCCACGTTCTCCGGCTCGGCCGGGTGTTGGATCGGCTCGTTGTAGACCGTGAGGTAGTAGAAGACGTCCTCGCTGTCCGGGCCGTACATCCGGCGCAGACCGTCCTTGACGATGTGCGCGATCTCGTAGCCGTACGCCGGGTCGTAGGCGACGCAGGCCGGGTTGGTCGAGGCGAGCAGCAGCGAGTGCCCGTCGGCGTGCTGCAGACCCTCACCGGTCAGCGTCGTGCGGCCCGCGGTCGCGCCCAGCACGAAGCCGCGCGCCAGCTGGTCGCCCATCTGCCAGAACTGGTCACCGGTGCGCTGGAACCCGAACATCGAGTAGAAGACGTAGACCGGGATCAGCGGCTCGCCGTGCGTGGCGTACGCAGAGCCCGCGGCGATCAAGGAGGCGGTGCAGCCGGCCTCGGTGATGCCGTCGTGCAGCATCTGGCCGGTCGGCGACTCCTTGTAGGCGAGCAGCAGCTCGCGGTCGACCGACTCGTAGATCTGCCCCTGCGGGTTGTAGATCTTGGCCGAGGGGAACAGCGAGTCCATGCCGAAGGTGCGGTACTCGTCGGGTGCGATCGGCACGAAGCGCTTGCCGATCTCCTTGTCCCGCATCAGGTCCTTCAGCAGCCGGACGAACGCCATCGTGGTGGCGATCTGCTGCTGCCCCGAGCCCTTCTTGACGCCTGCGTACGCCTTGTCGTCCGGCAGGTTCAGCGGCTCGGCGCGCACCACTCGGGTCGGCACGTAGCCGCCGCACTCCTTGCGGCGGTCGTGCATGTACTGGATCTCCTCGGAGGTCCGGCCCGGGTGGTAGTACGGCGGGACGCCGTCCTCCAGCTCCTTGTCGGAGATCGGCAGGTGCAGGCGGTCACGGAAACGCTTGAGGTCCTCGACCGTCAGCTTCTTCATCTGGTGGGTCGCGTTGCGGCCCTCGAAGTTCGGGCCGAGCGTCCAGCCCTTGACGGTCTGGGCGAGGATGACGGTCGGCTGGCCCTTGTGCTCCTTGGCCGCCTTGTAGGCCGCGAAGATCTTCTTGTGGTCGTGGCCGCCGCGGCCCAGGTGCAGGATCTGGTCGTCGGTCATCCCCTCGACCATCTTGCGCAGCCGCAGATCGCTGCCGAAGAAGTGCTCGCGGATGTACGCGCCGCTCTCGGTGGCGTACGTCTGGAACTGGCCGTCGGGGGTGGTGTTCAGCTTGTTGACCAACACGCCGTCGCGGTCCTGTGCGAGCAGCGGGTCCCAGCTGCGGTCCCAGATCAGCTTGATCACGTTCCAGCCGGCGCCGCGGAAGACGGACTCCAGCTCCTGGATGATCTTTCCGTTGCCGCGCACCGGGCCGTCCAGCCGCTGCAGGTTGCAGTTGACGACGAAGGTGAGGTTGTCCAGTCCCTCGCGCGCCGCCAGCGTCAGCTGGCCCAGCGACTCCGGCTCGTCCATCTCGCCGTCGCCGAGGAAGGCCCATACGTGCGAATTCGAGGTGTCGCAGATGCCGCGCGCCTGCATGTAGCGGTTCATCCGCGCTTGGTAGATCGCGCCGAGCGGGCCGAGTCCCATGGAGACCGTCGGGAACTCCCAGAAGTCCGGCATCAGTCGCGGGTGCGGGTAGCTGGACAGTCCGTTGGGAGCCTTGGACTTCTCCTGGCGGAAGCCGTCGAGCTGCTGCTCGGTGAGGCGGTCGAGGAGGTAGGCACGTGCGTAGATGCCGGGCGATGCGTGGCCCTGGAAGAAGATCTGGTCGCCGCCGGTGCCGTCGTCCTTGCCCCGGAAGAAGTGGTTGAAGCCCACGTCATAGAGGGAGGCCGAGGAGGCGAAGGTGGCGATGTGGCCGCCGACGCCGATCCCGGGCCGCTGGGCGCGTGCCACCATCACGGCCGCGTTCCACCGGGTCGCGTTGAGGATTTTGCGTTCCAGTTCCTCGTTGCCGGGGAAGAACGGCTCGTCCTTGGTGGCGATGGTGTTGACGTAGTCCGTGCTGCGCATCTCGGGCACGGCGACGCGCTTCTCGCGGGCACGCTCGATGAGGCGGAGCATCAGGTAGCGGGCGCGCTCACGACCGCGTTCGTCGATAGCGGCATCGAGCGAGTCGAGCCATTCCGCCGTCTCCTCGGGATCAAAGTCCGGGACCTGGCTGGGAAGGCCGCCAATGATGATCGGGTTGCGATCGGATCCGGAAGCCACGCTGTTCCTTCGCTACTAGTTATTGCTCTCTGGGGTCGCGCCGCCTCCATCGTGTACCGCGGCCGGAGATCCGTCATCTCTACTGCGCGGTAACTGCCATTCCGTGAGACGGTGCGAGCTCCACTGGGCCAGAGGGGCCAAATCACAACCCTACGCCCAGGTAGGGCCACGACGGACGAGCCCCTCCGTTCGCTTCTGCGCCCCCTCGCAGGCTCCGCGGACGGGCCTGTCGCGCCGGAGGCGCGCCCTTCGATCGCAGCCTCGGCCGCCCTCCCCCTGCTTCGCGGGGGGACCGCCTTCACCTGCTCGTGTGCGACGCTCGCGCGTCCCGGCGATGCACTTCCGTTCGGCGTAGCGTGGGGACATGGGCACGTCGGTAGAGGCAAGAGAGCCACAAATCCGGCATAACGTTGTGACCCCGGTCACAGACAGGGAGCGACCCGAAGCGGCGGCGCGGCCCGATAGACCCAATAGGTCCGATGGTCCCCGTTTCGGCGATCTCCGCAGCCGGGTACTTGCGCGATCCGCCCCGTCCGTGTGGACTACGGCCAACGCCTCGCGTACGCGCGAGGCCGCAGACATCCCCAAGACAGGAGGCAATCCGTGAGCGCGACCGCGGACCACGCGGAGGAGCGGGCCAACCCGGCGAGCCGGTTGGGATTCCAGCCCGGACAGGTGGTCCAGGAGCTCGGTTACGACGACGACAGCGACCAGGAGCTGCGTGAGGCCATCGAGGCGCTCACCGGCACCGAGCTTGTCGACGAGGATTACGACGACGTGGCCGACGCCGTGGTGCTGTGGTTCCGTGAGGACGACGGCGATCTGGCGGACGCGCTGGTGGACGCCACGACGATGATCGACGCCGGTGCCCCGATCTGGCTGATGACGCCGAAGACCGGCCGGGACGGCTACGTCGAGCCGAGTGAGATCGGCGAGGCCGCGAGCACCGCGGGCCTGGCGCAGACCAGCAGTGTCAACGCGTGCAAGGACTGGTCGGGCAGCCGGCTGATCACCCCGAAGACGGCACGCGCCGGGAAGCGCTGACCGCTTCCGGAGTCGTACGTCACCAACCCGTATACGTCTCCCGAGCCCCCGACGGCATCCGCCGCCGGGGGCTCGGCGCATGCCGTGGTCCCGCGGGTGAAAGACTGTCGGCGACGCAACCGCGCTACCCGAAGGGATGTGCCCCCATGGCGATCGAGGCCGGCTCCAAGGCCCCGGATTTCGAGCTGAAGAACCAGCACGGCGAGCTGGTTCGGCTCTCGGACTTCCGCGGAGAGAAGAACGTCGTCCTGCTCTTCTACCCGTTCGCCTTCACCGGTGTGTGCACCGGTGAGTTGTGCGCGCTCCGCGACGAGCTGCCCAAGTTCGTCAACGACGACGTGCAGCTGCTCGCCGTCTCCAACGACTCCCCCTTCACCCTGCGCGTCTTTGCCGACCAGGAGGGGCTCGAGTACCCCCTGCTGTCCGACTTCTGGCCGCACGGCGAGACCAGCCGCGCCTACGGCGTCTTCGACGAGGAGAAGGGCTGCGCGGTGCGTGGCACCTTCGTCATCGACAAGGAGGGCGTGGTGCGCTGGACGGTCGTCAACGCCCTGTCCGACGCCCGTGACCTGAACGAGTACGTCAAGGCGCTCGGGCAGCTGTGACGGAGGGGAACCCCTCACTAGGATCGGCTCGTTGATCGGAACGGCGGGGGCGCTGGACCTGGCGGTCCCCTCGGAATGACTGGGAGGACCTCATGGGAGTCAGCCTCAGCAAGGGCGGCAACGTCTCGCTCAGCAAGGCCGCGCCGAACCTGACGTCGGTCCGCGTCGGCCTCGGCTGGGACGCGCGCACCACCACCGGCAGCGACTTCGACCTCGACGCGAGCGCGCTGCTCACCACGGCCGACGGCAAGGTCCTCAGCGACCAGTACTTCGTCTTCTACAACAACCTCAAGAGTCCGGACGGCTCCGTCGAGCACACCGGTGACAACCTCACCGGTGACGGCGAGGGCGACGACGAAGTCATCAATGTCGACCTCGGGTCCGTGGCCGCCGAGGTGGCGAAGATCGTCTTTCCGGTGTCCATCTACGAGGCGGACAGCCGCTCGCAGACCTTCGGCCAGGTCCGTAACGCGTACATCCGCGTGGTCAACCAGGCGGACAACAGCGAACTGGCGCGTTACGACCTGTCCGAGGACGCCTCGACGGAGACCGCCATGGTCTTCGGCGAGCTGTACCGCAACGGCGCGGAGTGGAAGTTCCGCGCCATCGGGCAGGGTTACGCCTCCGGCCTGCGCGGGATCGCGCAGGACTACGGGGTGCACGTCTGAACGACGGGGGAAGGAACAAGTCGTGGGTGTCACGCTCGCCAAGGGCGGCAACGTCTCGCTCAGCAAGGCCGCGCCGAACCTGACGCACGTCATGATCGGCCTCGGTTGGGAGGCCCGGATCACGACGGGCGCCGATTTCGACCTGGACGCCAGCGCACTGCTGTGCGCGGGCGGACGGGTGCTCGGCAACGAGTACTTCGTTTTCTACAACAACCTCAAGAGCCCCGAGGGCGCCGTTGAGCACACCGGTGACGAGCTCGTCGGCGGTACCGGCGGGGACGACGAGACGATCCTGGTCGACCTGACCAGGGTTCCCGAACGTGTCGACAAAATCGTCTTCCCCGTCTCCATCTACGAGGCGGACAGCCGCTCGCAGACCTTCGGCCAGGTGCGCAACGCCTACATCCGCGTGGTCAACCAGGCGGACAACAGCGAACTGGCGCGCTACCACCTGTCCGAGGACGCCTCGACCGAGACGGCGATGATATTCGGTGAGCTCTACCGCTACGGCGGCGAGTGGAAGTTCCGAGCGGTGGGGCAGGGGTACGCCTCGGGCCTGCGTGGCATCGCTCTGGACTTTGGAGTCAATGTTTCGTAAGGAACGTGCGGCTGCCGCGCGTTGGAGCTGCGAGGATTGGATCGCCTGTGCTCGTCAAGACCTTCGGCTGGCCGATGACCGTCACCGTGGCCGGGCTGGCCTTGGCAGGCCTCCTGTGGGGGTGGCAGGGCCTTGCCGTCGTCGCGATCCTGTCCGTCCTTGAGATCTCGCTCTCCTTCGACAACGCGGTCATCAACGCCGGCATCCTGCGCAGACTGAACGCCTTCTGGCAGAAGGTCTTCCTCACCGTCGGCGTGCTGATCGCCGTCTTCGGCATGCGTCTGGTCTTCCCGCTCGCCATCGTCGCCGTCACCGCAAAGATCGGCCCGGTCGAAGCGGTGAACGTGGCGGTGCACGACCCGGACCGGTACCAGAGCCTGGTCATCGCGGCTCATCCGGCGATCGCTGCGTTCGGCGGGGTCTTCCTGCTGATGATCTTCCTCGACTTCGTCCTGGAGGACCGCGACATCGCCTGGCTGGGCTGGCTCGAACGCCCGCTCGCCAGACTCGGCAAGCTCGAAACCCTGTCTGTGGTCGTCGCTCTCGTCGCCCTCGTCGTGGCCGCCACGACGGTCGGGACCTTCGTGCACAAGACGACGACCGTGCTGCTCGCCGGAGTCGCCGGACTGATCACGTATCTCGTCGTGGGCGGTGTCTCCGGCTACTTCGAGGGCACTTTGGAGGAGTCGGAAGAAGCGCAGGAGGCTGCTGCGGAAGCCGAGGGAGCGGAGGCGGCCCAGGCGGCCGAGGCGGCCGAGGGAGCTGCAGGCCGGCGCGGCGAGGCCTCGGCGATCGGCCTCGCAGGCAAGGCAGCGCTGTTCCTGTTCCTCTACCTGGAGGTCATCGACGCCTCCTTCTCCTTCGACGGCGTCATCGGCGCCTTCGCCATCACCAACCAGATCTTCATGATGGCGCTCGGCCTCGGCATCGGCGCGGTGTACATCCGCTCGCTCACCGTCTTCCTCGTCCGCAAGGGCACCCTGGACGACTACGTCTACCTGGAGCACGGTGCGCACTACGCCATCGGCGCCCTCGCGCTCATCCTGCTCGCCACCATCAAGTACGAGATCAACGAGCTCATCACCGGCCTCGTCGGCGTCGTCCTGATCCTCGCGGCGTTCTGGTCGTCGGTGATACGCAACCGCCGGCTCGGGGAAGGATGCGAGCAGGTGGAGAACGAGGCAGAGATTCCGTCCGGAGTCTGAGCCGGACGAGTCCCAGCAGGGGGGAGGCTGCAATGTGGGACCTGTTCCGCGGCAGCGGGGTGTCCCAGTTCGACATGATGGGCACCTCGCACACCATCACGCTCACCAAGCGGCGCCCGATGGTGTCGCTCAACCAGCAGGGCTCCGCGAACGGAAACCTGCGGGTCAACCTCACCTGGCAGATGCGCACCTCCGACATAGGTGGCGTCGGCGGACGCACCAGTGAGAGCGGCCGCGTCCGTGACATGCTGCGGCGCCAGTTCAACCTGTTCAACCCCGAGCTCGTCCAGGCGCAGGGCCCCGCCATGGTCAACGTCGACCTTGATCTCGCCTGCATGTACGAACTCGCCGACGGCACCAAGGGCGTGGTGCAACCGCTCGGCAACTTCCTCGGCAGTTTCAACGACCCGCCGTACATCCAGCTCAGCGGTGACGACCGCTTCGGCTCGCCGTCCGGCGAGACCATCTACATCAACCTCGACCACAAGGACCAGTTCCGGCGGCTGCTGGTCTTCGTCTACATCTATGACGGCACGCCGGCCTTCGACCGCACCCACGGCGTCGTGACCCTCTTTCCCAGCAGTGGCCCGCGCATCGAAATCCCCCTCACCGAGCGTGCCCCGCAGGCCCGTTCCTGCGCCGTCGTGCTGATGGAGAACCGCAAGGGCGAGCTGACGGTGCGCCGCGAAGTGCGGTACGTCTACGGCTTCCAGTCCGAGCTCGATCGGCTCTACGGCTGGGGTCTGCAGTGGGGCCGCGGCTACAAGTCGAAGGTATGAGGGCCGCGGGTCACCGCCTCCGCAGGAACTGCGGTCCCTGCGGAGGCAGGGTGAACGCCGGCTGCGTCGGCGCCGGAGGCACCGAAGCGGGCTGCGGCCATGCCTGCTGAGCGTAGCCGTACGCCGGATGCGGCGGATAGCCGTAACCGCCCGGCTGGGCGGCCGCCGCAGCGGGCGGCGGACCGGCACGGTGCGCATCGGCTGCCGCCGTCTGCGGCACCGCCGGGGGCTCGCCCGCGTCGTCGACCGTGATCCCGAACTCCGTGGCGAGCCCGGCGAGTCCGCTCGCGTACCCCTGGCCCACGGCCCGGAACCGCCAGCCGTCGCCCCTGCGGTACAGCTCCCCGCAGATCAATGCCGTCACCGCGCCCGTGTCCGGCGTGATCACGAACATCGCGACGGGCTCTGAGTCCTGGCCGGCCGGTGAGGCGTCGTGCAACAGCAGCTTCAGGTCCGGCACGCGCCCGAAAGGACCGCCGTCGGTCGAGGCGGCGATCACCACCCGGTCCACCGATGGTTCGAGCGCCGCCAGCCCGACCTCGACGCTGTCGGTGAGCGTGCGTCCGTCGCGGCGCTTGGGGCGGTGCACGACCAGGCCTGAAGGGTGGCGAGGCTGATTGTAGAAGACGAAGTCGTCGTCCGAGCGCACCCGTCCGTCCGCCGTGAGCAGCAGCGCCGAAACGTCCACGTCGGGCACGCCCGTTCCCGGGCTCCAGCTGAGCACAGCGCGTACCGACTCCGCCTCCACGGGGAGGTTCGCGCCCTTCACCATCGCGTGCGTCATATCAGCCATCCTGCCTTCCCATTGTCGCCCTCGGCCATGCAGGGGTTACGTGACCTTCACATCGGCGTGCGTACGATGAGGTTCGGGCGATCTTTGTGCGAAGGAGGAGTGAAGGGTGGTGAGCGCCGGATGAGCGGCGAGAGCCGCGGCAGCGTCGCCGGCGTCCCCACGCTGGTGGCGAGCGACCTCGACCGCACCCTCATCTACTCCTCCGCCGCCCTCGCCCTCGCCATGCCGGACGACCAGGCGCCGCGCCTGACCTGTGTTGAGGTGCGCGGCGGCAGACCGCTCAGCTACGCCACCGAGCGGGCCGCGCGGCTGCTCGAAGAGATCGCCGCCGAGGCCGAATTCGTGCCCGTCACCACGCGCACCCGCGAGGAGTACCGCCGCGTCCACCTGCCGGGCCCGCAGCCGCGGTACGCGATATGCGCCAACGGGGGCCACATACTCGTCGGCGGCAGGACCGACCGGGAGTGGCACCACCACGTGCGCGCCGGCCTCGCCGATTCCTGCGCCCCGCTCGCCGAAGTGCTCGACCATCTCGTGCAGGCCGCCGATACCGCCTGGCTGCACAAGGCCCGGGTCGCCGAGGACCTGTACGCGTATCTCGTGGTCGATGCCGCACTGCTGCCTGACGGCTGGGTCAAGGAGCTCGAGGAGTGGGCGGACGCCCGCGGCTGGACGGTCTCACGCCAGGGCCGCAGGATCTACGCCGTGCCGAAACCGCTCACCAAGAGCGCCGCACTCGCCGAGGTGGCGCGACGCACCGGTGCCGCGCGAGTCCTTGCGGCGGGCGACTCCCTGCTCGACGCGGAACTGCTCCTCGCCGCCGACAAGGGCTGGCGGCCGGGCCACGGCGAACTGGCCGAGGCCGGATGGGATGCACCGCACGTCACCGCGCTCGACACAGTCGGGGTCGCCGCGGGCGAGGAGATCCTGCGCCGCATGCTGGAGCGGGTCAGGACCCCGTCAGCCTGAGGAGCGCAGCAGGCTCACCACCCGGGAGCAGCCGCAGCGGGACCGTTCCACGCGCTGGGCATTCGGCCGCTCGCTCGCCTCGATGAACGCCAGCGCCTCCGCCTCGGTCCGCCCGCCCCGCACATGCCGATGCAGCAACCGCTCCTCCCGTACCTCCCGCGGCGCGTCTACATACCACAGCGCGTCCAGCAGATCACGTATTGCACACCAGCCCGCCGCGTCGTCGGCGAGATAGTTGCCCTCGGTCACCACCAGCCGGGCGCCCGGCGGGACGACCAGGCCGGCGGCGACCGGTTCGTCCAGCCTCCGGTCGAAGTCGGGCGCGTAGACCGGACGTTCGTGCGCTGCACGCAACCGACGCAACAGATGCACATATCCGTCGACATCGAACGTATCGGGTGCCCCCTTGCGGCCGCGCCGCCCGAGGCGGTCCAACTGCGCATTGGAGAGATGGAACCCGTCCATCGGCACATATGCGGCGGTGCCCGTCCCCAGCCGGTCGTCGACCGCGAGCGTGAGCCGCCTGGCGAGCGTCGATTTGCCTGCGGCCGGTGCCCCGGCGAGTCCCAGCAGCGCCCGCCGCCCTGGCATGCTGGGCACCATGGCGATCACATCGTCGATCAGGCTCGTCATCGGCATGGCCGCCACACTAAGCCGCCACCAGCCGCAGGAGGCAACGGTGCCCCAGACCAAGAACCCGCCGCTCACCGATGAGCTCTACGCCTACGTCCTGGAGCACAATCCGCCGCTCGACCCGGTCCAGCGCGAGCTGGTCGAGGTCACGCACAGCCGCTTCCCCGACGCCGCCGGGCTGCAGACCGCCGAGGAACACGGGCCGCTGCTCGCCTTCCTCGTGCGGCTGACCGGCGCCCGCCGCATAGTCGAGGTCGGTACCTTCACCGGCTTCTCGACGCTCTCCATGGCCCAGGCGCTCCCCGAGGGCGGCACGCTGATCGCGTGCGACGTCTCCGAGGAGTGGACCGCTATCGGCCGCGAGGCATGGACCAAGGCGGGCGTCGCCGACCGCATCGACCTGCGCATCGCGCCCGCGCTGGACACCTTGCGCGCGCTGCCCGACGACGACCCGTGGATCGACATGTCGTTCCTCGACGCCGACAAGGGCAACTACACGGCGTACTGGGAGGAGTTGGTACGCCGTACGCGGCCCGGCGGGCTGATCGTGGTCGACAACACCCTCTTCCACGGCCAGGTGACCGACCCGTCGGCGGGCGGCGGGGCCGCAGCCATCCGTGCGTTCAACGACCTCGTCAGTGCCGACGCCCGCGTCGAGGCGGTGCTGCTCACCGTGGCGGACGGGCTCACCCTGGCCCGACGGCTGGCGGACTGACCGTCGGCGGCGTCCTGCGGCGGTCGCCGCCCCCGGCGCCCGCGTCACCCTTTTCCTGCCCGGACGAGGCATGGTCGGGGTGGCGCCGGCGCCAGTACGGATTGTCGGGCGGCAGATGGCTGTGCACGCGCCCGTACATCCCGAAGGTCATCAGCACCAGGCCGAAGACGAAGCTGAACAAAACGTTGGGGATGCGGAACGCCAGGTAGTTGGCGCTGCTGTCCAAAATGGCGAGGTTGATGAAGCCGCTCAGGACGAACAGCACGCCGAACACCATGTTCAGCGACGAGGCGAAGTTGCCGCCGATCACCATGCCCGCGAAGAGCAGAATGCCGACGACGATGGAGAGCACGCTGAGCGCGCCGTTGGAGCTGAGCCCGGCGACGTTGTGGCCGTGGGTGGAGAAGAACCCCACCTTGTTGAGGAGCCCCAGGATGCCGAAGGCCAGCAACACCAGTCCCATCAGACCGGCGCCGACGCGGTAGACGCTGCTGAGCCGGTGGTCGACGGGGAGGTGCTCGTCGAACTTCACCCTGGCTTCTTTCAGGCGGCCGAATGGCATGTGGGCCGACCTCCTTCGGACCGGAGAGACGGTTAGCCGACCTCCTTCGGACCGGAGAGACGGTTACCTGTTTCCTGTTCCCGTTTCTGTTCCCAGGTTCCTGCTCCAGGATCCGTCCTCGGCCGCGTTACGGCCAGTGGGAGGCCCGTTCCCCTCGAATGGTCTGGACTACATCGTCGGCCGTGGTGCGGATCGCTTCCGTCTCGGTGAGGAACGCCCAGTAGTCGGGGTGCCTGCCGGTCAGGGCGCCGACCGCGCGATCGAGCCGTGCCGCGGCCTCGTCGAGCGGGCGGGCGTGCCGGGGATCGGGGGTGGACCGGTCCTGCATGGCCAGCCGCTGGGCGTCACGCAGTGCGAAGCGCGTCTTTTCGATCTCGGCCTGCGGATCCCGGCTCACCTCATCCAGCCCGCGCAGCCGGTCACCGGCGGCGGCGACGTCCGCCTCCGCCTCGGCGAGCAGCTCCCGGACCTCGGCCAGCCCCGCCGAGGCCTCCTGCCAGCGCTCCGCGTCACGCGCCGCGCGTGCCGCACCCAGCCGGTGCCCGGCGCGCTCGGCGGCGTCGACGGCCCGGTCGGGAACCTCCTGCAGGTCCTGCCAGCAGCGGGCGGAGAACCGGCGGCGCAGCTCGCTGAGGACCGGCCCCACCTGCTCGGCGCGGGTGGCCAGCGCCTCGGCACGGGTACGCAACGACACCAACCGCTTGTCGATCTCGGCGGCCTGCTGCGGCAGCCGCTCCGTCTCGGCACGGATCTCCTCCGCCGCGCGGCGTACGTCATCGGCGCGGCGGATCGTCTCCGGTACGCCGTGCGCGACTGCGCCCTGGCCCGGCCGGGGCAGCTCGGGTCCGAGCGCCGCGAGCCGGGCCGCGTGTCCGTCCGCCGCGAATCCGGCCGTGCGCACCGCGTCCACTGCCGCCGCCGCCTCCCGCAGCGACGCGCGGGCCCGCTCGACGGCCGGCGCCAGCCGCGCCAGCTCCGTCTCCGCCCGCGCCAGCACCCCTGCGATGCTCCGCGCGAACCGGTCGAGCTCGGCCGAGACCCGGAGGATCTCGTCCCGGGCCAGCGTGAACCGATTGCGGGCGTGCGTGGCGGCGGTCAGATCGAGGTCGACGGAGTCCAGATCCTGCTCGTCGACGGCCGCGATGTAGGCGGCGCTGACCTCGTCGATCCGCCGCTCCAGCCGCTGGAGGTCCGCACCCGCCCTGCGCCCTGCGGGTGAGGCGTCGACCGCGGTGATCGTCTCGACGGAGATCCGCACCTCGCGCTGTGCGGTGTCGAGCTCGTAGAAGGCCTGGGCGGCGGCGTCCTTGGCGGCCTGGGCGGCGGCACGATGATCCTGCCCGCGATGCTGCCCTCGCCGCCGCCACGGACGCGCCGTCGTCACATTTCCTCCCCGCTCCGGGCCCGCGCAGCGCGCTGCCGTCGGCTACGTCGTCGCGCCCATCTTCCCACCTGCCGCGGCGTGGTAGGCGGGTGTGAATTTGTCGGCGCAGGGCATGGTGGGGGTAATCTGTCCTCTCCCGCGCCGCCATGGCGCGAGGGCGCATAGCTCAGCGGTAGAGCGCTGCCCTTACAAGGCAGATGTCGGCGGTTCGAATCCGTCTGTGCCCACAAAAGGGACAGTCAGCAGGTAGGAGGCCCGGCCCCCGCACACGGGAGGCCGGGCCGAACGCTGTTGTGGATCTTGGGAGTCCACGAAGAGTCCAGCCGGAACGATCACGAGCGCATGTGGACTCGAATGCCGTGTGAGCACTCTGCATGAGCACTCCGCAAAGGCTGTGCGCGAGGGGTTGGCTGCACACCGGATGGGCGGGAAAGTCGATCTCCGGAGGGAGGGGGATCACTCCATCCGCAGTGGAAGTAACGATCCCCTTCGCTCCTGGACCTGACTCGCTGTAACCAAGGGTGCTGACAAGCCTCCGGGAATTTCCGCACGCCGGAGATCTGCCGCGGGTGGGTGCCGGCGCGGTTGATCCCGATGACCATAAGAAACGGGCCGAGCAGCCGCGTCTTTCACGCGTCGGCGTCGTTGCGCTGGATCAGGCCGGGCTCACCGTTGTCGCGGTGCCACTCCACCAGCAGCTCGTCCTTGGTGCCGAAGCGCACGAGGTGGCGGCCGACGACGTCCTCCAGGCGTTCGAGGCGGGCGGCGTCCCCTTCCACCGTCAGCAGGAGTGCACCGGGCTCGGCGGTCATCGTTCCCGTGCCGAACGGGAAGTCCAGGCGGCCGGCGCCGGTCTCCTCGGACCACTCGGTCTGGATGCGTCGTCCCAAGTGGGATGCGAGCTGCTTGGCGTAGCGGTGGGGCCGGTCGGTGACGACGCGGGCTTGTGAGCGGGGCACGGTTTCTCCTGGGGTGCGCTCGTGGGAGATCAGCCGGAGACCGGAGATCAAGCGTCAGGCTCACATTAATTGCCGGCCGCCCGCACGACGCCGGGACGTCGCCCACACCGGGGAGCATGGGCGTAGGGGTGCGACGAGGACATGAGGGCACGTGGACACGAGGAAGGGGCGACCTGCGACCATGGCCATACCCCGCGGTGTCTGTCTGCGCCGGTTGCCGCTGCGTCAGATCGCCTGCATGGTCCCGGTCGTGGTGGTCGGAGTCTGGGCGGCGCAGCACGGGTCGATCATCGCCGCGGGCGGAAGTGAGCTTCTCTCGGCCAACTGCTGGTGGCTGCTGGCGGCGGCCGTCGTCACGTCGCTCGGCTGGGTCGCTGTGTCCTGTGCACGTCAGGGGGCGGTCGTCGAGCGCCTGCCTGCCGGGCGCCTGGTCGCAACGCAGCTCGCGGCGTTCACCGCCAACGCCGTCCTTCCGGTGGGGGTCGGGGCGACCGCGGTCAATTTGCGGTTTCTCCGGCGCTGCGGGCTCTCGCTCGACCGGTCCTCCGCCGCGCTCGGGCTCTACCTGACCATGGAGGCCACCGGGCGCGTCGTCCTGCTGGCCGTGCTGCTTGCGGCCTTCCCCGAGGCGCTGCGGGGGCCGGCGTCGCACGTGCTGCATCAGTCCGGCCTTTCGCTCGCATGGGTGGCCGCCGGGGCGGTCTGTGCGGTGGTCCTCGCGACGGTCGCCGTGCGACCGCTGCGGCGGACCGTACGGTCCTTCCTGACCACCGCGCTCGCCGATGTCCGTACCCTGCACACCATGCCTGCCCGGGCGGTGGCGCTGTGGACAGGCTCCTTCGCCTTCCCCGCGCTGCAGTCCGCCGGTCTTGTCGCCGTCGCGGCGGCCCTCGGCCTCTCCCTGCCCCCTGCCTTCATCGCCATCGCCTATCTCGGCGCAAGCATCCTGGCCGCCGCCGTACCGGCACCCGGTGGCCTCGGTTCGGTCGACGCGTCGCTCGTCCTCGCGCTCGTCACGGTCGGCGCCCCGGTCGCCGTCGCCACATCGGTCGTGCTCGGCTACCGGATCATCACGGTGTGGCTGCCGCTGATCCCCGGGGCTCTGGTGCTCGGTGCCCTGGTGCGCTGGAAGATCATCTGACCCTGCCTCCGCGAGCCGTCACGGACATGGCGCGTTCGAGCGCGCGCCCCTGCAGCCGATGTCGATACCGTGGGAAGCGGCGAGAAGAGGGGTAACGGATGAAAAAGGGAGTGGCCCGATGACGTCTGAGCCGACGGATCCAGGGCCTGAACTCGCATCCGTCGTGATCTTCGTTCAGGATCTCGACGAGTCGGCCCGGTTCTACTGCGGGCTGCTCGGGCTGGAGATCACCACCCGGGAGAGCACCGCCTTGATGCTCGCGGGTGAGGGGCAGCCGATGATCGTCCTGCGTGCGATCGGCCCGCACGGCGAGCACCCGATGGGGGGTATCGGCATCCAGTACGCGGTGTGGGCCGCCCACGACGCCGACGATCTGCGTCGGTGCGAACGCTTCCTGAAGGACCGGTCCGCCCACATCGCGACCAACGTCAGCGACGGCCGCACGATCGTCGAGGGGCGCGACCCGAACGGTCTGCCCGTGATGGTGGTGCATCCGGGGCCGGACCGCACCGCATCGCCCAAGATCATGACCCGCGTTTACGCCTGGTGATACGTCGCGGAGAATGGGCCTCACTCACGTCACGCACGCTTCACTCACACAGGAGATCACGCACGTGGCGACCGAGCGGGAAGCCCCCTCCGCCGACCGGGAACGTCTCGGCCTGCAGGCCGACTGTGCCGGCTGCTTCGGGCTGTGCTGTGTCGCACTGCCCTTCGCCGCCTCGGCCGACTTCGCCGTCGACAAGGACGCAGGGACGCCGTGTGCCAACCTGCAGGCCGACTTCCGCTGCGGAATCCATGCCGGCCTGCGCGAGCGGGGCTTCGCCGGCTGCACGGTCTTCGACTGCTTCGGCGCCGGGCAGAAGGTCTCCCAGGTCACCTTCGGCGGGCAGAACTGGCGGCAGGCGCCGCACACCGCGCGGCGGATGTTCGAGGTGTTCCCCGTCATGCGGCAGCTCCACGAGCTGCTCTGGTACGTGACCGAAGCGCTGGCGCTGCCGTCGGCCCGGCCGGTCCGCGGTGATCTTCGCCGCGCGCTGGAAGAGGTCGAGCGCCTCACCCGCGGCAGCGCGGAGTCCCTCGCCGAGCTGGACGTCGCGGCGCTCCGGAACGACGTCAACGCCCTGCTGCTGCGCGCTAGCGAACTGGCCCGCGCCGGCGTCACGGGCCGGAAGAGGAACCACCGGGGCGCCGACCTCGTCGGGGCGAGGCTCAAGGGCGCGAATCTGCGGGGTGCCAACCTCCGCGGGGCCTGCCTGATAGCCGCCGATCTCACCGACGCCGACCTGAGGGCCGCCGACCTGACCGGGGCGGACCTCAGGAACGCCGACCTGAGCGGCGCCGACCTGACCGGGGCCCTCTTCCTCACCCAGCCCCAGCTCGATGCAGCCAAGGGGGACGCCAGGACCAAGCTGCGGCGGGCGCTCACACGCCCCGCGCACTGGCGTCCCCCGGCCACGGCCCCGAGCGGAGCCGCCGGCTAGATCTCGTCGGCCTTGAACGGGTCGTGCTCTGCGAGCATCTTCTCCAGCCGCGCCTGGTCGACCCGGCTGATGACCTGCCCCTCCTCCTGCCGGTCCCGCACGCACTTGGCGAGGGTGAACGCGGAGGTGACGAGATAGAGCATCCCCAGTGCCAGGAACGCACGCACCCACGCAGTGACCGGCAGGTAGGCGATGCCGACCGCCACGGCGAAGAGGGCAAGACCGAAGGAGATCGCGGCCTGCGCGAAGTAGGCCGCCGTCGTGTGGTGCCGGATGGGATTCGTCATGCGACGGAGTGTCAGCCCTTGTGCCCGTTCAGGGCATGAGTACGGATACTCAGCCCATGTCACGGATCGGCAGCTGTCAGCTGTCAGCTGTCAGCTGCCCGGCCTGGCCAGCAGCAGTTCCGTGTTGTGGTCGGCCGCGGTACCGGTCTTCTGTGCCGGGGTGGCGTACGGGTCGTTGTACGACAGCTCGCGGTAAAGGGAGGCGAGTCCGGCGTCCGAGGTGTCGTGGAAGTCGGTGGTGTACTGGGCTGCCGACTCGATGAGCGTGGTGAACAGCGACAGCGTGCCGTCGCCGTTGTCGGTGATCTCGATGATCCGGGCGTGCTGCGGATAGTCGACGTGCGAGGCGGTGTTGACCTCCCAGAATGCGCGCTCGGGCACCGCGTGCGCATGCGCGATGATCTGGTTGGTGTGGGTGTGACCGTTCACCCAGGCGACGACGTTCGGGTAGCGCTGCAACAGCGTGACGAGGGTGTTGCCGTCGTGCCGTTGCTCGAACGGGTGGTACGGGTCGGGCAGCAGATTGCCCATGGTGCCGCTGGTGTGGTGGCTGAAGAGCACGATCAGCTGGTTGCCGTGGCCGCCGCGCACCACGTGCCCGTCGGTGTCGTACCAGTGGCTGCTGTGCGACTGCAGGACGTTCTCCAGCCAGTCCAGCTGCGCCGTACCGATCGAACCGTCCGCCCAGCCCGCCCGGTTGGTCGTGTCCAGGCTGACGCCCAGCACCCCGTCCGAGATGGGGAAGGTGTAGTAGAGCCGTCCGCTGCTCACCGCATCGGAGGTGAAACCGTGGCCCGTCGGCCCGGCACCGGTGTACGCGGGGTCGAGGTGGGCCTGCGCGAACTCGGTGGGCGTGAACGGCTGCCGCCGTGGGTCGGGCGTGACCTGGCGCACCACCCCGCCGCCCGCCAGCAGTTCGGTGAGCAGCACCGCCGCGGCCGCCGGGTCGTGGCGCAGGGCGTCGGCGAGCTTCGCCGCGTCCGCGTCGTCGCACCCCTCCACCTTGCGGTCGCCGGTGTAGAGCGAGCCCAGTAGGCCGAGATCGGGGAGCGTGCCCTCGATGCTGTCGTCGTGGTTGCCGATGGTGCTGTACCACGGAACACGCAGGCCGGGAGCGGTGAACGGGCGTCCGGCATCGGTGAGGAAGCCGGGCACCTCGGGGAAGCCCTTCGCCTTGTAGGCGTCCTGGAAGGAGGTCTCGGGGTTCCAGTAGGCGGCGTCCCCGGAGTTCTGCACGCCCTCGTAGCGCGTCGGATCGCCGCTGTTCGGCGTCACCGTGCCGCCGCTCATCACCGTCAGATACCAGTCGAGTTCGATGTGCTCGTGGTTGTCGGCGATGTCGCCCGTGTTGACCACCATGGAGAACGGGCGTCCCGTGTACGGGCCTCCCGGCAGGGAGTTGACCCGTTCGACCAGCGACGCGGCGCCGCGCACCGTCAGCGTCTCGTGCGGCCGGTGGGCGCTGTCGAGGTAGCGGGCCAGGTACTCGAACCGCACCGGGGACTCGGAGTCGACCAGGTGCATGTCGGTGAACTGGACGAAGCAGGCGAGGCCGGTGCGCCGGTCGTCACGCCCTGTCCGCGCGCCCGCCAGGTCACTGCGCACGACGAGCGGCCAGCCGGGTCCGGCGGCGAGACGCTTGTACGCGCCGGTGCCGGTCGCCGTGGCGACCTGCTCCAGCGTGGTCCCCTCGGTCCGCACCGCACGCGCGGCGGTGACGGCGATCGCGCGGTCGCGCGCGGCCGCGGACGCGAACCGCCCGCCGGCCAGTGACAGTGCCGCCCCCGCGGCGGTCGCGGACATCCCCGTGATGAGCCTGCGTCGGCTGATCTCGCTCACTGCGGCCCCCTCCTGACGTTAGGTCAGTCAAAGCGCGGCGTTTTTCTCCGGCACGGCCGCGCATGTGGTCGGGCCGTACCTTACCGACGGGTAGCCGATCGTCCACCCCTTGTGCGGATAACGGGAGAGGAAAGGCGCGTTACAACTGCTGCCCGGGGTGCGGGCGACGCCGGGCGAGGCGGGCGATATGGGGCGGTACGGGGACGGGCTCGTCCAGTGCGGGGTCCGGTTCGGGCTTGCCCCATCCCGTATGCAGGGGGAGGACCCCCGCCCACAGGCCCAGTCCGGCGTCGGGGCCGTCGCCGTCGTCCGGCGGGCCGGTGCGCACCTTGACGGACGCCTCGTCGAGCGGGAGCGCGAGCAGTGCGGTGGCCGCGAGCTCCTTGCGGCTGGGCAGGCGTGCGTAGCCCCACTGGCCCGCGGCGATGTGCTCGGTGAGGCATCGCAGGCCGTAGAGCTTCTCCTCGTGATCGGTCACGGCGCGCGGTACGCCGTAGATCATCGCGCTGCGGTAGTTGAGCCCGTGCTCGAACACCGAGCGCGCCAGGACCAGGCCGTCGACGTGTGTCACCGTGAGGCACACCGTCGTCTGCGGTGCGGCGAGCAGGCTCCTGCCGGCCACCGAGCCGTGGAAGTAGACCGTGTTCCCGTCCGTCCCGTACACGGTCGGCACGACCATCGGGGCGGAGTCGACGACGACGCCGAGGTGGCAGACGAACCCGTCGCTCAGGATGGCGTCGAGGTCCGCCCGGCTGCGGCTGCCCTGCTCGCGCAGGCGGCGGTGGCGGGTGCGCTCCGTGACGGGCAGCAGGGTGTCCGGTGTCTCGTCGGTCATGACGCCTGACCGTATCGCTTTCCATAGTGATGAGCTAGAGATTCCACTATATCCGCCTTTGTGACCGCTGTTCACGACGGATATAGTCGTCTCGCGCATCGAGTCGACCAGGCGTGTCCGTCCCCGTCCGCGTACTGCGGACGGGGTATGCGCATCCACCTCGGGGTGCACGCGAGGGGTGCCGCAGTTCCGTCCTGCGGGGCTCGTTCCGGACAGCGGCGCCGCCTAGCGTTGGGACGGCCGGGATCATCGACGTGACGGTCCCGCACTCCGCTGTCAGCCGACGAGGAAGCACCTCATGATCGAAGCCACCGCACTCACCAAGCGCTACGGGCCCAAGACGGCCGTCGAGGACCTCAGCTTCACCGTGAAGCCAGGCGTGGTCACCGGCTTCCTCGGGCCGAACGGCGCCGGGAAGTCGACCACCATGCGCATGCTGCTCGGCCTGGACGCCCCCACCTCGGGCCGCGCCGTGGTCAACGGCCGCTCCTACGCCGACCATCCCGCGCCGCTGCACGAGGTCGGCGCGATGCTGGAGGCCCGCGCCATCCACACCGGGCGCACCGCCTTCAACCACCTGCTGGCGCTCGCCGCCACCACCGGCATCCCGCGCTCGCGCGTGGAGGAGGTCATCGAACTGGTCGGCCTGCGCGAGGTGGCGAAGAAGCGGGCCGGCGGCTTCTCGCTTGGCATGGGACAGCGGCTCGGCATCGCCAGCGCGCTGCTCGGCGACCCGGCGACGCTCATTCTCGACGAGCCGGTCAACGGCCTCGACCCCGAGGGCATCCGCTGGATACGCGACCTGCTCAAGTCCCTGGCCGCCGAAGGCCGCACCGTCTTCGTCTCGTCCCACTTGATGAGCGAAATGGCGCTGACCGCGGAGCACCTGATCATCGTCGGGCGAGGCCGGCTCATTGCGGACACCTCGGTGGAGGAGTTCATCCGCGAGGCCTCGAACAACACCGTGCGGGTGCGGACCCCCGACGCCGGGAAGCTGCGCGAGCAGATCGCCGGTCCCGACGTGACGATCACGAGCGACGAGGCGGGTGTGCTCACCGTCACCGGGCTCAGCAGCGAGCAGATCGGCCGGACCGCGCACGAGCACGGCGTCGCGCTCTACGAACTTGCCAACCAGCAGGCCTCCTTGGAGGAGGCGTTCATGGAACTCACCCGTGACGTGGTCGAGTACCAGGCGGTCCCGTCCGCCAGCCGCCCGAACGTGACCGAAGGAAACGCCGCATGAGCACCACGACAGCCCCCGCCCCCGTCTCCGCCGCGGCCACCGCGCCGCGAGGCAAGGTCACCCAGCCGCGGGTGCTGAAGTCGGAGTGGATCAAGTTCCGCTCGCTGCGGTCGACCTATCTGAGCCTGCTCATCGGCATGGTGGTCATGATCGGCATTGCGGCGCTGGCCTGCTGGGCCGTGGCCAACCGCTGGCCGAGCATGCCAGCGATGGAGAAGGCGGGCTTCGACCCGGCGGGCCGCAGCATCGACGGCTTCTTCTTCGCGCAGCTCGCGGTCGGCGTGCTCGGCGTGATGGTGGTCACGGGCGAGTACTCGACCGGGATGATCCGGGCCACGCTCTCGGCCGTCCCGCGCCGGCTGCCGGTGCTGTGGGCGAAGACCGCCGTGTTCGGCGGGGTGACCTTCGTCGTCACCTCGGTCACCGCGCTGATCTCCTTCTTCGTCGGCCAGGCGATGCTCTCCTCCCAGCACATCCAGACCTCGCTGTCCGCCTCCGGTGTGCCGCGTGTGGTCTTCGGCACGGCGATCTACCTCACGCTGGTCGGCCTGTTCGGCGTGGGTCTCGGCACGGTGGTCCGTTCCACCCCGGGCGGGATCTCCAGCCTCTTCGGCGCGCTGCTGGTGCTGCCGCTGATCCTGCACGCGCTGCCGACCTCCTGGGCCAACGACATCGGCCCGTACCTGCCCAGCAACGCCGGTCAGGCGCTCACCACGCTGCACCCGGACCCCCACACGCTCGCTCCGTGGACCGGCTGCGGCGTCTTCGCCCTCTACGTGGTGGCGTCGATCATCGGCGGTGCGATCGTGCTCAAGCGGCGGGACGCGTAGGACGCGTGACGCAGGCGACACCCGAAGGGCAGGGCCCCGGTGCGCAGTCCGTGCGCCGGGGCCCAGGGCGTGCCCGGCACCTGCACGCGTTCACCTACCGTCACCCGACTCCGCAGGACGCGCTGCTGGCGCTCTTTCTCATCGCGGTGACCACCGGGCCGTTCCACTTCTTCTTCCTCAAGGTGCCCGGCCTGCTCGTCTTCCAGCTCGCGCTGCTGGTGCCGCTCGCCTGGCGGCGCTGCGCCCCCTACGCGGTCTTCGCGGTCCTCGCCGCCGTCGCGTTCGGGCAGTGGCTGGCCACCTCCACGGTGCTCCCCGGCGATGTGGGCCTGTTGATCGCCCTCTACACGGTGGCCGCGCACTGCCCGTTGCGCAGGACCTGGACCGCAGGTGCCGTGCTCGCCCTGGGCAATCTGCTGGTGGCGGTGCGCATCGGCTCGGCCGAGCGGGGCGCGAAGGCGTTCATCGCGCTCTGCGGCCTCGCCATCGCGGCCGCGATGATCGGCGCCAACGTGCGTGGCCGCCGCGCCTACCTCATGGCGCTCGAAGACCGGGCCGCCCGTCTGGAGCGCGAGCGCGACCAGCGGGCCCAGCTGGCGGTGGCGACCGAACGGGCCCGGATCGCCCGCGAGATGCACGACATCGTCACCCACACTCTGTCGGTGATGGTGGCTCTCGCCGACGGTGCGGCGTTCGCGGCGGGCCGCTCGCCCGAGAAGGCAGCGGCCGCCATGGAGCAGGTCTCGGGCACCGGCCGCCAGGCCCTCACCGACATGCGCCGCTTCCTCGGCGTGCTGCGCGCGGACGAACCCGACGCCCTGCGCCATCCGCAGCCCGGCATCTCCCAGCTCGACGGCCTCGCTGTACAGGTGCGGGCCGCGGGCCTTCCAGTGCGGCTGCGGATCGAGGGCGAGTTCACCGATGTGCCCGCTGCCGCCCAGCTGACCGTCTACCGGCTGGTGCAGGAGGCGCTCACCAACACGCTCAAACACGCAGCGCCCGGCGCCCATGCGGTGGTGCGCGTAAGCTGCCCGGGCGGCTGTGTGGACGTCGACATCCGCGACGACGGAGTCCCGGTGCGTCCGCCCGGTTCGGGAACGCCGGGGCACGGCATCGACGGCATGCGCGACCGCGTCGCGGCGTACGGCGGAACGCTCGAGGCCGGTCCGCTGCCCGGTGGCGGCTGGCGGGTCGCCACCCGGCTGCACCTCGGCGACCCGCGCGCGCAGTCAGGGGAGGGAACGTGACCGACGTGACGGACGACTCGGACGGCGGCACCATCGGCGTGCTGCTCGTCGACGATCAGCCGCTGATGCGCGTCGCGTTCAATCTCGTCCTGGAATCCCAGCCCGACATGAGCGTGGTCGGCGAGGCCGGCGACGGCGCGGAGGCGGTCCGTCTGGCCGACCGGCTACGGCCGCAGGTGGTGCTGATGGACGTGCGCATGCCCGGCGTCGACGGCATCGAGGCGACCAGCAAGATCGTCGCGTCGTGCCCGGAGACCCGGGTGCTCATCCTGACCACCTTCGACCTGGACGAGTACGCCTTCGCAGGGCTGCGGGCCGGCGCCTCCGGGTTCCTGATCAAGAACGCGCTGCCCGAGGAGCTCCTCGCCGCGATCCGTACGGTGGCGGCCGGCGACGCGGTGGTCTCGCCCCGGGTGACGCGGCGGCTGCTGGAGACCTGCGCCCACCAACTGCCCGCCTCCGAAGGCCCGCAGGACGAGCGGCTCGCGAGGCTGACCGCCCGCGAACGCGAGATCCTCACCGAGGTGGCACGGGGCAAGTCCAACGCCGAGATAGCCGCCGAACTGCACCTCGCCGAGGCCACGGTGAAGACCCATCTCAGCCGGGTGCTGGTCAAGCTCGGACTGCGCGACCGGGTCCAGGCGGTGGTCCTCGCCTATGAGACGCGGCTGATCAGCCCGTCCTGAATTCCCGGCACGTCCTCCCCATCGGCCTCCGCCTCCATGGCGGCCCGGCGCCCGCGCTTGAAGACGACCGCGGCGAGGAACCCCGCGCCGAAGAGGGCGATCAGAGAGGCGGCCGTGGCGAGCCAGGTCGCGCCGAACCACTGCCCGCCGACGTAGCCGAGCCCGACGCCGTAGGCCGCCCACACCAGCCCGGCCAGCGCCGACCAGGGCAGGAACTCGATGGGCCTGCGGTGCGCGGCGCCCGCGCCCAGGCTCACCACGGAACGCCCGGCGGGGGCGAAGCGCGCAATGAGGACGAGCGCGCCGCCACCGTCGGTCATCACGCGGCCGAGACGTTCCTGTGCCGCCGCCAGCCGCCGGGACCGCGCCATGCGCCGGTCGAGCCAGTCGCCGCCGTGCCAGGCGAGGCGGTAGGCGGCGAGATCGCCGAGACAGGAGGCGACGGCCGCGCACAGCACCAGTTCGATGATGTCGACGACATCACGCGTGCCATTGGACCCGGCGGTGCCCGCGGTCGCGGCGGAGATCAGCAGCACGCCGCTCGGCAGCACCGGAAGAAAGACGTCGAGCAGCACGGAGAGCGCCACAAAGGCGAGAATCCATGGCGAATCCACCAGTGAACTCAACTTCCCGAGCACCCCATGTCTGCTGACGGCTGGACGCGGAGGGTCTCCGCGTCCAGCCGTTCAGAGTACGCCGGGTATCCAGGGGGTGATCAGGCGGGTTGGCGTGATGTTCCCCTCATCACGGCTCCGCCGCGGCGCAGGGCCAGTGCGCCCGGCCCGGTCGTGGCGAGCAGCAGGAAGGCCCAGGCGTAGAGGGCGGCCGGCTCGCCGCCGTTCTGCAGCGGCCACAGCGCCGTCGTCAGGTGCACGGTGAAGTACGCGTAGGCCATCGAGCCCGAGCAGATCAGCGCGGCGGTTCGGGTGCCGAGGCCGAGGACGACCAGCGCGCCGCCGACGAGCTGGATGACCGCCGCGTACCAGTACGGCCAGGCGCCGGTGGGGACGGTCCCGCCGTGCGAGCCGGGAGCGCCGCCGAGGATGCCGAAGACAGATGCCGCGCCGTGCGAGGCGAAGAGCAGGCCGGTCACGATGCGGAAGAACGCAAGCGCATACGGCCTGGCCTTCTCGGCGAGGTCGGTCGAGGGCATGAGGGGTCTCCTTCGGTCTGTCGGGTGGGGGTGTGTGCCTGACGGCACGACGTCGTTGACCGATCTGGAGGCGAGGTTAAAGGTGTGCAGCTAAATTCTGCAACTTTCAAGCAGTCGCGGGCGCGGCGTGCTACTGAACACGGCGTGATACGGGCGCGCGCTAGCGATCCAGCGCGCCGGCAGCCGCGATGCGCAGCACCAGTCCGCCGTCGCCGCCGTCGGCGGGCTCGACCCGTACCCGTTCGAGGGTGTCGACATGCGCGGTCGGCGCATGCGCGGCTGCCCGCGGGCCGACTCCGACGACACGCATCCCGGCGGCGAACCCGGCCTCGATGCCGGCCTGGGAGTCCTCGAACACGATGCACTCCGAGGGCGAGAAGCCCAGCTCCGCGGCGCCCTTCAGGAATCCCTCGGGGTCGGGTTTGCTGGCGCTGACGCACTCCGCCGTGATCCGGACCGGCGGCATGGGAAGACCGGCGGCGGACATCCGCGCCTTTGACAGTCCCCGGTCGGCGGAGGTGACCAGCGCGTGCGGCAGTCCGCCGAGTGAGGCGAGGAACGCGGGCGCGCCGGGAACGGGCACGATGCCGTCGGTGTCCGCGGTCTCCTGGGCCAGCATGCGCGCGTTGTCGGCGTGGTTCTCGGCCATCGGGCGGTCCGGGAGCAGCAGGGCCATCGTCGCGTAGCCCTGCCGGCCGTGCACGATGCCGAGCACCTCGTCGGCCTCGAGCCCGTGCTGCGCCGCCCACTGCCGCCAGCAGCGCTCGACGACGGCGTCGGAATTGACGAGTGTGCCGTCCATGTCGAGGAGCAGGGCGCGTGCGGTCAGGTCGGTGGCCGTCATGCTGCGGCTCCTCGGGTGGCTTCCGGAACTGCGTCGGACAACGAACAGCGGCCTCGCCCGCCGGTCAGGGGGAGCGGGCGGGGCCACTTTGTTCCTCAACGATACAAACCAGTGCCGCGATGCGCCACCCTCCCTGTTCAGACCCGGCGAGCCGAGCCGACCGGGCTCAGCCGACCGGGCTCAGTCGGCCGGGCTCAGTCGGCCGGCTCGTCGACGTACTGGAGCAGCCCGTACGTGAAGTGCGCGATGAGACGGTCCCCTGTCGAGGGGTCGGTGAAGGCGAGCCGCCAGCGGGTCGGGGCATCGCCTTCGAGCGGGGTCGCGGGCGGAAAGGCCCGCGCCACCTCGTCCACCGTGCACGACCACGGCTGAAGGTCCTCCCGGCCGCGCAGTACGGGAGCGGGCGCCCCCGGGGCGCGTACCAGCCAGTCGTTCCAGACCCGGCCGCCGGGCCCGAGCAGTGCCTCGAACCGCAGATCGGGCCAGAGCGGCAACGTCCACGACAGCGCCTCGCAGTCGATGTCGCCGATCCGCCGTGCGGTGGCCGAATCGGGCGGGCCGAGCACCGCCCGGTAGCGGCCCTCGCCCTGCGGGAACGTGCGCGACCGGATCATCGCCTGCCAGCGGCGGTTGGCCTCGCGCATGTCGGCGCGTGACACCCCGAGAGTGCGCAGCGCCCGCTCGACCAGTTCCGGGCGGTGATCGGCCATCCGGCGCAGCAGTACGAGCTGGAACTGCGCGGCCCCGAAACCCGTGGCCATCACGCCTTCCTCCTCACGACGACAGGTCATACCGCACCTAACAGTGTGACCATGGTGCTTACCAGCGCTTACCGGCGTTCACCGGACCAGCTGGGAGGAGCCGTCGATGGCGCAGGACGACACGACCCTTCCCCCGACCCCCGCCGACACCGCAGGGACCACCGTCCCCGGCGAGGGCCGGCCACGCCGCACCGTACTCGTGGCGATGAGCGCACTGCTGCTCGGGCTGCTGATCGCGGCACTCGATCAGACCATCGTCTCCACGGCCCTGCCCACCATCGTGAGCGATCTCGGCGGCATGCAGCACCTGTCCTGGGTGGTCACCGCGTATCTGCTCGCCTCCACTGCGGCGACGCCGCTGTGGGGCAAGCTCGGCGACCAGTACGGCCGCAAGAAGCTCTTCCAGACCGCGATCGTGATCTTCCTCGTCGGCTCGGCGCTGTGCGGACTCAGCCAGAACATGGGCGAGCTGATCGGCTTCCGTGCGCTGCAGGGGCTCGGCGGCGGCGGATTGATCGTGCTGTCGATGGCGATCGTCGGCGACATCGTGCCACCCCGCGACCGAGGCCGCTACCAGGGGCTCTTCGGCGCGGTCTTCGGAGCCAGCAGCGTGCTCGGGCCGTTGCTCGGCGGGCTGTTCGTGGACAATCTCTCCTGGCGCTGGGTCTTCTACATCAATCTGCCGATCGGGCTGGTCGCGCTCGCCGTCATCGCCGCCGTGCTGCGGATTCCCGTCCACCGCAACCGCCACACCATCGACTACGCGGGCACAGCCGTCATCGCGGGCGTGGCCACCTGTCTGGTGCTCGTCGCCTCGCTCGGCGGCACGACATGGGCCTGGGGCTCATGGCAGATCATCGGGCTCGCCGCGCTCGGGGTCGTGCTGCTCGCCGTCTTCATCGCCATCGAGCGCACGGCTGCGGAACCCGTTCTGCCGCTGGGGCTGTTCCGCATCCGCAGCTTCTGGCTCTGCTCGGTCATCGGCTTCGTCGTCGGCTTCGCGATGTTCGGCGGGATGACCTATCTACCGACCTTCCTGCAGGTGGTGCACGGGGTGACGCCGACGCTCTCCGGCGTTCACATGCTGCCGATGGTCGTCGGCATGCTGATCGCCTCCACCGGTTCCGGCCAGCTCGTCAGCCGCACCGGCCACTACAAGATCTTCCCGGTTCTCGGCACCGCCGTCATCATCTGCGGTCTGCTCCTGCTGCACACGCTCACCGAGTTCAGCAGCACGCTCACGATGAGCCTGGTCTTCTTCGTCTTCGGCTTCGGGCTCGGCCTCGTGCTGCAGGTGCTGGTGCTCATCGTGCAGAACTCGGTCGGCTACGAGGACCTCGGCGTCGCCACCTCGGGCGTGACCTTCTTCCGTTCTATCGGCGCGTCGTTCGGCGTCGCCATCTTCGGCACCATCTTCGCCAACCGCCTGGCCGGCGAGCTGAAGACGGCACTGGCCGGCATGGCGCTGCCGCCCGGCTTCGATCCGGCCGTGCTGCGGTCCGATCCGCACACCATCGCGACGCTGCCCGCCAGCGCCAGGGCGGCCGTGCTGCACGCGTACTCGGTGTCCATCACGGCGGTGTTCCTGTACGCGGTGCCGGTCGCCGCGGTGGCGTTCGTGCTGGCCTGGCTCCTCAAGGAGCAGCCGCTGCGCGGCTCGGTGACCGCGCCCGACGCCAGCGAGACCCTCGCCACCAACCCCGTCGAGCGAACCTCTCGGGAGGAGGTGGCACGTGCCCTGACGTGTCTGGGCACGCGCGAGGGGCGGCGCGACCTGTACCTGCGGATCACCGAACGGGCCGGGCTCGACCTGCACCCGGCCTCCAGCTGGCTGCTGTTGCGCATCAACCGCTACGGTTCGACCTCACCGCAGCTGCTCACCGACCGCACCGACGTCCCGGCGGACGTCATCGCCCACGCGGCGGAGGAGCTGGAGGTGCGACGCCTCACCGACCGCGAGGGCACTGTGCTGCTGCTGAGCGATGCGGGACGGCGGACGGCGGAACGGCTTGTCGAGGCGCGCGCGTCGGTCCTCGCCGACATGCTCGGCGACTGGTGGGACCCGTCCCGCGAGGACGCCGATCTCGGCCGTCTGCTCAAGCAGTTGAGCGCTCACCTGTGCGGTGACGACCGCGACCGGCCCGCGCGGCCGGAGTCCCTCACACGTACCTCACCTGCAACTCCTTGATGCCGTTGAGCCATGCCGACCGCAGGCGCCGCGGCGCGCCGGCGAGGCTGATGCCGGGGATGGCGTCGGCGATCGCATTGAAGATCAGGTCGATCTCCAGGCGGGCGAGGTTGGCGCCGAGGCAGAAGTGCGGGCCACCACCGCCGAAACCCAGGTGCGGGTTGGGGTCGCGGGTGATGTCGAAGACGTCGGGGCGGTCGAAGACGTCCGGGTCGTTGTTGGCGGAGGCGTAGAAGATGCCGACGCGCTGGCCCTCGCGTATGTGCTGCCCGCCGAGTCCGGTGTCGCAGGTCGCGGTGCGCTGGAAGGAGACCACCGGGGTCGCCCAGCGCACGATCTCGTCGGCGGCGGTGGCCGGGCGCTCGCGTTTGTACAGCTCCCACTGGTCGGGGTGGGTGAGGAAGGCGTGCATGCCGTGGGTGATCGCATTGCGCGTCGTCTCGTTGCCGGCGACGGCGAGGAGCAGGACGAAGAAGCCGAACTCGTCCGAGCCGAGGTTGCCTTCGTCCTCGGCGGCGACGAGCGAGCTGACGATGTCCCTGGCGGGGCACTCCTTGCGCGCCGCGGCGAGGTTCATCGCGTACGAGATGAGCTCCATCGCCGAATCGGTGCCGATCTCCTCGGTGATGGCGAGCTCCGGGTCGTCGTACCCGACCATCTTGTTGGACCAGTCGAAGATCTTGGCCCGGTCGCCCTGCGGTATGCCGATCAGCTCTGCGATGGCCTGCAGCGGCAGCTCGACGGCGACCTCGGAGACGAAGTCGCCGCTTCCGGCCTCCTTGGCGGTGGCCACGATGCGCCGGGCGCGCTCACGCAGGGCGTCCTCCAGCTTGCGTATGGAGCGCGGCGTGAAACCGCGCTGGACGATCTGGCGGACGCGGGTGTGCTCGGGAGGGTCCATGTTGAGCATGATCAGCCGCTGCACGTCGATCTGATCCCGCGTCATCGACTCGTTGAAGCGGATGATCGCCGTGTTGAGGTAGGAGGAGAAGATCTCCGGCTTGGTGGAGACCTCCTTGACGTCCTCGTGGCGGGTGACGACCCAGTAGCCGTCGTCGTCGAACCCGGCGATGCCCCGGGGCTGGGCGTTCCACCACACGGGGGCGGTCTGCCGCAGCTGCGCCAGTTCCGGCAGCGGAACGCGCTGGTGGTAGAGGTCGGGATCGGTGAAGTCGAAGCCATCGGGCAGCGCTGGGCAGGACATCGGCGACTCCATAGCTGACAGCCCATCAGATGTCGCTTGAAGGTAGTAACGAGTTCTACAAGTGGCAAGGGGCGTGACACGGCTTGCGGGAGCGCATACGCCGAGACGTGCGACGCACAACCCTTGCGCGACCGTACCCGGGGTAATACAACTGCGGGAAGAACTAGAACGCGTACTAGTTCTGCCGGGGTCACCGGGACGCCCCGGCCGAGGAGAGGACGAGCTTCATGGCCGCTGAACCCGTCATCGTCGAAGCAGTACGCACCCCCATCGGCAAGCGCGGAGGCGCGCTCGCCAACCTGCACCCCGCCTACCTCCTGGGTGAGACCTACCGCGAACTGCTCGCCCGTACCGGCATTCGCCCGGACTGCGTCGAGCAGATCGTCGGCGGCACCGTCACCCACGCCGGCGAGCAGTCGATGAACCCGGCGCGCAACGCCTGGCTCGCGATGGGCCTGCCGTACGAGACCGCGGCGACGACCGTGGACTGCCAGTGCGGCTCGTCGCAGCAGGCCAACCACATGGTGGCCAACCTGGTCGCCGCGGGCGTCATCGACATCGGCATCGCCTGCGGGGTCGAGGCGATGTCACGGGTGCCGCTCGGCAGCGCGTCCAAGCACGGGCCGGGCAAACCCTTCCCCGACGAGTGGAACGTGGACCTGCCCAACCAGTTCCAGGCGGCGGAACGCATCGCCAGGCGCCGCGGGCTGACCCGTGAGCGTGTCGACGCCCTCGGCCTGGTCTCCCAGGAACGGGCCGCGCAGGCCTGGGCCGAGGAGCGCTTCAAGCGCGAGACGTACCCGGTGCAGGTGCCGACCACCGAGGAGGAGCAGCACGCGGGACAGGGCATGTGGCGCCTGGTCGACCGCGACGAGGGGCTGCGCGACACCAGCGCTGAGGCGCTCGCGGGCCTGAAGCCGATCATGCCGACCGCGGTGCACACCGCCGGCAACTCCTCGCAGATCTCGGACGGCGCGGCCGCCGTCATGTGGGCCTCGAAGCGGATGGCCCGTGCACTGAAGCTCAAACCCCGCGCGCGGATCGTCGCCCAGGCGCTGGTCGGCTCCGACCCCCACTACCACCTCGACGGCCCGATCGACGCGACGCGCGCCGTGCTCGGCAAGGCGGGGATGTCGCTGCGGGACATGGACCTCGTCGAGATCAATGAGGCCTTCGCCTCCGTGGTGCTCTCCTGGGCCCAGGTCTTCGACGCCGACATGGACAAGGTCAACGTCAACGGCGGCGCGATCGCGCTGGGCCACCCCGTGGGCGCCACCGGTGCGCGGCTGATCACCACCGCGCTCCACGAACTGGAGCGCGCGGACAAGGAGTTCGCCCTGATCACCATGTGCGCGGGTGGGGCACTCGCGACGGGGACGATCATCCAGCGGTTGTAGAGGCGGTGCGGGGCGTACGGGTGCGCGACACAGCACTCCGCGCACCCATGCGCCCTCATCTGCCAGCGATCACGGTGTGGCGTGCCCGCACGGATGAAGAAGACGCCCCGCGCCCCTGCAGTGATGACCTGGCGGCCGAGCCCGGTAGTCCTTTGAAGTAGGCAGCATGTCAAGCGGAGTTGCTAACTACTTCAGGTGAATCGTGCTGGCGCGTCGAACGCCGCGCGGCGGGTGGCGCGGCGCAGGGCAGCGAGGACCGGGGCGCCCAGGGCGAAGGTCAGCACCGCGGTGAGGGCGGCACGCGGGAGGTCCCACCCCAGCGACGTGGTCAGGCAGTAGGCGGCGAACCGGGCGAGATTCTCCGGCAGCGGTGCGCCCGGTACGTAGGAGACGCCGGACGCCATGCCCGCAACGTACGGCCAGCCCTGGAGGTTCATCACCGTGCCGTAGAGGACGGACGAGACGACGCCGTACCCCGCCACCAGGGCCAGCTCGCGGCGGCCGCGGAGAGCATCAGGACCGGGCAGCAGCCCGGCACCCATGGACACCCAGCCCATGCTGAGCATCTGGAACGGCATCCAGGGGCCGACGCCGCCGGTCAGCAGGGCGGAGGCGAACATCGACACCGCACCGAGCACGAAGCCGAAACCCGGGCCGAGCACCCTTCCCGCCAGCACCATCAGGAAGAACATCGGCTCGATCCCGGCCGTGCCCGCACCGAGCGGCCGCAGCGCCGCACCCGTGGCCGCCAGCACCCCCAGCATCGCGACGGACTTGGCGTCGAGGCCGGTGTCGGAGACGGTCGCGACGGCCACCGCCAGCAGCAGCGGCAGCAGGGCGGCGAACAGCCACGGCGCATCGGTGCTGTGGGCGAGGCCCGAACCGGGGTCGGCGAGCAGCGGCCAGCCGAAGGCGACGACCCCGACCGCCGAGACGAGGGCGAGGGCGCACACCGACCGGGCGCCGAGACGCACGGGGTTGACGCGACGCGTCACTGCGACTCCCCAAGGACGCAGGCCACCTGAGTGACCGTCAGCCAGGGCTGTGGCTGCAGCACCTTGGCGACCTGCGGGGCGAAGGCGGGGGAGGAGACCACGACCTCGGCGGTCGGTGCGTCGGCGACGATCTCGCCCTCGGCCATGATCACCACCCGGTGGGCGACCTCAGCGGCGAGCTCCACGTCGTGCGTGGCGAGAACAACCGCATGGCCGCCGCCGGCCAGCGCCCGCAGCTGCGCGACCAACCGGGACTTGGCCGCGTAGTCGAGGCCGCGCGTCGGCTCGTCCAGCAGGATCAGCGGCGGACGGGCGGTGAGCACGATCGCCAGGGCGAGGCTCAGGCGCTGTCCCTCCGACAGGTCGCGCGGATGCGCCCGGCCGGCAACGCCTGGCAGCAGGTCGTCCACGAGCGCCCGGCAGGTGCCGGGCGGGACCTGCGCATCGGCGTCGGCCGCCGCGCATTCGGCGGCCACCGTGTCCGCGTACAGCAGATCGCGCGGCTCCTGCGGTACGAGGCCGACGCGGCGCACCAGTTGCTGCGGGCGCGTGCGGTGCGGGACCGCATCGCCGACGCGCACCGAACCGCCGCCCGGTGCGTGCAGACCGGCGAAGGAGCCGAGCAGCGTCGACTTCCCGGCGCCGTTGCGGCCCATCACCGCGACCACCTCGCCCGGCCGCACGGCCACGTCCACGCCGCGCAGCGCCTGGATCCGGCCGCGCCGCACGCACAGCCCGGACGACTCCGCGACGGCACGTCCGGCCTCCGGCGCCGCGGGAAGCGGATCCGCCGTGCACTGCGCCAGGCGCTCCCGCAGGCCGGACGCCCGGCGCCGCGCGTCGCGCACCGACAGCGGAAGAGGGCTCCAACCGGCCAGCCGGCCCAGCCTCACGACGGGCGGGGCCACCTGCGAGACGGCCATCACCTCAGCCGGTTCGCCCACCACCGGCGCGGCGCCGGGCCCGGGCAGCAGCACCACCTGGTCCGCGTACTGCACCACCCGTTCCAGGCGGTGCTCCGCCATCAGCACGGTCGTCCCCAGGTCGTGAACGAGGCGCTGCAGCACCGCGAGCACCTCCTCGGCCGCTGCCGGGTCGAGCGCCGAGGTCGGCTCGTCGAGGACGAGGACCCTCGGGTGGACGGTGAGCACGGAGCCGATGGCGACACGCTGCCGCTGTCCGCCGGACAGGCTCGCGACCGGGCGGTCCCGCAGCTCGGCGAGGCCCAGCAGATCCAGCGTCTCCTCGACGCGCCGCCGCATCACATCGGCAGGCATGCCCAGGGACTCCATGCCGTAGGCGAGTTCGTCCTCGACGGTGTCGGTGACGAAGTGCGCGAGCGGGTCCTGGCCCACGGTGCCGACCAAATCGGCCAGTTCGCGCGGCTTGTGGGTACGGGTGTCGCGTCCGCCGACCGTCACCCGGCCGCTCAGCGTGCCCCCGGTGAAGTGCGGCACGAGACCGCTCACCGCGCCGAGCAGTGTCGACTTGCCGACCCCGGACTCGCCGACCAGCAGGCACAGTTCGCCTTCCTGGATGGTCAGGTCGACGGAGCGCAGGACGGGCTCGTGCGCCCCGTCGTAGGTGACCGAGACCTCCTCGAAACGGATCACCGCGCATCTCCCCTCGGCAGGAGGGCGGGAACGAGCCCGACGAGCAGCGCGCCCGCGGGCCACAACGGCAGCACCGGTGCAGTGAGCGGCACGGCGGGCGGGGTGAGCGCCCGCGGATCGAGCGCCGCCGCCCAGATCGTCAGCGCCCCCACCGCGACGCCCGAGCCGGAGACCAGCCATGCGCGGGCGCCCCAGCGGTCGGGCCGGTAACGCGTGCGGATGCTGCGCCGTCCGCCGAGCCACAGCCCGGCGAGCGATGCCGTGACGCCAAGCAGCAGCACGGGCAGCCCGAGCCCCGCACCCTCCGCCGCCAGCAGTCCGTACGTGCCCGCGCACACGCCCAGCAACCCGCCCATCGTCAGAGCCGCCGTCAACCGCCGGACGGCGCATGGCACTTCGGCGGTACGGCCGTAGCCGCGGGCGTCCATCGCGGCCGCCAGGGCGACGGAACGTTCCAACGCGCCTTCCAGCACCGGCAGCCCGACCTGCAGCAGCGCCGTGATCCCCGTGTCGGCGCGGCCGCGCAACCGCCTGGCCGCGCACAGCCGTTGCACGTCCGCGACGAGATTCGGGGCGAAGGTCATCGCAACGACGACCGCGACCCCCGCCTCGTACAGCGCGCCGGGCAGGGACTTCAGCAGCCGGGCCGGATGGGCGAGCGCGTTGGCCGCGCCCACGCACGACAGCAGCGCGGCGAGCCTCACCCCGTCGTACGCCGCGAAGACCAGGCCCTCGGCGGTGACGGGGCCGCCGATCCGCACTCCCTGCGCCCAGTGCGGCAGCGGTATGCGGGGCAGCGTCAGGAGCACATGCGTGCCGGGAACCGGGGAGCCGAGCGCGATCGCGAAGACCAACCGGATCACGACCACGGCGATCCCGAGCTTGAGGAAGGCGCCGTAGCTCCGCGACCACGGCGCGTCGGTGCGGCACACGACGACGACATAGCCGGCCACCGCCACCAGCAGCGCGAGCAGCAACGGGTTGCCCGTGCGCGACGCGGCGGTGGCGAGCCCGAGCGCCCACAGCCACCACGCTCCGGCATGCACATGCATGACGTTCACGACTGCCGCCCGCGTCGCCGGGCCTGCCAGAACCCGGCCGCGGCGAGGGCGAGCACGGCCGCGGCCCCGGCGAGGACGCCGACGGACGGTCCGCTGCGAGAGCGGCCCGCGGCCGCCGGTGCGGCGGATGCGCCGCTCCGGACGGGGCCGCTCGCCTCCTCACCGCAGCCGGACTGCGGATATCCCGCGATCGCGCAGATCATCCCGGACGCGCTGTACCGCAGCGGCTTGGCGACCGCGGCGAGCGCATCGGCCGCGCTTGCGCCCGCGGGCACCTGGGCGCACGCGGTGTGCTCGGCGGGCGGGGTGGCGCCGGGCCGGGCGTCGTCGGCGGTGCCGAAGTCCAGCACCAGGGCGATGCGTTTCATCCCCGGCCTGGGCGCCGAACTGGCGCATATCCGGCCGAATGCGGCGTCATCGCGAGGGTGTGCCGCGCCGCCGGAGTCCGCGCTCACCGCGAACCGCCAGCCCTCCACGTCCCCGTCGGGCGGGGTGGTCGCCGCCGGTCCTTCCTGCGCGAACGACCAGGAGCCGCTCGTCCGTTGCCAGAACGACCAGTAGCGGTAACCGGCCGCCCGCGCCGGGCTCACCGATACCGTCAGCAATCCGGTGAGCAGGCAGGCGAGCAGCCCGGCCGACAACAGTGCCCTGCATCCGGTCACTTCTTGCCGTTCCTCCTGCCGCTGCCGCGCATGAAGCTGAACGCAAGGCCGATGCCGATGCCCGCGACCAGGCCCGCGCCGATCACCCACCAGACCGTGCCGCCGCCGGCGCTGCTCTGCCTGCGGACCTGCGCCGGGTCCGACGAGACCGCGGACCGGGGCCGCGGGCCGGTGTTCTCCAACTGCTGGACGAGGTCGGCGCCCGCGAAGTCGCGGGGATCGGCTCCCGTCGCACGGGCGGCGAGGACCAGCGACCCGAGCGCCGCCGGATTGTCCTTCGCCCATGTGCCCGCGTTCTTCGTCAGCCACGTGTACGCCTTCTTCGCGGCGACCGGATGACCGTCGGCGGCCAGCGCGATGACGGCGTCCGTCGTCGTACCGTAGTCCGGCGTCTGCTGGTCGGAACCCGGCTGGGCGGAGGACAGATGCTCCCCGCCCGCAGAGAGCGCCGTGGCGAGATAGGCCGAGGCCGCGTCGGCGGCGAGCGCGGGGTTGAGAGGCGCGGTGGCGCTGCCCGCCGTGGCCGAACAGTCCATCGGCTTGGGGTCCGTGTTCGACTGTGGGGCCGTGACCACGTACCCCTTGCCGAGCGCGGCGAAGGCGGCATCGGCCGTCGCCTTGGCGTTGGCGGCCAGGTGGCCTGAGGAATCGGGACGGTAGGCGAACGCTCCGCGCTGCGACGCCGTCGCAGTGCAGCCGAGCTGGAAGGAGAGCAGTGCGTTGTACGGGGACTTGCCGCCCTTCGTCGTCTGGGTGATGTCCCCGCCAGCCGCCGCCAGCGCGCCGATGACGACGGCCGTGGAGTTGGCGTCACTGGGCTGGTCGGGCTGATAGCCCCATCCGCCGTCGGTGTTCTGCACCTCGGCGAGCCAGTCCATGGCCTGCCGTACGGCCGTCGTGTGGCCGCCGAGCGCCGCCAGCGCCTGCACGGCGAGGGCTGTGGAGTCGACGTCCTCGTTCTGCGCGTCACACGGGGTGGTGCGCGATGCGCGGTACGAGGGGAAGGCGCCGTTCGCGCACTGCTGGTCGACGAGCCATGCCGTCGCCTCGTCCGCCGGTGTCACCCCGGCCGTCCTCAGCGCGAGCAGCGCGGTGGACTGCCGCCAGACGCCGTCGTACGTGGGGTCCGACGAGCCGTAGAGCGCAGCCGGCACGTCCGAGGACGACGTGGCAGGTGACGGGGACGAGGAGGCGGCGGCGGGAGCCGTCGCCGTGACGGTCAGCGCGGCGGCGGCCAGCGCCGCGGCCGTCGAGGTCATGGCGGTGCGGAGGGCCATGGCGAGGTCGTTGCCTTTCGGTGAGCGGAACGCGACCGCGCAGCCGCCCGGGTACGCATGGGTGGAATTGTCCGCAACACCTTATGTCAGACCGCCGCATAAGCCACCGGGCGGGTGCCCGCGACCGGCTCGGCGAGACCCAGCTTGACCAGGCGTCGAAGGTGTGCCTCCGCCTCCGACACGGCGATATTGCGTGAGCCGTACGGGATGTGCTCCCAGGGTCGGTTCCACTCCATCGCCTCCGCCACCTGCCACGGGGTGAGCGGGTGTGCCGCGATCAGCTCGCGCAACGAGGCGAGGCGCGCCGCGTGATGGGAGAGCAACTCGCCGACCCGTCCGGCGGCGTCGGCGAAGGCGTACTGGTGGGCGGGGAGCACCTCGGCCGGGGCGAGCCGGGCGATGCGCTCCAGCGAGTCGAGGTAGTCACCGAGCGGGTCGGTGACGGCGGCATCGTCGGGGTCCTCGTACAGGCCGATGTGCGGGGTGATTTCGGGAAGCAGATGGTCGCCGGAGAAGAGCCGGCCGCCGCGCCCGGGGTGCTGCGCTGGATGCTCCTCCTCAAGGTGGAGACAGACGTGTCCGGGTGTGTGACCCGGCGTCCAGATCGCGCGCAGCCGCCTGCCCGCCAGATCCACCAGTTCGCCGGGGACGATCTCACGGTCGGGCAGCGCGGCGCGCAGCCCGGGCAGCGCACGGCCCCTGCCGGAGGCGCGCGCGGCGCGCAGCGGCGCGAGATGGTCCTCCGGTGCCCCCGCGTCGGAGAGTTTGCCGATCAGGTAGTCGAGCCAGGCCGCCTGCGGCGCCGTACGGGTACGCCGGACCACCGCCGTGTCCGCCGGATGCATCGCGATCCACGCGCCGGACGCCTCCCGCACCCGGCCGGAGAGCCCATGGTGGTCCGGGTGGTGGTGGGTGATCAGGACACCATGGATCTCGGGCATCGACGTACCGCATACGGCGAGGCCGTCGGCGAGCGCGTCGAAGGAGGCGGGGTCGTCCCAGCCGGTGTCGATCAGCACCGGCCCGTGGTCGGTCTCCAGGACGTGCACGAGGGTGTGCCCGAGCGGATTGTCGGGGATCGGAACGGGGACGCTCCACACCCCGCCGCCATGGTCCGTCACGCGCCGCATCAGGTCTCCCGCTCTCTGGCTCTCTCCGACGTCTCTTCAGCAGACGCATTGCCCACTATAACTAGAACTGGTTTCAGGTTCTTCCTCAACTCACGTGACGATTCTGGGTGGTTGGCTGACCTGCAGCGATGCGGGTAGTGGGTGTCATCGTCTGTCGGCGGTGGTCGACGTCGGACGGCCCAGAGACGGCCCGGGAGGGTGTGCACTCGTCCGGCGACATCCGGCGCACGCCGTGACATCGGGCATGCCGAGGGCCATCTCGACCTCTTGCCGGTTGAGCCGGCCGCCGCCGGAGATGCGGCAGTCGCCGCGGTGCACGATGCCCTGGCCGGAGCCGTCTGCCCAGTGAGTCCGGACGATTGGCCCTCTGACCTCTCTCGACGCGGTCCCAGTCCCCAAAACCGTGGGCAAAGCCGCGGAGCCGACCGCCGTTTCACGTTGCTATCGCTTGGCGTAGTCCGCGAAGCCTTGCCAGTCGATGAAGACGCATGGCTCATCACCGATGATCCAGGCATCGTGGCCTGGCGGGCAGATCATGAAGTCGCCTGGGCCGTACTCCGCCTCCTCGCCGTCGTCCATGACGATCTTCATACGGCCCGCGATGAAGTAGCCCATGTGGGCCGCTTGGCAACTGTCGGTCTTCGCGATCGGTTTGATGTGCTTCGACCATTGCCACCCGGGTTCGAACGTTGCCCGGCCCACTGGCCCGGCATCGAGGTTGACAAGTTCGAGCTTCCCCTTGCCCTCTTCGAATGGGCGAACTTCCTCAGGCGTATCAAAGCTTTGCCGGATGAGACCAGCCATTGGGCACTCTCCCGGGTCGATTATCTGGCCTACTACCATCGTTGCTCGGACCCGCAGTACTCGCATCTCAGCAGGGGCACGGCGGTGCCGGGGGTTACATAGGACGGGCCTCGCGCTTTGCGGTGCATTAGCCGCGCGCCGGGCGGAGCCGGTGCGGGCACGGCAAGTTCGGTGGATTGGAGCACCAGTTTGGAAGAGTGCTTATGCGGATGTCCGCCGAGCTGGCACTCGCTGACCTGCGGGGGAGCGGTCGACTCCCTGTTGTTCCCCGTGAGTCCCCGTGTGTTCCCGCCGGAACGGGCACGCGAGGGGCACGGGCTATGCCGGTGATCACTCAAGTGACGGCATGGCGCCCACTCGCCGCCTTCAGAGGATCACCCTGAGCTGCCATTCCTGATTAGTAGACGCGAGTGGGGGCTGCGGGGGGAAGAGCTGAACCTGGGTGCCCGGGTGATTCCCTCCTCCCCTCACATCCATCGCGAGCGTCCCGGGGACCGCCTGGTTGGGTTCGATGCGAAAAATGCCGGGCCGCCCTGGATTCTGCGTGAGTACTCACAATTGGCTGGCGGAATTCGGGTCGTCCACATTGACAACGAGTGGGGTCTGGGGAGCGAAGCCGCCGGCGCCCAGGTCCAGGCTCAGGGTCATCGCATTGGTGGTGTCCGCTGAAGGCCGCTGAATCTTATAAATCCCATCGCCATTGTCTGACGGCGCGAAATACCACCCTGATAGGTGCCTTTAGTGAAGTCTTCCTGTACTACGTTGCCATCCCAAGTTGCACAGAGCGCCATGCTGTCGTCATTCCTGTCAGAAACGATCAACAACGCGGGTGTAGGGATGGGCATAGCCATGGCCAAGCCTCCCGCTTTCTGGAACAGTCGACATGCCGCATGTTTGACGCTTGAGGGCCCAGCCTCGTTCCCCGGCGCCGTAAAGCTTCCCGGGATCACGTACCTGAGCCTGCACTCCCTCTCCACCAGCGAAGCGGACGCAGGCTGGCTGGTTGACCTGTCGGTGAGTACGGCATCCCCTTCACAGTGCGCCGTCCGGCGAAACGGTGCAACCGCAGAGGCGTGTGCTGCGAGCAGGAGACAGGGCTGCCCACGGGCTCCGGTTGGCGCGGGTGCACGGCTTGTTCACGAGTTGCGGATATCCGGGCACAGACACGGGCGTGGCACGAGGCGCGCCTCTCGATGCGAACTATGGGCGGGACGGTCGCTGAGGTCCGCTCGACTGGTCAGTCGGTCGGTTGGAGCTGGTGGCGGTCGGGCGCGGTCAGTGGTTGCCGTACTTCGCTGCTGTACAGCAACCACCGGTTGACCAGCTTCTTGAGGGTCGGCGGCTACGTCTCCCTTCCCGGTGCCGCTGAGGTGTTAGATCGAGCCCTGGGAGTGCACGATTCCAACGCCTTCCGGGTCGGGGCCGATGCCCGTTCTGATGGTGTCGACGACAGTGTTGGTGTTGGTGTCGATGACGGACACGCTGTTCGAGTTGATGTTGGCGACGTAGACACGGCGGTGGTCCGGGGTGATGGCCACGCCGAACGGGAAGGATTCGACCTGAATCGTCGCTACGACCTTGTTGCGGTACGTGTTGATCACCGACACGGTGCCCGGGGTCGTGCCGTTGGTGACGTAGACATGGCGTTGATCCTGGGAAGCCACCGCACCGATCGGGTTGATCCCAACCGGGATGGTGGTAATGATCGCGTTGCGGTGGGTTTTGATCACCGAAACATTTTTTGAGTTGCCGTTAGTGACATAGACGTGACGACGATCCCAGGCCGCCGCCACAGCTGTCGGGCGTGAGCCGGACGAGGACGCGTCGGGGCCACCGTAAACCGTGGCAATGACGGTGCTGGGGGCGTTGATCACCGATACGCTGTTCGACTGGCTGTTGGCGACGTAGACGCGGCGGCTGTCCGGGGTAACCGAGACACCGATCGGGTCGCCGCCGACCGCCACCTTGAACACGACGGTGTTGGTGCGGGTGTCGATCACCGACACGGTGCCCGGAGTCGTGGCGTTCGTGACGTAGACGTACCTGCCGTCAGGCGCCGCTGCGACGCCGAATGGGTCGGGGCCGATGCCGCTGGAGATGGTGGTCGTCACGGTGTCGGTGCGGGTGTCAATCACCGACACGCTGTTCGAAGAGGAGTTGGCGACGTAGGCACGCTTGCCGTTTGGGGTGACCGCCACGCCTTCCGGGTCGAGGCCAATGCCAGCGGTGATGACCTTGATGACGGTGTTGGTGCGGGTGTCGATCACGGACACGCTGTTCCCGGTGCCGTTGGAGACGTAGGCCTTGAGGTGCTCATGCTTGCCTCCGGCGGAGGCCTGGGGGGCCACGCCCAACGAGGTCAGCAGCAAGCTCAGCAGCATGAAGCCGGCCAGTCGTGCCCGGCGCCTACGTCCTCGCCAACCGCCAGCTTGGCCCGCGGGACTCCGCAAGCCAGCCTGAGGCCTGACCAGACCCATCGCATCCTCCTTGCAGTCGACCGCCACGGCACTGCCCCGCCTTTGGCAGGCGACCGCGACGTCTTTGGGATCGACAAAAGTTGCAAAATCCAAATAAATGGATATCAGGCTTGTTGTGGGAGAATGATGCGGCGTGCCAGGGAACGCTCGAATGGCCGCTCAGCGTGGCCGATCATTCGAGGGGTTCACGCCGTGGGCAGCTGAGGACCCGCGCAGAAACGTGCCCACGCGGTCGGCGTAGCAGGGGTGATCCCGAAGCCGGGGCCAGGGGAGAAGTACAAGGAGTCCCGTGAGGACGGCATGCACGCGCTCCGTCACTTCTACGCCTCGGTCCTGCTCGACGCGGGAGAGAGCATCAAGGCCCTGAGTACCTACCTCGGACACAGCGATCCGGGCTTCACCCTCCGCACCTATACCCACCTGATGCCCAGTAGCGAGACCCGGACTCGGCAAGCCGTCGACTCCATGTTCAGGAAGGCTCGGAAGCCTCCCACGGCCCCATGACGGCCCCTGCGGCTTCACACAGCCCCCGGCTCAACGGGAAACCGCTGGTCGGGGGCGTTTTCGTCCCTTCCGTGGACTAGTTTAACTAGAACTGGTATCAGTTCTGAGGTGGCGTCAGGAAGGATGCGGTGATGAGCGGAGATCTCCAGTACGAGTACGGGCAGTTGTCCATCGGCGGCGAGCTCGTCGAGCCGCTCGGCGACGGCACCATCGAGGTGATCTCACCCCACACCGAGCAGGTCATCGGCCGCGTCCCGCACGCCTCGCCCGCCGACGTCGACCGGGCCGTCGCCGTCGCCCGCAAGGCCTTCGACCAGGGCCCGTGGCCGCGCATGACCCTCGACGAGCGGATCGAGGTGGTGACCAGGATCAAGGACGCCATCGCGGTGCGCCACGAGGAGATTGCGCGGATGATCAGCGCGCAGAACGGCTCGCCCGTCTCCTGGAGCATCCTCGCCCAGGCGCTCGGCGCGATGATGGTGTGGGACGCGGCGATCACCGTCACCCGCGACTTCCGCTACGAGGAGCAGCGCACCGGGGTGCTGGGGCCGCTGCTGGTGCGGCGCGAACCGGTCGGGGTGGTCGCGGCCGTCGTCCCGTGGAATGTGCCGCAGTTCGTCGCCGCGGCCAAGCTCGGGCCCGCGCTGCTCACCGGCTGCACCGCGATCCTCAAGCCGTCGCCCGAATCGCCGCTCGACGCCTATGTGCTGGCCGAGATCGCCGCCGAGGCCGGGCTGCCGGACGGCGTGCTGTCCGTCCTCCCGGCCGATCGCGAGGTGAGCGAGTACCTCGTCGGGCACCCCGGCATCGACAAGGTCTCCTTCACCGGCTCGGTGGCCGCCGGCAAACGCGTGATGGAGGTGGCGTCCCGCCATCTCACCCGCGTCACCCTGGAGTTGGGTGGGAAGTCCGCGGCGATCATCCTGCCCGACGCCGACCTGGAGGCCGCGGTCGCCGGCATCGTTCCCAACGCCTGGATGAACAACGGCCAGGCGTGCGTGGCCCAGACCCGTATCCTCGCGCCGCGCCGCCACTACGACGAGATCGCCGAGCGGTTCGCGGCGGCCGCGTCCGCCCTCGTGGTCGGTGACCCGCTGGACGCGGCGACCCAGGTCGGCCCGCTGGTCGCCGAGCGCCAGCAGCGCCGCTCGTTCGACTACATCGCACTCGGCCAGCAGGAGGGCGCGAAGGTGCTCACCGGCGGCGGACGGCCCGCGTCGCAGGCGCACGGCTGGTACGTCGAACCCACCCTCTTCGGCGAGGTGAACAACGCGATGCGGATCGCGCGGGAGGAGATCTTCGGCCCGGTGATCTGCCTGCTGCCGTACGGGGACGAGGAGGAGGCGGTGCGGATCGCCAACGACTCCGACTACGGCCTGTCCGGGAGCGTGTGGACCTCCGACGTCGGCCACGGCATCGACATCGCACGCCGGGTGCGCACCGGCACGTACTCGGTGAACACCTTCAGCCTCGACATGCTCGGCCCGTTCGGCGGGTACAAGTCCTCCGGCCTGGGGCGGGAGTTCGGGCCCGAGGGCTACTCCGAATACCTGGAGCACAAGATGATCCACCTGCCCGCGGGATGGGAGGGCGAGAACTGATGGGCGACCGCTGGCACATCGATGTCGACCGGTCGCTGTGCATCGGCTCGGGAATGTGCGTCAGCACCGCACCCGGCGGCTTCTGCCTCGACGCGGCGCGCCAGTCGCACTCGGTCGAGGCCGAGGCGGACGCCGGCGAACCGCTGCTGCTGGCCGCCGAGGGCTGCCCGGTCGAGGCGATCACGATCACCGTGGTCGGCAGCGGCGAACCGGTCTTCCCGCCGGAGGAGTGACAACACGCCGGTGCCGGACCGTGCATTCCGCACGGTGAATTCGTGACAGTTGTGACTGTTCCGCCCTTCGGGTCTCGTGGAAATCTTGATCCATCAGGCCCGGAGGGGGGACGGACGATGGACAAGCGATACGAGGTCTACTGCCTCGCCGGCACGCACTTCTACGACACGCCGGACCAGACCGGCGCGGACGACTTCGACACCGCCCGGCGTCCGGTGCCCGACGGCTGGACGTCGCTGCGCCACGGCGACTGGCTGCACTTACGCCCCTCGCCTCCGCCGGGCCGTGAAAGCCCGTCCCAGGGCTGGAAGGTCCATGTGTCGGCAACCCTGGAAGGCGCCGACAAGACCGCGGCGAAGGTGTGGGAATACTGCGTACCGCGCTCCATCCCCTTCAAGTTCATCCCGAGCCGCCGCCTGCTGCACCTGCGCAGCTCCAAGTACGCCGACCGAGGCTCCAGCGGGAAGTTCGTCACCGTCTACCCGGCGGACGAGAAGGAACTCCAGGCGATTCTTGGTGAGTTGGGCGACGAACTGCGCGGTGAGCCCGGCCCGTACATCCTCAGCGACTTGCGCTGGGGAGACGGTCCGCTGCATGTGCGCTACGGGGGGTTCGCCCCGAAGTACTGCCCCGGCCCGGACGGCGCTCTCGTCCCGGCGGTGGAGGACGCCGGCGGCCGGCTCGTCCCGGACCGAAGGGGTCCCGCGTTCCACGTCCCCACCTGGGTGAAACTGCCGACCTTCCTCGAACCGCACCTCGCCGCGCGCCGCGCCACGACCACCGACGGGCTGCCCTACCGGATCGAGCGCGCGCTGCACTTCTCCAATGGCGGCGGCGTCTACGCGGCGACGGACACGCGCACGGGCGATGCGGTGGTCCTCAAGGAGGCGCGCCCGCATGCGGGCCTCGCTTCGGACGGGGCCGACGCCGTCACCCGGCTGGAACGGGAGAAAGCAGCCCTCGAACGCGTCGCCGGGCTGGGCGTCGCGCCGCAGGTCCGCGACTGGTTCACCCTCGGGGAGCACAGCTTCCTCGTGATGAGCTTCCTGCCCGGCCGCACCCTCAACTCCTTCTTCGCCGAGCGGCATCCCCTGCTCGGGACGAGACCCGACATACGCGCCGTCGAGGACTACACCCGGTGGGCGCTGCACATTCACGCGGCGGCGGAGGAGGCGGTCGAGGCCGTCCACGGCCGCGGAGTGGTCTTCAACGACCTGCACATGTTCAACATCATGGTCGCCCCCGACGAACGCACCGTCGCGCTGCTGGACTTCGAGGCTGCCGCGGGGGTCGAGGAGGGTCGTCGGCAGTCCGTCGCCCACCCGGGCTTCGTCGCTCCGGCCGACAGGACCGGCTTCGACGTCGACCGCTATGCGCTCGCCTGCCTGCGCATCGCGCTGTTCGTGCCGCTCACCACCCTGCTCGCCGTCGACCGCTCCAAGGCGGGGCATCTCGCCCGGATCGCCGCCGAGCAGTTCCCCGGCATACCACGGGAGTTCCTCGACCGGGCGGTGGACGAGATCGCTCCCGTACGGGGAAGGCGGCGGCCCGCCCCAACGGACGCGCCGCTCACCTGTGGCGCGATGGCGGCAGCGATACTCGCCTCGGCGACGCCCGAGCGCGACGACCGGCTCTTCCCCGGCGACATAGCCCAGTTCGCGCCCGGCGGCGGCCTCGCCCTGGCCCACGGAGCGGCCGGGGTGCTCTACGCACTCGCCGAGACCGGGGCCGCCCGGTACGAGGAGGGCGAGCAATGGCTGCTGCAGCGCGCCGCAGAACCCGAGCACGGCACGCCGCCCGGGCTGTACGACGGACTGCTCGGCATCGCCTACGTCCTCGACCGGCTCGGGCACACCGGTCCGGCGCTCGACCTCGTGGAGCGGGCGCTCGCAGAGCAGTGGCAGCGCCTCGGCCCCGGGATGTACGACGGGCTTGCCGGACTCGGCCTCGTCCTGGACCACTTCGCGCAGACCACGGGCGAGAGCATCCTGCAGCAGCATGCGATGCACGCGGCGCGGCTTGCGTTCGGGCGCCCGGCGCTCCGCGCGGGGCTGCTGCACGGCGTCACGGGCACCGCACTGCTGCTGGTACGGCTCTACGAGCGCACCGGCGACATCGCGCTGCTGGATCTGGCCGCCGAGGCCCTGCGCCGGGACCTCCGCCGGTGCGTCGTCGGACGCCACGGCGCCTGGCTCGTCGACGAGGGCAGCCGGACCATGCCCTACGTGGGCGCGGGAAGCGTCGGGATCGCGATGGTCCTCGACGACTATCTGGGGCACCGTGACGACGAGGAGTTCGCCCGCGCCCGCGCGGGGATACTTCCCGCCGCCCAGTCGCGCTTCTACGCACAGCCGGGACTCTTCCGCGGCCGCGCCGGAATGATCCTTCATCTCGGGCGTACGACGACGCCGGGAGTGACCCCCAGGGCGCTCGACGACCAGATATCGGGGCTGGACTGGTACACCATGCGCTTCGGCGGGGGCACCGCCTTCCCCGGTGACCAGCTGATGCGGCTGTCGATGGATCTCGCGACCGGCACCGCCGGCTGCCTCCTCGCGCTCGGCGCCGCGCGCCGGGACGCCACCACCGGGCCCGGGCCGGCCGGGCTCCCTTTTCTGCCGCCGCCGCAGGGGCGGCGGTCGATGGATGAAACACCGCCTGAAAGGTAGGAGATGATCATGTCGCTTCTTGATCTGCAGACGTTGGAGACCGCCGAGCCGGCCGAGGCCGGCGAGAACTGGGAGAGCGGGCTCAGCCTGCTGCTGTGTGACAGCCTCGCCAGCGTCACCCTCTGCGTCTGATCCACCGTCGCGTCCGGGAGGGGGCCGGTGGGCAGGCGGATTCACAGCCAGCCGGCCCCCTGCGAGATGCGAATGGCGTCCACTCGATTGCGTGCTCCCGTCTTGCGGGTGATCGCCGCCATGTAGTTGCGCACCGTCCCGTTGGACAGGTGCAGGTGACTGGCGATCTCGGCGACGGAGGCGCCCTCGGCGGCGAGTGACAGCACGCTCAACTCGCGTGGTGTCAGCGGAAGATCGGCTGCCTGGAGGAAGTCGAATCCGAGTGAGTTGTCGACGAAACGTTTCCCCGCGGCGACGTGGCGAATCGCCCGTGGCAGCCCCTCCGCCGGCGCGTCCTTGTTGACGTAACCCATCGCCCGGGCCCGCGAGGCTCTCCGCAGCAGACCGGGCTTGCTCGCGGAGGCGAGGACGAGCAGCGCCGACAGCTCCGTCGGCGCGGCCGGGGTGCCGAGCGCCGCCGACCCCGGACAGTCCGCGTCGACCATGCACACGTCGGGCCGTAAGGATCGCGCGCTGTGGGCCGCGGTCCGCCAAGGCGCGGTCATCACATCGAGATCGTTCTCCCGGTCGAGCAGGGCCGCAAGCGCCGACCGCAGCAGACAGGTGTCGTGCACGAAAAGTACCCGGATCACGATTGCCCCTCCCAGAACCCCGTGCATCGCCGTGCGTGAAAGATCCCCGTGGCCCCGGGCACCCCCTCGTACCCCGCGCCGCTCACCAGAGCAGCATCATTCCTACCGGCGATCAACGGCCACTTGGACAGGGATTCCGGCCAAGGGGGTGCGCACCTGGCGCACGGGCGGCGCGCATACCACCACACTGCGCGCCCTGCTGCGCCCTCAGGGGCGGGGAGGCGCGGTGAGGTCGATCAGCCTGCAGACCATCTCTATGTCTATCTTGACCTGCGCGATCGAGGCCCGCCCCGACAACCACGTGACCAGCGCCGAATGCCATGTGTGCTCGATGACGCGGACGGCGGAGAGCTGCTCGTGCGTGGGCGCCCCTTCGAGACGCACCGCGTCCAGGATGATCGCGGTCGTCAGCCGCGAGACGGTGTCGACCTCCGGGCTCACCGAACGGTCGGCGAAGGTCAGCGCCCTGACCATGGCATCGGCCAACTGCGGCTCGCGCTGGAGCGCGCGGAACGCCCGCATCAGCGTCTCGGCCACGCGTGCGGACGGCTCCTCGGCGGCCGGCGGCCGCTTGCGCAGTGTTTCGTGCATCTGCTGCAGCTGGTCCTGCATGGTCGCCACCAGCAGGTGCACCTTCGAGGGGAAGTAGCGGTAGAGGGTGCCCAGCGCCACCTGGGAGTTCTCCGCGACCTCGCGCATCTGCACGGCGTCGAAGCCGCCCCGGCTCGCAAGCTGCGCGCTGGCGTGCAGGATGCGGCGGCGGCGAGCCTCCTGACGTTCGGTCAGAGGCGGGGAGGCCGGCTTGGGGTCTGTCGCCATGTGTCCCTTGCTGCTCCGTTCGCTCCGCCGCGCCGGCGGCTGATGTTGCGGTCGCCCGCTCCCAGGCTCCGCGGACGGCCTCGTTGCTCGGCCGGCCTCCCCTTGCCACGCGGGAGACCTCCTCCGCCTGCTCGCATGTGTCGCTCACAGCATCCGTGGCGTCCGTCCGTCTGCGTGACGTCCGTACATCTCCGTGACGTCCGTCCATCGCGGCGCATCACAACAGCATTTTCCCAGCGCGCATGATGGCAGGAGCCCGCGCCGTGGCGCGAATCACCGCGGTCCTCCGGTGGCGGGCACGGTTACTCCCGGGTAGATTCTGGGGGTGCTGGGCGAGTGGATCTGAAACTTGTTCTAGATTAGCGCGACCGGTTACGCTCCGGCTCAATCACAGCAAGAAGGGGGCCGTGAGTGACAGCTGAGGCCGCTCAGGCAGTCGGGCCCACGCCCGTGCGCCGCGCCCCCGACGGCCGGCGCCCTCCCCTTGCCTGCGACGGGAGGTACCCCCTGCGGGTCGCCCTGCTGACGTACAAGGGGAACCCGTTCTGCGGAGGCCAGGGCGTCTACGTGCGCCACCTCTCCCGTGAGCTCGCCCGTCTGGGCCACACGGTCGAGGTGATCGCCGCTCAGCCGTACCCCGTGCTCGACCTCGACGAAGGCGTCACCCTCACCCGGCTGCCGAGCCTCGACCTCTACCGGCAGCCGGACCCCTTCCGCACACCGCGGCGCGAGGAGTTGCGCGACTGGATCGACGCGCTCGAAGTGGCCACCATGTGGACCGGAGGCTTCCCCGAGCCGCTCACCTTCAGCCTGCGCGCCCGCCGCCACCTCGCGGCCCGGGCCCGCGCCCTCGACACCTTCGACGTCGTCCACGACAACCAGACCCTCGGCTACGGCCTGCTCGGCCTCGACCGCCGCATCGCACCGCTGGTCACCACGGTCCACCACCCGATCACGGTGGACCGCAGGCTGGAGCTGGACGCTGCGCAGGGCTGGAAGCGGCGCACCTCGGTCCGACGCTGGTACGGCTTCACCCAGATGCAAAAGCGCGTCGCCCGCCATCTCCCCAGCGTGCTCACCGTCTCGGGCTCCTCACGCCAGGAGATCATCGACGATCTCGGGGTACGGGAGGACCGCATCCACGTCGTGCCTGTCGGCGCCGACACCCGGCTCTTCTCGCCCGATCCGGCGGTGCCCGAGGTGCCCGGACGCATCGTCACCACCTCCAGCGCCGACGTGCCGCTCAAGGGGCTCGTCTTCCTCGTCGAGGCGCTCGCCAAGGTGCGCACGGAGCACCCACAGGCGCATCTCGTCGTCGTCGGCAAGCGCCCGGAGAAGGGGCCGGTCGCCGCGGCCGTCGAACGGTACGGGCTCGGCGGCGCGGTGGAGTTCGTCAAGGGCGTCAGCGACGCCGAACTGGTCGACCTGGTCAGAAGCGCTCAGGTCGCCTGCGTGCCCTCGCTCTACGAGGGCTTCTCGCTGCCCGCCGCCGAAGCGATGGCCGCCGGCACCGCGCTCGTGGCCACCACGGGCGGTGCGATACCCGAGGTCGCCGGCGCCGACGGCGAGACGTGCCTGGCCGTGCCGCCGGGCGACGCCGACGCCCTCGCCGTCGCCGTGCGGCGGCTGCTCGGCGACGACGCGCTGCGGCGGCGACTCGCCGTGGCCGGCCGTGAACGGGTGCTGCGGCGCTTCACCTGGGAGCAGGCCGCGCTCGGCACCGTGCAGCGCTACCGCGAGGCCATCGCCGCATCGCCCAGTACCCGACAACGCCGCCCTGCGGGGGCAAGCCCCCGGATCCCCGAGTGAGAGCTCCCCGAGTGAATGCTCCCCGAGTGAAAGCCGAGACCCCGTGCTGACCGTCGACTTCTCCCGCTTCCCGCTGGCGCCCGGAGACAGGGTGCTCGACCTCGGGTGCGGTGCGGGCCGCCACGCCTTCGAGTGCTATCGCCGTGGCGCTGACGTCGTCGCGCTCGACCGCAACGGCGAGGAGATCCGCGAGGTCGCCAAGTGGTTCGCGGCGATGCAGGAGGCGGGTGAGGCCCCGTCCGGTGCGACTGCTCTCGCCATGGAGGGCGACGCGCTCCAACTGCCCTTCCCCGACGACAGCTTCGACGTCGTCATCATCTCCGAGGTCATGGAGCACATACCGGACGACAAGGGCGTGCTCGCCGAGATGGTGCGCGTCCTGCGCCCCGGCGGCCGCATCGCCGTCACCGTCCCCCGGTACCTCCCCGAGAAGATCTGCTGGGCGCTGTCGGACGCCTACCACGAGGTCGAGGGCGGCCACATCCGCATCTACCGCGGCGACGAGCTGCTGGAGAAGATGCGCGAGGCCGGGCTCGAGCCGTACGGCACCCACCACGCCCACGGTCTGCACTCCCCGTACTGGTGGATCAAGTGCGCGGTCGGGGTGGACAACGACAAGGCGCTGCCGGTCAGGGCGTACCACAAGCTGCTGGTCTGGGACATCATGAAGAAGCCGCTGGCGACGCGGCTCGCCGAACAGGCACTCAATCCCCTCATCGGCAAGAGCTTCGTGGCCTACGCCACCAAGCCGCACACCCGCCCGGTCGACACAGAGGCGGTCGCGTGACGAGCCCTGGGCGCACCGAGCGGCTCGTGCTCCCCGGGGTGCTCACCGCCGACCAGGCGGCCGCGACCGTCCGCGGGATCGTCGCGATACAGCGGCCCGACGGCGCCATACCCTGGTTCACCGGCGGGCATCTCGACCCCTGGGACCACGTCGAGGCGGCCATGGCGCTCGACGCCGCGGGCGAGCACGAGCGCGCGGAGGCCGCCTACCTCTGGCTCGCGCGCAACCAGAATGCGGACGGCTCCTGGTACGCCGCCTACTCGTACGCCGACGATCCCGCCGGGGCTCACGCAACCCCCGGCGACCGCGGCCGGGAGACCAACTTCTGCGCCTACATCGCGGTCGGGGTGTGGCACCACTACCTGTCCACCGGCGACGACGCCTTCCTCGACGAGATGTGGCCGCACCTGTTCGCGGCCGTGGAGTTCGTCCTCGAACTCCAGCTGCCGGGCGGCGAGATCGCGTGGAAGCGCGAGGACGACGACAGCCACCCGAACGAGGCGCTGCTCACCGGGTGCTGCTCCATCTACCAGGCGCTGCGCTGCGCTCTCGCCGTCGCCGAGCAGCGCGAAGAGCCGCAGCCCGACTGGGAGCTGGCAACCGGCCGGCTCGGGCATGCGATCCTGCGCCACCCCGAGCGGTTCATGGACAAGAGCCGCTACTCCATGGACTGGTACTACCCGGTGCTCGGCACCGCGCTGCGCGGCCCTGAGGCCAAGGAGCGCATCGAGTCGGCCTGGGACCGCTTCGTCGTTCCCGGGCTCGGGGTGCGCTGTGTCGAGGACCGGCCATGGGTGACGGGAGGCGAGAGCGCCGAACTGGCGCTCGCCCTCTGGGCGATGGGGGAGTCCGACCGTGCGGTGGAGATCCTCGCGTCGATCCGTCACCTGCGGGCGGAGGACGGAATGTACTGGACGGGATACGTCTTCGAGGACGATGCCGTCTGGCCCGAGGAGCGCACCTCCTGGACGGCGGGGGCGCTGCTGCTCGCCGTGGCGGCGCTCGGCGGTGACGAGGCGACGACCGCGGTGTTCGACGGAGGGCGGCTTCCGGTCGGTCTCGTCGAGCCCCCGGCGCACGGCTGTTCGTGCGTGTAGGGTTCCGGTATGGCCGGACTCGATCACGAGACGTACTGTTCGCACATCGTCGCTGAGACCGAAGGCTTCCGGGAGGCGCTGCGCGGCGCGGACCTGGAGACGACGGTGCCGACCTGCCCCGAGTGGACGCTGTGGCGGCTGGCGCAGCATCTCGGCGGGGGGAACCTGTGGGCCGAGGAGATCGTCCGCAGCCGGTCCACCGAGGCCCTTCCCTTCGCCGATGTTCCCGGTTTGCAGACGCCCCAGGACCCCGAGGGCCTGGACGCCTGGCTTGCGGACGGTGCGGAGCGGCTGGTGGCGACGCTGCGCGAGGCGGGGCCCGACGCCTCGGTGTGGACCTTCACTGCTCACGGCACGTCCGGCTTCTGGGCGCGCCGCCGGGCGTGCGAGACGCTGGTGCACCGTGCCGATGCGGCGCTGGCGGCCGGACGGGAGTACCAGGCACCGGCGGAGCTGGCCGCGGACGCGATCGACGAGTGGCTGGAGATCGTCTCCTCACCCGAAGCCATTGCCTTCCGGCCGTCGTTGGGCGAGCTGAGCGGCAAGGGAGAGACACTCCACCTCCACGCCACCGACGCCCCGCCGGAGCTGGGCGCCGAGTGGCTGATCGAGCGCACCCCCGACGGTGTGCGCTGGCGGCGCGAACACGCCAAGGGCGATGTCGCCCTGCGCGGAACGCTCACCGACGTACTGCTCGTTTTCAACCGGCGGCTTCCGCTCGACAGCGAGCGGCTCGACGTGATCGGCGACCGCTCGCTGCTCGACCACTGGCTGGAGCGGACGAACTTCTAGAACCTCCCGCGGTGCGGAGGCGGCAGGACGGCGGTTCAGGACGGCGGTTCAGGACGGCGGTTCAGGAGTTGAGCTCGGCCAGCACACGCAGCGTCGCCGGGTCCGGCGCCGTCACCAGCAGGTCGGTGACGGGCCCGCGGCGCCACAACTCCAGCCGCTCCGCAATGCGTTCGCGCGGGCCGACGAGTGAGATCTCGTCGGCGAACGCCTCGGGCACGGCGGCCACTGCCTCCTCGCGACGCCCTTCGAGGAAGAGCTCCTGGACCCTGCGGGCTTCTTCCTCGTATCCCATCCTCGCCATCAGATCGGCGTGGAAATTGCGCGACTTGGCGCCCATGCCGCCGATGTAGAAACCCAGCATCATCCTCACCGCGGCCAGGCCGTCGGCCGGGTCGTCGCACAGCTGCGCCCGCACCATCGGGGCGACCATGAACCCCGGCGCGGCGCCCGCGATCGAGCCCTCGTAGACATCGGTGCGGAACGGCGACCAGTACAGCGGCAGCCAGCCGTCGGCGATCGCTGCGGTCTGCGTGATGTTCTTCGGGCCCTCGGCGCCGAGGAGCACGGGCAGATCGGCGCGGAGCGGGTGCGTGATGGGCTTGAGCGGCCTGCCGAGACCGGTGCCGTCCGGTCCCGCGTACGGCAGGCCGTGATAGTCACCGGTGAGCTCCACGGGCGCGGCGCGGCGCAGCACCTGCCGTACGACGTCGATGTATTCGCGGGTCGCGGTGAGCGGGCTCTTCGGGAACGGCCTGCCGTACCAGCCCTCGACGACCTGCGGCCCGGAAAGGCCGAGGCCGAGCATCATCCGCCCGCCGGAGAGGTGGTCGAGGGTGAGGGCGTGCATCGCCGTCGCGGTGGGGGAGCGGGCGGCCATCTGCGCGACAGCGGTACCCAGCCGAATGCGGGAGGTATGGGCGGCGATCCACGTCAGAGGGGTGAAGGCGTCGGATCCCCAGGATTCGGCGGTCCACACCGAGTGGTAGCCGAGCTGTTCGGCCTCGCGGGCGAGGCCGAGATGGTGCGGTGCGGGGGAGCGGCCCCAGTAGCCGAGCGCCAGACCGAGTCGCATCGCCGAAGCCTTTCTGACGTACCGTCAGTTATTCGGTCGGGTCAGCTTAACGGGAAAGGGACCCCGGGGCGAAGCCCCGGACCCCTTTCCCGATGCACTCTTCGGGTCAGCCGCGCTGGATCCCCGTGGTGTCCTGCAGCACGCCACGTCGGCCGTCCTGCGTCTGTGCCACCAGGGCGCCGCCGCGCTGGTCGACGGCGAGATACCAGGTGCCCGGCGTCAGTTCGGCGACCGGCGACGGCGAACCGTCCTCCGGGTACAGCGGCCGCGTCACCGGCACCGCGAACCAGAACGGCGCAAACCCCTGCACCGGCGCTGCGGCCTGCTGAGCGGTCGGCTGTGGCGCCGGGGCCACCTGCTCGTGCGGCTGGCCGGGTTGCATGCCGTACGGCTGCCCCGGTTGGCCGCCCGGGTAACCGTAACCGCCTCCCGGCTGCGTCCCGTACGGCTGCGCACCTGCGTACGGCTGCGGCTGCGGTTGCGCGAGGCGCGGCGCCGGGAGCAGGGCCGCCTTCAGCGCGGGCGTGCGCGGGGTCAGCACCGCCGCGGCGGTCATCACCAGCAGGGCGACGACGGCGAGGATCATCCCGGTGCCGGGCCCGAGCTGCGAGTTGCCGCCGAACAGCCCCCACACCGCGCCCCAGGTGGCGAAGACCGCAAAGGCGGTGCCCCACTGATCGGGACCGAGGCCAGCCACCTTGCGGGCCTCGGGAAGGAGCCTCGCGACGACGATGAGCCCGGCGGCGATCACTCCGCCCAGGAAGATCGACGGAAGGGTCGGGAAGAACTCCGGCTGCCACCCGGACAGTGACGGGCAGTCCGGACCGCAGCCGCCGTTGACGGAGTAGTAATCGAGGAAGGAGGCGATGAACAGCAACACCGCTGCCCCGATCACCACGCCGTCTCCTCGAGTGAGCGAGCGGATGTTCACGTCGTAATGTCCTCTTATCGGTCGTTATGCTGTCGTCGCTGCGGGGGCGAGTCCCCATCGTACGGGCGTGATATGCACCCGGTCAGCCGGGTTGGGCCGCCATCGGCTGCCGCCCGGAACGGCGCAGCACGCGCAGCGACCGCGTCGTCGGCAGCTCCGTGAACGCCCCCGACTCCAGTGCGCGCCGGTAGATCCGGTACGGCGCCTGGCCGCCGTCCGCCGGATCGGGGAACACATCGTGGATCACCAGCAGGCCGCCGGGCGCGAGGTGCGGGGTCCAGCCGTCGAAGTCGGCGGAGGCGTGCTCGTCGGTGTGGCCGCCGTCGATGAAGACCAGTCCCAGCGGCGTGCCCCACAGCGCGGCGATCCGGGGCGAGCGGCCGACGAGCGCGATCACATGGTCTTCGAGCCCCGCCTTGAACAGGGTGCGGCGGAAGACCGGGAGCGTGTCCATCCGCGCGACATCGGGGTCCGGGTCGACGAGGGACGGGTCGTGGTACTCCCAGCCCGGCTGCTGCTCCTCGCTGCCGCGGTGGTGGTCGACGGTGACCGCCACCGTGCCCCCTTCCCGGGCGGCCTCGGCGAGCAGGATCGTGGAGCGGCCGCAGTACGTGCCGACCTCCAGCAGCGGCAGTCCGAGCCGGGCGGCCTCGCCGGCCGCCGCGTACAGGGCTAGACCCTCGTCGAGAGGCATGAACCCCTTCGCCGATTCGAATGCGGCAAGGACGCTTGGGCGGGGCTTTGTCATGTGCCCATCGTGCCCTACCGCGCGCCGCGGCGCCTCGGTGGGGCCGCGTCGCCCGAGGTCAGAGCCACCCGTTGGCGCGCGCCGCACGGACCGCCTCCATCCGGTTGCGGCTGCCGGTCTTACCGATGGCGGAGGAGAGATAGTTGCGCACGGTCGATTGGGACAGGTGGAGCCTGGCCGCGATACCGGCGACCGTCGAGCCGTCGGCGGCGGCATTGAGGACGTCGACCTCGCGCCGGGTGAGCGGATTCGGCCCGGCGCTGAGCGCGGCCGCGGCCAGTGCGGGGTCGATGACGCGCTCCCCCCGGAGCACCCGCCGTACTGCGGCCGCCAGTTCCTCGACAGGACCGTCCTTGACGAGGAACCCGGAAGCACCCGACTCCATGGCGCGCCGCAGGTAGCCGGGCCGTCCGAAGGTCGTGAGGATCAGGATGCGGCAGTCAGGCAGCGCGGCGCGCAGCTCGGCGGCGGCATCGAGGCCGCTGCGGCCCGGCAGCTCGATATCGAGAAGCGCGACGTCCGGCCCCGCGTCCTGTGCGGCTGGGACGATCGCGTCACCGTCACCGACCTTAGCGACGACCTCGATGTCCTCCTCCAGGCCCAGCAGCAGCGCCAACGCGCCCCGCATCATGCCCTGGTCCTCGGCCAGCAGCACCCTGATCGGCGCGGTCACGCCATCTGCTCCCGGCCCGTCCGTTCCGCCGACGCGTTGACCGGTTCGAGGCGTTCCACGGGCAGTTGGGCGCTGAGCCGGAAGCCCCGCCGGCCGGCCGGGCCGGCCGTCAGCGTGCCGCCCGCCGCCGCGAGCCGCTCGGTCAGCCCCTTCAAGCCGGTGCCACCTGCGGCCTTGCCGCTGCCGTCGGGGGTGCCCGGGCCGGTACCGTTGTCGGTGATCTCCAGGAGCGCCCGGCCGCCGCCGGTGCGCACCTCGACCAGGCAGGACGAGGCCCTGCTGTGCCGTACCACGTTCGTCACGCCCTCCCGTACCACCCATCCGAACAGCGCCTCCGCCTGCGGCGGCAGCGGCGGGCCCGATTCGCGGACGACCGCTTCGATCCCCGAGGCGCTCAGCGCGGAGCGGGCGCGGTCGAGTTCGGTCGTCAGCCCGGCCTCACGGTATCCCGTCACTGCCTCCCGGATCTCGGCCAGTGCCTGGCGTCCCACCGACTCGATGTCCGCGGCCTGGCCGAGCGCCGCATCGAGATCGATCGGAGCGAGGCGTCGTACCGCCTCTGCCTTGACCACGATCACGGACATGGTGTGGCCGAGCAGATCGTGAAGATCGCGAGCGAACCGGAGACGTTCCTCGGCCACGGCGTTCCGGGCCAGTTGCTGCCGGGTCTCGCGAAGCTTGGCCACCGCCTCGTGGAGTGTGAGCACGGCAGCTATCACCAGGCCCGAGATGAAGGTGCTGTACGCGATGGTGGCGCAGTCCCAGAAACCGTTGCCGTGGTAGCCGTCGATGAACCCCGCCGAGCCGGCCAGCGCCAGCAGCAGCATCGCGAACCGCCGGCCGCGTGCGATCGTCCCGCAGCAGAGCGAGACCGGGACGAACAACAGCACGAAGTTGTGGCCGAAGACTATGGCGAGGACGTACTCGATCGCCACGAGCACCGCCAGCAGCCGGTGCGCCGCCGGTCCGTCGCTGTACGGCGGATGAAATGCGGCGAGTACGCACCCCACATAGACGACGGCGAAAGCGGCGAGGCCTGTGCCGGCCAGCCAGGGCAATGGCACCCGGCCGTTCGCGATGTCGGCGGTCGGACCGATGCCCATCGACAGCCAGGGCAACAGCAGGCGGTGACCTGGTGGTTTGAGCCTCTCGATCTCCCGCTCAATCGAGTAAGCGCACGAACTCGCCCGGCGCTCCTCGCGCCACCGCTGCCACGCTCGCGTCCCCCATGCCCAGTCCATGATTTCCCCCGTTCCCCATGTGGTCGTACTTCCGGTCCATCATGCGCTCCCCGTGCCTCGCCGATAAGCGGAGACGGCATACCCGGCGAATATCGCGAACCAGCCTGCCAGGACCGCGGCCGTCCCGAGGCTCGGCAGCGATCCACCGGCGATCGACCAGCCCAGCTGGCCGAAGCGGTTGGTCGGGGTCCACGTGGCGATCGCGGCGAGCCAGTGCGGGAAGAGAGAGACCGGGAACCACAGCCCGCCCAGCACCGCCAAGCCCATCGTGCAGGTCACGTTGACCATTCCCGTGGCCTGAGCAGAGAAGCGGTAACCATTGCCGAGACCGAGCAGGGTGAACGGCAACGTGCCCACCCACAACAGTCCCGCCAGCGCAGCCCACTGACCGGGCGAGAGGCGGACGCCGTTGACGACCACCCCGGCGAGCAGCACGGCGGTTATGCCGGGAAGCACCATCACCGAGCCGGTCACCGCCCGGCCCACCACCAGCTTCATCGGAGACAAGGGAGTGACGCGCAACTGCCGCAGCCAGCCCACCTGCCGGTCCGCGGCCACCCCCATCCCCGTACCGAGCGCCGCACCCACCGCTCCATACGACGCCATGCCGACCATCGAGAACACCGCGGCGGAAGCGTGCTCCCTGCCGTCGACACCGATGTTGGTGAAGAGCAGATACATCCCCACGGGCATGCCTATGCCGAAGACGACGAAACCCACGTCCCGCAAGGTCCGGCGGATCTCGAGCCGTATGTAGTCCAGCATTACGCCGTCACCTTCCTGCTGCCCGGCGCCTCACTGCGGTTGACTGCCAGGTCATATTCCAGGTCGTCGGTCCGGTCATGGGTCCGGTCGTCGGTCAGGGTGAGGAACGCGTCCTCCAGGCTCGTGGGGGCCACTTCGAGGTTGCGGACAAGGCCCAGCTGGGCGAGGGCGATCACCGTCGCGTCGGAATCGGTGGTGTGCAGCAGGGCACGGTCGCCGCGTATCTCCAGTGAGGCGACGCCCGGCAGCTGGGCCAGCCCCTCCGTTGCCGCCCCGGCCAGGTCGAATGAGACGAGATTGCCGCCCACCATTCGCTTGATCCGATCACCGCTCCCGTCTGCCGCTATCCGGCCGTGGTCCATTACCACGATCCGGTCGGCGTTCTCGTCCGCCTCCGCCAGGTAGTGCGTGGAGAACAGCACCGTGTTGCCGCGCCTGGCGTACGTCCGCATCGATTGCCAGAACGCCCGCCTCGCCTCGACATCGAGCGCGGCGGTCGGCTCGTCGAGCACCACCAGCTCGGGGTTGCCTGCCAGTGCGAGAGCAAAGCGCACCCGCTGTGCCTGGCCGCCGGAGAGCTTGTCCGCCCTGCGGTTGCCGAGGCCCGTGAGACCGGCGAGCTCCAGCGCCTCGTCGACCATGAGCGGATGCGGGTAGGCACCGGCGACGAACCCCACCAGTTCGGCGACCGTCACCCGCGGTATCAGACGCCCCTCCTGGAGCATGGCGCCCACCCGGCCGTCGAGCACCGCCTGCTCCGGCGTGCAGCCGAACAGCAAGACCCGGCCGGCGTCCGGCTGCTGGAGCCCCAGTATCATCGCAATGGACGTGGACTTGCCCGCGCCGTTCCGCCCGAGCAGTGCCACCGTCTCGCCCCGCCCGATCCCCAGATCGACGGCGTTCACCGCGCGCACTGCGCCGAAGCTCTTCGAGACGCCGATGAGCCTGACCGCATGCCCGGGAGCGGTGACTCCCATGGTTGGTTCCCGTCCGGCTGTTGCCCGTCCGGCCGCTTCCCGTCCGGCTGTTCCCCGTACGGCTGTTCCCCGTTGTGTCGTCATGGCTTTGACGGTACGGAAGGCCGCTGCGACCTCGGCAGTGGGGAATGTATGCAGATCGGCAGGACAAATGTCATGAGGCCGGCCATGACACCAGGCGAAGAACCGTTCGGCCCCGCCGAATCTGACGCCACGTCAGCTCTTCCCACTCCTTCTCCGATGCGTTATACATGAGGCGATCCACTAGAACGCGTTCTACACATCGCTCCCGGTGGAGCCCCGAAGCGACCCCGGCCCGGCCGACGGTGCGGACGACCGTGCCGGGGTCCCCAGCATCAGGCCACCACCCGGCGACCACCCTGCGAAGGAGCAGCCCCGCAGATGCCCATCGACGCCGTCCTCGCCACCTCGGCCGAGCCTCGCAGCACCGAACTCACCTGGGACCACAAGGACGTCCAGCTCTACCACCTCGGCATCGGCGCCGGCCTGCCTGCCACCGACCCCGACGAGCTGCGCTACACCCTGGAGAGCAGGCTGCATGTGCTGCCCAGCTTCGCCACCGTGGCCGGAGGCGGCATGGCGGTCGCGGGCGGCATGGCGGCCCCCGGCATCGACGTCGATCTCGCCGCCGTGCTCCACGGTGGCCAGCGCGTCGAGCTGCACCGCCCCATCCCCGTCAAGGGCAAGGCGGTCCAGAGCTCCAAGGTCGCCGCCGTCTATGACAAGGGCAAGGCGGCCGTCATCGTGCTCCGTTCCGACGTCTCGGACGCGGACGGCCCGCTGTGGACGTGCGACACCCAGATCTTCGTGCGCGGCGAGGGCGGCTTCGGCGGCGAGCGCGGCCCGTCGGCCCGCATCGAGGCGCCCGACCGCGCCCCCGACCGCACCGTCGACCGCGCCACCCGGGAGGACCAGGCGCTGCTCTACCGCCTCTCCGGCGACTGGAACCCGCTCCACGCCGACCCCGAGTTCGCCAAGCTCGCCGGGTTCGACAGGCCGATCCTGCACGGCCTGTGCTCGTACGGCGTCGCGCTCAAGTCCGTCGTCGACACCGCACTCGGCGGCGACGTCACGCGCGTGCGCTCCTACACCACACGCTTCGCCGGCATCTTCTTCCCGGGCGAGACGCTGCGCATCCGGATGTGGGACGGCGACGGCCGCGTCCAGCTGTCGGCGACCGCCGTCGAACGTGACGACGCACCTGTACTCGCCGACACCGTCATCGAACACACCTGACCGGCGCACCCAGAGCGGAGACACCGAGAGCGGAGACACCGAGAGCGGAGACGCTCAGAGCGGAGACGCTCAGAGCAGAGAAAACACCAGAGCAGGCACGCACAGAGAGGAGCGGGACGTGCGGGCAGCCGTGCAGCAGGAGATCGGCCAGGGCAAGCTCGAAGTCGTCGACGACGCCGAGGCGGTGGGGTTCGGCCCCGGCAAGGTGCGGTTGCGGATCCGGGCCACCGGGCTGTGCCATTCCGACCTCTCCGCGATGAGCGGAGTGCTGCCGCAGCCCGCCCCCTTCATCCCCGGCCACGAGGGCGCGGGCGAGATCACCGAGGTCGGCGAGGGCGTCACCACGCACAAGCCCGGCGACCGGGTGCTGGTGTGCTGGCTGCCCGCCTGCGGGCAGTGCCCGGCCTGCCGCCGCGGCCAGCCGCACCTGTGTCTCGCCGGATTCATGAACGCGGGCACGCCCAACTACAGGCGCCCGTCCGGCGACCTGTTCGGCTTCGCCGGGACCGGCACCTTCGCCGAGGAGGCCGTGGTCGCCGCTGCCTGCGCCGTCCCGATCCCCGACGACGTGCCGTTCGAAATCGCCGCGCTCATCGGCTGCGGCGTCACCACCGGCATCGGCGCCGCGCTCAACACGGCACAGGTGGCGGCTGGTTCGTCGGTCGCCGTGATCGGCTGCGGCGGCGTCGGCATCTCGACGATCCAGGGTGCGCGCGCCGCGGGCGCGGCCGAGATCGTCGCCGTCGACCCCGTCGCATCGCGTCGCGAGGCCGCCGTGCGATTCGGCGCGACTGAAGCCGTCGCGCCGGAAGAGCTGGCGGACGCCAAGAACCGGATCACCGGCGGCGAGGGCTTCGACTACGTCTTCGAGGTCGTCGGCCGGTCCGCCACCGCCCGTACCGCGTACGAGACGACACGCCGCGGCGGCACCCTGTGCATCGTCGGCGCCGGCGCGATGGACGACTTCCTCCAGATCAACATGTTCGAGCTGTTCTTCGACGAGAAGCGCATTCTGCCCTCCCTCTACGGAGGCGGCGATGTGCTGCGCTCGTACGAGCGCGTCATCAAGCTCTGGCGGGCAGGCCGCATCGACCTGGAAGGGCTGATCACCCACCGGGTGCGGCTGGAGGAGATCAACGACGCCATCGACCAGATGCGCAGCGGCGAAGCCCTGCGCACCTGCATCGCCATCTGATGCGTCCGAGACGGGCCAACACGTCCAGGACGAGACGGGCCAACGCGTCCAGGACGAGACGGGCCAACGCGTCCAGGACGAGACGGGCCAACGCGTCCGAGACGAGACGGACCCAAAGGAGCGAGAGGGGACACAATGTCTGCGCTGTCGTTGGTGGGCAAGACCGCGATCGTCACCGGGGCGGGCCGCGGCCTTGGCCGGGCCGAGGCGCTCGAACTGGCCCGGCTCGGCGCCAACGTCGTCGTCAACGACTACGGCCAGCCGGGCCGCGACGGTTCCGGCGCCTCATCGGCGACCCCGGCCGAACAAGTCGCGGCCGAGATCGCGGCCGCAGGCGGACAGGCCGTGGCCCACCAGGGCGACGTCGCCGACTTCGAGCAGGCCCGCGAGCTCGTCGCACTTGCCGTCGACCGCTACGGATCGCTCGACATCCTGGTGAACAACGCCGGCATTCTGCGCGACCGCATGATTTTCTCGATGACGGAGAACGAGTGGGACTCGGTCATCCGGGTCCACCTCAAGGGCCACTTCAACACCACCCACTTCGCCTCCGCGTACTGGCGCGACCGTGCGAAGGTCTCCGGCGGCCCCGTCCATGGACGGATCGTCAACACCTCGTCCGAGGCGTTTCTCGCCGGCTCGGCCGGCCAGCCCAACTACGCGGCTGCCAAGGGCGGGATCGTCGGGCTGACGACGTCGACGGCGCTCGCGCTCGCCAAGTACGGCGTGACGGCCAACGCGATCTGCCCGCGCGCCCGCACGCGCATGACGGAGGACGTCTTCGCCGGCCTCGACGTCCCGGAGACCGGGATCGATCCGCTTGCGCCCGAGCACGTCGCGCCGTTGGTCGGCTATCTCGCGTCGTCGGCGGCGGCGCGCGTCAACGGGCAGCTGTTCGTCGTGCACGGCGGGATGGTCGCCGTCATCGACCGGCCGCGTGTCGCGGCCAAGTTCGACACCGCCAAGGACCTCTTCAGCGTGGCGGAGCTCGATGAGATGCTCACCTCGTACTACGAGGAGCGTGACCCGGACGAGACCTTCGCGGCCACGGAGGTGCTCGGCCTCAGGCACGGCAGCTGACGCGAGCCGCAACACGGCAACCGGCCGCCGCGGAAACGTTCCCGCGGCGGCCGGTGCATGCCGTACTGGCGTGCTGCTTACTGGTTCTGGTGCTCCGGGCGGCGGTGCCTGCCGTGCGCCGGGGCTCCGTCCTCCTCGGCGGAAGAGGCAGGACCGCGGTGCTTGCCGCCCTCGGCGCCCAGGGCGGCCGCCTGCTGGGCGCGGTCGTCGGTGGTGTCGTTTCGGGCTTCGGACATCAGGAGTCTCTCCGTCGGGATCGCTTATGGGGATTGCGAGTCGGGGCGGACGACACGTCATGCGCCTGACACAGCCGCGCCCGTCGCTCACCTCTGGTGGCCAGGCATCGGGCTGTGTACCCCCCGCCCAAGACTAACGTGCGCCATGATCGGCGGGCCACGTACCCCTGTGAGAAGACCGGGTCGTTATCAGCCGGTAATCAGGGCTGCACCGCAAGTGGCGCCTGCTGCAATGGGAGTACGCGGGGGAGTGCGCGGCGCTTTCGCCAGCCCGAGCCCGGCCCCGGCCCCTTCGGCTCGGCCGGCGGCACCGCAGGTGCCGTCGTCGGCTCCGGCGGGACGAGCGGAACCACCGGCTCGACATCGGCCAGACCGCACGGGCACTCCGGCGTCGCGTACGGCAGCCGCAGCGTTCCGCGCGGAGACCACGTCACCGCCCCGGCCAGCCAGCCCTGCGGCGCGGACACCCGCACCGGTGCCGGGCCGTCCGGGCGCCACAGCGCGGGCACCGTGCCGCCGGGACCGTCGATCCGCAGCGCCACCGCGCACGACTCCGGCATCAGCAGCTGCCCCGGCTGCACGGAGACCGGCGTGATCACCGTGTCCTCCGCTCCCGCAGCATCCTCCGCGCCCTCGGCTCCCGCAGCACCCTGCGCACCCTCGGCCCGCAGTGACTCGGGGAACCGCACCGGCCGCCTGCTGCCGAGCACCCCCCACCCCAGCCGCTCCGTCCCCGGAGCGTTGCTGCGCACCAGCAGCAGCCCGCTGTCGGGGTCGGCGAGCAGCACCCGGTCATCGCTGTCGTCGGTGATCTGCAGCAGCGGAGTGGACACGCCCCCGGCGAGATCGACGGCGACGGCCTTGGTGCGGCCGTCGAGCTCCCGGTCCAGGGCGAGGGTGCGCCCCTCCCTGTCGAGCCAGACACCGCCCGTACAGCGCCCCTCGATCTCGGCGAGCTTCTCCAGGCCCGGGCCGCCGTGCACCAGCCAGACCGAACTGATGCCGTCCGCGTACGTCAGCGCATAGGCGCTGCCCGTCGCGAGCGGCGGCAGCAGCCGCACCTCCTCGCCGTAGAGGAAGCCGACCCGCAGTTCGCCGGTGCCGGGCCCGGTCGGGTAGAGCAGTGCCAGGTCGTGGCGGTCGGCGACGCGGCGGCGGATCAGCACCCTACCGTCCGGAAGCGGCAGCGGCTGGGAGTCTGCCTCCTCCGGCTGGTTCCCGGGAAGGGGAACGGTGTACGGCTCGGGGCCGTCCAGCGTCCAGCGCTCCGGATACCAGCAGCCGTCGCCCGCGTCGGCGAGACACGCCGCGTACGAGCCGTCCACTGCGATCGAGAACCCCGACCGCCGCGTGACCCGAGCCCCGGGAACCACGGATGCCTTCGGTTCCGCTTCCGCGCCGTCGATCACTGCCGTGCCGCTCGCCGGGGCACCGTCCGTATCGATCTGCGTTCCGGTTTCTATGGCGCAGGCCGTCATGTCCTCCGTCACCTCCGGCACAGAAGCTAGTTTTCGTACTTCCAACCGAACAACGCGAGTTGGACCCCTTCACACGTAAGGGTGGTGGTATTCCGGTTTACCGGAGATCGAGGCGAGCATGTGCTGGGAGCGGGCTGCGGGACTGCTGGGGGACTGCTGGGAGGCATCGGAGCGTGGCCGGGAGGTAACCTTCCACCCGTGCCCAAACTGTCCGACGTCGTCGCCACCCTCGAAGCCCTCTGGCCCGCCGAGCGGGCAGAGCAATGGGACGCCGTCGGCCTGGTCTGCGGCGATCCGGACGCCGAGGTCGGCCGGGTGCTCTTCGCCGTCGACCCGGTCCAGGAAGTCGCCGACGAGGCGATCAGGATCGGCGCCGACCTGCTCGTCACCCACCACCCCCTCTACCTGCGCGGTACGACGACGGTCGCGGCCACCGGCTTCAAGGGCCGTGTCGTGCACGACCTCATCAAGCACGACATCGCCCTTCACGTCGCCCACACCAACGCCGACCGCGCCGATCCCGGTGTCTCCGACGCCCTCGCCGCCGCCGTCGGACTGCACATCACCGGCCCCCTCGTCCCCGACCCGACCGACCCGGCAGGGCGGCGCGGACTGGGCAGGACCGGCGAACTCGACCACCCGCTCACCCTCGCCGAGTTCGCCGAGCACGCCGCCAAGGGCCTGCCGCGCACGGCAGGCGGGCTGCGCGTCGCCGGGGACCCGCAGCGGATCATCCGTACCGTCGCGGTGTGCGGCGGTTCCGGCGACAGCCTCTTCGACGACGTACGGCGCGCCGGAGTCGACGCCTACCTCACCGCAGATCTCCGCCACCACCCCGCCTCCGAGGCGCAGCAGCACGCCCACCAGCACGGCGGCCCCGCGCTGATCGATGCCGCTCACTGGGCCACCGAGTGGCCGTGGTGCGAGCAGGCCGCGGGCCAGCTCGACGAGATCTCCGACCGTCACGGCTGGGCGCTGCGCACCCATGTGTCGCGTCAGGTCACCGACCCGTGGACGCTGCACGCGGCGTCCGGCGCCGCCGCCCACGACCTTCCCTCCGTCCCGACCACGATCCAGGAGTCCTCCGCTTGAAAGCCGCGCCCGCAGACCAGATCCGACTTCTCGAAGTCCAGGCCCTCGACCAGCGTCTCGGGCAGCTGGACCACAAGCGCAAGAACCTCCCGGAGAACGCAGAGGTCGAGCGGCTGAACGCCGAGCTGACGCAGCAGCGCGATCTGCTCATCGCCGCGCAGACGCAGGAGAGCGACACCGCCCGCGAGCAGACCAAGGCCGAGCAGGACGTGGAGCAGGTGCGCCAGCGCGCCGCCCGCGACCAGAAGCGGCTCGACTCCGGCGCGGTCACCTCGCCGAAGGACCTGGAGAACCTGCAGCACGAGATCGCCTCGCTTGCCAAGCGGCAGAGCGACCTCGAGGACGTGGTCCTCGAGGTCATGGAGCGTCGCGAGGCAGCTCAGGAGCGCGCCGCCGAGCTGGCACGGCGCGTGGAGGAGCTGCAGCGCAAGGCGGCCGAGGCGGAGGAGCGCCGCGCCACCGTGCTGGCGGAGATCGACGCCGAGGGCGCGGGCGCGGCGAAGGAGCGTGAGGTGATCGCCGGCTCGGTGCCCGACGATCTGATGAAGCTCTACGACAAGCTGCGCGCCCAGTCCGGCGGTGTCGGCGCCGCCAAGCTCTACCAGAAGCGGTGCGAGGGCTGCCGTCTGGAGCTCAACATCACCGAGCTGAACGAGGTGCGAGCGGCCGCCGCCGACGAGATCGTCCGTTGTGAGAACTGCCGCCGCATCCTCGTCCGCACCTCGGACTCGGGGCTGTAGGGCCGGCCGCCGCAATGACGTCGGAGACATCGGAACTCATCGTCGAGGCGGACGGCGGGTCCCGGGGCAACCCGGGGCCCGCGGGCTACGGGGCGGTCGTCATCGATGCGACGACCGGCGAGACGCTCGCGGAGATGGCCGAGTACATCGGCACTGCCACCAACAACGTGGCCGAGTACCGTGGCCTGATCGCGGGACTGCGCGCGGCTCGGGCGCTCGCCCCGCAAGCCTCGGTCAGGGTGCGGATGGACTCCAAACTCGTCGTCGAGCAGATGTCGGGACGGTGGAAGGTCAAGCACCCTGACATGCGTCCGCTCGCCGCGGAGGCGAAGGGGCTCTACCCGGCCGGCCGGGTCTCGTACGAATGGATTCCGCGCTCGCAGAACAAGCGCGCCGACCGTCTCGCCAACGAGGCGATGGACGCGGGCAAGCGCGGCGAGCAGTGGCAGCCGAAGCAGCCGTCGGCGGCGTCCGCCTCCGCGGCCGCCTCCGCCCCGGCCCCCGCTCACTCCGCGCCCGTCGAGGCGCCGCGTCCCGTCGCCGTCGGATGGGCCCCCGACCTGGGCACTCCCACCACGTTCGTCCTTCTGCGCCACGGTGAGACGGCGCTCACGCCGCAGAAGCGCTTCTCGGGCAGCGGGGGCGGCGACCCCGAGCTGTCGGAGGCCGGCCGGCGCCAGGCGCAACAGGTGGCGGCAGTGCTCGCCGCCCGTGGCACGATCCAGGCGGTCGTCTCCTCCCCGCTCACCCGATGCCGTCAGACCGCCGACATCGTCGCCGCCCGCCTCGGCCTTGACGTCCGCGTCGACGACGGGCTGCGCGAGACCGACTTCGGCGCCTGGGAAGGACTCACCTTCGCAGAGGTGAAGGAGCGTCACCCGGAAGATCTGGAAGCCTGGTTGGCTTCGGCGAAGGCCGCGCCGACGGGCGGCGGCGAGAGCTTCGCCGCCGTCGCGCGTCGCGTCGCACTCTGCCGCGACAAGCTGCTCGCCCGCTACACCGGCAAGACGGTGCTGCTCGTCACCCACGTCACCCCCGTCAAGACGCTGGTTCGGCTCGCGCTGGGCGCCCCGCCCGAATCGCTCTTCCGGATGGAACTGTCCGCGGCCTCCCTCTCCGCAGTGGCGTACTACGCGGACGGCAACACGTGCGTACGCCTCCTCAACGACACGTCCCACCTGCGCAGTTGACGCGTCGCGGTCGCCCGGGACTCAGTGGATCTCGGTCACCAGCACGTCGAGCTTCCCGGGCGCCTGCTCCTCCACCGCGAACCCGAGGTCCCGCAGCGCCTCAGCGAGCTCGCCCGGGTTCCGGGGCCGCGCCCCGTCCTCCAGCAGCGCACGCACCAGACGCCCCTTCGTCGCCTTGTTGAAGTGGCTCACCACCGACCGCTTCTCCACCCCGTCGACGGTGGTCACCTGCAGCACCCGCACCGTCGCCGTACGGCCGGCGATCTCGCCCTTCGGCTTCCACGCCGCCGCGTAGGCAGCCGAGCGCAGATCGAGCACGAGCCCGCCACCCGCCGCCTCGGGCATCACCTCCGCCATGGCGCCGCGCCAGTACGCGCCCAGCGCACCGAGCCCCGGCAGCTTCACCCCCATCGAGCAGCGGTACGACGGGATCCTGTCCCCGATCCGTACGGCCCCCCACAGCCCCGAGAACACCAGCAGCGAGCGCCCGGCCCGCCGCTTGGCCGCCGCGGAGAGCGTGCCGAGCCCGAGCGCGTCGTAGAGCACCCCGGTGTAGACCTCACCGGCCCGAAGCGTCGGCGCGGTGCGCAGCCCTGCGTTCTTCGCCACCTCACCGCGCAGCTTCGCACCGAGCCCCAGGACTTCCAGCGCCTTCTCCTCGTCACCGGCGCACAACCCGACCAGCTCGTCGAGCACCACCTCGCGCGCCGGATTCAGCCCGGGAAGCGACAGCCCCCCGAGGTCGAGCACGGGACCGGAGCCCGGCGTGGACTTGCCTTCGGACGGCGGAAGCAGGACGAGCACAGCGGATTCTCCCTCGTACGTACGATGCGTCGGCGCCCGGTGCAGCATAAGGCGGCCGGCCCTCCCGTCGCCCTCCCGTCGCCCTCCACCGCCCTCCACTGCCCTCGACCAAGACCCTCCGGGCCGCGGGGAGGCCCCGTCCTCGACTACGATGTCCGGTACGGCGGACGAGCCGGCCGGGCGGCCGCGTCGGAATCCGTGGTTTCCATGGATTCCGCCGAGGAACGTCCGGGCTCCACAGGGCAGGGTGGTGGGTAACGCCCACCCGGGGTGACCCGCGGGAAAGTGCCACAGAAAGCAGACCGCCAGGGGCCGCGAGGCGCCTGGTAAGGGTGAAACGGTGGTGTAAGAGACCACCAGCGTCCGGGGTGACCCGGACGGCTCGGTAAACCCCACCCGGAGCAAGGTCAAGATGAGGCCGCCGCACGGCGGCCTTGCGCGGACGCATGAGGGCTGCCCGCCCGAGTCCGCGGGTAGACCGCATGAGGCCGACGGCAACGCCGGCCCTAGATGGATGGCCGCCTCCCCTGGCGCCGCAAGGCCCCAGGGAGACAGAACCCGGCGTACAGGCCGACTCGTCCGCCTTTAGGCCCCTGACCTGCGAAAACGGGTGCAATCTGTACCAGAGGCCCGCGGAGGGAGTTCCCGCGTCTACCTGCGGTTTCTCGGAAGTTCCCGCGCGATTGTGCGATGGATGTGCAATGGATGTGCAGCGGCCGATGCGTCGGTCCCGCCCGTCCGGCGGGGCTCCCGGAGCGACATCCTCTCGCGAGCCACCGCCGCTACCTCGCAGCGTCGTCCTCTCGCCCGGGCCGCAGGGGACGTTCCGTCGGCGGCGACGGCGCCCGCGCGGGCGCGTGATGGCGGGCCTGTGGTCGGCCGTTACCGGTCACGTGGTCATTCCACTGCTCATGCCGTGGCAGCATTCCAAGCCCAGCAAGACCCCGACCCTGAGGGTGCCGGTAAATCATCCGCCCAGGTGACAAGCTTGATCGCGCGGGTGCGGTCGGCGGTCAGGTCGTAGCGGCGGGCGGTGAGGATGCGCAGGTCCACGGCGATCTCGTCGGTCCCCTGCACGGGGTGCAGGTCGTGGCGCATGCGGGCCTGGTCGGCCATGATGTAGGCGTCGCGGGCGTCGGTCTTGCCGGGTCTTGCCGTCGCCGCGGTAGTCGGCCGAGGCGTGGTGGACGGTGCGGCCGGGGATGTATAGCAGCCGTCGGCCGTGGCTGACCAGGATCGCGATCCACAGCGCGGCCCCGCCCGCGTTCAGGTCGACCGCCCAGGTCACCTCCTCCCCGTCGGCCAAGTACAGGACAAGGTCAAGGAGTTCGAGCAGGTCGGCTCCTTGTTCGCCACTCGGCGGGAGCACCATCCCGCCCTCGGCGTCGATGACCGTGCAGCGGTGCTCGGCCTTGCCCGCATCCGTCCCTGCCCACAAAGCGGACACTCGCGCCTCCCAGTTTTCTCCGTATCGGATCCAGCCGACGACCTCGCCGACGTGTCCTTACGAAGCGACCGTGTTCGCGCATCCCAATGAGCGGTCGAGCCGTCGCGGGGCCTCGGGCGGCCAATCTCCCAGAGCCACACAAACGGCGCCCTCAAGGCAGCCACACCCGGACCCCCTGGGCCTCCCGATCCTACGAGTGACCAGGACCGACCCAACCAGCAAGGTAAGGATCCTCAAGGAGCACGGCATCTTCTCCGGTGCTGAGCCCGGCCAGCCGGGCGAGGCCGTCCACGGCACGAGACGTCACATACCTGTCGGAGTCGGCACATTGCCGTAGCAGAGTCCGCGTCACCACACATCGGGAGGACACATTATCTCCCCGAGTCTGCACAACCATTTCCACATCCGGACGGTCCGGTTCTACATGTATGTGCGCTCCACCGACGGGGCAACCCCAGTCGGGCTAGCCCGTCCCACAGCCGGTTCCGCTCGACCTCACTCAGCCTCAACTTGTGGGCCGTGTCATGAAGACGCGCTCCGGCATGACGCCGTCCACCGCGGATTGCCGGAACTGGGCCAGCAGCCCGGCCACCGCAGCCTTCAGCCCCGGCGTGCGCCCTGTTCGTTCTCGGGTTGGCGTCTCACGCGACCCACCCTCTGCCCGATGACATCCCAGAGGATAATGTCGGTACGTTTACGTTGTCAACGGATGTACTCCATGCCGAAGTTGACGGATTTCGTGTACGGTGACGGCTGTCACACGTTCCGTTCTGACACGCGGAGCGGGCGGCCACAGGGGTTGGGCACAGTCCGTCGCCGGACCGTGCGATAAAGGGGTGAAGGAGTGCCCATGAGCCACGAGTTGATCGATGGCAGATTCCGCGTCGGACGGGTCGTCGGCAAGGGCAACATGGGGGAGGTCCACCAGGCGGAGGATCTGCAGGCCGCTGAGGGCGCCCCCGAGCGCACGGTCGCCATCAAGACCATCCTCCGGCGTCGCACCGGCACCCGGATCGACACCGACACCGACCCCAAGGCCGTCGAACGCTTCGCCCGCGAAGTGCGCATCATGCGCCGCCTCGGCCACCGCAACCTCACGCGGCTCATCGCCGGCGGGATCGCCGAGGACAGCGGTCTGCCCTACCTCGCAATGGAGTTCCTGGACGGCGAGACGCTCCGCGACCTCATCGAGGAGGAGTCACAGCTCCCCGTCTCCTGGGCCGCCGCCATCGGCGCCCAGATAGCCGATGGCCTCGCCGCAGCGCACGCCGCCGACATCGTCCACCGCGACCTGAAGCCCGCCAACGCCATGCTGACCCGCGGCGGTACGGTCAAGGTGCTCGACTTCGGCATGGGCCGCATAGTCGACGACCCCGACGAGGCCCGGCTGACCAGCACCGGCGTCAGCGTGGGGACCGCCCGCTACATGGCTCCCGAGCAGTTCCAGGCCAAGCAGGTCACGCAGGCCGCCGACCTGTACGCGCTGGGCTGTGTCCTGTACGAGATGCTCGTCGGCGTACCCCCCTTCACCAGCGAGTCTCCGTATGAACTAGCCCGCAAGCACATTGGGGAGGCACCGACACCGATCGGGGTGATACGCAGCGAGATACCCGCCGAACTCGCCCGCCTCATCGACCGGTTGCTCGCCAAGGACCCGGCGGTCCGTCCGGTGGACGCCGTGGCCGTCCGCGACGCCCTGCTGCCGCTGGCCGGGCAGGACGAGAACACCACCCATCTGCCGCACTGGAGCGCCCTGGACCCCACCCGCCTGCTGTGCGGCACGGCAGTCGGCGAGGGCCCCGCCGGGGCGGCTCCCACCGCGCAGCCGGTTCCAGTGACCGCCTCCGGCTCCGCCATGGACGTCTTCGGCGTCCACCGCGCGCTCATCAAGGACTACCGCTCCTTCACCGAGGGCGGCACGGTCATCCGCGACGACCGCATCGCCGCCTTCGTCGAGGAGGACCTGAACGACAAGTCGCAGTGGCCGGACCCGTGGCTCTCCCTCAACCCGTTCTTCAAGGGTGGTGGCACCGTCGCGGAACTGGCGGGGCAGGGCGTGTTGCACGAGGAGTGCGCCCGGATCTTCCAGGCGAACAAGACCGAGAACGGCACGGTCCCCGACGGCCGCCCGCTCACCCTCCATCAGCACCAGCGTGAAGCCGTCGACGCCGCCAACTCCGGTGCGTCCTACGTGCTGACCACCGGCACCGGCTCCGGCAAGTCGCTCGCGTACATCGTTCCGATCGTGAACAAGGTGCTGCACGAGCGGGACGCCGGGGGGCCCAGCGCCTCAAGGCGCGTGCGGGCGATCATCGTCTATCCCATGAACGCGCTCGCCAACAGCCAGCTCAAGGAGTTGGAGAAGTACCTCCGCGACGGCTACGGCGCAGGTCGCGAACCGGTCACCTTCGCCCGGTACACCGGCCAGGAGGACGACGAGAAGCGCAAGGAGATCCGCGACAACCCGCCGGACATCCTGCTCACCAACTACGTGATGCTCGAACTGATGCTGACCCGTCCCGCGGACCGGGCCAGCCTCATCAAGATGGCCCAAGGCCTGGAGTTCCTCGTCTTCGACGAGCTGCACACCTACCGCGGCCGGCAGGGAGCCGACGTCGCCCTGCTGATACGACGCGTCCGCGAGGCCTGCCAGGCACAGAACCTGCAGTGCATCGGCACATCGGCCACCATGTCCACGGAGGGCACCCTCGACGACCAGAGGAACGTCGTCGCCCAGGTGGCGAGCACTCTGTTCGGCACGCCGGTGAGCCCGGAGCACGTCATCGGCGAGACCCTCGTCCGCGCGACCGGCGAAACGCCCGACACCGTCCCCGCCCAGCGCCTCACCTCGCCCGCCGCCCCGCGCTCGTACCACGATCTGGTGCGCGACCCGCTGGCCCGCTGGATCGAGACCCGCTTCGGCCTGGCCACGGACGAGGCCACCGGACGCCTCGTGCGACGGCGGCCCACCAAGATCGAGGTCGCCGCCAAGGAGCTGGCCGAGCAGTCCGGGGTCAGCGAAGACGCCTGCGCCGACGCGATCCGCGCCACCCTGGAGGCCGGCTCGCAGGCGCTGCATCCGGTCACCGAGCGACCGCTGTTCGCCTTCCGGCTCCACCAGTTCCTCTCCAAGGGCGACACCGTGTACGTCACCCTGGAGGACAAGCTCTCCCGCCATCTCACCCGCTCCTACCAGCTCGAACAGCCGGGCAGCGACGGCAAGCTGCTGATGCCGCTGGCGTTCTGCCGTGAGTGCGGTCAGGAGTATCTGACGGTGTGGCGCAACGAGAAGGACGGCGAGGTCCGGTACGAGGCGCGACGTGACACCTCCGCGACCGGCGGCCGTCAGGGCGACGGCTATCTCTACGTCGACCACGAACGGGAGTGGCCGTCCAACGTGCAGTACGCGGTGGACGACCGCCGGCTGCCCGAGTCCTGGCTGGAGCTGGACGACAAGGGCCAGGAGGTCGTGAAGAAGGCGTACCGGGACCGGGTCCCGCGCGCCGTCACCGTCGACCCGTTCGGCTACGAGGGGCGCGGCGAACTCCGCGCCGCCTTCATACCGTCCCCCTTCCTGTTCTGTCTGCACTGCGCAGTGGCGTACGAGCAGACGCGCGGCCGGGACTTCGCCAAGCTCGCGACACTCGCCCAGGAGGGACGGTCCTCCGCGACCTCGCTGATCTCCGCCTCGGTGGTGCGTTCGCTGAAGTCGGTGCCGGAGGAGGCACTCGACAAGGAGGCCCGCAAGCTCCTCACCTTCGTCGACAACCGGCAGGACGCCTCCCTCCAGGCGGGCCACTTCAACGACTTCGTCCAGATCACCCAGTTGCGCGGCGCGCTGTACCGGGCGGCGGTGGACGCCGGTGAGGACGGCATCCACCACGAGGAACTGGCCTCCGCGGTGACCAGCGCGCTCGCCATCGACCCGGCCGACTACACCGGGCAGAGCGAGCTGCCGCCGTCGCTCGCCCGCAACGCCGCCAGGACGCTCCGCGACGTGATCGCCTTCCGGCTCTACCTCGACCTGGAGCGCGGCTGGCGCATCACCATGCCGAACCTGGAGCAGACCGGCCTGCTGGAGATCGACTACGCGGACCTGGCCTGGGTCGCGGAGAAGCAGGACCGGTGGGCCGACACGCACCAGGCGCTGCGCGACGCGGATCCGGCGCTGCGCGCGGAGATCACCAGGACGCTCCTCGACGAGATGCGCCGCTCCCTCGCCGTCGACGTGTCCTACTTCCGCGACGACTTCGACGCGCTCCAACGGGCGAGCGAGGAGCGGCTGGCGGACCCCTGGGTGCTCTCCGCCTCCGACAAGCCGCGGGTCGGCACCGCCTATCCGCACCCGTCCCGACCGGGCACGGACCGCTCGGCCCTCTTCCTGTCGGCGCGCGGCAAGTTCGGCAAGTACCTGCGGCGCGCGGACGCGTCCTTCAAGGAACTCGGCCCCGACGACCTCCAGCTGGTCATCGAGGAGCTGCTCAAGGTCCTGGCCACGGCGGGCCTGGTGAAGGAGGTCGCGGACGCCCCGCGGGGGGTCCCCCCGCGGGGCAGGGGGAGCGCCGGCCGCTACCGGCGGCCCTCCGCCCCGGTACGGACCGGCTACCGGGTGGCCGCCCAGTCGCTCATCTGGCGGGCCGGAAAGGGCGAGACCGGCGCTCACGACCCGCTGACGCGCACCTACTCCAGCGGCGACGGCCCCCGCGTCAACACCTTCTTCCGGGACCTGTACAGGGACGCGGCAGGCGCCCTGTCCGGCCTGTTCGCCCGCGAACACACCGCGCAGGTCGTGCCGGAGGAGCGGGAGAAGCGTGAGGACGCCTTCCGCAAGGCCGAGTTGAAGCTGCTGTACTGCTCACCGACGATGGAACTGGGCGTCGACATCTCCTCGCTCAACGCGGTGATGATGCGCAACGTGCCTCCCACGCCCGCCAACTACGCGCAGCGCTCGGGCCGCGCGGGCCGCAGCGGCCAGCCCGCCCTGGTGACGACGTACTGCGCCACGGGCAACAGCCACGACGAGTACTACTTCCGCCGCTCGGAGCGCATGGTGGCGGGCGCGGTCGCCCCGCCGCGCCTGGACCTCGCCAACGAGGACCTGGTCCTCTCCCACCTCCAGGGCATCTGGATAGCCGAGGCGGGCCTGAAGCTGGGCCGCGCCATCCCCGAAGTCCTCGATGTGTCCTACCCGGACACCGGCGACCGTCCGGCACCGGCCCTGGGGCTGCTGCCCGACATCCTCGCGGCCTCCCTCGACGAGAGCGCCCAGCGCCGTACCGTCGACGCCGCACTGCGCGTCCTCGGCCCGCTGCTGCCCGACTTCGCCGAGACCACCTGGTGGCACGACGACTGGATCCAGGACAGGGTACGAACGGTCCCGGAGCGGTTCGACAACGCCTTCGAGCGCTGGCGGAAGCTCTTCCGCGCCGCCCTCGACGACCAGTACATCCAGAACAAGCGCCGCCTCGACTACACCCTCACCGAGGGCGACCGCAACCGGGCCAACGCCCGCCGCCGCGAGGCGGAGACGCAGCTGAACCTGCTGATGAACGAGAGCGTCGACAGCAAGTCCGTGCTCTCCGACTTCAACCCGTACCGCTATCTGGCGTCCGAGGGCTTCCTGCCCGGCTACAGCTTCCCGCGCCTCCCGCTCGCCGCATACATCCCTACGGTCGGCCGCCGCCGAGGGGACGGCGACTTCCTCCAGCGGCCCCGCTTCCTCGCCATCCGCGAGTTCGGCCCGGGCGCGCTGATCTACCACGAGGGCGCCCGCTACCAGGTGACCCGCATCCAGCTGCCGCCCGACTCCTCAGGCGACCTGGCGACCAGTGAAGCCCGCCGCTGCGCCCACTGCGGCTACCACCACGACCCCGAAGAGCGCGAGGACAACTGCGAGATGTGCAAGGAGCGGCTGGGCTCGGCGACCTACGGCCTGCTGCACCTGCACACCGTGTACACCACGCGCCGCGAACGCATCTCCTCGGACGAGGAGGAGCGGCGCCGCGCCGGCTTCAAGCTGGAGACCTCGTACCGCTTCCACGACCACGGCACCCGCAAGGGCCGCCTGAACGCGTCGATCGCCGACGCCTCGGGCGGGCAACTGGCCACGGTCACGTACGGCGACTCGGCGACGGTGCGGATCACCAACATCGGTCGGGTCCGTGCCAAGAGCGACGAACCGGCGGGCTACTGGCTGGACATGGCCGACGGCCGCTGGATGAACGACAAGGACGCCGCCGAGGCCTCCGGCGACTCCAGCGAGCTCCCGGTGATCGACGCGGACGGCAACGAGCGGCGTCGCAAGAAGCGTGTCATCCCCTACGTGGAGGACCGCCGCAACATCCTCGTCGTCACCCTCGACGAGCCGCTGCCCGAGCCGGTCGCGCTCTCCCTGATGTACGCGCTGGAGCGGGGCATCGAGGCCGCGTTCGAGCTGGAGGACGCCGAGCTCACCGGTGAACTGCTGCCGCCGGACGGCGGTCCGCGCAACCGCATCCTGTTCATGGAGGCCAGCGAGGGCGGAGCAGGTGTGCTGCGCCGCCTCCAGGCGGAGCAGGACGCCCTGGCCAAGGCCGCCCAGCAGGCCCTCGCCATCTGCCACTTCGGGCCGGGCGGCGAGGACCGCGGCGGCGAGGAGCACCGTCCCGGCCGGGCCTGCGCGCTCGGCTGCTACGAGTGCCTGCTGACCTACGGCAATCAGCTCAACCACGCCCTGATCAACCGCCATTCGGCGCGCGACCTGCTGGTGCGGCTCGCCTCGGCGACGGCGCACCGGGAGTCCCGCGGGGAGTCGCGGTCGGAGCAGTACCGGCGGCTGCTCGACCAGGCCACCGCCCAGCCCCCGGCCGCGCTCACGCCGGTCGAGACGTCGGCCGCTGAACTCGCGGCGCAGGGCGACTTCCTGGGCTGGGTGAAGGCCCGCGGCCTGCGGCTGCCGGACGAGCCCGGCACGTTCCTCACGGAGGCGAACGCCACCCCGGACTTCGTGTACCGGCTGCCCGGCGTGAACCTGGCCGTCTTCGTCGACTCCGCGGACGAGGAGCGGGACGCCTTCCGGGACGAGGACGCCGAGGACCGGCTGTTCAGCGCCCGCTGGGACGTCGTCCGCTTCCCGCACGGCGCGGACTGGGACGCCATCGCCGCTGCGAACAGCCGCTACTTCGGCACGCCCGCCGCCAACTGACCCCATCGCTCTGCACGAGGACTTGACGACTGACATGGCACTTACGTACTCCGCCGGATCCCTGGTGAGGGCCCGCGGCCGCGAATGGGTGGTGCTCCCCGAGAGCGAGCCCGACCTGCTGGTGCTGCGCCCGCTGGGCGGTTCGGACGACGACATCGCCGCGGTCTTCCCGGCGTTGGAAGAGATCAGGGGCGCCGAGTTCGCGCCACCGGAACCGGGCGACCTCGGCGACCAGCGCGCGGCGGGCCTGTTGCGTACGGCGCTGCGGGTCGGCTTCCGCTCCGGCGCGGGACCGTTCTGCTCACTCGCCGGCATCGCGGTGGAGCCGCGCGCCTACCAGCTGGTGCCGCTCCTCATGGCCCTGCGACAGCAGACCGTCCGCATGCTCATCTCCGACGACGTCGGCATCGGCAAGACCATCGAGGCGGGCCTGATCGCGAGCGAACTCCTCGCGCAGGGCGAGGCCACGGGCCTGGCGGTGCTGTGTTCCCCCGCGCTCGCCGAGCAGTGGCAGCAGGAGCTGCGCACCAAGTTCGGCATCGACGCCGAGCTCGTCCTCGCCTCCACGGTCTCCCGGCTGGAGCGCGGCCTGGACCTCGGCCAGTCCCTCTTCGACAGGTACCCGCACGTCATCGTGTCGACGGACTTCATCAAGTCCACGCGCCACCGCGACGACTTCGTCCGCCACTGCCCCGACCTGGTGATCGTCGACGAGGCGCACACCTGCGTGGCCGCCGACGACACCTCGGCCGGATCGCAGAACCAGCTCCGCTACGAGCTCCTGCGCCGCGTCGCCGAGGACGCCACCCGGCACCTGCTCCTCGTCACGGCGACCCCGCACAGCGGCAAGGAGTCCGCGTTCCGCAACCTCCTCGGCCTGGTCAAGCCGGAGCTGTCGTCGGTGAACCTGGACTCGGAGGGCGGCCGGAAGCTCCTGGCCCAGCACTTCGTGGCCCGCAAGCGCGCCGACGTACGCCAGTACCTGACCAAGGAGGACGGCCTCGGCGACGACTCGCTCGCCGAGCGCACGGCGTTCCCCTCGGACCGCTACTTCAAGGACGAGACGTACAAGCTGTCCCCGGCCTACCGCGCCCTGCTCGACGACGCGATCGCGTACGCGAGTGAGCGCGTCGAGGCGGCCGACAACCAGGGCCGGCGGGAGGCGCGGATCGCCTGGTGGTCGGCGATCGCGCTGCTGCGTTCGCTGGTGTCGTCGCCGAGGGCGGCCGCGCAGACTCTTCGGACCCGCTCGGCCGCGGCGGTTGCGGCGTCTGCGGAGGAGGCCGACCGGCTCGGCGCCCCGCTCACCAGCGACTCGGCGGACAGCGACGCGCTGGAGGGCATGGACGTGGCGCCCGGCGCTGAGACCGAGGAGCACGCGGGCTCCCGGCTGGCCGAACTAGCCGACCGAGCCGTGCAGTTGGAGGGCCCGGAGCAGGACCTGAAGCTGAAGGCGCTCATCAAGCACCTCAAGGCGCTGCTCGCCGACGGCCACAACCCCATCGTGTTCTGCCGCTACATACCCACGGCGGAGTACCTGGCCGCCCAGCTCGCGAACGACCCGGAGACGAAGAAGCGCGGCCCGCTCGGCGCGAAGACCGTGGTGAAGGCGGTCACCGGCACCCTCTCCCCGCAGCAGCGCATCGAGCGCATCGAGCAGCTCGCCGAGGAGGCCGGCGAGGACGCCGCCGCCCGCCGCGTCCTCATCGCCACCGACTGCCTGTCGGAGGGCGTCAACCTCCAGCACCACTTCGACGCCGTCGTCCACTACGACCTGGCCTGGAACCCGACCCGCCACGACCAGCGCGAGGGCCGCGTCGACCGCTACGGCCAGAAGAGGGACCAGGTCCGCGTCATCACGCTGTACGGCGAGGACAACGGCATCGACGGCAAGGTCCTCGACGTCCTCATCAAGAAGCACCGGCAGATCAAGAAGGACCTCGGCATCTCCGTCTCCGTACCCGACGAGATGTCGACCGGCGTCACGGACGCGATCGTCGAGTGGCTGCTGCTGCGCGGGCGGCAGGGCGAGCAGCAGGCCCTGTTTGGCTCAGACGCCTTCCAACAGAGCTTCGCGGACCTGGACAAGGACTGGAACTCGGCCGCGGAGCGCGAGAAGGCGTCCCGTTCACGGTTCGCGCAGCGCTCGATCCACCCGGAGGAGGTGGCCCGCGAGGTCGCCGCGATCCGCGAGGCCCTCGGCGGCGCGGGCGAGATCCACACCTTCGTACGGGAGTCGCTGGGCGCGCTGAACGCGGTACTCCGCGGGAACACTGACGGCGACTTCACCGCGGAGGTGGGCGGCACCCCCGCCGGCCTGCGGGACGCGCTCGCGCCGGTCGTCGGCGCGGAGGTGATCGAGAAGGACCGCCCGATCCCGTTCCGCACCGACCCCGCGGTCGCGCGCGGCGAGGCGGCGCTGGTGCGGACCGACCCCGTGATCGGCGCCCTCGCGGCCCACGTCCTGAACGCCGCCCTGGACACCCGGGCCGACGGCGCGCGCCCGGCCCGCCGCTGCGGCGTGATCACCACGGACGCGGTCGGCACGCTCACCACCCTGCTCCTGGTCCGCTACCGCTTCCACCTCACGCTGCCCTCCCGCAGCGGCGAGAAGCAGCTGGTCGCGGAGGACGCCCGCCTGCTGGCGTTCCAGGGCTCCCCGAAGAACGCGGTGTGGCTGTCGCAGGAGGAGGCCCTGGCCCTGCTGGACGCCTCGGCCTCGGAGAACACCGACCGGCACTTCGGCGAGCGCACGATGACCCGGATCCTCGGCCGCCTCCCGGACGTCTCGGACCACCTGGCGGCGCACGGCGACGAACTGGCCGCCGAGCTCGACGCCTCCCACCGCCGGGTGCGCGCCGCGTCCGGCGAGATCGTCCGGGGCCTGTCCGTCGCGGCCCAGAAGCCCGCCGACATCCTCGGCGCCTACGTCTACCTGCCCGCCATGCCTGCCGCCTCCGTCGCCGGTGCCGCACCCGGCTCCGCCGCTTCCGCTGGAGTGTCCGCCTGATGTCCGCCACCACCCGCAACCAGGTGTTCTCCGCCGTCCACACGGTCGGCGCACTGCTGCCGGCCGACATGCTGGTCCGGATATCCGAGGGCAAGGACGTCCCCGGCGCCAAGCCCGCCGAGTACGGCCTGCCGTCGTCCCGTTCGGTACGGGACGAGGCCGAGCGCAGCTGGGAGTACCTCAAGCCGCTCTGGCGCGAGCTCCGCACCCGGCTCCCCGAGAACCCGGAAACGGGCCTCCCGGCCGCCGACCCCACGGGCATAGCCCAGGCCGACTGGCTGGCGCCGCTCTGGCGCGAGCTGGGCTTCGGGCGGCTGACGTCGGTGGGCGCGGCGGGGGTTACGGCCGACTCCGACGCGGAGAAGAGGTTCGAGGTCTCGCATCGCTGGCGGCACGCCCTCATCCACCAGACGGCATGGAACGCCGACCTGGACAAGCGCCCTGGCGGCGCGGGCACGGTCCCGCCGCAGTCGATGCTCCAGGAATGCCTCAACCGGACCGAGGCCCACCTGTGGGGAATACTCACGAACGGCCGACAGGTCCGCCTGCTGCGCGACTCCAGCGCGCTGGCCACCGCCTCGTACGTCGAGTTCGACCTCGAAGCGATCTTCGACGGTGAGCTGTTCAGCGAGTTCGTGCTGCTGTACCGGCTGCTGCACGTCTCCCGCTTCGAGGTCGCGGAGGACGCTGCGCCCTCGGCGTGCTGGCTGGAGAAGTGGCGCACGGAGGCCATCGCCTCGGGCACGCGGGCGCTGGACCAGCTCCGCAAGGGCGTCCAGACGGCGATCACCACGCTCGGCACGGGCTTCCTCAAGCACCCCGACAACCGCGAGCTGCGCGAGAACCTGGACGTCAAGACCTTCCACTACGCGCTGCTGCGCCTGGTCTACCGGCTCCTGTTCCTGTTCGTGGCCGAGGACCGCGACGTACTGCTGTCCCCGGCGGCGGACGAGACGGCCAAGGACCGGTACGCCAAGTACTTCTCGTCCGCGCGGCTGCGGCGCCACGCCCAGCGGCGCCGGGGTACGGCCCACGGCGACCTGTACCGGGCGCTGCGCTTCGTCCTGTCCGGTCTCGCCAACGACGACGGCCGCCCCGAGCTGGGCCTGCCCGGTCTCGGCGGCATCTTCGATGACACGGAGGCGGACAAGGTCCTGCACGGGCTGGCCCTGTCCAACGAGCCGCTGCTGGAGGCGGTTCGCGCGCTGTCAATCGTGCGCGACGCGGGCACCAAGCGGAACCGTGTCGTTGACTACCGCCACCTGGACGCCGAGGAGCTCGGCTCCATCTACGAGTCCCTGCTGGAACTCGTGCCGAAGCACAACGCGACCGACCGCACCTTTGAGCTGGTGGAGCTGGCGGGCAACGCCCGCAAGACGACGGGTTCTTACTACACCCCTTCCTCGCTCATCGACTGCCTGCTTGATTCGGCCTTGGACCCGGTCATCGACGGCGCGGTCAAGCGCGGTGAGATCCGCGCAACGCGCTCGGGGCAGCCGGACCCCCGCGACGCCATCGTGGAGGAGCTGCTGTCGCTGACGGTCTGCGACCCGGCTTGCGGCTCCGGCCACTTCCTGGTGGCTGCGGCTCGTCGCATCGCCAAGCGGGTGGCTGCGGTACGGGAACAGAACCCTGAGCCGACGCTCGATGCCGTACGGCACGCACTGCATGAGGTCGTCGCGCGGTGCATCTACGGCGTGGACCTCAACCCCATGGCGGTTGAACTGGCCAAGGTGTCGCTGTGGCTGGAGGCCCTGGAGCCGGGCAAGCCGCTGGGCTTCCTGGACGCGCATGTGAAGCACGGGAACGCGCTGATCGGGGCGACGCCTGCGCTGCTGGCCGGGGGCATCCCGGATGACGCGTTCAAGCCGATTGAGGGGGATGAAAACAAGATCGCGGAACGCTTGAAGATTCGGAACGCCTCTGAGAGAGGTGGCCAGTTGAGCTTTCACACCGAAGAGCGCATGTGGGTGTCCAACGCCACCTTCGCAGCGAGTTTGCGGGACATCACTTCCGCCCCTACGGACACCCTTCGCGACGTGCGGCTTCAGTCGAGCCGCTTCCGTGACCTGGAGCAGTCCGCCAGCTACCTCCACGCCCTCCACATCGCTGATGCTTGGTGTGCCGCCTTTGTCTGGCCCAAGGTCCAGGGGGCACCGACACCTGTCACCGAGGGCGTGTTCCGCGACCTCCAGAATCCCAGTGCTGGCATACCCATCACCACCAACGACGAAATCATCCGTCTTGCCCAGCAGTACAAGTTCTTCCACTGGCATCTGGAGTTTCCCGAAGTCTTCGCCGTCGTCGAGGGCAGCAAAGCGGCTTCAGACATTGAACCTGCGGCGGGATGGGCCGGTGGATTCTCCTGCGTTGTGGGCAACCCACCGTGGGACAAGGTCGACTTTGAGGACAAGAAGTACTTCAGCGTAGTCGAGCCATCAGTCGCTGTGATCTCAGGGACTGCCAGGCGCACCCGGATCACCGAATGGGAACGAGAGAATCCGGAGGCGGGCGGGCGGTACCGGGCGGCGCGACGTATGGTGAAATCGACGTTCCTGTTCGCCTCGAGCTCCCGTTCCTTTCCCTTGTGCGCGAAGGGGCTGACTGTCAAAGGGGTCAACTCTCTTCAGACAGACCAACTGTTCGCTGAACGGTTCGCAACGATCGTGGCACCCAAGGGCCGCTTCGGTGCCATCATCCCGACCGCGATTGCCACAGGCGCGGGCGCCCAGCATCTCTTCAATGACTTCACCCAGCGCGGCGCGCTGGCCTCTCTCTACGATTTCGAGAACAGGAAGAGCCTCTTCGAAGGCGTAGATTCTCGCTACAAGTTCTGTCTGCTCTCACTCGCGGGTCGAGGTCTCGCCGAACCCGCCGCCAGGTTCGCATTCTTTCTCTACGACACCTCGGACCTCGAAGACGCAGGCCGCCTCTTCGCGCTCAGTCCAGAGGAGATCAACCTCATCAACCCAAACACCGGAACGCTCCCGATCTTCCGCTCGCGGCGAGATGCCGACCTTACAGCGGCCATCTATCGGCAAATTCCGGTGCTATGGAATGAGACGAAGAAAGATGGAAACCCCTGGGGTATTGCCTTTAAGCGCCTCTTTGATATGACTGACGACTCCGATCTGTTCCGTACCCGCGAGGCCCTGTTTCGGGAGGGATGGGAACTGGAGGGGAATGTCTTCGTGCGGGGCGCGCAGCGGATGTTGCCACTGTACGAGGCGAAGATGGTTGGCTTCTTCAACCATCGCGCCGCCGATGTCGTGAAGAGCGAGACAGCAGTTAACCGCCAAAACCAACCCCGTTATCTGCGCCAGGACGAGCTCCAAGACGCTGGGCGGTTCGCCCTCCCCATACACTGGATCGCCGAGCGCGGCCTCATCCCCACCCGGCGGAAGGACAGAGACGTCGCGGTTGCGGGCGTGAGCGTTCGGTTGGACGAGGTGAAATGGGACCGGGAGTGGCTCTGCGGCTGGTGCGATGTCACCGCCTCGACGAACGAGCGCACGGCCATTCCCGCCTTCCTCCCCCGAACTGCCGTCGGCCACAAGTTCCCGCTGATGCTTCCGCGTGTGTCGCCCGACCTCGCCGCGGCCCTGATCGCGGCCCAAAGCTCTCTAGTCTTCGACTACGTGAGTCGGCAGAAGATCGGCAGCACCAGTATGGGTCTATTCATATGGAAGCAGCTTCCCGTTCCCACACCAGAGTCGCTGACCCCCCATTTGTCCTTCCTCATTCCGCGGGTCCTCGAACTTGTCTATACCGCCTATGACATGGATCCACTTGCCCGTGATCTCGGCGAAGCTGGCGCCCCCTTCCGGTGGGACGAGGAGCGTCGTGGCGTGATCCGCGCTGAGCTGGACGCGTACTTCCTCCACCTCTACGGGATCAGCCCCGATGATGCGGAATACATACTGGAGGCCTTCCAGACCGACTCGGGCGGCGGCCTGAAGAACAACGAGATCGCCAAGTATGGCGAGTACCGCACCAAGCGCATGGTGCTCGCCGAGTACGACCGCATGGTGGCGGCCGGGCTCAGCCTGGAGAACCCTCTCGTGGATGGCGAGAACTACACCTCCACCCTCACTCCGCCCCCGGGCCAGGGCCCGCGTCACGAGCCCTGGCCCGAGGCTGGGTGAGGTTCCACCGACGTGCGGCTGGGCCCGCGAAGGGCTCAGCCGTGCGCGGCGAAGCGCACGAACTGCACCCACTCGTCGCGGCCGATGGTGAGCTCCGGGCCATCCTTGTCCTTGGAGTCCCGCACGTGGACGGCCTGTTCGGTGACGGCGACCTCCGCACAGCTGTCACCCTGCGTGCCGCTGTAGCTGGACTTGAACCAGGCGAGTTCTCTCGTGCTCATAGCTCTCCTCGCAGTCGCTCCAGCAGGCCCCGTGAGTCTTTGGGGTTGAGGGCCTGCGAGCGCAGTGTGTCATAGCGCTGGTGGAGGAGGCTCACCTCTTTTACGTCGGCGATCAGCCGTCCGTTTTGCTGCCCTTCTGAGTACGCAAGGCGCTTCCCTTCTGGCGTTTCCAGCAACTGCACCGGTCCGTCCAGACATGCATGTACCTCGGCCTCTAGCGGCACGACTTGCAGCGTGACGTTGCGCTGTGCGCTGAGCTCCAGCACATAGTCGAAGAGGCGCCGCATCACCTCCGCACCTCCGAGCCGCATTCGGAAGACCGACTCCTCCACGATGAAGCTGAATGGGACGTGTGGACGCTCAGACAGCATCTTCTGGCGCTGCAACCGAGCGGTGACTTGGGCCTCCAACTGGTCATCGGTGAGCAGCGGAATGCTGTTGTCGAACACCGCCCGCGCATACCCCTCCGACTGCAACAACCCCGGCACCAGCCGGCACTCATACGTACACAAGCTCACCGCCACCCGCTCCAGCCGCGCCCACCGCCGGAACCAGACCGCGAGCCCGGCCTCGCCCCGCGTCAGGTACCGGGCCGCCTTCCGCAACGCGCCCGTGTTGCCCAGGGCTTCCTCCGCCCGTTCCACGAAGGCCTCGTCGGGCATGCGGCGGCCCAACTCCACGGACTCCACGGTGTGCTTGGAGAAGCGGACGCGTTCCGCGAACTGGGCCCGGCTGAGGCCCGCATGCTCGCGTAGGGCCTGGACGACGGCCCCGAAGGTCCGCAGACTGTCCGAGGGATCGGGCTCCCGCTCCCAGTCGACGTTACCGGCCACCTCGGCGTTGTCGGTTGTCATGCGCGGCCCCTCCCGGTGCTGTACCTGGCGCTGTGTGCGACGTCCCGCGATCGACTCACCCAGCGTGACGGAGAGACCGGCGTACGGTCCACCAAACGTGCCCGTACGCTGACGCACCGTACGGGGCGTGCCGCTTCCCAACGCCGGTGGACGCCCGCCACCGTGGCCACATGAGCGCAACCACGCCCCAAATCCCGCCCACCGTACGGGCGTTCGCCCAGCTGCTGCCCTCCACGCGGGGCGGGGCTCGCCTCGCCCGGCTGGTCGCCGCCGAGCAACTGCGGGCCTGGTCGGCGGAGCCCGACGTCACCGAACGTGCCGTGCTGATCGTGGCCGAGCTGGCCGCCAACGCGGTCCTGCACGCACGCGTGAGGGGCCGTGACTTCCGGCTCGCGCTGACGCTCGACGCCTCGACCGACACCCTCCGCATCGAGGTCACCGACGCCCGCGGCGACCGTCACCCCACGCGCCGGAACGGCGCAGGGGCGGACGAGGAGTCCGGCCGCGGCCTGCTCCTCGTGGATGCGTTGGCTGACCGCTGGGGTACGCGACCGTTCCCGCCGAGCGGGAAGACCGTCTGGGCGGAAACACGCCTCGGTCCCAGGTCGCAACCGGAGCAGCGCCGCTCCGGCCTTCTGTGAGGCATCGTCGGCACTCCCGCACCCGGCCTTGGAGGTCACCAAGGCCGGCACGCGCAGTACAGCCCAGCCCGAGCTCGACGCCCGTCAGCTGTCGAGCACTGCCCCGGATTCCGAACCTGCGTGTGTACACAAATTCGATTACCTGCCTATCAGAGAATACGTTGACAGCGCTAACACGCCTCCGTCATGGTTAGGGCCAACGGTGCGGTGCGGGCTGAGTCGCCCTGATCCCACCTCAACTCCCGTGGCGCCCAAGGAGCAGCGCGATGTCTGACGAGCCATCCCCCCCTATGCTTCTACGAGACGTACTCCTCAGTCGCCTGCTCGAATCCGGCCTGGCGCCCGAGGCGCAGGATGTGCTCAGGGAGGTGGTGCCCGAAGCTCCCGTCAGGAGCGACGGGCAGGCCCGCTCCCTCTTCCTGCGGTCCATCACTGCCGCCGGATGGCGCGGCATCGGCCCCGCCACCAGCCTCGACCTTCGGCCCGAACCGGGCCTGACGGTCATCGCGGGACGCAACGGCTCCGGTAAGTCCAGCGTCGCGGAAGCGGCCGAGATGGCGCTGACGGGCGGCAACTACCGTTGGCAGGACCGGACCTTGATCTGGAAGAAGGGGTGGCGCAACCTGCACGACCACGCCGACCCCCAGGTGTCCGTCGAACTGTGCGCCGACGACGGGAGCGCTCCGGTGACGGTCCGTCGGCGCTGGAGCGGCCCTGGTGTGGACGACTGCCGCACCGAGGTGGAGGGCGGCGCATCCGCTCTACACGAGGTCATCGATCCGGAACAGATCTCCCTCTACCGGCCCTTCCTCCCGTACAGCGAGCTCGGGGCGGTGATCACCGGGCCTTCCACCGCGCTCCATGACACTCTCGCCAAACTCCTGGGCCTGGAACTGCTCAGCGACATCTACAAGCAGGTGAGTGCCCTGCTGAAGAAGCACCAGGACGAGGTCGCGGCGTCGAAGGCACTCACCGAGACCGTCCTGCGTGAACTGTCCGAGCACGACGACCCGCGTGCCGCGGAAGCGGTCGCCGCGCTCGAAGGGCGTCACCCCGACCTCGACCGCATGCGTCTGCTCCTCGCGGGCAACACCGTCGCCGACGACACCGCGCTCGCCCGGCTGCGCCGCCTGGCGGTTCTGCAGGCTCCCGACCGGCAGGCCGTCGCCGCCGCCGTTGCCCGGCTCCGGAAGGCGGCCGCTGACGCGGAGGACGTGCGGTGTACCTCCGCAGAGGACGCACGGCAGCTGATCGACCTGCTGGAGAGGGCACTCGCCCATCGCCGCCGCCACCCCGACTCCACCGAGTGCCCGGTCTGCGGAAGCGCCGATCGCCTCGACGGGCGCTGGGCCGAGGGCGCCCGCGAGCAGGTGGAGCGGCTGCAGTCGGAAGCGGAGGCGGCGCAGGCCGCGCGCCGGGAGCTGGCGGCCGCCGTGCGGGACGTCCACGATGCGGTTCAGCCGGTCCCGGCCTGGCTCCAGGCCGACGAGCCGTCGCTCGCCGCCCTCTGGCGCGACTGGGCCGCGTGCCGTGCCGTACCGGACCCACGTGAACTGGCGGACCGGGCGGAACGCGCCGAGGCCGTGCTCGGCGATGCCTGCCACCAGGTGCGGGAGGACGCCGCGCGGCGCCTCGACGAGCAGGACGGCCGTTGGCAGACGGTCGCGGGACGCCTCACCGAGTGGCTCCGGCACGCCGAGGCCGCACAGCGGGCGGAGGACCGGATCAAGCAGGTCAAGGCGGCACGTACGTGGCTACAGAAGCTCACCGACGAACTGCGGGAAGCGCGCCTGAAGCCGATCGCCGACCAGTCGCAGATGGTGTGGAAGCTGCTGTGCGAGCGCAGCAGCGTCTCGCTCGGTTCGATCAGCCTCGCGGGAGCGGCCGCCCAGCGCAAGGTCGTGCTCGACGTGTCCGTCGACGCCATGGACGCGCCGGCCTTCGGGGTCATGAGCCAGGGCGAGCTGCACTCGCTGGCCCTGTCGCTGTTCATCCCGCGGGCCACGCACGAGAGCAGCCCGTTCAAGTTCCTGGTGATCGACGACCCGGTCCAGTCCATGGACCCGGAGAAGGTCGACGGCCTGGCCAGGGTCCTGGACCTGTACGCCCAGCACCGGCAGGTCGTCGTCTTCACCCATGACACCCGTCTTGAGGAGGCCATCCGCCGCCTCGGCATCAGGGCGACGATCAAGCAGGTCTCCCGTCAGACCGATTCCGTCGTCCGCATCGTCCCCGTCAGCGACCCGGTGACCCAGGCTCTGGACGAGGCGCGCGCGATAGCGCTCGACGGAAACCTGCCGCCGGACGTGGCAGACCGGGTGCTTCCGGCGATGTGCCGCGTGGCCCTGGAGGCGGCCCTTCTCGCCCGGGCGCGCAGCACCTTGCGGGCGGCCGGGCTCGACTGGCGTGCCATCGAGGACAGGATCGCGAAGGCCGACTCGCTCACCGCACTCGCCGCGATCGCCCTGGACGTGCAGCACGCCATCGTTCTCGACGTCATCGCCCAGGACCACGGCGCCTGGGCCACGGACTTGATCCGGCAGTGCAACAAGGCGTCCCACCAGGCGTCCGAGCCCGTGGGCGACCGCAGGGACCTGGTCCGCCGGACCGAGCGGCTCGCGAAGGCGGTGCTGGCCCGATGACTCTTCCCACCAGCGGCCTCCTCGCCGCCGCCGACCGGCTGCTCAACCCGCCACCGGACACCGCGCTCACTCTCGCCCCCGGGCTTCGGGCACGCGCCGCGGCGGTCCTGCTCCGGCTGGCCCTGGACGAGACACTCGACGCGTTCTGGCGCGGCATCAGCCCGGCCATGACCCGCAACGGGCGCAGCAGAATGCTCTGCCTCCAGTGGTACGTGCGGCCGTCCGTCGCCCGGCACTGGCACACCACATGGGCCGCGCTCAGCGCCGCCTGCCACCACCACACCTACGAACTGCCGCCCACGCCCGGTGAAGTACGGGCGTGGCATCAGGACGTCACCGAACTGCTGAACGTCCTGCCCTCCGCCCGGATATAAGCCCGGCCCGGCGTACGCCGTCGCCCGGACACGTTTCCGAGCATGCTGCGATCCACGTGTTCGGGCCTCGCCGGTACTGTCGCAGCGACGAGGCGCACGCAAGGCAGACATCAGCACGAGGAGTGTGTGTGAGCCAGCAGCACATAGCGGCGTCCGAGGCGGCGCCGTCTCCCGAGTTCCAGTTGCGTATGCCGAACGGCGGGCCGCTCGCGCGAGGACGGCTGCTGCCGGAGAAAGGGACGAACGGGAGTCAGAAGTTCCTCGTGCTTGCCGGTTCTCCCGCCCGGCCCCAGGTAGTTCCTTCGTTCCCGCTTCGTATGCCGTCCTCTCATCGCCTCAGGGAGCGGCTGATCGAAGGAGGGGCCATCACCCGGTCCGCCTCGTGGCCGGGCCAACTGGAGACGACGCGGGACATCGAGTGCAACTCACCCTCTGCCGCCGCCGAGATCCTGATGGGACGCAGCGCCAATGGCTGGGTGGAGTGGAAGACCTCCGACGGTCACCCCTTGGGCGACTTCCTCAACCACGTGGGGTGGGGGCCGAACCGGACCTGGCTGGTGCGCGGGTCGAACGTCTCCGGTCTTGACCTTGTCCAGCGGATGTGGCTTCCCGAGCAACGCGTCACGCTCGCCGCCGCTCGACTGAGGCAAGGAGTCGAACACGGGGTCGCCAAGGACTCGCTGCGGTCGATCGTCGAGGAGGACTACGAATCGACGGCCACCTACAGCCAGAAACTGGAGCTGGTCGAGGGGCTCCATGCCTTCTTGTCCCGAATGAAGCCGGGCGACACCGTGTGCACGATCTCCGGCGGCAGGTTGTACGTCGGCGAGATCACGGGTGCTGTGGAACAGGTGGAGTCCGAGGACGGACGATCCAATCTGCGCCGGCCAGTTGAGTGGAAGACGGCCGGGTACGCCTACGACGAGTTGCCGGAGGCCCTTCAGCAGAAGCTGTCCGTGCAACATGACGTCGTGGACCTCACCTCGGTACGCGCCCTCGTCGACGGGCTCGGGTTGACGGACGAGGAACTTGCCGACGAGGCGGCCGAAGTCGTGGAGCGGGATCCGAGCGTCGAGATACCGGCGATCACCGCCCGGCGGGTGCTGGAGCTTCCGGTGCCGACGGACGCCCTGGCCGACGAACTCCTGGTACACGACACCGAGTGGCTGCGCGAGGTTCACGACCTGCTCTGGGACGACCGGCAGGTGGTGCTGTACGGGCCGCCGGGCACGGGCAAGACCTATCTGGCGCTGAAGCTCGCGGAGTTCCTCGGAGGAGGACCCGAGCAGGTGAAGCTGGTGCAGTTCCACCCCTCGTACTCCTACGAGGACTTCTTCGAGGGCTTCCGGCCGCGGGAGGACCCCGAGACGCGCGAGGTCGCCTTCCGTCTGACGGCCGGCCCACTGAGGGAGCTGGCCGACCTCGCCTCCCTGGAAGGCAACCGGCACATCCCGCACTTCCTGATCATCGACGAGATCAACCGCGCCAACCTGGCGAAGGTCTTCGGTGAGCTGTACTTCCTCCTCGAATACCGGAACAGGTCCGTGCGGCTCACCTACTCCGGTGACGACTTCGCCCTGCCGCCGAACCTCTTCGTGATCGGCACGATGAACACCGCGGACCGGTCCATCGCGCTGGTGGACGCGGCGATGCGGCGCCGGTTCGCCTTCGTGGAGCTGTCGCCGCGTACCGAGCCGACGAGCGGGCTGCTGCGGCGCTGGCTGGCCAAGGAGGGCAAGGATCCCGAGCCCGCCGATCTGCTCGACGCCCTCAACTCGCGTATTGACGACGCAGACTTCCGCATCGGCCCCTCGTACCTCATGAAGAAGGGCGTGTACCGGGAAGGCGGTCTGGAGCGCACCTGGCGGACGAAGATCCTTCCGCTGCTGGAAGAGCACCACTACGGGGAGGGCGTCGACATCGAGCAGCGGTACGGCCTGGCAGCGCTGAGGGAATCTCTGGGACGGTCCCCACAATGACCTCACCGACGCCCGTCGCAGCGGTCTCCACCGTCGAACTGGTCGAGCACGCGCCGGCCAGGTCCGTGCCGCTGGCGGACGCGGTCGGCCGCGCGCTCGCCACCGCGGGAATCGTGGACGCCGCCCCCGACCCGTACACGCCGGGGCACTGGTCGCTGCGGGCAGGGAGCAAGGTCGGGGCGGTGGCCGTCACCGTTCCGGGCGGCGGCGCACCGGTCAGCGTACGCATCACGCCCAAGGTGCCCATCGCCCGCCTGTTCTTCCTGCTCGGCTACAGCCTCGATCCGCGCGGTGGCTGGCGCGACGGGGAGGTCGAGGTGGGGGATCACCGCGACCTGCTTCCGGCGTTCGCCCACGCCGTGGAGCGGCAGGTGGACCGGGCACTGCGGCAGGGCCTGCTGCAGGGATACCGGGCGACGGAGGAGACGGCTGTCGTCGTCCGCGGCCGGATCCGGGAGGCCGAGCAGATCCGCCGCCGTTTCGGGGCGACCCTGCCGGTGGAGGTGGCGTACGACGAGTTCACCACCGACATCGCGGAGAACCGCATCGTGCGCACCGCCGTGGAGCGTCTGCTGCGCCTGCCCGGCATACCGTCTGACGTGCGCCGCCGACTGCTGCACCAGCGTGCTCGCCTCGCCGACGTCACCCCGATCGTGCGCGGCAGGCCGCTCCCCGAGTGGCGTCCTTCGCGCCTCAACTCCCGTTATCACCCGGCGCTGCGCCTCGCGCGCGTCGTCCTGGACGGCGCCTCCGTGGAGCACGAGCCCGGCGAACTGCACATCGACGGCTTCCTCCTCGACATGAACAAGCTTTTTGAGGACTTCGTGACCGTCGCCCTGCGGGAGGCGTTCCGCGGCTCCGGCCGCACGGCCCGGCTCCAGGACCCGCACCACCTCGACGAGGCCGCCGCGATCCGCATGCGGCCGGACTTCGTCCTCTACGGGGCGGGCGGCACCCCGACGGCGGTGGTGGACGCCAAGTACAAGGCCGAGAAGCGCGACGGCTATCCGGACGCCGACCTCTACCAGATGCTCGCCTACTGCACGGCGCTGGGCCTGCGGGACGGGCACCTGGTGTACGCGAAAGGCAACGCCGCACACGCGGCCCATCAGGTGCGGCATGCGGGCATCGTCATCCATCAGCACGCCCTCGACCTGGACCAGCAACCGGCCGGCCTGCTCGCGGACATCGCGGTCGTAGCCCGGCAGATCGTTCCCGACCTGCGCGTATGATGCGCCGCGACGGGTCCGTCAAGGGTGGGGAGTCGCCTCGTGCCGCAACTCGCGTTCGCCAACAGCTTCTGGGAGAGCTACGACGTCCTGGACAAGCCCGTCAAATCCGGCGTGCGCAAGGCGATGGAGAAGTTCCAGCAGCTCACCGTTGCCGAACTGCACGCCGACCGTCCTGCTCACGACCTACACCACCGCCCTCGCCGCAGCCCTCCGTGAGAACCTCGCCCTCCTCCTTGACGGCGACAGGTCGCTGCTCGACCGCGTGGAGGTGACGACGGTCAACGCCTACGCGCACCAGGTGGTGACCCGCCTCGACGGCAGGGCTCCCTCTCCCATCGGCGACCGGGAGGAGCGGCAGCTGTGGCAGCGGGTCGCCCAGACGCTGGGGCTGCCCTGGACGGAGCAGTTCCTGGCCCAGGAGTACCGGCACGTCATCCTCGCCCAGGATCTCCGAGACCTGAACGCCTACCGGGCCGCGTCCCGGCGCGGGCGCGGCAGCGCGCTCCCGCCCGCGCGGCGGGAGCGGTTGTGGCCCGCTGTCGAGCGGTTCACGTCGCTGTTGCGAGACAGGGGGGCAACCACGCACCTGGGGGTGTGCGCTCGTGCTGCCGAACTCCTGGCTCGCTCCGCGCCGGAGTTCGGCCATGTCGTGGTCGACGAGGCGCAGGATCTGCATCCCGCTCAATGGCGTGTGCTGCGGGCCGCGGTGACGCCCGGCAGCGACGACGTGTTCATCACGGGCGACCCGCACCAGCGCATCTACGACTCCAAGGTCTCCCTGGGCTCGCTCGGCATCTCGGTAGCCGGGCGCACGAACCGCCTGCGCATCAACTACCGCTCCACGGAGGAGATTCTCGCCTGGTCGACCGGAATTCTCAGTCCTGTGGTCGTCGACGATCTGGGCGGCGAAGGAAGCGACACCCTGGCCGGCTACCGTTCGCTGCTGCACGGTCGAAGGCCGCACGTGGAGGGGTACGGTTCCGAGCAGGCGGAGGTCGCAGCGCTGGTGGAGCGCGTCGAGCATTGGATCGCCCAGGGCATCCGGCCCTCCGAGATCGGCGTGTGCGCTCGCTTCAACCTGCTCATCGACAAGGTGTACGACAAGCTGGCCGTGGCCAAGGTGCCGGTGGTCCGCGTCAAGGGCAATCCGGGACCGGATGCGGAGGGCGTGCGGCTGGCGACCATGCACGCCATGAAGGGCCTTGAGTTCCGGTGCGTCGCCGTCCTCGGAGTGACCGCGAGCGCGGTGCCGTTCGCACGCGAGGTCACACCGGCCGGCGTGGACGCGCTCCAGCACGAATCGGACATGTTGCGGGAGCGGTGCCTGCTGTTCGTGGCGTGCACCAGGGCGCGGGAAGCACTGGCCGTCTCCTGGAGCGGGTCGCCCAGTTCGTTCCTACCGCAGGCAGGGAATTGACGTGCCTGCGCCTCCTGGCCGCGAGAACCGCTTGGCTCACTCCGTAGGTTCTTGGGGAACGAGTGCCCCGTTGCCCAGCCCGTCCCGTGCCAGCGCCGCCGCCTCCCGGCTCAGCTCCGTCACCCTCCGCATGCGCTCCTCGAACTCCAGGAGCGCGCGAAAGGCGGCTCCGTAGCGGAGCTGGTCGGCGATGTCCATCTGTGGGATACGGGCACCCCGACCATCGAGTCGCAGGGTACCGCTAGTGCTCGTCGAGCGGCGGAGGTTCGCCGCGCTGCTCAGGAAGCCCCGCAGGTAGTCCGTGTCGAGCTGGTCGTTCACTGAGATCGGCTCCGCGTCGCCGTACTCTACGAGCCCGGCCCGGGCGAGTTCCGCGACACTGACGGATGGCCCCTCCAACAGCCCGGGAGTATCGCCTGCGGTCAGTGCCGGCAGGCAGTCGAGGATTCCTTGTACTTGCTGCGCCAACTCCTTCCGCAGCGTTTGGTATTCGGTGACGTAGTCGCGGTGCGATTCCTCGACGTGGCGGCCGGGAGTGAGGTCGACGACATCGTCCAGCAGGTCGATCAGCGGCACATCCGTCACCTGGCCCGGGCCCACCTCCAGGGAACCGTCAGGATCGTTCGCCGTCAGGTCGACCATGCGTACGGACGCGGTGGCGTCGCCGACCGGTTCGGGGCGGCGCAGGTGCCACAGATGCACGGGAAGAGAATGGGATGCCGCTGTGCCGGGCGGCAAGGCAATGATCTGCGTGAGGATGCCACGCCGTACGAGTTCGGCGCGGATACGGCGGCCTGCCTTGCGGTAGGCGACCGACGCGGGCATGACCATGAGAACGCGGCCGCCGGGAGCGGTGTGTGCGTAGGCGTGCTGGAGCCAGGCGAGTTCGCCTTCGGCACGCGAGGGAGTGCCCAATTCCCAGCGGGCGTCGAGGAGCAGGTCTTCCCGTCCCCAGTCGGTGACGCCCACTGGTGGATCACAGACGACGAGCTCTGCTCTGATATCCGGCCACTGGTCGTCGCGCAGGGAGTCGCCCGTGGCGATGGTGGCACCGGTGTGATCCGTGAGGCTGGCACGCAACTGCGCGAATCTCGCGCTGCGGGCATCCGACTCCTGCCCGTAGCGTTTGGCCTGCTGCCCCGGCCCGACGGCGAGAAGCAGTGTGCCGATGCCACAGGCCGGGTCGAAGAGAACGGCGTCGCGTGTGACCTCACCGGCGAAATGGCGCACGGCGCGGACGACGCGGGGCGAGGTGACCTGGTCCGATCCGGCCCGGCGTACGGAGTCGGTGAAACGTTCACTCAGGGCGGCGACCACGTCGGCCACTGAGGCGCTCGCAGCCAGGTCCTGCGTCAGTCGAACCGCCTTCTTCGGAAGCTCGGGAGTCGGCTCCCCACTGGCGAGAAAGTGGAAGACATCGGCGAGCCCGCGGATGATCTCGTCTCCGTAGGCCCCTCGCAACACTTGCCATAGCTGGACCTCCTGGGAGACCTCCTGCCCCTTACGCTGCCGGTCCAGCCATGCCTGCACGTCGGCCAAGGCGAATAGCGGAGTGTTCGCTCCACCACCCGCAGGGGGCGGGAAGTCGTCGTAGCGCCGTCTCCAGTTGGAGACGGCAGCACGGGTCACCCCCGCGAGCCGAGCGATCTCAGAGCCGGTGACCAGCGGACCGGCCAGTGGTCCGGCATTGTTTTTCATGCCGGTAACCGTACACGGACCTGCGCAACGCCTTCAATGCTGGAGGTTGTTGACGGTGTCAACGATTGGTTACGTACCTATCTTCGTGCACAGTTCGCGGTCAGTGTTGCCGGACGCCGCGCTCACAGCCCCAGGTCGGCGACGTATTGTCGTTATCGCCGGATCACGGATACCGCTCGGCTTGACTCCCTGCCGTTACGCCGACCAGGCTTGCGGATGCGAGCACGTCGGCCAGAAAATCCCTGAGTTCCGAGGCGGTCCACTCGGCCTGCACGGCTTCATGGAGCTTGACTGCGTGCACAAGTACATCATCGGCTACTGGCAGGCCGACGGGTTGAATCGCTGGCCTGACCTGCGCCCGTGCGCCGCCGCACCCCGGCTACGCCTGGGCGCTGCCGCGCCCCCACGCATTCGCAGATCCTGAAATCGACCACAAGCCTGCGAGTTCAACTCTCCGGCGCCCCAAGCGGACCAGCCCTCTGATGAAGCGTTCGAGTTGGAACATCCGAGTCGAAAGGCAGGCGGGCGGCGGGATAACGGACCGATGTCGCTGGGGTATCGGCCCGGACAGGGATGTCAAGGCGGCATCAGGTCGGATCGCCGGGGCGTCAGGGGCGCGCTAAGGAGTGTTCCCCCGGGCGTCCCGGACCGGTTCTATACCGCTGCTGGTTCCACCGGCACCGCTCCCGGCCTCCGTGTCCCCCACACCCGGTAGGGCCCGCGGCTCTGTCCATCGTCCCTGTCCCGGGGTGTCTTCATGTCAGACGTGATCTTCATCGTGCTCACCTTCGTGGTCTTCGGCCTCTTGGGGCTGGCGGCCAAGGGGGTGGAGCTCCTGTGAGCATCGAAAACATTGTCGGCCTGATTGTCGCGGTGTGCCTGGTGGTCTACCTGGTGCTCTGCCTGATCTTCCCGGAGCGGTTCTAGTGAATGAGACTCTCGCGGGCTGGCTCCAGGTCATCGCGCTGATCGGCGCACTGGCGCTGTCCTTCCGCCCGCTGGGCGACTACATGGCCCATGTCCTGACCACCGGCAAGCACTGGCGCGTGGAGCGCATGGTCTACCGCGCCGGCGGAGTGGACGGGGACGCCGAGCAGACGTGGGGCGCGTATCTGCGCAGCGTGCTGGCGTTCTCGCTGATCTCCTTGGTGTTCCTGTACGGCTTCCAGCGCCTGCAGAATCACTTCCTGCTCTCCATCGGCATGAAGGCGGTAAGCCCCGCCCTTGCCTTCAACACAGCGGCGTCCTTCGTCACCAACACCAACTGGCAGGCGTACTCAGGTGAGTCGACCATGGGCCACCTGGTGCAGATGGCGGGTCTGGCGGTGCAGAACTTCGTCTCCGCGGCCGTCGGCATCGCCGTCGTGGCCACGCTGATCCGCGGCTTCACCCGCAAGAAGACCTCGTACGTCGGCAACTTCTGGGTGGACCTGACCCGCATCGTGCTGCGGATCCTGCTGCCGATCTCGTTTCTCTTCGCCATCGTGCTGGTGGCGGGCGGTGTGATCGAGAATTTCCACGGCATCCAGTCGATCACCACCATCGCCGGCGACCACCAGTCGCTCACTGGTGGCCCGGTGGCCTCCCAGGAGGCGATCAAGGAGCTGGGCACCAACGGTGGCGGTTTCTACAACGCCAACTCCGCCCACCCGTTCGAGAATCCCAACGCGTTCACCAACTGGCTGGAGATCTACCTGCTGCTGGTGATCGGCTTCTCGCTACCGCGCACCTTCGGCACGATGGTCGGCGACAAGCGTCAGGGCTACGCGATCGTCGCCGTAATGGGCCTGATCTGGGCCTCGTCGGTGGCCATCGTCACCGCCAACGAACTGCACAGTGTGAGCAGTTCGGCCGGTCATCTCGCCGGCGGGATGATGGAGGGCAAGGAGCAGCGCTTCGGGATCTGGGCCTCCGCGTTGTTCGCGGTGTCCACGACGCTCACCTCGTGCGGGGCGGTCAACTCCTTCCACGATTCGTTCACGCCGGGCGGCGGCGGTATGACAATCTTCAACATGATGCTCGGTGAGATCGCACCGGGCGGTACGGGATCGGGTCTGTATGGCATTCTCATCCTGGCGATCGTGGCGGTGTTCGTGGCCGGTCTGATGGTCGGGCGCACGCCGGAGTACCTGGGCAAGAAGCTCACCGGCCGGGAGATGAAGTTCGCTTCCCTCTACATCCTCACCACGCCGGCGGTCGTTCTGGTCGGCGCGGGCATAGCGATGGCGCTTCCGGGTGAGCGGGCAGGCATGCTCAACACCGGTCCGCACGGCTTCTCCGAAGTGCTCTACGCCTTCACCTCGGCCGCCAACAACAACGGCTCAGCCTTCGCAGGCATCACGGTAAACACCGACTGGTACAACACCGCGCTCGGCCTGGCCATGCTCTTCGGCCGCTTCCTGCCGATGGTCTTCGTCCTGGGCTTGGCCGGCTCGCTCGCCAAACAGCAGCCGGTCCCGGTCAACGCGGGCACGCTGCCCACCCACCGCCCGCAGTTCGTGGGTCTGCTCCTCGGCGTGATCCTCATCGTCGTCGGCCTCACCTACTTCCCCGCCCTGGCTCTGGGGCCGATCGCGGAAGGTCTCCACTGATGTCCCTGACCACCGTCGAACCACCGGTCTCTCCCGAAGAGACCCCCAACACGCCACAGGAACCACACCGCGTATCGGCCGGGCTTCTGGACCCGAAGCAGCTGGTCATCTCGCTCCCCGACGCGGCCAAGAAGCTCAACCCCCGGGTCATGATCAAGAACCCGGTCATGTTCGTCGTCGAGATCGGCGCGGTGCTCACCACGCTGTCGGCGATCAAGGACCCATCCATCTTCGCCTGGATGATCACCGCTTGGCTCTGGCTGACGGTGGTCTTCGCCAACCTGGCCGAGGCCGTCGCCGAGGGCCGCGGCAAGGCGCAGGCCGAAACGCTGCGCCGCACCAAGACGGACACCATGGCCCGCAGGCTCATCGGCTGGAAGCCGGGCGACATCGCGACGCCGGAAGAGGAAGTCCCCGGGAACGCGCTCAGCCTCGGTGACCATGTCGTCGTCGAAGCCGGACAGATCATCCCGGGCGACGGCGACGTCGTTGAGGGCGTGGCGAGCGTCGACGAGTCGGCGATCACCGGTGAATCGGCTCCGGTCATCCGCGAGTCGGGCGGTGACCGTTCCGCGGTCACCGGCGGTACGAAGGTGCTCTCCGACCGGATCGTTGTGAAGATCACCTCCAAGCCGGGGGAGACCTTCATCGACCGGATGATCAACCTGGTGGAGGGCGCGGCGCGGCAGAAGACGCCGAACGAGATCGCGCTCAACATCCTGCTGGCGTCGCTGACCATCGTCTTCCTCCTCGCGGTCGTCACGCTGCAGCCCTTCGCGATCTACGCTCACGCCGAGCAGTCCATCGTCATTCTCGTCTCCCTCGTGGTGGCGCTGATCCCGACGACCATCGGTGCTCTGCTCTCCGCGATCGGCATCGCCGGCATGGACCGGCTCGTGCAGCGCAATGTCCTCGCCATGTCCGGACGTGCCGTCGAGGCTGCCGGTGACGTCAACACCTTGCTGCTCGACAAGACCGGCACCATCACCTTCGGCAACCGTCAGGCGTCGGAGTTCCTGCCGGTGGCAGGGGTGAGCACCAAGGAGCTTGCGGAGGCCGCGCAACTGTCCTCGCTCGCCGACGAGACGCCCGAGGGCCGCTCGATCGTGGTCCTGGCGAAGGAGAAGTACGAGCTGCGGGAGCGCGCCGAAGGTGAGCTCGGGCACGCGGAGTTTGTGCCGTTCACCGCGCAGACCCGGATGTCGGGCGTCGATCTCACCGAGGACGGGGTGACCCGTCAGGTGCGCAAGGGCGCCGCGTCCGCGGTGACCGCGTGGGTGGCCGAGAACGGCGGCCAGGCCGGGGATGAGGTCCAGGAGATCGTGGACCGGATATCGCAGGCCGGTGGCACCCCGCTCGTCGTCGCCTCGGCGGCGAACGGCGACTCGCGCGTGCTCGGCGTGATCCACCTCAAGGACGTGGTCAAGCCTGGGATCCGGGAGCGGTTCGACGAGCTGCGCCGGATGGGCATCAAGACCGTCATGATCACGGGTGACAACCCGCTGACGGCGCGCGCTATCGCCGAGGAGGCGGGGGTCGACGACTTCCTCGCCGAGGCGACGCCCGAGGACAAGATGGCGCTGATCAAGCGTGAGCAGGCGGGCGGCAAGCTCGTCGCGATGACGGGTGATGGCACCAACGACGCCCCGGCGCTGGCTCAGGCGGACGTGGGTGTGGCGATGAACACCGGTACCTCGGCCGCCAAGGAGGCCGGGAACATGGTGGACCTGGACTCCAACCCCACCAAGCTCATCGAGATCGTCGAGATCGGCAAGCAGCTGCTGATCACCCGGGGCGCCTTGACGACGTTCTCGATCGCCAACGACGTGGCCAAGTACTTCGCGATCATCCCGGCGATGTTCGCCAGTGCCTACCCGGGCCTGAACAAGCTCAACATCATGGCCCTGCACAGCCCGACCTCGGCGATCTCCTCCGCGATCATCTTCAACGCGCTGATCATCGTGGCACTGATACCACTGGCGCTGCGCGGCGTCCGCTACCGGCCTGCGTCGGCTTCCTCGCTGCTGACCCGCAACATCTGGATCTACGGCCTCGGCGGTCTGGTACTTCCGTTCATCGGTATCAAGGTGATCGACATGGTCATCCAGTTCGTCCCCGGCCTGCACTGACCAAGACAGAAGGCAACCATCATGCCCAGCTTTCTTCCTCCCGTGGTTCGCAACCACGTATCGGCCCTGCGGATGCTCCTGGTCTTCACCGTGATCACCGGGGTCGTGTATCCGCTCGCTGTCACGGGCGTCGCCCAGGCGGCCTTCCCGGACCAGGCCAACGGATCCCTGGTCAAGCAGAACGGCAAGGTCGTCGGCTCCAGCCTGATCGGCCAGAACTTCAACCTGCCGCTCAAGGAGGGCCAGACGAGCCCCAACCCGGACCCGAAGTGGTTCCAGTCGCGCCCGTCCGCAGCCGGAACCAACGGGTACGACCCGACCGCCTCCGGCGCCTCCAACCTCGGCCCGAACAGCACGGTCCTGATCCAGGACATCAACCAGCGCAGGGCCGCGGTGGCGAAGTTCGACGGTGTCGACCCGTCGACGGTGCCGGTCGACGCCCTGACGGCATCGGGCTCGGGACTCGACCCGGACATCTCCTCGGCGTACGCCTACGAGCAGGTCAACCGCGTCGCCAAGGCCCGCGGCCTCGACCCGGCGGTAGTGCGCAAGCTCGTCAGCGACCACATCACCGGCCGCCCGCTCGGGTTCCTGGGAAACGAGTACGTGGACGTGGTCACGCTCAATCTGGCGCTGACCAACTTGAAGTGACGCGACGTCACCTATGTGACGAATGCCGCCCGGCTGTACAGGAAACGCCTGCGCAGCCGGGCGGCGTGGCACCCGCATTCCTGTTCCTGGAGGAGGTCTGAACTCATGGTCGTCTCCTTCCCCGACACTCAACTCCGCCCGGCGCCCGGAACCGACGCGCGGCGGATTCTGATCGTCGGTGACGAACCGCAGATCACGCAGGCTCTCGACAACGGTCCGGACGTCGGCCGGTATGAGGTCATCATCGCCCCCGACGGCGCGACCGCTCTTCTCCTGGCCGCGTCCGCTCAGCCCGACGCCGTGCTCCTCGATATCGGCCTGCCTGATCTGCCTGGCATCGATGTCATCTACGGTCTGCGAGTCTGCACCTCGATGGGAATCATCGTGGTGTCCGGGCAGTCGAGCTCCGCCGACAAGGTTGCGGCGCTCGACGCAGGCGCTGACGACTACGTCACCAAGCCCTTCTCCGCGGCGGAGCTACTGGCCCGCCTGCGAGCGGTGCTGCGTCGCCCTCCGGGATCGGGGATCCCTTCGACGGTGGACGTCGGGGAGTACCGGATCGATCTGGACGCATACACCGCCGTGCCGAGATCCGGCAAGGGCCGGGCACCACACTTCACCCCTACCGAATGGCAGTTGCTCGTGCCCCTGCTGCGCAACCCGGGACGCCTGGTGACCGGACATCAGCTGCTCCGGGAGGTCTGGGGGCCCGGCAGCGAGAAGCGCACCAACTACCTGCGCATTCACATGGTCGCGCTGCGTCGCAAACTGGAGCCGGACCCCTCGCATCCGCGGTATCTGATCACCGAGCCGGGCTTGGGCTACCGTTTCGACCGCTGAGCCGGGCTCACGATGACGTCGCGGGCATCGGACAGACCGGAGTGCTGCCGGCGATCGCGCATGACACCGGCGAGGCCACCGTCGCGTATCCGAGAACGGTGGGCGGCTGACTGCCTCGGTCCCTTGCCCGACCTGGGTTCCCGACGCTCAGGACCACCCGATCGGCCACGGCGTGTCAAGACGGCGTCAAGGTGGCGGGCGATAGCGTCAGGACTGCGCTAAGAGGAGTCGCCGAAAGGAACTGTGCGGCGATTCGCTGGAGGTGCCGGTTTCAGTCCGACACCGCCCTTGGCCTTTGCTCGCTGCATCCGACGTCTTCGCGTCATGGCCGAGCGGTCCAGTCCCGTTCCGAATCACGGGGGTGTGTCGTACATGTCTGATCTTGCATTTATCGCGCTCACCATCGCGGCATTCGCTCTCATCGCCCTGGTCGCCAAGGGGGTGAGCCGCCTGTGAGCATCGAGAACATCGTCGGCCTGATCGTCGCCATCGGCCTGGTCGTCTACCTCGTGTTCTGCCTGGTCTTCCCCGAGAAGTTCTAGCCGCACCCGTACGCCGCCGTACGAGGAGAGGTTCTGCATGAACAACACTCTCGCTGGCTGGCTCCAGGTCATCGCCCTGGTGGGGGCGCTCGCCCTCTCCTATCGGCCGCTCGGTGACTACCTCGCCCACATCCTCACCTCACCCCGCCACTGGCGCGTGGAACGCCTGGTCTACCGGGCGGGGGGTGTGGACGGCGACGCCGATCAGCCATGGCCCGCGTATCTGCGCAGTGTGCTCGCCTTCTTCCTGGTCTCGCTGCTGTTCCTGTACGGGTTCCTGCGGCTGCAGAACCACCTGCTGCTGTCGCTGGGCATGAAGGCGGTCAAACCGGATCTGGCGTTCAACACGGCCGCCTCCTTCGTCACCAACACCAACTGGCAGAACTACTCGGGTGAGTCGACCATGGGCCACCTGGTGCAGATGGCGGGCCTGGCGGTGCAGAACTTCGTCTCCGCGGCCGTCGGTATCGGCGTGGTCGCCGCTCTCATCCGCGGCTTCACCCGCAAGAAGACCGACCGGGTGGGCAACTTCTGGGTGGACCTGACGAGGGTCGTGCTCCGCGTGCTGCTGCCGGTCTCGTTCGTCTTCGCGCTGGTGCTGGTCGCCGGAGGGGTGATCGAGAACTTCCACGGCATCCAGTCGATCACCACCATCGCGGGCGAACACCAGAGCCTGACCGGTGGCCCGGTCGCTTCACAGGAAGCGATCAAGGAGCTGGGCACCAACGGCGGCGGCTTCTACAACGCCAACTCCTCCCATCCGTTCGAGAACCCCAACCCCTTTACCAACTGGCTGGAGATCTATCTGCTGTTGGTGATCGGATTCGCGCTGCCACGCACCTTCGGGAAGATGGTCGGCGACAACCGTCAGGGCTACGCCATTGTCGCGGTCATGGCGCTGATCTGGGCGTCGTCGGTTGCCATCGTCACCGCCAACGAGCTGCACAGTGTAAGCAGTTCAGCCGGTCACCTGGCCGGCGGGATGATGGAAGGGAAGGAGCAGCGGTTCGGCATCTGGGCGTCGGCGCTGTTCGCGGTGTCCACGACGCTGACGTCCTGCGGTGCGGTCAACTCCTTCCACGATTCGTACACCCCGGGTGGCGGCGGGATGACCATCTTCAACATGATGCTGGGCGAGATCGCGCCCGGCGGGACGGGTTCGGGGCTGTACGGGATCCTCATCCTGGCCGTCGTGGCAGTCTTCGTCGCCGGGCTCATGGTCGGCCGTACGCCGGAGTATCTGGGCAAGAAGCTGCGCGGTCAGGAGATGAAGTACGCGTCGCTGTACATCCTGACCACCCCGGCGATCGTGTTGGTGGGGGCGGGGCTGGCGATGGCGCTGCCCGGGGAGCGGGCGGCGATGCTCAACCATGGCCCGCACGGCTTCTCCGAGGTGCTCTACGCCTTCACCTCGGCCGCCAACAACAACGGCTCCGCCTTTGCAGGCCTTTCCGCCAACACGGTCTGGTACAACACCGCCCTCGGCCTGGCGATGATCCTGGGCCGCTTCCTGCCGATGGTGTTCGTCCTGGCTCTGGCCGGATCGCTCGCCTCGCAGCAGCCCGTACCCGTCACGGCTGGCACGCTGCCCACCCACCGGCCGCAGTTCGTCGGCCTGCTGACCGGCGTGATCCTCATCGTCGTCGGCCTCACCTACTTCCCGGCACTCGCGCTGGGGCCGCTCGCGGAAGGGCTGCACTGATGCCCACCACAACAACCGAGGAACCCCCGGAAGCTCCGGTTGCCAAGGACCCGCTGGCGCCCAACCCGCACCGGGTCTCCGGAGGCATGCTGGACCCCAAGCAGCTGGTCACCTCCTTCCCCGACGCCCTGCGTAAGCTCGACCCCCGGGTGATGATCAGGAACCCGGTCATGTTCGTGGTCGAGGTCGGTGCGGTGCTGACCACGCTGTCGGCGATCAAGAGCCCCAGCGTGTTCGCCTGGGTCATCACGGTGTGGTTGTGGCTGACCACGGTCTTCGCCAACCTGTCCGAAGCCGTCGCCGAAGGCCGGGGCAAGGCGCAGGCGGAGACGCTGCGGCGGACCAAGACCGACACCGTCGCCCGCCGGCTCGCCGACGGTTGGCGGCCGGGTGCCGAGGGCCTGGTGGAGGAGGAGATTCCGGCGACGCAACTGCGGCTGGGCGATTGCGTTGTGGTCGAGGCCGGGCAGATCATCCCCGGTGACGGCGATGTCGTCGAGGGTGTGGCGAGCGTGGACGAGTCGGCGATCACGGGCGAGTCGGCGCCGGTGATCCGCGAGTCCGGGGGCGACCGCTCGGCGGTGACCGGCGGTACGAAGGTGCTCTCGGACCGGATCGTGGTGAAGATCACTTCCAAGCCGGGGGAGACGTTCATCGACCGGATGATCGCGCTGGTGGAGGGTGCGGCGCGGCAGAAGACGCCGAACGAGATCGCGCTGAACATCCTGCTGGCGTCGCTGACCATCGTTTTCCTCGTCGCCGTGGTGACGTTGCAGCCGTTCGCCATCTTTGCCGGCGCCGAGCAGACCATCGTCATCCTGGTGGCGCTGGTGGTCGCCCTCATTCCGACGACGATCGGTGCTCTGCTGTCCGCTATCGGCATCGCGGGCATGGACCGGCTGGTGCAACGCAACGTGCTGGCGATGTCCGGACGCGCCGTCGAGGCGGCCGGCGACGTCAATACGTTGCTGCTCGACAAGACCGGCACCATCACCCTCGGCAACCGGCAGGCGTCGGAGTTCTTGCCGGTACGTGGCGTGGATATCGAACAGCTCGCGGACGCAGCCCAGTTGTCCTCGCTCGCCGACGAGACCCCCGAGGGCCGCTCGATCGTCGTCCTCGCCAAGGAACGCTACGCGCTTCGCGGCCGAAGCGAAGGAGAGCTGGCGCACGCCGAGTTCGTGCCGTTCACTGCCCAGACCCGCATGTCAGGGGTGGACCTCAACGGTGAGGAGCGCCGGGCGCTGCGCAAGGGCGCGGCAACAGCTGTGATGCGGTGGGTCCGTGACCATGGAGGACATCCCACCGACGAAGTCGGCCCGATCGTCGACGGGATCTCCGGCAGCGGTGGAACGCCGCTCGTGGTGGGCGAGGTCAGCTGGCAGAACGGGACCGCGGAGGCCCGGATCCTGGGCGTCATCCATCTCAAGGACGTGGTCAAGCACGGCATGCGGGAGCGGTTCGACGAGCTGCGCCGGATGGGCATCAAGACCGTCATGATCACGGGTGACAACCCGCTGACGGCGCGCGCTATCGCCGAGGAGGCGGGGGTCGACGACTTCCTCGCCGAGGCGACGCCCGAGGACAAGATGGCGCTGATCAAGCGTGAGCAGGCGGGCGGCAAGCTCGTCGCGATGACCGGGGATGGCACCAACGACGCCCCGGCGCTGGCTCAGGCGGACGTGGGTGTGGCGATGAACACCGGTACCTCGGCCGCCAAGGAGGCCGGGAACATGGTGGACCTGGACTCCAACCCCACCAAGCTCATCGAGATCGTCGAGATCGGCAAGCAGCTGCTGATCACCCGCGGAGCGCTGACCACCTTCTCCATCGCCAACGACGTCGCGAAGTACTTCGCGATCATCCCGGCGATGTTCGCCAGCGTCTATCCGGGGTTGCAGCATCTGAACATCATGGGTCTGCACAGTCCGACGTCGGCGATCTCCTCGGCGATCATCTTCAACGCGCTGATCATCGTGGCACTGATCCCGCTGGCGCTGCGCGGTGTGCGCTACCGGCCCTCGTCCGCGTCCTCGCTGCTCAGCCGCAACATCTGGATCTACGGACTCGGCGGTCTGATCCTGCCGTTCATCGGCATCAAGGTGATCGACCTGCTCATCCAGTTCATCCCTGGCCTGCGCTGACCGACAGGAAGGCGAACCCATGCCCAGCTCACTCAACCGCGTGATCCGACATCACCTGGCGGCCCTGCGGATGCTGCTGGTGTTCACCGTGATCACCGGCATCGCATATCCGCTGGTGGTTGTGGGTATTGCCCAGGCCGCATTCCCTCACCAGGCCAACGGGTCACTGATCAAGGACCGCGGACGGCCCGTCGCCTCCTCTCTCATCGGGCAGAACTTCAACCTGCCCCTGAACAAGGGGCAAACCTCGCCGCAGCCCGACCGCAAGTGGTTCCAGCCCCGCCCGTCCGCCGCCGGGACCACCGGCTACGACCCGACGAGCTCCGGGGCCTCCAACCTGGGCCCCAACAACCCCGATCTGGTCGCGGTCATCAAGGCCCGCCGCGCCGCGGTAGCCGCGTTCGACGGCGTCCCGCCCAGCAGCGTGCCGGTCGACGCGGTGACCGCCTCCGGCTCCGGCCTCGACCCGGACATCTCACCGGCCTACGCGTACGAGCAGGTCAACCGCGTGGCGAAAGCCTGGGGCCTGAACCGGCCGGCGGTACGCAAACTGGTCGCCGACCACATCCAGGGACGCAACCTGGGCTTCCTGGGTCAGGATCGCGTCAACGTCGTCGAGCTCAACCACGATCTCGCCGCATCGAAGTGACTATGAACAAGGTAACGCACAGCACGCGTCACGCCGCCCGGTCATGCGAGTCCTTCCTCGTCCGACCGCGCGGCGTGATGCCCAGGTGAGGAGGGCTCCCGGTGGCGCGGACCACTGTCGCAGCCGACACGCCGGTCACCAAACCCGGCAAGCTCAAGGTCTATCTCGGTGCGGCACCGGGAGCCGGCAAGACGTACCGGATGCTCGACGAGGGCCGCCGCCGCGCCCGCCGCGGCACCGGCGTCGTGGTGGGCTTCGTCGAATGCCACAAGCGCCCCTACACCCTGGAGATGCTCGACAGCCTGAAGACCGTCCCCAGGATCCGGCGCCGCTACCGGGACAGCGAATTCGAGGAGATGGTGCTGGTCAGCGGCAGCTCGCTCGCCGACCGCGTCGAAATCCGCGTCATCGACCACGGCCCCGGGCTCCAACCGGACGACCATGACCGGAACTTCGAGCCGTTCCAACGGATGGGAGACAACGACAACACCACCGGACCCGGTCTCGGCCTCGCCCTCTCCCGGGGACTCGCCCAAGCGATGGACGGCACGCTCACCCCCGAAGACACCCCAGGCGGCGGGCTCTCCATGGTCCTCTCCCTGCCCGCAGCCCCGGTCCGGCTGGGAAAGGCACGCACGCCATGATGCGCCGCGTCCTCATCGTCGACAACGAGCCCCAACTGCTCCGCGCCCTCGACATCAACCTCACGGCACACAACTACGCAGTCGCCACCGCATCCGACGGAACCACCGCCCTGCGTCTGGCCACCCGCAGGCCACCGGACCTGGTCATCCTCGATCTCCATCTGCCCGACATCGACGGCACCGACGTCATCACCGGACTGCGGGCGTGGGCCACGATGCCGATCGTTGCCCTGTCAGAGCACATCGATCCCACCGAATCCGTCCAGGCCCTGGATGCCGGAGCGGACGACTACGTACGGAAGCCGTTCTCCATGGACGAGCTGCTGGCCCGCCTGCGCGCCCTGCTGCGCCGCTGCGACCAGCACGAAGACCTCAGCACCGTCCAGGTCGGCGACTACACCATCGACCTCGCCGCATCCACCGCCGTACCCACATCCGGCCGCGGCGAGCCACTTCATCTCACCCCCACCGAGTGGCGGCTGCTCGCCGCACTGCTGCGCAACCCCGGCCGCCTGGTGACCGGACACCAACTGCTGCGCGACATCTGGGGACCCGGCCACGAGCAGCAAAGCAACTACCTGCGCATCCACATCTCGGCACTGCGCCACAAACTCGAACCCGACCCGGCCAATCCGCGCCATCTGATCACCGAGCCCGGCATAGGCTATCGCTTCGAACCCGCAGGCAAGGCATCGCGGTGAGCACAGGGGAGACGGCCGTCGTGGCGGCCCTCGCCGCAGGCAGCGGTGCCGTGGCGATACTCGCCGGCATCACGAACCTGCGCGAGACCCGCAGGATCGAGCGGTCGGGTATCAAGGCCTGGGCCCTGGTCAAACGCCAACCCGGCATGCGCGACGACGAGCCATGGCCGCCGCGCCCCCTGCTCCAGTTCACCATGGAGGACGACCGCATACTTGAGATAGTCAGCCCCATACCAGGCACCCGGCGGCGGCCGTTGCGCGACGGCGACACGCTGCTGATCACCTACGATCCGGCCGACCCGCGCACCGTCGTGGTCCACCGCCGGGAACGACGGAAGCTGGACTACGGGTTCATCATCGCCGGGACGATTGTCGTGGCGGTCGCGCTGGCCCTGATCGGTTTCACCGGACGGTAGGAACGAGCAAGGGCGGTGCAGATCGAGGACTGCCGATCCGCACCGCCAAGGCCTCAGCGCTGATTCGCCTTGCGGCCGTGGTTGGCCTTCTTCTTGCGCCTTGCCTTCTTCTTTCGAGCGCGCTTGGACACGTCCTCTGCCTTTCGCTGCCTCAAGCGGCCTTGGCGACCAGTTGGTCGGCAAGTTTGCACAAACGGCGCACCGTTCGGTCCTCACCGGCGATCGGCGCGGCAGGAGCCAATGCGGTGCGGTCGTAGTACGCGCCCGGCACCAATTCCGTGGCCGGGTCGCACAGACGCACCACCCGGGCGGCACCTTCTGCGGCCGGATCGCCCTCGTGGGCGTAGAGCGGCAGCAGGGCCGTTTCGCAGATGCCTGGATGGACGCTGACGGCCGTACAGCCGGAGCCCGACGGGACGGCGGCGCGGGTGAAGATGGTCAGAGCGAGCTGCGACTGGGCATAGGCCGCAACGCGTGAATAGCGACGCGAACGGTTTACGTCGTTCCAGGCGATGGACGCGGTGCGGTGCATCGAGGAAGACACGTTGATCACTCGGCTGCCCGGACGTGCCGTCAAAGGGCCGGCGAGGAGACGGGTGAGGAGATACGCCGCGAGGAAATTGACCTGGAAGGAGATCTCCAGGCCGTCTTCGGTGATGGTGTGGCGTTCGGGCGCCGGGACAGCGGCGTTGTTCACCAGTAGGTCGAGCACGCGGTGGGCGTCGGCCACCGTAGAGGCAAGCGCGTTGACTTCCGCCAGCCGCGTGAAGTCGGCGACAACCAGCTCCAGGCGGTCCGCGTCAGCCCCGGACGCGGTCAGTCGGCTGATCGCGTCCTGTCCGGAAGCGGCGTCGGGCGCGTGCACGATCACGGTGCAGCCTTGCTCGGCGAGCAGCCTGGCGGTCTCGAATCCGATACCGGAGGTGGCTCCGGTGACCAGTGCGGTGCGAGGTGGCAAGGGTGAGTGGGTCATGGTCTTTTCCAAGGGGACGGCACGGACGAACGTCTGCGATGCGCGGAGCAATGGGAGAAACTCGCCGTGCAGGAGAAAGAGAGAGATCCGCTTCCGGAAATGTGGAGGAGGCCGGAAGGGTGCGGTCGGCATTGTGAATGCGGCTTTGCTGGCCCCGGGGTCAGTTCACCGGGCGGGAACAGGGCACGGGACCGGCAGCACCGTACTCGGTGGCCGGTCTTCATGGCGCAGACGGCTGTTCACGCACTCCATCAAAGCGGGGCGGACCTACCGATTCAAGAATTCTCATGTGTCGCTGACGTTTCCCTGACGGGGAAACAGTCTGGGGCCGCTCCGCGACGGGGTCGCCGCAGTGCACGGACGAGGGCCGCCGATCCGCCGCTCGCCATGGCCACGCTCAGCAGAATCGCCAGGCTCAGCCGGTCCGTTTGCCCCCAGGCGAGGTCCCCGGCATGATGGACGATGAAGCCGTCAAAGAACAGCCAGCAGACTCCCGCGACGGCCGGCGCGAAACGCAGCCGGGTCTGCCCGGCGGCAACCGCGGCCAGAACGGCGAAGGCCGTCAAGGAGAACCACAGATGCTCGCGGTTGCGCGTGACCACCAACAGACAGACGAGGAAAGCGGCAGCCACATAGCTGAGGGGCAGCACAAGATCGTGGACAAGTGCGGCCCTCTGAACAGCAGACTTCGCAGAAGACGCGTGCCGGAGCGGAGACGGCATGGGGTGACTTCCCGTTGGGGTTTTCCAGCCAGCCTGCCCGCCAGCGGGCGTTCCGAATGGTGCGCGAAGCGGAAGTTAGCGCTCTTCTTACCGATCACCGGTCGATCCTTACGGCTCTTTGACAACCGGGCGCTCGTCCGCGCGGTGCGCTCCCTACGCGACCCGGCCTCGACCGCTGTCCTCGCAAGGCTCTCCGGCGGCGATGTCCACGTAGTAGTGCACGACCTCCCGGCGCAGCCGGAAGCCCGCTCGCCAAGCGAGTCTGCGACTACCAGAATTGTCCCGTGCAACGGTCCAACTCGCCCCCAGACCGGCGAGTTCGATGTCCGCACACAGACCGTTGACGGCGCCGCTACGCCGCGCTATTGACATCTCCCTGGCGCCGACCGGCGGCACAGCGGGAACCAGTGATCTGGGCAACAGGCTCTGGCGAGGTTGGCTTGATCTGCTCTGCGCGCATCAGCCGCGGGCCCTGGCGCAAGGTGAGGACGGGTCGGAGCAGCAGTCCGGCCAAGGAGCCCGGCGGGTGCCGGACGTTCGGGACAGGCACAAGACGATCCGCGTAGGACACAAGCCCGCGGCCGTCCAGCCGTCAGCTTTCACCCGACGCCGAGACCAACAGGCCAGAACAACTTCACCCTGTTTGTCGCTTCTCTGATTACCATGCAGTTCGACTGTTCGAGCACTGCGAGGACGCCGGGGAGTACGGATGGAGCTGGAGCTTCGACATCTACGGGCTCTGTGCGCGATTGCGGATGCGGGAAGCATGGGCCGGGCCGCGGCCGAGGTGGGGTGCTCGCAGCAGGCGATGAGCACGCAGTTACGCCGGATCGAGCTCTACTTCGGCGAGCCGTTGTTCGAGCGCAGCACCGTGGGCGTGCGGCCGACCCGCTACGGCGTGGAGGTCATCGCCCGTGCCCGTGACGTGCTGGTCCGCGCCGAGGCTATCGGGCGGCGACCGGTCGAGGACGGGGGGCCGCGACCAGCGCTGCGTCTGGCCGCCACCAACTCCCCGATTCTGTCCGGCATGGTAGGGCGCGTGCGTACCGAGTTACCTGATCTGGTACTGACGGTGAGCAGCGTCTACGAGTCCTCCCAGATCGTCGAGCTCTTGGAGAGGGGCGGGCTCGATGCCGCGATCGGCGTGGACTACCCGGGTCTGGAACTGCGGCACTCCGACGCCGTCGCGCATCGTGGGATCGTCACCGAGCCCTCGTTCGTGGCCCTGCCCGCAGGCCACCGGCTCAAGTACCGCATGGAGGTCGCGCTCGCTGATCTGGCCGAGGACTCCTGGTTCCTCACCCCCGACGACGGCGCCGGGTGGCCGGGCGTCTTCTACGCGGCCTGCGCGGCTGCCGGTTTTATCCCGGCGGTGGTGCACGAGTTCCTCGGCGACCGGCTCCAGCTCCAGAACATGATCGCCGAGGGCCTCGGCGTCTCGCTGGTGCAGGCGACGACCCGGCCGATCCCCGGCGTCATCGTCAGACCGTTGATCGGCACGCCCCTTTGGTGCCGCTACCTGCTGGCCTGGCGCAAGGTGAGCGTCGCTGAAGGGGTCCTGGTGACGCTCTTCGGGTCGGCCTCCGCCTCGTACCGAGACCTGATAGCGCGGGCGCCCCACTTCCGGGCATGGGCAGCGCGGACCTACCGCGGAACGCGTCCGTAAAGGCATTGCCACGGATGTTGTGACGGGGACAGTGCAATCGCTGTTCCTGGCCGCGTTGTCCGGGGTGCCGTGCGGTGAGACGGTGCGTCACATCTCTCCCTACGGTTCGCGAAGCGGAGATCGCCCAGAAGGAGCAGTGATGCGCCATCGATCCATCCTGCCCAGATTATTGGCCGCAGGCACAGCGACTCTCGCCATGCTCATCGGTCTGTCGACCGCTCCGGCCCTCGCCGCGACCGGTTCGACGACCGACGTCCAGCGCGTGACCGGTTCGCACCGCCCGGCCGAGCCCTCGCCCATGGGCGCCGTCGTCGGCGGTACCGACGCGGCCTCCGTCCAGTACGGCCGGCTCACCGCCGCCCAACTCCCGCCGCGACGTCCGACGGTGTCGCAGCACACGACGAGAGCAACGAACAGGCCGAGGACCGCCAACGACCACAGGGCCGCGAGGCCCGCCGCAACGCAGTCCTGCACCCCGGCCGCCTTCGGTGGCCTGACCGGCTCGGCGCTGGCTTCCTACGTCGAGAACTCGACCACCGACTGCATCAACACGCTGTTCGCGATCACCGGCAGCGACGCGAGGGAGGTGTTCCAGGAGTCCCAGATGATCCCTGTCGCCCAGGCCTACCAGAGCCTGGCGTCGAGCTACACCGGTAACGACTCGGCCGGAATCTGGCAGCTCATCCTGTATCTGCGTGCCGGCTACTACGTCCAGTACAACGACTCGACGGACGTCGGCTCCTATGACGCGGCCCTGTCGATGGACGTCGAGAACGCCCTCGACACCTTCTTCGCCGGCCCGCAGATCGCCGACGTCTCTTCGGACAACGGCGACGTCCTGGGCGACGCCGTGATCCTGACCGACAGCGCCAACCTGCAGGGCGACTACCTGAGTGCCTACAAGCAGATACTCACCGCGTACACGAGTTCATGGGACGCCTATCCCAGCATGGACGCCGTCATCTACGACGTCTACACCCCGCTGTGGCGCGGACAGTACAACCCCGCCTTCGTCACCGCGCTGACCGCAGATCCGAGGATCATCGACACGCTCGACGCCTTCGCACTCGACCACACGAGCATGCTCGGCGGCGACAACACGTTCATGGACGCCGATGCCGGCACCGACCTCGCCGAGTACGTGCAGTTCACCGCGCTCCAGGCCAAGGTGCGGCCGCTGATGCTGGGCCTGTTGCAGGCCTCATCGATATCCGGCCGTACCGCCGCGCTGTGGGTCTCCGTCGCGCAGCAGGCCAACGCCTTCGACGCGAGCGACTGCTCGTACTACGGCGTCTGCAACCTGGCGGCCCAGGCCACCGCGGCAGCGCTGCCGATCACGCACTCGTGCAGCTCGGAGATCAACATCCTGGCGCAGTCGCTCAGCTCCGCAGAACTGGACGCGGCCTGTGCCGAACTCGCCGGCCAGGACGCGTCCTTCCAACACGTGGTCAACGACACCGGCCCGATCCCCAACCAGTACAACGACACTGACAACATCGTCGTGTTCTCGAGCTCTCTCGACTACGAGATCTACGCCCCGGTGATCTACGGCGTCGCCACCGACAACGGCGGGATCACCCTGTACGGCAATCCGTCCACGCCGGGAAACCAGGACTACTCCATCCTGTATCAGGATCCCGGCACCGACGGATACACGGACAACATCTGGAACCTCAACTACGAGTACACGCACTTCCTCGACGCGCGCTACGACACGATGGGCACCTGGGAGGATGTCGAATCGGTGCCGGACATCTGGTGGGTCGAGGGTATCTCCGGATACATCTCCTACAGCTACCGGGGCATCACCGACACCGACGCGGTGACCGACGCCGGTGAGCACACCTACGCGCTGAGCACCCTGTGGCAGACCACATATGCCAACAGCAACAACGACCGTGTCTTCCCATGGGGTTACCTGGCGGTGCGCTACATGCTCGAAAAGCACCCCGCCGACGTGCAGACGATCCTCAACGACTTCCGGGCCGGTAATTACACCGCCGGATACGACTACTACACCGACACCATCGGCACTCGCTACGACGCCGACTTCAACGACTGGCTCGACACCATCGCGAGCGGCACCTCGGGAACGCCGACGGCTGCCTTCAGCGCGGCGGTCGCCGGTCTGAAGGCCAGTTTCACCGACCAGTCCACCGAGTCCGGCAGCGGCAGCATCACCGGCTGGTCCTGGAACTTCGGCGACGGAGCGACGTCCACGACGCAGAACCCCTCACACACCTATACGGCGGTCGGAACCTACAGCGTCACGCTGACCGTGACCGGCAGCAACGGGCACACGTCCAGCATCTCCCAGTCGGTGACCGTCAGCGGCGGCGTCGGCCCGTGTGCGGACGCGAACCCGCAGCAGATGGACGATAACTGCTCCCGTGCGAACCAGTCCGAGACGGCGGGGAGCCTGGACTATCTGTGGATCTACCTCCCGGCCGGGACGACCAGGCTGAACGTCACCACGACCGGAGGCACCGGGACCGCCTACCTGTACTACGACCCCACCGCCTGGGCCACGAACACCACGTACACGGCTAAGTCAACCAAATCCAGCACCGCCCAGAGCCTCACCGTCACCAATACGACAGCGGGCTACCGGTACATCAGCCTGTACGCCCACACCACGTTCAGCGGAGTCACTGTGACCACGCAGTACTGGGTGGTTCCCTGAGGAACACCGCACAGCCCGGACCGCCCCGGGGTTCCTGACCGCGAAGGCCCTGCGCATGGCAAGAGCGGCCAGGAGCCCCGTGCATCCTTACCGGAAGGTCGCACAGGGCCGCTCGGGAGCTTGCTCATCACTCTCAATCCGCAGCGCCCTACCTCCCGGCACCCGAAGGCTCAGCACCGCTGCGCCCGCGAGCGGCCCGAGCCCGCGCAGCTCGCCGGCCCGGCCTTACGGACACCCGCCGCGGCGACCACCGTCCCCGCTCACGGCACGGCGTGACCTGCCGCGAAGAGGAATACCGAGTGAGAAAGGGCCTGCTGTGAACCACACCCAAGGCACCACTCAAGGCACTGACGCCACCCTCCGTGAGCCCGCCGAGGCCTACGCCACGGGCAGCCACGACCTGCCCGTCTCGCCCGCGCTCACAGAATTCATGGGCCGGCACTGGGCCCCGAGCCCGCTACCCGATCCGGTGCGCCTCCCGGTGGCGGACTGGACTCCCGGCCGGCGCGCCCGGTTGGCCGAGCGTTTTCCCGGCACGCGGATCGTCATCCCGGCTGGGCGGGTGAAGACCCGTTCCAACGACATGCCCTACCGCTTCCGCCCGCACACGGCGTACACCTACCTGACCGGCGATCAGACTCCTGATGGGGTGCTGGTCCTGGATCCGGACGGGAAGGCCACGCTGTACCTGCGCCCGCGATCGCCACGCGACGGCGAGGCGTACCGTGACCGGGTCTACGGCGAGTTCTGGATCGGGCGACGCCGTAGCCTGCAGGAGGCCGAGGAGAGCCTGCGTATCCCGGTCGAGAACCTCGACCTCCTGTCCGACACCCTGCGTGGCAGAGTTCCCACGCGGGTGCTGCGCGGCGTGGACGCAGCAGTGGACGGGCTGCTGCCCGGAGAGCCGGACCCCGAGCTGGCGGCGGTGCTCTCCGAGCTGCGGCTGTGCAAGGACCCTTGGGAGCTCGACCAGCTGCGCGAGGCCGTGGACATCACCGTGCGCGGCTTCGAGGACGTGGCCAGAGCCTTGACAGACGCCTCGAAGCACCCGCGCGGAGAGCGCTGGATCGAGGGTGCGTTCGGACACCGCGCCCGCCTTGAGGGCAACGGCCTGGGCTACGAGACCATCGCGGCGGCCGGCAAGAATGCCTGCACACTGCATTGGTGGCGCAACGAGGGGCCGGTGACGCCGGGCGAGATGCTGCTGCTCGACGCGGGCGCCGAGGCGGACTCGCTCTACACCGCCGACATCACCAGGACCCTGCCGATCGATGGAACCTTCACCCCATTGCAGCGCGATTTGTACGAGCTCGAGTTCACAGCGCAGAGCGCGGGCATCGCGGCGCTGCGGCCCGGGGCCAGGTTCCGCGACTTCCACCTTGCGGCGATGCGGGTCATCGTCAGCGGGCTGGTCGACATGGGCATCGTGAAGACGAGCGTGGACGAGGCGATGGCCGCGGAGGATGGCCGGTATCGCCGCTACACTCTCTGCGCCAGCGGCCACATGCTCGGCATGGACGTGCACGACTGCGGCCAGGCCCGAGCGAGCACATACCTGGACGCGCGGCTCGAGGTCGGTCATGTGCTCACCGTCGAACCCGGCATCTACTTCCAGCCCGACGACCTGACCGTGCCGGAGGAACTGCGCGGCATCGGCCTCAGGATCGAGGACGACCTGGTGATCACCCCGTCGGGCGCCGACATGCTCTCGGCCGCGCTGCCTCGTTCCCCAGACGCCGTGGAGGATTGGCTGGCCGAATTTTCGTGAACCGACCCACCAGCGAAGGCTGAGGTCCCACGGCACCCCCGCTCACCCCGGTTTGCGCCCGCGCCCCTGACGCAGTAGCACCGCCGGGAGCGCGAGCAGGCACCGTGCCACCTGGTACACCAGGGAGACGTCCACCTGGTTCGGTTAAGCCACTGCGGCCGCTTACCGGATGCCGTGGACGGCTTGGGGGTCAGTGGGCGGGAGGACGGGCTCGGCCTTCGTGGTGGCGGGGGACGCGGTCACGTAGACCGGGGTGGGGTCGGGCTCGGGGGCGCAGGTCTTGGCGATGAATCCCTTGCCGGTGGGGAGGCTGCCGTCCCGCAGGAAGGCGGTGAAGGCGTCGTCCAGGCAGGCATCGCCGTGGAACAGGATCTCGTGGAAGCTGCCGCCGTTCTGGACGACCAGCTTGGAGCCGGGCAGCGCCTTGTGCATCGCGACACCGCCCGGATAGGGGGTGGCGGCGTCCTCGGTGGCCTGGAAGAGCAGGACGGGCGGCAGACCCTTGCCGGTGATCTTCAGTCGGCCGGCCAGGTTGCCCTGGTAAGGCCAGAACATGCAGGCGGCGTTGTACCACATGTTGTTATAGGTGTAGAAGGGCGCGACGGCGTTGACCTTGGCCTGGTCCTTCTTCCAGAACTCCCAGTCTCGCGGCCAGTTGTTCTCGGTGCACTGGACCGCGTTGTACGCCGGGAACGTGCCGTCGTCGGCGCCCGGGGCCGCGTAGAGGTTGTAGGCGGTGGTCAGCGGGCGGGTGTCGTTCTTGGTGAGGTAGGCCGACAGCACGGTCGCCATCTGCGGCCAGCGCAGGAAGTTGTAGCCGCCGCCGTAGAAGGTGTCCTCGAACTCGGCGGGACCGATCTTGCCGGGGGCCGGGGCGGCATCCACCGGGTTGGTCCGCAGCGCGGCCTCGACCTGGTAGTACTTCTGCTCCACGGTGGCCGCGTCGGTGCCCAGGTGGTAGACGGAGTCGGCCTTGGCGGTCCACGCCGCGAAGGCGTCGAATCGGCGCTGGTGCTCCTTGTCCTGCAGGATGTTGTGGTCGTACCAGGTGATGGTCGGGCCGACGATGCTGTCCAGCACCATCCGGCGCACATGCGAGGGGAAGAGCTGGCCGTACGTCGAGCCCAGCGAGGTGCCCCACGAGCCACCGTAGAAGCTGATCTTTTGGACGCCGAGCGCCCGCCGGATGCTGTCCATGTCGCGCGCGTTGTCGACGGTGGTCATGTGCGGCAGGATCCAGCTCCAGTTCGCGGCGCAGTCGGCGGCGTACTTGGCCGACTTCTCCAGCCATGCCGCCGAGGTGCCCTGGCTGACTTGATAGTCCGGCCGCTCGCCGTCGAAGAAGTGCGCGTCGCAGGTGACATGCGGCTCGCTGGCGTTGGTGCCGCGCGGGTCGAAGCCGATCCAGTCGTAGGTCGAGGCGACGTCCTGGGGGATTTTTGCGGAGATGTAGGCGGGCATCCACAGCCCGGAGTCGCCTGGACCGCCGGGGTTCAGCAGGATCGGACCCTGCTGCTTGTCCTTGGGCGCGGTGGCCGGGAGCCGGTCCACCTTGATCTTGATCTTGGTGCCGTCCGGGTGCGCGTAGTCCAGCGGCACTTCGAGCATGGCGCACTGCAGCGCGGGGGTGGCGGTGTCATGGCAGGAGCTCCAGACGAGCTTCCCCTGGCCCGTGTCCCCGGGTGCCGGTAAGGAAGCGGAGGCAGGCGTGATACCTGCGAACACTGCGCCGATGGCGGCGACGGCCGATAACAGGCCTCTGACTTTTCTCACGGGAGCATGATGTGACATGTCCCCTATCAATTCAGCGTGTCCGGCTACGAGTTACCCAGCTGTGACCGCGCTGAGGGGCGGTACGACGGACTGAACAACGCAAGTCGGCCGCGGTGCGCTTCGCGACTTCGGCAAAGAGCAGGTCACCAGCTGACGGGGAGGGTGAGAGGTGACTTGCTCGGGGACTCGTCCTCCCAGATGGGGTGGTGGCCTTCGGCCAGGCGCAGGTCCGGGAGCCGGTCGAAGAGTGCTTCCAGGCACACCGTCATCTCGGCCCGAGCCAGGTGGGACCCGATGCAGTTATGCGCTCCACGGCCGAAGGCGAGGTGGGGGTTGTCCACGCGACACAGATCGAGCCGGTCGCCGTCGGCGAACACACTCTCGTCGCGGTTGGCCGCGGCGAGTACGGGCAGCACGGCGTCGCCGACGCGGATCGTCCGGCCGTGCAACTCGATGTCCTCGACTGCCCGGAGGACCACGACACCGTTCATCACCGGCATGTAGCGCAGGAGTTCCTCCACCGCGCCGGGCATGAGGTCGGCGTTGTCGCGCAGGCGGTCCCACTGGTCCGGCTGCGCCAGCAGGGTGTGTACAGAGTCGGCAAGGAACATGGTGCTCGTCCGGTAGCCGGCGACCAGCATGGACAGCCCGAAGCTCACCGCGCTCTCGCCGTCCACAGTGCCGCGCTCCCACTCGCGGACCAGTTTGCTAAGCATGTCGTCACCAGGCTCGCGCCGCTTGTGGTCAAGCAACGAGGTGATGTATTCGCGCAGTTGGGAGGTGGCCTCGCGGCCCTCCTCCAGCGTGAGCAGGGCCCCGAGCGCAGCGTCCGCCTTGGGCAGGAAGTACTCGCTGTCCTCGTAGGGGATGCCCACCAGATCGCACATCACCATGACGGGGAAGGGCTCGAGGAACCGGACGACCAGGTCGCCGGGCTGGTCGCCGCTGACGAGTGGATCGAGCAGCCGGTCGGCCGACTGCCGGATGCGAGGCAGCCGGCTCCGGATGGACCGGACGCTGAACGGCTCGCTCAGGGCCCTACGCAGGGCGGCGTGCCGGGGGCCTTCGAGTTCCATCATCGTGATCAGGCCCGGCTCATCACCGGGGGCCCGGCCGGGGCGGGGCGGCCAGTCGGTGATGCTCGGCCTGATCAGCCGGGAGTCTGCGACCAGTTCCTTGACGTCGGCGTACCGCGTGGCGTACCAGGCGGTGGCGCCGATCGGCAGTCGGACCTTGGCCAGCGGGCACTCCCGGCGCAGCCGGCCGTACTCCTCCGGCGGCCCCATGGTGCCCGGCGGCGGGAGAGGCATGTCGATGACGGGCACGTCGACGACGGGTTCCGGCGTTGTGTTCACGGGTGGACCTCCGCTGGTCGTGTGCAACGGTCGTACGCAACCTGGGTCGTCTGGGCTTGGCCGTCTGGGCCCGTTCGGGTGCGCGGGGCCGGCAGGCCGTTCACCAGGTGACCGGAAGGGTCAGCGGTGACTTGGTGACGGATTGGTCGTCCCAGAGGGGCTCCTGCCCGTCGGCCAGGCGCAGCCGGGCGAAGCGGTCGAACAACGCCTCCAGTCCCACGGTCAGTTCGGCGCGTGCCAGGTGGGAGCCGATGCAGTTGTGGGTTCCTCGGCCGAAGGTGAGGTGGGGATTGTCCGCGCGGCACAGGTCGAGCCGGGCGGCGTCGGCGAACACACTCCCGTCGCGGTTCGCGGAGGCCAGCGCGGGGATGACGACCTCGCCCTTGCGGACGGTCTGCTCGCGCACCTCGATGTCCTCAGTGGCCAACAACAGCACGGTGCCGTTCATCACCGGCATGTAGCGCAGGAGTTCCTCCATCGCGCCGGGCATGAGGTCGCGGTGGTCGCGCAGGCGGTCCCACTGGTCCGGCTGCGCCAGCAGGGTGTGCACCGAGTCGGCCAGGAAGAAGCTGCTGATGCCGAAGCCGACCGTGAGCATGGACAGCCCGAAGGCCATCACATCGTCATCGGCGAGTGCCCCGTCCTCGCACTGGCGGACCAGCAGGGACAGGACGTCGTCGCCGGGCCGGCTCCGTTTCTGTGCGATCAGCCCGGCCACGTACTCGCGCAGCAGGTCGGTGACCCTGCGTCCTTCCTGCGAAGCCACCATGGAGTCGAGGGCCGCGTCCAGGACCGGAAGGAACCAGTCCCGGTCCTCGAACGGTATACCCACCAGCTCGCACAGCACGAGCAGTGGGAAGGGCTCGGTGAACCCGGCCACCAGATCACCGGGACGGCCGGCTTCCTCGAACGCCTCCAGCAGGTGCTCTGCCAGTTCGCGGATGCGCGGCAGCTGGTCCCGGACGGCTCGGGAGCTGAACGCCGAAGCCACGGCCCTGCGCAGCGCCAGGTGCCGGGGACCTTCCAGTTCCGCCATGGTGACCAGGCGCGGCCCGTTGTCGGCGGCCGGGCCGGGGCGGGACGGCCAGTCGTTGATGGCCGGCCTGATCAGGCGGGAGTCCGCGATCAGTTCCCGGACGTCGGCGTACCGGGTGGCGTACCAGGCGGTCGCGTCCATCGGCATCCTGACCCTGGCCATGGGGCATCTCGCGCGCAGCCGCGCGCACTCCTCGGGCGGCCCCATGGTTCCCGGCGGCGGGAGCGGGAAGTCCAGGACATCCGCTTCAGGGCCGCAGCCCCGTGCACTGGGTGGCTGTGGGGTCATGCTCGCACCCCTTTCCGGGTCGCGCGGCTAAGGGCGCTCGATGTAGCCGGTGGCGTAGAAGTACTCGAGGTAGCGGTCAAGCAGTTCCGCGTCGACAGGCGGGCAGTACAGGCCCGCGGTGGCCAGGTCGCGCTCGACGTTGGCTCGGCCCACGGTCGGGAAGGTGCCCTCGAAGTACATCTCCTTGACGGACATGTCCGCTTGCTTGCAGCGGTCCACGCACAGCGAGACGAACGGGGCTGTGGGGCTCGTGGGGTTCTGTGCGACATGGCGGACGAGTTCGCCCACCCATTCCTCGTAGGGGAGGCGGCGGATCCTGTGGCCGGCTGCGTCCATCCGGTCGAGCATGTCGCGCAGGTTCCCCGGGCGGGGGTTGGTCATGTGGTAGGTCCGGTGGGTCGTGCGATGCGTCGTGGCGATGTGCAGCACAGCGTCGGCGAGGTAGTCCACCGGGACGAAGTCCAGCGGCAGCGGGATGTCGGGGGCCAGCCCTGTCTCGCTGATCGTCTTGAACAGCGAGCAGATCGCGGTGTCGGTGTTGCATGCGCCGGTGCACCGGTCACCGGTGATCTCGTACGGCCGGTAGACCGCCACCGGCAGCCCCTGGTCCGCGGCGCCGCGCAGCACCTCTTCGGCAACCCACTTGCTCTCGGCATAGCCCATGGTGAGCCGGTCGGCGTGATCGAGCGGCAGATCCTCATCGACGTGCCGTACGCCGGCGGTGCCGAAGCCGGCCAGTACCGCGACGGTGGACAGGAAGTGCATGGGCACACCGCGCCCTGCAGCCAGCCGTATGAGCTGCCTGGTGCCCTCCACGTTGGCGCGGCGCAGCGCCTCGTAGGGGTAGAGGAAGTTGACCTGCGCGGCCGCGTGGACCACCAGGTCGAGGGTGTCGGCGAGCTCGTCGGCGCAGCCCGGTTCCATGCCGAGTTCGGGCTCGGCGAGGTCGGCGGGGAAGCATACGATGCGGTCGGCGGCCTCCGCGGTGGCGAGGCCGAAGCGGGCAAGGTTCCGCATCACCTTCTGCCGGGCGTGTGCACGGCCGCGGCTTCGCACCGGGCAGTGCACCCGGGTGCCGGCGCGGCGCAGCAGCCGGTCCAGCAGGAAGGCGCCGGCGAAGCCGGACGCACCGGTCAGCAGCACCTCCCTGGGGCGCTGCCAGTCCGGCTCCGGCCCACGTCGCGGTGGCAGGGTGAAGCCCAGCCGCGCCTCGGCGCGGAAGTCCACGGCGCCTGTGGCGGCGAGCCCCTCGCCCTGCCCGTCCTTGACGACGGCGAGGGCGGCGACGGCAGCGCTGAAGTCCTCCAGGGTCGGGGAGCGCAGCAGACTGTGGATCAACGCGCGGCCGTGCCGTGCGTCGAGCTCGAAGGCGGCCAGCGTGCGGGTGACGACCTCGGCTGCCAGCAAGGAGTCGCCGCCGATGTCGAAGAAACTGTCACCGGGTGCCGGGCACGTACCCAGCACCACTTGCCACACCTGCGCCAGGGAGTCCGACGGCCCCAGACCGGAGCGCTCCTCCCGCACCGGGGTGGTGACAGCTTCGGCGGCCGCCAGCCTGCGCAGCCGGTGGCGGTCCACCTTGCCCGCTGCGGTCACCGGGAACTGCGCGACCTCCACCAGCCGCGCGGGCACCGCGGCTGAGGGCAGCCACTGCGCGAGGCTGCTGCGGATGCGGTCCACGGGCAGCCCCTGACTGGGGCGGGCCGGTGTCACATATCCGATCAGGGTGCCGCCCTCCTGTTCGACGACGGCCTCGCCCACCGCGTCGTCCGCCCGCAGTCGCGCCTCTATCTCGTCCGGCTCGATGCGAAGCCCGCGCAGTTTGATCTGCCGGTCCGCCCGGGCCCGGTACTCCAGGAGGCCGTCCGCACGCCGGACCACCAGGTCACCGGTGCGGTAGAGCCGCGTCCCGGAATCGAAGCAGTTGCCGACGAAGCGCTCGGCGGTCAGCTCGGGGTCACCGAGGTACCCCAGGGCGAGCCCGTCTCCGCCAACCAGGAGTTCACCCTCCTCGCCGACGTCCGCAAGCGTGCCGTCCGCGCGTACCACGTAGCAGGTGGAGTTCTCCAGGGGACGGCCGATCGGCACGGCCGTCACCTCGGGAGGAAGATCGTGCACCAGGTATGCGGTGGAGACCACGCTGTTCTCGGTCGGACCGTAGAAGTTGACCACCGTGGTGTCCGGGCAGGCCGCCAGTATCGCGCGCGCCAGCTGAGGGTCCATCGCCTCACCACCGGCCGAGGCGAACCGCAGAGACCGCAATGCCCACGGCCTGGTGCGCGCGATGTGGTGGAACACCCCAGTGGTCAGATAGGCGACGCTGACCCGCTCGGAGAGCAGCCGCGATTCCAGAGCGGCCGGTGACAGCAGCTCCTCCTGATCGGCGATCACGACGCAGGCGCCGGCGAGCAGCGGGGACCAGATCTCGATCGTGGAAGCGTCCGAGGAGAGACCGTAGGCGTGCAGTACCCGTTCGCCGGGCCGTGGACGCTGCCAGACCAGGTCGGAGGCGGCCAACCGGACCACGCCGCGGTGCGGGATCGCCACAGGTTTGGGGCGACCGGTCGAGCCCGATGTGAAGATCACGTAGGCGCAGTCCGTGGGGTCTGCCCCGGCCTGCGGGACTCCGGCCGGGGCCGTGGCCGCCAGGCCGCCCAGGTCGATGCGGGTACGCACGCGCCGGATGCGGCAGACGCTGCCCGGCAGCGTCACCACGGTGTGGACCCCTGCGTCCTCGGCCATCGCCTGCAGTCGCCCGGGCGGTGAGGAGTCGTCGAGCGGGACGTACGCGGCACCGGTCTTGAGGACGCCCAGGAAGGCGACCAGTGCTTCCAGGGACCGGCTCCCGCACACGCCGACCTCGTCACCGTGCCGCACCCCGGACTCGCGTATCCGGGCGGCCAACGCGTCGGAGCGGACCTTGAGCTCGCCGTAGCTGATGCTGCGGCCGTCCTGTACCGAGGCAGTGGCCCGCGGGCGGAGCTCCGCCTGGGCGTCGAACAGTTCGTGCAGACAGCGATCGCGCGGATACCATACCGGCCCGGCGTTCCAAGCCACTGCGACCGGATAGGTCATCTCGGTGACCATCGGAAAAACCTGTCTCTCCTGCGCGTGCACCGCCTGGGCCCAGAGGACTACGGGTCGAATTCCGCAGCGAAGGCGGAGAAGTCGGCTGTCCGCCACCTCTGGGGCCGCATGCGGATGAGGATGTTGTCGGTCAGCTGCTGGCGGTTGGCGGCCAGGTACGCCGCCGCGGTATCCGTGTCCAGGTACCGGTGGGCCAGCGCCTCGTGCTCGGCCGGGGGCAGTGGATCCTCCACGGCCACCACCGGCCCCTCCACACTGACGTAGCGGTAAGGGGCCGACTCGTCCTGTGCGCACAGGCTGAACCGCCCCGCGTCGCGGATGAGCCGGGCCTTCAGCGTCTTCCGCCCCGTCTGGATCGTCACCAGTCCACCGGGCCGGTAGGAATACCACAGCGGAACCAGCAACGGACCACCGCCGCTGCGCGGATCATCCACCCCCAGGATTCCCACATGCAGGCCGGCAAGGAAATCTTCCCGATCTTCAACCGACATCCTGAGATCCACTGGTGCCACCTCGATTCGGCGGAGAACCGCGACCGGTGCTGGCCCTGGTGTGAGATGCGGGCCGGTTGGGTGGTGCCCGGCCGACGGGTGGGCGGCCGTCGAAGGCCAGCCAGGGGGCCCTCGGGCGCTGCAGACGGTCGTCGTTTCCGCCTGCCGACCCGGCGCAGTCCGCAGGGTCGGGCCGGGCCCTCTCTCAAGCTTTTCACCAAACCTGACCGGTTCGCATTCCGGGCGACTCGAACAAGGGGGTTGCCGCCCCGGGACGCTCGGCAGGAAGGGCGTCTCCAACCGGCCGGCCGAGATCGCCAGGCCGTGGCGGCCGAGCCCCTCATGCGATTCGTGGTGGACCGCGGACCGGAAGGCCCACTGATGCCGACCGGGCGGTGCATCGCATATGCGCACCATCCTGGTGGGGGGTGGACCGCAGCGGCCTGCCGGCCGAGACCGCGGCGACGGCCGGGTGAACCCGTGGGGGCGTGAGCCGGCGAGCCGTTCCCCAACGGGAACGCAGAATGAGAGGTGCGTTGTCAATGGTGGGCCGCTGCGCTTGATCTGTAGCCGGCCGGGAGAAGGAAGACGCACATGGGGGCTGCCATCCGCGCCGAGGGTCTGGTGAAGACCTTCGGCGACATACGGGCTCTGGACGGGGTCGATCTGGACGCGCCGGAGGGCGCGGTGCTGGGCCTGCTCGGCCCCAACGGCGCCGGCAAGAGCACCGCGGTGCGGGTACTCACCACGCTGCTGCGGCCCGACGCGGGCAGTGCCCAGGTCGCCGGATTGGACGTACTCAGGCACCCCAACCGGGTCCGCAGCCTGATAGGCCTGTGCGGCCAGTACGCGGCGGTCGACGAGTACCTCACCGGCCGGGAGAACCTCCAGATGGTCGGCGAGCTGTACCAGATGCGGGCCAGGGACGCCAAGACACGCGCCCGGGAGTTGCTGGAGTGGTTCGACCTTGCCGAAGCAGCAGACCGCCAGGCCAAGACCTACTCCGGCGGTATGCGCCGCCGGCTCGACCTGGCGGCGGCACTGGTGGCGCGGCCCCCGGTCATGTTCCTCGACGAGCCCACCACCGGCCTGGACCCGCGCAATCGGCTGGCCCTGTGGGAGCTCATCGAGACGCTGGCGGCGGAGGGCACCACGCTGCTGCTCACGACCCAGTACCTCGAGGAGGCCGACCGGTTGGCGCACGACATCGCCGTGGTCGACCATGGCCGCGTGATCGCACGCGGCACCGCCGACGATCTCAAAACCAGGATCGGCGGCGAGCGGGTCGAAGTGGTGGTCCACGACCGCCAGCTGATCGGCACGGCCGTGGCGGCGCTCACCCCGTACGGCCAAGGCCAGGCCAGCGTGGAGCAGCACACCCGGCGGATCACCGTCCCGGTGAGCGGCGGCGCCCGGGTGCTCGCCGACGTCATCCGCGAGCTGGACAGGCGAGACATCCTCATCGACGACATCGCCCTGCGAAGGCCCACCCTCGACGACGTCTTCCTCTCCCTCACCGGCCACGCGGCCGAAGAGACCGACCCTGGGAAGGACGCGTGACCATGGCAACTGTCACCACCGGAGTGGCGGGTCACGCAACCCCGCAACCGCGCGGCGGAGTCGTCCAGATGGCGCGCGATTCCTGGGTAATCGCCCGGCGGAACCTGCGCCGCATGACCCGCATACCCGAGATCGTGGTCTTCGGACTGATGCAGCCGGTGATGTTCGTGCTGCTCTTCTCATACGTGATGGGGGGCGCGATCAGGATACCGGGCGGCGGCTACCGGGAGTTCCTGATGGCCGGGATCTTCGCCCAGACAGTTGCCTTCGCGGTGGAAGGGGCCTCGGCCGGCATCGCAGACGACATGACCAAGGGCCTGGTGGACCGCTTCCGCTCGCTGCCCATGGCGCGTTCGGCGGTGCTCGCCGGGCGGACCCTGGCCGACGTGGTGCAGAGCGCCTTCGTCCTGCTGGTGCTGGCAATGGTGGCGCTCCTGGTGGGCTGGCGGGTGCACCACGGGATACTCAAGGCGCTGGGCGCCTTCCTGCTGCTGCTTCTACTGGGCTACGCCTTCTCCTGGATCGGGGCGCTGATCGGCCTGTCGCTGCGCAGCCCAGAGGCAGCCACCTCGGCGGGCCTGATCTGGCTCTTCCCACTCACTTTTCTCTCCAACGCCTTCGTCCCGGTGAACACCATGCCAGGCTGGCTGCAGGCGTTCGCGTACTGGAACCCGTTCAGCGCCACTGTCCAGGCCTGCCGGAAACTGTTCGGCAACCCCGGGGCGGACAGCGCGCACGCCTGGCCGATGCAGCATCCGGTCGCGGCATCCACGCTCTGGTCACTGCTGATCCTGGCGCTGTTCTCCTGGCTGTCGGTGCGCAAGTACCGCAACGCGGTCGGCTGACCGGCCGAGGAGAGGCCGAACGGCGGTGGTTCCGGGCCCGATCGACGGCGGACCCACGGTAGGCACGCAGCGCCGGGGCTGGAAGTGGATCTCGAGTGTGCGATGATCTTGCTCTGTGGCGTGTGGGACACGGCGGTTTCCTGCGGGGTCCCCAGAGCGCACGCGAAAGTGTGCACGCAGATGCCGTACCCCGGCACTGCTCGTCGTGGTGGCACTCGCGGAAGCCACTGGCTCTCCGAGCACGCCCGGCACCCGTAGACCATCGGCCCGGCGCTGTCGTCGGCACCCGATCGGAGTAACGCAGCGGGCCGCTCGGTACTCCATGTGGTGGTGTTGG
>NZ_JANFNG010000012.1 GCF_024436035.1 Streptomyces humicola
CAAGCAGCAGTCCGCAAGCAGCAGTCCGCAAGCAGCAGTCCGCAAGCAGCAGTCCCCGGCCGGTGGACCGGCCGGGGACTGGCTGTATCGAGCGCTGCGTCAGTCCTTGATGTCGCAGATGGGGGCGCCGGAGGAGACGGAGGAGCCGACTTCGGCGGTCAGGCCCTTGATGGTGCCGGAGCGGTGGGCGTTGATGGGTTGTTCCATCTTCATCGCTTCGAGGACGACGACGAGGTCGCCTTCGTTGACGTGCTGGCCTTCTTCGACGGCGACCTTGACGATGGTGCCTTGCATGGGGGAGGCGAGGGTGTCGCCGGAGGCGGCGGGGCCGGACTTCTTCGCTGCGGCGCGGCGTTTGGGGCGGGCTCCGCCGGCCGCGGCGGTGCGGGCGATCTGCATGCCCAGCGATGCGGGCAAGGAGACCTCGAGCCGCTTGCCGCCGACCTCGACGACCACCGTCTCCCTGCCGGCTTCCTCGGCCTCTTCGGTCTCGGCCGGGGCACCGGCGAAGGCCGGGATGGTGTTGACGAACTCGGTCTCGATCCAGCGGGTGTGGACCGCAAAGGGCTCGTCGCCGGCGGGGGCGAAGGCGGGGTCGCTGACGACGGCGCGGTGGAAGGGAATGGCGGTGGCCATGCCCTCCACGGTGAACTCCGCCAGCGCGCGCCGGGCCCGCTCAAGGGCTTGGCGGCGGGTGGCGCCGGTGACGATCAGCTTGGCGAGCAGGGAGTCCCAGGCCGGGCCGATCACGCTGCCGGCCTGCACGCCCGCGTCCAGCCGGACGCCGGGCCCGGCCGGGGGGTCGAAGGTGGTGACGGTGCCCGGGGCGGGCAGGAAGTTCCGGCCCGGGTCTTCGCCGTTGATGCGGAACTCGAAGGAGTGGCCGCGCAGCGGCGGGTCGGTGTAGCCGAGTTCTTCGCCGTCGGCGATGCGGAACTGCTCGCGTACCAGGTCGATGCCGGTGACCTCTTCGGTGACCGGGTGCTCGACCTGCAGGCGGGTGTTGACCTCCAGGAAGGAGATGGTGCCGTCGGTGCCGACCAGGAACTCACACGTTCCGGCGCCGACGTATCCGGCTTCCTTGAGGATGGCCTTGGATGCGGCGTACAGCTCGGCGTTCTGCTGTTCGGTCAGGAAGGGGGCGGGGGCTTCCTCGACCAGCTTTTGGTGGCGGCGCTGCAGGGAGCAGTCGCGGGTGGAGACGACCACGACGTTGCCGTGGGCATCGGCCAGGCACTGCGTCTCGACGTGGCGGGGCTTGTCCAGGTAGCGCTCGACGAAGCATTCTCCGCGGCCGAAGGCGGCGACTGCTTCGCGGACCGCGGAGTCGTACAGCTCGCTGATCTCCTCCAGGGTGCGGGCGACCTTCAGTCCGCGGCCGCCGCCGCCGAAGGCGGCCTTGATGGCGATCGGCAGCCCGTGCTCGCGGGCGAAGGCGACGACCTCCTCGGCTCCGGAGACCGGGTCGGGGGTGCCGGCGACCAGGGGGGCGCCGGCGCGCTGGGCGATGTGGCGGGCGGCGACCTTGTCGCCCAGGCCGCGGATGGCCTGCGGCGGCGGGCCGATCCAGATCAGCCCGGCGTCGATGACGGCCTGGGCGAATTCGGCGTTCTCCGACAAGAACCCGTAGCCCGGGTGCACCGCATCTGCACCGGAATCGGCCGCCGCCTTGAGGACCTTGGTGATGTCCAGGTAGCTGGTGGCCGGGGTGTCACCGCCCAGGGCAAAGGCCTCGTCGGCGGCACGCACGTGCAACGCGTCCCGGTCCGGCTCCGCGTAGACCGCTACGCTGGCGATCCCCGCATCCCGGCAGGCACGGGCGACACGGACGGCGATTTCGCCGCGATTGGCGATGAGCACCTTGCGCACGATGGCTCCCTCCTTGAAACAAGCCGAGTTTAGGGACTGCCGACACGTCGTGCCGACCCACCCCTATGGGTGAGCTTGCCCACACGCACGGTTGCACGGCCGCCTTGCTTGATGCTTGAAGCCTTGTCGTTCCACGGTACGCCGGGGTTTCGCCGCACTCGGGCGGTGCGGGGTACGGACGCGACGGCTGTGGGGAACGCGATGCGGTGACGCGGATTCTTTGTGGGATCCCCACGACAGGAGGACGGAAAGTTTGCCGCGTCGCAGCGCCCCTACGGGTGATGCACGACGGACTCTTGTCGTGACCGTTACCCGTTAGTAGCGTCTGTGTCCCGGGGTGCGTGGAGGGTGAGGTGGACCGGATGAGCAGACCGGTGGCAGCGGTGGGCGCGGCCGCGCTGATCGTCGAGGCGCTCGTCATCGCGTTCGTCAACGTCGTGCTGGGGCTTGCCGTCAAGCAGCAGAGCATGTCGTTCGGCGGAATCGCGCCCAAGGCGATGTCGGCCGGGGCCTTCGTGGCCGGCGCCCTGTTCGCGCTCTTCCTCCTGGTCTGCGCGGCGCTGCTGATCCGCATCGCCGCCACCGACCGCGCGCCGGGCCGCCTCGGATCGGTCGTGCTCATCGTCTGCGCCGTGGTGCACGGCGTGCTCGGCGCCGCGGTCGTCGGGATCGTCGGCTGGGCGGCCTTCGCCGCCGCCATGGTCGTCCTCGGGCTGCTGGTGTGGACGCTGCTGTCGTATGCGCGCAACGGCGGGAGCACGAACGGAGCTAGCCCCACAAGTCCGTGATGCGCACGCCGACTTCGGCGAGCAGCTCCCGCAGCAGCGGCAGCGACAGGCCGATGACGTTGCCGTGGTCTCCCTCGATGGAGTCGATGAACGGTGCGGAGCGGCCGTCGAGCGTGAACGCGCCCGCCACGTACAGCGGTTCGCCGCTCGCGACATACGCCTCGATCTCGGCGTCGTCCGGCGTGCCGAACCGCACCGTCGTCGACGCCGTCCGCGACGCTCGCTTCCCGTTCACTGTGTCGATCACGCAGTGCCCGGTGCGCAGCACGCCCGCGCGCCCGCGCATCGACCGCCACCGGGCCGTCGCCTCGGCCGCGTCACGCGGCTTGCCCAGCGCCTGACCGTCGAGTTCGAGCACCGAGTCGCAGCCGACGACGAGCGCCCCCGGGCCGTCGCCGTCCAACTGCGCGGCGACGGCCGTCGCTTTGGCCTCGGCGAGCAGCAGGGCGAGCTCGCTGGGGGTGGCCGCGTTGATCCCGTTCTCGTCCACCCCGCTGACGACGACCTCCGGGTCGAGGCCGGCCTGCCTGAGCAGTCCGAGCCGGGCGGGGGAGGCGGAGGCGAGGACGAGCGTGCGCTGGACGGTCATGGGGAAAGCGTATCGAGCCGCAGCCGCGGGCCCTCAGCCGCGCCAGGAGGCGAGCAGCATGATCACCGGCGCCATGATCGCGATCACCAGAGCGCCCCGCCGCAGCATCGTCTGGGCCCGTCGCAGCTCCTCAGGCTGCTCGTCGTCGTCGTCGGAGAGGTCGGACCACAGCATGGTCTCGATCCTGAGCGCTCGGCCCTACGACGCGCCTGAGTACGCGTACTCATGTCCGGCGGTGCGGGGTGGCGCGGCCCGGCGTCAGTACGGCCAGTACGTGCTCCGCCACGCCTTCGGCCCGGGCCTGGGCACCCGTCGCGCCGCGATGTTGCGCGCCGGGTCCGCCCACTCGTCGAGCCGGTCGGCACCGCCGCCGGGCGCGGCGGCCGCACCGGCCGCCGCGCGCGCCTGAACCACCGCGAGCGCGGCGGCCAACTCCTCCGGGGTCGGGTTCCCTCGTATGACCTTGAACATGCCGGACACCCTTCTCTGCAACTTCACAGCCCTACAGCGGAATGTTGCCGTGCTTCTTCGGCGGCAGGCTCTCGCGCTTGTTCCGCAGCGTCCGCAGCGCCTTGACGATGTGCGTCCGGGTCTCGGACGGGGCGATCACCGCGTCGACGTAACCGCGCTCGGCGGCGATGTACGGGTTGAGCAGGGTGTCCTCATACTCGGCGAGCAGCTGTTCGCGCAGCTCTTCCGGACTGTCGGACTCGGAGAGCGAACGGCGGTGCAGGATGTTGACCGCGCCCTGCGCACCCATCACCGCGATCTGGGCCGTCGGCCAGGCGAGGTTGAGATCGGCGCCGAGGTGCTTGGAGCCCATGACGTCGTACGCGCCGCCGTACGCCTTGCGGGTGATCACGGTGATCAGCGGGACGGTCGCCTCGGCGTAGGCGTAGATCAGCTTGGCACCGCGCCGGATGATGCCGTTCCACTCCTGGTCGGTGCCGGGCAGGAAGCCGGGCACGTCCACGAAGGTCAGCACCGGGACGTTGAAGCTGTCGCAGGTGCGCACAAAGCGCGCCGCCTTCTCGGAGGCGTCGATGTCGAGACAGCCGGCGAACTGCATCGGCTGGTTGGCGACGATGCCGACCGGGCGGCCCTCGACGCGTCCGAAGCCGGTGAGGATGTTCGGCGCGAACATCGCCTGGCTCTCGAGGAATTCACCATCGTCGAGGACGTGCTCGAAGACCTTGTGCATGTCGTACGGCTGGTTCGCGGAGTCGGGGATCAGCTCGTCGAGTTCGAGGTCGTCGCCGGTGACGGTCAGGTCCGCCTCCTCGGCGTAGGCGGGCGGCTCCTCGAGGTTGTTGCTCGGCAGGTAGGACAGCAGCGCCTTGACGTAGTCGATGGCGTCCTTCTCGTCGCCCGCCATGTGGTGCGCGTTCCCCGACTTGGTGGAGTGCGAGCGGGCGCCGCCGAGCTCCTCGAAACCGACGTCCTCACCGGTGACGGTCTTGATCACATCAGGGCCGGTGATGAACATGTGCGAGGTCTGATCCACCATCACCACGAAGTCGGTGATCGCGGGGGAGTACACCGCGCCGCCCGCGCACGGGCCCATGATCAGCGAGATCTGCGGGATCACGCCGGAGGCGTGGGTGTTGCGGCGGAAGATCTCGCCGTACATGCCGAGCGAGGCCACGCCCTCCTGGATGCGGGCACCGCCGGAGTCGTTGATGCCGATGACCGGGCAGCCGGTCTTCAGGGCGAAGTCCATCACCTTGACGATCTTCTCGCCGAAGACCTCGCCCAGTGCCCCGCCGAAGACGGTGAAGTCCTGCGAGAACACGGCAACCGGGCGGCCGTCGACCGTGCCGTACCCGGTGACGACACCGTCCCCGTAGGGGCGGGTCTGCTCCATGCCGAAGGTGGTGGAGCGGTGCCGGGCGAACTCGTCCAGCTCGACGAACGAACCCTCGTCCAGCAGCAGATGGACGCGCTCGCGCGCGGTCAGCTTGCCCTTCGCGTGCTGCTTCTCCACGGCGCGTGCGGAGCCCGCATGCGTCGCCTCGTCGATACGGCGGCGCAGGTCCGCGAGCTTGCCCGCAGTGGTGTGGATGTCGTACTCCGGCTCGGCCATGTCGGGCGGCTCTCCTGCTCTCGTCAGGTCGGAACGGGTCGAACGAGGTCGGACGTGACTGGGACGTGACTCGTGAGTAACGCTGTTTCGTAGCGTAACGGCGCCACTCCAGGCGGGGCACTGCGGCGTTGGACACACTCGCGCCTCGATCGCTCATGGCGCGGGGCGCTCATAGGCTGGATCGATGAACTCCAAACCGACGTCCCAGCCCTGGTCGGACCTGGACCGCCCGCCGCTCAACGAGGGTGCGCTGCGACGCGCGCTGCTGACTGGGGCGGATGCTCCCCCTGCCTCCGGCGGGAGGTGCCCCTTGTGGACCTCGCTCGACGTCGTCACGCAGACCGGTTCCACCAACGTCGACCTGGCCGAACGCGCCAGGGCGGGCGCGGCGGAAGGCGCCGTCCTCGTCGCGGAGGAGCAGACGGCGGGCCGCGGACGCCTCGACCGCCGCTGGTCGGCACCGGCCCGCTCGGGGCTCTTCTTCTCCGTGCTGCTGCGGCCGGCGGCGGTGCCGGCCGAGCGCTGGGGATGGCTGCCGCTGCTCGCAGGGGTGGCGACGGCGACGGCGGTCTCCCGGATCGCGGGCGTCGACACGGCGCTGAAATGGCCCAATGACCTGCTGGTGACGGTGGGCGGCGAGGAGCGCAAGGCGGCCGGGATCCTTGCCGAGCGGGTCGGGACCACGGGCATCGTCGTCGGCGTCGGGCTCAACGTCACGCTGCGCGAGGACGAGCTTCCGGTGCCGAATGCCGGGTCGCTCGCGCTTGCCGGCGCCGCGGTCACCGACCGTGATCCGCTGCTTCGGGCGGTGCTGCGCTCGATCGCCGAGTGGTACGTCAAGTGGCGCGACGCGGGCGGCGACCCGCACGTCTGCGGGCTGCGCGAGACATACGCGGCGGGCTGCGCGACGCTCGGCCGTACGGTTCGCGCCACGCTGCCCGGGGGGCGCGAGGTGGAGGGGAACGCGGTGTCCATCGACGACGAGGGCAGGCTGGTGCTGGCGGCGGACGGCGCCGAGGTCGCGGTCGGCGCAGGGGACGTGGTGCACGTGCGCTGACAGGCGTGGTGAGCTGCGACGCGATCGCACAGGTTGGCTCGGAGAGGACTTGGGCCAAGGGGCGTGAGCTACGGCACACTGCCGTATCGTTGACCCGACGTTCCCCCGAGGCTGAGCCACGGGAACCCCAGCGTGATCGGACGATCGGAAGGGCTCGGAAGGCAGTGCGCGGAGCCTGGCTGTATTCCCCGGCCGATGCCGGCGCGGGCGGCCGCCGTGACCGTAACGGCGGCGGCCGGGTGCGGGGTGGACGGTGAGCGTGGGGGAGGCGGGGATGCACCCGCGCGAGCCGGAGAAGCCGGATGCGCCCGAGGCGAACGAGGCCGCTCGTGAGCATGCGTACGAACACGCTGAGGAGCACGCGCGGGACACCAACGAGCACGAGGCGGACCCCCTCGCGCTCCGCCTCGAACACCTGATCCTCGGCGCGGAGCGCCGCTACACGCCCTTCCAGGCGGCCCGCACTGCTGGGGTGTCGATGGAGCTGGCGTCCCGCTTCTGGCGGGCGATGGGTTTCGCCGACATCGGCCAGGCGAAGGCACTCACCGAGGCCGACGTCCTGGCGCTGCGCCGCCTCGCCGGCCTGGTGGAGGCCGGCCTGCTGAGCGAGTCCATGGCGGTTCAGGTCGCCCGCTCGACCGGGCAGACCACGGCACGCCTTGCCGACTGGCAGACCGACTCCTTCCTCGAAGGCCTCACCGAGCCGCCCGAGTTGGGCATGACGCGGGCCGAGGTCGCGTATCCGCTGATCGAGCTGCTGCTGCCGGAGCTCGAGGAGTTCATCATCTATGTCTGGCGGCGCCAGCTCGCCGCCGCGACCAGCCGCGTCGCGCAGGCCGACGACGAGGAAGCGGTCAACCGGCGGCTCGCCGTCGGCTTCGCCGATCTCGTCGGCTTCACCCGGCTCACGCGGCGGCTGGAGGAGGAGGAGCTCGGCGAGCTCGTCGAGGCATTCGAGACGACGTGCGCCGATCTCGTCGCGGCGCACGGCGGCCGGCTGATCAAGACACTCGGTGACGAGGTGCTCTTCGTCAGCGACGACCCGGGTATCGCAGCCGAGATCGGGCTGCGGCTGATCGAGACGATGAGCGGCGACGAGACGATGCCGGAGCTGCGGGTCGGGATGTCCTTCGGCACGGTGACAACCCGGATGGGCGATGTCTTCGGCACGACGGTGAACCTGGCGAGCAGGCTCACCTCCATAGCGCCGCGCGACGCCGTGCTCGTCGACGGGGAGCTGGCGGAGGCGCTCGGCGCGTCCGGCGACGCGCCCCTCTCGGAGGCGGAGGCGTCGGAGGACGAGAAGTACCGCTTCGCACTCCAGCCGATGTGGCGCCGCCCGGTGCGCGGTCTCGGCGTCGTCGAGCCGTGGCTGCTGACGCGCCGCGGCTGATCTGCGATGATCTCTGCCTACGCCGCGGCAGGGGGTACCTCCCGCCGCAGGCAGGGGGAGGCTGATGTCAGAGCACGATCGTTGACCGGGAGGGCGGCGCGGGATGACGGAGCAGAGGATCGGGGAGTGGGTCGTCGTTCGGCGGCACGGGGAGCACGTCGCCGAGCTGGTACTCGACCGAGTGAAGGCGATGAACGCCGTCTCGACGCAGATGGCGCGTGCGCTGGCGGACGCGTGCGCGGCGCTGTCCGCCGACCGTTCCGTGAGCGCCGTGGTGCTCACCTCATCGCATGAGCGGGCGTTCTGCGTCGGCGCCGACCTGAAGGAGCGCAACGCGTTCACCGACGCCGACCTGGTACGGCAGCGCCCGGTCACGCGTGCCGCGTACACCGGCGTCCTCGAACTGCCGATGCCCGCCATCGCGGCCGTGCACGGGTTCGCACTCGGCGGCGGGTTCGAACTCGCGCTCTCCTGCGACGTGATCGTCGCCGACGACACGGCGGTCGTCGGGCTCCCCGAGGTGTCGGTCGGCGTCATCCCGGGCGGCGGCGGCACGCAACTGCTGCCGCGCCGCGTTGGCGCGGCGCGCGCGGCGGAACTCGTCTTCACCGCCCGCCGGGTCCCGGCGGCCGAGGCGCTCGCCCTCGGCCTGATCGACCAGCTCGTCGACGAGGGCGAGGACCGCACGACGGCGCTCGCCCTCGCCGAACGCATCGCCGCGAACTCCCCCGTGGGCCTGCGCGCCGCGAAGCGCGCACTGCGCCTCGGCCAGGGGCTCGGCCTGCGTGAGGGCCTGGAGGTCGAGGACGCGGCGTGGCGCACGACCGCCTTCTCCGGCGACCGCGCGGAAGGCGTCGCCGCCTTCAACGAAAAGCGCACCCCGGCCTGGCCGGGCGAGTAACGCCGGGAGCGGCGGACGCCTTCGCGCCGCGGCATGGTGATTCACCGGGTGCGGCTTTCGTCTCGCCTCTTCGGCGCGAAGAACGCGAAGAAGCGGCCCCCGTTCTGAGACGGCGCGATACGTCAGCCACTCCGTTGGCGTGCGCACCCGGCGAATCACCATGCCGCCCAACGGCGAGAGGCTGCGAGGTGAAATGCACCGCAATGTCCTTAGCCTTGAGTGCATTGACGTGTACGGAGAGGCGGCGGCGATGGGTGAGGAGGCGGGCGTAGACGGGCGGCTGATGGCCGTGGTCGGGATCGCCCAGGCGGTGGCGGCCGCGCAGACGCCGCTGGACGCTGTCCGTGCGGCGGCCGCCCGGGTGCGCGAGGCGCTCGACGCCGGATTTGCCGCCGTGTCGGTGTGGGAGCGCGAACACGGACGGCTGCGCGTGCTGGTCAACGACGGCGAGCTCGCGCCGGGCGAGGAGTCGCTGCCGGAGGACGAGTCCTATCCCGTGCACGATTTCCCGGAGGTCGTCGAGTACGTACACGGCGAGTGGGCCGGCGGGGGCGAGCCACACGCGTGGGTGGAGACCGTGGCCGGTTTCGGCTCGGGCCCGTACGAGCACCAGCGCGTCGCGGCACTGCGCCGGCGCGGGCGTGGCTGCTGCGTCGTCGCGCCGATCGTGCTGCACGGCCGGGCGTGGGGCGAGTTGTATGTGGCGCGGAAGCTGGGGGAGCCGGTCTTCGACCGCGACGACGCCGACTTCGCGACCGTGCTCGCGGCCGTGATCGCCGCCGGGATCGCCCAGACCGAGCGGCTCGAAGAGGTGCGCAAGCTCGCCTTCACCGATCCGCTGACCGGTCTCGCCAACCGGCGCGCGGTCGACGCGCGCCTCGACGAGGCGCTGGAGCGCCATCGCGCGCAGGGAGTGGCGGTGAGCCTGATCGTCTGTGATCTCAACGGCCTCAAACGCGTCAACGACTCGCTCGGCCACGAGGTCGGCGACCGGCTCCTCGTCGGCTTCGGCTCTGTGCTCTCGCTGTGCGGGGCGATGCTGCCGGGCAGCCTCGCCGCGCGCCTCGGCGGCGACGAGTTCTGCCTGCTCGCGGTGGGCTGCGAGGCCGCCGACGCGGAGCGGGCGGCCGAGGAGCTGTGCCAGAGGGCGCGCTGGCTCGGCCTCGGCGACGGGGTTGCGGTCGGCGTTGCCTCGACGGATGCGGGGGCCGGTCCGGTGAAGTCCGCGCGGCGCCTGTTCCGGCTCGCGGACGCCGCCCAGTACCGGGCGAAGGCCGAGCGCTCGGAGCGCCCGGTGATCGCCGGCCGCGCCGTTGCCGAACTGGTCGACGCCCCGCCCGCGGCGGGCGCGGAACGCCGCAGGTTCCGCGGGCGCCGTCCCGGCTCCTGACCCCCACCCGTGACAGTTGGCGATTCAGTCTTTAGGGTGCGTGAATATGAATATGCACACTGTGGTGTTGGGGACGTCCGGGACGACCGCGGACGACGTACTCGCTGTTGCCCGCGGTAACGCCCGGGTCGAGCTGTCACCCGAGGCACTGGACGGGATCGCCACCTCCCGCGCGATCGTCGACGCCCTCGCCGCCAAGCCCGACCCCGTTTACGGCGTCTCCACCGGTTTCGGTGCGCTCGCCGTGATGCACATCGGCCCTGAGCTGCGCGCCCAGCTGCAGCGTTCCATCGTCCGCTCGCACGCCGCGGGGATGGGCCCGCGCGTCGAGCGCGAGGTCGTGCGGGCCCTGATGTTCCTGCGGCTGAAGACCCTCGCCTCCGGCCGCACGGGCGTACGCCCCGTCGTCGCCGAGACGATGGCGCGCATCCTCAACGCCGGGATCACACCCGTCGTCCGCGAATACGGATCCCTGGGCTGCTCGGGCGACCTGGCGCCGCTGTCCCACTGTGCGCTCACGCTGATGGGCGAGGGGGAGGCGGAAGGCCCCGACGGCGTCGTACGGCCGTCCGCCGAGCTGCTCGCCGCTCATGGCATAGAGCCGGTCGAACTGCGCGAGAAGGAAGGCCTCGCGCTGCTCAACGGCACCGACGGCATGCTCGGCATGCTGCTGATGGCTTGCGCCGACCTCGGTGCGCTGTTCACCGCGGCCGACATCACCGCCGCTATGTCGCTCGAGGGGCTGCTCGGCACCGACAGGGTGCTCGCGCCCGAGCTGCACGCCATCCGCCCGCACCCGGGCCAGGCCGCGAGCGCCGACAACATGCTGCGGGTGCTCGCCGGTTCCGCCCTGACCGGCCACTTCCAGGAGGACGAGGCGCCGCGGGTGCAGGACGCGTACTCCGTGCGCTGCGCCCCGCAGGTCGCGGGCGCCGGACGCGACACCCTCGCCCACGCCCGTCTCGTCGCCGACCGCGAGCTGGCCTCCGCCGTCGACAACCCCGTCGTGCTGCCGGACGGGCGGGTCGAGTCCAACGGCAACTTCCACGGCGCGCCCGTCGCCTACGTCCTGGACTTCCTTGCGGTGGCCGCCGCCGACCTCGGCTCCATCGCCGAGCGGCGCACCGACCGGCTGCTGGACAAGAACCGTTCGCACGGCCTGCCGCCGTTCCTCGCCGGGGACCCGGGCGTCGACTCGGGGCTGATGATCGCCCAGTACACGCAGGCGGCGCTGGTCAGCGAGAACAAGCGGCTCGCGGTGCCCGCCTCGGCCGACTCGATCCCGTCATCGGCGATGCAGGAGGACCACGTCTCGATGGGCTGGTCGGCCGCACGCAAGCTGCGCCACGCGATCGACAACCTGACGCGGATCATCGCCGTCGAGCTGGTCGCCGCGTCCCGTGCGATCGAGCTGCGCGAGCTGACGGGGGACGAGCTGGTGGCGGCACCGGCCACCCGGTCCGTGGTCCAGGCCGCGCGTGGGGCGGGCGTCTCGGGGCCCGGCCCGGACCGTTTCCTCGCACCCGATCTGGCGGCGGCCGAGGCGTTCGTACGGTCGGGTGGTCTGGTGGAGGCGGCCGAGAAGGTGACCGGGCCGCTGGCGTAGGCCGCCCTCCACGGCCCTACGTGTGCCCTACATGTACGGCAGGGCGCGGCGCCGGGACGCCATGAGCAGCGCTGCGCCCATGCCCAGGAACGCGGTGCCGCCGACGACGTACGGGGTGGTGTCGACGCTTCCGGTGTCCGCGAGATCGGTGCGGCTGCTACTGCTGCGTCCCGCGGTCGTCCTGGCCGGGGCTGCGGTCGTGGCCGCCGCCGGCGCGTGCTCGGGGCGCTCCATGGTCGCGGACGCGGACGGCATGAAGTAGATCGCGGCGAGCAGGGCGCCCGAGGCGGCGGCCGTGGTGGTGAGCGAGCGGCGCGAGGCCATGGAACCCCCTTGCGGATACGGCGACTTCACCGTGAGCCCCCGATCGTAGTGAAGTCGGGGGAGCGCAGGGAAGCCGGGTCGTGATGAGAGGGAGGTGCGGGTCCCCCGTGCCCGAAGGACCAGGGGCGGGGGTGACGCATGGCCGTGTCCGGGACGTGTCCGGCCACTGTGCGCGCACCGGGCGCCTACTCTCCGTCGCATGAGTGCAACGCAGAAAGAGAATCCGCAGACGCGCGAAGGCGGCGGGAGCGGCGTGGCCGACGAGAACCCCGCAAGCCCGGAGCGCTTCATCCGGCTGCAGGCCGAGCTGGTCGTGCAGATCACCGATACCGGTCAGCTGCGATCGGCCGCTCTGGGCCGCATCGCGGAGGAGGAGCACATGCCGGACGACGAGCGCACCCACGCGCGCGATGCCGTCCAGCGCGACGAGGCGGAGGCCCTGGCCTATCTGGTCGACCCGTTCGACCTGGTCGGCGAGGTGCCGGGGGTGGAGCTGGTGCAGGCGTCGTGGAGCAGCGCGCACACCGACTACGACCCCGATGCCGAGGAGTGGGAGCTGTACGAGGAGGACGACGAGCGCTGAGGCGGTGAGGCGGTAGGGCGGTGAGGGGCCCGGGACCGGCGGTTCCGGGCCCCGTGGCGTTTGTCACAGTCGCATCCGGGATGGAACGGGCCTATACCGCCAGAGGTTCTTCATTCACATGTCGGAGAAACGTGTTACCGGTATATCCGTCGGCATATCGGCCGTTCGCAGGGACAGCAGGCGTGGCGGACATGGGAGGCGCGGACGGCGTGGCAAGCACGCCACCGCCGCAGCCCTGTCCGCCGTGCTCGGCGGCGCGCTGCTGCTCACCGCGTGCGGAGGATCCGGCGCCCGCGTCTCCAGCAGCGCCTCGGCGGCGTCCGCGGCCGACACCGCGGCAGCCAAGGACGCCTCCGGGGCCCGGATCACCATCGCGCCGAAGGACAAGCAGACCAACGTCGGCATCAACAACGACGCCAAGGTCTCCGTCGCGGGTGGAAGGCTCACCAAGGTCGTGCTGACGACGGCCGACGGCGGCCGGCAGATACCCGGCGCCATCTCCGCCGACGGCAGGAGCTGGAAGCCGGACACGCAGCTCGACCGCGGCACCGCCTACCGCATCACCGCGGACGCCAAGGACTCCGCCGGCCGCCCGGCCACCTCGAACGCCACCTTCACCACCGTCTCCCCGGCCAACAGCTTCATCGCCTACTACACGCCGGACGCCGGCTCGACCGTCGGCGTCGGAATGCCGGTGTCGGTCAATTTCGACAAGGCGATCTCTGACAAGGCGGCCGTCCAGTCGCACATTCAGGTGAGCACGAGCAGCGGCCAGAAGGTCGTCGGCCACTGGTTCGGCGACAACCGCCTGGACTTCCGCCCCGAGAACTACTGGCGGCCGGGTTCCCAGGTCACCCTCAGGCTCAACCTCGACAATGTCCGCGGTGCGAACGGCATCACGGGCGTCCAGGACAAGACCGTCACCTTCGCCGTCGGCCGCTCTCAGGTCTCCACCGTCGACGTGGCCACCCAGACGATGACGGTCACCCGGGACGGCAAGGTGATCAGGACCATCCCCGTCTCGACCGGAAGCCCTCAGCACACCACGTACAACGGGCAGATGGTGATCTCGGAGAAGTTCGAGAAGACCCGCATGGACGGCTCGACCGTCGGCTTCACCAACGCCGACGGCAAGGGCGAGTACGACATCAAGGACGTGCCGCACGCGATGCGGTTGAGCACGTCGGGCACATTCATCCACGGCAACTACTGGTCGCCGACGTCGGTTTTCGGCCACGTGGCCACCAGCCACGGCTGCATCGGCATGAGCGACGTCAAGGGCGGTGGCGACACGGCCACGGATGCCGCGTGGTTCTACAACAACTCGCAGATCGGCGACGTGGTCGTGGTCAAGAACTCCAACGACAGGACCATCGCACCCGACAACGGTCTCAACGGCTGGAACATGTCGTGGAACCAATGGGTCGCCGGCAGCGCGATACCGATATAGTAACGGTGCCGTAACGGCGCGGCCCGTACGACGACGGGCGCAGGACTCAACGCGCAGGCGGGGCCCGGCTCCTGGTGGATCACCAGGCCGGGCCCCGCCTGCGCGTTCGTGTTTCTCATCCACGTCTCATCCGCGCTTCACACCTCACTAACGGGGGTTTCCTACCGTTTCGCCGCGGCGGGAGGAGGAGCGCCTTGAGACCCCTCTCCCTCCCGTCTCCGTCCCCACTCCTTTCACGTCCCGTCGTCTCGGGGCGGCAACGGCGAGGAATCGCATGTTCTTCACGTACCTTCGGCGCGAACTGCGCCGCCGCAGAAAGGCGGCGCTTGTCATCGCCCTGGGGCTCGCGCTCGGCATTGGCCTCGTCATCACGGTCCAGTCCGTCTCCGCGGGCATGAGCCAGGCGCAGGGCAAGGTGCTGCAGTCGCTCTACGGCCTCGGCACCGACATGACCGTCACCAAGGCGCCGCCCGCGGACACCGGAAGCGGCGCCAGCGGTCCGCCCTCGTTCAAGTTCAACGCGAGCAGTGGTTCCTCGTCGCAGAGCGACGACAGGATCATGCCGCAGGGCTTCCAGACGTTGGATGACTCCGTCGTCTCCAAGGTGCAGGGGCAAAGCGGCGTCGCCGAGGCGGTCGGCGGGCTCAGCCTGCGGGTCGTCAAGATCAACGGCCAGTTCAGCCAGGGCCAGATCGCCCAGCAGCCGGACGGCAGCGGTGGCGGTGGCGGTGGCGCCGGTGCCCTCGGGGGTGGCGGAGGCGGTGGCGGTGGCGGCCGTGGCTACTACCGCCAGTTCATCAAGGGCGGCGGCGCCAACTTCAACGTCGACAACTACACCCTGTACGGCGTCGACACCTCGAAGATGGACATCGGCCCGCTGACCGCGTCGAAGATCACCAGCGGTAGGAACTTCACCTCCTCCGACGCCAGCCAGCAGGTCGTGGTCGTCGACAGCAACTACGCGTCGCAGAAGAAGCTCTCCGTGGGCTCCACCTTCACGATCAGCGGCAAGAACTACAAGGTCATCGGTATCGCCACCGCGGACAGCGGTGACGCGGCGGCCAACGTCTATGTGCCGCTGCAGCAGGCGCAGACGCTGGCGAACACCAAGAACGAGATCACCACGGTCTATGTCAAGGCCACCAACTCGCAGCTGATCGGCAACGTCAAGTCCGAGGTTCAGAAGAACATCTCAGGTACGACGGTGACCACGTCGCAGGATCTGGCATCGACGGTGGGCGGTTCGCTGTCGACCGCCTCCAGCCTCGCCTCGACGGTGGGCAAGTGGCTGTCGATCGTGGTGCTGATCGCCGCGTTCCTGGTGGCGGGGCTCCTGACCTCCTCCGCGGTCAGCCGCCGTGTGCGGGAGTTCGGCACGCTGAAGGCGCTGGGGTGGAAGAGCCGTCGCGTCACCGGCCAAGTGGTGGGTGAAGCGCTGGTCAACGGCCTGATCGGTGGCGTGCTCGGCATCGGCATCGGCCTCGGCGCCGCGTACCTCATCACCGCGATCAGCCCGAACCTGACCGCTCAGCTCGGCGGCGGCGGTGGAGGTGGCAACCCCTTCGGCGGCGGCGGCGGTGGTGGTGGCCTCGGCGGTGGCGGCGGCGTCGTCCGCCGGGCGGCCGGCAAGTCGCTGCACATCGCGCTGACGGCTCCGGTGAGTGTGTCGACGATCGTCCTCGCCGTCGCGCTGGCGATTGCGGGGGGTCTGATCGCGGGTGGGTTCGGTGGCTGGCGTGCTTCGCGGTTGCGGCCGGCTGACGCCCTGCGCCGGGTCGAATAACTCCCGGCCAGCACCGGAACGCCCACCCCATTCCCCATCCAGGAGTCACCATGTACCAGCTCAGCGGCGTCACCAAGCGCTATCAGCGCGGACGCGAGACCATCGAAGCGCTCAAGAGCGTCGATCTCGTCATCGAGGACGGCGACCAGCTCGTCATCCAAGGACCCACCGGCGGCGGCAAGTCCACCCTGCTGCAGATGCTCGGTGGTCTGGACCGTCCCAGTGAGGGCAGCGTGGAGCTGGACGGCACCGATATGGCCCGCCTGAGCGAGGCCAAGCTGACGCAGGTGCGCAGCGCCAACATCGGCTTCGTCTTCCAAAGCTTCAATCTCATCCCCACCCTGACCGCCCAGGAGAACGTCGAGGCCGCCCTCGTCCCACTCGGCATCAAGACCACCGAGCGGCGGGCCCGCGCCGCGGAAGCGCTGGAGTCGGTCGGGCTCGGTGAGCGGCTCGGTCACCTGCCCGGCGAGCTGTCCGGCGGTCAGCAGCAGCGCGTGGCCATCGCCCGCGCGCTGGTGAAGAAGCCGAAGGTGCTGCTGGCGGACGAGCCGACCGGCAACCTGGACGAGGACACCCGTGACGAGATCATGAGCCTCCTGGAAGGGTTGTGGCGGGAGTACGGGCTGACGTTCATCATGGTCACCCACGACTCGGCGATCGCCCGCCGTGCACCCCGTGTCGCCACGATCAAGAAGGGCCGGGTCACCATCAACGACCGCACTGCAGCCGGCTGACGGAGTGTGCACACACTGTCCTCTGCGCCCGGGCATCCCTCACCGGCTGCCCGGGCGCAGCCATGTGATGGCGTACAACTGAGAACTGATCGAGTACGCGAGTACGCGAGAACGCGAGAACGCGAGAACGCGAGAACGCGAGAACACGGAACGCGAGAACGCGACGACGCACGGACACGAGAGACGAGACGAGCCCATGTACGACGCAATGATGGCCGAGACCGTCAGGATCACCGGCCACGGCGGCGACGAGATCGACGCCTACCTCGCCCGCCCCCTCAACCCGGGACCGCACGGCGGTGTCGTGGTGATCCACCACATGCCAGGCTATGACGAGGCGACGAAGGAGATCACCCGCTCCTTCGCCGCTCGCGGCTACGCCGCCATCTGCCCCGACCTTCACTACCGCTTTGCCCCCGGCGCCTCCCCCGACGACGCGGCGGCGGCTGCCCGCGCCGCGGGCGGCGTGCCCGACGAGCAGCTCGTCGGCGATGTGGCGGGCGCGGCCGCCGCGCTGCGTTCGCTTACCTCCTCCAACGGCAAGGTGGGCGTGATCGGTTACTGCTCCGGCGGGCGCCAGGCGTTCCTCGCCGCCTGCAAGCTGCCGCTCGACGCCGCCGTCGACTGCTACGGCGCCTTCGTCGCCGGCAAGCCCCCGGAGGGGTTCCCGCTCCAGGTCGAGCCGATCATCGGCCTTGCCAAGGATCTGTCCTGCCCGCTGCTCGGCCTCTTCGGCGCCGAGGACGCGCACCCGTCACCCGCCGAGACGGCCGAGATCGAGGCCGAACTCGCGCGGCTCGGCAAGCCGTACGAGTTCCACACCTACGAGGGCGCCGGGCATGCGTTCTTCGCCACCGACCGGCCCAGCTACCGTCCGCAGGCTGCCGCCGACGGCTGGCAGGCCATCTGGGACTTCTTCGGCCGCACCCTCGGTTCCTGAAAGGGAGTCAGTTCAGCCATGTGCACGTACATCACCAACAAGGTCGCGGTCGACGGCAGCGGCAAGGGAGCGGCGGGCTGGTTCCGCGTCACCGACGCCAGCGTCTACTTCGATCACCCGCAGCACGCCCTCGCCGAGCACACCCTCAACATCGACTTCCTCAACCCCGCCCAGGGCCCGTCCGCCAGGGTGGCCGTGGAGCTCGGTGCGGAATCCGCGTACGCCCTCGCGCAGGCGATCCTGGCCACCCTTGAATCCGTCCCACCCGGCATCGCCCCCGGCCTCGACGGCGTACGGGCTCACCAGTCGGCGTCCTTGCCGATGTAGAGCTCGCAGAACGCGGTGGCGGCGGCCCGCGACCCGAACAGCCGCCGCAACCGCGCCTGCGCCATCCGTGCCCGGAACGGCTCGGCGGCGGGGCCGTGCAGTATCTCCGCGAACCACTGCGAGAACTCCTGGTACTGCCACACCCGCCGCAACGCCGCCTCCGAGTACCCGGCGAGCGCGGTGCCGTCGCCGTCCCGCAGCTGCGCGGTAAGCGCGTCGGCGAGCAGTAGCGCATCGTGGATCGCCAGGTTCATGCCCTTCGCGCCGATCGGCGCGACCACGTGCGCTGCATCGCCGGCGAGGTGAAGCCGTCCGTGCGACATCCGGTCCACGACGTAGTTGTGCATGTCGAGGACCTGCTTCTCGATCAGTGGCCCCTCGGTGATCGTCCCGCCCGGCACGGTGAGGCGCGCATGCAACTCCTTCCACACGCGCTCGTCACTCCAGTTGGCGACGTCGTCCCCGGCCGGGCACTGCAGATAGAAGCGGGTGACGTGCGGGCTGCGCGCCATGTGCGCGGCGAGACCGCGTGGATGGATGCCGAAGACGACCCCGTCGGCGGAGGGCGGCGCCTCGGCGAGCAGGGCGAGCCAGCCGATCCCGTAGTCGTGCCGGGCGACCCCGGCGGGCAGGAAGGCGCGTGAGACGCCGCGGGCCCCGTCGCAACCGGCGACGGCGTCGCACGTGATGCGGTGCGCGCGCCCGGACCGGCCGTCGGTGTACGTGACGGCGGGGCGGTCGGACTCCAGGTCGTGCAGGGCAACATCCCGTGCGCCGAAGCGGGCGTCGCCGCCGGCGCCGTCGACGTAGGCCGCGGTCAGATCGGCCACCAGCAGCGGCTGCGGATAGACGAAGTGGTGGTGCCCGGTGAGCTCGGCATACGACAGGATGTGACGCTCCCCGTCGAACCGGATCTCGAACGCCGCGTGCCGCTGCGCGTTGTCGAGCAGCCGCTCGGCGAGCCCGTGCCGTTCCAGCGCGCGTACGGCCCACTCCTCCATGAACCCGGCGCGCGGCCGCTGCTCGATGAACTCCCGGCTCTGTTCCTCCAGGAGGAGACAGCCGATGCCGCGCTGTCGCAGCAGATTGGCGAGTGTGAGCCCGGCGGGACCGGCGCCGATGACGACGACCTGCGTGTGTTCGGTATCTGCATCTGTAGCCATGTCGGCGCCAAGTATGGGCGCTGCGACGGCATCCCATGGCCGATTTCATGTCATGAATGACTCAAAAATCTGTGCCCGGACCCCTTCCCGGTGCGGGGCGCCCACCGCTAGCTTGCATCAGCATCACGTTAGGAAAGTTTCCTAACGGCTGCAGGAAGGGGAAGGATGATGCGCCGTTCCCGTGTCATCGGCCTCGCCGTGGGGTCCGTACTCGCACTGGGCATCAGCCAAGCCGTCGCCGACGCCGCGCCCGCGCACTCCGCGGCAGCGTCATCGGCCAGGCCCGCCTCGACCACGTACGACATGTATGTGACGCTCTACGGGGCGCTCGACAACACCCCGCCCGGATCCACCGACATCGCGTACCCGGTCATCCACAGCCAGGCCGGCGGCACCGGTACGTACGACGACCCCGTCACCTTCGCGACGGACAAGGACGAGCTGCCGGTAGGCACCAAGGTCTACTACCCGTACCTGAAGAAGTACTTCATCATGGAGGACGACTGCACCGAGTGCGACCAGGACTGGACCGGGCAGGGACCGGACGGCGGCCCGAACTACCGTCACATCGACCTGTGGGCCGGGGACTCCGAGAACCAGGCCATCCTGAGCTGTGAGGACAGCCTCACCCAGAGCGGCCAGGTGCCCGTCCTCGTCGACCCGCCCTCCGATGAGGCGGTCGACACCACGCCCATCTTCGACACCTCCACCAACCAGTGCTACACGCCGTGACGCGTGCCGCGTGAGAGCCCGGCGCCGGCCGCCGGCGCCGGGCTCGGCAGACACCCGAGGCTACAAGGGCTCGGAGGCTTCGGACGGGGCCGCCGCGCCCTGCTCCTCCAAGAAGCGTCCGACCAGACCGCGGATGACGGTGGCCATGGAGAACTGATGCTCCTGGGACCACTGGCGCAGCGTCGCGAGCTGGTCCGCCGTCAGCCGCACCGGCACCGCCTGCAGTTCATCACCGCGCGCCGCGGAGAAACGTCGGCGGAGCGCCTCGCCCATCTGCGGCGACAGCTCCGGGACCCGGCTGGCGATCCCTTGTGCATACGAACGCTGTGCCCACGCCGCCTGTCCCGAGTTGGGCGTCGGGTCGATGAGCCAGACCAGGACACGATCGCGTTCCGCCTTCGGAAGAGTGTCAACGGCCTGAAGCAGCAGCTCGGCGGGCGACTTTTCCACGTCCAGGTCCGGGTCCACGTCCGGGTCCGGCATCGGCGCACCTCGCGGTATCTCGATATCTCGGCGATACCACCGACGGTACCTCGCGGTGCCGTTGCCCGACAGATGGCCGACAGATGGCCGAAGCCGGATCAGGGTGCCATCCCGTCCCGGAAGGCGATGACCATCTCCCGGGCGTGATGCAGCCCGATCCGTTCGAACGTCGCCTCCAACTCGTCCAGCTCCGCCCCGATCTGCGCATCCGGAGCCCCCATCCGGGAGCGGGACTTGACGAGCCCGAGCCGGGACAGTGCCTCGCCACGCGGTTCGCGGATCGCCCGGAACTCCTCCAACGCGCCCGCGTAGGCCTCCTCGGCCTCCTCGTACCGGCCGGCCCTGAACAGCACATTGCCCTGCATCTTGTGGTTGTAGGCGAGCGCGCTGTCCAGGCGCATCGACCGGCAGACGGCCTCCGCCTCGGACAGCAGGACCAGGGCCTGCCGCGTCCCGCCCCGCACCGACACCACGTCGGCCACGCCGCGCAGCGCCCACGCATGGCCGCGCGCATCGTCCGCATTCCTCGCGATCTCGGCCGCCTCCTCGAACATGGCCAGGGCGGTGTCGTACGCGCCCGTGTTGCGATGCATTTGCGCGATGCCCTCCAGCGCCCACACGATGTGCCGTGCCTCGCCGTACTTGCGTGCTTCGGCGAGGAGTTGCTCGTGCAACTCGGTGACGGCCGCGTAGTCGCCCTGGATGCGACCCGTCTCCGCGAGCCCGGCCAGCGCGTATCCGCGGGCGACACGGTCGCCGCCGCGCTCGGCCAGCGCGGCGGCGGCCGAGAGCCAGCGGCGGGCGAGCGCGAGCCGGCCGCACTGCCGGGCCAGCGTGCCGCCGCTCCACAATGCCCAGGCCATCGCCCCGCTGTCACCGGCCCGGCGCGCCGCGCGGTAACTCTCCCGCCAGGCGCGCTCGGCCGCCTCCACCCGCCCCAGACGCCGGTTGGCCTCGGCAATCGCCAAGCCGGCCCGCGCGTATTCGAGCAGCGACCGCTGCTGCTGCTCGGTGGCCTTCGCCAGCACTTCGTCGTACGACGAGTTCACGGACAGAGCCGACCCCAGGGCGCCCTGGTATTCGGGGGCTGACGCCAACGCCATGCTGTGCACCATGCGTACCTGTGCCTACCTGTTCTCTGGTCTCTTGGTCTCCGGTTCCCACCGACCACGACGCTAGGAGACGGGACGCCCCGCCGGATCAACCTGTGCGCGGGTTGTGAGGTCAAACCCCGGTAGTCATCACAGGGCTGCCGTCATCACCGGGACGTACGGGCGACCCCTAGGTGACGCGAGAAGTCCAGGTCGCCGTCGCGTACGAGCGCGTGGATCTGTTGTGCGAGCGGGGTCACGTCGCTGATGCCGAGCGCCCACTCGTCTGCGTAACGGCACACGGCCGCGCCCGACAGCCCGAGTTGCAGCGAGCGGTAGGGGAGGGCACGCAGGTGGAGATCGCGCTCAGGATCCCACTGCACGCGCGCCGGCGCGCGCCGCAACTGATGGCGCAGGGCTGTGACAAGCGGGCAGCGCGGCGGGGGCATGCACTCAGGATTGCCAGCCATCCATCGGAGCCACGCCGATCGGGCACGACTGGCCCGTGCCGCCGATCCCGCAGTAGCCCGCCGGGTTTTTGTCCAGGTACTGCTGGTGATAGTCCTCGGCCACATAGAACGTGCCCGCGGGCAGGATCTCCGTCGTGATCGGGCCGTAGCCGGCCTTGGTGAGGACGGGCTGGTAGGCGTCGCGGGAGGATTCGGCCTGGCGCTGCTGGGCGTCGGAGTGGGTGTAGATCGCGGAGCGGTACTGCGTGCCCGTGTCGTTGCCCTGACGGAAGCCCTGGGTCGGGTCGTGGGACTCCCAGAAGAGCTTCAGCAGCTGGTCGTACGAGACGAGCGCCGGGTCGAAGACGACGCGGACGGCCTCGGTGTGTCCGGTCAGGCCGCTGCACACCTCCTCGTAGGTGGGGTGGGGGGTGTGACCGCCCTGGTAGCCGACGAGGGTGGTCCAGACGCCGGGCGTCTGCCAGAAACGGCGCTCGGCGCCCCAGAAGCAGCCCAGTCCGAAGTCCGCGATCTGCAGGTCCGCGGGGTAAGGGGGGAGCAGTGGGTGGCCGAGCACGGTGTGGCGGTCGGTGATGGTGAATGCGGGCTCGTCGCGGCCGAGGAGGGCCTGCTCGGGGGTGGGGAGCTGGGTCTGGTGGCGGCTGAGGAACATCGGCGGCGTCTCCTTGGGCGGCGAGGGGCCGTGCGGCGGCGGTCGTTCATCAGAACGTATCGGGGCGGTGCAGGATTCCGTTCCGGCCATGTGCCGGTGGCGCATTACGCTCGCTCCATGACCGACAAGCACCAGAGCTTCGAGACCCTCGCCATCCACGCGGGACAGGAGGCGGACGCGGCGACCGGCGCCGTCGTCACGCCTATCTACCAGGTCTCCACTTACAAACAGGACGGCGTGGGCGGCCTGCGCGGCGGCTACGAGTACAGCCGATCGGCGAACCCGACCCGTACCGCGCTCGAGGAGAACCTGGCCGCCCTCGAAGGCGGCCGCCGCGGGCTGGCGTTCGCGTCGGGCCTCGCGGCCGAGGACTGCCTGCTGCGGACGGTCCTTGCGCCCGGTGACCACGTGGTGATTCCCAACGACGCCTATGGAGGTACCTTCCGGCTGTTCTCCAAGGTGGTCGAGGCGTGGGGCGTGCAGTGGTCCGTCGCGGACACCTCCGATCCGGCGGCGGTACGGGCCGGGCTGCGGCCCAACACCAAGGTCGTCTGGGTGGAGACGCCGAGCAATCCGCTGCTCGGCATCACCGACATCGCGGCGGTCGCCGCGATCGCCCGCGGGGCCGGTGCCCGGCTCGTCGTCGACAACACCTTCGCCAGCCCCTATCTGCAGCAGCCGCTCGCCCTCGGTGCCGATGTCGTCGTGCACTCCACCACCAAGTACATGGGCGGGCACTCGGACGTCGTCGGCGGTGCGCTGGTCACCGCCGACGCCGAGCTCGGCGAGCAGTTCGCGTACCACCAGAACGCGATGGGCGCCGTCGCCGGGCCGTTCGACGCGTGGCTGGTGATGCGCGGTATCAAGACGCTCGCGGTCCGCATGGACCGGCATTGCGCCAACGCGGCGCGCGTGGCCGAGATGCTGGCGAGCCACCCGAAGGTGACGCAGGTGCTTTACCCCGGGCTGCCCTCGCACCCCGGGCACGAGACCGCCGCCAAGCAGATGAGGGCGTTCGGCGGCATGGTGTCGTTCCGGGTCGCCGGGGGCGAGGAGGCGGCGGTCGAGGTGTGCAACCGGGCGGAGCTGTTCACGCTCGGTGAGTCGCTGGGCGGTGTGGAGTCGCTGATCGAGCACCCGGGGCGGATGACGCATGCGTCGGCGGCGGGCTCGGCGCTCGAAGTGCCGTCGGATCTGGTGCGTCTTTCGGTGGGCATCGAGTCCGTGGACGACCTGCTGGCGGATCTCTCCCAGGCGCTCGGCTGACGGCGGAGGGCTGATCGCCGATCACTGCGCCCGATCACCAGCCGCGCATCGGCGGTGCGATGACGGTCGGCTGCGGCCAGTAATGGACGGCGAGCACCGTGCCTGCCGCCGCGGCGACGCCGAGCAGCGTCCACAGGGCGGCGTGCAGCAGCCGTCGGCGTCGCAGCAGCCGCTTGCCCCGCTCCATCGCCCGTTCCGCGAGGTCGGGCGGCGCGGGCGGGTGCGGTGCGTCCAGCATTCGCCGGACCTCGTCCACCTTGCGGCCCGGTGTCCGGCGGAACGACCCCCGCCCTGGGGTGGTCACCTGGCGCCTCCGGCGCTGCCCGAGCCCGTTGATCCCGGGGTGCTGCGCATCGTGGCGACGGCGTGCATGCACAGGGCCCGCAGCCGCTCCGTGGGAAGGCCGAGCTGCGCGGCGGCCTGCTCCTCTGCGACGCCCTCGTACATCCGCAGGACGAGGACGAGGCGTTCCCGCGGCGGGAGGCGGTCGAGCAGTCCGCCGCGGGGGCGGCGGTAGTGCCAGGCGCGGCGGGAGAAGGCCGCCGCGAGCTCCTGGCTGGTGCGGGCGTACGGGTCCTCGCCGCGCAGCCTGAACCAGTCCGCGTAGGTCCGGGCGAGCGCCGTCACCAGCAGGCGTTCGCCTTCGGCGGGGTCGCCGGCGAGCAGGGTGGCGACGTGCAGCAGACGGCCGGCCGCGCCGGCGGTGAACGCCTCGAACTCGCACGCCCGGCGGCGCTCGCGCACCGCGCGGTGTGCTCGCCGCGCTCCGACCGCTTCCACGACGCTATTGACCTGTACCGGACAGCAACAGGTCAATACACGGTTCGTCACGAACCTGCGTTACGACCCGGTACGGCGGTTACGCCGGCTCCGCGCCTCCCGCCGCCGCGTGATAGTCGGAAAGGGCCGCGTTGAAGCGGGCGAGCAGCGAGCAGAACGACTCGCGTTCGTCCTGCGTCCAGTCGGCGGTGACGACGGCCATCAGCTGGCAGCGCGATGCCCGTACCTCCTCCAGGCGCGAGCGGCCGCGCGGGGAGAGGGCGAGCACGACGGCGCGTCCGTCCTCGGGGTGCGAGGTCCGCTTCACCAGCCCGGACTCGACGAGCGGCGCGACCTGGCGGGTCACCGTGGAGGAGTCGATGCCCATGCCTTCGGCCAGCGCCTTGACGCCCATCGGGCCTTCCCGGTCGAGCCGGTTGAGCAGGAGGTAGGCCGCACGGTCCATGGAGTTGCGGGCCTTGCCCACGCCGCCGAGCCGGGTCTGCTCCGCGCGCCGGGCGAAGAGCGCGACCTCGTGCTGGAGGCGCTCGTAGAGTGCAGAGGATGTGACGTCAACAGAGGTCGGCATGTCGGAAGGGTACGCGGCCAAGCGCTTCCCTGTACCCTCCCGGCCCAAACCCGCGCTGTACCTCGAATCTGCGCAGCGCAATCCGTGCGGCGCCGGAATTCCGCGATTCGGTCCTCCCGGCCCGAACCCGCCCTGCACTGCCAGACTGGGCGCATGGACGTCAATCCCGTGGCCGTCGGCCTCGACGATGTGCGCACTGCCCAGAAGACGCTCTCCGGTGTGGCGCGGATGACCGTGCTGGAGGGCAGTCGTCATCTGTCCTCGCTGGTCGGCGCCCCGGTCCATCTCAAGTGCGAGAACCTGCAGCGCACGGGCTCGTTCAAGCTGCGCGGCGCGTATGTGCGGATCGCCGGGCTCAGCGACGGGGAGCGGGCGGCGGGCGTGGTGGCGGCGAGCGCCGGGAACCACGCGCAGGGTGTCGCGCTCGCCGCCTCGTTGCTCGGGGTGCGGGCCACGGTGTTCATGCCGGTGGGCGCTCCGCTGCCGAAGGTCGCGGCGACGCGTGAGTACGGGGCGGAGGTGCGGTTGCACGGGCAGGTGGTAGACGAGACGCTGCGCGCCGCCCAGGAGTACGCGCGCTCCACGGGCGCCGTCTTCATTCACCCGTTCGACCACCCGGACGTGGTGGCTGGTCAGGGCACGGTCGGCCTGGAGATCCTGGAGCAGTGTCCCGAGGTGCGCACGATCGTGGTCGGGATCGGCGGCGGCGGTCTCGCGGCCGGGATCGCGGTCGCGGTCAAGGCGCTCCGTCCCGACGTGCGGATCGTGGGGGTGCAGGCGGAGGGCGCTGCCGCGTATCCGCCGTCGCTCGCAGCCGGGCGTCCGGTCTCCATCGATGCGCCGGCGACGATGGCCGACGGGATCAAGGTGGGCCGCCCGGGCGACGTGCCGTTCGATATCGTCAGCGGCCTGGTCGACGAGGTCCGTACGGTGTCGGAGGACGCGCTGGCCAGTGCGCTGCTGCTCTGCCTGGAGCGGGCGAAGATGGTCGTCGAGCCGGCCGGGGCGAGCCCGGTGGCGGCCCTGCTCTCCGATCCGGAGGGGTTCGAGGGCCCGGTGGTGGCGGTGCTCTCCGGCGGCAACGTGGATCCGCTGCTGATGCAGCGCATCCTCACCCATGGCATGGCGGCGGCCGGGCGTTATCTGTCGCTCCGGTTGCGTCTTGTGGACAGGCCCGGGGCGCTGGCGCTGCTCCTGGGGGTGTTGTCAGAGGTGGACGCTAACGTGCTCGACGTGAGCCATGTGCGGACCGAACCGCGCCTCGGGCTCACGGAGGCGGAGGTGGAGCTGCACCTGGAGACCAAGGGGCCGGAGCACTGTGCGCAGGTGCGCCGGGCGCTCAGCGACGCGGGGTACGCCGTCATCGACTGAGGTGGCCGCTGGGCCGTCGCGCACATATGAAAAACCGCTTGACGGGAGACGCGATATATCGCATCCTTCGGTAGTCGCGATGTATCGGCATCGTCTCATGGGTGCCATGTGTTCCATGGCGTCGCTCCACCGCCGAACCCTCGATCGCGCGCTTTCTGATCACGCAACCCACACCTCGGGAGAACCCACATGCCAGGCGCCATCCATGCCGAAGGCCTGGTGAAGACCTTCGGCGACGTACGGGCTCTAGACGGCGTCGACCTCGATGTCCCCGAAGGCACCGTGCTCGGCCTGCTGGGCCCGAACGGTGCCGGGAAGACCACCGCGGTACGCGTCCTGACCACCCTCCTCAAGCCTGACAGCGGCAAGGCCGTCGTAGCGGGGATCGACGTCCTCAAACACCCCAACGAAGTGCGGCGTTCGATCGGTCTTTCCGGCCAGTTCGCCGCCGTCGACGAATACCTCACCGGCCGTGAGAACCTGCAGATGGTCGGCAGGCTCTACCAGATGACGGCACGCGCGGCCAAGGCTCGCGCCGCTGAGCTGCTGGAACGGTTCAACCTCGCCGAAGCAGCCGACCGGCCGGCCAAGACCTTCTCCGGAGGCATGCGGCGCCGCCTCGACCTCGCCGCGGCCCTCGTCGTCAGCCCGCCCGTGATGTTCATGGACGAGCCGACCACCGGCCTCGACCCGCGCAACCGCCAGCAGCTGTGGGAGGTCATCCAGGAGCTGGTGGCCGGCGGCACGACGCTGCTGCTCACCACGCAGTACCTGGAGGAGGCCGATCACCTCGCCCATGACATCTGCGTCATCGACCACGGCCATGTCATCGCGCGCGGCACCTCCGACGAGCTCAAGGCGAGGACCGGCGGCGAGCGCGTCGAGGTCGTCGTGCACGAGCGCGAGCTGCTGGCCACGGCCACCGCGGCACTCGCCGGCTTCAGCAAGGGCGCGCCGACCGTGGAGGAGCACACCCGGCGCATCACCGTCCCGGTCACCGGCGGCGCGAAGCTGCTCGCCGAGATCATCCGCGAACTCGACACCCGCGGCATCGAGATAGACGACATCGGGCTGCGCCGCCCGACCCTGGACGACGTGTTCCTCTCGCTCACCGGCCACGTCGCAGAAGCACCCGCAAACGAAGCAGCAGAACAGCAGCAGGCCGAGGAGGCAGCCAAGTGACCGCCATAGCCGAAACCGCTGAAACCGCGGGAGGAGCGCTCGCCCCGCGTCCGGGCGGCGGCCCGGTCCAGGCGGTGCGCGACTCGCTCGTCGTCGCCAAGCGCAACCTGATCCGGATGCTGCGCATCCCCGAGGTCGTCATCTTCGGCCTCATCCAGCCGATCATGTTCGTGGTGCTGTTCTCCTATGTCTTCGGCGGCGCCATCCCCGTGCCCGGCCAGCACGGCAACGACCCCGTCGTCTACCGTAATTACCTGATGGCCGGGATCTTCGCGCAGACCGTCACCTTCGCCACGGCAGGCGCGGGCGCCGGCATCGCCGACGACATGCACAAGGGCCTGATCGACCGGTTCCGGTCGCTGCCGATGACCCGCGGCGCGGTGCTCACCGGCCGCACTCTCGCCGACCTGGTGCAGACCGCGCTGACCATGCTCGTGCTCTCCGTCGTCGCGCTGATCGTCGGTTGGCGGATCCACGACGGCTTCCCGAAGGCCCTCGCCGCGTTCGGACTGCTGCTCCTGCTCGGCTACGCCTTCTCCTGGATCGGCGCGCTCATCGGCCTGCTGGTGCGCACGCCGGAGGCGGCCACGTCCGGCGGCCTGATCTGGCTGTTCCCGCTGACGTTCATCTCCAACGCGTTCGTACCGACCAGCGGCATGCCGGCGTTCCTGCGGACCGTGGCCGACTGGAACCCGTTCAGCGCCACCGTGCAGGCCTGCCGTCAGCTGTTCGGCAACCCGCAGGGAGTGACCTCCCACGCCTGGCCCATGGAGCACCCGGTCTGGGCCTCACTGCTGTGGTCGCTGCTGATCCTGCTCGTCTTCCGCACGCTGGCGGTGCGCAGGTACCGCTCGGCGACGGCCTGAGCCCGGCGGACCGGCGCCCAGACGCCGGGCGATGCGCGAGGCCCCCGTACCGCGGACGGTACGGGGGCCTCGGCGCGTGAGCCTTCCGGCCGACGCTGCGGCTCAACCCTGGAACGGCTTGGCGTCGAGGATCTTCACCGACGCCGCCTTGCCGTTGGGCAGCTCGTAGGTGGCGTCCTGGCCGACCTTCTTGCCGTTGACTCCGGAGCCCAGCGGGGACTGCGGGGAGTACGTCTCGATCGTCGAGGAGACATACTCGCGCGAGCCCAGCAGGAAGGTCAGGGTGTCGTCGGGGTCGCCGTCGAAGGCGATTGTGACCACCATGCCGGGCGCGACGATGCCGTTGTCCGCGGGCGCCTCGCCGACCTTGGCGTTCTGGAGCAACTGGGTCAGCTGGCGGATCCGCAGCTCCAGCTTGCCCTGGTCCTCGCGCGCCGCGTGGTAGCCGGCGTTCTCCTTGAGGTCGCCCTCCTGGCGGGCCTCTTCGATCTTGGCCACGATCTCGGCGCGTGCGGGACCCGACAGGTGCTCCAGCTCGGCCTTGAGCTGGTCGTACGCCTCCTGGGTCAGCCAGGTGACGTTGTCGCTGGTCTGGGTCACAGGTGCTCCTCGTCGGTACTCGGCTTTGTAGCTTCTTGCTTGGTAGTGCTCTGTTGCCGTGCTCGTGCTCGTGCTCCGTCGGTCGGACGCATCCAGATGCACTGAACGCCCTCCCGACAAGCGTGCGCCACCTCGGGCGGGCGAAACCACGAGCGTAACAATTCCCGCGAGCGGGCGGGAGAAGGGAAGTGTTAAATCCGTTTCGCCCTGCGGCCGACCCGAAGGGTGTCAGTGCTGGTCAGCGCGTTGACAGCCGAGGAGCTCCGCGGTGGTTCCGCGGGCTGTGGTGCGGATCGTCACCATGGTGTCCACCACTGACGCGTGCTGCGCGAGCGTCACGTCCTTGCGGCCCACCTCGGACTGGTCCGGCGCTTGCGAGCGCAGCGTGCACACGGCCGTGGTGCCCACGGGTTTGTGGACCTCCAGATGGGCCTGCACTTCGGAGTCCGAGACGACCGTGAACGTCACGACCTGCCCGCTGACGTCATTGGTGGACAGGTACCACCACGCCGACCAGCCCACGACCGCGAGCAGCACGGCGCCGAGCACCGCACCCAGCGCCTTCAGCCGCCGCTCGGTACGGGCCGCGTCCGCGCGTCCGTAACGCCCCTCGGGCAGCCGGTCGCGCACGGCGGTCATGATCGTTCCTCCACTAGGGGCCGCACAGCGGGGGGCCGCGGAATTATTCGCGGCCCTGCGTCGGTCACTATAGAGGGCGTTACCGCCAGCCACCGACACCACTCCTGCAGCCCGCCTGCAACGTGAATAAGGATCTTGCCTTGACCGATCAGCTGCGACTGATGGCCGTGCACGCGCATCCCGACGACGAGTCCAGCAAGGGCGCGGCGACGATGGCCAAGTACATTTCCGACGGCGTCGACGTCCTGGTGGCCACCTGCACCGGCGGTGAACGCGGTTCCGTGCTCAACCCCAAGCTCCAGGGCGACCCGTACATCGAGGAGAACATCCACGAGGTGCGCGCCCGTGAGATGGACCTGGCCCGCGAGATCCTCGGCGTCAAGCAGGCGTGGCTCGGTTTCGTCGATTCGGGCCTGCCCGAGGGCGACCCGCTGCCGCCGCTCCCCGAGGGCTGCTTCGCGCTGCAGGACGTCGAGGAGGCCGCCGGGGCCCTCGTCCGACTGGTCCGCGAGTTCCGCCCGCACGTGATGACGACGTACGACGAGAACGGCGGGTACCCGCACCCGGACCACATCATGACCCACAAGATCTCGATGGTGGCCTTCGAGGCCGCGGGCGATCCGGACCGCTACCCCGACGCGGGCGAGCCGTGGACACCGCTCAAGCTCTACTACAACCAGGGCTTCAACCGGCCGCGCACCCTCGCGCTCCACGAGGCGCTGCTCGCGCGCGGCATGGAGTCCCCGTACGGGGAGTGGCTCGAGCGCTGGGAGACCTTCAACCGGCGGGAGCACCAGCTCACCACCCGCGTGCCGTGTGGCGATTTCTTCGAGATCCGCGACAAGGCGCTGCTGGCGCACGCCACGCAGATCGACCCGGACGGGCCCTGGTTCCATGTGCCGATGGAGATCCAGAAGGAGGTCTGGCCGACGGAGGACTACGAGCTGGCGAAGTCGCGCGTGGACACCTCGCTGCCCGAGGACGACCTCTTTGCAGGCATTGACGGGGCCAGGTAGACAATGGCTGTCGTGAACGCTTCCTTCGCCTTCTTGGCCGCACATTCCAGCCACGTCGTCCAGCTGGCCGACTTCGACGAGAACAAGGTCACGCCGGGCCTGATCGGCTTTGTCGTCTTCGCGGCCATCGGCGGTGCCTGCTGGCTGCTGATGAAAAGCATGAACAAGCAATTCAAGAAGATCGATTTCGAAGAGGGAGGCGCCGCCGACGGCGGTGACACGACGGACGAGTAGTGCGTGCCCCCGGCCAGGGAGCACGCACCACGCCGCCGTCGCGCCCCTTACGCCGTAGGCGCGCCCTGTACGGAGAGACGGTCACCTGAGGAGCGGGTCGGGGTCATCCCGAGGCGCCAGACCTCCCACGGCTCACCCGGAAGCACGCCTCGCTGCAGCACCACGGACCAGGCCTGCATGTACTCGCGCAGTGCCGGCTCGCGGCCCTCGTGGTCGGCGTCGACGAGTGCCGCCAGGTCCTCGCGGGCGGCCTTCGTGCCCTCCTCCGACGCCAGGGGCAGCAACGTGCAGCGCAGGAAGCGCGCCCAGTCCTCGCCCCGCCGGTCGCCGATCCCCGCGAAGAGCCTGCCGGCCTCCTCCGTGAGGTCGAGCGCCTCGGGGATCCGCTCATTGCCCGCGTCGATCACCGCAAGTTCGAGGCACGACCAGGCCTCGCCGTGTGCCACGCCCGCCCTGCGGAAGTCCTGGCGGGCATCCTGCAGCAATTGCCGGGCGAAGCCGCTGTTGCGCAGGTTGTCGACCTGGCGCGCCCGTTGGTCACGGGTGAGCCGGGCCGAGTGGTGCCGGGCGCAGGCGAGGCCGTAGACGTCGCGCATGCGGCTGAACATGGTGCGGGACCGTTCCAGCGAGCGCAGGCCCGCGTCCGTGTCGCCGGCCTCCTCCATGGCCTGGCCCAGGTAGTACAACGTCCACGCCTCGCCGCGGGCGTCCTCGTTGTCGCGGTGCCGGGACAGTGCCTCGTTCAGCTGCCGTACCGCCTCGTCGGCCTCGCCGAGCACCAGCCGGGCGCGTGCCAGCTGGGTCAGCGTCCAGGCGGTGCCGCGGTTGTCGCGGGTCACTGCGTACTCGTCCATCGCGTGACCCAGCTCGGTCTCCGCCAGCTCCACCTGACCCAGCAGCACATACACCTGGCCGAGCTGCATGTGTGCCCACGCCTGGCCGTGGACGCTCTCGCTCTCGCCGTGCAACTCCAGTGCGAGCAGCAGCAGTTCCAGCGCCTCGCCGACCCTGCCCTGGTCGCGCAGGACGGCCGCGAGGGCATGCAGCGTCCAGGCACGGTCGGCCCGCAGCTCGTCGGTGGACTGCAGGTCCAGCGCCTCGTGCAGTTTGGCGGCCGCCTCCTGCAGGTTGCCCTGGTGGTGCAGGGTGATGCCGAGGCTGCACAGCGCGCGGGCCGCCCCCGCCGGGTGCTGCGCCTCGAAGTAGAGGTTCACCACCGAGGTGAGCGTCGAGCGGGCCCGGTCGAGTTCGCCCAGCTGGCGGGCGGCGATGCCGGTACGCCACTGCACGGAGCGCATCAGCAGCCCCTGGTCGACGCTTTGCGTCAGTTCGCTGATCTCACCGAGCCGGTACAGGTCGCCGCGGAGCAGGCAGTAGTCGCACAGCGCGCCGAGCAGGTGGAGCACGGCCGCCTGGTCGACGTCCTCGGCGCCGCGCAGCGTCGCCGTGATGAAGCTCGACTCGTCGTCCAGCCAGCGCAGCGCCTGGTCGAGTGAGGGAAAGCCGTGCGAGCCGACGGCGCCGCCCACGAAGGTGTCGGCGCGCGTCGAGGTCTTGCCGTCGACGAGGCGGATCACCGAGTCGGCGAGCTCGGAGTAGGTACGGATCAGGCGTTCCTGGGCGGCGGTGCGCTCGCTCTGCTCCTCCTCGTCCATCAGCCGCCGTCCTGCGAAGCCGCGGACGACGTCGTGGAGCCGGTAGCGGCTTCCGCGGACGTGCTCGATCAGCCCTGCCTGCGCCAGTTCCTCCAGCCTGCGTGCTGCCTCGCTCTCCTCGGTGGCCAGGAGCGCGGCCGCTGCGGCCGCGCCCAGGCTCGCCCGTCCGGCGATCGCGAGGCGGCGCAGCAGGCGACGGGACGGCTCCGGCTGGTCGTGGTAGCGCAGCGACAGCGCCCGCTCCAACGGGTCCAGCGGCCCGTACGCATCGAGGTCGTCGGCGAGGCGCCGCAGCGTACGGGAGCCGAGCGAGGAGCCGGCTATGGTCAGGGCGAGGGGCAGGCCGCCGCACAACTGCCGTATGCGCTCGGCCGATCGGGGGTCCTCGTCGAGCTCCTGGCCGCCGGTTCCCTCACCGGCGCCCTCACCGGCACTGGCGAGCGCGCGCAGCAGTTCGGTCGCGCTGCCGCTGCCCAGCTCCTCGACCTCCAGGGCGTGCACCCACGCCGACGGCAGGTCGAGGTCGAGGGGCGCGGCCGACGTGACCAGCACCAGGCTGTCGGAGTGCTCGGGGACGAGCGTGCGCACCTGCTCGGGGTCGGAGGCGTCGTCGAGCACGATGACGACCGGCGTTCCCGCGAGATGCTTCTGGTACTGCTCGCTCAGCCGTTTGACGTGCTGCTCCTGCGAGGGCCGCTCGCGGAAGAGCAACTGCTCGCGCGGGGCGCCGAGCCGGTTGAGCAGATGCAGCAGCGCCTCCCTGGTGGACAGCGGCGGTTCTCCCTCCCGCCACCCACCGCCACCCATTGCAGGACGCGCTTCGCGCGGCTGTGTTTGATCGCCTCCGCGCAGCGTCACCACGCATGCGCCGCGGAACTGGTCGCGCAGCTGGTGCGCGGCGCGCACCGCGAGCGCGCTGCGGCCCGAGCCGGTCGGGCCGTACAGCATGACGACGGTGGGCTTGGTTTCGGTGGAGGCGCGGGCCTGCTGCACCCACTGGGTGATCTGCGAGAGGTGGGTATGGCGGCCGGGGAACGGGCCGTCGGCCTGCGGCAGGTGGGCGAACGACTGCGCCAGCACGGCGCGTTGGCGGGCCGCGGCAGAGCGGTCGCTGCGACGTGACTGCGCCGGCACCGCGGCCCTCGCCGTCTTCGCCGTCTTCAGCGGCGACGTCATCACCACGCGCTGCTGCTCCAGCCACGGCCGCACGCCGCGGCGCTCCAGGGCCGTGAGCCACTGCAGCCTCAGCTGTTCCGGCCCGCCGGGCTCGCCGCGCAGTGCGGCCCGGCGCCGGGCGGTGGGCCAGCGCACCGCGGCGGTCTTGGCGCCGGTGGCGACTGCGGCCGCCGCGCACACCGCGACGCCCGTGGTGAGCGCCGCGCCGCCGGAGAGCCCCTGCCCCAGGTCGATGGCGAAGGCGGTGGCCCCGCACACCCCGGCGAGCAGCAGGGGCGTGCCCAGCGGTTCACGGGCGGGGTCGGCGGGCTCGGCGTCCAGGGCGTGCAGGTAGGCGGCGTACTCCTCGGCGGCGCCCGCGGCGATCTCGTCGAGCGCTGCACGCGCCCGCGAGAGCAGAAGTTTCTCGTCCACCGGCCGCTTGGAGCCGCCGGCCTCCTCGGCGACCGCGTGCTCCAGCAGCCGTTCCGCATCCGCCCGGTGCTCCTCCCGCAGCTCGCGCAGCGTGAGAGGTGCTCCGACCGGCTCGGGCACGTCGTTCAATGCTCTCCCCCCGTGTTCGATGTATATGGGGTGTCCCATGTGCGTGAGGTGGATGGAGGGCCGATCGACTCAGCCGCTCGACCTCTCCCTACCTCCTGCAGCATGCCGACAACCCTGTCGATTGCTCAGTGTGGGGTACTCAAGCTGTCATTGGCGCCATGTGATGGCCCATGAATCTTTCGAAGCCGGTCGCATCGCGGCAGTGGATGGGCATCATCGTGAGGACGGCTTCGGTCCACGGCTTCGGTCCACCGCTTCGGTCCGTGAACAGCGGTCGACGGCGGGTTCGGCAGTGCGCCGAGATCCCGCCGTCGACTGACCCTTCCGTCCGTGGCTGAGACCCGCCGAGCCAGACCCGCCGTAGGCCCGGCGGGAATCAACCACGGTTTGCTTTCAGTTTCTGCAGTCGGAAGTACTCGTTAGAGAGTCGGTCAGTTCGAGGACCGGCGACGCATGGCGCCGATACCTGCGGCCAGACCGACCGCAGCCAGCGCACCGCCGGCGGCGACCTCCGGAAGGGCGGTGTTCATGACCGAGCCACCGACACCGGCCTTGACCGCGCCGACGGGCACCGCGTACGAGGTGCGCTCGCCCCGCTCGCCCCTGTGCCACTCGCAGCGGCTGATCCAGCCACGGGGCCAGCGGTCGTTGTCGCGGCGGTCGCGGTCGCGGAAGTCGCGGTCGCCGTCGAAGCGCCGGTCCCGGTCGCGGTCGCGGTCGCGGATCGTGCCCCGGACATAGCCGCTGTCCCAGCCGCGGCCGCAGCGGTGGTGCCAGTGGATGCGAACACGGCGGTGGTGGCGGTGGCGCCGGTTCCGGTGCCGGCCCCGGCCCTCGTCATTGAAGCCACCGTCACCTTGGTGGTCGTTGGCCACCACGTGCACCCCTCCGGTGCCGGAGGGCTGGGCCGCGGAAGCGGCGGTGGCAGCGGGCACCCCCAGCGCGATGGCGGAGGCCGCCATCGAGAGGGTTGCGATAGTAAGGCGCGTACGGCGCATGTTGTTTCCTCCATGCCTCTGCGGCGGCGTGGTTCTGTCTCCACGCTTACGAAGCGCCACAGATCGTCACTAAGAGGAACGTAAGATAAGAATCAAGGATGAACATGGCGAGATGGGACCATAAGGGTTGCTTAAGGGGATCTATCCACTCCCCCGGCCCATTCCCTGTACCTCACTTGGCGGCATATCCGGCAGCACGGCCGCCCGTTCACGGTTCAAGGTGCGGCGTTTGAGGGGCTCGCCGGGCGGTGCGCGAGGATAGGGGTATGGCCAATCGACTCGCCGGCGCCACGTCGCCGTACCTGCTCCAGCACGCCGACAACCCGTGGACTGGTGGCCGTGGTGCGACGAGGCCTTTGAGGAGGCGCGCCGGCGCGGGGTGCCGGTGCTGCTGAGCGTCGGGTATTCGAGTTGTCATTGGTGCCATGTGATGGCGCACGAGTCGTTCGAGGACGAGCAGACTGCGGCGCTCCTCAACGAGCACTTTGTGCCGGTCAAGGTCGACCGGGAGGAGCGGCCGGACGTCGACGCGGTGTACATGGAGGCGGTGCAGGCGGCGACGGGGCAGGGCGGCTGGCCGATGACGGTCTTCCTGACGCCGGAGGCCGAGCCGTTCTACTTCGGGACGTACTTCCCGCCCGAACCGCGGCCGGGGATGCCCGGGTTGCGGCAGGTGCTGGAGGGGGTGCGGGCGGCGTGGCGGGACCGGCGGGGCGAGGTCGGCGAGGTCGCGGCGCGCATCGCCGGTGACCTGGCGGGACGTCAGGTGACCTACGGGAGCAGCGCGTCGGCCGCACCTGGTGCGCAGGAGCTGCACACCGCGCTGCTCACGCTCACCCGCGAGTACGACCCGGTCCACGGCGGGTTCGGCGGTGCACCGAAGTTCCCGCCGTCGATGGTGGTGGAGTTCCTGCTGCGTCATCACGCCCGTACCGGTTCCGAGGCCGCCCTGCAGATGGCCCGGGACACCTGCGAGACGATGGCCCGTGGCGGCATCTACGACCAGCTCGGTGGCGGCTTCGCCCGCTACTCGGTCGACCGGGCGTGGGTGGTGCCCCACTTCGAGAAGTGCGCATAGAAAGGTCCACGTCTCGCTAGACTCTCCTTGAACGCACCGTCAGGGAGGGGCAATACGCGATGCGTGAAGATCAACCGACGCTGGAAGCACTGGGGTTCACTGCCAAAGAGCTTGCCGAGATGGGGTTGGACAAGCCGGCCGAGGGGGAGCCCAGCGAGCTCCTGGAGGCATACCTCCGGCGCAGCAAGAAGCGGGAAGACCTGGCGGCGCTGCGTGGGCATCTGAAGGACATCGTGCGCTGGGCGCAGGGCCAAGGGCTCCAGATCCGGCGCGTGTGGTTCGAGCAGCTGAGCGCGTCCAAGACCTACGTACGGCGCCGCGAGTTCGAGAAAGCTACTCAGGCGATCCTCGAAGGTCAGTCGAAGACCCTTGCGGTGTGGAAGACCGACCGGTTCGACAGGCGTGGGATGGGCGCCGTTGGGCGGATGCTAGACGAGTTCGACATGCGGCGTGCGCGGCTCGTCTCCGTCACGGAGTCGTTGGACAGCTCAACGTCGGGCGCTCGGATCATCTTCGGGATTCTGAGTGAACGTGCGCGGGAGGAAGCCAAGGACATTGGCCTGCGTGTAAAGAATGGACACGACGAACACAAGGGGGAGGGGCGGCGTGGTACGGGGCGGCCTCCGTTTGGTCTCTATGGTCCTACGGGATCGGGCAAGGTGCAGCCCCACGAAATGGAGTTCGCCGCAGCTCGTCGTCTCGCTGACTTGCTGCTAGAGGGAATGACCACGACCCGTACGGCGTGGAAGCTGAACGAAGAGGGCTATCGGACACGTAGCGGAAAGTCGTGGTCTGGGACCGCGGTTAGCAAGCTCGCCCAGTCGCCCCTGTTTGCCGGGATGGTTCCCAACCGTATGCGCAAGACGGATGAGCACGGTAATCCCCTGGATGTGTGGGAAGGGTACGGGGAGCCTCTTACTGATGCCGAGGGGAATCCCGTCATGTGCGGTGAGGGCGTCGTCACCGTCGCCGAGTGGTACAAGATCAAGTCTCTTATCGGTGAGCGGACGGATCAAAACAGGCGCTCCGGCAAACCGGCCGTCAGGTATCTGTGCACAAGCATCCTGCGGTGCGGACGTTGTAAGGGACCGATGTCCCATCGTGGTGGCCGTTACCGGTGCGACAGGAGGCAGCAGCGAGGGGCTTCTATCTGCCCAGGCGTGGTATCCCTCGCGGCGCGTATTGACTTCGCTGTCGCGCAGGCATGGATGGCGCACGTGATAAGCCTGGAGCCGGAAGACCCCGTTCTTATCACCATCGGCCGTCGGTGGTTGTCGTTTTCTGACCCTGAAACGCAGGCGAGGAAAGAGCACGCCAGGGAAGCTCTGGAGAGCGCTCGGAAGCGCGTGAAGAAACTTGAGGACGACTACTACGTGTACGGCAAGCTCACCGAAGAGCGGTACGAGGAGTTGAGTGCCGCACAGCAGGCGACAATCGAGTCTATGACAAGCACGCTTGAGGAACTTGACCGCGCGACGGATCTAAGTCCCCTGCGTGATGGCGAGATGCTGGCCAAGGCGTGGGACGACGACGAGACGACAATAGATGATAAACGCATGCTATTGCGGTGCGCGTTGAAAAAGGTCACCCTGAAGCCTGCCGCCCGACAGGGGGACCACACGCCGATTGAGGATCGCTTGGTGTACGACTGGGTGTCGAGTTCTGATGCGGAGTAGCGATACCCGGGATACATCGGCCTCGCCTGTGAGCCGGGAGCATGAGGGAGAGACGAAAAGGGTTGTGCTATCGGTTTTTCACCGTCCATAGGGACAGGAAATTCCCTCACGCGGACAAGCTACGAGTGCTCGTGAGTGGTAGCGCTGCTTCTTGGTGTAGTAGCCCCAGATCACATCGGCGCCGCGCTGTAGGTCGTCGTTCACGTAGGTCATGCGCGCGTCCAGGGGGAAGCTGTCGCCGTCAGCGGGGGCGTGCTCCTCGCCACCTTGGCGCATCCATTCGGACGCTTCTTTGCGGCCTGCGTCGTCGTTTGTGAACGTCTCGGCTACATGCCGGGCAGGCTTGCGGAGCCAATGCCCGATCTCAAGCGGCGGCGTGGGGTTGGTCGGGTCGACACGCAAGCTGTCGGCTGGCCGTTCATGGCCCACGTACTCGAATGCGTGCCAGTGTTCTGCAACGTTCATCTCGGCTCCCTCCGCCGAAGGACCGACCCCCTGACGGGCAGAGGGTCGGCCCTGTCTCAGATCACCGCTCGGAGACTATCCGGGCGTCAGCTTCCGTACGGTCGTCCGCAGTCCGAGTCGCACTGGGCGACGCTGGCGCCGTTGACGGTCCACAGGTCGTCGAAGACCTGGAACCGCGCTGTCTTCAGCGCGAGTGCCGCTGCCCGCACGGCGGTTTCGCTTCGGCCGGGTCCGCCCGGCGCGGGGTTGTGGTGCAGCATGCGGCCCGCGTGCTTGTCGCAGAACGCTGCGTAATTGGCGGTGTGCAGGATGAAGGCGTGTAGCCCCTTATCGACGTCGTCTGACGGGACCATGGGCTCAGTGGAGACGGCGACCGTAGCGAGGAACGCAACCGCCTGATCGGTGATCCGCTCGGCGCGCTGCTGTGTCTCACCGCTGTGGACGACGACGAAGTGAACGATGCTGCTGAACAGCTCGTCACTGACCAGGGACCTGCCGGTTCGCAGGTCATTTATTGTTGCTGTCATGCGTGTTCCCTCCTCGTTGGAGTGGTGCACTGCAGACCCGCTCCGGCCGTGGTCGCTGTCGAGGCATGCGGCCGGGGTGGGGGTCTAGGTGGGTGGCATTGCCACCGCTACGCCAATCACGAATCCACACGCTGCAGAGACCGTGATCATGAAAAGCGGCCCTGCGAGGCGTCCGACGAAGGCGGCAAGAAGGTAGAACGGGCGCTTGACGTTCATGCGCCACCATCCGGAGCAGCGTTGAGAAGCCCACGCTGTCGGTCCGCGCGTTTGGACGTCTCACCTGCGATCGTCTCAATCCAACCCCCAGCGCATGTCACCTGACGTGCGAATTTCTGCCGTTGCTCGGGGTCACGGCTGAGGCGGTCCCAATCACAGACGACACAGACGGTGGTCCGGCCGCCTCGGTGCGAGCCCAGCAGATTCGCAAGCATCCGGTCGAATTCGGGCCGGTGATCGTCGGTGAGGGCATCGTTACCGCAGTCGACCCACTCTCCGGCGATCTCCCAGCCTCGCTCCTCCGCGTACTGGCGGCACGCGCCCACGCGAAGCAGCATGATCGCCTGGGTCGGGGTGGCGTGGCGGTCGTAGATGAACGCCAGCGGCTTGGTGGTCATGTCGGCCTTCCCCTGGAGCCTGAACGCCCGGGCTGAACGGCCCGGGACTAACAAGAGGTGTCCGCGTCTTGACTGCGGGTGGTGGACTGACCAAACCGCGCGCCATGCTGGACGGGCCAGCAATGACCCGCACGGCGCATACGGACATGCACGCCGCGCATACGGGCGGCTCGTGGGCATCCGGGCTCATGTACGAACTAGGTCAGGGGCGACACATCGATGAACTGGTCAACGCAGGCCATCCGCGATGCTTCACGGACCGGCGATTACGGCCGGGTGGTCCGGCTGGCTCGGATTGCCGTAGGCGTATCGCAGAAGCAGCTCGGCGAGGCTTGCGGGATCAGCCAGTCGGCCATCTCCCGTCTGGAGATGCATGGGACTGCCTCCTACAACATGAACATCCTCGCGAGGGCCGCGACGCATCTACAGATCCCGCCGCGGCTCGTTGGCCTCGCGGATCACGCAGCGGCGCAGGCCGCACAGGTGAACGGAACCGAAGTGGAACGGCGCAACTTCCTCGCCGGTGCAGCAGCGATGGCTACGGCACCGGTGCTTGCAGCTCTCCCCGCATCGAATGCGCCTGGCAGCGATGGCACCCAGGCCGCCACGCTTCGACTGGCTACCACGGCGTTTCGCCGGATGGAAGGCGCAACTCCCTCTCGCCATCTCTCCGAGCCTGTGCTTGCTCATCTGCGCCTCGCCCAGATCGTCGCGAGTGAGGCGGCACACGATGAGCAGCGCGCTCGGCTTGCTGCCGTCGGGAGCGAGGTTGCGAGTCTGGCCGGCTGGCTGTCGTGGGACATGGGAGACCATGGCTCGGCGCGCACCTGGTACGGGACCGCGATCAAAGCCGCGCAGCGCTCCGGTGACGGGTTGCTCACTGCGTATCAACTCGGGAGCCTTGCTCAGTTCGAGGCGAATACGGGCAATGCGGCTCAAGGGCTCAACCTCGTACAGTCTGCGAGACGGCAAATCGGTGACAAGCGGCCAGCGATCGCCGAAGCATGGCTGTCCACCGTTGAGGCGCTTGCTCACGCCGCCGTCGGCGACCCCGATGCAACCGACGGGGCGTTGGCGGATGCAGCGCGCAGGACAGATCAGATCGCCGTCGAGGACCCGCCACCGTGGCCGTGGGTGTTCACTTTCAATCACAGCAAGGTCGCTGCTTGCCGGATGTCCTGTGGTGCTCGGCTGGGACTTTCCGCATGGGTGTTCGCTGCGCAGGACGCTGCGGGTGCTGCACTTGCCTCTGGGCATGAAAAGCAACGGGCATTGCTGGTGCTGGACGTCGCGTCTGGACATATGGCTGCCGGACGGCTCGATGGCGCTTTCGCACTGGCCACGAGCGCGGTTGAGACGGGCCTGCGGTACCGATCCGGCCGCATTGTGGAGCGGGCCCGTGCGCTACGGCGCGCCTACACTTCAGCCACGCCACCCAAGGTGGTGCGCGACTTCGACGCGCGGCTACACGGCGTCTACCTGTGACAGCTACGGGAAGGGGTACACGCCATGCGACTGGGGATCACCGGACACCGCGGGATGCCCGAGCAGTCCGAGAAGCTGATTCGTGCAGCTCTGCGCGGCGAAGTGCAGCAGTACCCGCCAGATGACCTTGTAGGAGTCTCGTGCATCGCGGACGGCCCAGATGCGTGGTTCGCGCAGGCCGTACTCGATCACGGCGGACGGATCGAGGTCGTGATACCCGCGACCGCCTACCGTGATGGTCTGCCTCGCTGGCACCACCACACGTATGACGCGTTGCTTCGGCGAGCCGTCGAGGTCCATCGGACAGGTCTCGTCCAGTCGGACTCGCATGCTCACCAAGCTGGGAGTGAAATCTTGGTCGGACTGGTCGATGAACTGATCGCCGTCTGGGACGGGAAGCCCGCGCGGGCTTACGGCGGTACAGCCGATGTCGTTGCGTACGCGGAACGCACAGGCGTCCCCGTCCGGGTCATCTGGCCCGAAGGCGCAAGCCGAGACTGATAGTTCCGAAGAGGAGTCTTCAGCCTTCAGTGGCAACTCATCCTGATAAGCGGTTGACGCATGGCATGAGAAGACTGATGCTGTAACTCATCCGGACGAGTTCCTGACTGATGAGGTTGGGGTTCTCGTTGTGGTTCGAGTTGAAAGGCAGTCAGATGGTTTCTCGTACGCGCATGCGGGCTCGGGCGGTTGCCGGGGCCATGGTGCTTGCGATGAGCGCGGGTGTGACCAGTGCATCGGCCCAAACCGACGGCGGTAGGGGCGAGCCTGCGGCGCCGGCGCCGGAGCCGTCAATAGGCGTCCCCGGTCCTGCCAGTGCTGGCCCGGATCGACTCCGGTGAATACTCCACCGGTTGTGCAGGTGGATGGGCTGCGGGTGCGGGCTGCGCCGGGCCTTGACGGCACGATCACAGGTCAGCTGTACGCGGGGGACCCGGTGGAGATCACCGCCGTTGCCAAGGCTGGGTCCTATCAGCAGTGGGACCAGGTAACGCTGTTGCGTGACTCGGCTGGTGGTCTGCCTGCGGGCTACACGGGGTGGGTCTCACAGGCGTATCTGTCCGCGCCGGTGTGCGGCTACGCAAAAGACGTGCAGTGCGCCTACTACGGCGAAGGTCAGTACTGGGGGCCGAGTTCGTGAGCGTCTGCGCTGAGGCGTAGGCGTCGGCCGTGCGGCGTCCGGCCTGGTACTGCGGCACCCATCGTGTGACCTCTTCCTTCCTGTTTTTTCTCTTTGTTCTCTTTAATCAGAAAGGGCTCTTGATGAGCGACCCGAAATACTCTTACCCCTCACCCGAACAGGCGCCGGATACGAACGCTGCCGCGCCTGTGCAGGAGACGATGCCGACGCGCTTGCGCATGGTGCGGGTGCTGCTGTTCGTGATAGCGGGCTTGTCCATCCTGGTCGGCGTGTTCGTGGGGCTGATGGCGCATTCGTTCGCTGTTCAGGCGAGTGCGGCGGGCCTGACCACGAACATGATCTATGCGGAAGCTGTCGCGGCTGTCGTGCTCGGCGTCGTCGAGCTGGTGTTGGGCCTGCGGTTCAAGGACGGCGGCAACGCGGTTCGGGTCACCACTCTCGTGTGGGGCGTGCTGGCCGTGATCGGCGGCCTGGCGCAACTGCCCCAGGGGGTGGTGGACATCGTGATCGGCGGGCTGGTCGTCGCCCAGATGCGCCATCCGGAAACCAAAGCCTGGTTCGAGCGCCCGCGCGGTTCGTGGGCACTGCGTGCCGGATCGGTCAACCCCTTTGAGCGCCAGGAGGAGAAGTGATGAAGCGCACTGTTGCCGCGATAGCGACTGCTGTCTGTCTGGGCGTTGGGGCGGTGGGCTGCTCCTCGGCGCACAAGCCTGATGCGGCACCGTCGCACACGACGGCGAGTATCGGGCCGACTGCGTCGTCCTCGGCTGCTCCGGCCGCCCCGGCATCCTGTGACGCTGGTGCGCTGAAGCAGGTGACACAGCAGATGAACACGCCCGACATGCGCTCGTCCCTGTCGGCGTCCGGGGTGACGGTTACGCAGATCACGAGCGACAACACGTGTGATCTGGTGCTGATGACCACTGGGGCGCCGCATGCGCAAGATCAGGCTCTTCCCGTCCTTGAGCAGGCGCTGAAGGACGACGCTCCCCCGGCGGGCGACGGGATCAATGGCTGGGTGATCGAGGCACAGGGCGGATGTGTCCTGTTCTCGACTGATCCCCGGCAAGACGCCGGTCCAATGTGCTCGGCACCGAGCACGATGTCAGTGTGAGGTAGCAACGATGTGGCCCCCTTCCTGCTGCGGCGGGGAGGGGGCCGCTGACGCTTGTGACCGCCGGTAATGCATAGGTGCGGGTGGCGTGTCAAGTCATCTGAGCAACACCTGAGGTTGACGTTCAGTCAGCATTTATTGATGCAGCGTTAGGCTGGCGATCTTTCCCGAATAGATGCCAGTCATATACGTGCGGGGGCGTTGTCGGTGGCGGGTGTCACGATGAGCGATTCGGCAGTGACTTGGAGGTGTTGCGCGGTGGCGTGCGGGCCCCGTGATCACACGGGTGACGGCGACGGGGACGAGTCGGGCTGGACTGAGGAGGTGGATGAGGTGTCGGCGACCTGGCAGGCCGCTGAGGCGTGGAGCTGATCAACGGCGCGGCAAAAGAGCTGGGCCTTGATTGCTACGGCGTGCGGGCGTCGGTGGCCAGGGGCTCAGAGACGAGCCGGTGATCGTTTTCGCCTCGAACGGCGGTTACAGCCTGGGTGAGTTCCTGGCGGTGGTGGCGAAGTGGTCGGGGCCTGCTGGCATATAGCGGGCTGGAGAGACGCGATTGGGACGATGGAGAGGGGAAGGCGCGATGAGACGGCCGAGTGGGGACGAGTGGAAGACGCGCAAGGGGTCTCGGGTGTGGGTCGAGACGGATCGGCGCGGCGAGTGGATCATGTGTGAGGGTTGCCCTCGGCCGATCCGGGTCACGGGGGTAGGACCGGTGATCTTTGCGGCGCGGGAGCATGCACAGCGCTGCCGTAACTGACGTGTGCGGCTGCGGTACGGAGCGGCCCCGTTCATGCGCCTGGTGGCTGGCGTGTGGGCGGGGCTTCGCGCTGTTCGGCACGGTGCCGGGTGGCGCGCGGTGGGCATGCGGCGGCCGGAGCGGCTTTGGCCGGTGTCCTGCCCGGTCTGGGGTCGGGCATGGCCAGGGGGCCGTACGCTGCCTCAGCGAATCGGGTGGGGCGGAGCCCTGCCCGGTAAATCCGTCCGATGGCCCCCTGGTCGTGCCCGACGCGGGCCCCGGACCGAGCAGGTGGGTAAAGCCGCTACGGCCTGCCGCCCCCAGCCACTGGACAACGAGCCTCACGACGGCCACGGTCGCCGACGCTGCCCCGGCGAGTGCAGAGCTGCCGCGCGGGCTGATGCTTGGACAGCGCGGGCAAAGCCGTTCGCAGATTCCGTGTTGGTTGATCACCTGGAAGCAGCACCCAACGGGCGGCGATCAAGGAGGCGTCGTACACCTAGAGGGGGTAGCAGCCTGTTGCCCCCTCGTTCATCGGGCAAAACGGTGAATGATTCGTTCGAGCAAGGAAGACACATGAATCGTCAAAGCCGCGTGCTCATCACAGTCCTCGCAGCGGTAGCAGCCCCCTTGATCTCCGCCGTCCCGGCATCGGCTACCGCAGCGAACAGCGCGGTTCCCCGGCACACTCCCGAAAACCGTGTCGGCGGCCACATCTACACGGTTCCCGAGGCCACGCCCGAGAACGGTGTCGACGGCCACGTCTCGTTCGTCGTATTCGGCCGCGGCCTTCCCCCGACTCTGTCCTTCACGCTTACAAGCCCGAGCCTCGATGCGGCCTGCAGCGGGTATAAGTTCGGGTCCCACACGGTGACGTCCGACCTCAACGGCAACTTCAACTTCGCGGGCTTCGCGAGCGGGTGCCTGCCCGGAACCTATGTCATCGAAGCGACCGACCTCAAGCTGGCGACGACCCGGAGTCGTACGTACTTTGCCCACATCACTCTTGTGCCGCCTCGTGGCCGTTACGGTCCTTCCTGGAGGCCCACGAGTCATACGGCTCATCGTTGATGCTGCCGCGCCCCGCGTTGGCCCGCGGGTGGCGTTCCGCCGTTCTTGGCCGTGGTAGCGAAGTGGTCGGGTTCTGCTGACATGTAGCGGCCGGATCGATGTCATCAGGACGACGATGGGGGAACTGACGTCGGCGGCTGTGAAAGGCCCCGTCCATGCACCTGATGGCCGGCGTGTGGGCGGGGCGTCGTGGTGTTGGGTGGCGCGCGGTGGGCATGCGGCGGCCGGAGCGGCTTTGGCCGGTGTCCTGCACGGTCCGGGGTCGGGCATGGTCGGGGGGCCGTACTCGCGGATTCCGTGTTGGTTGATCACCTGGAAGCAGCATCCAACGGGCGGTGATCAAGGAGGCGTCGTACACCTAGAGGAGGCGGCAGCCTGTTGCCCTCTCGTTCATCGGGCAAAACGGTGAATGATTCGTTCGAGCAAGGAAGACACATGAATCGTCAAAGCCGCGTGCTCATCACAGTCCTCGCAGCGGTAGCAGCCCCCTTGATCTCCGCCGTCCCGGCATCGGCTACCGCAGCGAGCAACGCGGTTCCCCGGCACACTCCCGAAAACCGTGTCGGCGGCCACATCTACACGGTTCCCGAGGCCACGCCCGAGAACGGTGTCGACGGCCACGTCTCGTTCGTCGTGTTCGGCCGTGATCTTCCGGTCATTCGGCAGTTCACTCTTACAAGCCCGAGCCTCGATGCGGCGTGCAGCGGGTACAAGTTCGGCTCCCACACGGTGACGTCCGACCTCAACGGCAGCTTCAACTTCGCGGGCTTCGCGAGCGGCTGTCTGCCCGGAACTTACGTCGTCGAGGCGAACGACGCCGCCGCGATGGCGAGGAAGGCGGATCGCACGTACTTCGCCCACATCACTGTTGTGCCGCCTCGTGGCCGTTACGGTCCTGCCTGGAGGCCTACGAGTCATACGGCTCATCGTTGATGCTGCTGCACCTCGCGTTGGCGGCACGGGTGGCGTCCCGCCGAGTAGTACACGTCATGGCAGGACGCCACCCGTCCAGCGAGAGCACCTTTTCCTGGGCGATCAACGACACTTTCTCACCTCGTTCCCCTTGCGCATGCGGCGCAGCGTTGATGTGCAGATGGAAGGGCGGCCCTCGCTCTGGAAGGGCGCGTGAGGAGCGAGGGCCGCTCGGGTGAGCGGTCGGTTGTGGGGCACTGCAAGGGGGCGCACGCGGGAATAGGTCAGGTAGAGCACCCGCCCGTCCCTGTGTCGGGTGCTTGTCAGGTCCCGTTCCAGGGTTGCTTGCGCACCTGGGGCGGGGCCTTGACGTGTAGTTGCTGGCCGGGGAGGTGGGTAAAGCCCAAGCCTGGGAAGTTAGGCCGGTGAGCGTGGTGTCAAGCGGTTCGGCGAACCTACCTGATCACCTACCAGGCCCTAATCAGGCGTGGAGCAACGCTCTCGTGAACCACGATCCGCCTCCTTACCACCCTTACAGGGTGGCTCTGCACGTCAGTTGCGCCCAGAGTCGTTTGATTTCGATTCCGCTCGCAGACAGGACCAAACGGCCCTACGCGATCCGCCCCAGCGCTGCCTGTGGGGTCGGGTGCGCATGGCTGGTCAGGGGGGGCATGGTAAGGGCACGGACACGCAGCGGCCGGTGGTTGTGCATCCGCCGATGTACGGATCCCGGCGGGTGACGATCGAGGACAGTGTGATCGGGCGCGCGTATAGCGTCGACGAACCGATCCAGCTTTTGCGCGGGCTAGGCTTGGCGTTCGGAGAGGTCTCCTTGTACGACTCGACCCTGATCGAATGGGTCGGGGGTGGGCCCGATGCCTGGCACGCCTGAACTCGCGGCCCCTGCATTTCCCTTCTTCAGCAGGGGCCGTGGCTGCCACCAACCTGATCACCGCGCTCCGGAGGCGGACAATAAGTAGCGCCTTGCCGCTCTTGGGCGATGAACAGTGCCCACGGCTTGCTCCTCATATGCAGAGCGCCCAGCCTGGAGGTGCGATGCAGATCTGATGGCCCTCGCTCTTGGAAGGCGCATGAGGAGCGGGGGCCGATCGGGTGACCCTCAGCTTGCGGGAGTAGTACCGGAGCCGCACCCTGGAATAGATCAGGCACAGCAACCACGCCATCCTCCGTTGTGGAGCTTGCATGGAGCCCCGGCCGGACTGCCAGCCACCGCCCTGGCCGGGGTCTCGCGTGGCTCGCCACTGCTGGTTCCCTGCCCGGTGGGCTTCTGCGCATACGAAAGTGCCCCCGCTGGTGGGCGGGGGCTGTTTGCTGCTCGGTGCCGCGGCGGGTGTGGGCGTGCTGGCGCTGGCGGCCGGACGGGACCGGCCGAAGGCCGCATGCCCGGCCGAGACGCCGAAGCGCCAGGGGAGCGCCCGGCGCGCCGAAGGCGCGCCCTTGAGCAAGTAAAGGTGAGTCAATCCGCCTTCGTGCGCGGGCGCTTCGTCGGTGCTGCTGGGGGCGTGATCGGGTAGGTGAGCCGACAGGTTGCCGCTGGTGCGCGTAGCTCTTCGCAGAGCAAGGCGGCGCCGTTGCTGCCGAGGGTGATGCGATAGGTGACCAGCAGGGGCGCGGTGTCGGCGAGGTTGAGCGTGGTGCGCTCGTCCGGGTAGGGGGTGCGTGCGGTGACGTGCTCGATCCATGTCAGTTCGTGCCCGGCGTCGGTGAGTGCCTGGTAGACCTCGGGCAACGGGGCGTCGGGGGTCTTGGCAAGCTGGTCGGCGCGGGCTGCGACGGAGAGAGGGATGAGGGTGCGGTGTGCCATGCGGGCGCCGTTGGAGCCATGGCGGAGCAGCCGTTCCACGTTGAACGCTTCGCCGTCGGGTTGGCCCAGCAACTCAGCGGGGATGCCGTCGAGCCGGGTACGGGTGACGGTCGGGGGCTCGATCTCGTGGAGTTCGGGGAGCTGCCATCGGTCGCCAGTGCGGTCGATGGAGCGGTCTACGCGGATGGCGGGAATACGTCCCCCGCGCACGATGGTTCCCTTGCCATGACCGGTCATCACCAGTCCCATGGAGCGCAGTTCGGCGAGGGCTGAGCGGATGGTCGCGCGGCTGACGCCGTAGCGCTCGATCATCTGGGTTTCGCTGGGCAGGGTCGTGCCAGGCTCGTAGTCACCGGCCTTGATGGCTTGGGCTAGCTTGTCGGCTACCTGCATATACATCGGGCTCGGTCGTGTGATCTGGTCGTCTGCTGCCATGACGGATGCGTCCTTGGGGTGTTGGGCGGGCGCGGTGAGGTCTGCTTCTGCGGTGTCCGGTGTGGTGCCCGGTCGGTTCGCTGTCGGGTGTCAGTGGTGTGTGCTAGTACACGTTCGCCGCTCATCAGGATAAGTGGTTGACGCTCGTCGTCAATACAGCGAACATGAGGCATGCACTCATCATGACGAGTGCCTAAGTGATGAGAGAGGTGCAGAACGAGCCCATCGACATGGAACGACTCGGCAAGGTGCTATGCACGATCGCTCCGGAGAAGAGGATCAATCCCGATACGGGAGAGGTGCGCAGGGACGGTGAGGGCAATGAGCAGTGGGTTGTTCAGGTCTCCGTGCGTCGGCTTGAGTGGCGGCGGTCCGACACGATCGACGTGGTGTTGCCTCATGAGCCGCGCGGTATCGCGGAGGGGGCGGCGGTCCGGGTCGTGAACCTGTGGGCGAATGAATGGACCGTGGATGGCCGGTCGGGTACGTCGTACCGGGCTGATGACATCGTTCCGGCTCCTGCTGGCTCGTCGGCTGGTTCCTCCGGTGCTGCTGGCTCGGCTGCTGCTTCTTCGTCCTCCTCGTCTGGCGCGGCGGCGGGTCGGGGCCGGTCGGCCAGCGGTGATGCGTGATGGCCTTCGAAGCCTTCGGGGTGCTGACCCCTGCGCAGGCCGACGGGCTGGCCTGCGTCGTCTGTGATGCGGATTTCCTGCGGGTTGCTGTGGCTCACGTGCCGGTCGGCCGCTCGGATACCGGCTCTCAGGTCTTCGCCTGCAAAGGGGCGTGCGCGCTGCGGGTCGCGGAAGAGGTTGAGCGGCTGGTCCGTGAGCTGCGGGCCGCTGCCAGTGAGGACGGGGGTGCCGGGTGAGTTGGCTTGGCTCGGATGACGACTTCGCGCTGATGATGCGCGACTTGCGGGCGCTGGCCGGCGCGGAAGCGCTGCTGATGACGACACAGGACAGGGCCTTGATCAAGTTCCTGTTGTCGCTGGTCAGCCAGCATGCCGAAGCGGCCACGCTGCGGGCCCGATCGGTGCTCGCACGCCTGCAACTGGAGGAAGTACAGGAAGGAGGTGGAACCTGATGTCCGCGCCGCTGGTGGTGTGGATCATCTCGGCTGTGATCACGGTCGGGGCCATGACGCAACGATGGTGGGAACCGCGGTTGGTCGCCCGCGGCTGGGACGCCACGCCGTGGCGCTGGTGGTTGACCGGTTTCCCGGTCGTGGCGTTGCGGATGTGGTGGACGTGGCGGCGAGTGTGTCTGCTCAACGGGTTGGCGGTCTCGTACTCGCCGAATCGGCGGGTGATCGGCCGCAACCTCGTGGTGCAGGGAACGGCGCTGCGGCCGAAGCCTCCGCGTCTGGGGCTGCCGTGGTCGACACCTACCGGGCTGGCGGTGCGGGTGCGACTGCATGCGGGGCAGACTCCGGCGCCGTTCTTCGCTGCCGCACAGGCCATGGAACACGCCTGGAAGGTGTACACGGTCCGTATCTCCTCGGCGAAACGGGGAGAGGTGCTGATCACGGTCACGGCGGTTGATCCGCTTGCCACTGCGGATAGGGAGTTGGCGGCCAGAGAACCTGCGGTGTTGCTTTCGGTGGTGGTCGGCCGGATCGAGGACGGTGGCGTATGGGTGATCGACTTTAGGAAGGTTCCGCAATGGCTGATCACGGGAGCTACGCAGTCGGGCAAGTCGACACTCGTGCGGGCGTTGGTGCGGGGTCTTGCTCCACAGGCGGTGGCGCTGGTGGGGATCGACTGCAAGGGGGGCATGGAACTGGGCTTGTTCCGTGATCGTTTCTCGGCGCTGGCGACCGACCGTGCGGACGCGGTGGGGCTGCTGGCGGGCCTTTTGGATGAGGTACAGGCGCGGATGGTGATCTGCCGGACGGCCGGGGTGCGTTCGATCTGGGAGCTTCCCGACGATGGCAGGCCGGTCCCTGTGATCGTGCTCGTTGATGAGCTGGCAGAGCTGTATTCTGCGGCTTGTCAGCTATGAGACGGCGTTAGGACAGCCGGTTGCCTACCGTAAACCGGTTATTAGCGTCCGCGAGGCGTACGCCACAACTTGCTAAGCGTCCTCCCGACGTAACTGAACTCGGGCCCCGTCTGGCTCCGGCTGGGCGGGGCTGTCGCTTGCGCGGGGACAAGGTGCGTCGTTTGGGAGGCTTGCGGGTGCGTGCGCAAGGATGGGGGCATGGCCAATCGACTCGCCGACGCTACGTCCCCCTACCTGCTGCAGCATGCCGACAACCCTGTCGACTGGTGGCCGTGGTGCGACGAGGCGTTCGAGGAGGCGCGCCGGCGTGGGGTGCCGGTGCTGCTGAGCGTCGGGTATTCGAGTTGTCATTGGTGCCATGTGATGGCGCACGAGTCGTTCGAGGACGAGCGGACTGCGGCGTTCCTCAACGAGCACTTCGTGTCGATCAAGGTCGACCGGGAGGAGCGGCCGGACGTCGACGCCGTGTACATGGAGGCGGTGCAGGCGGCGACCGGGCAGGGCGGCTGGCCGATGACGGTCTTCCTGACGCCGGACGGCGAGCCGTTCTACTTCGGTACGTACTTCCCGCCCGAACCGCGCCACGCGATGCCGGGCTTCCGCCAGGTCCTTGAAGGCGTACGCACGGCATGGCAGGACCGACAGGGAGAGGTAAGCGAGGTCGCGGCACGGATCGTGCGAGACCTGGCAGGGCGCAGCATTGCGCTTCAAGGCGCGTCGGCGCCCGGTCCTGCGGAGCTGAGCACGGCACTTCTTCAGGTCAGCCGTGACTATGACCCGTCTACCGGGTGGTTCAGTGGTCAGAACAAGTTCCCGCAGCCGATGGTGGTTGAGTTCCTGCTGCGCCACCATGCGCGTACGGGCTCTGAGGCTGCGTTGCAGATGGCCGAGGGCGTGTGCGAGGTGATGGCTCGTAGTGCGCTGTATGACCAGCTCGGCGGCGGCTTCCATCGCTACGTCCTACAGCAGCGTCCGGGTGGACCTTGGGTACCACATTTCGAGAAGATGCTCTACGACAACGCGCTGCTGTGCCGGGTGTACGCGCATCTGTGGCGGGCCACCGGCTCGGACCTGGCGCGCCGGGTCGCGCTGGAGACGGCCGACTTCATGGTGCGTGAACTGCGCACCGAAGAGGGCGGGTTCGCCTCCGCGCTCGACGCCGACAGCGACCGTCCGGGTGGAGGACACGGCGAAGGGGCCTTCTACGTCTGGACGCCGGAGGAGTTGCGGGAGGCGCTGGGGGCGGAGGACGCCGAGGTCGCCGCCGAGTACTTCGGGGTGAGCGGGGAGGGCACGTTCGAGGAGGGCGCCTCCGTGCTCCAGCTCCCGGAGGGCGAGTTGCGGGACGCCTCCCGGATCACCTCGATCCGGGAGCGGCTGTCCGCCGCGCGCGAGCGGCGCCCGCGTCCGGGCCGCGACGACAAGGTGGTGGCGGCGTGGAACGGACTGGCCATCGCGGCGCTCGCCGAGACCGGTGCCTACTTCGACCGCCCCGACCTGGTGCGGGCCGCCGTCGACGCGGCCGACCTGCTGGTCCGCGTACACCTCGACGGCTCCGCCGAGACCGGCTCCGGCCGTCTCGCCCGCACCTCGCGCGACGGCGCGCCGGGTGCCAACAGCGGGGTGCTGGAGGACTACGCCGACGTCGCCGAGGGGTTCATCGCGCTGAGCGCCGTCACGGGCGAGGGCGTGTGGCTGGATTTCGCGGGTCTGCTGCTCGACACCGTGATGCGGCACTTCACCGCGGACGACGGCACGCTCTTCGACACCGCCGACGACGCGGAACGGCTGATCCGCCGCCCCCAGGACCCCACCGACAACGCCGCGCCCTCCGGCTGGACCGCCTCCGCGGCCGCCCTGCTCTCGTACGCTGCATACACCGGCTCCGCGGCACACCGCACGGCGGCCGAACGGGCGCTGGGCGTCGTCGGCGCGCTCGGCGGGCGGGTGCCGCGCTTCATCGGATGGGGTCTCGCCGCCGCGGAGGCGGCGCTCGACGGTCCGCGCGAGGTCGCCGTCGTCGGCCCGGACGGCGACCCGGCCACCACGGAGCTGTACCGCACGGCCCTGCTCGCCACCGCCCCCGGTGCGGTGGTCGCCGTCGGCGAGCCGGGCAGCGGGGAGTTCGCCCTGCTGCGCGACCGGCCGCTGCTCGACGGCCGACCGGCAGCGTACGTCTGCCGGAACTTCACCTGCGACGCGCCGACCGCCGACCCCAAGCACCTCCAGGAGCAGCTCAGCCGTTGAGCCCAGGACTTACCTCAGGCGCTCGGAGAGGATGCCGAGGGTGTTTTTTCGACGAGATCCGGCAGGTCCTCGGTGGCGTCGTCCTCCACCCAGTACATGATCGCCTCCTGCCAGCCGCCGAGCAACGCACCCACGAGGACGCGCAGTTCGAGATCGCGCGGTTCGCGTCCGGTGCGCTGCGCCAGCGCGCCGACGAGATGTGAGCACGAGGCCGACGTCGACTCGCCCATCCGGGCGCGCAGTGCGGGAATCTCCTGAACCAGGCGCAGCCGCTGGATGAGCTCGGGCCGGTCCGCCTCGTACATCTCGCGCAGCGGTCGCACGATCGCGTGGCGCATCGACTCCACGATGGGCTCGTCGACGGGGCGGGAGAGCAGCTCCGCCTCGATGACGGGGTCGTACTCGTCGGTGAGGACGACGTCCTCCTTCGTCGGGAAGTAGCGGAAGAAGGTGCTGGCGGAGACCTCCGCGGCGGCGGCGATCTGCTCGACCGTCGTGGCGTCGTAGCCCCGCTGCTCGAAGAGCCGGTAAGCGGCGTGACGGATCGCCTGCCGGGTCTTGATCTTCTTTCTCTCGCGCAGGCCGGTCTTGGGTGTGGCGCGGGTCGATGCGCAGGCCATGCCCCTCATTGTCGGGCATCGGCCTGGGCGGCATCGGGCCGGTACGCGGGTCGTGTCGCCGCGCTGTCCGGTCCGCCGTCAATCGGCTCACCGGTGCGTGTAGGCCACGAGCGAGATGGCGACGTAGTGGACGATGAACGCGGCGAGCGTCAGGGAGTGGAAGACCTCGTGGAAGCCGAACCAGCGCGGTGACGGGTTCGGCCGCTTGATCCCGTAGATCACGCCCCCGACGCTGTAGAGCAGCCCGCCGACGGCCACGCACACCAGCACGGCGACGCCGCCGGTGCGCATGAACTGCGGCAGGAAGAAGACCGCCGCCCATCCGAGCGCCAGATAGCACGGGGTGTAGAGCCAGCGCGGCGCGTGCACCCAGAAGATCCGGAACGCTATGCCCGCCATCGCGCCGCCCCAGACGAAGGCGAGCAGTGTGGTCGCCGTCGCCTCGGGCAGCAGCAGGATCGCCAGCGGTGTGTAGGTGCCGGCGATGATCAGGAAGATGTTGGCGTGGTCGAGGCGGCGCAGTACGGAGGCGGTCCTCGGCCCCCAGTTGCCGCGGTGGTACAGCGCGCTCACCCCGAAGAGCAGGCATGCGGTGAGGGTGTAGACACCGCAGGCGATGCGCCCGCGCGGGCTGTCGGCGAGCGCGGTGAGCAGGACGCCGGCGAAGAGCGTCGCCGGGAACATCCCGGCGTGCAGCCATCCTCGCAGTTTGGGTTTGAGTGGGGCGGTGAGCGCGGCGGCCTGCCGCAGCTCCCGGGCGGCAGGAGCCGCGGCGGGGGTCTCCTCGGCAGCGGTCATGCGGGTCATGCTACCTACGCAACCGTAAGTTACGACTAGGTAATAAAAGTGACTGCAAGTGGCAATGGTCACTGCCCCTGCCCTGGACAGATCGACCCGGGACCCCTGACACTCATATGAGTGCGGTCGGCACCGGATGAGCGGCCATGAAGCATCCGGGTCGCAGCCCCCAAGGGGCCAACACACCCTCACCCCCTCAACAACTTGACGCCCGGAAAAGTGCACTGTGCAGGAGATGCGCACGGCGGGCGGAACGGAGCGATCGTGGCGCGCAGCAATGCGGCTCCCACCAATCACCAGGACCTGATCGCATGGGTCGGCGAGATCGCCGCCCTGACCGAGCCCGACGAGATCGTGTGGTGCGACGGCTCCGAGGAGGAGTACCAGCGCCTGTGTGACGAACTCGTCGCCAAGGGAACGTTCAAACGGCTCGACCCGGTCAAGCGCCCCAACTCGTACTACGCGGCCTCCGACCCGTCCGACGTCGCACGCGTCGAGGACCGGACGTTCATCTGCTCCGAGAAGGAGGAGGACGCCGGACGGACCAACCACTGGAAGGCCCCCGACGAGATGCGCGCCATCTTCGGCGACCTCTTCAAGGGCTCGATGCGCGGCCGGACGATGTACGTCGTCCCGTTCTGCATGGGCCCGCTGGGCTCCCCGCTGTCCGCGCTCGGCGTCGAGATCACCGACTCGGCCTACGTCGCCGTCTCCATGCGCACCATGACCCGGATGGGCCAGGCCGTGCTCGACGAACTCGGCGAGGACGGCTTCTTCGTCAAGGCTGTGCACAGCGTCGGCGCCCCGCTCGCCGAGGGGCAGGCGGACGTCCCGTGGCCGTGCAATCAGACCAAGTACATCTCGCACTTCCCCGAGGCCCGCGAGATCTGGTCCTACGGCTCCGGCTACGGCGGCAACGCCCTGCTCGGGAAGAAGTGCTACGCCCTGCGCATCGCCTCGGTCATGGCACGGGACGAGGGCTGGCTCGCCGAGCACATGCTCATCCTCAAGCTCACCCCGCCGAAGGGTCAGCCGAAGTACGTCGCCGCCGCCTTCCCCAGCGCCTGCGGCAAGACCAACCTCGCGATGCTGGAGCCGACCATCCCCGGCTGGACCGTGGAGACCATTGGCGACGACATCGCCTGGATGCGCTTCGGCGAGGACGGCCGCCTCTACGCGATCAACCCCGAGGCCGGCTTCTTCGGCGTCGCGCCCGGCACCGGCGAGCACACCAACGCCAACGCGATGAAGACCATGTACGGCAACTCGGTCTTCACCAACGTCGCGCTCACTGACGACGGCGACGTGTGGTGGGAGGGCATGACGGAGGAGCCGCCGGCTCACCTGACCGACTGGAAGGGCAACCACTGGACGCCGGCCTCCGGGACCCCGGCCGCCCACCCCAACGCCCGCTTCACGGTGCCCGCCTCGCAGTGCCCGATCATCGCGCCCGAGTGGGAGGACCCCAAGGGCGTGCCGATCTCCGCGATCCTCTTCGGCGGACGGCGCGCGAGCGCGGTGCCGCTGGTCACCGAGTCTTTCGACTGGCAGCACGGCGTCTTCCTCGGCGCCAACGTCGCCAGCGAGAAGACGGCGGCTGCCGAGGGCAAGGTCGGCGAGCTGCGCCGCGACCCCTTCGCGATGCTGCCGTTCTGCGGCTACAACATGGGTGACTACTTCGGCCACTGGCTCAAGATCGGCCAGATGCACGACGCCGCGAAGCTCCCGAAGATCTACTACGTCAACTGGTTCCGCAAGGACGCGGACGGCCGCTTCGTGTGGCCGGGCTTCGGTGAGAACAGCCGCGTGCTCAAGTGGATCGTCGAGCGTCTGAACGGCGAGGCCGAGGGCGTGGAGACCCCGATCGGCATCCTGCCGGCGCAGGGCGCGCTCGACACACAGGGACTCGACATCGACAAGGCCGACCTCGACCTGCTGCTCTCGGTCGACGTGGACGTCTGGCGCGACGAAGCCGCGCTGATCCCGCAGCACCTGGAGACCTTCGGTGACCACACGCCGAAGGAGCTGTGGGACCAGTACCGCGCGCTCGTCCAGCGGCTCGGCTGACGGTCTCCAAGAATCCGGTGTGCCTCCCGCGCGTGCGGCGCGGGAGGCACACCGGCGGTAGGCAGGGCCCCTGTGAGCGACGCACGCGAGCAGAGAGCCCGGTGAGCACCCCGACCACCCTCGCTCGCCGGGCGGGCCGCGCCGACCCTCACCCCGAGGGCCGGATCGCACCAGCGATCCGGCCCTCGGGTGTGTCCGTGTCCCCGGTAACGGGCGGTCGGGAGGGCGTGGCACCCGGCCTCAGCCGAGACGGCGGGAGACACGCCCCCGGGCCCCGCGCCTCGGCGCAGCGCCCGGCGTCAGGGCTGCCCGTAGCCGTCCAGGAAGCGCCCGATGCGGTCGATTGCCTCCGTGAGGTCCTCCGCTCGCGGGAGGGTGACGATGCGGAAGTGATCCGGCTCGGGCCAGTTGAAGCCCGTGCCGTGAACAATCATGATCTTCTCCGCACGCAGCAGATCGAGCACCATCTGCCGGTCGTCCTTGATCTTGTACACGTTCGGGTCGAGCCTCGGGAACGCGTAGAGCGCGCCCTTCGGCTTGACGCACGTGATGCCCGGTATGCGCGTCAGCGCCTCGAACGCCGCGTCGCGCTGGGCCCGCAGCCGTCCTCCTGGAAGCACCAGGCTGTTGATCGACTGGTGGCCGCCGAGTGCCGTGGCGATCGCGTGCTGCGCGGGCATGTTGGCGCACAGCCGCATATTGGCCAGGATCGTCAGGCCCTCGATGTAGCTCGACGCATGCGACTTCGGGCCGCACACCGCCAGCCAGCCGCTGCGGTAGCCGGCCACCCGGTACGCCTTCGACAGGCCGTTGAAGGTGAGGGTGAGCAGGTCGGGAGCGATCACCGCGGTCGGGGTGTGCGTGGCGTCGTCGTAGAGGATCTTGTCGTAGATCTCGTCCGAGCAGACGATCAGGTTGTGGCGGCGGGCGATGTCGGTGATCCCGCGCAACAGCTCGTCGTCGTATACGGCGCCGGTCGGGTTGTTCGGATTGATCACCACGATCGCCTTGGTGCGGTCGGTGACCTTGCGCTCGATGTCGGCGAGGTCGGGCATCCAGTCGGCCTGCTCGTCGCACCGGTAGTGCACCGCCGTGCCGCCCGCGAGCGCGACCGAGGCGGTCCACAGCGGATAGTCCGGCGCCGGGATCAGCACCTCGTCGCCGTCGTCGAGCAGCGCCTGCATGGACATCTGGATGAGCTCGGAGACGCCGTTGCCGAGGAAGATGTCCTCGACGTCCAGCGGGATGCCCTTGGTCTGGTAGTGCTGCATCACCGCGCGGCGCGCGGACAGCAGGCCCTTGGCGTCCCCGTAGCCGTGCGCGTCGCCGAGCGTGCGCAGCATGTCCTCGAGGATCTCGGGCGGGCATTCGAAGCCGAACGGTGCGGGGTTGCCCGTGTTCAGCTTGAGGATGCGATGGCCCGCAGCCTCCAGCCGCATCGCCTCCTCGAGCACCGGACCGCGGATTTCGTAGCAGACGTTGGCGAGCTTCGTCGACTGGATGACCTGCATGTCCGACACCTTACGGGTGCGTAACACGGCACGCTCGGTGTTTTTCGCCACGCCCGCGCACGGAACGGCCGGGCAGCGCGTCCGAGCGACTGCCCTCGTCGATCACGAACCGGCCGTTGACGAGGACGTACGGAATCCCGTGCGGCAGGGTGCGCGGCCGCTCCGGCGTGGCGCCGGGGGCGACCGTCTCCGGGTCGAAAAGCACCAGGTCGGCGCGGTATCCGGGGCGGATGACCCCCCTGTCGTGGAGCCGTAGGCGGGCCGCCGGGCGCCCCGTCAGACGGGCGACGCACTCCTCCAGCGAGAGCACCGAGAGCTCGCGGACGTAGCGGCTCAGATACTGCGGAAAAGTTCCGTATGCACGGGGGTGGGGCTTGTCCCCCATCAGGATTCCGTCGCTGCCGCCGGTGTGCGTGCGGTGGCGCATGATTGCGCGGACGTTCTCCTCGTCGCCGACGTGGTGCAGGATCGTCGGCCGCAGCCGGTCCTCGACCAGCAGCCGGCGGGCGGTGGCGAAGGGCCGCTCGCCGCGCTCGGCGGCGGACCGGGAGATCGTGGCGCCCACGTAGCGTGAGAGCGCGGGATCGCCGACGCCGGAGATCTCCACGGTCTCCCAGTCGACTGGCACGCCGTGGCAGCCGTCGGAGCCCTCTGTCTCCAGCACGTGCCGGATCCGCTCGGCGGTCGTATCGGTCCGCAGCCGGGCGAGCGTCGCCTCCGGGCCGCCCTCGGTGGCCCAGCTGGGCAGCAGCGCGGCGAGCGTCGTGCAGCCCGCCAGGTAGGGGTAGGTGTCCAGCGTGATGTCATGTCCCGCGTCCAGGGCCCCGTCAAGCAGTGCGAGCAGCTCGGGCGCGCGGCCGGCGTTCACCGGGAAATTGAGCGTGGCGTGCGCCAGGTGGAGGGGGCACCCGGCGCGCCGCGCCACGGTGATCATCTCCTGGTACGCCTTGAGCGCCCCGGCTCCGTACGAGCGGTGGTGCGGGCAGTAGTAGCCGCCGTAAGCGGCGACGACGCGGCACAGCTCGGTCAGTTCGGCGTCGGAGGCGTACATACCCGGTGTGTAGGTGAGGCCGGAGGAGAGTCCGACCGCGCCCTGTTCCAGGCCCTCGGCCACCAGCCGCTTCATCGTGCCGAGTTCGGCGGGCGTGGCCGGACGGTCGTCCCAGCCCACGACCAACATCCGCACGGTGCCCTGCGGGACGAGGTACGCGGCATTGACGGCGATGCCCTCGTCGAGACGGTCGAGATACTCGCCGACAGACCGCCAGGTGACGTCGATGTCGGAGCCGTCCCCGTTCCAGCCGGCGATCTGCGTGCGGACGTCGGCGAGCGTCCGGTCGTCGACGGGCGCGTAGGAGAGGCCGTCCTGGCCGAGGACTTCGAGGGTCACACCCTGCGCGGCCTTGGCGGAGTGGTCGGGATCGCGCAGCAGGGCGAGGTCGCTGTGGGCGTGCATGTCGATGAAGCCGGGGGCCAGGACGAGGCCGTCGGCGTCGAGGGTGCGGCGGGCGTCCGTGGGGCGTGGGCCCGGGCCGCCGTACTGCGGACGGATCTGCGCGATCCGGCCGCCCGCGACGGCGACGTCAGCGCGGTACGCGGCCGCCCCGGTGCCGTCGACGACGCGTGCGCTCCGGATGACGAGGTCCATCGCAGGGCCGTCAGAAGAAGGTCCGGATGTAGTCCGTGACCCTGCCGTCCTCCGCGACCAGCGGAATCAGCTGCCACTTGTCGAAGACCGTGCACGGATGGGAGAGACCGAGGCCGATCCAGTCTCCGACCTCGACCCGACCATCGCCGGGGAGTGCGACGAACGCGTGCTGGTCGGAGAGTTTCGTCACCCGCATCCCCTCGGCGGCGCTGGTCGAGCCGTCCGCCCGCCGCACGAACTGCGGCTCCGGCAGGTCCATGTCGTACGACACGTCGCGTTTGCCGGCGTTCACCACGGCCAGGCCCGGCTCCGGGCGCGAGACGACCTGCGCCCACAGCCGGAACGCCGCCCGCAGCGAGCCCTCGCCGGGGACGCGGTCGCGGAACGGGGTCACCGCGCGGTAGCGGCCGTCGTCGTGCGTGACGTACGCGCCGGAACGCAAGAGCTTCAGCACCGGTTTCGACAGGCCGGCGACGGGTTCGAGCACCTCGGCCACCGTGTCGAACCAGGCGCTGCCGCCCGCACTGATCACGATCTCGTCCGCCTCCGCGAGCAGCCCCGCCGCGTCGAACCGCCGGGCCAGCGCGACCAGTCGTTCCAGCCACGCGCGCACCGCAGGCTCCGACGGCTGCGGGATCTCGCCCTCGTATCCGGCGACGCCGAGCAGTCGCAGGTGGTCGCAGGCGGCGACCGCCTCGGCGACTTCGGACGCGGTCGCCTCGTCTCGTACGCCGGTACGGCCGCCCGGCGCGCCCAGCTCCACCACGACGTCGAGCCGGCGCGGCAGCGCCGCGTCCATCAGCCGCACGCCGCGTACGGAGTCGACGTAGCAGATGAACCGGAAGCCGGGGTCGGCGTCGAGCTCTCGGGCGAGCCAGCGCAACGCGGCCTCGTCCACCACCTCGTTGGCGAGGAAGATCCTTTGCACCCCGTGGGCGCGGTACGCCCGGACCTGGGACGGCATCGCCGCCGTGATCCCCCAGGCACCGTGGGCGAGCTGCCGGGCGAACAGCTGCGGGGCCATCGAGGTCTTGCCGTGCGGGGCGAAGGCGAGGCCGTGCTTGTCGGCGTAGGCACCGAGTTGCGCGAGATTGTGGTCGAGCGCGGGTGCGGAGAGCGTCAGCACGGGAGTGGTGAAGCCGCCGTCGAAGAGGGAGCGGCGCTGCGCGGCGAGCTCGCCGACGGTCAGGCCCTCGGCATCCGGCGGCAGGCCCTTGAACCGGAAGTCCACGCGCTCGGCGCGCAGGGCGTCCAGTGCGGCGTCGTCCATGGCTCCGGCATCCATCGGCGGCCTCCCGTGTCTTCACGGATGGCGTGCGCGGGGCCTGGCAGGAGGACGGTCCTTTCAGGCGCCCGCACACGCTTTCTTCTTACGTGATCAGCCTATGTCCGGGGCCGTCCGCGGGTCACGGCAGCGCGTGGACGTGCGGGCCGACCGTGTCGGCGAACTGGTCGCCGTTGGAGGCGTCCCAGTTGGTCGACCAGGTCATCGCACCGCGCAGCGCCGGGTAGGTGGTCGACGGTTTGAACGATCCGCAGTTGGTGCCCTGCGTCAGGCAGTCCAGCGCGTCGTTGACGACCGTCGGCGACACGTAGCCGCTGCCGGCCGCGCTGCCGGAGGCCGGCAGGCCGATGCCGACCTGGGACGGGGCGAGGCCGCCCGTCAGCTCGACGCAGGCCTGTGCGGTGATGAAGTCGACGGTGCCCTCGGAGTAGACGTTTCCGTCACAACCGTTCATCGAGCCCGAGTTGTAGTACTGGGTGTTGACGACGGTGAGGATGTCCTTGATGTCCAGCGCGGTGGCGAAGTAGTCCGCCGAGGTGGACTGCATGTCGATGGTCTGCGGCGCCATCGTGATGATCAGGCTCGGCCCGGCGAGGGAGGACAGGTCGCGCAGCGCCTGGCTCATGTAAGTCGGGTTCAGGCCGTTCTCCAGGTCGATGTCGACGCCGTCGAAGCCGTAGGTCTTCATCAGCGAGTAGACGCTGTTGGCGAAGTTGGTCGCCGAGGTGGAGTCGCTGACGGAGATCGTGCCGTTCTGGCCGCCGACGGAGATGATGACCTTCTTGCCCTCCGAGTGCAGTGTCTGGATGTCGGACTCGAACTGGCTCGTGGAGTAGTTCAGACACGAGTCGAGGCTGAAGTCGACCGCGCCGGGCGTGGAGGTCGCGTTGGCGAAGGCGACGGCGATGATGTCGTACTGGCTGTTGACGGCGGTCAGCTTCTGCACGGTGGCGCCGTTGCAGAAGTCCTGCCAGTAGCCGGTGAGGACGTGGGCGGACAGGCCGCTGCCGCTGCTCGGCGTCGGCGTCGGCGTCGGCGTCGGAGTGGGTGTGGGAGTCGGCGTGGGAGTCGGTGTCGGGGAGCCGGTGCCCGCCGGGCCGGTCACGCTGATGTCGTCGGCGTAGTACGCGGGCTGGGCGTACCAGCCGTGGACGTAGATCGTCACCGACGTCGTGGAGGCGCCGGTGGTGAAGCTGGTGGACAGCTGCGTGTACGAACTGGCCGACGGCGTCCACGTCGAGGGGTCGGTGCCTCCCGTGCCGCTCGCGCCGAGGTAGACGTACGAGCCCTGCACCCAGCCGCTGAGGGTGTACGTCGAGTCGGGCTGGACGCTGATCACTTGCGAGCACTGGGCGTCGTCGGAGCTGGTGGGGGTGGCTTGCAGCGCCGAACTGCCGCCGTGGACAGGGCTGCTGACGGTGGTGGCGGTGCCGGAGTCGCACGTCCAGCCGCTCAGGCCCGACTCGAAGCCGGGATTGGCGGCGAGGTTGGAGGTGGCCGCGGTCGCCGTCCCGGCGGCGCCGGTGGCGAAGAGCGCCGCGCCGGAGAGCGCCGCCGTGGCAAGGGCGGCAACCGAGGCCTGCCATCGGCGCCTTGGAGGTGAGGGGGATGAGGGGATGGGGGACGGATGGTCCATTGCTGCCTCCGCAGGGGAAGGGCATGGGAAATTGACGTGAAGAATGGTCCAGACCAATGAGCTTGTCAATACATCAGCCGCCGTCACCCGGCCATTGCCCGTTGAGCGACTTTCGGCATATGACTGACTACGCGCCGATAGGCTGAACCCAAAACGGGCGGTGGGGAGGTCATCACGTGGCCGGCGTCATGACGGCAGTCGCGAGGGATGCGTCGCTCCCTCTCGAACAGCACGTCCTGCGTTGCAGTGCCGCACTCGACGTGCACGGACATCTCGTCGTCCTCGTCCCGCCGGACGCTTCCGACCCCGCCCGGCGCAGGCTGCACACCGTCCGCTCCGTGCTGGCGGCCGACCGGATGGCGCTGATACCCGTCGGGCTGCCCCCGCTCGCCACCGCGCTCCTCGCCGAGCAGCTGCGGCAGTTGTCCGCCACCGACCTCGGCCCCGGAGTGCTCGCCGGGGCCGCGCCGCTGCTCGCCCACTACTTCTACGCGGGTGCACTCCTCGGCTCGGTCGCCAGACTCGACCGGGTGAACGTATCCGTCGGATCCCACCTCAAATCCCTCATCCCGGGCAGGCAGTTCGCCGTCGCCGCGACCCCCGAGCCCCGGGTCGTCGAGGCGACCGAGCGCGACGTCCTGCCGGGGCCGGCCTACCCCACGCACCTCACCGTCGCCGCCTCCGGCTCCTTCGACACCTCCTGGATCCACGGCCCGCTCGCCCGCGCATGGCGCCCGCAGCATGTCCGGGACGTCGCTGCGCCCGAGGACTGCGCTCACTGGTGGGGCACCTCACGCGTCGCCGAATTCACCGCGCACATCGCCGATCCCGGGGTGCTGTACCAGCTCGTCACCTCGGTGCGCCGTACCTCCTGCCGGTGGTGCGCACTGGAGATCATCGGCGACCGGTGTTTGTTCTGCTCCACCCGTGTCGAGAACCAAGCCGTACGACCAGACGTACGAACAGACGAACCCATGGACCGACGTCGATAGGGCCACCCACCGATGAACTCACGTCAGCGGCGCGGCATCATCCTGCTCGTTCTCTCCCTGCTGTGCGCGATCGTCGCGTTCGCCGGGGTCTTCGCGGTCGTCGCCAATGTGGAGTCCCAGGTCGGCCCGAAGGTCACGGCCTACCGCCTCACCCAGGACGTCCCCGCGTACAAGGCCCTCTCCGCCGACCAGGTGGAGCGGATCGAGATACCCCAGCGCTGGCGGCCGTCCACGGCCGTCACCGACCTCTCCCAGCTGCAGGGCAAGATCGCCGCGACCGGGCTCAAACGCGGCTCCCTGCTGCAGACCGACATGATCGACGACAAGCCGCAACTCGCACCCGGCCAGATGGAGATCGCGATCATGATCGACGGCGAGACGGGCGTCGCAGGCCAGATCACCCCCGGCTCGCGCGTCAACATCTTCGCGACCTTTGCCTCCGCCAACAACAACGGCCCCGACGTCTCGAAGATCATCGTGGAGGACGCCCAGGTCATGGACGTCGGCCAGGCCAAGGCGACCAGCGCGGTCGGCGGCGGGGACAACAGCTCCGACCAGAGCGGCAACGGAAGCACGACCACCCAGGAAGTTCCGATCACCTTCGCCCTCGACGCCGCCGACGCCCAACGCGTCGCCTATGCCGAGTCGTTCGCCCGCCACGTACGCCTCGCCCTCATCGCACCCGGCGACACCAGCACCATCCCGCCCAACGAGCAGACCTACACCCTCTCCGCGGACAAGGGCCCGACACCGGCGGGAGGCCAATGATGACCGTCCGCATCCTCTCCGCGGCCGCCGACCCCGATACCGCCCGGACGCTGACCGGCCTGCTCGGCCAACTGCCCGCCACCGACCCCGGCGAGGTACTGCCGGACACCACCGCCCTGCTCGACGCCCTCGCCCGAGCGGGTGAGAACGGCCTCGACCAGCTGCCCGAAGTCGTCCTCGTCCATGAGCGCGTCACGCCGATGCCCGCACTCGACCTGGTACGGCAGATCGCCCTGCGCTTCCCGGCCGTCGGCGTCGTGCTGATGACCTCCGACCCGAGCCCGGCGCTCTACGCGGCGGCGATGGAGTCCGGCGCACGCTCGGTGGTCGGGCTGCCGCTGGCGTACGACGAGTTGGCGGCGCGCGTCGACGCCGCGGCGGCCTGGTCGGTCGGCGTACGACGGCACCTCAGCCCCGGGCGCGAGCTGCCGGGCGGCGCGGGCGCGCGCCCCGGCGGGACGCTGATCGCCGTCGCCGGTGCCAAGGGCGGCACGGGCACCACCGTCAGCGCCGTCCAACTGGCGCTCGCCGCGCACGCCGCAGGACGCAGCACGGCACTGGTCGACATGGACTTGCAGGCCGGTGACGTCGCCTCCTACCTCGACGTCCAGTTCCGCCGCTCCATCGCCGATCTCGCCGACATCGGCGAGATCACCGGCCGGGTGCTCCAGGACGCCATGTACGTCCACCCGTCCGGCCTCGCGCTGCTGCTGGCGCCCGCGGACGGCGAGCGCGGCGAGGACGTCACCGACCGCTCGGCGCGCCAGCTGCTGCATGCGCTGCGCGGGCGCTTCGACGTCGTCGTGGTGGACTGCGGCACGCAGATGACCAACGCCAACGCCGTCGCCGTCGAGACCGCGGAGACGGCGGTGCTCGTCACCACCCCGGACGTGGTCGCGGTGCGCGCCGCCAAGCGGATGGTACGGCTGTGGGACCGGTTGCAGATCCGCAAGCCGGAGGACGTCATCGTCACCGTCAACCGGCACACCCGCGCGAGCGAGATACAGCCGTCCTTGATCATGCGGATCACCGGGACGCGGGTGGCCAGGACCGTGGTCCCCGCCGCCTTCAAGGAACTGCAGGGCGTCATCGACGCGGGACGCCTCCAGGACCTGGACAACCGCTCCGGCGTCAAACAGGCGTTGTGGGCGCTCGCCGCCGAGCTCGGCATCACCGGCACCGCGGACGTCCCGGCCACGCCGCCCGCGCAGGCCCGGCGCAGGCGCCGTGAACTGGCCAAGGGCGACCAGGGACAGGTGGCCCTCGAATTCCTCGGCATGACACCGGTCATCCTCGTCGTGCTGGTCCTCATCTGGCAGGCGGTGCTCGCCGGTTACACCTTCACCCTTGCGGGCAACGCCGCGGACGAGGCGGCTCGCGCGGCCGCCGTCGGCAACGACGCCCGGGCCGCGGCGCTGGCCGACCTGCCGGGCGCATGGCGCGGTGACGCGCAGGTGGACCCGGTGGCGACCGGCGGCGGCCTGGTCTCCGTCACCGTCGGCCTGAAGGTCCCGGTGCTCTTCCCCGGGGCGGTCGACTTCCCGCTGACCGTCCACGGCCACGCAGCCGCGGCGGACGAACAGGACACGCGATGAAGCGGCTTCGGGGAGCGCGGGGCGCGGAGAGTGCGCGCGGGCAGGCGTCGCTGGAGTTCCTGGGGATCCTGCCCGTACTGCTGCTCATCGCCCTCGCCGGGATCCAGCTCGGGCTCGCCGCCTACACCGCCTCCCAGGCCACCACCGCCGCACGTACCGCCGCGCGGACCGCGTCGCTGCACGACCCGGAGGCCGACCCCCGGCAGGCCGGCCTCGACAGCGTCAGCGGCTGGCTGCAGTCCGGCACCCACGTCGACCCCACCGACGAGGGCGAGGCCGTGAAGGTCGACGTCACCATGGACATCCCCTCCGTCATCCCCGGCATGAGCCTGTTCGGGCCCGTCCACCGCACCGCGACAATGCCGAAGGAGGACAGTACGCCGTGAGCCTCCGCGACCGCCTCGCCCCCGCCGACGAATCCGCCCCGCACGCTCACCACGAGGGCCACCTCATCGCCGTCTACCGGACCAAGCTGCTCCAGGAGATCGACCTCGCCGAGATGTCCGCGCTCGCCACCGATGAGCGCAGGTCCCGCCTCGAACGGGTCCTCGGCCACATCATCAGCCGCGAGGGCCCTGTGCTCTCCGGCCCCGAACGCACCGGCATCATCCGCCGCGTCGTCGACGAGGCGCTCGGCCTCGGCATCCTCGAACCCCTCCTCGAGGACGTCTCCATCACCGAGATCATGGTCAACGGCCCGGACCGGATCTACGTCGAGCGGGCCGGCCGCGTCGAGCAGGTCGCCGCTCGCTTCACCAGCACCGAGCAGCTGCTGCAGACCATCGAACGCATCGTCTCCACCGTCAACCGCCGCGTGGACGAGTCCAATCCGATGGTGGATGCGCGCCTGCCGTCCGGCGAGCGCGTCAACGTCATCATCCCCCCGCTCTCCCTCACCGGCCCCACCCTCACCATCCGCCGCTTCCCGCGCGCCTACACCCTCAGCGAGCTGATCGGCCTGGGCACGCTCGACGAGCACATGCTGATGCTGCTCGGCTCCCTGGTGCGGGCGAAGTTCAACGTCATCGTCTGCGGCGGCACCGGATCGGGCAAGACGACGCTGCTCAACGCCCTGTCCGGGCTCATCCCCGAGGGCGAGCGCATCATCACCGTCGAGGACGCCGCCGAGCTGCAGCTGCAGCAGGAGCACGTCATCCGTCTGGAGACGCGGCCGCCCAACGTCGAGGGCCAGGGGCAGATCACCGTGCGCGACCTGGTGCGCAACTCGCTGCGCATGCGGCCCGACCGGATCATCGTCGGCGAGGTGCGCGGCGGCGAGACGCTCGACATGCTGCAGGCGATGTCCACGGGGCACGACGGCTCGCTCGCCACCGTGCACGCCAACTCCGCGGAGGACGCGCTGATGAGGCTGCAGACGCTCGCCTCGATGAGCGAGGTCAAGATCCCCTTCGAGGCGCTGCGCGACCAGATCAACAGTGCGGTCGACGTCATCGTGCAGCTTCAGCGACATGTCGACGGCACGCGGAAGGTGAGCGAGATCGCCGTACTCTCCTCGCGCGGCCGCGACGCGTACCGGCTGGCCACCGCGACCCGATACCGGCCCGAGCCGCTTGCGCCCGACCGCATCGTCCGCGGCTGGTACGAGCACTTCCCGCTGCCGCGCCGCCTCGCCGAGCGGCTCCAGCTGAGCGGCGAGCCTGTCCCCGCCGCCTATGGGACGGCCGCATCCGAACTCGACCTCGCCACCCGGGAGGCGTCCCTGTGAACGCCCTGCGCGACCAACTCCCGCTGATCGTGATCGGGGTGACGCTGCTCGCCTGCGTGCTCGGCGTCTGGGGCGTCCACAGCTGGACCCGCGGCCGCGCCCAGCGCGCCGCGCTCCTCGAACGGCTCGCCACCGAGCCCGGCGAACCGCGCGCCCGCGTCATCCCGTTCGCCCGCCTCGACCGCTCCGTGCGCCGCACCCTCTGGGGCCGGCGGCTCGCCGCCAACCTCGCCGCCACCGGGACGGCGCTCACCCCAGGGCAGTTCGTGGCCGCCGTCATCGGACTCGTCGTCGGTGCCTGGGCCGTCGCCGTCCTCGTCTTCGCTCCCTTCTTCGGCCCGATCGCCGCACTGCTCGCGCTGTGGGTCGCGTACTCGTTCCTCAGCTGGCGCCGCCGGATGCGCACCGAGAAGTTCATCAGCCAACTCCCCGAGCTGGCCCGGGTGCTGGCCAACGCCACCCAGGCGGGGCTCGCCCTGCGCACGGCCGTCTCCATGGCCGCGGAAGAGCTCGAAGCCCCGGCGGGGGAGGAGCTGCGGAAGGTCTCCGACGCCCTCGCCGTCGGCCACTCCATCGAGGACGCCCTCGGCGAGCTGCGCGACCGGCTGCCCTCCCGCGAACTCGTCGTCCTCGTCTCGACGCTCGTGCTCTCCTCACGCGCCGGCGGCTCCCTCGTCGAATCGCTGCGCAACCTGACGGTGACGCTCGAGGAGCGCAAGGAAACCCGGCGCGAGGTGCGCACCCAGATGTCACAGGTGACGGTCACCGCCTACGCCGTGCCCGCGATCGGCATCGGCTCGCTGCTGCTCCTCGACCAGATCATGCCCGGCTCGCTCGCCGCGATGACCGGCTCGACGGCAGGCCGGATCGCGGTGCTCGTCTCGCTCGCACTGTACGTCGTCGGATTCGCCATGATCCGCCGCATGTCCCGGATCGACGTATGACGGAGAGGGAGGGGACGTGAGGGGACTCGCGCTCGCACTGGCCGCGCTCTTCGCGCTCGGCGTCGCCGGCGTCTGCTACGGCGTCGCCCTCTACCGCGCCGACACCAAGCTGCCCGACGACCTGGCGCTCGCCCTGGACGTCGGCAGCACCCGCACCACGCGGGTCGGCAACGCCGTCGACCGGCTCGGCATGCGCTACGCGCCGCTCGTCCTGCGCATGATGGGCCCGGCCCGGGTGGCCCGGGCCCGCGCACGCATCGACCACGCGGGCAACCCGTACGGCCTGACCGTCGACCGCTACGCCGCCCGCCGCGCCGTCTACGGGGCGCTCGGCGGGCTCGCCGCGCTCGTGCTGCTCGTCAAGGGCCACTGGAGCCTGGCGCTGCTGATGATCGGCTACGGCTGGGGCTGGACCGACCTCGGCATCTGGCTCGCCGTCCGCAGGCGCCGCGACGAGATCGAGCGGACCCTGCCGGACTTCCTCGACGTCCTCGCCGTCGTCGTGAGCGCGGGACTCGGCTTCCGCCAGGCGCTGGAACGCGTCGCCGAGACCTACCGCGGCCCGTGGCCGGACGAGATCCGCATCGCGCTGCGCCAGATGGACGTCGGCGTCAGCCGCCGCGACGCCTTCGAGCAGCTGCGCAAGCGCAACAGGTCCGAGCAGGTGGGCCAGTTCGTCACCGCGCTGCAGCAGGGCGAGGAGCTCGGCGCGCCCATTGCCCGCACGCTGCTGCAGATCGCGCAGGACATGCGGCGCACCGAGGCACAGAACGCGCGCAGGCGCGCCGCCCGCACCGTCCCGCGAGCCACCGCCGTCATCACCATGGTGCTCGTACCGGCCACCATGATCCTGCTGATCACGGGGACGATCCTCGGCTCGCGCATCGACTTCGCGCAGATCCTCGGAAATGGGTAGTGCCATGGGCGAGCCGCATATCGCCGGGTTCCGGCTGGAACTGAGCGCCCTGCAGGCGCTGTGCCGGCACGTCTTCGCCTTCCGCCTCGCGATGATCGCGATCTCCGCGCCGATCGTGATGTACGGGGCGGATCCGGGCCCCTACCAGTGGGCCGTCGGCGCCGCGCTCCTGGTCACCTTCATGACCTCGTACGCGCTCTTCCGCGACTGGGAGCGGCTCGGCCCGCTGCTGCTGCGCCACCCCCTGCTGCTGCTCGGCGACACGCTCTTCGCCGCGCTGCTGCTCCTCGCGGCGTCGCCGGACAGCCCGCTGGCATATCTGAGCGCGTGCACTCCGCTGCTCGCGGGCCTGGTGTACGGCGGCAAGGGCGCCGCCTGGTTCACCGTCCTGCAGGCCGTCGTCCTCGCCGCCGTCCTCGCCCTCGCCCCCGGCGTCGGCGCCGACCCCGCCAACTCCCTGCTGCTGCCCGGTTTCTACGCGATCGCGGGCTGGACCGGGACCGTCCTGCGTCGCCTGCTGCTGCGTTTCGGCGAGGCCACCCAGGCACTCGGCGACACCCGTGCCAAGCTCGCCGCGGAACGCGCCGTGGGGGAGGAGCGCGCCCGCGTCGCACGTGAGCTCCACGACACCGTGGCCAAGACGCTCGCCGGTGTCGCGCTCGCGGCCGAGGGCCTGGCGGATTCCGTCTCCGCCGCCCCCGACGCCTCGCCCGAGGTACGCTCCCGCGCCGCGCTGCTCGCCTCCTCGGCGCGGCAGGCCGCGGCGGAGTCACGGGCGTTGCTGGGACGGCTGCGGGCGGCGCTCGGCACCGGCGCCACCGCCGGACCGTGCGATCCGGTACGGGAGCTGACCGCCGTCGTCGCCGAAGCACTGGACAACGCCGAGCGGCACGCGGGAGCGTCGAAGGTGGTTCTCACCATCACGGTGACGGACGACGGACACGGACTGCCTGATGGCGTGGGAGTCGACGCCGGGGCGCTGGAACCGCTGTGCGAGGCCGGCCACTTCGGCCTGATCGGGATGGCCGAGCGAGTGAAGGCGATGGGTGCCCGGCTGAGCGTGACCGGCCCGGCGGGCAAGGGCACGGAGGTACGGGTCGAACTGCCGCTGGGGGTGAACGGCATTGCGGATCTTGGTGGTTGACGACAGCGCGGTGGTCCGCGCCGCACTGCGAGCCGTCCTCGGGACGGACGTGGTCGGAGAGGCGCGGGGCGGCGTGGAGGCGGTTGCGGCGGCACGTCGCCTTCACCCCGAGGTGGTGCTCCTCGACGTGCGGATGCCGGGCGGCGGCGGCCTGGCCGCGCTCCCTGAACTGGTCGCGTCGGGTGCGGCCGTGCTGATGCTGACCTACAGCGGTGAAGGCGACGTGGTGCGGGAGGCGGTGCGGATGGGCGCGGCCGGCTATCTGGTGCACGGCGAGTTCGACACGGCCGGGCTGACGGCGGCCGTGCGCGACGCGGCGTCAGGCCGCGCTCACCTCACGCCGACCGCGGCGACGGCTGTGCTCGCGGGGGTACGGGCGGCTGCCGAAGGAGCCGCCGAAGGGGCTGCGCAGGGGACGGCCGGCGGTGTACCTTTGCAACCGCAACGGAATTTGCATCTGCAATCCGATGTGGGCGATGCGCGCGCTCGGTTCGGCCTCAGCCAACGGGAGGGGCAGATCATGGAGTTGGTTGCCGACGGCTTGAGCAATCCGCAGATCGCCGCCGCCTGCTTCGTCAGCGAGAAGACGGTCAAGAACCACATCAACCGCATCTTCGCCAAGCTGGGCGCAACCCGCCGCGGCCAGGCCATCGCCGTATGGCTGGGTCGGCGGAGGGCCGGGGCGTGCCCATGAGCAGCCGCGCCAGGACGAGGATTTGGGCCCGTGGACCCTGGGTGCGGGGCGTGACCGCGTCGTACGCTTCCCGTGACCGACGGGGGGAAGGACGGGGACAACCGCCGAGGGGCAGGGGCCGAGATGAACGCATGGGTGACGCGACGGATCACGGCGTTTCGCGCACGCATGACAGCACACGCCACAGCACACGCGGACGAGGGCCAGACGTCGTTCGAGTACCTGGGGATCGCGGTGGTGATCGCGGTGATCATCGGCGTGCTGGCGAGCACGACAAGCATCGGACAGGCCGTCCTCAACGGCATCCTCAACGAGATCACAAAGATCACGAGCCACTGAACCGGGCCGCAGGCCCCCGCAGCGAGCAAGGACAGACCCTCCCGCTCTACATCGTGGCGGTAGCGGCACTGCTCTTGCTCGCTGTCGCTTTCTTCGCCGTGGGCCAGGCCTCGGCCGTGCGCGGCGACGCCCAGACCGCCGCCGATGCCGCCGCGCTGGCGGCCGCACGCAGCGAACGCGACGGCGTGCAGGACGCTTTGCTGAAGGCCCTCACCAGCGGCAATCTCGCGCAACTCGGCACTCTGCTCCAGCCGGGAGCCAATGACTGTGCCGCCGCAGGCCAGTACGCCGCCGACAACCGTGCGAGCGTGACGAGGTGCGATCCAGCCAACGGAGAGCCCGGCTACACGGTCAAGGTCATCAGCCTCGACACGGTCGGCGGCTCCCCGGTCCAGGGGACGCAGTCCATGCACGCCACGGCGACGGCCACCGCCGTCATCGAACCCCGCTGCACGGTGCAGGGAAAGAACGGGAACTCCATCCGCCTCACCTGTGACGGCAACGACATCTCGATCGACCCGACCGCAGCAGGCTTCCACCTCGACCTGGCCGATTTCTTCACCGTTCATCTCAGCACGTAAGGACCGGGGACATGAGCATGGTGCAGAGCTCAACCAGCCGTAAGGGGGCGGCGGTCGGCACGCTCGCGTTCTGCCTGGCCCTGGCGCTCACCGGCTGCGGTGGCGGCGGCAGTTCCCACGCGAAGCCCACGGCGTCCCCGACGAAGAACGCGTCCGGAGGAGCCCAGTCCACCGGCGGTCAGCCCGCGGCGGCACCGAGCCCCTCCCAGACGCTCGCGCAGCTGAAGGGCGAGGACGGCATGGAGGTCGACATCACCTCGGCCATCCGGGACGCGGGCGGCTTCGTCACCGTGCAGGGCACCATCACCAACAACGGAACCAGCCCCTTCAACGCCACCTCGTGGACGGGCCAGGAGATGGCCGTCCAGTCGTCGGGACCGTCCGTCGCCGGCGCCGTCCTCGTCGACGAGACCGGCAAGAAGCGCTACTACGTGCTCCGCGACACCGAGGGCAAGTGCTTGTGCACGATGGGCCTGGTCGGGATCGAGCCCAAGCAGTCCGTCCCGTTCTTCGCCCAGTTCCCCGCGCCGCCGCAGTCCACCACGCAGGTCGACTTCGAGCTGCCCACCATGCCGCCGGCCACCATCCAGATCTCCCAGGGATGAGAACCGCGATGCCTCACACCCCCCTGCGCACCGCCGCCGTCGCCGCATCGGCCGTGCTCGCCCTCGCCCTCGCCACCGACGCCCGTGCCGACGGCAGCTCCTCCCCCTCGCCCCTGCCGTCCGCGACGCCCTCCGCGCCCACCCCGATCGACACCTCGTCCCCCGCGCTCAAGCTCCCGCAGGGCGACACCCTCGCGCCGCCCAAGGTCCTCGACATCACCACGGTCGTGTCGGACTCCGACAACGCAGAGACCGAGTCGCAGTCCAACACCGAGATCACCTACGCGCTCGAAGCGGACGTCCTCTTCTCCAAGGACAGCTACCAGCTCAACCCCGCCGCCCTCGACCGCATCAACGCCATCGCCACGGACATCAACAACCGCCATGTGACCGGCGCCATCCGCGTCTTCGGCTTCACCGACAACCTCGGCACGGTCGAGCACGGCCAGGTGCTCGCCAAGGAGCGGGCCAACGCCGTCTATCAGGCGCTCGCCCCGCAGATCACCGGTGGCAACACCTTCGACGTGCGCGGGTACGGCAACCAGTACTACGTCGCGGACAACTCGACGGAGGCGGGCCGTGCCCAGAACCGCCGCGTCGAGATCTCCTTCACCCCGCCGTCGACGTCTCCGTGATCCTCGTGACCTCCACCGTCACGGTCACACCGGGCCGCAACCCCCACCCCCGCATGGCGCCGGCCTGCGCCTCCAGGACGTGACGGGCGCGCAGCCGGGGACGGCCGAGCCGGCCCGGGCGCATCGTCCGCACCGCCAGCACACGCATCCGGCGGTCGAGGTACGCGACGTCGATCGCGAAGCGCATACCGAAGGTATGGACGCCGCCGGCGGGCGTGAGCAGGATCATGCCGTCGATTCCGTCCCGGCCCAGCAGGCCGTGGGTGCGCGCCCGGTGCGACGCCGCGATCTCCAGCTCCACCGCACGCTGACCCATCCTGAGTACGCCGCTGCCGTCCCGCAGCCGCCGTCGCGCCACTGTCAACCCTCCCCGAAGCCCCCGCTGGTCCAGACCAATGCCAGGCCATTGGCGCGGCAACGCGCCCGGCCGTGTCAGATGGTCTCCGAGACCCCGTGCCGCGCGCTACAGTAAAAGTCCCCCCCTCGGGCCGATCCGCATCCCACCCCGCGGATCGGCCCGTCTCCTCTTTTTCTCCCCCTTTTCTCCTCTTTTCGCCGCTTTCTCTTCCACGCGTCACCCTCGTGACACCTCGCATCCTGATCGAATTCACGTGCGCGTGAAGCTGGGGTAATCCTGGTAACGGAATGTGATCGAAAGCGCGGTCCGCTCAGAGGTTCGGATCGCCGCGCGGGTAACGCGGGTAACGTAGGGCTTCGGCCAGTGCATGACGTCATTGCCGCGTCCGGGATTGCCTGAGTGAGGGTGAGAGTGAGTAGCTCGATCGGCACAACGAAGCGGTGTGCGACGGCGGTTGGCGCCGTCATGCTGCTGGGTGCGGCAAGTGCGGGATGCGCTGTGGGCAAGGGCGCACCGGACGGCTGGACGTACTTCAATGCCCATGGCATCGCCTTCGCCGTCCCCAAGGACTGGCGCAGGACCGCCACGGCCGATCTGCCGCCGGGGGTGCTGGCCGCGGCCCACCTCGACGAGCACGGCACCCAGATCGCCGACGTCGAGGTGCTGACGCGCAAGCCGCCGACGCCCAAGGGGTACAAGCTCACGGCCAAGCCGAGCACGCCGTTCAAGATGGGCGGCCACCTCTCGACAGAGGTGAACTACGCATTCCTCTCCAAAACGGACGGATTGCCGCGTCGCGTGACCGAGGTCACCACCAAGACGGCGAGCGGCCGGCCCGTCGTCGTGCTGATCACCGCCTCCGGCAAGGGCGCGGGCAGCTGGGTGGACACGATGTACCGCATCGCCAACAGCATCCAGATCGGCACCATCGGCAAGGGGAACCTCGTCAAGACGTGACCCGAGACGTGATCCAGGACGTGATCGTCGCCGCGGCGGCGGCGTGGGGGGCCGGCACCGGGATCGCGCTCCCGCGACTGGCACGCCGGTTCACCGGGGCGACCGCCACCGGCCGCCGCCTGCCGCAGGGGGCGGGGGCGGCAGGGTCGGCCGTCCTGAGCGCCCTCGTCTGCGTCGCGCTCGCCCTGACCAACGGGGCCAGGCCCGAGCTGGCGGCCTGGCTGCTGCTCGTCCCGCCCGCGATGCTGCTCACCCGGATCGACCTCGCCGTGCGGCGACTGCCCGACGTCCTCACCCTGCCCCTCGGCACCGGCACCGCGGCCGCGCTGGGGGTGGTGGCGCTGGTACCCGGGCACGAGGGGTCATGGACGCGTGCGCTGCTCGGCGGGGTGGTGCTCGGGGCCGCGTACTTCGTCCTGCTGCTGATCAATCCGTCCGGTCTGGGGTTCGGTGACGTCAAGCTGGCGCCCACCCTCGGTCTCGCCCTGGGCTGGTACGGCTGGCCCGTGCTCTTCGCCGGGACGTTCGCCGGATTCCTGCTCGGTGCGATCACGGGGCTGATCCTGCTGGCGGCCGGACGGGCGAACCGGAAGACACCGATCCCGTTCGGCCCGTTCATGCTGCTCGGAGCGCTGGGCGGGGTGCTGCTCGGCTCCGGGTGAGCCCGCGCCTGAGCGGCCGTCCGGGCAGCCCTGCGAGCAGCTCCCGGGCAGCCCGGAGCGATCACACCCCGGTCGTTGCCGGTCGGGGAGCCGCAGTATGGTGGCGGCGGGGTGCCGACAGTTCGAGGGGCTGGACACGATGAAGAATCTGCGCGATCTGGTCTACGGGCTCTACGAACGCCGCATCGAGGCCCACCTGGACCGTGCACAGGCGCCCAAGCACATCGGCGTCATCCTGGACGGCAACCGGCGCTGGGCGCGCGCCGCCGGAGGCACCGCAGAACAGGGCCACCAGGCCGGCGCGAACAAGATCGCCGATCTTCTCGGCTGGTGCCAGGAGACGGGTGTCGAGGTCGTCACTCTCTGGCTGCTCTCCACCGACAACCTCGGCCGTCCGGCCGAAGAGCTCGACCCGCTGCTCGGCATCATCGAGAGCGCCGTCACCGGCCTGGCCGAGGACGGCCGCTGGCGCGTCCACCACGTGGGCACGCTGGATCTGCTGCCCTCGCACACCCAGCGGGTGCTGAAGGAGGCCGAGCAGGCCACCGACGCGGTGGACGGCATGCTCGTCAATGTCGCCGTGGGCTACGGCGGCCGCCAGGAGATCGCCGACGCCGTCCGCTCGCTGCTGCTGGAGCAGGCGAGCCGCGGCACCTCCATCGAGGACCTCGCCGAGATCCTCGACATCGACCACATCGCGGAGCACCTGTACACGCGCGGTCAGCCCGACCCGGACCTGCTCATCCGCACCTCGGGCGAGCAGCGCCTCTCCGGCTTCATGCTCTGGCAGAGCGCGCACTCGGAGTACTACTTCTGCGAGGTCTTCTGGCCCGCGTTCCGCAAGGTCGACTTCCTGCGCGCGCTCCGCGACTACGCCGCACGCCACCGCCGCTACGGCAATTAGGCCTGTCCGGGGCCCGCCCGGCCGAGGCGATTTTGGCCACAGGGGGCATGCCCCCACACCCCCAAGGGAATACCCCCCTCAGGCCGACACCCGAGCCACGGGCGTCGGAGAGAAGCGGGTGGCAGGGTGCCGCCCGCCCGGGAGGCCCATTGCACACGGACGTGCTGTCACCCGATGGCATCGACCGCGTCTCGACGCAGGGCCGCGGCCAGGCCCTGCAGCCCGGCCCCGGCCCAGTACTTGGCGACGCACGCGCTGTGACACCAGCGTCCGGTGCCGTCGCACCCCGATCTCTCCCGAGGGGGTTCGTCCACCCGTGGTGACCAGCAAGAACCGCCGGGAGCACGACCGGCGCACCTATGTCCTTGACACCAGCGTGCTGCTGGCCGACCCCAACGCCCTCACCCGTTTCGACGAGCACGAAGTGGTGCTCCCGGTGGTCGTGGTGACGGAACTGGAGGCCAAGCGCCACCACCCGGAGCTCGGCTACTTCGCCCGCCAGGCGCTGCGGCTGCTCGACGAGTACCGGATCAGGCACGGGCGTCTTGATGCGCCCATCCCGATCGGCGAGATCGGTGGAACGCTGCGGGTCGAGCTCAACCACTCGGATCCCGCCGTGCTTCCGGCGGGCTTCCGGCTGGGGGACAACGACTCCCGCATCCTTGCCGTCGCCCGCAACCTGCAGGCCGAGGGCTACGACGTCACCGTCGTCTCCAAGGACCTGCCGCTGCGCATCAAGGCGTCGTCCGTCGGTCTGCTCGCCGAGGAGTACCGGGCCGAACTGGCCATCACCTCGGGCTGGACGGGGATGGCGGAGCTCCAGATCGCGGGCGACGACATCGACGCCCTGTACGCCGACGAGCCGATCGCCCTGCCCATAGCGGACGAACTTCCCGTACACACCGGTCTGGTGCTGCAGTCCGAGCGCGGCAAGGCACTCGGACGGGTGACGGAGGACGGCAAGGTGCGCCTGGTGCGCGGCGACCGCGAGGCGTTCGGCATCCACGGCCGCAGCGCAGAGCAGCGCATCGCCCTCGACCTGCTCCTCGACCCGGAGGTCGGGATCGTCTCGCTCGGCGGCCGGGCCGGCACCGGAAAGTCGGCGCTCGCGCTGTGCGCCGGGCTCGAAGCCGTCCTCGAACGGCGTCAGCACCGCAAGGTGATGGTCTTCCGGCCGCTGTACGCGGTGGGCGGGCAGGAGCTGGGCTATCTGCCGGGCAACGAGGCCGAGAAGATGAGTCCTTGGTCGCAGGCCGTCTTCGACACCCTCTCGGCCGTGACCTCGGCAGAGGTGATCGAGGAGGTCGTCGAGCGGGGGATGCTCGAAGTGCTCCCGCTGACGCACATCCGGGGGCGGTCGCTGCACGACGCGTTCGTGATCGTCGACGAGGCCCAATCCCTCGAACGGAACGTGCTGTTGACCGTCCTCTCCCGGGTCGGGGCCGGATCGCGTGTGGTTCTCACCCACGATGTCGCTCAGCGTGACAACCTGCGGGTGGGGCGGTACGACGGCGTGGTCGCCGTCGTCGAGAAGCTCAAGGGCCACCCGCTGTTCGCCCATGTGACGCTCACCCGTTCGGAAAGGTCACCCATTGCGGCGCTGGTTACGGAAATGCTGGAGGATGTCCAGCCGTAGCCCACTGTGCGTCAACTGCACCTGATGCAGCCCGGTTAGGGCATTTTGGAGGCTGCTGCGTCCGCGAAGGGCGCAGCAGCTTACTCGTGCCGGAGCGCGACACGCGCGCATTTCCCGAAAACAGGCGGCTCAAACAGCGTGTGAGCTTTACCACCCACAGGAGAATTGCGTTCAGGCGGCGGCCTCGGGCAGGGTGTGAGGCTGTCAGGCCCCGCTCACGACACACCAGCACCCCCAGCGGTGTTGAACAACAGAACTGAACAGCGTCGCCGTTGTGAGCCGCCCAGCACCACGCGGGCCCCGCGAGGGGATCGCACCGGGCCAGTGCCTCCAGTGACCAGCCGGATGAACGCAGGTCCGGTCCAAGGGAGGCCCGAGTCAGGGGCACGATTGCGTCCGCGCGGTCACCACGCGGACGGTGCTGGAAGGAAACCGTGTGAGCCGGATCTCCGTCCGGGGAATCGCCGTCGCGTCAGCCACTGCGGTCACGACCGTGGGTGCCGTCGTAGGCGTTGCCTCAGGCAGCGAGCCGACCGCCGCCGCCTCGCAGCCTGTCGAGGCTGCCGATGCGACTTTGCTGGACACCATAGCCACCGGGCAGCAGGCCAACGCGCAGGCCGCGTCCTTCACGGAGCAGGCCCAGACGCAGCAGGCCGAGGCCCAGGCTGCCGCTCAGCAGGCTGCTGCGGAAGCCGCGCGCCAGAAGGCCGCGGCGGAGGCCGCCGCCAAGAAGGCCGCCCAGGAGGCGGCAGCCGCTAAGGCCGCTGCCGAGAAGAAGGCCCAGGAGGAGGAGCAGTCCCTCCAGCAGACCATCGACACTTCCGTCTCCGGCATCCAGGCGTTGGCGCAGCAGATCATAGGGGACAGCCACCAGTACCAGTGCTTCTCCTGGATCGTGAGCCGGGAGAGCGGCTGGAACTACCAGGCGACCAACCCCTCCACCGGCGCCTACGGTCTCGTCCAGGCGCTGCCCGGCGACAAGATGGCCTCCGCGGGTTCCGACTGGCGTACCAACCCGGCCACGCAGATAAAGTGGGGCCTCAGCTACATGGACAGCCGCTACGGCAGCCCCTGCGAGGCGCAGTCCTTCTGGGAGAACAACGGCTGGTACTGAGCGGCTGCGCCGCCGACGCAAAGCCCCCGAATCCCGCAGAGCCGGGCCGGGGGCTTTACGCTGGCCGCGGCCCGCCCGGCCGTACTGTCCGGCTGCCCCTTACGGGGAAGCAACCCCGCACCCCGGTAACCTCGTCCTCCTCACGGGTTCACACGTCGGTGTCCGTGCAGGCGATGGTATGGGGAAGGCAATGTCGCAGAAGCAGCCAGATCGCCCCGGTTTCTCCGGGTGGCTCGCCGCGTTCGCCGGCCGCCTCGGCGAGCGCCGGGCGGAGGCCGATGCCGACCGTGCCGCATCAGCAGACCCCGCCGGCGGGGCCGACGGCGACGTCGCCGGGCACGTCCCCGGCGACGCAGGGCAGCGGCCGGTCGATCACGTACCAGCGCCCCCCGACTACGCGCCCGCGGTCGCCGCGCCGCGCGCCCCCGTCGAAGCCGTTCCCTGGGGCGTACGGGTGGCCGCCGAGGTGGGCTGGCGGCTGCTGGTGCTCGCCGCCGCGCTCTATGTGCTGATGAGGGTGATCAGCGCGGTGGAGCTCGTCGTGCTGTCGTTCGTCGCGGCGTTGCTGATCACCGCGCTGCTTCAGCCGACGGTCTCGCGCCTCAAGCGCGCTGGGGTGCCACGCGGTCTCGCCACCGCCCTCACCTTCATCGGCGGCTTCGTCGTGATGGGCCTGGTGGGCTGGTTCGTGGTCTGGCAGGTCATGGAGAACACCGACACGCTCTCCTCCCGGCTGCAGGACGGTGTGATCGAGCTGAAGAAGTCGCTGCTCAATTCACCGCTGCATGTGACCGAGGCGCAGCTCAACCAGATCACCAAGAACCTCAACAACGCGATCGGCACCAACGCCGATCAGATCACCTCGGCCGGGCTGCAGGGCGTCACCGTCGTGATCGAGATGTTCACCGGCATGTTCCTCGCGATGTTCTCCACCCTCTTCCTCCTCTACGACGGACGGAACGTGTGGAACTGGGTGCTCAAGCTCTTCCCGCGCGAGGCGCGTGAGGGCATCGCCGGGGCCGGGCCGCGCGCCTGGCGCACCCTCACGCTCTATGTGCGCGGCACGGTGGTGGTGGCGTTCATCGACGCCGTCTGCATCGGCGTCGGCATCTATCTCCTCGGCGTGCCGATGGCGGTGCCATTGGCCGTCGTCATCTTCCTGGGAGCGTTCATCCCGCTGGTGGGCGCGGTCGTCACCGGCGCGCTCGCGATGATCGTGGCGCTGGTGACCAACGGGCCGTTCACCATGCTGATGGTGCTGCTGGTGGTGCTCGCCGTGCAGCAGATCGAGGGCCACGTCCTGCAGCCGTTCATCCTGGGGCGTGCGGTGCGGGTGCACCCGCTGGCGGTGGTGCTCTCGGTCACCGCGGGATCGCTGATCGGGTCGATCGGGGGTGCGGTGGTCGCGGTGCCGCTGGTCGCGGTGGCGAACACCGTCGTCGGATATCTGCGCGCGCACGGCCGGGAGGCTGCGCTGCGCCGTTCGCACGGCCCGCACGGTACGACGGCGGTGGTGACCGCCCCCGTCCGGGCGCCGGGCGAACCGCTCACCGCAGAGGAGTAGAGATACGGGGGTTTCGGGGGCTAATGCCCCCGAAACCCCCGTGCGTCCTCGCCGTCAGGCGAGTGTCGCTTCCGCGTCCAGCGTGGTGCCGACCGCCTGGATCACTGCAGCGATCTTGAACGCCTCCTGGATCGTCTCGCGGTCAACTCCCGCCTTGCGCAGCACCTGTTCGTGGGAGTCCAGGCACTGGCCGCAGCCGTTGATCGCGGAGACCGCCAGCGACCAGAGCTCGAAGTCGGTCTTCTCCACGCCCGGGTTGCCGATGACGTTCATCCGCAGGCCCGCGCGGAGCGTGCCGTACTCCGGATCCGACAGCAGGTGCCGGGTGCGGTAGAAGACGTTGTTCATCGCCATGACGGCGGCCGCCGACTTCGCCGCGGTGTAGGCCTCCGGCGTCAGGTTGGCCTTGGCCTCCGGCTCCAGCTCACGCAGCACGTGCGGGCTGCGCGAGGCGATCGCGCAGGCGAGCACCGTACCCCACAGCTGCTGCTGCGACAGCGTGTCGTTGTTGCCGATCACCGAACCGAGGTTCAGCTTCAGGTCCTTGGCGTAGTCGGGAAGAGCGGACTTCAGCTCGCCGAGCGCCACGCTCACTCACCTGCCAGCAGCTTGACCGGGTCGAGGGTCTCCTCACCCTTGCTCCAGTTGCACGGGCACAGCTCGTCGGTCTGCAGGGCGTCCAGAACCCGCAGGACCTCCTTGGGGTTACGGCCGACGGAACCGGCGGTCACCATGGTGAACTGGATCTCGTTGTTCGGGTCGACGATGAAGACGGCGCGCTGTGCGAAGCCGTCCTCGCCCTCGACGCCGCAGTCCCGCATCAGCTCGTGCTTGGAGTCGGCAAGCATCGGGAACGGCAGGTCACGCAGGTCCTTGTGGTCCTTGCGCCATGCGTGGTGCACGAACTCCGAGTCGCCGGAGACACCGAGGATCTGCGCGTCGCGGTCGGCGAACTCCTCGTTCAGCTTGCCGAAGGCGGCGATCTCGGTCGGGCACACGAAGGTGAAGTCCTTCGGCCAGAAGAAGACCACTGACCAACCCTTCTCGAAGCTCTTGTTCGTGAAGGTCTCGAACTTCATGTCGTCGATCGGGCCATGCACGCCGACAAGCTCGTACGTGGGGAACTTGTCACCGATAGTGAGCACGGGTGGTTCTCCATGAGGGGTTGGTGTCCGGCTTAGACCGGACTATGGGTTGGACGGGGTCTAATCTGCCATACCGTGCATTGACCAATGAAATCGCTGCTCGCGGTAAGGGCGCCGCGGGTCATCCGGACCGTGACGACGTCAAGACCGGCGTCATCACGTACAAGATCGCCGCGCACGCGGCGGCCCTGGCCACGAGCCGCGACGGCGCCCAGGAGCGGGACGACGCGCTGTCGGACGCCGGCTTTGAGTTCCGCTGGGAGGACCAGTTCAATCTGGCCGTCGCCCCGGACACGGCACGCGCCTTCCACGACGAGACGTTCCCGGCGGAGCCGGCGAAGACGGCGCACTTCTGGTCGATGTGCGGGCCCGACCGACGAGATCGTCCGCGAGGGCGCCCGCAGGATGCTGGCCGCAGCTCTGGAGGCCGAGGTCGATCAGTACCTAGCCAAGCGCACGGAGGCCGCCGCTGCCTGATCACGCCGTCGCGGTGTGGTCAGGCAGCGGCGGATGTCAGCCGAGCACACCGGTCAGGGCGCGGGTGAGTACGGCGTCGAACCGGTCGCGGGGGTTGCCGTCGGGCGGGGAGGCGGCGAACAAAGCGGTGATGCGGGGGTGATGTCCCGCGGCGGCAACGTGGCGGAGATAGGCGGATTGGCGCGTGAGGCTGGTGCTCGCGGCAGCCATTTCGTTCTGGACGAACAGCGCGGTCAGGCCGCTGAGGAGGGCGAAAGCCTCGACTTTGCGTGTGGGGTCGGCCGGGTGGTCGGCGAGCACGTCGAGCACGTGCTCCAGCAGGTCGACCCCGTGGGGGCCGAGGGTGGGGCGGCTGATGACCAGGGTCGGTAGCCACGGGTGGCGGCGCATGATCTGCCGGGCCTGGCGGGCGATGGCGAGCAGGTCGGGCTGCCAGTCGCCGCTGGGAGCGGGGAGGCTGTATTCGCTCGCGGTGCTGTCGGTCATCAGGTCGAGCAGGTCATCTCGGGTGGCCACGTAGCGGTAGAGCGAGGCGGCGCCGGTCCCCAGGACCGAGGCGACGCGGCGCATGGAGACGGCCTCCAAACCCTCATGGTCGGCCAGTTCCACCGCGGCAGCGGTGATCTCGGCGCGGCTGCGCTCGGCCGGGCGTCCGACCGGCGCTTGCTCCGGCCGCATCCAGATCACTGACTCCTGCTGTCCTGCCACTGCTACCTCCCGCGTTGTCATCAGCCTATCTATCGCATACAGTGTTCGCGAACGGCGTTTGCGAATTGGGAGGGATGCGATGACGCGCTTCGCGCACAACGGCGAGATCCAGATCGCCTTCGAGGATCTGGGCGGCGCCGGCGGCGACCCGCTGTTGCTGGTCATGGGACTGGGCACCTCACGGTTCTGGTGGCCAGACGGCCTGGCGGCCGAACTCGTCGGCCGCGGCTTCCACGTCGTCGCCTACGACCAGCGCGACGCCGGTGAGTCCACCCACCTGCCGGACCGGCGCGTCGGCCCGCCGATCCAGGCCCTGCTGCGGCGCGGAGGTCCGGCCTACAGCGTCGAGGACCTCACCGACGACGCGGTCGCCGTCCTCGACGCCCTCGGCTGGGAGGGTGCCCACCTCTTCGGCCACTCAATGGGCGGGCTCATCGCACAGCGCATCGCGATCCACCACCCGAAGCGCGTGCTGAGCCTGGCCACCTCCTCGGCTGTCCCCAGCGACGCGAAAGGCCTGGGCGTCCTGCGTTACCTGCGCCTGGCATGCCTGCCCCGTTTCGCCCGGCTTCACTATCCCGAGACCCCTCAGGGCAACCTGGAGCTGGCCCTGGCTGTCGCCCGCATCCTGGCCGCGCCCGGCCAACACATCGACGAGCACGATGTGCGCGAGTTCGTGGACAAGGAGGCAGCGCACCAGGTCGCCAGCTTCCGCAACCAGAAAGCGCAGAGCCGCCAGATCGGCGCGAAGTGGCACAGCGGGTCACTGGCCCAGATCACCGTGCCGACCCTGGTGCTGCACGGTGAGCGCGACCCGCTTCTGCGCGTGGCGGCCGCGCGTGACATCGCCGCCGCCGTCCCCGGCGCACGGATGCGCCTTGTGCCCGGCGTCGGTCACTTCCTCGTCGGCGACGTCTGGGCGACCTACGCCGACGAACTGCGCGCGCTCGCCGACCAGGCCCACGCACAACCACAAATCGAGGGGGTCACACACAGCTGACCGGCGGTCGCCGCCCGACGCACTCCTACGGGGCCCACTGGAGCCGAACTGCCCTGTCGAGGAGATCCAAGGACACCCGACCCACAACTCCTGACAATTGCTCCGCGATGGGAGGCCCTGGCTCCGGTCGGGGCCTCCCGACGTGGGGTCGTCCTCGGGGTGGCGGTCACGTCGAGTTGCCTTGTTCGATCTGGTGGATGAGGCGTTTGAGGTGGGTGATTTCGTCTTGGAGCGCTTGGTCGCCGGTGGGGGTGAGGGTGATCCAGGTGCGGGGGCGTCGACCTTCATAGCCCTTCTCGATGTGGATCAGTCCGTTTCCCACGGTCTCTCCGAGATGATCAGACACACCTGGACCGTGCCGTTTGGCGTGCCGCACGCGTGCCAGACGGAGCGGGGAACACCGGGGACTCACGGGGAACAACGGGGAGTTGCCTGTTCCATCGCGGTCAAGCCCGCGCCAGATGCGCGCCAGATCGGTCGGTACGTGACGGTCACTCAGGGGCACTACGGGGGCAAGGGTCCAACATCCGTCAAGGCAGGAAGCGCCGCAGGTCAAGAAGCTTGAGGACTGGCATCCTTGTAAAGCGGGGGTTCATCAGCTCGAACCCCCGCACGGCGATCACCGCCTGACCAGGCAAACCCCCTGACCAAGATCGGTATGGGTGCTTTCGCATGCGCATCTCTCACCCTAATAGGGCCGAACGATGCCACGTGTCTGGTCCGATTCCCGCAAGCGTACGGGTGCCGATCTATTGCTCCAGGACAGGTCCAGCTCAAAGTTCCTCGGCTTGGCCTTGCTCGCCCGCTGGCTGTGGGCTGTACCGGTCAATCGTTCCGGCCGTTCTGGGGACGTTCCGCCGCCGGTGGCGCGTCGTCTGTCCTACCGGGGCATCCCTTTCGCCGGGGCAGGAGAACGCCAGCAGGGATAGGGCCGTCGGGCTATCCCGTTCATGAACAAGGAGCGGCTGAATGCTCGCGGGAACAGCTCAGGTGGTGCGGCACCGGTCTACGTCGGCTGTGGTGGTGGTAGCCATGGCGGCGGTTGGCCTAGCCCAGGCGGGCCCGGCCCAGGCCGCTCACCGCACTAGGGTGGACTGCAAGCACAACCCGTCAGCCCTAAAGACTGCGATCGCCACCGCCCCGCCGGGGGCGACCTTGTTCGTGAAAGGGACCTGCGTCGGCCCATTCACCATTCCCCAGAGCCTAACTCTGGTCGGGGTCGAACGCGCGATCCTCGATGGCCACCACGCCGGCAATACCGTGACGGTCAATGCGGGCGCTCGGGTACGGCTGGTCAGATTGACCATTACCCATGGCAACGCCGGTCCCTTCGGCGACGGCGGCGGAATCCTCAATAACGGCACGCTGACGCTCAACCAGTCCACGGTAAAGGACAGCACCTCAGGTGCTCCTGGCCAAGACGGCGACGGCGGCGGCATCGAAAACGCTGGCGGCAGCACGCTGACGCTTGAGCGCTCCACCGTGAAGGACAACGCCGCGGGCTTCCTGGGCGGTGGCATCCTTAACAGATCTGGCACCGTGATGCTGAACCAGTCCAGCGTGCGCGACAACACCGCCACCGATGGCGGCGGCATCTGGAACAACACCGGGACCACGGTGACGCTCAACGATTCCGAGGTGAGCCACAACGCGGCAACGGAACGGGGCGGCGGCATCTTCAACAACGGTGGCGGCACTGTGAGATTGAGCCGCACCGCAGTGCGAGGCAACATCGCGGTTGGCAACCCCGGCACCGTCGGTGGCGGCATCTTCAACGACGGGACAGTGACGCTGAAGCAGTCGAAGGTGCGGGATAACACCCCGGACAATTGCGCTCCGCCCGGCAGCGTCCCCGGCTGCGTCGGCTAGCGCTCCTGGTCGGAGTGGGCTTCGTGCACAGACGGGGTGCCTCGCGCCATTACCGCGCCAGATCCAGCGGTCAGCGACGGTCGACAGCGGTGAATCACGGTGAGGACCGCTGGTCTTAGTGGTCGGCTCCGGAAGTCCTTCGGGGGTTGACCACTAGAGGGTGCGCCGGCCACCACCGTCGTCCAAGCCGTCGTCGACACCCACGCTCGCCGCATCACCGACAGCAGCGCCGGCCACCCGCCCCCCGGTCCTGCTCCACTAAGACGGCACCTGCGATCTTCTGGACCAGGCCACCGACCCTCCGCTGGGAGCCCGCTCCAAACACCTCCCCCGCCTCCAGGCCAACTTGCCCTACACCCTCGCGCTCTACACCGACGGCCTCATCGAACGCCGCGGCGAGGACATCGACGCCGGCCTGCAACGCCTCACCGACACGCTCGCCCGCTCTGCCCGCCATACCCCCGAACGCCTCGCCGACGCCCCGCTCGCGCACCTCGGCGTCAGCAGCGGCGCCCGCGACGACATCGCCCTGATCGTCTTCCGCCTTGACCCGCGCGCCGACACCTGAGCGCCAACAGGTGGCGAACCCCGCCGCGTGTGGGTGGCGGATCCGGCTATCCTGTTGTCAGGTGCAACTCCCAGGTGTGGCCGTACAGTCGGCCAGTTCCGCCGCTCGGGTGGAACGATCCGGTGTGATTCCGGGACCATGCGGTCAGACCCCGCCCCTCGGCCCGCGGCTTTTCTCGGGCCCTCTCAAACCATCAACGGCGCTGTCGCAGCGCCTTGTGACGATGAGGGGTGTTGGCACGTGTTCACTGGACGCATCGCTGAAGTCGGCGTCATCGACAGCATTGATGAGGACCTGGTCGGGGTGCGGTCACCCCGAGCCGCCGCCGGCGCCCAGCCGGGCGGCTCGGTATGCGTGAACGGAGTGCGGCTCACCGTACGGGCACTGTCCGACGGGGTCGCTGTCGCCACTGTGGCGGCGGAGACGAAGCGCCGGTCGACGTTTGATGTGCTCGCCGCCGGAGAACCGGTCAACGTCGAGCTTCCGCTGGCCGTCGGTGACCGGCTCGACGGGCATCTGGTCCAGGGCTATGTGGACGCGGTCGGCAAGGTGGTGCGGGTCGAGGACGAGGGTGGCGGGTGCAGCCGGGTGTGGATCCGCCCGCCGGAGCGGTCGATGTCGCAGTTGTTCGCCAAGGCTCCGCTCGCGGTCGACGGGGTCAGCCTGACCGTCGCCGAGCGGCTGCGCGACCGGTTTTCGGTGGTCGTCCTTCCCGCTACCCGAGCGGCCACCACTTTGGAGCGGCTGGAGCCGGGGGTGAGGGTCAACCTCGAAGTGGACCTGATCAGCCGACTCACCACGCGCAACCCCGACCGGGCACGCGGCTTCATCGACCGGATCGTCACAGGGCTGCCGTGGGCCGGTCATGTCGCCGGGAAACCGGGTGTGGAGAAGGTGGTGCGCCAACTGGCCGCGGGGGGAGGCGTGGTGGTGTGGGACCCGGCGACTGAAGGGGAGGGAGACGTGATCTTCGCCGGTGCCCAGCTGCCGCCCCAAGCATTCACGTTCCTGCTTACCGAGGCATGCGGCCACACCACGGTGCCGTGCGCGCCGGAGGTGTTGGAGCGGCTGGAGATCGGCCCTATCCCGGGTGAGGGTGACCGGCAGGGCACCGCCATGCACGTACCCGTCGACCTGGCCGCCACCAGCACCGGCGTCTCGGCGGCGGAACGGGCAGCGACCGTCCGCCGCCTGGCCGACCCCGACGCACGGCCGGATGATTTCCTGCGCCCCGGCCATGTCTTCCCGCTGCGCGCCCGTCCAGGGCTGCTCGCCGAACGGCAAGGACACACCGAAGCCACCGTCGCGCTGTGCCTGGCGGCCGGCCTGCCGCCGGTCGGTGTGTGCTGCGAGGTGATGAATCCGGACGGTCTCATGGCCCAGGCTGCTGACTTGGAAGCCGCCGCGCTGCGCTGGGGGATGCCGCTGGTGGACATCTGCGACCTGCGGGCCTGGCTGTGAGCACGAGGGGGTCCGATGTCTACGACGACCCGGGGTTCTTTGCGAGATACCAGCGCATGCGCGCTGAACATGCGGGGCTCAACGAAGATCTCGAACAGCCTGCCTTGGCCCGCATGCTCCCGGACGTGGCCGGGATGGACGTGCTCGACCTCGGGTGTGGCGCCGGCTCCCTCGCGCGCCGACTCGCTGAGTGCGGCGCCCGGTCGGTGCTCGGCGTGGATGCGTCAGCGCGAATGCTGGGAGGATTCTTCCTGGTGATCGGCGGTGTGCCGGTCGAGCCTGGCCAGCAGATCGTCCAGGTCGGAGGTGGTGAACTTCCACTGGAACGGCTGTGCCGTGGCGTGGTGTCAGTCCTCCTTGGGCGGCCGTCCGCGGCGCGGGATCGGCTGGACCGCGCGTGGGAGGCGTCCCGCCTCCGACAAGGCGCGGCGCAGCAGGAACTCGATCTGGGCATTGGTGCTGCGCAGCTCGTCCGCCGCCCACCGCGCGAGCGCGTCGTGCACGGCCGGGTCGAGCCGCAGCAGCACCTGCTTGCGTTCGGGCCTTTCCGTCACTGGTACAGGGAGCCGGTGTTGAGGACCGGCTGGGCCGCGCGTTCGCCGCAGAGCACGACCAGCAGATTGCTGACCATCGCGGCCTTGCGCTCCTCGTCGAGCTCGACCAGGCCCTGCTCGGCGATCCGGGCGAGCGCGGACTCCACCATGCCGACGGCGCCGGCGACGATGGTCTTCCGCGCGGAGACGATCGCGCCCGCCTGCTGGCGCTGGAGCATCGAGGAGGCGATCTCCGGTGCGTACGCGAGGTGGGTGAAGCGGGACTCGATGATCTTCACTCCGGCCGATTCGACGCGCGCCGCGATCTCGGCGGAGAGCTGCTCGGTGATGATCTCGGCGTTCTCGCGCAGGCTCAGCTCCTCCTCGCCGTGGGCGTCGTAGGCGTACTTGGTGGCGATGTGGCGCACGGCGGTGTCCGTCTGGATTGCCACGAAATCCGTAAAGTTGTCCACTTCGAAGACGGCCTGCGCGGTGTCCGCGACCTGCCACACCACGACGCAGGCGATCTCGATCGGGTTGCCGTAGGCGTCGTTGACCTTCAACACCTCGGTCTCGTTGTTCCGCAGCCGGGTGGAGATCGTGCGGCGGCTGGTGAACGGGTTGACCCAGCGCAACCCGTCCTGCCGGATCGTGCCCTGGTAGCGGCCGAAGAGCTGGCAGACCCGGGCCTGGCCGGGGGCGACCTGGGTCAGGCCGCGCAGCATGACGACGTCGGCGGCGATCACCAGGGCGCCGCAGATGGTCAGGGCGGCGGAGGCGCCGCCGTGGCCGCCGCTCCTCGCCCCGGCGCCGGAGACGATCAGCGCGATGCCGCCGGCCAGCACGAGCAGCGCGAGCAGCAGGAACGGCAGGCCCGGCATGCCGAGTGCGCGGCGTTCCGTGATCCGCGGCCTGGGCATCTCCGGTATGTCGGTGGGCCGGTTCTCGACGGCGGTCATGGCTCCCCCTTGAGACGTGGTAAGGCGTTCGGCCTGGTGGCGGCCGGTCGGTGTGCGGTTGCTCACCCTAGCAAGGTGATATCACATTTTCCGAGGCCCTAAACCGGGGACGGGTGATCCTGAATGGTTCCCATGGGGCGGCGTGGGCCTTCTCACGTACCGAAATTATGCGACTTTAGGCAATTAAAGGCCGGAACCGGTGCTAGCTTCGTCGATCGCGCGTTCGTGCGAGCGCGTGCGCGACTGTTGGCGAGGTGAGGAGACCGGTACGTGGGCAGCAGGGGCAAAGCCAGAGCCAGGACCGAGGCCAAGGAGATCGGCACGCCGCGCCGCCGCCGCTGGCTGCGCAGGCTGCTCGGTACCACCCTCGGCGTGATCCTGCTCGGCATGGCCGGCTTCATCGCGCTGTACTTCATGGTCGACGTCCCCAGCGCGAACGCCCAGGCGACCGCCCAGGCGAACGTCTACAAGACCGCCGACGGCAAGGTCATCGCCCGCACCGGCGACGTCAACCGCGAGATCGTGCCGCTCAGCCAGGTACCCGTCGCCGTCCAGCACGCCTTCGTCGCCGCCGAGAACAAGACCTTCTACACCGACGGCGGCGTCGATCTGCGCGGCATGGCCCGCGCCGCCTACGACACCCTGACCGGCAAGGGCCTGCAGGGCGGCTCGACGATCACGCAGCAGTACGTCAAGAACTACTACCTCGACCAGAACCAGACAGTCACCCGCAAGGTCAAGGAACTGATCATCTCGCTCAAGGTCGATCAGGAGAAGAGCAAGGAAGAGATCCTCGACGGCTACCTCAACACCGCGTACTTCGGGCGCGGCGCCTACGGGATCCAGGCCGCGTCCCAGGCCTACTACGGCGTCGACGTCAGCAAGCTCAGCCCCGAGCAGGGTGCCTACCTCGCGGCGCTGGTCCAGGCCCCCAGCCAGTACGACGTGTCGACGGCCACCGCCGCCGGCAAGCAGCTCGCCCTGGCCCGCTGGAACTACGTCCTGGACAACATGGTCGGCATGCACTGGCTCGACCCCGCGCAGCGCCGCACCGCGGTCTTCCCTCAGCCCGTCAGCCCCAAGGGCGCGGCCGGCGTCACCGGCCAGACCGGCTACCTCATCGACGCGGCCGACAGGCAGCTGACCAGCAGCGGCGCGCTCACCGACGGCCAGCTCGCCGCCGGCGGATGGACGATCACGCTCACCATCGACCCGGCCAAGCAGAAGGCGCTGGAGAACGCGGTCAGAACGCAGCTGACCGACAACCTCTCCTCCTCCAGCTCCATCGACCAGCGCGTGCAGCCCGGGGCCGTCTCGGTCGACCCGAAGACCGGTGACGTCGTCGCGCTCTACGGCGGCGCCGGCTACCCGCAGCACTACACCGACAACGCGACCCGCGACGACTACCAGGTGGCCTCCACCTTCAAGCCGATCGTGTTCGCCTCCGCGCTGGAGAACAACTCCACGACGCAGGACGGCCGCACCATCGGCGCCGACACGATCTACGACGGCACCAGCGGCCGCCCGGTCCAGGGCTCCGTCACGCCGTTCGCCCCGCCCAACGAGGACGACCGTTCCTACGGGAAGATCACCGTGCAGACCGCGATGGACAACTCGGTCAACTCGGTCTTCGCGCAGCTCGCCGTCGACGTCGGCCTCGACAAGGTCGCGCAGACCGCGCAGACGCTCGGCATGCCCTCCGACACCAAGGGGCTCAACGACGGTCCGGCAGTCGCGCTCGGCACGATGGGCGCCAGCCCCATGACGATGGCCGGGATCTACGCGACCATCGACCACCACGGCCAGAAGGTCACCCCCTCGATCGTGAAGTCGGCGGTGCGGGGCGGCGAGGCGGTCACCCTGCCCGACACCATCGGCAACCAGGTGATCAGCCGCTCCACGGCGGACACCGTGACCTCGGTGCTCACCGGCGTCGTCAACTCCGGTACCGGTACCGCGGCCGAGCAGGCGAGCCAGGTGGCCGGCAAGACGGGTACCTCCGACGACAACAAGTCGGCGTGGTTCACCGGCTACACCCCGGACCTGGTCACTTCCGTCGGCCTGTTCGGCCAGGACCCGAAGACCGGCGCCCAGGTCTCCCTGACCGGTGCGGGCGGCGTCGGCCGGGTCAACGGCGGCGGCTTCCCGGCACAGATCTGGGGCGCCTACACCAAGGCGGCGCTCAGCGGTGAGTCGCCGCTCCAGTTCGACTTGCAGACCAATCAGGGCGCCGCGGTGCAGCCGCAGACCACGCCGTCCTCGACGCCGTCGGCCACGCAGAGCCCGTCGGGGACGCCGAGCACCACGCCGTCGCAGAGCCCGGCGCCGACGCCGAGCACTACCGGCCCGGCGACCACACCCCCTGCCGTGCCGACGCCCACCGTGACGGCCCCCTCGGCCACGCCGACGGACACGGGCACCGGCGGCGCCACCCCGCCGGGCAGCGGCCCGACCCGGTTCCCGCGGGGTCAGACCGGCTGAGCACCATGCAGCCCCGGGCACGGAGGGCGGTCACGTGCCACGGGGCTGCGTCCGGTGGGCGGTCTGCGGTCAGATGCCGTTGACCGCTGTGGCGATGCGGTCGCCCGTCTCCTTGTCGATGTTGCGCCAGTACTGCACGGCCCGCTCCAGGACCGGCCGGGAGACGCCATTCTTCAGGTGGCCGGAGACGTTGTTCACCAGCCGGGTGCGGGCGGCGTCGTCGAGCACCTGCCGCACCATGGTGCCCGGCTGCCCGAAGTCGTCGTCCTCGCGGTGCAGCGTGTAGGCCTCGCGGACCATGTCGCCCGCCGCCTCCCAGCCGGCGATCTCACCGAACGCGCCGGGCACGGCGGCCGGGCCGCCCTTGGAGTTGGGCGCGTAGACGGCGCCGACCCGGTTGGGCTCGTAGCGCATCGGCCCGTCCTTGGCGTAGGAGTGCACCGGCACGTGCGGGCGGTTCGGCGGCAGCTGCGCGTAGTTCGGGCCGATCCGGTAACGGTGCGTGTCGGGGTACGAGAAGAGCCGGCCGAGCAGCATCTTGTCCGGCGAAGGGCCGACGCCCGGCACCATGTTGCTCGGCTCGAACGCGGCTTGCTCGATGTGGACGAAGAAGTCCTCCGGGTTGCGGTCGAGCGTCATCCGGCCGACCTCGATCAGCGGGTAGTCGCCATGCGGCCACACCTTCGTCAGGTCGAACGGGTTGAACCGGTAGTCGGCCGCGTCCTCGAACGGCATGACCTGCACGTAGAGCGTCCACGACGGCGCGTTGCCGGACTCGATCGCCTGCCACAGGTCCTTGCGGTGCAGATCCGGCTCGGAGCCGGCGAGCTCGTCGGCCTCCTCCTGGGTGAGGAAGTCGATGCCCTGGTCGGTCTTGAAGTGGTACTTGATCCAGAACTTGGTCTCGGCGCCGTTGACCCACATATAAGTGTGGGAGCCGTAGCCGTTCATGTTGCGGTACGTCTTCGGGATGCCGCGGTCACCCATCAGCCAGGTGACCATGTGCGCGGACTCCGGCGAGAGCGTCCAGAAGTCCCACTGCATGTCGTTGTCGCGCAGCCCGTTGTCGGGGCGGCGCTTCTGCGACCGGATGAAGTCCTGGAACTTGATCGTGTCGCGTACGAAGAAGATCGGCGTGTTGTTGCCGACGAGGTCGTAGTTGCCCAGTTCCGTGTAGAACTTCAGGGCGAAGCCACGCGGGTCGCGCCAGGTATCGGGGCTGCCCTGCTCGCCGGCCACGGTCGAGAACCGCGCCAGCATCTGGGTTCGCTTGCCGGGCTGGAACAGGTCCGCCTTGGTGAACTGGCTGACATCGTTGGTGACTTCGAAGAATCCGTACGCGCCGGCGCCCTTGGCATGCACCACCCGTTCGGGAACCCGTTCCCGGTTGAACTGGGCCATCTTCTCGATCAGGTAGTGGTCCTGCAGCAGGATCGGACCGTTCGCGCCGACAGTGAGCGAATGCTCATCGCTCTCCACCGGAATACCGGCGTTGTTCGTGGTGTAGGGGGTGCTCATCGGGCGTCCTCCCATGGGATGGGTTCAGGCCGCTGGGGTCGTCACATCAATCGACTGACGTCGGCGTGTCACCCCATGCAGTCAACAGCCACTACGACATATCGGCAACAGATTGGACACAGTCCAAGCCTAAACCCGATATGGGACCTATGGGAGACTTCTGGACATCGACCCGGCGCGTCACGTGCGGGACGTCATGCCCGGCGCGTCACGTCCGGGACGTCACCTCCGGGACGTCATGTCCGCGCGGGCAGCGCCAGCTCGAACCACACCACCTTGCCCGCGCTCAGCCGCGTCGCGCCCCATCGCTGCGCAAGCCGGTTGACCAGGAACAGGCCGCGTCCGCTCTCGTCCTGCGGCTGCGCGTGCCGCATCCGCGGCAGCTGCGGCGCATCGTCCCCCACCTCGCAGCGCAGCACGTCGGTGCGGAGCAGCCGCAGCGTGATGGGCCGCCCCGCGTACCGCACGGCGTTGGTCACCACCTCGCTGACCAGCAGCTCCACACCGTCGGCGAGCTCGTCGAGATCCCAGCGGTGCAGCGCGCGCCGCACCAGCCGCCGGGCACGGCCCGCCGTCTGCGGATGCGGCTCGAGGAACCAGTACGCGACATCGCTCGGCGCGATCCCGTCGAAGCGGGCGGCGAGCAGCGCGATGTCGTCGTCCCGGTCGCCGGGCCCGAGGATGTCCAGCACCTCGTCGCAGAGCGGTTCCAGCGGCGGAGGGCAGACGATCGAGCCCACCGCACGCAGCCGCTCGCGCAGCGCCTCGATCCCCGTCCACACGTCCCGCGTCCGCGACTCGACGAGACCGTCGGTGTACAGCAGCAGCGTGGCACCGGCGGGCGCGGGCAGTTCGACCGCCTCGAACGGCACCCCGCCGACGCCGATCGGCGCGCCCGACGGCACGCGTAGCACCTCCGCGCGGCCGTTGCCGTGCAGTAAGACCGGTGGCGGATGCCCGGCGTTGGCCACCACGAGACGGTGCGCTATCGGGTCGTAAACCGCGTAGACGCAGGTGGCCATGCGGTCGCTGCCGAGCCGCTGGGCCTGCTCGTCGAGGTGGTAGAGCACCTCCTGCGGCGGCAGGTCGAGCCCGGCGAGGGTCTGGACGGTGGTACGCAGCTGCCCCATGATCGCCGCCGACTGCATCGAGTGGCCCATGACGTCGCCGACGACGAGCGCGACCCGGCTGCCCGGCAGCGGGATGGCGTCGTACCAGTCGCCGCCGACCCGGGCGGTCTCGGCCGCCGGGAGGTAACGGCTGGACAGCCGCACCCCGGTGGGCTGGGGGAGCGAGTCGGGGAGCATGGCGCGCTGCAGGGAGTCGGCGATGTAGGCCTCGCGGCCGTAGAGGACGGCCTTGTCCACGCCGAGCGCGGTGTGGGTCGCCAGTTGGGCGGCGACGAGCAGGTCGTCGGCCTCGAACGGCGGCCGGTCGGTGCGGCGCAGCAGGACGGCCGTCCCTGTGACCCGGCGGCGGCCGCGCAGCGGCGCGACGATCGCGCGCCGGCCGGTGGGCATGGCGGTGCCCACCAGCTCGTCGAGGGCTGCTTCCACGAGCGGGGTGTCGGCGAACAGCGGCCGCACCCCGCGCAGCACCTCGACGAGCTGCCCGTCGCTGCGCACCCGGGTGGTCTCGGCGGCCCCGCTGACCTCGGGCGCGGGGACCAGCGGCAGTCGGGTGCCGGGCCCCGCACCCGGTGACGATGCGTCCGTGGGGTCGAGGGTGATCCGGTCGGTGCGGCGCAGTCGCAGCACGAACGGCTCGGTGGGCCGCTCGTCGCCGACGGGCAGCGGATCGCGCAGGTAGACGAGGATGGCGTCGGCGAAGGTCGGAACGACGGACCGGCACAGGCCGAGCACGATCTCGTCGAGGTCGAGCCCGCGGGCGATGCGGCGGGTGGCCGCGCCGACGTAGCGCAGCCGTTCGCTCTCCGGGCTCGCGGCCGGAACCTCGGGCCGCGGCCGCCGCTCCTCCGGTCTGTGCGGCGGTACGGGGTGCGGCTCGGGCGCGGAGCCGTCCTGGTGGGCGCCGGGGGCGGGGAGCGCCGGGCCGGCCGGGGCGTCGACGCTCGGCCGGGGGCGTCCGGCAGCCGCATCGCCGGGGGAGCCCGAGGGGCTCGGGGTTCCCGAGGAGCCGGGCGGCCCGGCGGGCCCGGGGGACTGGGCGGGCAGCCGAGGGCCGTGCCCTGCCTTCGCACCGCGCGGCGCTCCCGGGGTGCTGTGATGACAGTCCCCATCGGTCATGCGGAAGCCGCTGCGGGGATCGCTCAGGGGTTCGGAGAGGCCCGGGGCCGGGGTTGACGTGTGCGGGCGCGCGACGGCGCCGGTCGGCGCTGTTATCTCGTCGGCCGCCCGCCGTGGGGTGCGGTGCTCCGTCACGCTATGAGGTTCCATCCGTATAGTCGGTGCGCCGCCGGCCACTTGCGCGGTGCGGTTGCTGCCCGTTCAGACGGGCCGTCGGCAGTGCAGGAAGAGCTGCTCCTCCGGCGGCGCGTCTGTGCTCGCCGGTGCGTACGAGTACGACGACTCCTCGACGATCTCGAATCCCGCGTCTCGTACGACCTTGCGCAAATCGTCCCGCAGGTATCCGGATACCCGGATCGTGTTTCCAAGGAACGGAATCGCGAAATCGTCCACATCCGCTTCGACCATCGACAGTGCGAACAACCCGCCGGGAACCAGCAGTTCACGCACCGTTCGCAGTGCGTACGGAATCTCCCGGCGCGGCAGCATCAGCAGCGAGAAGAAGGCGGTCACGGCGTCGAAGCGGCCCGGGTCGTGCGGGCCGCCCGGCACGAGGTCGGCGATGTCGAGCCGGTGGAAGACGGCGTCGGGCACGTTGCGCCGGGCGAGCTCGACCATGCCGGCTGACAGGTCGACACCGACCACCTCCAGCCCCGCTTCGGTGAGCTGACGCGCGGTCGGCAGCCCCGTGCCGCAGCCGATGTCGAGGACGCGCGAGGCGGCCGGCAGCGACTTGGCGAGCCACTCACCGGCGGCCACCTGCCCCTCCTTGTGCGGGAACGCGTTGTCATAGCCGTCGCCTATCGCGTCGAACGCCTCCGCCTGCCCAGCGCGGTCCCGCTCCATGCCCCCGTAGCCGTCCTCGTAGCCAACGCTGCCCACGAACCCCCCTGACTTTGAGTCAACTACTGGCCTTGGCTTGCTTTTTATCTGTGCTGTCAATCTGTGATGGTGCAGACGGTGCGAAGGACGATCCTACGTATGAAGGGGAGGGGCGTATCAAGGGGCTTACTCAATTCCACGCGCCGGCGACCGGTCCGACGACCCATCGCGGTGACGCCCCGTCGGGAGGTCTCACACGGGCCGCCGGTCCCAGTCGTGCGGCAGCGTGGGCACCGTCCACGCCGGGTCGGGGCGCCAGTCCTGCCAGCCGTCCCGGAACGGTGAACCCCACTCCTCGATGAGCCGTACCGCCCGGACGCCCGCGTCGCGCACCCGCTCGGCGAGCACGCGGTCCACCAGCCCGTCGGTCTGAGCCTGGGCGAACTCGTCCTCGTCGCGCCAACCCCACGTGCGATCCGGATTCACCGAGATGTCCAGGAAGTGGTCCTGCGAATCCACTCCTCCGGACCAACGGCGTCGCGGTTCCTCCAGATTTACGTACCAGTTCTTGAACCGCCAACCGGGCTTCCAGAACAGCCACACCGACCACGGCTCGCCGGGCCGCGCCAGCTTCAGCACCCCCGTGCCCCACCACTGCTCGACGCGCGTCGACCGCGGCTTGCGGTACCGGGTGGCGAGCGGCTCGCGGTGCACCGCCGTACCGTCCGCGAGCACCGGTTTGACGCACGGCGTCCCCGGTGCCATCCACACCGCCAGCAGCTCCGGATCGTCCCGCACCACCGTCACCGGGCGTGCGATGTGCACCTCGTCCCGGTAACGGTCGCCGTTGCCGCGGTAGCGCCACAGCACATGCTCGCCGGGCGCCCAGTGTCCGGTCCCGTCATCGGCGTCATGACCATCATCGAGAAGCGCGTGCGTGTCGGCTGTCATGACGGGATCTTACGGATGCACCGTTACGACGGTGATGCCGACGGCCGTGTCATCCGCAGCACATCCAGCGCCTCGTCCAGCTGTTCCTCGGTGATCTGCCCCCGCTCGACGTAGCCGACCTCGACCACCACCTGGCGGATCGTCTTCCGCTCGGCGAGCGCTCGCTTGGCGACCTTGGCCGCCTCCTCGTAGCCGATGTACCGGTTGAGCGGAGTGACCACCGACGGCGACGACTCCGCGTATTCGCGCAGCCGCTCGACGTTGGCGGTGATCCCGTCGACTGTGCGGTCGGCGAGCAGCCGCGAGACGTTGGCGAGCAATCGCACCGACTCCAGGACGTTCTTGGCGATCACCGGGAGCATCACATTGAGCTCGAAGTTCCCGGACGCCCCCGCCCAGGCCACCGTCGCATCGTCGCCGACGACCTGGGCCGCCACCATCGCCACCGCCTCCGGGATCACCGGGTTCACCTTGCCCGGCATGATCGAGGAACCGGGCTGGAGGTCGGGGAGGTTGATCTCGGCGAGGCCGGTCCGCGGGCCGGAGCCCATCCAGCGCAGGTCGTTGGCGATCTTCGTCAAGGAGACGGCGAGGGTGCGCAGCTGCCCTGAGGTCTCCACGATGCCGTCCATCGCTCCCTGCGCCGCGAAGTGGTTGCGCGCCTCGGTGAGCGGCAGCCCCGTGACCCGCGCCAGCTCGGCGATGACGGCCGCGGCGAAGCCGGGCGGTGTGTTGATGCCGGTTCCCACCGCCGTGCCGCCGAGCGGCAGCTCCGCCAGCCGCGGCAGTGCAGCCCGCAGCCGCTCGATCCCGCTGCGCACCTGAGCTGCGTAACCGCCGAACTCCTGGCCCAGCGTCACCGGCGTCGCGTCCATCAGATGGGTGCGGCCCGACTTCACCACGTCCGCGAACTGCTTCGCCTTGCGTTCCAGCGCCGCGGCCAGGTGGTCCAGCGCCGGGATCAGATCGCCCACCACTGCCGACGTCGCGGCGATGTGGATCGAGGAGGGGAACACGTCGTTCGACGACTGGCCGGCGTTGACGTGGTCGTTGGGGTGGACGTCCCGGCCCAGCCGCTCGCTCGCCAGCGTCGCGATCACCTCGTTGGTGTTCATGTTCGACGACGTGCCGGAGCCGGTCTGGAAGACGTCGATGGGGAAGTGGTCGTCCCAGCGGCCCTCCGCCACCTCGCCCGCCGCCTCGACGATGGCGTCCGCGACCTCCTTGTCCACCACCCCGAGCTCGCCGTTCACCCTGGCGGCGGCCGCCTTGATCCGTGCCAGCGCCTCGATGTGCGCCCGCTCGATCCGCTGCCCGGAGACGGGGAAGTTCTCCACGGCGCGCTGCGTCTGAGCCCGCCACTTGGCGTGCGCGGGCACCCGTACCTCGCCCATGGAGTCGTGCTCCACCCTGAATTCGTCGCTCATACCGCTCATACCAATGACAGTGCCCGGGAGCACCGAAGTGTTCCCGGGCACGGACCGGATGGCTCAAACGGTTCAGCGGCGCCCGATGCTCAGCAGCGGGCCGGTGGTGTCCGCGAAGAAATCATTGCCCTTGTCGTCGACGACGATGAACGCGGGGAAGTCCTCGACCTCGATCTTCCACACCGCCTCCATGCCCAGCTCCTCGTACTCCAGGACCTCGACCTTCTTGATGCAGTCCTGGGCGAGGCGCGCCGCGGGCCCGCCGATCGAGCCGAGGTAGAAGCCGCCGTGTGCGGCGCACGCGTCCGTGACCTGCTTGGAGCGGTTGCCCTTGGCCAGCATCACGAACGAGCCGCCCGCCGCCTGGAACTGCTCGACATACGCGTCCATCCGCCCGGCGGTCGTCGGCCCGAACGAACCCGAGGCGTAGCCCTCCGGGGTCTTCGCCGGGCCCGCGTAGTACACCGCGTGGTCCCGCAGGTACTGCGGCATCTCCTCGCCCGCGTCCAGCCGTTCCTTGATCTTCGCGTGCGCGATGTCGCGGGCGACGACCAGCGGCCCGGAGAGCGAAAGGCGCGTCTTGACCGGGTACTTGGACAGCTCCGCCCGGATCTCGTCCATCGGCCGGTTGAGGTCGACACGGACCACGGTGTCGTCGAGGTGGGCGTCCGTGGTCTCCGGCAGGAAGCGCGCCGGGTCCTTCTCCAGCTGCTCCAGGAAGACGCCCTCGGCGGTGATCTTCGCCAGCGCCTGGCGGTCGGCGGAGCAGGAGACCGCGATCGCCACCGGGCAGGAGGCGCCATGCCGCGGCAGCCGCACCACGCGCACGTCGTGGCAGAAGTACTTGCCGCCGAACTGGGCGCCGATGCCGATCTTCTGCGTCAGCTCGAACACTGATCGTTCCAGCTCGAGATCGCGGAAGCCGTGCCCGGTGGGGGAGCCGGACACCGGCAGCGAGTCCAGGTAGTGCGCGGAGGCGTACTTGGCGGTCTTCAGCGCGTACTCGGCGCTGGTGCCGCCCACGACGATCGCCAGGTGGTACGGCGGGCAGGCGGCCGTGCCCAGCGAGCGGATCTTCTCCTCCAGGAAGCGCATCATCGACGCCTCGTTGAGGACCGCCTTCGTCTCCTGGTAGAGGAAGGACTTGTTGGCCGAGCCGCCGCCCTTCGCCATGAACAGGAACTTGTACGCGGCGCCGTCCGTCGCGTACAGCTCGATCTGCGCGGGGAGGTTGGAGCCGGTGTTCTTCTCCTCCCACATGGTCAGCGGGGCCATCTGCGAATAGCGCAGGTTGAGCTCGGTGTACGCGTCGTACACGCCACGCGACAGCGCCTCCTCGTCACCGCCCGAGGTCAGCACGTTCTGGCCGCGCTTGCCCATGACGATCGCCGTTCCGGTGTCCTGGCACATCGGCAGCACGCCGGCGGCGGCGATGTTCGCGTTCTTCAGCAGGTCGAGCGCGACGAAACGGTCGTTCGGCGAGGCATCGGGATCGTCGATGATCCGCCGCAGCTGCGCCAGGTGCGCGGGACGCAGGTAGTGCGAGATGTCGTGCATCGCCTCCGCCGCCAGCGTGCGCAGCGCCTCCGGCTCGACCTTGAGGAAGGTGCGGCCGTCGGCCTCGAAGGTGCTCACGCCCTCGGAGGCCACCAGCCGGTACGGGGTGGTGTCCTCGCCGAGGGGGAGAAGGTCGGAGTAGGCAAACGCTGGCTGGGGTGGGTGGGAAGAGCCCGCGTGGGCTGGGTGGGAAGAGCGGGGCATCGAGGGGTCCTCATTCGGCGGCATCGACGAAGCCTCCCCAGCGTAGAACGCCCGCGGCGGCCCAATGCTGTGAGGTAAGGCTCACCCGCGGCGACGGACGTCAACGGGAGCCCTAGTCACGATCTATCGCGTTTCGCTATCGTGTCCGTCGTGGACCTTGAAAAGCGACCGCAGCCAGGGGGCGCCTCCCGCCGTGGGCAGGGGGAGCAGAAGCCGTACGCCGAGGCGGAGATACGCGCCTCCGACGCCGACCGGGACCGCATCGCAGAGATCCTGCGCGATGCCCTTGCCGAAGGGCGTCTGACGCCCGAGGAACACTCCGAACGCATCGACGCCGCCTACGCCGCGAAGACCGTCGGGGAGCTGGAACCCATCGTCCGGGACCTCCCCGCACGCCGTTCCGCGCCCGCCGCGGAACCCGCGGCGGCTCCGCTCCCGGTGGCCGAGTCGTCGACGCCCGGACACAACGTGGTGGCGGTCTTCGGCGGCGCCACCCGCAAGGGCCGCTGGCGCGTCGGCCCCCGGACCAACGCCTTCGCCTGCTTCGGCGGCATCGAGATCGACCTGACCGAGGCCGTCTTCGAGCAGCGCGAGACCGTGATCAACGTGGTCGCGGTCTTCGGCGGCGTCGAGGTCAAGGTCCCGGAGAACGTGACGTTGCGTGGCTCGGGCGCCGGTATCTTCGGCGGCTTCGAGGTCAAGACGCACGAGTCGGAGGATCCGGACGCGCCCGTGGTGGTGCTCACCGGCGCGGCGATCTTCGGCGGCGTCGACGCCAAGCCGCGCCGTGGCAAGCGCGTGGCACGCCTGCAGCGCTGAACGCGACCTCGTCGCGACTCTCCGCATGAACGCCCGCACAGCGGGTAAGGCTTCGGCATCGTCTCGTCGTCGTACGACCGGGCGGGGACGCGCCGGGCGCGGTAGGTGCAGGTCGTACGGCTCAGGGACAGCAGGGTGACACAAGGTGACACAAGCTGTGACACAAGCCGAGCCGTCGTCAGGAGTACCCCGTGCTGCAACCGATCGAGCCCGTGAAGGACGCCGCCCCGTCCCCGTACCGTCACCCACGGGACCTGGCAGGCCCGTGGCACGCGGAGGCCGCGTGCCGGCGTGACGAGGCGGGGATGTTCTTCGCGCCATCGAAGGAGCCCACCGCAGCGCGGCTGTCACGTGAGGAGGCCGCGAAGCGGGTGTGCGCGCGCTGCCCGGTGATGATCGAGTGCCGGGAGCACGCGTTGCTGCAGCCCGAACCGTACGGCGTGTGGGGCGGGTTGACCGCCGCGGAGCGCAGGGTCGTACTGGCCCGCCGGCGGCGCCGCGAGGCCGACCTGCAACGCGCGCCGCGGATCGCCGCAGCGGGCTGAACGACGACGGGGGAAAGCGAACGGGCCGGGCACCGCCGATGCGGCGGCGCCCGGCCCGTTGAGCGTTGCGGCAGTTGCGGCAGTTGCGGCAGTTGCGGCAGCCGGCGAGCCGGCGGCGGTCAGCGGGCGCGGTCGAAGTCGATCTGGCTGTAGGCGCGCAGCTTGGAGAGGCGATGCGTGGAGTCGATCTGCCGGATCGTCCCGGACTTCGACCGCATCACCAGCGACGAGGTGTGCGCAGTCTCCGCGCCGTAGCGCACGCCGCGCAGCAGCTCTCCGTCCGTGATGCCGGTGGCGACGAAGAAGACGTTCTCGCCGCTGACGAGGTCGTCGGTGAGCAGGACCCGGTCCAGGTCGTGGCCGGCATCCAGGGCACGCTGCTTCTCCGCGTCGTCCTTGGGCCACAGGCGGCCCTGGAAGACGCCACCGAGACACTTGATCGCGCAGGCGGCGATGATGCCCTCGGGCGTGCCGCCGACGCCGAGGAGCATGTCGACGCCGGTGCCCTCGCGCACTGTCATGATCGCGCCGGCCACGTCTCCGTCGGAGATGAACTTGATGCGGGCCCCGGTCTCGCGGATGCCCTTGACCAGCCCCTCGTGGCGGGGACGGTCGAGGACGACGACGGTGACGTCCTCCGGGGCGCAGCCCTTCGCCTTGGCGACGGCCCGGACGTTGACGGCGGGCGGGGCGGTGATGTCGACGACGTCGGCCGCCTCGGGGCCGACGGCCAGCTTGTCCATGTAGAAGACCGCGGACGGGTCGAACATCGTGCCGCGTTCGGCGACCGCGAGGACGGAGACGGCGTTGGGCATGCCCTTGGCGGTCAGGGTCGTGCCGTCGACGGGGTCGACGGCAACATCGCACTCGGCCCCGGTGCCGTCGCCCACCCGCTCGCCGTTGAAGAGCATCGGCGCCTCGTCCTTCTCGCCCTCGCCGATGACGACGACGCCGTTCATCGACACGGTGTGGACGAGGGTCCGCATGGCCTTGACCGCGGCGCCGTCCGCGCCGTTCTTGTCACCACGGCCGACCCAGCGGCCGGCGGCCATGGCGGCGGCCTCGGTCACCCGCACGAGTTCGAGTGCCAGGTTGCGGTCGGGAGCCTCGGGGCTCACCTCGAGCTGGGACGGCAGATGATGGTCGGTCATCGGAGCGCACCTTTCTGTACGGCGACGGCCGTATGGGGAGGGTGCTGTGACTGTATCTGGCGCGCTCGACTCTGAGCAGGGTGCCTGTCACATGAGCAGCGCAGCAGGGGGCGAGAAAGCGTCTGATAGGTGCCAGATCAGGATAAGTCGATGCCCGCGAACCCACCCCCCGATCGGGGCCGCCCGGCCATGGGGGACGATGGTGGGCGTGGCAAGCAAGCGCGGTAAGCAGACGGTGCGGGACATGGTGCTGTCGATGGCGGTGATCGGGCTCGTCGTCGCGGGCATCTACGCCCTCTTCCTCCCGCGCGGCACGAAGGAATCGATCACCCCGGTCGACTACACCGTCGAGCTGGGGCAGGCACGCCGTGCCGCGCCGTACCCCGTGGCAGCGCCCAGCGGACTCCCCGGTCAGTGGCGGGCCACCTCCGTCACCTACGACGACTCCGACCCCAGGAACACCCACTGGCACCTGGGGTTCCTCGACCCGGAGAACCAGTACGCGGCGATCGAGCAGTCCAACGAGGACGAGGCGACGTTCGTCTCGGCCGAGACGCAGCAATCCCAGCGCAGCGGCTCCCAGGTCGTGGACGGAAAGACCTGGGAGCGATACGACGGCGGCCGCTACCGGGCGCTGGTCCTGGAACAGAAGGGCCAGAACGGTCCGGTGACGACGATGGTCACCGGCACGGCGCCGTACGACCAGCTGGCGCAGCTGGCGGGCGCGCTCAGGTTCTCCCGTACGTGATCACACCTGATCGCGTGATGCCGTAGCGGCTCGGGCTCAGACGGTGGTGACGACCTCGTCGTAGGACAGACGCGGGGCACGCGGGCGGTAGGCGTCGTCGCCGGGCCTGCCGATGTTGACCACAGCGAGCACCGAGTGCTCGCCGTCGCCGAAGAACTCCTTGTTGATGGCGGCGGCGTCGAATCCGGTCATCGGGCCGGCGGCGAGGCCTGCGGCGCGCACGCCGACGATGAAGTACGCAGCCTGCAGCGCGCCGTTGAACGTCGCGGACCGCTCGCGCACCGAACGCTCGCTGAAGAAGGCATCCTTCGCCTGCGGGAAGGCCGGGAAGAGCTTCGGCAGCTCCTCATGGAACTCGTTGTCGGCGGCGAGGATCGCGGTCAGCGGGGCGCTGGCGGTCTTGGCGCGGTTGCCCTCGCTCATGTGCTGCACCAGACGCTCGCGGCCTTCGGGGGAGCGGACGAGCACCACGCGCAGCGGCGACTGGTTGAACGCGGTCGGCGCATACTTCACCAGGTCGTAAATGGCCTGGACCTGCTCGTCGGTCACCGGTTCATCGGTGAAGGCGTTCGCCGTGTGCGCCTCGCGGAACAGCAGATCCTGGGCGGCGGGGTCGAGAATGAGAGACATCAGCATCCTTCAGCGCATCGAGCGGACTCGGTTTCGCCCACGCCAACACGTGTGAATCTTCAAGTAGTCCCGCTTGCCGTGTGAGGCCTGTCACTCCTCGCCGTCGTGGGTGTTCCCTTCCCCGGGCTCCTCCGCCGCGCTCCCGGCGCCGTCCGCGGCGCTCTCCTCGGCGAGCGCCGCGTCCAGCCGGGCGCGTGCTCCCTCCAGCCAGCGGCGGCACACCTTCGCCAGCTCCTCGCCCCGCTCCCACAGAGCGAGCGACTCCTCCAGCGTCGAGCCGCCCGCCTCCAGCTGCCGTACGACGTCGACGAGCTCGTCCCGCGCCTGCTCGTACCCGAGCGTGTCCTGATCCGTCATGGCCCCAGCCTATGAGTCGCCACCGACAGGGCCCGCGCCGTCGCCGCCGTCGGGCCCGTCGGTCACCCGTACCGAGAACTCCCCGTCCGCGACCCGTGCGCGCAGCGTCTCGTCCTCCTTGACCTCCGTCGCCGCCCGCACCACCGCCCCGTCCGCGCGCTGCAGCACTGCGTATCCGCGCTGCAACGTGGCGGCGGGCGACAGCGCCAGCACACGCGCTCGGGTGTGTTCGACATCCGCGTCCGCCCGGTCCAGCAGGTGCCCGAGACAGCGCCGCGCGCGTTGGGCCAGCCCCGCGATCTGCTCCTCGCGCTCCTCCACCATCCGGTGCGGATGGGCCATCGACGGCCTGCTCAGCGCCGCCTCCAGCCCATGCTCCTCGCGTTCGAGCCGGTGGGTGACGATACGGCGCGCGCGGTCGCGCAACTGCTGGATGCGCAGCAGCTCCTCGCGCACATCCGGCACGATCTTCTTCGCCGCGTCCGTCGGCGTCGACGCGCGCAGGTCGGCGACGAGGTCGAGCAGCGGCGAATCCGGCTCATGGCCGATCGCCGACACCACCGGGGTGCGACAGGCGGCGACCGCCCGCACCAGCCGCTCGTCCGAGAACGGCAGCAGATCCTCCACGCTGCCGCCGCCGCGTGCCACCACGATCACGTCCACGTCCGGATGCGCGTCCAGGCCCCGCACCGCCTCGATCACCTGCGGCACCGCGTACGCGCCCTGCACCGGCACATTGCGCACCTCGAAGCGGACGGCGGGCCAGCGCAGCCGAGCGTTCTCCAGCACGTCCCGCTCGGCCGCCGAGGCGCGCCCGCAGACCAGGCCGATCAGCTGCGGCAGGAACGGCAGAGGCCTCTTGCGGTCGAGGGCGAACAGACCCTCCGCCGCCAGCGCTTTCTTCAACTGCTCCAACCGGGCGAGGAGTTCGCCCACGCCGACGGGCCGGATCTCCGACGCGCGCAGCGACAGCTGCCCGCGCGGCGCATACCACTCCGGCTTGGCGTGCACCACGACCCGCGCGCCCTCGGTCACGGTGTCGGCGACCGCGTCGTACACGGCGCGAAAACACGTCACCGTGATCGAGATGTCGCGCGACGGATCGCGCAGAGTCAGGAACACCACGCCCGCGCCGGGCCGCCGCGACAGCTGAGCGATCTGCCCCTCGACCCACACCGCACCCAGCCGGTCGATCCATCCCCCGATCAGACGGGAGACCTCGCCGACGGGGATCGGAGCTTCGGCGGACGTGGTGAGTGCCATACGCCGAGGTTAGCTGTCGTTATGGACGGCTCAGGCACGTACAACCGGTCGAACGCACCGCCGATCCGGGGTATTAGGCGTGTCCGGTGCCCGCTTCCTCCTACTTCCACCCCTACTTTTATCGGGTGGACCATCCCCGCACGCGCACCTCGCACCCGTCCCGCGCCGCAGGTTCGGGCGGCCGTCCCCCGGCGCACGGCGCATCCGCGTCCGGAGCGTCCGCCGCCCGCTCCGCCACGGTGCCTTCCGACGGCCCACCCGTCGACACGGCGACTGTCTACCGCACCCGCGCTCACCGCGGCGGCCACCCGGCGCACCCCGGCACGCTGCTGAGCCGCATCGTCCACCCCTCCGCCCGGCTCACCGGCTTCGGCACCGGCGTTGTCATCACCTCGATCACTCTCGCGGGAGGGGCGATCGACTCCTGGCTGTTCAACGGCCCCGGAGTCTTCTTCGGGCTCGTCTTCGTCGCCGCGAGCATCGCGGGTGCGCTGTGGGTGCGCCGCTACGACCTCGCCGCGGCACCCGTCAGCGCGCCCATCGCCTTCGCGCTGGCCCTCGTCTTCACCGGCGACAGCGGCAGCGGCGGAATCGTCGGCCACCTCATGGGAACGGTGACGGGCCTGGCCACCCACACCGTCTGGCTCTACGCCGGGACGATCCTCGCCGCCGTCGTCGCCGTCGTACGCAAGTTCGCCGGCCGGCCCCCGCCCCGGTAGGTCAGGCGGGCAGCTCAGGCTGCGGACGGGGCGTGCGCGGCGGAGGCAGCCATCGCCGCGCCGACGATCCCCGCGTTGTTCTCCAGCGCGGCCGGTACGACCTGCGCCCTGATGCCATCGATCAACGGCAGGAACTTGTCCGACTTGCGGCTCACACCGCCGCCGATCACGAACAGCTCCGGCGAGAACAACATCTCCAGATGGGCCAGATAGCCGCTCACCCGCTCCGCCCAGTGCTTCCAGCTCAGGCCGTGGTCCTCCTTCGCCTTCGACGAGGCCCGCTTCTCCGCCTCGTGGCCCCCCAGCTCCAGATGGCCCAGCTCGGTGTTGGGCAGCAGCCGCCCGCCCACGAAGACCGCGCTGCCGATGCCGGTACCGAACGTCAGCAGGATCACCGTCCCGTCGTGCCCCTTGCCCGCACCGAAGGCCATCTCGGCGATCCCGGCGGCATCGGCGTCATTGCGCACCGTGACCGGCAGGCCGAGCGTGTCGGCGAGCATCGCGCGGGCGTCAAGGCCCACCCACGCCGGGTCCATGTTCGCCGCGGTGCGCGTCACCCCGTCGGTCACCACGCCGGGGAACGTCACCCCGACCGGCCCCGACCAGCCGAAATGCGTCACGACCTCCTTGACGCCCGCCGCCACCGCGTCCGGCTTCGACGGATGCGGCGTCAGGACCTTGCAGCGCTCCTGGGCCAGCTCACCGCGCTCCAGATCCACCGGGGCACCCTTGATACCCGAGCCACCGATGTCCACACCGAAGACATTCATACGACCCAAACTACGGCCGCGGCAGCGGGCTCACCCTTCGGACGGCGACTCCCGCGAGAAGGTCTTCTCCGCAGCAGCCTCGGCAGCCTCCGCCGCCTCGGCACGCAGATCGCGGCGCAGCTCCTTCGGCAGCGAGAACTGGATGCTCTCCTGGGCCGAGGTGACGACCTCGACGTCCCCGTACCCACGCTCGGCGAGCCACTCCAGCACACCCTCGACAAGGATCTCCGGCACCGAGGCGCCCGACGTCACGCCGACCGTCGTCACACCCTCGAGCCACGCCTCGTCGATCTCGTCCGCGAAGTCCACCAGGTGGGAAGCCTTCGCCCCCGCCTGCAGCGCGACCTCCACAAGGCGCTTGGAGTTCGAGGAGTTCTTCGACCCGACGACGATCACCAGGTCGGCGTCGGCGCCGATCTGCTTCACCGCGACCTGCCGGTTCTGCGTCGCGTAGCAGATGTCGTCGCTCGGCGGGCTCACCAGCGCCGGGAACCGCTCCTGCAGCCGGTCGACGGTCTCCATCGTCTCGTCCACCGACAGCGTGGTCTGCGACAGCCACACCAGCTTGTTCTCGTCGCGCACCTGGAGGTTGGCGACATCGTCGGGCCCGTCGACCAGATGGATGCGCTCCGGCGCCTCGCCCATCGTGCCGATGACCTCCTCATGGCCCTCGTGGCCGATGAGCAGGATGTCGTAGTCCTCGCCCGCGAAGCGCTTGGCCTCTTTGTGTACCTTGGTCACCAGTGGGCAGGTCGCGTCGATGGAGGCGAGGCGGCGCTGCGAGGCCTCCTCGTGGACGGCGGGGGCGACGCCGTGCGCCGAGAAGATCACGATGGAGCCCTCGGGCACCTCCTCCGTCTCGTCGACGAAGATCGCACCCTTCTTCTCCAGCGTCTGCACGACGTACTTGTTGTGCACGATCTGCTTGCGTACGTAGACCGGCGCTCCGTACTGCTCCAGCGCCTTCTCGACGGTGATCACGGCTCGGTCGACGCCCGCGCAGTAACCGCGCGGGGCGGCGAGGAGGACGCGGCGTTCGGCGGTCGGTGCAGTCATGCCCTCCATCGTACGGGCGGGTTGTGACAGGCAGCGGGGCGCGGTGTCTGGTCCAATCGGGGAGCAGGGGGAGCAGGGGGAGCAGGGGGAGCAGGGGGAGCAGGGGGAGCAGGGGGAGCAAGGGGAACAGCCGGCGCACGGAGGATGCGGGAAGGCACGGATGACGTCGACGCAGGAGCCCGCGCCCCTGACGGGTTCGGTGGACGGCACCCTCCGCCGCACCCTCGGTTTCCGCGACCGGTGGTCTACGGGCTGCTCTTCATCGCGCCCATGGCAGCGGTCGGCGTCTTCGGCACGCTGGACGCCAAGGCGCACGGCGCGGTCGCGTTCGTCTACGTGGTGGCGACCGCGGCGATGGCGTTCACTGCTTTCAGCTACGCCCAGATGGTCCGGGTCGTCCCGCAGGCCGGCGACTCGGCCTTCTACGACGCGACCGAGGCCGGGATCGGCCACTGGCTGCACCAGCTGGTCGCCGCGAGCAAGGCGATCGGCGCCGCCTTCGCGGCGCTCGCCGGCCAGGCGGCGGCCGGCGGGCTGCTCTTCGCGATGGCCCGCGGCAGACGGCTGCCGCCCGCGCTGTCGAAGGTCGACGAGGGCGAGTGGGGCGCCACGCCGGGCGCTGCTGATCACGGCGTGATCACCTTGATCGCGGCGGTATGGGCGGCGCGGCGGTCGCGTCAACGTGTGGGCCCACGTCGCCGCGCCCGTCCTCGGCCTCGGTGTCACGGTCGCCGTGATCGTCGAGGCCGCGCGCACCACACGGTGGGTCGGCCCGGCCTGGCTGGCGGCCGGGCTGATCGCGCTGGCGGCGCAGCGATCGGGGCGACGCGCGCACAGCGCCTAGACTGGAGCACCGTTCTACATACCTCAGTCACTCTCGCCGGGAAGTCGTCACGTGTCGCTCACGATCGGAATCGTCGGTCTGCCCAATGTCGGCAAGTCGACCCTGTTCAACGCCCTGACCAAGAACGACGTCCTGGCGGCCAACTACCCCTTCGCCACGATCGACCCGAACGTCGGCGTCGTCGGCGTCCCGGACCCGCGTCTCGACACGCTCGCCGAGATCTTCGGCTCCCAGCGCAAGCTCCCGGCCACGGTCGACTTCGTCGACATCGCGGGTTTGGTGCGCGGCGCGTCGAAGGGCGAGGGCCTGGGCAACAAGTTCCTTGCGAACATCCGGGAGTCCGACGCGATCTGCCAGGTCATCCGTGCCTTCAGGGACGAGAACGTCGTCCACGTCGACGGCAAGATCTCGCCGAAGGACGACATCGAGACGATCAACACCGAGCTGATCCTCGCCGACCTGCAGACGATCGACAAGGTGCTGCCCAGGCTCCAGAAGGAGGCGCGGCTGCAGAAGGACAAGGCCGCGGTGCTCACCGCGGTGGAGTCCGCCCGCGCCATCCTCGAAGAGGGCCGCACCCTCTTCTCTGCGGGCATCACCAAGTCCACGGACCAGGGCGCTCTCCTCCACGAGCTGCACCTGCTCACCACCAAGCCCTTCCTCTACGTCTTCAACGTGGACGAGGAGGAGCTGACCGACGAGACCTTCAAGAACGAGCAGCGCGAGCTCGTCGCCCCGGCCGAGGCGATCTTCCTCAACGCCAAGATCGAGTCCGAGCTGATCGAGCTCGACGACGACGAGGCGCTGGAGCTGCTCCAGTCCATGGGCCAGGACGAACCGGGCCTGGCGACCCTCGCCCGCGTCGGCTTCGAGACCCTGGGTCTGCAGACCTACCTGACGGCTGGCCCCAAGGAGGCCCGCGCCTGGACCATCAAGAAGGGCGCGACGGCCCCCGAGGCGGCGGGCGTCATCCACACGGACTTCCAGAAGGGCTTCATCAAGGCCGAGATCGTCTCCTTCGACGACCTGGTCGACTGCGGCTCGGTGATCGAGGCCCGCGCCAAGGGCAAGGCCCGCATGGAGGGCAAGGAGTACGTGATGCAGGACGGGGACGTGGTGGAGTTCCGCTTCAACGTTTAGTGCCCGCTGTAGCATTGGCGCGGCGATTTCGCAAACGTGCAGGTCAAGCGGGGTCGGGTCCATCGGGGGTCGGCCCCGTTGTGTTTCCCGTTGCTGGATCCGTGCTGGATCGTCCGCTCGCTCGGGCACGGTGAGGCTGCCGCCCTTCGTGTCTCCCGGCCCCACCATCCGGAACGCCATCGCCACCCTGCGAAGCGATGGCCTGATCGAGGTCGGCCGGGCGGAAGAGCGTCTCCAGCGGTTCCGGGCCCAGGCGGGCGTGGGCCCGGCACAGCGAGGACTTGTTCACCCGCCGCAGTGTGGTGCTGCCTGGCAGACCGACCGAGAGTAGTCGGATGACCTCCTCTGGCGCGGATGCTACTGCGGATACGGCGGCTCGTGCGTGTTGACCGGTTGTTGATCGGTGGGCCGGACGGCACGGCTGGTGATGGGAGTGCCGGTTGAGGGTGTTGGCGGCGATCTTCCAACAGAGCGATCTACCCGCGGCGCAACGAAGTCGAGCGGACGATCAACCGTCTGAAGATCTTCCGCGCGGTCGCGACCCGTTAGGACAAGAGTGCCTACGTCTTTCACGGGACGGTCACCGTCGCCTCGATCCGGCTCTGGCGCTGGCTCTGCACGTGAGGTTCGCTCGCTCCTACTCCAGCATGCGTTCCGCGTCGTCTGGGACCCAGGGAAAGGGCAGGGTGGAACTTCACCTGCTGGCAACGACCGACCGCCCTGCCGCCGTTACCTGACGACCGGCCCAACAACCCCGACACGACAAAGTAAGGAGCACCCTGCACCACCTCCGGGTGCCGTGGAACCCCGGCGCAGCCGCAGCGACATGCGAAGTCCCTGCCCGCGATCACGCTGGACAAACAGGGCGAACCAACGATCCAGTCACGCTGCCTCACGACCGCTGACGAATCGAGGTTAGACGGTGCACGTGTGGCGCGGTCCGCTCATGGGCCACACAGGGTCTTCAGCTCACCCCTGAGCAGGAGGTGTACCGAAGTTGAGGGAGCCCACAGTGCCGGCCTGAACCACCGTGCCGTGCTGCACGCCTCCGCTGATTGTGTTGCGGACAGCCACTACCTGTCGTTCATTGGAGCTGGGCACCAATTCGTCGATTACTTCCCGAAGTTCGGCAGCGGCAGCCGGATTGGCCACCAGGGTGCGCCGCAATCGCGTACGCCACTCCGTCTCGACATCCGAGGCGGTCTGCTCGTCGCCGGCCTACATGGCCAACGTCAGTTCTCCGCGCGAGGTCTCTAGCGCTCCCTCGATCACGTCTTCCTCACCGCCACGGCGTGAGAAGAACGAGACGATGCGATCACGAGCTTGCGCCCACGAGTCCGCCGCCATCTGCTGAACGAACGCCGTAGCACCTGCGGCAGCGAGTGCGAAGGCGAACCGTGAAGACTGCCAGACCCGCTTCGTCCCGCTCAAGCACCGGGCCGAGGGGGAGTACCGGGACGTTCCCTTGCTCGCGTTCCTCGTGCCACTTCCGACGGGATTGTGAGGAGATCTGCTTGGTGACGCGTGGGATACTTGATCAGGCCTGTGACCAACCCGTGGCTGGCTGGACCGGCCCCTAAAGAGCGGCTCTGATCGTCTTGGGGCGTCCCCCTCTCCATTTTGGGTTCCAGCGCGTCAAACCCCCGCTCGCTGAAGGCGTGGATGTCATCGCGGGTGTAGCCTCGCCGACCTGCATCAGCGCTGTGATGTCTTTGACAGTCTGGCCTTGGGCGGACATCAGCACCACGATCGCCCGGCGGAGTTTCACCGGGTCCTTCGCGGTCCGGCTGATCCGGTGGAACTTCCGGCCCTCGTCCATCGTGACCGGCCGGACGAACTCACTCGGCCGACGTCCCACGACCACCTCCAAGATCAGGTCTTGGAGGTGGTCTGCTGGCCGACGAGCAGCGGGTCGATTACCCGGCCAAGGCCGTGTGACGAGCCGGTAGCGGGGAAACTCGGGGCAGCGATGGTGCCTGGGTGCCGCGCCCGGGAGCCGGCGGGTCAGCGGGCGGTCTGCCAAGTTCCGCTCGCCCACAGTGCGCCGCCCGTGCCCGGACCACCACCGCCGCGGTAGACGACGAAGTTACCGTCGTCCTGCATCAATGCGTATGCGCCAGAGTGACCCGACGTGCCGGTTGCCCACAGCGCGCCGCCCTTGCCCGGACCGCCACCGGCGGCGTATACCACCAGATTTCCGTCCGTCTGCATCTCCGCGTACGCCCCCGGGTGGTGGGAGGTGCCGCTCGCCCAGATCGCCGCGCCATCCCGCTTGCGGTACATCACCAGGTTGCCGTCCGGCTGCATCACCAGCCGCGTCAGCGTTCCCTGCGTCCACCACCCGGCCTTGATCACCGTGCCCGAACCGATCGTCTGCTGCCTGGCCCATGTGCCGGTCGCCCACAAGGCCTGACTGCCCTGGTACACCACGACGTTCCCGTCGTCCTGCACCGTCGCGTACGCGCCCGGATGGCCGGACGTGCCGGAGGCCCACAGCGCGCCGCCCTTGCCGGCGCCACCACCCTGGGCGTACACGACCAGGTTTCCGTCGGTCTGCATCACCGCGTACGCGCCCGGATGGCCGGACGTACCGCTCGCCCACAATGGTGCGCCGGCACCGCTGCCGCCCGTCTTCAGGTACGCCACCAGGTTCCCGTCCGACTGCATCGTCAGCGTCACGCTGCCGCTGCTCACACTCCGGCCGGGGGTCAGGAGCTGGCCGGTGAGGATGGAGTCGCCCCCGGCGGGGGCGGGCGCGGATGCGGGTACGTGCGGATCGACGACGTCGATGTTCTCCTGCGCGTCGAGATACGCGATCCCGCCGTCGTACTTGTCGACCGCCCAGGTCACGCGCCGGTCGTCGGTCAGCGGGCCGGCCGGCAAGGCGGTGAGGTCGCTGGTGACCGCGGTGCCGGTGTGGAAGTCGGTCAACTCCAGCTTTCCGGCGGCCCGGTCGTGCTCCACGAGGAATCCGTCACCGAGTTGCGCGAGCCCCGCGGACGGCACCGGGATGTCCTTGCCGTTCGTCAGGTCCCACACCCCGGACGGCCCGCCGTTACCGCACGACCAGTAGACCCACCGGCTCGCCGACGCCTGCAGCTCGCTCGGCGTGCACGGCGCGCCCGTTGCCACGGTCTGCACGGTCTTCTGCGTCGCCAGGCCGATCTGGCTGATCGAGCCCTCGGTCGGGTCCGCCACCCACAGGGTCGATCCGGAGAGGGCGGCGGCGGTGATCGGGCGGGTGAAGAGCACATGGCCGGCGTTGGCCGACTCGGTGTCACCTATGTACTGCTTGTTCGTCGAACCGCCGTCGTAGACGACGTAGCGGCCGTTGGAGTCGATGAGGGTGCCGCCGGTGGCGCCGGGCTCGATGACGTCGTCCGCCGAGCCGTTCTGGACGGTCACCAGGTCGCCGGTCCCGTTGCCGTTCTTCCACAGCTGCGAGATGCGACCGTCACCCGTGCCGATGGGCGGAACGCAAGTGGCCGCGGCATCGCAGTCACTGCTCACCGCCACATTGCCGAACGCGGTGTGATCGCCGTACGAGGGCGCGGTCCCGCCGAGGGTGATCGAGCGCGTGAACCCGTCGACCGTGGGCGAGCTGTTGCGCTCGTCGGTGAACAGGGTGCCGCCGGCGAGCGAGAGTCCGTCGATCGGTGACGGGATGACAGGCTCGGGCTCCACTGAGTTGAACGCAAGCGTGCTGTCGGTGTCAGCCGTCACCCGGCGTACAGCCCAGTCCGTGACGGAGGTGCCGCCGAGCACCACGGCACCGCCCGGGCCGGAGTCGACCTCGTCCATGTTCGCGTGGTCGAGGACCGGCGTGAGGCTGCTGCCGGACAGCGGCATCGAGTACAGCGGATAGCCGACGGTGTCGTCGGTGACTATGGCGCCGGTGTGTGACACCTCGAAAGTGGCCAGCAGCGAGTCCCCGACGATGGCGAAGGAGCGGGGCGTGGCGGTGTAGCCGCTGGGCAGCGGCGGCGCCGGTACCGGGACCTGGGTTATCGGCGCGTAGATCTCGGTGCGCTTCAGCACATTCAGGACGGGTTGAGTGCTGCTTTCGTCCCACATGGCGACGTATGTGTCGCTCAGCAGCGCCTGCACCTTGTGGCCGGATGGGATGATGAAGGCGATGTCCGCGCGGGCGGTGGCCAGGTCGAGCAGGCCCAATTCGCTGCCGCTGCTGCCGTCCTGCCTGAGCACGACGGAGTTGGCGTCCCCGGCCAGCGCGGTCACTGTGACGTTGGTGTCGCCGGACATGCCGGTGACCGTGGTGTCGGTCTCCTGGCCGTTCGACTGGCTGAGCACGTGGACGCTCACCCCGGTGTCGCCGGTGTCCGGGGCGGTGGTGACGACTCGCGAGCCGAAGGTGCCGAGGTAGGTCTGGCCCGCCGGGATCGTGAAGAGGGTCGTCGTGCCGGTGTCCATGTCCTGCAGCTGGATGCCGTCGCTGACCGCGGTCGCGACGACGTCCGCGCCGGCCCCGGACTTGCCGACGCCGACGCCGAGGTTTTCGTTCACCGGGGTGTTGACGCTGCCGGCGTACGTGGTCCACTCGTAGCCGGTCTGGCCCTCCTGCTTGTGCAGGAATCCGCCAGGCCCGGCGAAAACAACGTTATCGGCGGGCGGCGTGTCCCGCAGTGCCGCTGGAATGACCGACTCGCTCGGGCTGTCCGCGTGGGCCGCGGGTGCGGCGAGCGAGGCCAGACCAGAGACGAGGGTGAAAGCCGCGGCAACTGCGATGGAGCCGTGTACGAGGGCGCGTTGAGCCACCCGTTCCTCCCATGAAGGCTGATGAATGCATGGGACGCCACGAACACCACGATGGTTCTTGCCATCCGGTGATTCAGTTCAGTGTGTGAAGCCCCCGGCCCCCACCCCATGCGAGTGATCGGAAGGCTAGCGCAGCTTCATGCGTCGCGGAAGATGTGAAGGAACAGAAACCGAAAGCGCTTGCGCACGAGAAGCCGCCGACACCATGACCTGCGGCTCTGCGAGCCACCGGCCGGCGGGGGCGCCTGAATTTGGGTGCAGCAATGCATCTCGATCTACTCGTTGTCGGCCGGCCCCGCGGACCGCGTATCCCAGCGCCTTCGGGCTTGCCGACGCAGCCCGCGGACCTACGCGGCGCTCTCTCCGGATCTAGTGCCGGATTGAGCTCGCGGGTGGCCGCCCACCTCCTGCAAGGCGCGCTGCCGCCGGCCGCCGTCTGTGCGGTGGGTTCTGGTCAGCGAGCTGAACGTTGACTGCCCTGCCGGGCCAGGTGGCCGGCAGGGCAGTCTGTGTTGGTGGCTCAACCGGTGGTGGTCAGGGCACCTGGCTTGAGGTGTTGCTGGTCCACAGGGTGGAGCCGGTGACGGTGGGGCCGCCACCGCTGCCGTAGACGACGAGGTTGCCGTCGTCCTGGAGGGTGGCGTAGGCGCCGGAGTGTCCCCAGGTGTTGGTGGACCACAGTGCGCCGCCGGTGCTGGGGCCGCCACCGGGCTTGTAGACGACGAGGTTGCCGTCGGTCTGCATGTAGGCGTACGCGCCGCCGTGGCCGTAGGTGCTGCTCGACCAGATCGGCTTGCCGTCGCTGTTGCGGTACATCACGAAGTTGCCGTCCAACTGCATGACCAGCCGGGTGTACTTGGCTTGCGTCCACCAGCCGGGCGTCAGCTTCTGGCCCGAGCCGATGGTCTGGGGGTGGTCGTAGACGTTGGTGGCCCACAACGCGCCGCCGGTGCTCGGCCCGCCACCGCTGCCGTAGACGACGAGGTTGCCGTCGTCCTGGAGGGTGGCGTAGGCGCCGGAGTGTCCCCAGGTGTTGGTGGACCACAGTGCGCCGCCGGTGCTGGGGCCGCCACCGGGCTTGTAGACGACGAGGTTGCCGTCGGATTGCATGTAGGCGTAGGCGCCGCTGTGTCCGTTGGTGTTGGAGGCCCACACCGCCAGGCCGTTTCCGCTGCCGCCGGTCTTGAGGTAGCCGACCAGGTTGCCGTCCGTCTGCATGGTCAGCGTCATGCTGGCGCTGGACAGGCTGTGGCCCGGGATGAGGAACTGACCGGGCTGGATGGTGTTTCCGCTGGCCGACGGCGCAACGGGGTTCACGACCTTGACGTCGGCGGTGTTCACGTAGGCGAGGCGGTCGTCATACTGGATCGGATAGTAGGTGGTCGTGCCCGTGACCAGGGTGCGGTCACCGGGCGCGCTTCCGTCGATGTTCACCGAGTTGTAGAAGTCGGACGTCTCCGCTGGCTGGGCGAGGTAAAGCTGCCCGGCCGGGACGGTGTACTTCGACAGCGGGCTGACCGGCTGCGCAGTGATGGTGCTCGGGTAGGCGCTCGCCTCCGGGTAGGCGCGGCCGTAGACCGCAATCGAGGTGGCGCCGTCCTTGGGGGTGATCAGCGTCTGCGTGGTGTCGCTGACCGGCGTGGTGAACGTCCCGCCGGGATTGTCGAACCAGACTTCCTGGCCGCCATACCAGATCGCTGTCCAGTCACCTTGCTGCGCTGCGACCACGAACTGCTGCCCGGCTTCGGCCTTGTCTCCCCAGTCCGGTCCAGCCGTGGTGCCCGACCCGCTGGAGTGCAGGTACGGATCCGAGATCAGCGGATCGCTGCTGGACGGGCCGGTGCGCAGATAGACGAAGTTGGCCGGCTGAGCCGAGGTGCTGTCCACCGGGGGCTCGTTGGCGGTGGTGAACGGTGGTGCAATCTGGATCAGTTCTCCGGCCTGCAGCGGGTCGCCGACCGGGTTGCTGTTGCTCGGTGCGCCGAGCAGCTGCATGTAGTGGTTCCAGTCCCAGAAGGGCCCTGGGTCCCAGTGCATGCCGGCCACGTAGGCGTCGAGCGGTCCGGGGACGTTGTCGTGGCCGATGATGTGTTCACGGTCGAGCGGGATGTTGTACTTCGCCGCCAACCACTTCACCAATGTGGCGGAGGACTCGTACTCGGACTCGGTGTACCATGTCGCGCCCTGGAGCGCGTAGCCCTCGTGCTCGACCCCGATCGCGTGCATGTTGATGTACTTGTTGCCCGCGTGCCAGGCGATGTCCTTGTTCGGCACCATCTGAGTGACCAGTCCGTCGGAGGACCGGATCACGTAGTTCGCGCTTGCATACGCGGTCGGGTCCTGGAACTGGTTGATCGTCGTGCTGTAGCTGGCCTCGGTGTCGTGGATGACGATGTACTTGATCGCGTCCCCGTCGGCCGGACGGTTGGCGATGTCGTAGTTGCCGTAGTCGCTCAGGGACGAGCTGTCCTGCGCGTACGCGGCGGGAACGAAGTTGCACGCCAGACCTGACGGGCACTCTGGCGTCGGTGTTGGCGTGGGCGTAGGGCTCGGGCTCGCCGTGGGCGTCGGGCTGGCCGTGGCGGTTGGGGTCGGCGGGGGCGTGGGCGTGGGGCTGGCCGTGGCGGTTGGAGTCGCGGTGGGTGTGGGCGTCGGGCTCGCGGTCGCCGTCGCGGTTGCGGTGGCCGTGGTGGTGTAGCTCATCGGCGAGTAGCTCGCCGTCGTGGTCTGCGGCCGCAGGCTTGGCTGCGCGGGCAGCGTCACCGCCTGGCCGTCGGCGGTGAGCCGGCTGATGCCCTGCTGGATGTGTGCGTAGACGCGCTGTGCGAACTGCGCCGCACCTGCAGCGTCCGGGGACTGGCTGAACCGCTCGACGGCCGGATACCACTGGGCCGGATCCGTCGGAAGCCCGCCGGTCGCCTGCTGCTCGTACTGCGCCAGCAGCGCCGCGCCACCGCGCAAGCTCTGCTTCATGTCGCCGCGCAGCGCGCTCGCGGACTGGCCGGTCAGCTTCGCCGCAGCATCAAGGGTGTGCAGCGCCGGGGTGTTGGTCTGCACCGCGCCTACATCCGCGAGCACCCGGGCGTCCGGGTGGAAGTGGCCCCGCCGGTCGTCCCCGCGCATGTTCAGCTCGGTCATCCGGTCCGAAACCGACGGATGCTCCACCTGCGTCGGGTCGACTTGGGTCAGACCCATCACGTTGTAGTTGCCGGTCGCGCTCGGCTGCCCGTTGTGGGTGTCCCAGCGGGACTCCATGTACGCCACACCGAGTAGCACACTCTCCGGCACGTGGTACTCCTGCGCCGCCGCGCCGAACTCGTCCTGCAGCGCATACGGCTGCGGACCCCCGGACTGGCCAGCTTGCGCCATCGCCACGATCCCGGAAGCCGCTGCCACCGCCACCACGCCCGCGATCCCGACCGTGATCCGGAGATGAGATCTTCGGTGCTTACGCTCTCTTCGGGACAAAACGCCCCCTATCCCTCGGCCGATGATGTTCATAATCACCCGGTGGGGGGCGGGCACGGGAACGATAGCAGGCAGATCATAAGTCGAGTGGTGGAGGAGGGCGTTCGGCGTTGGCGTGCTGCTCCAGGCCGGCCCGGTGACCGGGGCTCGGCCCCACTGCTCTGTGGGCCCCGCGAAGAGCGCCAACCTACGAGAGCCGTACACGGCCAGGCTGCCATAGCCCTGATGGACAGGCCATTCTTGGGGCGCTGCCGTCCGGGTTCCGCCCGCCTGATACTCAGGCCCGGTGGGGTGACTGGGGGTGGGCGGCTCCTCGAACCATACTGCTGATGGTCGACTGGCTGGCCGATGAAAAGCTGTGCATGTTGGGCAGCTTGATGGGTTGACCGATGCTGACGAATTGCTGGCGCGGGTTGTGCTGAGCCGCTGTGACTATGGCATCGTGCAGATCGGGTCCTACGGAGATTATCAGTCCGCAGTGACGCTGCATAAGGCTGTTGACATAGGGGAGCGGCGCTGCATTTCCGGTGTCCGGGACCACGATGTGCTGCGCGTTGATTGCGGCGCCCTGAGCGGCTTCCTGCACGGCCGACCAGACGGACGGGGTCATAGCGGCATCGTGCTGATCGTTGATCAGGCAGGTGCGGAAATTTCTTGAGACATTGTTGGCGACGATCCGTGGGGTCTGCGGACCTGTCAACACGGAAAAAGCAAGCCATGTCAGCAGACCCACGGTGATCAGTGCGCCTAGGGCAGCCGTCAGTCGGGCCTGTCGAGGGCGATTTTGAAGACTGAAAGGAAGGTTCACGTGGCGCTCCCGATGTGGATTCGAAAGTAGCTTGATACTTTCTGGTCGGTGTGACCGTGGTTTGCTTCTGGGTTCGGCATTTCTGTTTTTCCGCCCACTTGCTGCAGAGGTGCGATGTCCCTGGAGAGGTGCGGATGCCGAGCCTGCCTGCTTGATGGAGCGGTGTTTGTGGCACTAGGTGGCCACCCACGCAGGCGTCTTTGCGGGAACAGCATCGGGCTCCAATCGGTGCGGGCCTCGCGTACGACGCGCAGGTCGGGAGCACGGAGCCAGCCAGGTTTTACCACATCGACTGATGGGACGGCGGTGCGGGAGGCCGGCCACTCTCCTCGATCTTCTGTGAGTCTCAATGTGACTCTGGCGCGGGGGGCGGGCGGCCGCCAAGGTTTGGCAAAGATCGCCGAGGGCAAATCGGGTGCAAACGTGTGTGATCATGCCGGGTCATTATGACTGTTTGTCGATGAATCGTTGCCGAACCGTCAAAGCACGGGTACAACTTGGCCGCTGCGCCTCCACAGGAGGGGCGCTTGTGCCTTGTGTGGGGGTTCTGCGATGAGTCGCCGGGCTGTTGGTGTGTCGTCTTGTGTGGTCAGGGGGTTGGCGTTCATCGCTTCCCTCGGCTGCGGTGTGCAGCGGCGTTGGCTGCGGTGGATGGCGACCGTCGTGAGCGGCGTGCTGCTCGTGACGCTGGCAACGCAGCCTGCGCAGGCGGTCATCGTCGAGCACGCCGTGGCGTCAGGCTCTGCGGTGCTTCCGCAGCAGCGGACCGGGTCGGCGGCGGGGTTGGCGCACCAGGTGAGGTCGGCAGCTCTGCGGGCGAGCCGGAGCGCGTCGAGCCCGAAGGCCAAGCCGGTCCCGGGAGCTTTGCCATCCTCGTCGACGCACCTGCCGCCATCGAAGGAACAAGGCTCCTTCACCCCCAAGGGCACGACTGTCGCCAAGCAGGTCACGCCTCCGGCGCAGGTGCGTGCCGCTTTGCTGAAGCAGGCTCAGCAGCACGCCGCGAGGGCGAATTCGACGGCGCCGCAGGGGGATCCGCACCTTCCGGGGCCGAAGGCCAGCGGCGTGGAGGTGGTCAAGGACCGCACCGCGAACACCTCGGTGTTCCAGAACCCGGACGGCACGTACACCGCCCGGGTCTACCCCCGTCCGGTGCACTACCGCACCGCGAACGGCACCTGGGCGGACATCGACAACACCCTGGTGAAGGGTTCGGATGGCAGGTGGGCCGAGCGGGCGGATTCGCCGTCGGCGAGCTTCGCTGGTAGCGGAAACGATCCTCTCCTGGTCTCCTACGGTCCGTCGGCGAATGAGCAGGTCGGCTACTCGCTGCAGGGCGCCGCTGCCGTGACGGGGCAGGCGTCGGGGAGCACGATCACCTACCCCGCGATCGCGACCGCTTCGGATCTGCAGTACGCGGTCACCTCGAGCGGGGTGAAGGAAACCCTGCTCCTGCACGACGCCTCGGCCCCGACGACCTGGGTGTTCCCTCTCCACCTAACCGGCTTGACCCCCTCACTCACTTCAGACGGCAGCGTGGTGTTCAAGGACGCCTCCGGCGCCGTGCGTGCGACGATTCCGCACGGTTACATGGAGGACTCCAACATCGGTCAGGTCTCTGGCGAGGGCGCGATGTCGACCGGGGTGGCCTACAGCCTGACCACAGTGAACGGTGCCCCGGCGCTGCGGGTGTCGCTGGATACGTCGTGGCTGCACGACAAGGCGCGCGTCTTCCCGGTCAAGGTGGACCCGACTAACCTCAACGCCTCCTCCAGCACCTATGTGGAGACGCCCTACGACATCAACTTCTCCACTGACTCGACGCTGAAGGTCGGCTCCTACGACGGAGGCGCGCACAAGGCCAACAGTTATGTGCTGAACTGGTCGTTCGGGTCGACGTTCCAGAACGACTACATCGAGCAGGCATCGTTGTACCTGGACGATGTGTGGTCCGGGGGCTGCACGGCCGAGCCGGTCTACGTTTCGCCGATCACCAGCGGCTGGAACGTCAGCCAGATCGCCAACTATCCCGGGTTGTCGTACGGTTCGCCGATCGGGTCGGCGAGCTTCGAGGCCGGCGCCAGCTGCGGCGGCTCGTCCTGGCACAGCATCGACCTGGGCGATACCGACCAGGCCTCCGGGGTGAAGCTGCTGGAGGGTTGGGCCCATGGCACCTACAACGAGGGCTTGGCGCTGACCGCGAACAACTCGGTCGTGGCGGCGTGGAAGCAGTTCGCCTCCGTCAACTCCTCCTACCCGCCGTACCTGTCGGTCACCTACAGCACCTACGGGGCCGACTACAACATCCCGAGCCAGAACTACACCGAGCCCACGGCCAACACCTACGGCTCGATGAACGTCAACGTCACCAATCGGGGCACGTCGGCGTGGACGTCGTCGAACATGACGCTGTCCGACGACGTGTACAGCAGCTCCTGGTCGTCAATCAGCGCGATCTCGCCGCGCGTTTCGGTCCCGTCCACGGTTAACCCGAACTCCAGTGTGTCGATGACTGGGTCGATCGGCCCGATCACCCCCGGCCAGTACTACGTGTGCTGGGACATGTATCTGAACGGGAACACCTCGTTCTACTTCACCTACCACGTCACGTATGCGTGCTATGAGATCAACTCGGCAAACGCACCGCCACAGATCGACTCCACCTCGCCACCCTCGAACGTAGCGCTCGGCAGCCTCACACCGGAGCTCTTCGCCTCCGGCCATGACCCGGACAACTACCCGGGCAAGGGCCTGACCTACGACTTCCGTATCTACACCAACCCCACCGCCGGCTCCCCGTCGCTGGTGGTCGACTCCGGCTCGATCAGCGCAACGCACTGGGTGGTGCCATCAGGCAAGCTGTCCTGGAACCAGTCGTACTACTGGCAGGTCTCCGACAACGACACGCTCTCTTCCAGTGCGTGGAGTGCCCCGTCGTACTTCACGACGACCGTTCCCCAGCCGCTGATCACCTCACACCTCGGTGCGGCAGCACAAGGGCCGAACGGCAAGACCTTCGACCCAAGGGTCGGGAACTACACCACCTCCGCCACCGATGCGAACGTGTCCGTGGTCGGACCGGCGCTGTCAGTGGCGCGCTCCTACAATTCCCTCGATCCGCGCACCAGCAACCTGTTCGGCGCCGGATGGTCGACGACGTACGACATGTCCGCAGCGCCCGATAACGACGGAACCGGCGCGGTCGTGGTCACCATGGCCAACGGCCAGCAGGAGCGGTACGGACTGAACGCGGATGGAAGCACGTTCTCCCCTCCTCAGGGCACCTATGCCACCTTCCAGACGGTCAGCGGCGGTGGCTACACCCTCACGGACAAGTCGGGGACCACGTACACCTTCGGCGAGCAGTCCGGTACGGTCTGGAAGCTGACGAAGATCACGGACGCGGACGGGCGGAGCGAGACTCTCACCTACAACTCCGACGGCACGCTGGCCACGGTCACCAACACCGGTAGCAACCGGTCGCTGCACTTCACCTGGGGCAGCGGTCACGTCACCCAGGTGGCGACCGACCCAGCCACCTCCGGTGGCGCGGCCGAGACCTGGACGTACTCCTACAGCGGCAACAACCTGACCGGGGTGTGTCCGCCCACCTCCTCCACGGCGTGCACCGCCTACTCCTACACCTCCGGCTCGTCCTCCGGCTCGCACTACCGCTCAGCTGTACTGGACGCCAACCCCTCTTCCTACTGGAGGCTGGGCGAGTCCTCCGGTACCACGGCAGCCAGCGAGGTCGCGGTCAACGAGGGCAACGACGACGGCACCTACACCGGCGGTGTGACTCTCGGCGCGGCCGGGCCGCTGCCCGGCTCGCCGACCACCGCGGCCACGTTCAACGGCTCCAGCGGTTACGTGTCCCTGCCGAACAGCCTGCTGACGTCTGCGACCTATACCTCGGTCGGGATGTGGTTCAAGACCAGTGGCTCCGGTGTGCTGTTCTCCTACCAGAAGGACGCGCTGACCAACAGCTCCACCCCCGGTAACTACACCCCGGCCCTGTACGTCGGCACCTCCGGCAAGCTGTACGGCGAGCTGTGGGAGAACAGCGTCTCCCCGATTGCCACCTCCGGTTCGGTGGCGGACGGCAAGTGGCACTACGTCGTCCTTTCGGCCGCTGGGAACACGCAGTCGCTCTACCTGGACGGCGCCCTGGTCGGCACCCTGTCGGGGCAGGTGCAGGTGACGGGGCAGCCGGTGGACGCCATCGGCACCGGTTTCCTCGGCGGTGGCTGGCCGGACGAGCCCCACTACAACACCTCCAGCAACACCGGATACCCCACGTACTTCAACGGCACCATCGCCGAGGCCGCCTTCTACACCCACACCCTCGGGCTGCCGGCGGTCCAGCAGCAGTACACGGCCGGCACCACCCCGGCCACCGAGCTGACCGGCATTACCCTGCCTTCGGGCAAGACGCAGATGGCCGCCACCTACGACGCGGTGCGCGACCGGGCCACCCAGATCACCGACAACAACGGCGGCACGTGGAAGCTGTCGGATCCGACCACCACGGGGTCGGGCGCCTACTACCGGGATGCGGTCATCTCCCAGGCGGCCCCGAACTACTGGCGCTTCCAGGACACCTCCGGAACCCAGGCCGCCAACGAGGTCGCCGGCACCACGGCCTCCAACTGGTGGTCCTCCGGTCCCGCGACCTACAACAACGTCACCCTCGGTGCTCCGGGCCTGTTCACCGGCAGCCCGGAGACCGCCGCCTCGTTCAACGGCACCAGCTCATACGTGTCGCTGCCGTCCACCACGATCTACAGCGGCCAGCTCTCGGCGAACTTCTCCGTCGAGCTGTGGTTCAAGACCTCCACAGCCGGTGAGACGCTATTCAGCTACCAGTCCACCGCGATCGGCACCACACCCTCGGGGAGCTACACCCCGGCCCTGTACGTCGGCTCCGACGGCCACCTGTACGGGCAGTGGTGGGATGACCTCCTCTCACCCATGAAGTCACCTGGCACGGTCAACGACGGCAACTGGCACCAGGTCGTGCTCACCGTAAACACCGACGGCGAGCAGACGCTGAATCTGGACGGCAAACAGGCCGACACCCGCACCGGGCAGCAGCTGGACTTCACCGGCCAGTCCTACGTCTCCATCGGCGCCGGCTATTTGTCCGGGGCCTGGCCCGCACTGCCGTCGAACAACCCGCAGGGCTACTTCAACGGCGAGATAGCCGAGGTCTCCACCTTCAACCAGGCCCTCAACTCCACCACGGTGGCGGCGCAGTACGCCGCCCGCGGCACCTCCAACGGCGCCACCCCGGTCACTGCCGTTACCGTGACCGACCCGACGGGCAAGACGCTCACTTACCGGTATGACCCGGACAACGACTCCCGGCTGATATCGGTCACCAACGCGCTCGGCTACACCACCTCCTACAGCTACGACACCGGCGGCTTCCAGAACACCGTCACCGACCCGGACGGCAACTACACCGCCACCACCTACAACGCGCGCGGGGACGTGCTGTCGCGCACCACGAGCGACATGCACGGCGACACCACCACCAGCTACTGGAACTACCCGGCGTCCGGCACCTACAGCGTGACCGACCCGCGCAACGACGAGCCCACCTCCTACGCCGACCCGCGCTCGGCCAGCTCCACCGATACCACCTACGCCACCACCTACACCTACTCCTCGACCGGAGACCCGCTCACCACGACCAACCCGGACGGGGATGTCACCACCAAGACCTACACGGCGGGAACCGAGTCCGCGATCGGCGGCGGCACCGAACCGCCAGGTCTGACGGCTTCCGCCAAGGACGCAAACGGCAATACCACCACCTACGCGTACGACAGCTCAGGCGACCTTGCCCAGGTGACCTCGCCCTCAGGGCTGAAGACCACCTACACCTTTGACAATCTCGGCCGCCGCCTCACCCAGACACAAGTCTCGGACACCTACCCGAACGGCGTCACCACGAGCTACACCTACGACGCCCAGGACCGCATGGTCACCCAGACGGGACCGGCCACCACGGACGCCGTCACCGGCACCACCCACACCCCGCAGACCACCTACACCTACGACGCCGACGGCAACACCACCTCCAAGGCCGTCGCCGACACCACCGGCAAGGACGCCACCCGCACCACGAGCTGGACGTACAACGCCTACAACCAGGAGGCCTCGGTCACCGACCCCGCGGGCCGCGAGACCACCTACGGCTACGACGCCTACGGCAACCGCACCTCGGAGACCGACCCGAACGGCAACGCCTATACCTACGCCTACTCGCCGACCGGTGAGCTGCTCACCACGACGCTGACCAACTACACCGGCGACCCGGAAAACCCTTCCTCGCCCACCTCCTTGGTGGTGGACTCCAAGGCGTACGACCCGGCTGGCTGGGTGGCCTCTGACACCGACTCGATGGGGCGGACCACCGACTACTACTACAACTGGAACCACCAGCTCATTCAGAGCTTCCTGGCCAACTTCCACAATCCGGGCGGCTCCACCACCAAGGTCCTCGAGCAGGACGGCTACGACGCGGCCGGTCACCTGATCGAGCAGCAGAAGACCGCCGCGCTGATCGAAACCGACTACACCGTCGACCCGGCCGGCCGCACCACGAAGGCCACTTTCGACCCCTACGGCCTGGACAAGACCACCGCCAACAGCTACGACGCGGACGGCAACCTCACCTCGAAGGCCGTCACCGAAGGCAGCACCACCGAGCAGACCGACTACGCCTACGACTCCCTCGGCGATGTCACTTCCCAGACCGTCCACGACGGCTCCACCAACCTCGTCACCACCAACACCTACGACGAGCTCGGGCAGCTGACCTCCACCACCGACCCGCGCGGCAACGTCTCCGGCGGCACCCCGACGAACTACACCACCTCTTACGCCTACGACGCTGCCGGCCACCGGAGCCAGGTCACCGCGCCGACGGTGAACGCGGAGACCGACGGGGGCACCCCGCAGCAGGTCCACCCGATCACGCTGTACGGCTACGACACCTTCGGTGACCAGACTTCGGTCGACAATCCTGACGGCGACATCACCACCTTCACCTACGACGCGGACAGCGAGAAGGTCGCCACCTCCGACCCGGCCTACACCCCGCCCGGGTCCAGCACCGCCATCACCCCCACCACCACGCAGCAGTACAACGTGGCCGGTCAGGTCAGCCAGGTCACCGACGGCAACGGCAACACCACCAGCTACACCTACGACCAGCTCGGCGACCTCGCCCAGGCGGTCCAGCCCGCGGTGAACGGCACCTCGCCGACCACCCACACCACCTACGACACCGACGGCGAGAAGCTGTCCGTCACCGACCCCACCGGCGCGCAGACGACCACCACCTACGACGACCTCGGCCGCACCCTCACCGTCAGCCAAGTCGTCCGCCAGCCCTCCACCACCACCGACACCACCACCTACGGTTACGACGACGCGAACAACCGCACCTCGATAACCCTGCCCGGCGGCGAGAAGTCCACCGCCACCTACGACACCGCCGGTGACCAGCTCACCACCACCGACCCGCTGAACAACACCACCACCAACACCTACGACCTCGACGGTCGGCTGACCAAGACCACCCTCCCGGACGGCACCGCCACCACCGACACCTACGACCTCGCCGGACACCTCACCGCAACGGCAAACCTCGATGCCACCGGCAAGACCCTGGCCACCACCGGTTACGGCTACGACCCGGCAGGCAACAAGACCTCCGTCACCGACCCCAACGGCAACACCACCACCTACACCTACGACGCCACCAACCTCCTGACCCAGCAGACCGAACCCGTTACGGCCACTGCCTCGATCACCACCACCTTCGGCTACGACGCCGCCGGCAACCGCACCCGCTACACCGACGGCAACGGCAACGCCACCATCGCCACCTACAACACCCTCGGCCTGCCCGAATCCACCATCCAGCCGAGCACTCCGACATACCCCAACGCCTCGGACCGCACCACCACCATCGCCTACGACGCCGACAGCAACCCCACGACCGTGACCCGCCCCGGCGGCGTCACCGTCGCAGCCAGCTACGACGCCGACGGCCGCCTGACCAGCCAGGCCGGCAGCGGAGCGGAAGCCGCCACGGCCACGCGCAGTTTCGGCTACGACGCCGACGGCCGCACCACCTCCGTCAGCGCACCCAACGGCACCGACACCTTCACCTACGACGACCGCGGAAAGCTGCTCTCCGCCTCCGGCCCCTCCGGCACCGCCAGCTACGCCTACACCGCCGACGGCCAGATCGCCTCACGCACCGACAAGGCCGGAAGCACCAGCTACACCTACGACACCGACGGCCGCCTGGCCACCGCCACCGACCCGCTGACCAACGCCACCCTCACCTACAGCTACAACAACACCAGCCAGGTCACCGGCATCGCCTACGGCGGCAGCGCCGCCGGCCAGTCCTTCGGCTACGACCCGCAGCACCGGCTGACCAGCGACACTCTCACCGCCCCGGGCGGCACCACCGAAGCATCGATCGCCTACGGCTACGACGCCGATAGCCACGTCACCAACCAGACCACCACCGGCACCGCCGCAGCCGCCGCCAACACCTATACCTACGACGACTCCGGTCGCCTCGCCTCCTGGAACAACGGCACCACCACCACCTACGGCTACGACAACGCCGGCAACCGCACCAGCGTCACCACCGGCTCCACCACCACCAACTCCACCTACAACGCCCGTGACGAGCTGACCTCCAGCACCAACGGCGCCACGACCACCGACTACAGCTACACCGCCCGCGGCACCCTCTCCTCGGTCACAGGCGGCTCCACCACCGAAAACCTCACCTACGACGCCTTCGACCAACTCGCCACCGACGGCACCACCAGCTACACCCACGACGCCATCGGCCGCCTCGCCACCGCAGGCAGCAACACCTTCACCTACAACGACACCAGCAACACCGTCGTGTCCGACGGCACCGACACCTACGACCGAGGACCCGACGGGTCAATCCTCAGCGTCAGCAACGCAAGCGGCGCAGCCCTCGCCTTCACCGACCAGCACGACGACCTGACCGCCACCTTCACCCCCACCGGCACCACCCTCGTCGGCTCGGTTGCCTACAACCCCTACGGCCAGAGCATCGCCACCACCGGCACCCAGCACGACCTCGGCTACCAAGGCGGCTGGACCGATCCCACGACCAACCGCGTCGCCACCGCCAGCCGCTGGTACGACCCGGCCACCGGCAACTTCACCAGCCAAGACCCCACCAACCAACCCCCCACCCCCTCCGTCAACGCCAACCCCTACACCTACGCCAACGACGACCCCACCGACGGCACGGACCCCACCGGACACGGCTTCTGGTCTTCGCTGGGAGGGCTGTTGGCGGATGCGGACCCGTTGTTCATACCGGGCGATCTCTACCAGCTATGGCAGGACGTCTCCGGAACTCCGGTGGAGGACGACTCCTGCACGGGCCTGTACGGAGTGGACTGCAGCCAGGCATTTGGAGTGCAGCAGGCGCCGGCCGTGACTGGCCTCGTCTACACCGGGGGCAACGACTACTCCACCGGCGGTGACTCCTACGCAACACCGATCTCCGACGGCAGCGGCTACTACGGAGATGGATACGGCGACGGCTACGGGGACGGCTCCTCCGGATACGGCAACGGTGGCGGTGGCTCCTACCAGCCGGTCGCCCCGCCCCCGCCTCCGCCGCCGACCGCGCTGATGGGCCTGGGCGAGTACCCAGGGGCTCGCCCCAGCGGCCAGGTTGACCACGCCAGTTCCTTGGTCAACCCCTGGGACGCGCTACGGCACGACGCGAAGCTGATCGGCACCCTCGGAAGCCTGTTCGACTCGAGCTATCAGCCCACCTCCAACGGCACCCCTGGCCAGAACGCAAACTCAGGCGGACTCGGCGGCGCCGGCGGCATCTTCGACTTCCTTTACCACGCATCCGGTGTATCGGACGTCGTCGACTGCGCCACCAACCCCACCTGGGGAAGCTGCGCTCAGGCCGCCGGCATGGTCGCCCTCACTATCGGCACCGGCGGCGAAGACGAAGTCGCCCTCCTCGGCGAAGGAGCACTAGAAGACGGCGCCGACCAAGGCGTGACCGACGCGATGGAAAGCGCATGCAGCTTCGCGCCGTCGACTCCCGTTCTGCTGGCCGATGGCAAGACCAAGCCCATCAGCAAGATCAAGCCAGGCGACCAAGTAGCGACCGGAAACCCCTCGACCGGCAAGCATCAAGGTTCACAAACGGTAACGGCCCGAGTCGTCCACCACGACAACGACCTCGTCGACCTCACCATCCAAACCAGCTCCCACGACACGAGCGTCATCCACACCACCGCGAACCATCCCTTCTGGGATGACACCCTCCATGCGTGGGTCACGGCCGGAAACCTCAAGCCCGGTCAGAGCCTCGAGACCGCAAGCAACCACCACGTCCAGGTCATCGCCGTCCGCGCCCATCCTGGCGCTGCGGACATGGACAACCTGAGCGTCCAGCAACTGCACACGTACTATGTCCTCGCCGGCGCCACTCCGGTACTCGTACACAACGACGCATGCACTCTGCGGCCGGGTTTCGAACCGACTGAAGGTCGTGGTGGGGCCCCTGGTTCTCGGGCAGGAAAGAACTTCACGCCGGCGGGCAAGGATGAGGTGATTCAACGCAATGCTTACGATCAACCCGATGGAATCGCTCGATGCGCCAATCCGGAATGCAGCGTTGAGCTCCAAGTTCCGGTGAAATCTCAACGTGGGGTGACCCCTGACCCCAGAGAGGCGCAAGTGGATCACCAAGACCCCAGGTCGCTTGGTGGCTCAGGTGATCCCAGCAACGGGCAAGCGTTGTGTAGAGTGTGCAACAGGCAGAAGAGTGACGGCCCACAGCTTTGGTAGGTGGGGACGGGAGCAGTGAGTAGTGACGCGGCGCGATTCGACTGTAATTCACATTCGCTTGCATCGAGACGGAAATTGGCCCCCCTTTAATTCAGAGGAAGTGGAGGCAGTAGAAGTCGGAGACCACAAATACAGGCTCGAGTCTCCTCCTTCCTTCGCCCGACGGTTGGCAGTAGGTGATGTAGTTCGGGTGGCCCACCACGGTTCCTCGCAGGGTCTGTGGGTGGAAGAGGTGCTTGAGTGGGGCGGCCACTCAACAATCCAGGTCATCACCTTCAAGGTCGCCGGTCGCGATGTCGAGAAGGAGCTGAAGGACGGTGCTGCCTCATTGAACTGCTCAATAAAGCAGACGTCACTCGAAGGCCTGTTCTCGATCGACGTTCCCGGTGGCGTGGGCTATGCGCCTCTAAGGGAGTTCTTGGAACGTGGCACAAAGTGCGGACTGTGGGATTATCAGGAGGCCGCTATTTCCCGAATTCACGACGATGGATTTGGTCGGTAGAGATCTTCCTCGCCTCGCCAGCCAGATTGCAGACGTGGGCTCAACAGATAACGACGTCTCAGCCCGAGCTACTGCAGCGATTTATGCCAGTCGGTGGCGACAGCGAAGCCACCTGGAAGATCGCTGCACCGCCGACTGCCTGCGCTTGACTGTTCCGCACCTGGTCGCGTTCATCGAGGGCGGGGAGCTGCCCGAGCCTGCGGTGCCCGAGACCCGGTGGGAGTGGCGCGAGCGGCTGCCCATCCTGTCCACCCTGCTCGGCTACTTCCATCAGGACGCCGACGCTGATCATCCCGGCGCCGACGGTGGAGGGTACCCGGACTACGAGGCCATCGTCGCGGACTACTTCGCCACCACTGGGAGTACCAGGCCGCCGCCGCGGTCGCCGAGATCAGCGAACTGCTGGAGATGTGCCTGCAGGAGGCCCAACTTGCCAAGGCCATGACCGCACTCGGCGCTGGGCTGCTCCTGCCTCCGGGGTTGTCACAGGGGGCTGGCTGTCGGCGATGGCCGGATACCTGACCCGGCGTCTGATAGAGGCGGGCTACCAGCGTCCGGAAGGGCCGAACCCCGCCTACCCGCTGGACGACAAGCGCGCGTTCACGCAGTGACGCCATGGCGAAGAAGCAAGCTCCGCTGAAGAACCGGCCTGGCCCGGCGCCTGACCACCCCAAATGTAGGCGTGGTGGCCGCGGCACTGCGACCGGCGGACGAAGACCGATCCTTGTTCGACGTCTGCTGGGAGGTCCTGAACCCGGTCTGCCCCTTGGCCCTCGCGGATGCTGACGAGCTGACCGAGCGCCTCACCGATCGGCCCCGTTCGGGTTGGACCAGGCCACTGGTTGGGTCGCCGGCATCCTCGGCACCGGACTCTCCTACCCATCCAGCAGTGACCCGCCCACCGACCCGAGGCTGCGGGCCCTGCAAGACGAGGTGATCGCGGCACTCGGGCCGGAGACGGTGTGGTACGCCAACGGCGACCATCCGCTGTCGTCTCTCCGCCCGTGCCGGTCGGAGCGTTGCTGGAGCCCGATCACCCGCGCGACGATCGACCTCGTGGTCGCCGCGCGGGGCAACGGGTTCGACCTCGTACTGGCGCGGGTCGACGAGGCCTGAGGCCCGGCCGCGGACACATGGTCGTGCTCTTCGAGCCGTTTCCGGTGTCTACACCGCCGAGTCGGGATACGTGACGACGACGTAGCTGGTCAGGGATGGGACGGGGGCTGGCGGGCGGTCCGTCCGCATGCTGGATCCGTGCTGGATCGTGTCCCGATACGGCCGATGGATGCAGGTCGTAGCGGAGTCGTTGATGTTCCGCTTCAACGTTTAATGCCTGTCCGGCGTCCCTCGATAGGGAGAAGTCGCAGGTCAAGGGCGGTGGGTGGAGGCGTCATGGACGGTATTCGCTGCGTTCCGCAGAACGTTGTGGCTGGATTCTGCGGGATGATCTGACGTCACGTCAGTCAAATTTGCGCAGGTCGGGACGTTGTTGTTGGTGCCGCTACGGCATGTTCGGAATACGGACGCTGGATTCTTGCTGGATGGGCGTGATCTCCAAAAGGTCCACTTTCGGGCCGCTCTCCGGGGCAAGGGCGCTGGAGGGGGTCGGTCTGGAATGACCAGCCGTCGTAGGTCTGGGAACCGCCCAGCGGCTGCGGCTGCGCGGTTTGCCCCGGGAGCGGGTCCTCGACCTGCTCCCGGGGAGGGGACGTTGCGCTCACACGTGCGTGAGTTGCCTTTTCCTATAGGTAGGGGCGGCTTCGTTGCCGTGGGTTGTCTGAGCTCGCTCGCCGCCCTGCAGCCGCAGGCCGCCCGGTTTACGTAGTGCGTTTTTGTGACCGGACACCGGGAGGCTGGCCGTTCCATTGCTGGCGCCGCCGGGTCTGGCCGGTAGGGCAGGCCGCAGAGGTCTTCGGACGTTCTCGATGCCCTCGTCGGCGAGCGCGGTGTGGAAGTCGGCCGGGTAGACACGTTGCGGTCCCGGAGGGGTGGATCCGGTTCCCGTCATCCGCCGACGTGCACGTGCGGAGCCCATAGGCTGGGCAGTTCGGGGTACATCCGCCGCAGTTGCATCACCGCGCGGCGCAGTGCGGCCGCGCTGCGCTCGGGGTCGATCGCGCCGGAGTCCTCGTCGCTCCGCATCTGCGCATACACCGTTCGTACCAGCCGGACCGCGACCAGGTCGTTAACCGTCCACTGCGATCCGATGACGTTATGGAAGCCGGCGAGATGTATCGCCGTCGACAAGGTCAGCGGCTCGTCCATCAGCGCGGAGATGGGACGGAACGCCGTGCTGCACGCCGACAGATAGGCGAGGCGCGAACGCGGCAGCCTCAACGCGGTCAGGTCACGGACCGTCAGTCCGCCGCCGGGGTCGGTCGGCAGCAGCAACCGGCTTTCGCCGGGGTTGTCCAGGTCCAGTACCCCGTGGCAGGCGAAGTGCACCACCGGGTGGTGAGCCAGGTGCTCCTTCACCGCCTGCGCGGTGGCGTCCTCGCCCACCAGCGGCTTGGTCGCCACCAGCCGGCGGAGCACATCGATCTCCCGGTCGATTCCGGGGAGTCCGTCCTGCGGTGCGGCGACCAGCAGGAGCGGGGCCTGCGCCTCGCCGGGTGAAGCGGGGGCCGGTTCCCGCAGCAGACTGCGGAGGGTCGGGGCATAGGACGGGACGACGTGGTCGAGCACGGATTCGCCCGTGGCTCCGGGGCTTCCTGCGGCGTGCAGCGGCAGATGACCGGTGAACCCGCAGGGTATCCACCACAGCCGCGGGAGCTCTCGTCCCTCCCTGTCGGCGGCCGGGGCGCCGGTGAGAAATCCGGCCGCTTCGAGCGCGGGCCGGGCCACACGAGTCCACAGCCATTCCAGGAACTCGCGCAGATCTTCCTCACCGGTCCGGCGCGCCTCCTGGCCTCTGCCGCCGATGGCGAACGCGACCGCTTTGAGCATGCGGCTCGCCTGGTTGGTGAACTCCTCACGCGTCACTTCAGGGAGGGGTACGACGGTGATGGTGCCGCTCCGCAGAACGATGCAATCGCTGCGGTAGGCACTGGTGTTGACGAACACCACAGTGCGCTCGCCGAGCCCCGCGATCAGCTCCCGTATCGGAGGCGGCTCGAGGAACCCGGGGAGGATGTCGCGTATGGCGCGGAGCGTCTCATTCCAGGAGATCACCGTGGACTGGTGGCGGGTCGCCGGACGTTGCCCGTCGAACCCGTCCCGAAGGTGCTCGAATCTCTCCGCCAGCGCGGGGTCGAGTGTGCGCAGCCGGACCAGATCGTCGTCGGCACCGGTCAACTGCTCCGCCAGTACGGCTCGTCCGTACTCCAGCAGCTCCAGCGCCTTCTCCGGCTGCCCCGCCTGCAGCGCGCAGCCGGCGCCCTCGGCGGCGAGTGCCCACAGGCGGTTCAGCAGGGCGGCCTGATCCGCGGGGCCCAGCCGTACCAGGGCCAGCAGCGGCAGTAACTCAACCGCCTGGGTGAAGCCCTGCAACGCGCGGTCCCACTCGCCGAGTTCGGCACGCGCCCTGCCCCATGCATAGGCCGCCGTGACCCGGCTCTCCGGTTTTGCGTTGGGCTGGGCGGCCGCCTGCTCGTAGAGGGTGCAGGCGCCGGGCGCGAGCGGGCTGTCGGCCCTGCCGTCGAGCAGTCCTCGTCCCACCTTGATCGCCTCGGTGAGATAGGGGTCGGAATCGTCCCCGGACCGCTCGGCGCGCAGCCGCAGCGCATGGATTAGCCCGGACAGGTACAGTCTGCGGTCCTTGTCCTCGACGGCGGCCGGATCCGTGTCGTGGACCGTCCGCCATCCCTCGACAGCCGCCCGCCGGTGTGCCACGGACTCATCGAGATCCGCGGTGTCCCCGGTGCGCAGATACCGGTCGGTGAGCAGCACCGCCAGCTTGTGCAGAGCGAGCGGTCGGTCCGGATCCTCCGCCGGTATCTCCTCGACGCAGTCCCGTGCCATCGCGGCGGCCTCGTCCAGCAGAGCGTCATCGCCGGTCACCCGGCCGAGACGGGCGAGGTCCGTGGCGACGTTGAGCCGGTACTTGGCGTGGAAGGGGTCGTCTTCCGGGACGATCGTCACGACGGTACGGCTGGCGTCGAGCGCCGCAAGCAGATCGTCGATGTCGCCGGCGCGCACGAATCGGCGCACGAGCGCCGCGCTGAGCGTCGACAGCAGGTGATGGCGGTCGGGATCGCCGTCCGGGATCAGTCCATCCAGGTCCTGGAGCCTATCGATGGTCTCGTCGAGCGCGGCGCCGTCCGGCTCCTCGATCTCCAGAAATGACGACGCCGGTGCGCGGGAGCCCGGGGGAGCCGGCGGTGCATAGCCCGAGCCTGCTCGTCCATCTCTTCCTTCGTGCCGACCGTGTCGAGCACCGAGACGCGCCGGACCGCTCCTACCTGGAGGCGGTATGGGAGGGCTGCGGACGGCTCGGGATGGAGCGCGCGATCCCTGGCCGGTTGGAGCCGCTCGAGCTGCCCGCGGCGCTGCCGCCCGGCCGCGGGAGCACGGTACGGGTCCTGGCGGCGAGGGAGGCACCCGGCGCGGGGGTCCGGCAGGCCTTCGTCTTCCGCTCTCATGACGTCGTCGGTCTCACCGCGCTGCTCGCGCCCTCTGACGGGCGCGGCTGGCGGGAGTTGGAGGCGATATGGGACCGGCACTGCCCGGCGCCGGGGGACGATGTGGTGCCGCTGGGCGGCGTACGGCTGTACCGGGCGCTGGGCGGCTCGCGATCGCTGCGCGGCGGCGGAGCGCGTCGGCTGACCGCGGACCTGCGCGGGTCGGCGCCGCCGCACCCGGCCGGCACCCGGGCGGGATGGAGCGGGCCCTGCGCTGCGGCGCACGACGGAATCCTGCTGTGGGAGCAGCGCATCGGTCCGGAGGCCCGACTGCAGGGTGACCGCCGGCTGGTGGTCGTCGGTCACCGCAGCAGCGAGGCGCGTCTCGACGGCTGGACATGGATCGAAGGAGAGCCCGGGCTCACCGCGCTCGGCCGCTATCTGCTGCATGCCGCCAAACTCCGCTATGAAGCGCGGGTGTACGCCGCGGGCGCTGGGTTCAGGGGGCTGCGTGCCGAGGCCGAGGAGGTGCTCGACGATCTGATGCGGCTGCACAGCCGGCCGCCGGAGCGGATCGAGGAGTTCCTCGCCGCCGCACGCGGTCTCGCCCGGCTGCAGGCGGGCGGGGAAGGCCTGATCACCGCGGCCACCCGGCTGCGTGCACTGCGCAGGACAGCGGAGATCGCCGCCGCGAACATGACTGCCGCGGTGGGGGAGGAGTGGTTCCGTGATCCGGCCGGACCCTTCGCGCAGGACCGGCGCACAGCGCAGTGGCTCACGGCACAGCTTGACGACGACGTGCTCTATCTGCAGGCGACGAGCGACCGGGCTCGGGACCGACGGCTGCAGCGGCCCCGCCTACCGCAACTACGAGAGCTTCATCCGCATCCACCTGCTCCCCCCGCTTGGGCAGCAAGACGGCGGCGGGTGTGGAGCGAAAAGACATCGAAGCCCTCGTCGCGGAACTGTCCAGGCGGCTCGCACCCAGCACCGTGTGCGACCGGATGAAAACGGTCAAACACCTCTTCCAGAACCATGGTGGAAGAGAGGCGGCGGGCGGATGACCTCGCCGCACTGAACGCATGGACCCGCGCAGGGTGATCGCCGTGGGCCTGGTGCTGCTAGGTCTCGGCATGGGCCTGACGGGAGCCGCGCACGGCGCAGTTCTGATCGGCTTGACAGTCGTGCTGTGGACTTTCGCGGAGATCACCTACGCCTCGATCGCCAACGCCTATCCTGGCGAATTCTCGCCCCCGCACCTGCGGGGTCGGTATCGGGGAGCGGATGGCATCGCCCACACTCTCGCCGGAGCCCTGGGACCCGCCGTGGGCGGATTCCTGTACTCCTTCTCCGCCCCTGTTCACTGGTTGACCTGTGCTGCTGCGGCCGTATTGGGTGCCCTGCTCATCCTCGGAGCGAAACCCGGTAGACAGCATACGGTCCTTGCCGGAATGCCCGCATCGACGGGTGCCGCAGAGCCCGTCTCCGAGCTGGGCAGCTAGCGGCCGAGACCGCTGGCTGCCGAAAGACCACTGGAATCGGCGCCGCATTGACGAGAAAGTTCGTCCGCGGCGCCACCGTTTCCGCCTCCAATGTGAAGTGAGTTGAAACAGTCATGACGATCGAGTCGACCAGCATTTCCGCAGCACACCGGATCGACATCCCGTCAGCCACCGATGAACCGGCCGCGTATGTCACCGCGCTGCTCGACGTCGCATCCGTTCGATGTGATCGCCCAAACCCCGGTCCGTGCGAAGGCGCTGTGCCTGGACACGCCGACGGAACTGCTGGAGCGGGAGCCGGAGCCCGGTGAGTGGCCAGCTGCCTACGGCATCGGGCACCTCTTCGACGTCGACGTGGTGTGCGGCTTCCGCTGGCGCCTGGTGGCCACGGAAGACGACCCCGTCTACCCCCGCCGATAGTCAGCCGAAGCACACATAGCTGGGGGTGACACCTGAAACAGCTGACACTCCCCGCAACGACTGACTCGAGGACTCACCATCATCAAAGGCCCTGGACAACATAAAACGGATCCCATTCAACAACATTGAGTCATTCAGTGAGCTGAGAGACAATCGATTCTGATCGAATACGAACCGATCGAGCCCGTGAAGACGGACATGCTTCTCTGTGGTGGCACACCGACGTGAAGGGAGACCCTTGCTGGGGCCTCCCTTCACGCTTACCCGATCACGGCACTATGCAGTGACGACTAGAAAGTCACCGGCTGCACACCCGGTGAGCCGGATGCCAGGTCCGGGTCCAGTAACCGGCGTGGTTGTGTCCCTTCCTGTCGCGGTATGCCGGGTGCCAGGTGCGGGTCCAGTAGCCACCAACTTCGTGGCAGCGCTCACTCTTTACCACCACACGCTCCCCGTGGACAGGGGCGGCAGACGCCACCCCTGCTGAGGTAATGGCCGCGCCTCCCGCAAGCGCTACGGAAGCCGTACCCATCGCAATCCACCGCTTAAGACCAGTTCCCATTTCCGAACATCCTTTCCAGCTGCTGGGGTGATGAACCCGGTCACGACAGCGAGTGCTGTCGTCGCACCGTGCATTCGACATACTGCCCGTCTCGGAGAGCCATTTCCCGTGAATCGCCCAGCTGTTACACAACCCCAACAATCTAACTTTCTCTCAGCTAATTCTCAGATTTCTCAGATTTCTTAGGCGCTACACTGAGCTGAGCTCTTCAGATCGTCACCGGACCGGGGAATGGTGCGGCCCGTGAGCGCGAAGCTTTTTTGTCGTTGCGATGGTGTCAACTTCCGCTTAGCTTCTTCCTTAACGTCGAGCGCTTGATCGCGTTCGATCAGCCTTTCGGGTCGTTTGACGGTCTTGCCCACGACGTCGTAGCGGGTGGCTAGGACGGCAATTCCGGCTTCTCGGTGGCCGTCCTAGCCCTGGCCGGGAGGGTTTGGGTGCACGCGCCGGACAGCCCAGGTGGGGGATGTTTCCGGAACCCGCGTCGGACTCGTGCCGGTGTCAGTGTTCCGGAGCGGTCCGGCTCCTCCTAGCCCTCACCTCTGACGATCACCCAATCGAGTGACCACGTCGGACCCGGTCTTCCTTGGCCAGGCCCGGGCTCCACCCACGACCTGACCACCGCATCATCGAGGCGCGGAGGTGGAGGCCGGCGAGGTAGCTCTCGGGCGTCTTGTCATATCGAGTCGTGCTGCCACGCCAGGCCTTCAGATTGTTGATCAGGCGCTCGACGGTGTTCTGCTCCTTGTAGGCCAACGACGGACTCGCCGCCGCCCGCGCCCCGCGGACGCGTCGGCGGGCGCCGCCCCAAGCTCACCGCCGACCAGGTCGCGCTCGCGCAGCAGCTGTACGACGTCCCCGAGAAAACCGTCCAGCAAATCGCCGACCTGTTCGGGGTGCCCCGCTCCACGGTCTACGGACACCTCAACAGAGATACCACCGTGCCTCGCCAGCCGAAGAAGAACGCCGCGAAGAGCGAAGACCTGACGCTCGACTCGCAGGTCGGCTTGCTACCGGCTGGCTACTTTGCCCCTGGGGACAAAGGTAGGAGTCCGGGGCCATCCAGGGCGGGCGTAGCCCGTCGCCCGCGACGCCGAAGGCGCCCTTGACGAGCGGAGTGGCCCCGAACCCTGCGCTGGCGAGCGAATCCGGGCTCGTACTCCAGCCGAAGATCATGTGACGTGGTCTTCGGCTGGAGTATTAGGTGCTGTGGTGTTCGGTGAGTGGGCCAACGCCGAGATCTTCGCGCATGAGCTTGCGCATCTTGGCGGCTGCATTGCCGCGTCCCTCCCAGCGCGCGTGATCCTCGCGCTTCCACCGATTCCAATCCGCGATGAGCGTAGCGACGATGCCGATCGCGGCCCCGGCCAGGGTGGAGAGCAGTGGCAACCAATCCATGGGGGCCAGCGTGCGCCATACGGTGGCGGCGGCACCAGGTGGGCTTCGAGGCCGGACCTGTACAGCCGGGCTGCGGCACTCGACGACGAGCAGCGCGGCGGCCACGACACCGTGCGGGCAGGTCGCCGCAGCGCTGCGGGCGGAACGGCGCGTGATCGGAGGTGGGCGCGGTGCGACGGTATTGCCGCGGCGGCGACCCCGCGACCGTTGGCGCCCCGGAAGGACTCCACGGCGCCGGCGTCCGATTAGGGTTCGGAGCGGGGCGTCGGCTCGGCCACGTCGAACTCGATCCGGACTTCGTCCGCCAGCCGCAGTGCGCCGAGGAACGCCGTGTACGGCTTGATCCCCCAGGTGGATTGCAGAATGGTCGCGGCGCCGCGAAGGCGCCCATCGCCCGCCTGACCATGCACCGTCACCGGATGAGTCCGGCCCTTGATCGTGAGGTCACCGGTGATGTCGAACGACTGCAACGTGCCCGTGATCCGGGTGGAGCGGAAGGTGATCGAGGGATGCTCGGCGGTGTCGAGCAGCGCCTTGCCCTGAAGCGTTCGCTTGATCTCGGCACGGTCGCCGTCGGTGAGGGGCTTCAGTCCACCGGTCCCTTCCCGCACTTCGAGCGATGCGGTCTCCACCGTCACGGTTACCGAGCACTTCGCCGGATCGCTGAGCACCACCGTGGCGTCGCCCGACCAGTGTGTGGCCTCGATCGTGAGGTCGTGTCCGGCCTTGCGGCCGAGTCCGGCACGGCTGGTCTTGACACGCAGGCTGCCGATCGACGATCCGATGCGATATCTGCCGTCTGTCAATGTCACAACGTTTACTGTACGTATCCGCGGTGGCGGCTGCAGGCCGAGTTCGGGTCGTCGAGCTCGGCCCCACCGACCTTGAACCGGGGTGGATCACCGAAGGTGATCCGCATCGGGACGCTGCCCACTCGCCGGCGGCCGCCTATCCCGCCCGCTGTAGGGTCCCCTTCGCCAGGCGCCACGAGCCGATGTCGCCTGCTGGGATCTCGTGGCAGGTGATGTCGCAACCGTGCACGCCGGGTGGGCGCGCCGCGGCATCCGTGGCCGGACGGGCCCGCTGTGGGCGCCCGGGCCGGGATGGGGCTGTGGCGTCATTGCCCCGGAACGCCGGTCCGGGGCGACGGTACGGCCCGCCGCAAGGGCGGTCGGCGGCTGCCAGGGAACCGACCTGCGGCCCGGCGTGGGCCTGGGGCACACGTCCCTGTCTTCCGCCAGGGACACGGCGACTTCACCGGCCTGTTCACCGCCGCCCTGAAACGGCTCGACGGCCAGACCGTCCCCCAGCCGCCCGGAGGCCTGCAGCGGTGGCTGGCGCAGACCTTCCCAGACGCCCGTTGCATCTGCTCGGCGGTCCCCGAAGTGCCGGGAACAGTAACCCCGGCCGACTTCCCCCACTGGGCCGCCCCGGCCGACGTGGACGTCACGGTTGTCCGGACGCCGCTGGGCGTGGCCGAGACCGGCTCGATCCTCCTCACCGAGGCCGAGCTCGGCATCACCACCGCCGGCGTGCTGGCCCAGCACCTGGTCGTGCTCCTCGATCCGACCGACTTGGTCGAGAACATCCACCTCGCCTACCAGCATCCCGCCTTCCAGGAGGCCGCCTACGCGCTCCTGCAGTCGGGACCATCCGGGTCCGCCGACATCGGCGGCAACACCGTCCATCCGGCCCAGGGCGTCACCACCCTGACCGTCATCCTGGCGCCCCGCGCTACCACGGGTCGAGGTGAGCCATGACCCAGGTCCGCTGCTCGGCAACGTCCACGGCCGCGCACAGATCCAGCAGAACTGGACGAAAATGACAGACCGTTCAGAAAGCTCGCCGGACAGATTGCCGAGAAGTCCTGAAGAGGCACAGGCTGCGTGAGAAAGGCGCCCAGGAGAGGTCGGTGCGCTGCGGCGAGGGGTCGATCCCAGCCTCCTTCAAGATCTCCCACACGGTGGAAGCCGCGACCTTGCGCCCCAGGCACAGCAGTTCGCCCGGATCCGGCGGCATCCCCAGCCGGGTCTCCCGCGCCAGACGGACGACCAACACCGTAACGCCTCCGGTTTCGGTGGTCGGCCCGGACCTCGACGCGGATACGTCCACTTTCGGGCGACGAGCTGGGCATGCCATCTCAGCACCGACCGCGGGCTGACCGGCAACGTCAGTTGCGCATGCTGCTTCTTGCTCAACAGTCGCAGCAGCGCCGCCGTGACGGCCGATCGCTCCAGGCGAACCAGGTGCGCGCATGGGTGCGTTGCAGGACAGAGAGCCGGTGGCGAAGCATCAAGATCTCGATGTCCTTCCGCCGCACCTGAGCGCGCCAACAGCGCAAGCCACAGGAAGATCTGGCCTACGAGCCGGTAGATCAGACGTATTGCCACGACCTCAGATCATGCCCCCAGCCCGCCACCAGTTCGCCTGTCTTACGGCACATCGTGACGCCGAACCTCCACGTCAGTGTGGGTGACGCAGTTTCCGGCACGCACAGGCCAAGCACCTCCTGCGGCGCAGAGCCGAGCAGCTTCCTCGGCCCGCTCGCGCCACCCGGCGATCCTCCCTGCCGCGGCGTCCTCATGCGCCCGCAGGGAGCGTTTGCTCACACCAGATGATCTTGCCGATCGAGGTCTGCCGCGCACCCCAGCGCTGCGTGAGCTGCGCGACGAGCAGCAGGCCCCGGCCGCCCTCGTCGAACACGCGGGCCCGGCGCAGGTGCGGTGCTGTGCTGCTGCCGTCGGTCACTTCGCAGATCAGCGTTCGGTCGTGGATCAGCCGCAGCCGTATGGGAGCGGCGCCGTACCGCAGGGCGTTGGTGACGAGTTCGCTGACGACCAGTTCGGTGACGTAAGCGACCTCCTCCAAGCCCCATGCTGACAGTTGGCGGACGGCGTCTGCACGGACGCCGGCCACTGCTGCGGGATCGGCGGGCACGTCCCAGGTCGCGACCTGCCCGCTGTCGAGACGCTGGACGCGGGCCAGCAGCAGGGCGGCGTCATCGGCGGGTTGGTCTGGAAGTAGGGTCCCGACAGCCTTGTCGCACAGGGTGTCCAGCGAGAGGCCCGGGACCGTCAGCGCCTGTTGCAGCGCTTCGAGCCCGGCGTCCATCCCCCGTTGTCGGGACCCGACCAGGCCGTCGGTGTAGAGGGCGAGCAGGCTTCCCTCGGGCAGTGCGATCTCAACCGCTTCGAAGGGAAGCCCGCCGAGGCCGAGTGGAGGTCCGGCAGGCAGGTCCAGGATGGCTGCGGTGCCGTCCGGACGGGCCACGGCGGGTGCCGGGTGTCCGGCGCGGGCGAGCCAGCAGAGGCCCGACACCGGGTCGTAGATTGCATACAGGCAGGTGGCGCCGACGTCTCCCGGTGCGGCGAAGTCCGCGTCCGTCTCGGATTCGTCGGCCAGCCCGATGACGATGTCGTCGAGCTGCGTGAGCAGCTCGTCCGGAGCGAGGTCGACGTCTGCGAGGGTCCGTACAGCGGAGCGCAGTCGGCCCATGGTCGCGCAGGCGTGAATGCCGCGTCCGACCACGTCGCCGATGACGAGCGCCACCCGTGCGCCGGACAGCGGAATCACGTCGAACCAGTCGCCGCCCACCCCCAGCCGGGGATCAGCCGGCAGGTACCGGAAGGCCGCCTCCACCGCGGACTGCTCCGGCAGCCGGCGCGGCAGCAGGCTGTGCTGCAACGTGAGAGCCGCCGTGTGCTCGCGGTTGAAGCGCCAGGCGTTGTCCAGACAGACGGCCGTCCGGGTGACCAGTTCCTCGGCCAGGGCCAGATCATCGGTCGCGAACGGCTCGGGGTGCCGGCACCGGACGAAGCCCACCACTCCCAGCGTCGTCCCCCGCGCGATCACTGGTACCCCGATCCATGAGTGGAACCCGTATTCGCGGCCCTTGGCGAGACGCGCGGGGTCTTCTGCCAGCCAGGCGCCGACGGCCGGGTCCGCCAGCTGGTGCAGTTCCGACCGCCCGGTCGCCAGGCAGCGGGCCTGCGGCGATTTCTCCGGGTAGAACGCGACCTCGCCCACTTCGACCAGGGCCTCCGGCGTGCCCTCCAGGACGGACTGGTGCGCCACCCGGCGCAGCACTGCGCCGGTGATCGGCCCCTGGGGCAGCTCGTCCCCGCTCAGCAGCGTCTCCAGTACATCGACGCTGACGAAGTCGGCGAGCCGGGGTACCGCCACCTCGGCCAGTTCCTGCGCCGTACGCACAATGTCGAGTGTGCTGCCGATGCGCGTGCTGCCCTCGTTCAGCAGGTTCAGGCGTTCCCGGGCCTCCTCGGCCCGGCCGGCCAGCGCAAGCAGCTCGGTAGTGTCCCGCAGCGTCGCCACGCACCCGGCGGGCCCGCCGTGGACAGCCGTGGGCCGGAGATTGACAGCCAGCAGCCGGCTACCGGCCGGATGCACCTCGTCGGTGACGGTGCGCCCGGATGCCAGCAGCTTGGCCATTCCCGGGTCCAGGCCCAAGTCGTCCAGAGGCAGTTCCTCCGCGGTCGCACGTATGCCGAGCAGCTGCCGGGCCTCGTCGTTGGCCAGCACGACCCGCCGGGCCGCGTCCAGGATCAGCACACCTTCACGGACCGAGTGCAGGACAGCGTCGTGGTGCTCGTACATCCGGGTCATCTCGACCGGTCCCAGGCCATGCGTCTGGCGTCGCAGCCGCCTGCTCACCAGCGCCGCTCCGCCCGCAGCGAGGGCCAGCGAACAGGCCGCGGCGCCGAAGATGACCGGCAACTGGCGGCTCACCGTGGCGCCGACATCGACTGTCTGAACGCCCGCGGAGACGATTCCGATCACCGTGCCATGCGCGTCGGTGACGGGGACCAGGGCCCGGACTGCGTTCTGCGGCTTGCCCTTGAAGATCTCGGTGAAGGATTGCCCAGCCGCCGCCCGGCCGGAGACGAAATCAACGCCGGAACCCTTTTGCGCTTCTACGGCGAGCGGCTCGAGCAGCACTGTGGGATTGGGCGATCGCAGCGCCTGCACGACGCCCGGGGAGTGCGCGAAGCCCTCCGCGACAGCGAGTGAGCGGTGGCGGGCATCGGTCTGGGTGTCGTTTGTGGTCTTGAGCACCAGGGCCACCATCGCGGCGGCTGCGAGCAGGACGAGGACCGCCAGCTGCCAGATGAACGCCTGGCCTGCGACGCTCCGCAAGCTGAAAAACGAGGTCAGGCATGCCTTCCAAGACGGGTCGCCGGCGCGACGCGGAGCGGGGGCGTGTCTTCCGGCTTCACGCCCAGGGGCGGAGTCCACATGACCTCGCCCATGGCTTCGGCGTATGTCGGCCAACGGGCGGCGAGATGCGGGCCAGGGAGGGCGATCCAATGCCCAAAACCGGCCAAACCTGCACACGTAATCATTTCTAGCACTCCGTGCTGTCGCGAACCGTACGTCTCCGGTCGCGCACCGCTCCTCGCTGCGGCGGGCACCGCGGCCCAGGTGTAGCCGGTGGACCTCGGCGGTGTCGGTCGCAAGGGGCAGGTCTCGTGCGTCTTGCGGGCGTATGGTGCGCATATGGGTGACGTTCGGTGCGGCTGGTGTGATGCGCCGCTACCGGACCAGGCCAGCCGCAACCGACGGTATTGCTGTTCGGCGCATCGGCAAGCGGCCTGGCGGTCGCGGCGCCGATGGTGGGCCGCGGCGGAGGAACGGCAGGCGATGGTGCTCGCCGGTGCGGATCTATCGGCCCGGGTTCAGGCGATAGCGCAGCGGGCGGATGATCTGTCCCCGGGGCGGTGGTCTGACGCAGGCTATCTCTGTGCCGCGGCGGCGGAGGTTCCCGGGCTGGCCGAGCAGTTGGTGCGGCACGCGGTGCTGGCCGATCGGCGGGCCGGTGCCAGCTGGGCGCGGATCGGTGTCAGCTTGGGGATCAGTGGTGAGGCGGCCAGGCGGCACTTCGAGCGCGTAGGTGCCCCCGGGGAAGAGGAGCGGGTGGTGCGGGACCGTGCCACGCCGGCTGTCGTCGGGCCGGGGCTGCTGGACCCGATCCTGCTCCAGGCGGTGCGGCAGACAGGCGCGTCCGCGGGCTTGGTCTACCTGCTGCCGGCGGGCGAGGAGGTACTGCGGCTGGCCGTGATGACCGGGGTTCCGAAGATCGCCGCGTTCTGGGAACGGGTGGCACTGACGGCCCCGGAGCCGTTGGCCGAGGCGGTTCGCGAGCGGCGCCTGGTGTGGCTCGGCAGTCAGGCAGAGCTGGCGCGCCGCTACCCGAGGGCCGCGCTCGCGCTGCCCTACCACGTGACGCTGGCCGCCGCCCCGCTCACGGCCGGCGCAACTGCATGGGGCGGACTGGTGCTGCTGTGGCCCGGCTCGCACCCGCCGCGACTGAGCGCACGCGAACACCACGTGGTCCGTACTGCCTGCGACCGCATGGGCGGGGTCCTGCAGCATGCCGCCGAAGGCGGGCACCCGGTACTGCCCAGAGGTGAGCCGCACGTGCCGACCGCGCCGCATGCCCGTACGGCCGGGCCGGATGAGGCCCTGGCCTCGATGGACTTCGTCGACCGCCTACCCGAGGGCTGTTGCGCGCTGGACCTGGAGGGCCGGATCACCTTCATCAGCGCCACCGTTGCCGATCTGGTCGGTGGCAGCGCTGCGGAGTTGCTCGGTGCCCTGCTGTGGGAGGCGCTGCCGTGGCTGGACGAGCCGGTCTTCGAGGACCACTTCCGGGCTGCGGTGATCAGCCGCCAGCCCATCTCCTTCATCGCCCGGCGCCCACCAGACCGGTGGCTGTACTTCCAGCTCTACCCGGACGCCTCCGGTATCAGCGTCCGTATCACCCCCACCGACGGCACCAGCCCCGCGGACCGCCCGGAGCCGGGACCCAGGGAGAGCGTCCCCAGGCCGACGCGGGCAGGCGCCCTGTACGAGCTGATGCACCTGGCCGCGAGGCTCACCGAGGCCGTCACCGTGCGGGACGTCGTGGAACTGGCCGCCGACCAGATCATGCCCGCCTTCGACGCACAGGGCTTCGTCCTGTCCGTCGCTGAGGGCGGCCGGCTGCGGATCGTCGGCTCCCGCGGGTACCGGCCCGAGGTCCTCGACCCCCTCGACCTCCCCGCGCTCAGGGACCGATCAGCCCCCACCGTGCACGCTCTGACCACGGGAGTTCCCCTCTTTTTCGCCTCCCCCCGTGAAATGGAACAGTTTCACCCCGACATCCCGCGCCTGACCAAACGGGGCTCCTGGGCCTTCCTACCGCTGATCGTCTCCGGCCGCCCGGTCGGCTGTTGGGTGCTCTCCTTCGACCGGTCCCGCCCCTTCACCCCCGACGAACGCGCCGTCCTGACCTCTCTCGCCGGACTGATCGCCCAAGCCCTGGACCGCGCCCGCCTGTACGACGCCGAACACCAGCTCGCCCACGACCTGCAGACCGGCCTGCTCCCGGCCATCCTCCCGACGGTGCCCGGGCTGGAGGTAGTCGCCCGCTACCTGCCCGCGGCTCGCGGCATGGACATCGGCGGCGACTTCTACGACCTCATCCGCTGCGACGACAGCACCGCCGCCGCTGCCATCGGCGACGTTCAAGGCCACAATGTGAACGCCGCCGCCCTCATGGGACAGGTCCGCACCGCCGTCCACGCCACCGCCGGCCCACCTCCTGGCGAAGTCCTCGCACGCGTCAACCGCCTGCTCACCGACTTCGACCCCGGACTTTTCACCAGTTGCCTGTACGCCCACCTCGACCTCGCGCACCACCGCGCCCACCTGGCCACCGCCGGCCATCCACCCCCGCTCCTGCGCCACCCCGACGGACACACCGAGGTCCTCGACCTGCCGCCCGGCCTCCTGCTCGGCATCGACCCCGCCGCCGACTACCAGACCACCGAGATCCCCCTGCGGCCCGGCGCCGTGCTCGCTCTGTACACCGATGGCCTCATCGAGACCCCCGGCATCGAACTCGATGACGCCACCGCTGACCTCGCCGATCACCTCGCACGAGCCCACCACCAGCCCATGGAAACCCTCGCAGACACCCTCATCCGCCGCACCCCGCACACCGATCCACGCAGCGATGACATCGCCCTGCTCCTGCTGCATCCGCAACATGCCCGCGCGTGAGGCTGACGGGCCACACGCGGACTTTTTTCAGCCATACAGCATGTCTCATGCATCCAGATAACCCTGGCGGATTCGCTCTCCGGTCGTGCTGTCGGTGTGAACGGGGATCTGCGGGAGGCGGCTACTGGCCAGCGCAGCGGCTCCGGGGTGCCGGTCAGAGCCCAGGCCGCTTGGCGGGCGGCGCCCAGGGCGACGTATTCCTCGGGTTCGGGGACGGTGACTGCCGTGCCGAAGACCAGAGCCGCGACTGCACGCTGCGGTGTTGCGGGGGGACCTGCCCGAAGTCGGGCGGCTAATTGCGGCCGGAGCGGATCCGATTGCCAGTGATGGAAATTCTGGTCCACCCGCACCAACGGTCACACGGGTGCCTACGCCATCGTGCAGAACGACGGGAACTTCGTCATCTACCGCAGCGGCGGCGGGCCCACCACCGGTGGCTCCCTCTGGGCGACCGGCACTAACACCCAAGTGCCCTGACCCCGCCCGACCCACCGACTGCCCTGCCCGGCCCGCCAACGCCAGGCAGGGCAGTCGCCGTGGCTCTGCCTCGCCACCGACGGCGCGTTCATCGTCGTCGGCCTGATCTCGATCAAGCACGAACCCGAAAGCTGAGAAAACTCCGTCGGTGCCCGGCGCGGTGCCGCCCGACCTGCGTGGCCATCGCGTCGAGCACTGTCACGGGGTGACGGTGCTCCGGGACGGCGCTTACATCAACTCTGGCCTGGTCGTCCCACGGCGCAAACGCCCCGGACGGCCGCTGCTGAAGAGCGAGGAGGAAGACAACGCCGAGCACCGGCGGGTCCGAGCCCCCCTCCGCGTCGACCGCCGCACCTACAAGGCCACCGTCAGCATTGACATCCTGGTTGACGGGGCTCATCAGCCCGTAACTTGGCGGCCTTGCGCTTTAGGCAGCATGCGTGGCTCGCTTCGGACGGGCGCTCGGGCATGCGCGCAAGGGAGATGAAGACCGCGATATTGCTTCACGCCGAGCCAGATCTTCTACGGTAGGGGTAGGAGCGGCGGAGTCGGGCATTGCCCTCTGCGCCAGCTCGAGCGCCCTGCCCTCAGGGCAGGAGACCGCGTTTCAGTGCTGCCATGACGGCGGCGGTTCGGTCCGACACACCGAGTTTTCGGTAGGCGCGCAGCAGGTGGGTTTTTACCGTCGCCTCGCCGATGAACAACTTCTCGCCGATCGCCGCGTTGGTCAGCCCCTGGCTGACCAAGCGCAGGACTTCGACCTCCCGTTCGGAAAGCGGCGGCAGGTCCACCGCCCGCGCCCGGAACAGCTTGGGGGCGAGCGACGGAGTCAGTACGGTCTCGCCCCGTGCCGCCGCCCGCACCGCGTTGATGAGCTCCGCACGGGAGCTTCCCTTGAGCAGATACCCGGCTGCGCCCGCCTCCACGGCGCGCAGGATGTCCGAGTCACTCTCGTACGTCGTGACGATGACGACTTTGCTGCCGGGCGAATGACTCAGGATGTGCCCGGTGGCGTCGACGCCGTCCATGGCGCCCATCCGCAGGTCGAGCAGGACGATGTCAGGCTTGAGGCGCATCGCCAGCGTCACGGCCTCCTCGCCGGAGCCGGCCTGCCCGACGACGGTGATGGCTTCGACGGACTCCAGCATCGCGCACAGGCCTTCCCGGACCACCGGGTGATCGTCGGCCAGCAAGACGCTGATCGCCTTGTCCGCCGCCGTGACCTCTTCCGTGATCTGGCGTGTCACCTCGTACGTCACCTCTCCGTCCGTCCTGTTCGGTTCATCGCTCACCGGCGGGCTCCCCGACTGCAGGCTTCACGGGCACCATGACCTCGATCGTCGTTCCGTGGCCGGGGCGGCTGCTGACAGTAGCGCTTCCGTTGACCTCCCTGGCTCGGGCTTGCAGTCCACGCAGGCCGAACCCCTCCCGGTCCTGGCTCGCGTCGAAGCCGTCACCGTCGTCCCGCACGGTCAGGCGGACTGCCTCCCCCTCGAACGCCACGTCCACGTCCACGTTGCGGGCACGCCCGGCGTGCTTGCGCACGTTCGCGACGGACTCCTGCACCGACCGCAGCAGCACCACGCTGACCGCCATCGGCAGTGGCCGCTCAGTGCCTTGGACCGAGCACCGCACGTTGAGCCCGGTCTGCTGCGCCAGGCCGTCCGTCTGTCGCTGTACCGCCTCGACCAGCGAGCTCTCCCGCAGCGCCGGAGGGGTGAGCGCAGCGACAAATCCGCGGGCCTCGGACAAGCTCTCCCTCGCCATCCGTCCGGCCAGCCCCAAGTGCCGGCGAACCGCATCGGGCGCGTCCGCCAGTTGCGAATCGGCCGCCTGCACAAGGCCGATGATGCTGATCAGGCTCTGTGCCAAGGTGTCGTGGATCTCCCGGGCCAGCCGTTCACGTTCTGCGGAGATCCCGGCCTGGTGGGAGAGCCGGGCGAGTTGGTCCTGGCTGCGCCGCAACTCCCCGATCAGTTCGGCGCGCTCCCTGCTCTGCCGCATGACCTTGGTGATCCATAGCCCGAGCAGCACGGAAAGCGCGATGCCGAGCAATGACAGCGGCAGTACGGCCCGGGTGTCCCCTCCGGCCAACCATACGACCGTCAGCGGTATGAGGTTGGCCAGGGACGACATCGCGATCGCGACCGGGGTGGGCAGCGCCATCATCAGCATCGGCACCGCAGCGAACAGGGCGAAGGAACTCGCGATGTCGCTGGCCGCGGCGACGGTGAACAGCAGGAAGAGACCGGTCGCAAAGACGATGTTCCGGCGGCCGGTGGTTCGATGGGCCATCAGGCCGCGGCCGAGCGCCGCGTACCACGGCACGGCCAGCGTCAACGCACCGATGGCGACGGCACGCCGCGTCTGGTCGCCGCCGGTGGTGAAGAGCAGAGCGGTGGTGACCGCGTAGCCGATCGCGAAGTACCCATCCCACAGGCCGAACCAGCGATTCCGCTCCTCGGTGGCATGGCCCTCGTCGTGTTCCGCCACGTCCACCTGGGTGTGAGTGCGCACCCACCAGTCCTACCACCCCGCGATCTGCCGCTGTCCACCGGTCAGTGGACAGCCAGACCCACTGATCAGTCGTCCCGGCACGGCAGTTCACATCAATAGCGTCGAACACAACGGCGCAGGGAACTGCGCGTGATACCGGGAAGGCCATCACTCACATGAGTTCGTTCTTGACCGCAGTTGTCGCCAGCGTGACGATACTCGGCATTGTTCTGGCGACCGACCTCGGGCGCCGACGCCTGACCAACGTGCGGATGCTGCGGTCACTGCTGGCGGTCGCCATCGTCATCGCGCTTTTCGTGCACTCTCTGCCGACCAGCGGGAATGACGTGTCGATGCAACTCGCCGGCATCGGCCTGGGCGCTATCTGCGGCCTGACGGCGGGCGCGCTGCTCCCCGCCCGCCGCGGACTCAACGGCGACATCTGGACATCGGGCGGAGTCGGATACGCATTGCTCTGGTTCGTCGTTTCCGGCTCGCGCGTCCTGTTTGCCTATGGGACCGAGCACTGGTTCAGCCACGCGATCATCACGTTCAGCATCGATTACAAACTCAGCGGCCCGGACGTCTACGCGAACGCCTTTGTCTTCATGTCACTGGCCATGGTCCTGGCTCGCACCGCGGTCCTGTTGGCGAAGCGCCGCAGGCTCCGCGCCACGGGAACGGAACCCGCGCGGCAGACGGAGGAGGAGCCGCAGGCCACCCGCGGCGCCGTCTGACCAACTGCCCGCAGTCCGAGACGGCTTGGGCGGATCCGCGCAGGGGACGGATCCGCCCAAGCGCATCAACCGGGGGCGCGTAGGACTTGGGAATCAGCAGCACTGCCAGGTGAACATGATGCGGTCCAAGCGCCGGCGGCAGGGTGATCGGGGCGTTTCAACCAGTACAGGGCCCCGCAGTCGCCCCACCGGAGCCTTCCCACCAGCCTACTTGAGGGCGTAGGTGAGCCCGATGTGAGCCCGGACGCCTTCGGATGACGCGTGACGACCTGTCCTCATGGGTGCCCGGTCGGCGTCGGCGAAGTCGATTTCGGGGTCGTTGGTGCGGGTCCAGTAGCCGCCGAGGGCGTGGGTGCCGGCCGGGAGGCGGTCGTCGGTGAGTCTCCAGAGGGCTTCGCGGATCACAGGTTCGATGGCGCGGCCGCGCCAGGCTGTCCAGTGGGTGCGGATGGTGTCGAGGACGCGGTCTCCTCGACCGCGTTCGACGGCGGGGATGCCGGGTCCGATGAAGGAGAGCCAGAACCGGAGATAGGGGGCGTCGATGCGGTAGCGCGACTCGCGGCTGGGCCGTGTGGACAGGGAGAGGTCGATGGCCACCATGCGGCGGGTGGTGAGCAGTTCGAGGGAGCAGGTCAGTGAGCCGGGGTTCAGGCCGTCGGCGGCGCGTCCGATGAGGGAGAAGGTGCGCTCGCCGTGGCCAATCGCGCTCAGCACGGTGCGGGCCTGGGCCTCGGTGGGCAACTCCGCGGCCAGGGTGCGTTCCCTAGCCCGGGCGCAGATTGGCGAGGCCGCGCTTGTCCAAGCGGACATGCCGTCCGGGTGGACGTCGCAGCCGTCGAACAGCGCCGAGTCGGCGTTCGGCTCGGCGAGTCCGACGAAGCCTTCGACTTGCCAGCCGATCAGTGAGATCGGTGCCCAGGATGCGTCGATCAAGCCGAGGGTGGTTGCAGACGGGATGCTCACGAAGGGGTCGGAACGGATCTCGGTTCGCATCGCTGCCTACGAGCCCGGCGATGCGGCGCAGGTGTTCGACGCGGTGAAGGAGACTCTGCCGCACTGCTCTTCGCTCACCGCAAGCACTGACGGTGGCACGTCCCACGTGAGGTTGATCATGGAGCCCGCTCCGGCGCTCGGTGATGACACGTTGCTTTTGAAGTCCGAGGTGACTGAGGGAGGGGCGACCGCGGTGATCCCTGGTTACCCGTACCGTTGCTGGATCGGCGTTGGATTCACGTGACGGCGCGTTCAGTGTCACCCGCCGATGGCCTTCGCCCAGCCCCGGGCGACCGTGTCCCTCGCCTTCCCCGTCTGTGCGTCTGTCGGGAATTCCGGCGTTCCCTCAACCGTCGGCAGCTTTGCGGCGGCGGCCTCGTCGAGAGTGCCGTTCTTCTTCATGACGTCCGCCAGCACCGGGCGGGCGTAGCCGTAGAGCCGGAGGTTTTGGCCCTCGGTGCTGAAGAGGTACTCCTGCCACAGGCGGGCAACCGCCGGGTGCGGGGCGTTCTTGTTGATCGCCAGTGCGTAGTACTGGGCGAAGCTGCCGTCGAAAGGGATCGCGACCTGCAAGTTCACACCCTTGTTGCGGAACTGGTCGGCGTAGTTGAGGTTGACGTAGTCCCAGTCGATGTTGATGGGCGTCTGACCGCTTTCGACCGTGGCCGAGGTGGACGCGACGGGGTTGAAGTTGCCTTTCCTTTTGAGCTCGGCGAAGAAGTCGAGACCGGGCTGGATGTTGTCGAACGAACCGTTGTTCGCCAGGGCGGCCGCGTACACGCTGGCAAAGGCGGTACCGGACCGGGTGGGGTTTCCTTCGAGCGCGACCTTGCCCTTGTACTCGGGCTTCAGCAGATCGGCGAACGTCTGGGGACAGGTCTGGACGCGGTTGGCATCGCAGCCGATGGAGATGTAGCCCCCGTAGTTGTTGTACCAGCGGGCCTGCGGGTCCTTCTGGCTGCTCGGGATCGAGTCGTAGGCGGCGACCTTGTACGGCGCGAGCAGGTTCTGGGCAGCTGCTGCCCGCGCGAACGTATCCCCCACGTCGATCACGTCGGGGGCATTCCGCCGGTCCCTGCTCTTCTTGACGGCGTCGACCTCGTCCTCGCTGTGGCCCTGCGGATTGGCGACCGTCACCTTGATGCCGTACTTCTTCTCGAAGCCCTCGATCAGGCCGCCGTAGTTGGCCCAGTCGCGGGGAAGCGCGATCGCGTTGAGCTTGCCTTCGTGCTTCGCAGCGGCGATCAGTGCGCTCATGCCGCCCACGTCCTCGGCAGAGGTGGCCACCGACGGCTTCTGGGGCGTGACGGGCGGTGTGTGGCCACAGGCGTTCAGACCCAGCGCGACGAGGGCGAGGCAGCCGGACACGGCCACTGCTCGGGCACGGGGCACAGTCACGATGGCTCCAGAAGGCGAGGAATACCGGAACAATCATCACCGATGGATATCTGGTTGTTGCAGGGCGGGTGGTGCCATCGGAGCGGACGACTGGTGACGCTGTGTTCTTTGGCGGGTTTTTTTGGCGGCAAGCTCGCGGGGCGAGCCACTATTCCTTGCCACGCACGGGTGGGCCGCGCGGTCCCCGAAGCGGGCGAGGCCGACGCGGTACCCCAGCCTGCGCCCATCCGGTACCGGCCGCCAGCAGTACCGGGTAGCCCGAGGTGGCGGGGCCTGCGCTGTACCGCCTTGGTCTACCGGGTCGATGACGCGGTCATCGAGGCCACAGTACTCGGCCACCTCGATCGCGGAAGCCAGCCGATGAACCGCGAGATCCGCGCCCTGCCGGGCCGCAACGACCGGGGGGAACGACGCCCGCGGGCAAGAAGCCGTAACCGCGCCTGTGAGGCGCCCCGGACAGCTGTGGCCGGTCGTGGGCGACCGCACGATCGCCCTCACAATGCCGTGTCGTCCCTCCCCCAGCTGCCGCTGGGAGGTGCTCCCTCGCCGAGAAACATCTCGCCGAGGCCTTCCGCCGCTGGCGTGGCACCGTTGGGGAGGGATTGTTCGGCCCAGATGACTTTGCCGACGGGGGTGTAACGAGTCCCCCAGCGGTCGACCAACTGGGCGACCAGGAAGAGTCCGCGGCCGCCCTCATCGGTGACTTTGGCCCGGCGCAGGCGGGGCCCGGTGCTGCTGCCGTCGGAGACCTCGCAGATCAGGGTGCGGTCGCGGAGCAGCCGGACGGTGACGGGCTCGGTGCCGTAGCGGATGGCGTTGGTGATCAGCTCGCTGAGGACGAGCTCGGCGGCGAAGGCGATCTGCCCCAGGCCCCACTCTGTCAGCCGGCGGACGCAGGCCGTGCGAACCGGGGCCACCGCCGCAGGGTCGCGGGGCACGTCCCACTCGGCGACCTGCTCGGGGTCGAGCCGGCGCGTGCGGGCCACCAGCAACGCGATGTCATCGCTGGGCCGGGCGGGCAGCATGGCCTCGAGCACCGCCGCGCAGGTGGCCTCCGGGGTGCGGTCAGGTCCGGCCAGGGCACGACGCAGGGCCTCCAGACCGGCGTCCAGGTCGCGATCGCGGTCCTCGATCAGCCCGTCGGTGTAGAGCACCAGCCGGGAGCCTTCGGGCACCGTCAGCTCGGCGCTCTCGAACGGCAGCCCGGCGCCCAGGCCCAGCGGAGGGGAGATCGGCACAGAGAAGAAGACCACGGTGCCATCGGGGTGGACCAGCGCCGGCGTCGGATGGCCGGCGGTAGCAACGGCCACCTGCCCAGAGGCGGGATCGTAAACGGTGTACAGGCAGGTGGCCCCGGCGATCCCCTGCGCGTCCTCCCCGGCGGAGTCCTCCCCGGCGGCGGTCTCTTCGGCATCGATGTGCGCCACCAGGTCGTCCAGGCGGCCCAGCAGTTCGTCCGGAGGCATGTCCAGGGCGGAGAAGTTGTGAACGGCTGTGCGCAGCCGGCCCATGGTGGCTGCGGCGTGCAGGCCGTGCCCGACGACATCGCCGACCACCAGGGCCACCCGGGCGCCGGACAGGGGGATGACGTCGAACCAGTCCCCGCCGACCCCGGCTCGGGCCGGAAGGTAGCGGTAGGCAGCCTCAAGGGCGCTCTGCTCGGGCAGGCCGCGGGGCAGCAGGCTGTGCTGCAGGGTGACGGCCATGGCGTGCTCGCGGGTGTAGCGGCGGGCGTTGTCGATACACACCGCTGCCCGGGCGGCCAGCTCTTGGGCGACGGACACATCCTCTTCGTCAAACGGCGCGGAGGCATTCGCCCGCCAGAAGTGCGCCGCCCCCAGCACAATCCCCCGAGCCCGCAGGGGGACGACGATCAGGGAGTGGATACCGTCGTCCAGGACGTGCTGGGCACGTTCGGGGTCCTGAGCCCGCCAGTCATCAGAGGTGCTCAGGTTCCTCTCGAGGACCGCTCGGCCGTTGGCCACCGCCGCTGAGGTGGGGTGGGTGGCAACGAATCGGATCAGCTCGCCAACGGGATACAGACAGTGACGCCCCTCCCGGCCGACGGCGGCGGTGCGGCGCATCTCGGCGCCCACACCGGGCGGCTCTTCGCCGCGCAGGACCGGGTCCACGAGGTCGACGGTGACGACGTCCGCGAACCGGGGGACCGCCACCTCCGCCAGTTCCTCAGCGGTGCGCCTTACATCCAGCGTGGTCCCGATCCGCATCCCTGCGTCGTAGAGCAGCTTCAACCGTTCGCGGGCCACCTTGGCCTTGCCGGAGAGAGCCCGCAGGTCGGTGGTGTCCCGGAGCGTCACCACACTGCCGGCCGGCCCGTGGGGGGCGATGAGCCGCTTGTTGACCGCCAGTAGTCGGTCGGCCGCCAGGTGTACCTCGTCGGTGGTCGGCCGATCGGAGGTGAGCAGCTCGGCGAGGTCCGGCTCCAGCCCCAGACCGGTGACGTGGCGCCCCTCCGCGTCCGCCGGCAGGTCCAGCAGCCGCCGTGCCTCGTCGTTGGCCAGCATCAGCCGGCCGTCGCCGCCGATGACCAGCACTCCCTCCCGCACCGTGTGCAGGACCGAGTCGTGGTGTTCGTACATCCGGGTCATCTCGGCCAGGCCCAGGCCGTGGGTCTGGCGCCGCAACCGACGGCCCACCAGGCCCGACCCGGCCGCGGCGATGGCGAGAGCCGCGGCTGCGCCCCCGTACAGGACCGGCAGCTGCCGGTCCACCCGGTGCCGCACTCTCTCGACCGTGACGGGGACCGAGACGATGGCGACGACCGAGCCGTGGGCGTCCTTGACGGGGACCGCCGAGATCACGGAAAGGCCCAGGGCCCCTTGAAAGGTGCTGGTGAAGGCCTTGCCGACCGCCGCCTGCGCGTAGGGGCCGATGACGTGTTTCCCGATCAGACTCGGGTTGCTGTGGGTGAGGGCGATCCCGTCCAGCCTGTACACAATGACGGCATCGACGCCGGCGGCCTTGCGGGCCGCCTCGGCGCGCGGCTGCAGCACCGCGGTCGGGTCGGGGCTGGCCAGTGCCGTCAGGATCCCCGGGGAGTTCGCGAACGCTTGAGCCACGGCAAGCGTCCGGTGCTGGGCATCCACCATGGTGTCGCGCCGGGCCTGCAGCACGAGAGGCACCAGCGCGGCGGCGACGAGCAGCACCACGATCGCCAGCTGCAGCAGCAGCACCCGGCCGGCGAGGCTGCGCACGCTCAGTAGGGAGCGCAAGCGCCGCAGCAGCCGCCACGACTTTCCCTGAGGGGGCTGGTTGTGCTCCTGGTGCCCTTGATGGCCGCGTCCCGGACGAGGAAGCCGACCGGGCACACGGGTACTCGTGGACGGATGGAACAACCGACGCCCAGAATGACCCGAAACTCCCCGCATAGTCCATTTCTATCGCTTCTGGGCTGGCGATCACGGGGCGACGGGAGTGGGGAGGGTGTCGGGCGGCTCGGCTTGGTGGTCCGCGCTCGAAATCCTTCGGGGGGTGGCGGGAGCCGATGGTGTGTGTGCCTGCTGGTCGGAGGTCGGCGACGGCTCGTGGACCGGCGAGGAGATCACCGACGCCTCGGTTGCCGCCAAGCTGTGCACCGAAGTCTTCGAGGCGGCGTGGACCCGGGGGCCGTACCGCATGACCAGTACGAGATGCGCTGAAGCCGAGCACGCGGACCACTGCGAATGCACTAAACAGGGCCCCCGCCCGCCTCGCCCGCCGGCGGGCGGGGGTTCTGGTGATTCTGGCCTGAGTGGTCAGGGACCGGCCGGTTCGCGCGCACCGGCTCGGTGCTGGTCGTGGGTGAGCGTGGGGTAGTCGGTGTAGCCGGTTTCGCCACCGACGTACATCAGGTACTTCTCGCGCATCGGGTTGAGCGGTGCGTCGATGCGAAGCCGTTCGACGAGGTCGGGGTTGGCCAGGAACGGTCGGCCCAGCGCGATCAGGCCGGCTCCCGCGTGCAGCAACCGTTCGCCCGCCTGCCTGACTCCGTCGGCGGGCAGCGACGGCGAATGGGCCATCGACCGAGTCATCCGCATTCAGGCGCTCTACGCCGCCGGTCTGTGCAGCAGAAAGATCGCGCGGCTGCTCCCCTGCATGCGGGACGCGGACGGCGGCCCGAACGAGATCGCCACTCCACAGCTGGTCGAAGAACTCGCCAAGGAGCGCAGCCGCATCAGCTCAGTGTGACCAGCGCTCGCCCCCGAGCATCCAAATCCGCCCACAGAAAGCAGAATTCAGTACTAGAGGCGCTGCAGGCGGACGTTGAGGGAGTCGTGGATGGCATCGCCGATCAGGTTGAACGCCACGACCGTGGCGACCAGGACGATCGCCGGAGGATACACCAGCCACCAGTAGCCATCGAAGAGGTAGTTGAGACCGCCGGAGAGCATGGTTCCCCAGTCGGCGTGCGGTGGTGGCAGCCCGAGGCCGAGGAAGCTCAGCGTTGACAGGGTGAGGATGGCGTCGGCGATGGTGAACGTGGCGTTCACGATGATGACACCGATGGCGTTCGGTACCAGGTGCCGCATCACGATGCGCCATCTGGTGCCCCCCATCATCCTTGCCGCGTGCACGAAATCCCGTGTCCTGAGGGTCAGTACCTCGCCCCTCACCAGCCGGGCCACCCCGAGCCAGGACAGTAGCGACAGCAGGATGATGATCAGCCACAGGTTCGGCGTGAACAGGTTCACCAGGATCAGCAGCAGCACCAGGCCGGGGATGGCGAGGAAGGTGTCGATGACACGCATCATGACGGCGTCGATGATCCCGCCGACAAAGCCCGAGACGGCGCCGTACAACGTGCCGATGACCGTCGTGACGACGGCCACGGCGAAGCCGAGTTCCAGCGACGACCTGCCGCCCTCCATCAGCCGCCCCAGAACGTCGTAGCCAGAGGCATCAGTGCCCAGCGGATGCTGCCCACTGGGCGGGAGCTCGGCGAGGTCCAGCCGAACCGTGACCTGGTTGGTCTGGTAGAACAGCGGCCCGAGGACGCAGAACAGCAGGATCACGGCGACCAACCCCAGGCCTGCGAGGGCCCGCCGGTTCTTGACGAACGCCGACAGGACCAGCCGCCCAGGACTGCGCTGTCCTGCTCCGCGGGCAACCGGCTCCGGCGGGCCGGCCGGGCCGTCCGACGCGGGGATCTGGGCCGCACCCAGCCCTGGTTCACGCGCTGACATACCGTATCCGTGGGTCTAGGAGGCTGTAGGCGATGTCGGTGGCCAGGCTCCCGAGCACCGTGGCGACTCCGACCACGAGGGTGGACGCGAGCAGTATCGGGTAGTCGTGGCTGGTGGCGGCCTGGAAGAACAGCAGCCCCATGCCCGGATAGTTGAAAACCTCTTCGGCGATGACTGCGCCTGCGACGATCCCTGGAGCCGACAGGCCCAGGATGGTGATGATCGGCAGCAGGGAGTTGCGCAGGACGTGCCTGAGGAGGACCAACCGCTCCGACAGGCCCTTGGACCGCGCAACGAGGATGTACTCCTGGGCGAGGGCATCGATGGCCGACGACCGCATGTACCTGCTGTAACCGGCCACGCTGACCAGGGTCAGGGTCACAACGGGGAGGACCAGGGCACGCGGGTCGGCCAGGATCCCGCCCACCGTTGTGGCCTGGGGTGCCTCGGGAGGAAGGAGGTGGAACTGCACGCAGAAGACGGCGATCAGCAGGAGCGCGAAGAAGAAGTCCGGCATCGCGTACAGGATGAAGGCCGCCACTGTGAACACGTTGTCCCCGACGCCGTTGCGTCGCACCGCCTGGTAGATCCCGAGAGGCAGGGCGACGACCAGCGAGAGGGTCGTCGACAGGCCGAGCAGGAGGGCGTCGCGCGGTAGCCGCTGCGCGATCAGCGTCGACACCGGCTGGTGCAGGGAGTACGAGGTGCCGAAGTTGCCGCGCATCACTTGATCCACGTAGGTGACGAACTGCTCGGCCAGCGGCTGGTTCAGACCGTTGGTGCTGTTGAAGATGGCGATCCTGCTGGCCGTGGCCTTCACTCCGAGGGTGGCCTGAGCCGCATTGCCGGGTTCGAGGTGGATCATGATGAACGTCAGGACCATGATGCCGATCACGACCACGATGGCTTGACCGACCCGGCGAACAAGGTAATGAGTCACGATTGGCTCACCGCGTGTAGTACCAGACTTCCGGGTTGAGTCCGCCCGAGAACGGGTTGAGCGGGGTGATGCCTTGGAGGTTCTTCCTGTACACGAGGATGCTGGCCTGGTTCGGGAGCCAAAGCCATGGCAGTTGCCGTGCCGCGTAGTCCTCGTAGGCGAAGAACGCCGAGGTCCCGGTTCCGTATTCGGTGGCGTTGATGAGCTTGTCCGTCTGGGGGTCTGAATAGCCACCGGAGTTGTTGTAGCCGCCGGTGTTGAAGAATCCGTCACCGGCCGGGTAGAGGGGGTACGGGTCGTAGCCGAAGTCCACCAGCTGCCAGCCGCATGAGGATGCCGGGTGCGTGCTGGCGCTGCACGAGCCCACCGTCCCGATCAGCGTGTTGAACGGCTCCGACTTCAGGTTGATCGTGATGCCCGCCTGGGCCTCCGACGACTGGATTGCGGCGTTCTGCTCGTCGGTGGCGGTGGTGCCGGACGAGTAGGCGAGCTGGAAAGTCAGCGGCTCGCCGGCGGTGATCCCGTCCCCGCACTCGGACGGCCCGGTGCCTGGGCGCCGGCAGGTCGACGTGCCGCCCGGCACCACCTTCCAGCCGTGTGCCTGCAACAGCACAGTCGCCTTTGACGGCGAGTACGGATACGGTCCCCCGGACTTCTCCAGTGGCGAGACCCACTGTCCGCCCGCCTGGAGCGGTACGGGTCCGTTGCCGGGGTCGGCGTAGCCGGAAAAGACCTTGGAGACGATCTGGGGACGGTTTATCAGATATTCCAGAGCCTGGCGGATGTAGAGCTGGCGGAGCACCGGCCCTACCTGGGTGTTGTAGAGATTCGGGATGATCATGGCTACGCCCGGAATGGGCACGCTGGCGATGGAGTATCCGCTTGCCTCGAGGGCGCCCGCTTGCTTGATGTCATTGAGCGGCAGGGTGCCCACGTCCAAGGAATCGCCGGACCGCAGGGCATTGAGTTCGGCCGCGTCGGTGGTGAAGGGCGTCTCGACGACCTTCGAGACGATCGGCTTGTCGGGGCCGGAGTAGTGCTTGTTGGGAACGTAGCTGTAATAGCCGTTGCTCTGGAAAGCCGACAGGGTCCACGGCCCGTCGACGACCTTCCACAACGGGTTGGTCGCGAACGTGCTCATGTCACCGCCCTGCTTCTGCAGGAAGGCGTACACGGCCTTCGCGCCCGAGGTGGTTTCGTCGTAGGTTCCGACCGCCGCATTGGTGGAGGTCTTGTCCCAGGCATGCTGGGGCAGCAGAGGGATGGTGCTGAGCACGTCGTCGGTGTAGAAGTCCGGGTTGTAGGACCGGGTGAGGTCGAGCACGACGGTGTGGTCGTCGGGCGTGGACACCTTGGCCACATCGTCAGGGAACAGTCCGGCGATGTAGCCGGACCAGTTCGAGGCGTTCGCCTTGAGCAGGTTGTAGACGAAGGTGAAGTCACGACTGGTGATCGGCTGGCCGTCCGACCAGTTCCCGTGCTTCAAGTCGATCGTGACCTGCTTGTCGCCGTCTCCGTAGGTGATCGAGGTGAACAGGCTCTCCTGCGGGTTCACGGCGGACTGGGCTCCGTTGCCGGAGTACACCAGAAACGGCCACAACCCCTGGGTGAGGTTGACGTTGAAGCCATCCTGATTTGTGGCCGGACTGAGCGGAAAGATGAAGTCCGGTGACGCGGCCACCTCGGCGACGGTCACTGTTCCGCCGCGTTGCACGGGGCCCTTGGGTGCCGTGGCGTTGGAGTTGCCGCCAATCGTCCCGCTGCTGCCCGTACAGGCCGCTGCAGCGACCGCCAAGGTCATGGTGACCGCAGCAACAGCCAACCGACGGGTGATGCCCATGCGCGACCTCGCCTTCCAGTCCTCGTGGGATGAAATGACCGGCTGCTTACCTTACGGGCCTTGCATGAACACGACATTGCATGATGGCATGCCCCGCCGATGTACGCGCGAATCCTGCGACTCCTGGTTCGCTGATGTAACTGATCCAGCCATGATGTGGCCACATCGTCTGCGCCCAGCGCCCAGCGCACAGCTCGGCCAGGCCGGCAGCGCGGTGTGGTCTGCGTCGAGACCGCGCGGCCGTCCAGCATTGGCGCGGTGACTTAGTAAACGCGCACGTCAAACGGGGTCGACTCCGTCGGGGGCCGGGGCCGACCCCGGCATCGTTACCGATGCTGGATCCGCGCTGGATATCCTGACATCTTGTCATCCGTCATAACCCCCTGGTTATCCGTACCGCTGCTGGGCCGGTGCTGGATCAGCTGACGGTTCGTCAGCTAGATCGGGCGGCATCCGGATACGGAATCCGTGGCCGATGGTCCGCTGCAGGGCGCCCGGCGGTGGGCCGCTCGGGCACGGCCCTCCGCACGGACGGGAGCCCACTCGCCATCGTGACCCGCGCGGCACGGCTCCCACCGTGCCGCATCTGTGCCACGGAATCCGCGGGCGCCGCGCCGCCTGCTCGCGTCAGAGCCGGTCCAGGATGAGCGCGAGTGACCCGTACAGCGCGGAGTCCTGGACGAAGTGCGCCGGGACGAGCGACGGCGGGAACGGGACCGACTCGTTCAGGCGCCGCTTCAGGGCCGCGAGCACGCGGTCGGCGGAGGTCATCATGCCCCCGCCGACCGCGATGCGTTCGGGGTCGAGGGTGACCGCGAGGTTTGCCACGTGGACGGCCAGGTGGTCGAGTGCGTCGTCGACGAGTGTGCGCACGCGGGGGTCGGCGGAGGCGAAGAGAGCGGCGGCGGTGGGACGACCGCCCAGCACTTCCGCACCCCTGCGGGCCAGGCCGATCCCGGAGGCGTACTCCTCGAGCGGGGCCCGTCCGGACCGGACGCCGGCCGTATCCAGTGCATCGCGTAGCAGATAGCCGATCTCCCCGGCCGCGCCGTTCGCGCCGAGCAGCACCTGCCCGCCGACGATCAGCGCTGCGCCGATCCCTGTGCCGAGGCTGAGGAATATCCCCGGATCGGCATTGCGCAGGGCGCCCCAGCGGGCCTCTGCGATTCCGCCGGCCTTGACGTCGTTGACGCAGGCGACGGCGTCCAGGCCGAGCCCGTCGCGGAGCAGCCGGGGCAGGGCGAGCTTCTCCCAGCCGGGCACGTTGGGCGCGAAGGCGATGCACTCGTCCTGCACGATGCCGGGACTGACGGCTCCGGCCCCGAGGCAGCGCCCGCCCTGTGCCGCCTCGGTCGCCGCACGCAATCGCTCGGCGGCCGCCAGCGCTCGCCGAACGGCCTGCTCGGCCCCTTCCGGTGCCAATGTCTCCAGCCGTTCGGAGCGCAGGATCCGGCCGCCGAGGGTGGCCGTCGCGACCGCGATCTTCGTACCGCCGAAGTCGATCCCGAGGACGAAGTCGCGCTCCGCAGCGGGGTCCTGCGGCTGTGTCAGCTGCGGGGTCACCCGTTCTCCTTCGTCCCCGTGGCGTCGTCCGGGCCGTCGGCAGCCCCGGTGGCCACCGCCACCGCGAGGAAGTCCTCACGGATCTTTTTCGGGCCGAACGGCCATGTCCGCTCCGTCCGGGCCCAGACGACGAACGCCACGCAGCCCAGCGCAACCCAGGCAAGCGACCACTCGATGGGGTGCAGGCCGGGGTTGTTGCGGTCGGCGAAGACATAGACGGTCAGCCAGCCCGCGAGCGCGATGATGCTCGGCAGCGGGTAGAGCCACATTCGGTAGGGGCGTTCGAGGTGCGGCTGCCGCCTGCGCAGCACGCTGACGGACGCGACCTGTGCGAAGGCCTGCACGATCACCATCACTGTGGTAAGGAACGTGATCAGAACGGTGAGCGGTGGCGTCTTGGCCGAAGTGCCGACATGACGGCTGAGGTAGAAGGCGAGCGCCGTGATGGCGCCCATCGTCAGCAGGCTCAGGGTCGGGAAGCGGTGCCGGGGGTGCAGGCGGCCGAACTGCCGGAAGAAGACCTTGTCCCGTGCCGCGTCGAACGGCACGCGGGAGCCGCCGAGCAGCCCCGCGAAGACCGAGGCGAAGGCGGTGATGAGGATCAGTACGGTGACGACGTCGGCAACCCCCTTGCCCCAGACCTTCTGCAGGACCACGGCCGCCACCGACTGCGAGGCGGGGTTGTTGGGGTCGGTCATGTCCTTCCAGTTGACCACGCCCAACACACCGACCTGCATCAGCAGATAGATGGCCATAACCCCGAAGATCGCGTAGATGATGGAGCGCGGCAGGACCCGGCCCGGGTTCTTGACCTCGGCGCCCACATAGGCGCTGGTGTTGTAGCCGAGGTAGTCGTAGATCCCGATCGTCAGGCCGCCGGCGAATCCGAGCCAGAACTTCGTGGTTCCGAGCGCGAAGGCGTTGGCCGGGTAGGTGAAGGCCTGGTGGGCGGAGAAGTGGCTGAAGGCGGCGAAGATGACCGCCGCCACGCTGACGATCATGATGGCCCACAGGACGGCGGAGAGCTTGCCGATCGACTCGATGCGCCGCCAGAGCAGGACCACCACCGCGACGCACATCGCCAGACCTACCAGATCGCCCTGCCCCTTGGTCATGGACGGCCACAGGTAGGTGAGGTACTGGACGAAGCCGGCCACCCCGGTCGACATGATCAGCGGGATGAACAGCATCGCCGTCCAGGTGAACAGGAACGGCATCAGCCGTCCTGTCCGGTACTGGAACGCCTCGCGCAGGTAGATGTACGAGCCTCCGGCGCCCGGCAGGGAGGCTCCGAGCTCGGCCCAGACCAGCCCGTCGGCGAGGGCGAGGACGGCCCCGGCGATCCATCCGATGATCGCTTGCGGTCCGCCGAAGGCGATCACCATGGCCGGGATGGTGATGAACGGGCCGATCCCGACCATCTGACTCATGTTGATCGCACTCGCCTGGAACAGGCCGATGCGGCGGACGAATCCGCCCTCGACTGCTGGGGCTGCGTGGTCGGCGGCGACCATCCGCCCACCTCCTCTTTTGGGTGCGTTAAGCCTCCGTCAAGTTAGATTCCTTAACTAAATCCGTCAAGGGGCCGGACAACCAACGGATACGCTGGTCGCATTCATGGCGAACAACCGCAGATCAACCGCAGATCACAAGCAGGGAGACGACCTGAACGGTGGCATCGTGGTGACCGGATCGACCGGATCGACCGGACGAGCGGCGTGAACGGAGCGATGGGCGCGGACGAGCCGGGCCCGGGCACGCAGCCGTGGAACCATGGCGTACTGCGAAGTTTCAACGAGCGGACGCTGCTGGAGGCGCTGCGTGCCGCCGGCACCTCCTCGCGTGCCGAGCTCGCCCGCACCACCGGCCTGTCCAAGCCGACCGTCTCCGCTGCCCTGGCCAATCTCGAACGCGCCGGCCTGGTCCGGCAGACCGGCGAGGTCTCCCGCTCCCAGGGCCGCGGCCGGGCGGCCGTGCTCTACGAGGCCAACCCCGCCGCCGGCTTCGTCGTCGGGGTCGATGTCGGACGGGAGTGGATCCGGGCGGCCGCCGCCGATCTCGACGGCACCATCGTGGGCCGCAGGGACGCACCGAACACCGCGCGCACCGCCAGTGCGATGGTTCGCGGGGCCGCACGACTCGCCCGCACGGTCGTCGAGGAGACCGGGCTCGACTGGGCCCAGGTTGTCCACACCGTCGTGGGCAGCCCCGGAGTCACCGATCCCGGTACCCATCGCGTGCGGTACGCGGCGAACCTGCCCGGTTGGGGGCGCAGCGGGCTCTTCGAGCGGCTGCGTGACGAGCTGGGCACAGGGCTCGACGTGGTGAACGACGCGAATCTGGCCGCGCTGGGGGAGTACGCCGTCGGCGCCGGCCAGGGCTCGCGGCTGTTCGCTTATCTGTGGATCGGCACGGGCCTCGGGGCGGGCCTGGTCGCCGACGGCAAGCTCTTCCGGGGCGGGCACGGCGCGGCAGGCGAGATCGGCTACCTACCGATGTCACCGCTGCCGGTCGAGAACGAGGCCTCGGCCGACCGCGGTACACAGGCCGAGGCCGCCGCCCGGCGCGGCACTCTGGAGGGCGCGGTCTCCGCCGATGCGGTGGTCCGGCTGGCCCACGCCATGGGCATGACGGGCGCCAGGTCCGCCAAGGACGTCTTCGCCGCCGCGCGGGCAGCGGATGCGGTGGCCTGCCGGGTGGTCGAGCACGAGGCGGGCCGCCTCGCCCATGCCGTCGCCGCGCTGGCCGCAGTCGTCGACCCCGAACTCGTCGTGCTCGGCGGCGGCATCGGTCGCAACACCGATCTGCTGCTGGGCCCGCTGCGGAGCACGCTGCGCGACCTCACCCCGCTGCGGCCGCGCGTCGTGCCGTCGGCCCTCGGCGATGACGCCGTGCTGCTCGGCGCCGTCGCCACTGCCGCCGACGTCGCCCGTGATCGGGTTTTCAACAGCCGCGTACGCTGAGACACGTTCGTTGCCGTGATTGCCGTGATTGCCGCGGGTGCGGTCAGCCGGCCGGCACGTCGATCTTCGGCACATTCCACCCGGAGACGCTGACGGCCGGGGTCGCGCCCTGCAGATCGGCGGAGTTGTAGGAGCCGCGCCCCGGGAGGCGGACCATGAATCGGGATGATGACCGCCACTGGAAAGGCGGGATTTTCTATTTCAACCCTGATGATCCGGACCTCGTGGTGCCCAAGCGGGGCATCGGCGGCCGGACGCTGAACTACGCCCGCCCGATGGCCTGGCTCATCACGGTGGGCGGTCCCGTCGTCATGGCGGCGATTGCCTACGTGGCCAAGCACTGACGCCGACGCGACGGGGCGGCGGGCGTCTACTGACGCCCGCCGCCCGTGCGGGCTCCTGCCGAGCAGGAGGCCGGTGGCGTGGTGGCGTGTGCGGGGTCGGCGTGGCCGGCCAGGGGGTGGGTGCCGATCCACAGTCCGGCCACCACTCCGGCGACGAGCAGCACCTTGTGCCGGCTCTTCTTCCACCACGACGGAGGCGGAGGCTGGATTATGTGGTACTGCGTTTTCGGCGTGCGAGGCACAACTCCTCCCTTCCGTCGAATTGGTGAGAAGACTTTTTGAGCGGTGGTTCCAGCGTCGCGTGAGCGCCTCCGCCGGGCAACTCAATTAAGGGCACACGGAGTTGTATACGCTCAGTTGCCCGTCGCGGCGAGCAGCAGCCGGAGCAGGCGGTTGAGCCCGGCGGCCTCGTCGGACGCCTGAGCCGTGCGTGTCAGCATTTGCCGGCGAGGGCGAGCGCCGCCGCGCGGTCGTGGCTGGGGATCACCTCGACGGCGGACGGGAGGGCGTGCAGGCGGTGGAGCGTGGCGAAGGCCGCGTCGCGGTCGGCGTCGACGAGCCGGCCCGGGAAGGGCGCCTTCTCGCGCAGCAGGTCGATCTGCAGCCGGTGCCAGGCGGCGTCACCGGCGAGCAGAATACGAGGGCTGTCCGCCACCGCGAGCAGGACACCGACGCTGCCCGGGGTGTGCCCGGCCAGATCGACGATCACCACCGACCCATCCCCGAAGAGGTCGTGGCTGCGCGTGAACGTCATCAGCGCAGGCCCGTCGAGCTCGTACGGGACGAACGTCCGGCCGGTCAGCGGACCGTGGGCGCAGCCCAGCGGCGGACGACCGGTGGCCGGGTCGGCGGCGAGAGCGAAGGAGCGCTCGGCCTCCAGGACGCGCACAGGCAGATCGGCCGGGAGGTCGGCGAGGCCCGAGACGTGGTCCCAGTGCATGTGCGTCGGCAGTGCGAAGTCGATGTCCGAGGGAGCGATCCCGGCCTGCCGGAGGGCCTCGGCGAGCCCGATCACCGGACGGTCCGGGGCCACCACCGTACGGAAGAGCGGCGGGAGTTCGGGCAGCACGCGGCGGTGCACGTCGGCGCACATCGCCGGATCGACGAGGAACCGGGCGCTGGGATGCTCCACGAGGAACGTTGTCATCCCCAGCGTAAGCAGCGGCGGCCGCATCGCGCCCTCGGCGATCGCCAACGTCGGCGCGGTCTGCCGTGCCTGCACCAGCGGGGTCAGCGTCACCGTCGCGCGCGGCGCGGGCGCGGGGGCATCGGATGCGGCGCCCGCGAGGTGCGCGAGCAGCCGCTTGTCGGGGCGGCGGGGACGGGCGAGGCGCGGCGGCGTGGCGGCTAGCGCGCCGCAGCAGTCCAGAAGGGTACGAAAGTTCGCGTTCACCTATTCAGTCCTTCCCTCGGCGACCGCGGGCCAATGATCGCGCAGGGCGCGGACCGCTTCGATAATGGCGGGACGGCGGGAGGTGCCGCTGCGCCATACTGCGAACAGGCCACGGACCGGGGCGGGTTCGAGCGGCCGGACGACCACCTCTTGCGGTAGCGGTCCCCGGCCGAGCCGGGGCACCAGCGCGATCCCGAGACCGGCCGCAACCAGGGCCACCTGCGTCTGGTACTCAGCCACGTGGCAGACCACATCGGGTTCGCACCCGCAGGCACGCAGCGTACGCATCAGCCAGTCATGGCAGACGGAACCAGGCGGCTGGCAGATCCACCGCTGCGTGGTGAGCTCCTCGCGGACAAGTGCGTCGCGTGCCGCAAGGGGATGGCGCGCGGGCAGCAGGATGTCGCACCGGTCGGCGCCGATCGCCGCGCGCCGCAACCCTTCGGGTGCGGGCAGCGGTGCGATGTCCCAGTCGTGCGCGACCGCGAGATCCACCACCCCGCGGGCCACCAGATCCACTGAGCGGTGCGGGTCCTCCTCGACCAGGCGCAGGTCCAACGCCTTGTGTGCCGCGGTGAGTCCGGCGAGCACGGCGGGGAGCAGGCCGCGGGCCGCAGTGGGGAAGGCGGCCACCGTGAGCCGTCCGGCGGGGCGGCCGCGCCGTTCCTCCAGGGCGACTTCGGCCTCCTCGACGATCGACAGCAGCTGCTGAGCAGTGTCGGCGAGCAGTTTCGCCGCGTCGGTGAGGGCCACGCCGCGCCCCTGACGTTCCAACAGCGCCGTGCCCGTTTCGCGTTCCAGTTTGGCGATCTGCTGGGAGACGGCGGACGGGGTGTAGCCGAGTGCGGCGGCCGCGCCGCCGACCGATCCGTGGATGTGCACCGCGTGCAGCGCCCGAAGACGGGCCAGGTCGAGCATGTGCGCCTCCTGCCGGGCTCTCTCCCGCTGCCCTCTCTCGCAACTCTTCAGCATTGCTGTATGCGATCATGAAGGAAGCTTCGCTGGTGCTACATCGTAGCCGCGGGCGACGATCGAGGCATGCGTCCGCTGCCCACCGCTCATGTCCTTCTCGCCGTTCTCATCGCCGCCGTATGGGGCGTCAACTTCGTCGTCATCGACGTCGGGCTCGCCCACTTCCCACCGCTGCTCTTCTCCGCGCTGCGGTTCGCCGTCGCCGCCGTGCCCGCGGTCTTGTTCGTGCGGCGGCCCGGGGTCGGCGCCCGGTGGATCATTTCGTGCGGCTTCGTGCTGGGCGTGGCCTACTTCGGACTGCTGTTCATCGGCATGCACACGGGGATGCCCGCCGGGCTCTCCTCCCTCGTCCTCCAGGTCCAGGCGGTGTTCACAGCGCTACTCGCCATGGTGCTGCTCGGTGAGCGCCCCGGGCCCGTGCGGCTGACCGGCATGGCCATCGCGCTCGCCGGGATCGCCGTCGCCGCTGCAGACCAGGGCCGCTCCGGGCCGCTGGGCGCATTCGCGCTGGTGGTGGCGTCTGCCGCGTTCTGGGGGCTGTCGAACGTCATGACCCGTAAGGCCGCGCCGCCGGACGCACTGAGCTGGATGGCATGGGTGAGCCTGGTGCCGCCGCTGCCGCTGCTCGCGCTGTCCCTCGCGTTCGAAGGCCCTGCGGCCGATCTCCACGCGCTGCGCACCATCGACCCCGCCGGCATCGGTGCGACGCTCTACGTCGCCTGGCTCTCCACGCTCTTCGGCTTCGGGGCCTGGGGATTTCTGCTGCGCCGTCACCACGCCTCGACCGTTGCCCCGTTCTCGCTTCTGGTCCCGGTCTTCGGCATGACGTCGGCCGCGGTGCTGACCGGCGAACGCATCACCGCACTGGGGTGGGTTGCGGCCGTCCTGCTGATCAGCGGCGTCGCCATCACCTCGCTCGGCGGCCGGCGCCCCCAGCCCGTCGCCGGCACGGCCCCCGACGAGCAGTCCCCGGACGATCAGGCCTGCGACGATCCGGCCGGGCACAATTGGCTCGCGCGCCCCGCGGGCCGCTCGTAGGGCGCGGGCATGGCCACCATCATCTCCGTGAACCTCGCTCACCCGTTTCCCGCCGACTACACCGACGCCGAGCTCACCGGGATCGACAAGCGGCCGACGGACGGGCCGGTCGCCGTCTGCGCGCCGGGGCCCATGGGGACGGCGGGCAGCGGTGTCGCGGGGGACGGGGTGTTCGACCTGCGGGCGCACGGAGGCGACGACCGGTCTACGCCTACGCCCGCGAGGACCTCGACCACTGGGAGGGAGAGCTGGGGCACGAGCTGCCCGGCGGCGTCTTCGGCGAGAACCTCACCACCAGCGGTCTCGACGTCAGCGGTGCACGGATCGGGGAGCGCTGGCGCATCGGGCAGGAGCTGGTCCTGGAGGTGACCTCGCCACGCATCCCGTGCCGTACGTCCGCCGGCTGGCTGGGGGAGGAGCGCTGGGTGAAGCGGTTCACGCGAGCGGTACGCCCCGGCGCGTACCTGCGGGTGATCGAGCCCGGAGAGATCCGCGGAGGCGACCCGGTCGAGATCCTCTCGCGGCCCGCCCACGAGGTGACGATCGAGTTCCTCTTCCGGGCCATGACGACCGAGGCCGAGCTGCTGCCGCGCACACTCGCCGCAGGCGATGCACTCAACGCGTACTACGCCCAGACCATCCGCACGCGCCTGGCCAAGGGCGTCAGGCCGTCGGGCGCCGCCTGAGCAGGGTTACTTCAGCGCCCGCGCGCCGGCTCTCCCGTCGCCAGCGCGCGGGAGTCCGGGATGCTGCGGACGGCGGGCGGGAAGCTGCGCTCCAGGCCGAGCAGCTGCCTGACGACGTACTCGGCGGACATCATCGCTCCCTCCTGCCAGCCGGGCAGGGAGGAGACCTGGTCCCCGATGACGTGGAACCGGCCGTCGGCGGCGAGCAGGGTGCTGTAGGCGCCGACCTGATCGGGGTCCCTCGGGTCCCAGTCGGCCCAGCCGCCCGCCTGGTGGGGCACCTTGTGCCAGGCGATGGAGATGCCCGTCTCCTCGGGGACGAGGGAGCGGTCGGCGAACTCCGGGTGCAGCCGCACCGCCCCTTCCCGGACCCTGGCTAGCCGTTGCGCGAAGCTCATGTCGCCGAGGACGGCTGCGGCTTCGTCATAGTTGTAGCAGCCGGTGAGGGTGCCCTTGTCGCCGAAGCAGCCGTGCGAGGGGTACCAGAGCTGGTAGATGATGTCGTCGGTCCAGCTGATGCCGCCGTAGATCTGGTACTTGTCGGATTCCCAGAACCGCTGGTTCGCCTGCCACCCCACCTTGCACGCGGGCGCGAACGGGATCATGCCGATCGCCTCGCGGAATCCGCGCGAGAAGCCGCGCAGCTCCAGCGCGTGCAGCAGCGGCAGCGGGATGTTGCTGAGGCAGTGGTCGGCCTGTTCGGTCGTGACCTTCCCGTTTCTGACCGAGGTGACCCGCACGCCGTCCCGGACCAGCTCGATCCGGGTCACCTCGGCGCCCAGCACGATCGTGCCCCACAGCCGCCGGGTGAAGGCGTCGACGATCCTGTCCATGCCGCCGACCGGCTGGAACATCGTGGCCTGCCACAGATGTTCGTCCGGCTGGTAGAAGCGGTGCCGCCAGAACTCGGAGGCGAGAAGCTCCGGGAGGGCGATCGGCGCCTCCGCCTCCGCCTGCTGACCGACGGCCAGCGGCTCCCGGTAGCCGGCCCTGGTCGAGCCCTCGTAGGCGTAGTCGTGCTCGCCGAGATCGCCGAACTTGACCAGCAGCATCAGCAGTGCCTCGCGCTCGGCCGGCTCGATCTCGGTGTCCAGCGCGCCCTTGTCGATCGCGCGGGCCAGCAGATGGGCGAGGTGGCCGCGGGTGTCGGCCGCGATCCTGCGCCGGGGCTGTGCGCCGCCCATCACTCCGCCGCCCGCGTCGCGCAGGTCGCCGGGTCCGCCGACGTAGAGATTGGCGGTGTTCTGCATGATGAACGGTTCGAGCCGGACCCCGAGGCGGCGGCAGGCGGCGAGGACCCGGCGGTGGTGGTACGGGATGCGGCCCGGTCCGAGGTTGAGGTATAGGCCCTCGTCGAAAGCGCAGGTCTGGCTCGCCGTGGCGCCGGACGACGTCACCTCGGTGATCACGGTGCCCCTGCGGGCCGTGAAATTGCGCCCGCCTGTCCGGTTCTGGGCCTCCAGCACCTTGACGGTGTAGCCGAGGCGGGTGAGCTGCTCCGCCGCGGTGAGACCGGCGATACCGGCGCCGAGGATCAGCACCGTCTTGCCGTTCGGCCGGCCGTGCCCCGCGTCCCAGGGCGGCGCCGCCTCGGCGGGAGCCGCACCGGTCATCGACAGCAGCAGCGCCGATGGCGCGCCGATCGCCCCTGCCATGCCGAGGAACCGGCGGCGGGAGGGGCTGTCGAGACGATCGTCCACCGGGATTCCACTCTCCACTCGTGATCACACAGAGAGATACTTCTACCACATTGAGTGATATGTTCCGGTTGTATTCGTTGTGTTGAGCAGTTGTGCCGCTCTCCGTACGGCCCGATCATGGGAGGACGACCCCCTGGTGGGCAGGTCAGATGAACGCATGGGACGTGGTCGGCGACGATGACTTCCGGGGGCCCCTCGATGTCACGAGAGCGGCCACCGTGATCGTCGACGCCCAGGGCGTGGTCATCGGGTGGAGCCCGGCCGCCGAGGAGCTGCTCGGATACCCGCCGCGGGAGGTGCTCGGCCGCCGCGCGGAGATGCTGCTCGCCACCTCCCCCGGCGAGAGCGCCGAGCCCGAACGGGCCAAGCCGTGGGCGCATACAAGTCAAGAGCCCGGCCGGGTGCGCAGCGGCGCGCTGGCCCTGCGGCACCGGGACGGCCACTCGGTCCGCATGGTGGCCGCCGTGTGTCCGGTCACCCACGCCCACGCGACGGTGACATCAGCTGCCGGCGCGGCAGGGGCGCCCGCGGTCGTGCTGGTCGCCGCGGAACTCGACCGGCTTCGGCAGTGGGAGGCCCACCAGGCCATGCTGCACGGCCTGGTCGCGCAGTCGCCGGTGGGGCTGACCATCTACGACACCGAGCTGCGGGTGTCGTGGGCGAATGCCACGGCGATGGAGGAGTTCGGCCAGCCCGTCTCCCAGTTCGCGGACCAGGGCGCGGACGAGATCTTCCCGGCCGGCGAGGTGGTCTCCACCGGCCACCCGCCGTCGCTGGAACGCGTCATGCGGCAGGTGCTCGACAACGGCGAGCCCGTCGTCGACCTGCACTACCGCGCCGGCACCCCGTCCGAGCCGGAGAACCTACGGGTCTGGTCGTGTTCGTACTACCGGCTGCTCGACGCGCGCGGCGAGCCGATCGGCGTGTGCGAGGAGTCGGTGGACATCACCGACCGCTACCGCGCCCAGCAGCGGCTCGCCCTGCTGGTGCGGGCGGGGGAGCGCATCGGCACCTCGCTCGACGTGGCGCGCACGGCGCGGGAGCTGGCCGAGGTGAGCGTCCCGCAGTTCGCGGACGAGGTCGCCGTCGACGTGCTCGAATCCGTCCTCGAGGGCGAGGAGCCCGTCACCGGGCCGGTGTTCGGGGCGTTCGCCGGGTGGCGCCTGGTCCGCGTGCAGGGCCGCACCGGGCCGCACGAGCCGCGCGAGCCGCATGCGCCGCGCGAGCCGCATGCGCCGCGCGGGCTGCACGAGCCGCGCAGGCCGCACGAGCCGCACGAGCCGCGCGGAGGAGCCGCACCGTACGTGGACTACCCGCCCGCCTCACCGCAGGCCCGCGCCCTGTCCGCCGGCCGGCCGGTCGTGGACGGTCCCGACGGCGCGCGCTCGCATCTTTACGTGCCGCTGCGGGCCCGCGGTGCCACGATGGGCCTGGTCACCCTGGTCCGCAACCGCAACCCTGAGCCCTTCGACGCCGGTGAACTCGCCCTCGCCGACGAGCTGGTGGCCCGTACCGCCGTGTGCGTCGACAACGCCCGCCGCTACACCCGCGAGCACCACACCGCCCTCACCCTCCAGCGCAGTCTGCTGCCGAGCGAGCTGCCACCGCAGACCGCGGTCGAGGTGGCGTTCCGCTATGTGCCGGCCGACAGCCGGATCGGCGTTGGCGGCGACTGGTTCGACGTCATCCCGCTCTCCAGCGCCCGCGTCGGACTCGTCGTCGGGGACGTCGTGGGGCACGGACTGCGCGCGGCGGTCGGGATGGGGCGCTTCCGCGCGACCGTGCGCGCGCTCGCCAACCTCGACCTCGCCCCCGACGAGCTGCTGGCGCGCCTCGACGACCTGATCGTCGCGCGCTCGGAGGAGGCGGCGGAGGCCACCGGCGACGCAGGCGAAGAAGCGGACGACGAAATCGTCGGCGCGACCTGCCTGTACGCGGTGTACGACCCGGTCTCCCGTCGCTGCAGGCTGGCGCGCGCCGGGCATCTGCTGCCCGCGGTCGTCGACCCCGGCGGCTCGGTCACCTTCCCCGACCTGCCGCCGGGCCCTCCACTCGGCCTCGGCGGGCTGCCGTTCGAAAGCCGGGACCTCGAACTGGCCGAGGGCAGCCTGCTCGCGCTCTTCACCGACGGGCTCGTCGAGACCCGTGACTCCGACGGCGGCACCGACATCGAGCGCGGCCTGGCCCGGCTCGTCGGCGTACTCGCCCAGCACCGGCGGCCGTTGGAGGAGCTGTGCGACGAGGCGCTCGGCATCGCCCCGCCGCGGCCTGCCGCGGACGACGCCGCGCTGCTGCTGGTAAGAACGCGGGTGCTCGGCGCGGCCCAGATCGGCGTGTGGGAACTGGACGCCGATCCAGCCGTCGTCGGCAGCGCCCGCACCAAGGCCATGGGACAGCTCGCCGACTGGGGGCTCGACGAACTGGCCTTCACCACCGAACTGATCGTCAGCGAGCTGGTGACCAATGCGATCCGGCACGCCGCGGGCCCGATCCACCTTCGGCTGATCCGCGACCGGACGCTGATCTGCGAGGTGTCGGACACCCGCCACACCGCGCCGAATCTGCGCCACGCGGCAACCGACGACGAGGGCGGGCGCGGGCTCTTCCTCGTCGCGCAGATGACCCAGCGCTGGGGCACGCGCTACACCCCCACCGGCAAGACGATCTGGACCGAACAGGGCCTGCCGTCACCGCCGCCGGCCGTCGGGGCGCAGCCGGACTACGGCCGGGCCGCGGCCTGATGGCCCAGGTGAACGGCTGCTGAGTGGACCATAGTGACGGTCCATTGGCGGCATAGGGTCGTAGCCATGACAACCATCGCAACCATCGACGACATCGGCGACATCGCGGACAAGGCCGCGGCGCTGCGCGCACTGCACCGGCCCGGCGAGCCGCTCGTGCTGCCCAACGTGTGGGACGCGGCCTCGGCCCGTACGGTCCAGGCCGCCGGATTCCCCGTCATCGCCACCGGCAGCGCCGCGGTGGCTCCGGCGCTCGGCTACCCGGACGGCGAGGCCGCGCCCGCCGCCGAGGTGCTCGGTGCCGTCGCCCGGATCGCGCGCGCCGTCGACCTGCCCGTCACCGCCGACATGGAGCGGGGCTACGGCATGCGCCCCGCGGAGCTGGTGGAGCGACTCGCCGCGGCCGGTGCCGTCGGCTGCAACCTGGAGGACAGCCACCCGCCGACCGGCGAGCTGATCGACGCGGACGAACAGGCCGAGTTCCTCGCCGCGGTCCGGGCCGCGGCCATCGAGGCCGGGACCGGGCTCGTGATCAACGCCCGCGTCGACCTCCCCGCCGACGAGCGGGAGGACCTGGTGCGCCGTGCGAGGCTGTACGCCGCTGCCGGGGCGGACTGCGTCTACCCGATCCGCGTCGGTGACCCGGAGCTGATCGGCGCGTTGGTCAAGGAGATCGAGGCCCCGGTGAACGTCCTGTTCCGGCCGGGTTCGCCGCCGCTCTCCGAACTGGCCGCGCTGGGAGTGGCCCGGGTGAGCTACGGGCACGGGCTGCACTCGGCCGTCCAGTCGTACCTGGGGCGCATGGCCGAGGTAATCCGGGAGGGGCGAAGCCCGTACGGCTCGGCGGAGTGACCCGCCGACTTGACAAGCTTAGGTATGCCTAACCTAAGTTGATCGCGTGCTCACGGCCGAACCACCCTCGCGCACGGCGACACCGTCCCCGCCTCAAGTCCCCGTCGTACGACGGATGTTGCTGCTCCTCGCCGGAGTCTGCGGGCTCGTTGTCTGCGCCGCGCTGAGCCTTGCGCTCGGCGCACGGGCGGTTTCGCTGCCGTCGGTCCTCGATGCACTCTTCGGCATCGGCCACGGTCCCGACGCGGCAGTCGTCACCGGGCTGCGGCTGCCGCGTACCGCGGTCGGTCTCGTCGTCGGCGCCGCCCTAGGCGTGGCCGGAGCGGTCGCCCAGGGCATCACGCGCAACCCGCTCGCCTCGCCGACCACCCTCGGTGTCAACGCCGGTGCGGGCCTCGCCGTCGTCACCGCCATCTACGTGCTGCACTTGACCCGACCCGTCGAGTACGTCTGGTTCGCCTGCGCGGGCGCGGCGCTCGCCGCGCTCGCCGCCCTCTCCATGGGGAGGGGGTCGTGGGGAGGCAGGAGCGACCTCGACCCCGTACGGCTCGCGCTCGGCGGCACCGTGCTCGCCGCGGTCCTCACCTCCTGGACCTCGGCGGTGATGCTGCTCGACCAACGCACCCTGGACGAAGCGCGTTTCTGGCTCGCCGGCTCGATCGAGGGGCGCGGTTTCGACGTCCTGCTGCCGATGCTGCCATTCATCGGCACCGGACTCGTCCTCGCCTTCGCCGTCTCCCCCGCGCTCAACGCCCTTGCGCTCGGCGACGAGACGGCGCAGGCGCTCGGCGTGCCCGTCGCTCGGGTCCGCACCGCGGGAGCGGTCGCCGTGGTGCTGCTCGCCGCCGGCGCGGTCGCCGTCGCCGGGCCGGTGTCGTTCGTCGGGCTCGCCGCCCCGCATCTGGTGCGGCTCGGGCTCGGCGCCGACCACCGCCGGCTGGTGCCCGGCTGTCTCGTCGCCGGACCGCTGCTGCTGCTCGGCGCCGACGTGCTGGGCCGGGTCGTGATCCGGCCGTCGGAGCTCGAAGTCGGCATCGTCACCGCGTTCCTCGGCTCGCCGCTGCTCGCGCTCCTCGCCCGGAAGGCGGCCCGATGAGCGGCCGGGCCGCCGGCCGGCGCAGGACGCAGGTGCTGTGCGCGGTGGCCGCCGCCGTCCTCCTCGCCCTCGCCACCGCCGGACTTGCGATCGGCGAGTATCCGATGTCCCCGCTCGCTGCGCTCCGCAGCCTGGCCGGGCTCGGCAACGCCGGTGACGTGCTCGTGGTCCAGCAGTTCCGCGCACCCCGGGCGGCCGCCGCGATCGTCGCGGGCGCCGGGCTCGCGGTGGCCGGAGCGCTGCTGCAGCGCCTCGCCCGCAACCCCCTCGCCTCGCCCGACGTCGTCGGGGTCACCGGCGGCGCCTCCTTCGGTGCGGTCGCCGTGCTCGCCACCGGGGCCGCCCAGCCGCTGATCCCGGTGGCCGCGCTCGGCGGCGGGCTCTTCGCCTCCCTGCTGCTCGGGCTGCTCGCCTGGCGCTCGGGCTTGTCGGTCACGCGTCTGGTCCTGGTCGGACTCGCCGTGCAGGCCGGGCTCGCCGCCGCCGTCAACTTCATGGTCGTCACCTTCCCGACGGAGCTGGCCGACTCCGCGGTGCAATGGACCACCGGTTCGCTGTACGGGAGGACGTGGGCCGAGGTCTCCGTGGCCGGGGGAGCGGTCGCCGTGGCGCTCGCCGCCGCATTCCTCCTGCATCGGCGCCTCGCCGTACTCGACCTCGGCGACGACTCCGCCGGCGGCCTCGGGCTGCGCCCCTCCGCAGCCCGCCTCCAACTCCTGCTCGTCGCCGTGGCACTGGCGTCGCTCGCCGCCGCCATCACCGGACCGGTCGGCTTCGTCGCGCTGGCCGTGCCGCACCTCGTCCGCCACCTCGCAGGGCCGCCGACCCCTGGCATGCTCGCGCTGTCCGCGCTCACCGGTGCCGTGCTGCTCACCGGTTCCGATCTGGTCGTGCAGCACCTGCTGCCGGTGCCGGGGCTTCCGGTGGGAGTCGTCACGGCGACGCTCGGCGCGCCCTGGCTGCTGGTGTTGATGATCCGTCAGAGCAACTTGCCGTACCGGCACCGAACCAGCCGCAGGAGCACCGCATGAGCACGACAGCCGACAACCAGCTGGCAGCGCACGGGCTCCAGTTGCGCTACGGGAGCCGGATCGTCGTCGACGGCCTCGACCTGGCCCTGCCCGGCGGCGCCGTCACCGCGATCGTCGGCCCCAACGCCTGCGGCAAGTCCACCCTGCTGCGCGGTCTGACACGGCTACTCGACCCGTCCGAGGGAACGGTCACTCTCGACGGCGCCGACATCCACCGGATGCCCGCACGTGCCCTCGCCCGGCGCCTCGGTCTGCTCCCGCAGTCCCCCGTCACCCCGGAGGCGATCACCGTCGAGGCCCTCGTCCGCCTCGGCCGCCACCCCCACCAGCGGCTGCTCAGCCCCTGGTCGGCGACGGACCAGGCGGCCGTGGAGGAGGCACTCGCCCGCACTGGCACCGACCGGCTGCGCGACCAGCCCGTCGACCGGCTCTCCGGCGGCCAGCGCCAGCGCGCCTGGATCGCCCTAGCCCTCGCCCAGCAGACCGAGCTGCTGCTGCTCGACGAGCCGACCACCTTCCTCGACCTGCGTCATCAGCTCGACGTGCTCGACCTGGTCACCGAACTGCACGAACAGGCCGGCCGCACCGTCGTCATGGTGCTGCACGACCTCGGACAGGCGGCCCGTTACGCCGACCACCTCGTGGTGCTCGACGGCGGCCGGCTCGCGGCCGCCGGACCTCCCGGCGACGTGCTCGACGCCGGACTCGTCGAATCCGTCTTCAAGGTGCCCTGCCAAGTGGTGCCCGACCCCGAGACCGGCACCCCGCTGGTCATCCCGCGGGCCCGCGCCCGCCGCGCCGCCGCGCGCGCCTGATCCCCACCCCCCGAAAGAAACCTCCGTAAGAGAACGCCGAGAGAAAGCCACCCGATGGTTCTGCGTCACACCGCACTGCGCATCCGGCGCGCGACCGCCGTCCTCCTCGCAACCGCCGTCTCCGCCACCCTGCTCGCCGCGTGCGGCAGCACCGACGGCGCATCCTCCGCCGACGCCGCACCCGGCTCCGGCTTCCCGGTCACCATCCGGCACGCCATCGGCAGCACCACCATCAAAAGCAGACCGCAGCGTGTCATCGCCCTCGACACCGGAGAGCTCGACGACGTCACCGCGCTCGGCATCACCCCCGTCGGCGCCGTCGCCCCGCACATGAAGACCGAGGGCGGATTCCCCACCTACCTGAAGAACGAGGTGAAGGGCACCAAGGACGTCGGCCCCATGATGGAGCCCAACCTGGAGCTGATCGCCTCGCTCCACCCCGACCTGATCATCTCCTCCAAGGTCCGGCACGAGAAGATCTACAACGAGCTCGACGCGATCGCCCCGACCGTCTTCGCCGAGACCACCGGCGAACCGTGGAAGGCCAACTTCCGCCTCTACGCCAAGGCGCTCGGCCGCGAGCACCAGGCCGACCAGCTGGTCGCCGGCTACGAGAAGCGGGCGCACGAACTCGGCGCGGAGATCAGGAAGAAGTACGGCGGCACCATGCCCACCGCCTCCGTAGTCCGCTTCAACAACGGCCCCACCCGCCTCTACCAGAAGGCGTCCTTCAGCGGCACCGTGCTCAGCGACATAGGCCTACGACGACCGCCCTCGCAGAACGTCGACGACTCGATGACGAACGTCAGCCCGGAGGAGATCGACAAGGCCGACGCCGACCTCGTCTTCGTCACCGTCGCCGACGTCAAGGACGCGTCCGAGCAGCAGCAGGAGGAGTCCAATCCGGTCTGGCGCGGCATGAGCGCCGTGAAGAACCACAAGGTCTTCGACGTGCCCGACGAGACGTGGATGTCCGGCATCGGCGTCCAGGCGGCAGACGGGATGCTCGCCGACGTGGCCAGGGCGGCGGACGTGCCGCTGCCGCACTGACCGCCCTCCACACCGATATCAACCCCTCACCCTCCTGACCGCAAAGGGGCTTGCCCGTGCGCCTCTACCTGCTCGCCCTCAACCCGACCGACTCCGTCACCGAAGGATTCCTGCCCGCCGCCGGCCGCCTCGGCCTCGACGTCACCGTCCTCACCCACGACGCGCAACCGCACCGCGGCTGCGGAGCCGAGGTGGTCGAATGCGACGTCCGCGACCTGCGCGAGGTGATCGGCGAGATCTCCCGCCGCCCTGCGCCCGACGCGGTGTTCAGCAACAGCGACCACCTGCAGACTCAGACCGCCCTCGCCGCCGAGTACTTCGGGCTGCCCGGCAAGGACTGGAGGGCCGCACTGCGCACCAAGAACAAGGCGCAGCTGCGCCGCCACCTCGCGGCCTGCGGCGCCGACACGGTGTGGTCGGCGGAGCTCGCCCCCGGCGAGGACACCGCCCGGCTGCTCGCCCTCGACGTGCCCTATCCCTGCGTGGTCAAACCGCGCGAGGGCGTGGCCAGCGAGGACGTCGTGCTCGTCGCGGACGGCACCGAACTCCGGCTGCGCTGCAAGGAGATCAGGCAGCGGCGCGAAGGGGCGCCACTGGTGGTGGAGGAGTTCCTCCAGGGCGAGCTCCACACCCTGGAAACGCTCGGCGACGGCAGCTGGCGCCATATGCTCGGCGGCTTCCGTACCGAGCTGTCACCACCCCCGTACTTCATCGAGGAACGCCTCACCTTCGTGCCCGAACCCGAGCTCCCGCACCCCGCCGTCGGCCAGGTGCTGCGGCAACTTGACGCGCTCGGCGTCGGTTTCGGCGCCTGCCACACCGAGTTCGTCGTCCACGACGGCCGCGCGCGCATCATCGAGGTCAACTACCGTGCCATCGGCGACCACTGCGACCTGTTGCTCGCCCGGCTCCTCGGCATCCCGCTCTTCGAGCACGTCCTGCGCACCCACCTGGGCGAGCCCCTGCCCGCCGAGCTCGGCGCGCGCACCGACGGCAGGGCGCGCCTGGAGTACCCGTACGCCGACCGTGCGGGAACGCTCACGTCGGCTCCGCAGCGCCGTGATCTGACGGTCGACGGTGTCGAGTTGACCTACCGGCCGCTGAGGCCGGTCGGCGAGCGGCACGAGCTGCACCACACCAACCGCGACTATCTCGGGGTGCTGCGTGCCACCGGCCGCGACCAGGACGCGATCGACCGCGCGGTCGAGGGGTTCCTGGCTGCTGAGCGCTGGGAGATCACGCCGTGAGCGCCGAGCAGGAGCTGGTGCTGCGGGTGCTGGGCGCGTTGCTGCGCGAGGACGTCGTCGGACTGCGCAGCCGGACCACGCCGGAGCAGAGGCCGGACGGGCTGTGGCTGCGGCTCGCGGAAGGCGGGGGTGGGGCCCTGCTGCTGCCGGTGACCGAGGACGGCTTCCAGGCCGCGTACACCGCGCGGCTCCCGCTGCTGCGCCGCGAGCCCGCCGCCACCACCCTCACCACCTGCGACGACGTCCTCGACGCCCTGCGCGAGCACGCACCACCGCAGGACCGGCCAGGCTTCGCCGCCTTCGCCGAGGAGTGCCGCCAGACGCTGGCGACGATGCGGCTTCACGACCGGACCCGTGACGAGGTGCTCGTGCGGCTCGCCACCGCCTACGGGAGCGACACCTCCGCCTGGCGCGGCCACTGCGGCAGCCTCGCCCACGACGCGCTCGCCGCCCGCCTCGACCACCCCGTCTACCCCACGGCACGCGGCCGCACCGGGCTGGTCCCGGAGCAACTGCGCTGCTACGCCCCGGAGTTCCACCCTCGCTACCGGCCGCGCTGGATCACCCTTCCCCGCCGGGCCGTGACCACGGCCGGTCAGTTCCCCGCCTGGTGGCCGCGGCCCGACGGCGAACGCTTCGCACTGCCCGTCCACCCGCTCACCGGTGACCGCGAGCTGGGGGAGGCACTGCGCGAAGCCGGACTCTACGGCCAGGACCGCCCCTGCGAGCAGCCGCACCTCGACCTCGTCCCTACCCTGTCGATGCGCACCGGCGCGCTCGCGGACGACCCGTGCGTCCACCTCAAACTGCCGCTCGCCACCGCCACCCTCGGGCTGCGGAACCGCCGCAGCATCAAACCCGGCACGCTCGTCGACGGCGCCGCATGTCACCGGCTGCTGGCAGCGGTCATCGACCGGGAGCCGCGGTTCAAGGGCAGCGTGCTGCTCGCCGACGAGACCACCTACGCCCACGCCGGCCACGAACTGCTCGCCGTGCTGCTGCGCGCCTTTCCGCCCGGTCTGGAGGAGTCCGCGATCGTCCCGATGGCCGCACTGCTCGCCCGGGCTCCGGACGGCCTGCTCGTCATCGACCACCTCGCCGACCGCTTCTACGGCGGTGATCCGCTCGCCCTCCTCGATGCCGTCCTCACCCTGCTCTTCGACTGGCAGACGACGCTCTTCGGCTACGGCATCGCCCTCGAATCCCACCAGCAGAACATCCAGCTCGCCTTCGACACCGTGACATCGGCCTCCCCCAGCCTTCGGCGGGAGGTGCCCTCTGCCGCGGCGGGGGGCGTACGCCTGGTACTCAAGGACAACGACGGTCCGCGGATCAACGCACGACGGCTGCACGAGCGGCTCGGCGAACCTACCCCCGACGGTGTGGAGTTCGACGACGCCCGCATCTTCACCGAGGGCGACGCCCCGCTCGCTGACCTGTTCACCACCATCACCCTCCATCTGTGCGCCGGCGCGTACGCCTTCGGGCTCGACCGGCACGGCCGGGCCCCGCTCGCCTCGGGTCTGCGCCTGGTACGGGAACGGCTCACCGAGGCCGTCGAACGGCTCGATCCGCAGCCGCGCGACGTGTTGCGCGAACGAGTGCTCGACGCCGAACGACTGCCCGTCAAGGCCATGGTGAGCGCCGGCTCCCTGCTCACCAAGGAGCGCTCCGGCGCGGCCGACATCAACAAGCACTACACGAACGGGCCCAACTACCTGCGGCCAGGCGGGGCGTCATGAAGGCGCTCCCGCAGCTCCGTCCCCGCGCCCTGGTCCGCACCCGGGCCACCACCGGGCTCGGCCGCCGTCAGGTGCATGTCGTGGCCGCGTGCTACTTCGTCGCGTCCTTCGCGGCCCTCGGCCTGCCGCCCTATCTCACGGTGATCCTGCCCGAGCTCGGCGACCCGCACGCACACTGGGCCGGGCTGCTCTATGTCGTCCCCACGGTCTTCGCCGCCCTCGGCGCGCCGCTGTGGGGACGCCTCGCCGACCGGTTCGGCCGCAAACGGCTCCTGCTGCGCGCCCAACTCGGGCTGACCCTCTCCTTCCTGCTCGCCGGCGCCGCGGACAGCCTCCCCGCCTTCACCGCGGCGCTCATGCTCCAAGGGCTGCTCGGCGGTACCTTCGCCGCGTCCAACGGGTATCTGGCTGCGGCCCTCGCCGGCCAGCGCCTGTCCTGGGCGCTCACCCTCATGCAGGGCAGCGCACGGGCGGCGCTGGTCGCCGCGCCCGTCGTCGTCGGCGCGCTCTCGCCGTGGCTCTCGCCACACCGCCAGTACGCGCTGCTCGCCGTGCTGCCGCTCGCCGCCGCCGGGCTGCTCGCGCTGCTGCCCGAGACACAGGGGACGGCGCCCGGGGACGACACCGTGCACGACGCTGCGCCGGTACCGCGGTCGAAGCTGCTGACCCTCTACGCCCTGGAGTTCGCGTTCGTCTTCTCGACCGTGATCTCCTATCCGTACCTCATCGAACTGGTGCAGCAGCGCATCCCCGGGGTCTCCGGCGCCGTCTCCGGGAGCCTCTTCGCCCTGCCGCACCTGTGCTACCTGCTGCTCGCGGCGCCCGCGCACCGCGCGCTGCGCACCCGGCCGCGCACGGGCATGGTCCTCGGCTTCGCGCTGGTCGCCGCCGGACTCGCGGGGCACGACGTCGCCGGATCGCTGCCTGCCTTCACCGCCGCACGGCTGGTGCTCGGCGCCGGGATGACGCTCGGCCTCGTCGGCCTGTCGCTGCTCGCCTCCGAAGCGGCGCGCGGACGGCCGCCGGGCCGGATGTTCGGCTCGCTGGAGTTCGTCTCCAAGGGCGGAGCCGTCCTCGCCGGTCTCGTCGCCGCCGTCGGTGCCGACGCGACAGGGGCTGCCGCTCCGATAGCCGCCGGAGCAGCCGTGGCCCTCGCGGCCGCGCTCACGCACTCCTCACCCCCGTTCTCACCCCTGTACTCCACCGCATCCGCCGGAGCCGTTGATGCCGAATTCCCCGGCCACCGCCGTCCACCCCGTCACCCTCCCCACCGCCGACGAAGCCGTCGCGCACACCCTGCTCAACTGCCTGCTGCGCGAGATGTCCGGGCCCGAGCACCAGACCACCGTCGACGACGGCCATCTGCTGGTGCGCCTGCCACGCCGTGGTGTGCTGCTGCGCGTCGCCCTGCGCCGCACCTCGCTGCTGGGCGCTCACCGCTTCACCGGCCCGGTGGAGCAGGAAGGAACGCACGGCTGGGCCGAGATCGACTGGCGCCGCCTCGCCGACCATGTGCAGCAGGAGCTCACCCTGCGCACCGGCCGCAGCAACGACGAGTTCGCCGGGCAACTCGCCTCCAGCCATGACGGCGTCGCCACCGCGCTCGCCGCCCGCGCCGACGCGGACGCCTCCGTCGACCGTTATCTGGAATCCGAGCAGTCGCTCGTCTTCGGCCACCGCTTCCACCCCACCCCCAAGGCGCGCTCCGCGGACCGCGACCTCTGGGCTGCCTACGCCCCTGAGACCCGCGCCGCCTTCCCGCTGCGTCACCTCGCCGTCCGCGCCCCGCTCGTCGCGGGCGAGACCGCGACCCCGGGAGCCGACGCCGTGCTCGACCGGCTCCGCCCGGTGCCCGACGGCTACCGACTGCTCCCGGCCCACCCCTGGCAGTACGCGCTGCTGCGCGACCATCCGCTGCTGCGCGCCGCCATCGCCCGACGTGACGTGCTCGACCTCGGCACAAGCGGTGTGCCCTTCACCCCGACCGCCTCCGTGCGCACCCTCCACGGCGACGACACCTTCCTCAAGTTCAGCCTGAATGTGCGCATCACCAACTGCCTGCGCAAGAACGCCCGTTATGAACTGACCGGGGCCGTCGCCCTCACCCGCCTGCTCGCTCCCGCCCTCGACGAGCTGACCGCCCGCTTCCCCGGCAGCGCCATGCTCCGCGAACCCGCCTACCGCAGCCTCGCCGTCCCAGGATCCGACGGCCTGCTCGACACCTCGCTCCTCGAGGGCTTCGGCGTCATCGTCCGCGACGGGCTCGACAGCGCCGTGCACCCCGGCCTCACTCCGCTGCTCGCCGCCGCCGTCGCCGACGAGTACCCGACCGGCTCCGCCCACATCTCGCGCCTCCTCGGCGCCGCATCGGACGACCCGCAGGCCGCACTCGACTGGTGGGCCGCCTATCTGCGGCTGCTGCTCCCGCCCGTGCTCGATGCCCATGCCCGCCACGGCATCGTCCTCGAACCCCACCTGCAGAACGTGCTGATCGCCGTGGACGACGGCGGCATGCCGCGCCAGGTGCTCTTCCGCGATCTCGAAGGCACCAAGCTGCTCGCCGAGCGCCATGCCCGCACCCTCGCCGCGCTCCCCGCCGACGTGGCAGGCGCGATGACGTACGACGCGCAGCGCGGCTGGGACCGGGTCGTCTACTGCCTGCTCGTCAACAACGCCGCCGAAATGCTCGCCGCTCTCGCCGACCTCCACCCCCGGCTCGAACCCGCGCTGTGGGCCGAAGTACGGGACGTGCTGCGGGAGTTCGGCGACGAGCACGGCTACTCTCCCCGGCTGCGGGCCCTGCTCGCCGGTGTGCCGCTGCCCGCCAAGGCCAATCTGCTCACCCGCTGGGAGCGCCGCGCCGACCGCGAGGCGGGTTACGTCCTCCTGCCCTCCCCGCTGGCCCACGAGGTGATCACCGCTTGGAGCGTCCGATGATGACACCGGCCGTCCGCAGCCTTGTCGCCGCCCTCGGCCCCGGCGAACTGCCCGTCTACGTCTACGACCTGGCCGCGCTGCGCGAGCACGCCGCCGCGGTGCGCGCCGCGCTCCCCGACGGCGTCGAGCTGTACTACGCGGCGAAGGCCAACCCGGAACCCGAGATCCTCACCGCGCTCGCCGGCCTCGTCTGCGGCTACGAGGTCTCATCGGGCGGCGAGCTCGCCCACGTTCGCAAGGCCGTACCGGGTGCGCCGCTCGCCTTCGGCGGCCCCGGCAAGACCGCGGACGAGATCGCGCGTGCCGTCGGACTCGACGCGGTGCGCGTCCACGTGGAGAGCGAGCACGAGCTGCGTCTGCTCGCCGCCGAGACCGCCCGCCAGGGCCAGGACGTCGACGTGCTCCTGCGCGTCAACCTGCCGCTCGTCGACGGGACGCTCGGCCCGGTTCCGCTCGCCATGGGCGGACGGCCGACCGCCTTCGGCCTCGACCCCGCCGGCATCGACGCCTGCCTTGCGCTCCTCGCCTCGCCCGAATGCCGCCGGCTGCGGCTGTGCGGCATCCACGCCCACCTGGCAAGCGGCCTGGACCCGACGGCCCAGCTCGCGGTGGCGGAACGCCTCGTGGACTGGACGACACGCCTCGCCGAGCGCCACCGCATCCGCCTCGACGAGGTGAACGTCGGCGGCGGCATGGCGGTCGACTACACCGATCCGGCGGCCCGCTTCGACTGGACGGTCTTCGGCACCGGCCTCGCTCGCATCCTGTGCCGCCGCCCCGGCCTGCGGCTGCGCATCGAACCGGGCCGGGCGCTGACCGCGTACTGCGGCTGGTACGTGACGGTGGTGCTCGACGTGAAGCGCAGCCACGGTGAGGAGTTCGCGGTGGTGCGCGGCGGGACCCACCACATGCGCACGCCCGCCGCGCGGGGCCACGACCAGCCGTTCACGGTGCTGCCCGTCGAGACCTGGCCGCACCCCTGGCCCCGGCCCGCGGTCACCACGGACACCGTCACCCTCGCCGGTCAGCTGTGCACGCCGAAGGACGTGCTGGCCCGGCGGGTCCCGGCGGCGGGGCTGCGCGCCGCCGATCGGGTGGTCTTCGCGATGGCGGGCGCCTACGCCTGGAACATCTCCCACCACTCATTCCTGATGCACCCCCGCCCAGGAGCGCAATTCCTTGCCTGAAGGCGTCGGCGGGGGTGCATCAGGGGCCCGGGATCCGGAATCAGGAGGGGAGTTCTTCCTCCGGGACGGTGATCACCCAGTGCGTGGCCGAGCGCGGCCGCAGGTAGAAGAGCCAGTAGAGCGCGGCCACGGCCGTGATGGAGGCGGTGATCACCAGGTCGCTGCCGGTCTGCTGGGTCAGCACCCAGATCAGCGCGACGAGCAGCAGCGCCGGGACCACCGGCCACAGCGGCATCCGCCACACGTCCGCGCGCTGCTTGTGGGGGCCACGGCGGGCGGCGAGCGCGGCCAGCGTCACGAAGGCGTAGAGCGCGGCGACGGCCACACCGGTGACGCCGTTGAGGGTGTCGACGGGCACGAAGCAGAGCACCGCGCCGGGGACGCCGACGGCGAGGGTGGCGATCCAGGGGGAGCCGAAGCGCTTGCTGAGGCTGGACAGCGCCCGGTTGACCGGTGCCGGCCAGGTGTTGTCCCGGGCCGAGGCGTAGAGGACGCGGGAGTTCTGGATCACCATGACGATCGCCGCGTTGATGATCGCCAGCGCGATCGCGAGGCTGATGAAGGTGCCGACCGTGGAGTTGCTCCACTGCTGCACCATTCCGGCGATGTCGCCGCCGCCGAGCGTGTTAAGGCTGGGCGCGCCGAGGGTGATGGCCACGACCGGGACCATGATGACGGCGGCGCCGATGCCCAGCGTCCACAGCACGGTACGGGCGACCGTGCGGCGCGGGTTCTCCATCTCCTCCGAGAGGTACACGGCGGTGGAGAAGCCCTGGAGGATGAAGAGGGCCGCCGCGAGTCCGGTGATCATCACTCCGGCCGTCACCGGTGCGCTGGTTCCGTGACCGCCGTCCATCACGGGATGCAGGAGCACGGACGCCGGGCGGTGGGCGTGGCTGAAGCCGAGGACGGAGACGACGGCGCACGCCATCACTTCGAGGACGAGGAAGATGCCGGTGATCCAGGCGTTGGCGCGCAGATCGAGCAGGCCCATCACGGTGGCGAGCAGCATCACCGCGGCCCCCATCACCTTCGGGTCGATATTGGCGATCGGGGCCAGGTACTGGGCCGTGCCGAGCGCGATGATCGGCGGGACGATCATGACGACGATCAGGGCCTGGATGAAGACCAGCCACCCGGAGAAGCGGCCGGTGAGGGTGCCGACCATGGCGTACTCGCCGCCGGCGCTCGGGATGAGGGTGCCGAGTTCGGAGTAACAGAAGGCCACGGCGACACAGAGCACGACGGCGATCACGAGGGTCAGCGCGGTGCCGGTGCCCAGCGTGGCGAAGGAGCCCGGCACGATCACGAAGAGCGTGGAGGCCGGGGTGAGGCAGGAGAGCGTGAGGAGCGTTCCGCCGACCACGCCAATGGAGCGTGTCAGCTTCGTCGGTGTCGGCGAGGTGGCGGCGGAGTCGGCGGGGGCGGCCTCGGCCGGGCGCAGTATCTCGGTCATGGGGTCGTCCAGGGGCTCGGTCGGCAAGGCTACGCGGGGAGCGGTATCGCCTCCGTACAGCTCGTTCAAGGGTTGCTCGATCGCTCCCGCGCCGTCATGAGACAACCGCTGTTAAGGACGCGTCAACCCCCTCTTGGCAACGGAATCCGCACCCAAATCCGACCATCGCAGCTGATCTGAAAAGCAACACCGCCGTTCGGCCGTGGAAACAGTAGGGAGATGGGGTCTATCACGGTCTGCTGCCCGGCTTCGAAAAGCGCTGGAGGCCGATCGAAAAAATTCATCCCTCAATCACCAACGAAACCGCACCAATAGGCCGCATTATGGACAAAACGTCGCATAGCCGCGCGAGACAGTTCCAGCCAGGTAAAGAAGTGATGTCGCCTTCCGTTTTCCAGCCGTTGAAGGGTTCCGTGGGCCGCGGTCCGATGTCATGGTGTGCCCCACATCACCGACGGATTTTTGCAACTGGAACCGTGGTGATCTCTCGATTTCGCAACCGAAACCGAAGATCGTGCGAGGTTACCCATGACCGCTGTACCCGACCGTACGTCGCCAGTGGCGGCCACTGACCACCATCCGGCGCAGGCGCCGGCAGCCAAGGGCCTCAAGGGCGACGCCCTCGGCCTGGTGTCGTCCATCGCCATCGGCCTGGCATCGACGGCCCCCGCCTACAGCCTGGCTGCCACGCTCGGCCTCATCGTCGCCGGTGTCGGCCTGCAGACACCGATCGTGATCATTCTGGCGTTCATCCCGATCTGGCTCACCGCGACCGCGTTCAAGGAGCTCAACGCCGTCGACCCCGACTGCGGAATCACCTTCACCTGGGGCGCCCGCGCCTTCGGGCCGCGCACCGGATGGATGGGCGGCTGGGGCATCATCATCGCCGACGTGATCGTCATGGCGAACCTCGCACAGATCGCCGGCCAGTACGGCTTCCAGCTCGTCGGGCTCCACGGCCTCGCCAACAACACCCTGTGGACGACGGTCGCCGGTGTGGTGTGGATCGTGCTGATGACCTGGATCTGTTACATCGGTATCGAGGTCTCCGCCGCCTTGCAGCGCTGGATGCTCACCATCGAGATAGCGATGCTCGCGCTGATGGCGGTGGTCGCCCTGTACAAGGTGTACGCGGGCCACGGCCCGGCCGGCTCGCTGCACATCGCCGCGTCCTGGTTCAACCCGTTCCACCTCGGCTCGGTGAGCACCCTCACCCAGGGCGTGCTCGCGGCCATCTTCATCTACTGGGGCTGGGACAGCGCCGTCTCCGTCAACGAGGAGACCGCCGACAAGGAGCGCACCCCCGGCCGCGCCGCCGTGATCTCCACCGTCGTCCTGCTCCTGATCTACGCGCTGGTCTCCACCTCGGCGCAGTCCTTCGCCGGCGTCGGCACCAAGGGCAACGGCCTCGCCAACCCGGCCAACTCCGGCGACGTGCTCTCCGGTCTCGGCACCCAGATCTTCGGCACCAGCGGCCTCGGCTGGTTCCTCGCCAAGCTGCTCGTCTTCATGGTGCTCACCTCCTCGGCCGCCTCCACCCAGACCACGATCCTGCCGACCGCCCGCACCACGCTGTCGATGGCCGTGTACAAGGCGATCCCGGACCGTTTCGCCCGCGTCCACAGCCGCTACCTGACCCCGACGTGGTCGACGGTCGGCATGGGCCTGGTCTCGATCGTCTTCTACGTGCTGCTCACGATGGTCAGCCAAAACGTGCTCACCGACTCGATCTCCTCGGTCGGCCTCGGCATCGCGTTCTACTACGGCATGACCGGCTTCGCGTCCGTCTGGTACTTCCGCAAGGTGCTCACCCGCAGCACCCGCGACTTCCTGATGAAGGGTCTGTTCCCCTTCCTCGGCGGCGCGATGCTGCTGTTCTTCTTCTGCTACGCCGCCTTCGACATCTACGCCGACCCCAGCTACGGCCAGACGGTCATCGACCTCCCGCTCCTCGGCAAGACCGGCGGCGTGTCCGTCATCGGCATCGGGTCGCTGGTGCTCGGCGTGGTGCTGATGGTGATCTACCAGTTCGTCCGCCCGGCGTTCTTCCGCAAGGAGGTCATCGCCGTATCACACGCGGAGCGCTGACGAGGAATCAGCCAGCTCAGCCGACTCAGCCGACTCAGCCGACTCAGCCGACTCAGCCGACTCAGCCGGCTCAGCGCGGGAGGCCGCCCGCTGTGACGCCCGACTGCGGGGCGGGGCAGGGTGCGGTCCCCCGCCCACCCAGGAGGACCACGCGCGTCGCCATCTCCAGCAGTGCCGGACGGTGCGTCGTCATCACCACCGTCCGGCCCGCGACCAGCCGGCTCAACGCGCCGACGACGAGCCGTTCGGCCTCCGCGTCCAGCCCTGACGTCGGCTCGTCGAGGAGCACGATGGGCGCGTCGGCGAGCAGTGCACGGGCGATGCCGACCCGCTGGCGCTGACCGCCCGACAGGCCGACGCCGCGGTCCCCGAGCCTGGTGGCGAGACCGTCGGGGAGGTGTTGGGCGAAGTCGGTGACCAGCGCGGCCTGCGCCGCCCGGTCCACCTCGTGGTCGTCCGCGTCCGGCCGCGCGTAGCGGATGTTCTCCGCGAGGGTTCCGGAGAAGAGGAAGGTGTCCTGCAGCACCACCGCGACCTGCCGGTGCAGCCACTGCTCCGGCAGAGCCGTCGTCGGCCGCCCGTCGATGAGCACGCGGCCGCGGGTGGGCCGGTACAACCCCGCGATCAGCGAGAGCGCCGTCGACTTTCCGACGCCGTTCGGCCCGGTGAGCGCCACCCGTTCCCCCGGGAGGATCGTCGCCTCCAGGTGACGCAGCGCCGGACGGCTTCCGTACGCCATCGCGACGCCACTGAAGTCGATGCGCCCGCTCGCCCGGAACGGCAGCCCCTGCGGCGCACAGGGTTCGGTGCGCGGCTGATCGAGGATGGCGATGATCCGTTCCGCGGACGCCTGCCCCTGGGCGAAGGTGACCGACAGCTTCGACAGCGACTTGATCGGCGAGACCATGCCGGTCAGATAGCTCACCGCGACCACCAGCTGGCCCACACTCCACCACCCGTGCAGCACACCGGAACCGCCGATCCACAGCAGCAGCGCGGTCCCCCCTGCCGTCGTAAGCTCCAGGAGCGGAATGCGCAGCGCCTGCACCTTGGTGGTGGCGAGCCCCGCGCGCAGCGCCGCATCGCTCTCGGCGGCGAACCGCTGGTCGTGCAGCCCCTGTCGCCCGAAGGAGTGCACGGTCCTGATCCCGTTGAGCGTCTCGGTGACGAGCGCGGCGAGCTTGCCCTCGGCCTCGCGCTCCCGCTTCGCCGCCCGATGGCCCAACTGGCGGTTGCGGGCCCCGATGAGGAAGACGAGCGGGACGCAGAACAGACCGATCAGGCCGAACCGCCAGTCCAGCAGGAGCAGCGCCGAGGCATAGCTGGTGACGGAGAGCAGACCGGGAAAGAGCGTGGAGAACAGCGCGACAAGGGAGTCCTTGACCCGGCCGCAGTCGGTGATGATGCGGCTCGTCGACTCGCCCACCGCCTGCCGGTCGTGATACGCCATCGGCAGCCGCTGCAGATGCGCGTACGCGTCCGCGCGGATCGCCACGCTCATCCGTTCGCCCACGCCGTTCATCACCCGGTCGCCGACGTAGTCGAACGCGCCCGAGACCGCGGCCACCACCAGCACCGCACCGGCGGCGGTGGCGAGCATGACGGTCTTGTCCGTGCCGAAGACATCGAGGAGCGCGGTGAGCGGGTTGTGCGTCGAGTGCATCCCGAGCACGCGGTCGATGACGGCGGCGATCGGCCACGGCGTGGCCAGGTCCGCGACCATCTCGCAGATCCGCAGCCCGAAGCCGAGCGACAGCATTCCCAGATAGGGAGTGCCGTAGCCACGGAACCGCCACAGGTACCGCTGTGAGCTGTCCCGGGCCCTCACCGCCTCCCCGCTCGCCCCGCCGCGCCGGCGGCTCATGTCACGGACGCCCGCTCGCGCCTTCCGCGGACGGCCTGTCGTGCCGGAGGCGCGCCCCTCGACCGGGGTCTCGGCCGCCCTCCCCCTGGCGCGCGTGGGGACCCCCTGCACTCGCTCGCGTGCGTCGCTCACGTCACCACCGCCGCGTTGGAGCCGGCGCGCATTCGTTCGCGCAAGTGCGCGTTGCGGCCCTCGGGGAAGATGCCGTGGTCGGCCATGGCGGCGAGGACCGCGGGTGCCAACGCGGGGTCGGCGGCGGCGAGCTCGCGCAGCAGTTCGGAGAAGCGGTTGCGCCTGTCGCGTTCCTCGGAGACCGGCCCTTCGCACGCGCCCAGCCGCGACAGGCCGCCCAGCAGCATGCGGCCGAAGTCGTCGGGGCCGCCGCCTTCCGCCAGCACCCGCTCGCGCGCCGACCACAGGGCGGAGGCCCAGATGGTGCCGTTGGCGTGTGCCTGCCCGCCGTTGCCGGGACGCAGATAGGCCATCGTCCAGCGGGGGTCGAGGCGGCGGCGGCGCGGGTCCCACTGCGGGATGTGGCCGCGGTGCCAGCCGTAGATGTCGGGGGTGCCGAGCAGCACCGCGGCGAGGAAGTCCGCGGTGCCCTCGTCGAGCGCGACCTTGCCGTTGTGCTGCTCGCCCCGCGGGCGCGAGCTGTTGACCCGGAAGTCCGCGGTATGGCGGCAGATGTGGTGGCCGACCTCGTGGTAGACGATCGACGCGTTGTGCGCGGGCGCATGGAAGTAGCGCGCATCGCAGCCGTCGGGGCTGTGGACGAACGTGCGCCCGCCGCCGAGGTGGACTTCACCCGTGGGACTGACGTCATACGGCTCGGCGGGCATCGCCGCACCGGGCAAGCGGTAGTGGCCGCCGCCCCAGCGCTTGGGCGCATCGTGCATCCCGATGCGCACCAGCAGATGCGGCAGCGGCCGGTCCAGCAGCCGGGCGGCGAAGTCCAGCGCGCGGCGGGCGTGGTACGCGGCATTGGTGATGCCGAACGCCCGCGCCCGGCCGTCCGCCTGGGCGCCCGCGAGCGGGCCGCCGCCCGCTGCGGGCGGCTGGACGAGGGTGTCTGCAGGGTCGAGGAGATCGCCGCCTCGCTCGTCGCGCACCGTCAGGTGCGGCAGCGTCAGCTCGGCGGGCCCGGTCACGGTCGCCTCCAGCTCCACCTCGGCGAGACGGCCCGGCCCGGGACGGCCGTCCGGCAGGTAGGCGGCGACCCGGATCATGCGTGCGGTGCGGGGTCGGCGAGCAGGTCGAGAGCCGCGCCTTCGGCCAGCGTCGCCGGGGAGAGCACCGGAAGCCCGGTGACCGCGGCGGTCTCCCGCGCGGCGAGCGGACTGGCCGTCACGAGACCGCTGATCGCCACCACCGGCACTCCGCTCTCCTTGAGCAGATCGACACCGGCCAGCGCGGCCAGCGCGTCGCCGACGGCGAGCACCGTCCCCGAACAGACGGCCGGCAGGTACTTGACGAGCAGTCGTGTCTCCTCCTGCAGCAGGCCGTCGGCGATCTCCAGGACGATCGCGTTGGCGCCGTCCTGCAGCAGCGCGTCGCGCATGGCGGACATCGTGGTCAGCAGCCGGTCGGTGGGGTAGCCGAAGGTCGAGGACATCCCGAAGTCGAGGAAGTCGACGACGTGCCGTGCGCCCGCGTCGATGTATGTCCAACGGTCCTTGCCGCTGCCGGAACCGGTGACCTTCGCTGCTCCCGGAATGAGCCCGGCACGCGCCCACCCGCTGATCAGACCCGCCGCGGTCGTCGTCTTCCCGGAGTTCATGGACGAGCCCACCACGGCGAGCGCCAGCGGGTTCGGGCGTACCACGTCCTCGGGCGGGACCGGCGGCCTGGGCCTGGCGAAGTGTTCGAGCGACATGGGCTCTGCGTCCTCACTGGTCAGGGGTCCGAGGACTTCCAGCTCGGTCGGTACGGGGCAGCTGGTGTGCCAGGAGACGGCCGTGCCGATCACGCCGCCCGCGGTGAGCAGGTGAGCCGACGGTCCGGGCCGGTGATAACCCTCGTAGAAGTCGGTGGCGTAGCGGTTGCCGCACGCACCCACCACGAGGTCGCCCTTGTGCAGGCGTACCCTCCGGCCGTGCGCGTCCTCGAGCCGCTCGTGGGCACCGACTCGGGTCACCTCCGCCACCACCAGGTCCCCCAGCCGTGGCGGAGCGGACAGACCGCCGAGCCGACACCGCCTCATATCCGGGACTCTCCGGGTGACATGGCTCCACTTTGCGGTGGATAGGTCCCTCATTGGCACTCCCAGCAGGCCCACAGCCACTAACGGGCAGGGAGCCCTTCGTTGACGTCGCGTCGGTTCGGAGCGGCAGGCAACCGCAGAGCCACCCATCCGCATCATTATGGTGATTTGCCTTTTTCTTTACGGCAATTCGGCGCGCCGCCGTACTAGGCCGGTTGGGCGCCGGTAGGACGGTCGCGTGACAGTTGGATGTGTCTGTCCGCAGCTCGGGCCCGGCGCGATCTGATCGTGAAGCCTTGGCCTTGGCTTGCGGGTGGCGACGTTCCGTTGTCAAGCTGTTGCAGCCGGTCAACCCCCATGGAGGGTCACGTGCCATTCGGTGAGCAGCCCGCCTACCTCCGGGTCGCGGACGACCTCCGCAAGAAGATCCTCGACGGCGTCCTCGCCCCGCACACCCGGCTGCCCTCCCAGGCGCGTATCCGGCGCGACTACGGCGTTTCGGACACGGTCGCGCTCGAAGCACGCAAGGTGCTCATGGCCGAGGGCTTCGTGGAGGGCCGGTCCGGTTCCGGGACTTACGTAAGGGAGCGTCCGGAACCGCGCAGCATCGCACGATCGGGTTACCGCCCCTCGTACGGGCCAACTCCTTTCCGGCAGGAGCAGTCCGACGAGAGCTTCAAGGGCACATGGGAGTCGGTCTCCACGCAGGAGAGCGCCTCGTCTGCGATCGCGGCCCGGCTGCGCATCCAGCCCGACGACCGGGTGATGTGCACCCGCTATCTCTTCCGCACCGAGGGCGAGCCGATGATGCTGTCGGTCTCGTGGGAGCCGCTGGCCATCACCGGGCGCACGCCGGTGATGCTGCCCGAGGAGGGCCCGCTCGGCGGACGCGGCGTGGTCGAGCGGATGGCGGCGATCGACATTGTCGTCGACAACGTCGTCGAAGAGGTCGGCTCACGCCCGGGGCTCGCGGCGGAGACCGCAGAGCTCGGCGGCGTGCCCGGCCACACGATGCTCGTCGTCTCGCGCACGTTCTGCGCCTCCGACCGGCCGGTGGAGACCGCGGACCTCGTCATCCCGGCGGACCGCTACCGGATCACCTACCACCTGCCGGTGAAGTGACGCGCGGCCCCTCACGTCCCTCATCCCTCACCTCGACGCACCTCCGTCACCTGGACGAAATGCGCCGCCTGAGCCCGTAACAGCGCGGCAACCGCACACCGCGACAAACCGTCATGTGAGGCTCCTACGTTCCCTCGCATGACGGATGCGACGGAGACCAGGCCCGCAGCACAGACCACCTCGGCGAAGCGCACCTATGTCAAGCAGGCCGCGGACGAGAGGCGCGAGGACTACTCGCTGCGCTACGCGCCGCACTCCTTCCGCCGCTGGTCGCCGACGACGGTCGCCTCGACAGCGCTCGGCGGCATCGCGTACCTCGCCGACTTCGCCATCGGTGCGTCCATCGCCATGGCGTTCGGCTTCACCGATGCCGCCGCCGCGATCGCGACCGCCGCCGTGATCATCTTCCTCACCGGCATACCCATCGCCCGCGCGGTCGCCCGCCACGGCGTGGACATGGACCTGCTCACCCGCGGCTGCGGCTTCGGCTATTTCGGCTCCACGCTGACCTCGCTGATCTACGCCAGCTTCACCTTCATCTTCTTCGCCCTCGAAGGCTCGATCATGGCGCAGGCCTTCCACCAGGCGCTCCATCTGCCGCTGCCGATCGGCTACCTGCTCACGACGCTCATCGTCATCCCCTTCGTCTTCCGCGGGATGACCGCACTGGCCAAGCTCCAGGCCTGGACGCAGCCTGTGTGGCTGGTCGGCATGGTGCTCCCCTTCGTCGTCATCGCCTTCACCGCACCGGGGAAGTACGGGGCCTTCACCCACTTCGCCGGCGCGGGCGGCGGCCCGGGCGGCTTCACGCTGCTCGGCTGGGGGACCGGCGTCGGCATCGCGCTCTCGCTCATCGGCCAGATCGGTGAGCAGGCCGACTACCTGCGCTTCATGCCGAAGAAGACCGGAGAGACCGCCCGGACATGGGAGTTCGCGGTGCTCGCCGCCGGGCCCGGCTGGGTCGTCATCGGCGCGCTGAAGCAACTCGGCGGTGCCTTCCTGGCATTCGCGGCGCTGGAGGCGGTCGGCACCACGCGTGCGCTGCAACCGATCGCCCCCTACGTCGAGGCGCTGCGGCCCTGGTTCGGCGCGGCGGCCCTGCCGCTCGCGGCGGTCTACGTCGTGGTCTCGCAAATAAAGATCAACACGACCAACGCCTACTCCGGCTCGCTCTCCTGGTCGAACTTCTTCTCCCGGATCACGCACCGGCACCCCGGGCGCGTCTGGTACATATTTCTCAATGTGGCGATATCGCTGGCGCTGATGGAGATGAGCATGTTCAGCGCCCTCAACGCACTGCTCGGTTTCTACTCGAATATCGGGATCGCGTGGATCGCCGCCGTCACCGCGGATCTCGTGATCAACAAGCCGCTGGGGCTCAGCCCGCGGTACATCGAGTTCAAGCGCGCCTACCTCCACCCGGTGAACCCGGCCGGCTTCGGGGCAATGACGATCGCCTCCGCGCTGTCGATCGCCGCCTTCTTCGGCGCCTTCGGTCCTTACGGCAAGGCGTTCAGCACCTTCATCGCGCTCGGCCTCGCGATGGTGCTCAGCCCGCTCATCGCCTGGGCGACAGGCGGCCGCTACTACCTCGCCCGCCCCAACCCCGTGAACGGACCGGAAGCCGCGACATCGGCCGCCGAGACCGACCTGCACACCTGCGTGGTCTGCGGCACCGCCTACGAGCTGCCGGACATTGCCGACTGTCCAGCGCACGGCGGGGCGATCTGCTCGCTCTGCTGCAGCCTCGACGCGGGCTGTCACGACGCATGCACCAAGCGTCCCACGGGCGAGCCGGTACTGCTGCCGACACCCTCCGTGCCCGGCGCCTGACGCCTGACGCCTCTCCCGTCGGTCGATGGTGCGGATTTCGTTGTTGCAAAGTTCACATCCGCCCGATTATCGGAACCGGCGCACCGACATCCCCTTTACGATGCCGAGGTTTGTGCAAGGCGACGGGGTGAAGAAAGGGGAACCAGCGTTTTGTCCGGTTCCAACTACCGCAAGTCCCTCGGCACCGTCTCTCTGACGGCCGTCGGCCTCGGCTCGATCATCGGCTCGGGATGGCTCTTCGGCGCCGCCAAGGCCTCCCATCTGGCCGGCCCGGCGGCGATCCTGTCCTGGGTGATCGGTGCCGCAGTGGCGCTGACCATCGCCCTGACGTACACCGAGCTCGGCTCGATGTTCCCCAAGGCGGGCGGCATGGTCCGCTACGGTCAGTACTCGCACGGCTCGCTCGCCGGGTACCTCGCCGCCTGGGCCAACTGGATCGCGATCGTCTCGACCATCCCCGGTGAGGCCACCGCATCCGTCCAGTACATGAGCTCGTGGAGCTTCGGCTGGGCCAAGGGGCTCTACAACGGCACCGAGCTGACCGGCAGCGGTGTCGCGCTCGCCAGCGTGCTGGTGCTCTTCTTCTTCGGGCTCAACTGGTTCGCGATCACCCTCTTCGCCAAGACCAACACGGCGATCACCGTCTTCAAGATCGTGGTGCCCACGCTGACGGCGGGCACGCTGATGCTGTCGCACTTCGACACGCACAACCTCTCCCGCGCCGGCGGCTTCGCGCCGGGCGGCTGGAACGCGGTCCTCACCGCGGTCGCCGTCTCCGGCATCGTGTGGGCGTTCAACGGCTTCCAGTCCCCGCTGAACATGGCGGCCGAGGCTCGCAACCCGCGCAAGTCGTTGCCGAAGGCCGTCATCGGTTCCATCCTCATCGCGCTCGTCATCTACGTCGCGCTGCAGATCGCGTACCTCATGGCCGTCCCGGCGCACGACCTGGCGGGCAGCGGCTGGTCAGGGCTGAACTTCAACTCCCCCCTCGCCGACCTCGCCCTCGCCTGGGGCGTCAACTGGCTGGCGATCCTGCTCTACGCCGACGCGTTCATCTCGCCGTCCGGCACCGGCATGATCTACGCCGCCACCACCTCCCGCATGATCCAGGGCGTGCAGGAGAACGGCCACCTGCCGGGCGTCTTCGGCAGGGTCGACCGCAAGTCCGGCGTGCCGCGCCCGGCGCTGCTGCTCAACCTGGTGGTCGCCTTCGTCTTCCTCGCGGTCTTCCGCGGCTGGGGCTCGATCGCCGAGATCGTCTCGGTGGCCACCGTCATCTCCTACATCACCGGTCCGGTAGCGGTGATGTCGCTGCGCCGGGTCGCCCCGGACATGCCGCGGCCCGTGCGGCTCAAGGCGATGCCGGTCATCGCGCCGGTCGCCATGGTCTTCGGCTCGCTCGTGCTCTACTGGGCTCGCTGGCCGCTCACCGGCAAGGTCATCCTGATCATGGCGATCGGCCTGCCGGTGTGGGCCTGGTACGAGCTGCGCAAGCCGTGGGCGGAGCTGCGCCCGCACCTGAAGGCGGGCGTGTGGATGGTCGCCTACCTGTTCGTGATGGCATTCGTCTCGTACATCGGCGGCAAGGACTTCGGCGGCAAGGGCTGGCTGCCCTCGGGCTGGGACCTGCTCGTCGTCGCCGTGATCGGCCTGATCTTCTACGCCTGGGGCGTGCGCAGCGCCTGGCCGAACCCGTCGCTCGCCCAGGTGCGCGCGGAGGTCGAGGAGAGCGGGCGGACGGCGGAGGAGAACGCGCCCGTGCGCGCCGAAGCCTGACGCTTCGCTTCCCGCTCGAGGGCCTGTCCGGTGTCCGGGCAGGCCCTCTCCGCGTCAACTCATGGCCGGATCAGGGTGATTGGCGTTCGAACGGCCGCGCGGAGTGACATAACGGCGTACGCTCTGGCATATGCGGATCGCCGTTTCCTCGGACATGGATGAGCCGGTCGCCCGGGTCCTCGTCTACGAGCTGCGCCGACGCGGGCACGAAGTGTCCGCGTACGGAGCGCTGCGCGAAGGCGACCGGTCCGACTGGGCGTGGTCGGCGGAGGCCGCGGCGCGCGAGGTCGCCGACGGCCGGGCCGACCAGGCCGTCGTGTGCTGCTGGACGGGCACGGGCGCCTCCATAGCCGCCAACAAGGTGCCCGGGGTGCGGGCGGCGCTGTGCACGGATGCGTACACCGCGGACGGGGCGCGCAAGTGGAACGACGCCAACGTCCTGGCGATCGGCCTGCGGCTCACCTCGGAACCGCTGCTGAAGGAGATCCTCGACGCGTGGCTCGCGGGCGCCCCGAGCAAGGAGCCGGACGACGCCGCCAATGTCGACCACGTGCGCGCACTCGACGGGACGGTCTGATGCCCGGCGAGAGTGACGGGACGGACGACGGAGCCGAGAACCTGGTGTGGGCCGTCATACGGCAGGACGACAACGGCAACCGGTACCGCGTGGGGCGATACGCCACGCGCGAGGAGGCGCAGCGCGTCTGCGACGTGTTCGAGTCGCGCGGCCACAAGCAGCTCTACGTGATCGAAAAGATCGACCGCCGCCGGGCGTCCTGACCGGTCGCCCGTGACTGGCCTGGTCACGTGCGCCTTGGCGTTGCGCGCCGCTGGCCCGGTGCCGTGATTGGTCTGGTCACGTGCGCTTTGGCGCCGGTGGCGTGATTGGTCTGATCACGTGCCTGGGCTCACGTGGGCGCGGCACCGCTGGCGTGATTGGTCTGGTCGCGTGGGTGGGGTCGCGTCGCGCCGTGGCGTTGTTGGGGGGGTCGGTGCCGCTGTGGGGTGCCTCCTCGGCGCTCGAACGTCACGTGGCCT
>NZ_JANFNG010000013.1 GCF_024436035.1 Streptomyces humicola
CCACCATCCTCGTAGTCATCAAAATCGCCCAAGTCGCCCTCAACCACTGAACACCTGACGGTCTGATTCACCCTCCGGCCGACCGATGTGCGGCGGAGGTCGGCCCCTCTATGCCCGATCCCGCTATCCCGATATGCCTGGCGATGAAAGAGGTGCCCCGTGCACGCCCTGACCACCGTTGACTTCCTCGTCCGGCTCGCCACCGGCGTGGCCTGCGGCGCGCTGATCGGCGTCGAACGGCAATGGCGTGCCCGGATGGCCGGCCTGCGCACCAACGCCCTCGTGGCGACCGGTGCCACGCTGTTCGTGCTGTACAGCGTCGCCGTCGACGACACCGGCAGCGCGACCAGGGTCGCCTCCTACGTCGTCTCTGGCGTCGGCTTCCTCGGCGGCGGAGTGATCCTGCGCAACGGCGGCGGCGTGCGCGGCCTCAACACGGCGGCCACCTTGTGGTGTTCGGCCGCCGTCGGTGTGCTGGCCGCCTCCGGCAAGCTCGCCTTCGCCGTCCTCGGCACCCTCACGATCCTCGCCGTCCACCTGCTGCTGCGACCGGCCGGGCGCCTGCTCGACCGGGCCCCCGCCGCCGGGTCCGACCCCGACGCCCCCGTACGCGCAACCTTGTACCTGGTCTGCGAACGCCGTGAGGAGACGCACATCCGAGCCCTGCTCCTGCAGTCCCTCGCCGTCTCCGGGCTCACCCCCACCGGACTGCGCGCCCACCGCAAGGACGAGGAAACCTCCAGCATCCAAGCCGCCGTTGAAATCAACGGCGACGTCGCCCCTGCCCTGGAGCAGGTCATCTCACGGCTCTCCCTGGAACCGGGCGTCCAGGAACTGCACTGGCATCTCGACGAGGAGGACGCCGAACGCGAGCCGGTCCTGGCCTGATCCGCCACCGTCACCGGTCAAGTACGGCGGAGCCCCGCTCCGTGGTCAGTGCGCCGGTGCGGTGACCTCGTCACGCTCTGCGGTGGTCGCCGGAACATCGGCGTCGCTCAACCCGAGCCGCAGATGTTCGACGTGGTAGAGGGCCTGGTCGAGGAGTTCGGCGACGTGGTTGTCGTACAGGGCATAGATCACGGAGCGGCCCCGGCGGGTACCGGTGACCAGGCCGAGATTGCGCAGCAGGCGTAGCTGGTGGGAGCAGGAGGACTGCTCCATGCCGACCTCGGCGGCGAGTTCGGTGGCCGGCAGCGGGCCTTCGCGCAGCCGGGCGAGGATCAGCAGCCGGGACGGCGTGGCCAGCGCCTGAAGTGTCGTGGCCACCCTGGCGGCATCGGCCGCGTCCAGGGGGGTGCGTGGGACGGCGTTCTCGGCGGCAGCAGCGACTCCATGGCCCATGGCTCCATGCTACCGGTCGGACATGAATCCATGAAGGAGTGTTCATGCGTTCCTGTATGGTGGAGGGGCTGGAGTAGTTCCGCCCCTCCGTACCCAAGGACCACCGCAGCGATGTCTTCCACCCTCACCCGTCCGGCGTTGCCCGCCGATGCCGTCCGTGACGTGGTGGCGCCGAGGCGCCGCACCCGGATCCTCGCCCTCCCCGAGGCGCGCTGGGCGGCAGCGTCGCTGGTGCTGTTCCTGATCGCGTTGCCGCTGTATCTGCTGGACGCCCCGGCGTGGGCATGGGGGCCGCTGTTCGCGCTGGTCTATGCGACCGGCGGCTGGGAGCCGGGCTGGGCGGGCCTGCAGGCGCTCAAGGACAAGACCCTCGACGTGGACCTGCTGATGGTCGTCGCGGCGCTCGGCGCGGCGGCGATCGGGCAGGTGCTGGACGGAGCCCTGCTGATCGTCATCTTCGCCACCTCTGGCGCCCTGGAGGCGATCGCCACGGCGCGGACCGCGGACTCGGTGCGCGGTCTGCTCGACCTGGCGCCCGCCACCGCGACCCGCCTGCTGGACGACGGGACCGAGGAGACGGTGGCGACCGGGCAGCTCGGCGTCGGCGACACCATTCTGGTGCGGCCCGGGGAGCGGGTCGGCGCCGACGGACGGGTGCTGGACGGGGCGAGCGAGCTCGACCAGGCCACCATCACGGGGGAACCGCTGCCGGTGGCCAAACACGCCGGGGACGAGGTGTTCGCCGGCACCCTGAACGGCACCGGCGCACTACGGGTGAAGGTCGAGCGCGACCCGTCCGACTCGGTGATCGCACGGATCGTGGCCATGGTCGAGGAAGCCTCCGAGACCAAGGCACCGACCCAGCTGTTCATCGAGAGGGTCGAGCAGCGGTACTCGATGGGCATGGTCGCTGCCACGGTGGCGTTGTTCGTGCTGCCACTGGCCTTCGGCGCAGCCCTACAGTCGACTCTGCTGCGGGCGATGACGTTCATGATCGTCGCATCCCCGTGCGCGGTGGTGCTGGCGACCATGCCCCCGCTGCTGTCCGCGATCGCCAACGCTGGGCGCCATGGCGTGCTGGTCAAGTCGGCCGTGGTCATGGAACGGCTCGGTCAGGTCGACCAGGTGGCTCTGGACAAGACCGGCACCCTGACCGAGGGCACTCCCAAGGTGACCGACGTACGACCGCTGGCCGACTCGGGTCTGGCCGAGGACGATCTGCTGGCGCTGGCCGCGGCGGCCGAGCACCCCAGTGAGCACCCGCTGGCCCGCGCCGTCGTGGACGCCGCCCATGCCCGAGGCCTGCAGATCCCGCTGGTGGAGGATTTCCACTCCGCCCCCGGCACCGGTGTCACCGCGACCGTGGGCGGCCGCGCGGTCGCGGTCGGCAGCCCCGCCCGGCTGTTGAGCGGCCGCGACGACCACCCGGCCGTCGCGCTCGCCGCGCAGCTGGAGCAGGACGGCCGCACCGCCATGGTGGTCGAGGTGGACGACACCCCCGTCGGGGTACTCGGCATCGCCGACCGGCTGCGAGACGAGGCCGCTGACACCGTCAGCGCGCTCTCCAGCCTCACCGGTACCGGCCCGGTCCTGGTTACCGGGGACAACCCGCGCGCCGCAGCCCGACTCGCGGACGAGGTCGGCATCACGGATGTGCGGGCCGGTCTGCTGCCGCAGGACAAGGTCCATGCCGTGCACGAGCTGGAGCAGGCGGGCCGCAAGGTGCTCGTGGTCGGAGACGGCGTCAACGACGCCCCCGCGCTCGCAGCCGCCCACACGGGCATCGCCATGGGCCGGGCCGGATCTGACCTCGCGTTGGAGACTGCCGATGCCGTCGTGGTGCGCGACGAACTCGCCACCATCCCCACGGTCGTGGCGCTCTCCCGCCGGGCCCGCAGGCTGGTCGTCCAGAACCTGATCATCGCCTCGGTGTTCATCACCGGGCTGGTCATCTGGGACCTGGCCGGAACCCTCCCGCTGCCGCTCGGTGTCGCGGGCCATGAGGGCTCCACCGTCATCGTCGGCCTCAACGGCCTGCGCCTGCTGGCCGATGCCGCCTGGCGCCGTGCTCGCACCGGCCAGGCGTCGTGAACCGCCGCCACCGCAAGGCCGCTCCCACCGGCTCGGGGCCGGCCCGCTGCACCGTCACCGTCACCGTCTGCCGGGGGTGCTGCTGCGGCACACCCAAGATCCCCGGACTCGACCACGCCGCCCAGCTCGCCGGCCTGCGCCAAGCCATCGCAGACGAGGCCCGGTTGAGGGTCGCCGACTGCCTCGACGCCTGCGAGCACGCCAACGTCATCGCCGTCCAGCCATCGGCGGAAGGCCGTAAGGCCGGAGGGCGCCCGGTCTGGCTCGGTCTGGTCAACGATGCGGAAGCCGCCCGCGACATCACGGCATGGGTCCAGGCCGGCGGCCCCGGCATCGCCGACCCGCCCGACATCCTCGACCTCTACGCCTTCAGCCCTTCCCGCCGTATCCGGCAGACCCTCAGGGACTGAACAGGCCCGCTCCCACCACGTCGGCAACCGATGCCGGGGATGTGACAGGCCGTTCGAAGCCCTGGAGCACTCCACCCAGCACAAAGCACAACGCCCCGGCGAGAGTGCCCCAGTTCGCCGCGGTCACATCGACCATGACCCCATTCGCCGGGCGGGTGTAGGCCGCAAAAGCCGACACGAGGAACAGGACGGACCCGAGCTGGTTGGCCGCGACGACCCACCAGCCCAGGTCCTGCACCCGGATGCCGAGTCGGCCGTGGCACACCTCGACCAGCGCGAGGTGCCCGGAGACCAGGAACAGTACGCAACCGATCATGTCGGGGCCCCAGACCAGCTCGTTCGTCCGCTGCGCCGAGAGGCCATGGAAAAACGAGTCCACCAGGTTGACCCCGAAGACGAGGGTGCCGGTGAAGAGCAGGAAGGTGCTGAGCCAGTCGATGCGTCTCGGCTCGTAGCTCCACCACCGCCAGCGAGGCGTGACCAGCTCATGGGGTCCGTTCTCCGGACGGGGGGAATTGATCACCTGGAGCAGGGAGGCATAGCCGCCGGTGTTGAAGAACAGCCCGCCCACGAAGTAGATGACAGCGCACGTGCTCGCGTCGCCCGACCCGAACTCGGCCACCGCGGCACCGAGTACGAAGAGGGCTCCACCGATCGCAAACGCCCAGGACGCGATCGCGTTGAGCCTGCGCAGACGGCTCCGTGCCGCGAGGTCCGCGTGGCGGGGGACACCTTGCGGATTCTCCGCCGAGCTGACCATGACCGCACCGCGCTTGCGCGCGAGGCGGGACTCCCACACCGCCGTTCCGCCCTCGTCGAGCGGTCGAGTGATACGTGTGGTGAACGGCCCTGCGCCTTCGGTCCGCTCTTCGGCCCGCTCTTCGGTTCGCTCGTCAGTTTGCTCGTCAGTTCCGGCCATCAGCTGAGCCTAACGTCGTGGCGCCAGAGCCTCGCAGGTGGTGCGAGGCTCATGAATTTTCCGAATTGCGGTGTTATCAACCCATGTGGCGGAATGCCGGGCCAGGCGCGAAGCGGTTCCACGATCCGTGTTGCAATTTGCCGATCACCAGGCCGCGACTTCGTTACAGTTCATCCGCCTTCCTGCTCGGGGGCGCCTCGCGTGCCCAAGCGCCCCTCCCGGCCACCTACATTTGAGAGCCGTGACCACACAGCGGGCGCCCATGAAGTGCCGAGCCGATCGAGAGCAGGAGAGCAGCGGGTGAGTCTGACCGGAACGCCGTTCTTCGTCGTGCTGATCGCCGTCACGGTGGTGGTGATCGCCGGCACTCTCGTGTTCTGGTCGATAGTCCCCGGGCCGAGGCTGATGCGCGGGCTGGCCCGGCTGGTCATGATCCTGCTGTGCCAGCTGACCGCGATCGCCGTCGTCGCGACATGGATCAACACCAGCTATGGCCTGTACTCCTCGTGGAGCGACCTGTTCGGCACCAACACCAACCCCGACAGCGCCGCCATGCCGGGCCCGCCGCCGACCCGCGCCCAGTTCACACACGCCCAAGGCGGCACGCCGGCGGGCGGGTTGCTCGACACCTACTTTCACGGCCCGCACTCCCAGCTGTCAGGACAGGTCATCGTCTGGACCCCACCCCAGTACGACGAGCCCGGGTACGCCACCGCGCGCTTTCCCGTGCTGATGCTGCTGCACGGCGTGCCGGGATCCCCGCAGTCCTGGCTTGAACACGGAGGCATGCCGGACGACTTCAAGAACCTCGTCGCCCAGAACCACGCGCACCCGTTCATCCTCGTCATGCCCGTCGTCAACCCGGGCAGCGTCGACACCGACTGCAGCGACGTGCCCAACCGCAAGGTCGCCACCTGGCTCGCCGCCGACGTACCCGAGCTGATCAGCCAGAAGTTCCGGACCATCACCGGCCCCAGGGGCTGGGGCGTGATGGGCTTCTCCACCGGCGGATACTGTGCCGCCAAGCTTCCGTTGCAGTATCCCCACGTCTTCGGCGCCGGAGCCGCGCTCGACCCCGATCCGCTGACCGGGGACCCGGACGTCATCAGCGACCCGCAGCTGCGCCGGCGCAACAGCCCTACCTGGCTTGTGCAGCACACCAAGGCCGACGTCGATCTCTTCCTCGCCACCTCCCGGCAGGACCCGGACAGCCCGCCCCGCTACCTCGCGCAGTTCGCTCAGGCCGCCGCCGCCTCGGGCAGTGGGGTGCGTGTGCAGACAACGGTGCTGCCGACCGGCGGCCACAACTACAACACGTGGACGAGCCTGTATCCGGCCGCGTTCGGCTGGCTCAGCGATTGGCTCGACACACCGCAGCATCCGGCGACCATGCTTGCCGGCGCGCGGAACGCCGGACAAAGCTGGCCTGCCCAGCGCTAGGACGCAATCGAGTCCCTCCTCACTTTCCCGTATCAGGCGAAGGGTAGCCATACTTCGGGCAACGCCGTTGCCCGCCGGCCGAGCGCCCCGGCAGCCGGCACCGCATGCCGCCGATCGGCATGCAGTGCGAAAGAAACGTGAACGTGGCAGACTCCGAAGGGAGTCATGCTTCTACAGCCCTGTAAAAGCATGGTGCGGCCGGCGGCGATGTGGCAGGGCGGCCCGCCTCGTCGGCAGCAGGTCGGGCAAGCTACATCCAGTGACACCTGTCGCGCCACGTCCTGAACCGAGCCCCGACCGGTCCCGTCTCTTGAAAGTGAAACCGTGCAGAACTTCATCGCCAGCTATGGCTACCTCGCAGTGTTCCTGTTGATGCTGGCGGAGTCGGCGTGCATCCCGATCCCGTCCGAACTGATCATGCTGTTTGGCGGTGCGCTCGCCGCCGGGGCGGTGGCCGGTACCCACCTGAACCTGGTCCTGGTCATCGTGGCCGGGGTGGCCGGAAACCTGGTCGGCAGCTATCTGGCGTGGGCCGTGGGCCGCTACGGCGGGCAGGCTGCGCTGCATCGGTGGGGCCGTCGGCTGAGGCTGCGGGAGCACGACCTGGACAAGGCCAACGCCTGGTTCAACAAGTACGGGCCCGCGGCAGTGGGCCTCGGACGCGTACTGCCGGTGATCCGCACGTTCATTTCCCTGCCCGCCGGAATCGCGGCCATGAGTCCGGTGCGCTTCGGGATCTACACCACCATCGGCTGCATCCCCTGGACCGCCCTGCTCGCATGGGCCGGTTACGCGGTCGGCCGCAACTGGCAGACCATCGCCGACGACTTCCACGGCCCCACCTATGTCATCGCAGGCATCGTCGCCGTCGCGGCAGTCGTCGGTGTCATCGTCTACATCCGACGTCACAAGGCCGAGGACGACGCGCCGCCGGCGGACCGCAGCCGTCGTCACGCGGCGAAGTCCCGCTGACACCGGCGGACCGGCGGAGAGGCGGCCGCCTTCGTGGGGCGGCCGGAACCGCAGGGCTTAGCTTCTGGACGTCTCGGCGACGATCCCGACGCGGTCCGGCGCCTGCTCGCCACCGACCTGCACTACCCTCCGGTCGGCGGCACCGATGCCCTGCGTGACCTGACCTGATCGCCGCCTGGCACGGCGCCGCACCGGGCAATGCCCTGGTCACTGCGGGCGCCGCCGAAGCCAACGCCATCACCGTCTCCAGCCTCGTGGGCCCGGGCGATCACGTCGTCGCCATGGAGCCCGGCTACCACTGCGCCGCGTCGCAGCCTCCGCGCCGGCCTCCGGCCAAAGAGGGCACGAAACGTCAAGTTCATCAACTCGCCGTTCATCGACGTGCGTTGTTATTGAAGTATTGACCGCCCGGTGTCAACTCGGTACGGTCTCGGGCGACACCACGCTTCGTGGTGGCACAGTTCGCGCTGGTGAACCGCGCCTGTTCGGCACCTCTGGAAGCTCAGCGCCACAGCGCCGCACCACCCCCTTGCGGCGTTGCGGGGCCGGTCCGGCCTGCCCGAAGAAACACCTCGGACACCGGACGTCCCCAGCTCGCCCCCGTCGTCACCCCCTGATGGAAGGGCACCACGTTGCTGCGAACACCTGGCACCAGACACCTGACCTCCCGTCACCGCCCCGGGCTTGTGGCCGCTGCCGCCACGGCGCTGCTGTTCGGCGGTGCGCTGGCCGCCCCTGCCGGCGCTTCGGCCGCGTGAACGGTTCGACGGAGGGCGTGACCATCGTCGGCGGTCACGAGTACGCGGAGACGGTCACCGACCCCGCACCGAGCAGCGGTTGGGTGGCCAGGGCGCGTCCACCGGTGGAGCAACAACTTCGGCAGCGACAGCGGCGGTTGTGTGACCCACCACACCAGCGCCGGCAACCAAGGCTGACCCGGGTGTCGTTGCCCCGGTGAGGTTCCGCCGCTGCTCCGTGACCACGCCCCGGAGCAGCGGCGGCCATGGCGCCGGAGGGCGCCGGGAAGCGCCGCAGGAGGAACGTCGTGCCGCGCCCTCCTGCCGGGCACTGCCCGCCGCCGTGCTGCCGCATGCCTCGGGCAGTCCGAGTCAGTCCGATGCGGGGACGTACTGCCTTCCGCTTGGCCGACGGGTGGACGTTCCCCGATGTCCCGGCGGAGTCCTACGAACTGATCATCCGGGTCTATGGCGCCGACGGCTGCATGGGACCGCTGGAGCCGGAGCCGAAGGCGCTCGGCCATGAGATCGGCGTCGTGATCGAAGCCGTGGCGGACAGCCAACACCTCGCGGATACCGTCTGCAGCTTCGCCCGCTCGACGATGCTGCACTACGGATACCCGGGACGGCTGTCCACCGCGGGCAACCTGGCCTTCCCTCACTCCCCGTCCGACCTGCACGGCGGGGCGGTCTACCGGTGGAGCATCCATCACCTGATGTCGGTGGACGATCCGTGCGCGCTCTTCCCCGTCGAGTACACCGACTACCCGGGAGAGCGCCCGTGACCGTGACCGTGACCGTTCCGATCACCGAACTGACCGACGTCATCCGCAGCAAGAACGCCGGTCCCTTCGAGCTGACCCTGGACGTCGTCTTCACCGAACATGCCCAGTACGAGCTGGTGAAGCGGGAATCGCTGCTGACCCGTGGGCGTGTGGCCGAGCTGTACGGCGTGCCGCCCGACGACGTCGCGGAACCGGTCTTCTACGACCCCGCCAGGGCGGTGAAGATCACCATGCGCCGCCCGCTCGTCTCCGGTGACGTCGGCGACACCGACGTCTACGGTGCGCAGCAGCACGCGCCGCTGCTGTCGCTGCGGCTGCCCAGGGCGTAGCCCGCGGTCAGACGGCGCCGGTGCCGATCGCGTGCCCGATCGCAAAGACGACGAGGGCGGCGAGCCCGCCGATGAGAAGCTGGCGCGCTCCGGAGCGCAGCAACGCCCGGCCGTTGAGCAGCCCGAGGGTGGCGCCCACGGTGAACAGGGCGGCGCCCGCCAGCATGATCGCGGCGATCAGCGCGGGCGCACCGGAACCGAACAGGAAGGGGACGATGACGACGACCGCGCCGAGCGCGAAGGCGATGAGGCTGGATGCGGCCGCGGACCACGGCGAACCCAGCTCCTCGGGATCGAGCCCTAGCTCCTCGCGGGCCATGGTCTCCAGGGCCGTGTCGTGGTCCTTCATGATCGTCATGGCGACCCGCTCGGCCTCCTCGGCATCCAGGCCCTTGGCCCGGTGGATGAGCGCCAGCTCCTCGGCCTCGGCTTCCGGGTCGTCGCGGAGCTCGTCGGCCTCGAGGGCGATCTCACGTTCGTAGGCTTCCCGCTGGCTGCGCATGGAGATGTACTCGCCGGCCGCCATCGAGAACGCGCCCGCCAGCAGTCCGGCGACCCCTGCGAACACGATGGTCGTGGCGGCGGCGCCGGATCCGGCGAACCCCATGACCAGGGAGGTGTTGGAGACCAGGCCGTCGTTGACGCCGAAGACGGCCGCTCGCAGGGCGCCGGAGCGGTCGCTGCGGTGCCAGCGCTCACGTCGCGCGATCCCGCGGGCGCCCTCCGCCGCAGCGGCCGGCGACTCCTCGCGCAGCCGGGTGAGTACGCGGGCGTGCGACCGCTCGTCGGCGGCCATCCCCGGCGCGGCGTGAGGGTCGGCGTCGTACGAGCCGGCGTCGGCGTGCTCGGCGCGCTCGACCATCGGCAACACGGCGTCGACCGAGAACCGATGGGCCAGCCAGGACAGCAGCCGGGTGCGCATCCCCGGTGATCCGGGCTCCGGCACCCGCTCGCCGAGGGCTGTGAGCTTCTGAGCCCAGTGCGCGGCGTGCCGTTCCTCGACGGCGGCCAGCTCCAGGAAGATCTGCCGGCGCTCGCCGGTGGCTCCCGCGGCCAGACCACGGTAGAGGGCCGCACTCTGCCGCTCCGAGTCCAGGGCGGCGCGGAAGTGTGCGGCGTGGTTGTCAGTGTGCATGGTGCCGATCTCCATAGGTTGGACAATGTCCAAATATACTCCGTATCCGGCCTCGGAATAGGTCGAGCTCATGTCAACTCGACGGTTCACCTCTCCGGACGTTAGTTGTGGCGGCCCGGTACCGCTCGGTGTAGCGTCGTGATCAGTAGTCGTGGTTCCGAAGTACCGTTCGCCCGTGACACGCGTCGCGGGCGTTCCTGCTTTCCAGCGCCTCTCCGGACCAGGGCGACCACCTCCGTCCTCCGCACGGTGCGGGGAACGGTACCCCTACGAAGGGAACAGGCATGGCCAGCGGAACCGTGAAGTGGTTTAACGCAGAAAAGGGCTTCGGCTTCATCGAGCAGGACGGCGGCGGCCCCGATGTGTTCGCGCACTACTCGAACATCGACGCCGCGGGCTTCCGCTCCCTCGAGGAGGGGCAGAAGGTGACGTTCGACGTCGTCCAGGGCCAGAAGGGCCCGCAGGCGGAGAGGATCCGCCCCGCGTAGTCACACTCCAGGCAGACGGAGGCCGGACCTGCATCACGCGGGTCCGGCCTTGTGCGTTCCCCGTCGGCCGTCGGCCACTGATGAAGAGTTGAGCTTCGGCTGCGGACGAAGGGGAGCTTTCGTGCAGATCGTTACGGCGTTGGCGCGGCGTCCGGGAGAGGGGATAGCTTGCGGCCCGCCCTGTCCCGTGTCCCATAGGAACTCTCGTGCGTGAGATCACCGAGCCGGTGCTGGTGACAACACCTCAGGTCGGCGGACTTGCCGACACGCTCTTCGAGAACGCCGTGAAGCGGCCGGACACGGTGCAGTTCGGACGCAAACTCGACGGCCGGTGGGCAGACGTGACGACGGCCGAGTTCCGCGATCAGGTGATGGCCCTGGCCAGAGGGCTGCTTGCGCAGGGCGTCCGTTTCGGGGACCGGGTGGCCATCATGTCGCGCACCCGGTACGAGTGGACGCTCTTCGACTTCGCGCTGTGGACCATCGGCGCCCAGCCGGTCCCGGTGTACCCGACCTCGTCGAGCGAGCAACTGGGCTGGATCCTGCAGGAGACGGCGGCGGTCGGGTGCGTGCTCGAACACGACGGGCATGCCATGACGCTCGGTTCGGTTGTCGATGGACTCCCCGAGCTGGCGCGGGTGTGGCAGCTCGACGCCGGGGCCGTCGAGCAGCTGACCGCGGACGGCGAGCGGATCGGCGAGGAGGTCGTGCACCGTCACCGGCTGGCGGTCACCCCGGACGCCGTGGCCACGGTGATCTACACCTCCGGCACCACGGGGCGCCCGCGGGGCTGCGTGCTCACCCATTCCAACTTCATGGCCGAGTGCGACAACCTCATCGCGCGCTGGCGCCCGATCTTCGAGCCCGGAGGCGGCGAACAGCCGTCCACCCTGCTCTTTCTGCCGCTCGCCCACGTCTTCGGCCGCATGGTCGAGGTCGCCGCGATCCGCGCCGGCGGCCGGCTGGGACATCAGCCCGACATGTCGGCGGAGGCGCTGCTGCCGGACTTCGCTGCCTTCCGCCCGACCTTCGTCCTCGCCGTCCCCTACGTCTTCGAGAAGATCTTCAAGGCTGCGCGGCGCAAGGCCCAACAAGCCGGAAACCTGACGGTGTTCGACCAGGCGGCGGAGGTGGCCGTGCGCTTCGCCGAGGCGTGCGAGCGGCGGGCATTCGGCACCGGCCCCGGGCCCACCGCCGCGCTGCGGGTACAACACCGGTTCTTCGACGCGCTCGTCTACCGCAAGGTCCGCCAGGCGATGGGCGGCAAGGTGCAGAACGCGGTGAGCGGAGGTTCGACGATGGGCCGCCGGGTCGGGCTCTTCTTCGACGGCGCAGGAGTGACGATCTACGAGGGCTACGGCCTGACGGAGTCCACCGCGGCGGCCACCGCCAATCCGCCCGGCCGGGTCCGCTTCGGCACCGTGGGCCGTCCCGTCCCCGGCACCACGGTGCACCTTACCGACGACGGCGAGATCATCCTGCGCGGCGGGACGGTCTTCTCCGGCTACCTGGGCGACGCCGAGGGCACGGCGGAGGCCCTGCAGGACGGCTGGCTCCGCACCGGGGACCTCGGCGTCCTCGACGACGACGGGTACCTCACCATCACCGGACGCAAGAAGGAGATCATCGTCACTGCCAGCGGAAAGAACCTGCTCCCCGCGATCCTGGAGCAGCGGGTGCAGGATCACCCCCTGATCGAGCAGTGCCTGGTGGTGGGGAACGACCGGCCCTATGTGGCTGCTCTGGTGACCTTGGACCCGGATGCCACGGCGCACTGGCTTGCGATGCGCGGAAAGCCGCCACTCGGCCCCCAGGATCTGGTGCGCGACGCCGCGCTGCACGCGGAGGTGCGCAGAGCGGTGAGCGCGGCCAACACCCTGGTGTCCAAGGCCGAGTCGATCCGCACCTTCCGCATCGTGCCGACTCCGTTCACCGAGGAGCGCGGCCTGGTCACTCCCTCGCGCAAGCTCAGGCGCCGCGCGATCGAGGACGCCTACGCCAAGGAGATCGAGGCGCTGTACGGCGGCGATGGCGACGGCTGGTGAGCCGTGCTACGTCCCCGAGCGGTCGGCGGGATAGCCGTACTCCCCGTACAGACGGACGAAGCAGGCCGATGTGATGGTCCTGCGGTGGACCAGGCCATGGGCTCCCCGCTCGTACAGCTCGACCTCCTCCTCACCGCCGGGCCCGATCGGCTGGACGAGGCGCCCGCCGGTCCGCAGCTGGTCCACCAGCGGTGGTGGCACCCGGGGGAAGGCGGCGGAGACGACGACGGCGTCGTACGGGGCGCGGGCAGCCATGCCGTGGGTCCCGTCGCCGACGACGATCTCGACGTTCCCGATGCACTGCTCGGCCAGCCCGCGTCGCGCCTGCTCGGCCATGTCGGACCACCGCTCGACGCTGACGACGTGTGCCGCGAGGCGGGCGAGCAGCGCCGTCTGGAAGCCGAAGCCGGTACCGACCTCCAGGACCCGTTCCCGCCCGGTCAGGCCGACAGCCGCGATCATCATGGCGCTCAGGGACGGCTGCGTCGTCACCTGGCCGTGGGTGATCGGGATCGGCGTGTCCCGGTACGCGGCGGCGCGGTGGGCAGCGGGCACGAAGACCGCGCGCGGGGTGGAACGGATGGCCTCCAGAACGGGCTCGTCCGTCACTCCCGCAGCCCGCACCGCCCGGACCAGATCCTCCGGAGAGGACGCGCCAGAGGAGCCACTCACCCGAACCGCCCTCCCGGTCTCCACGACCCGCCGCGACAGCGGCGACACTACCGGTCGTCGCGGCTGTGCGCCGTCCCGCCGTCGGGCGGCACCGGCCGGCCGGCGGCGGTGTCACCGGAGGCGAGCGCCTGGCCGGCCGCCGCGGTGCTCACCGTCATGGCCGTGACAACTGCCGTGGTCAGCCTGCGGATGCGGTTCATGGTTCCCCCAAGTGCGTGTTCGTTGACGAGATCGACGACGTCATCGGTCAACCTGCCGAGCGCTGCCTGTCCCGTCGTCGGGGATGCCCCTGACGAGTCCCTCCGTCCGCCCCTGAGAGGACGTCAGGGGGTCCGATGCCGGTCGCTGGGACCTGGCCGGCGTCGACGTGTGGCGGTGTCCATGGGCCGTCCGGCCCTGCAACGTGGGCGCAGCGGCCCCCGCGCGGCTTGACCCGCACGGGTCACCGTGGAAGCAGCGAGCCGCAAGGAGTCACCGTGAAGCTGAGCTTTCTGGAGCCGCTGTACGCCGCGCCGGGCCCGTACGCCTGCGTGTACGTCGACACCTCCCGTGACATCGACGATCCCGACAAGGCGATCGAGGTGCGGTGGCGGCATATGGGCGAGGACCTGATCGCGCAGGGCGCGGACGAGGCCACGGTGGCGGCCCTCGCCGCTGCCGTGGGCGATGACTGCGAGGTGTCCGGGCGGCACGGTCAGGCGATCTTCGCCAGCCATGGGCGCGTCGTGCTGGAGGAGGAGCTGCCGCAGCCGCCGGTACGCGACAGCGCCCGGTTCGCCGTGCTGCCCGACGCGATGCCGCTGGCTGTCCAGCACGCGCCGGACATCCCGTACGCCGCGGTCGTGGTGCACCGCGCCGACCAGCGGGGCGCCGGCGGCGAGGACCCGGAGCTCGAGGTCGACTTCCAGGCCGGGAGGTGGCCGGTCAGCTCCGTCGCGCCGGGTCCGTGCCACCACCGGCGCAGCCTGGCGGAGGACTGGCCGCACGGTGCGGACGAGGTCGCGGGGGAGTTGCAGTGCCTGGTGGACCGCAGCGGTGCCGAGGTGATCGTGCTGTGCGGGGACGCGTGGGCGCGCGGTGTCCTCGCCCACCATCTGCCTCGGCGGCTCAGCAGCCGGGTCGTGGCGGTCGCGGGTGACGGCCATGGCGGCGGCGAGGGCCGGGCGCTGCTGGAGGACGGGCTGAACGACTGGCTGCACGGAGCGATGAGCGTACGGGACCAGGCCCGGGTGGAGACGTTCGTGGCGCAGCGGGCCCGGCGCGAGCGTGCCGTCGAGGGCATGCCGGCTGTCGTCGCGACGCTGCAACGCGGCCAGGCGTGCACGCTGTTGCTCAACACGCCGGTGCGGTTCCCCTGTCCCCTGTGGGCCGGGCCGGAACCGACGCATATCGCACTGTCCGCCGCCGACCTGGACTCGTTCGGCGTCCGTGAGTTCCAGACGGTGCCCGCCGGCACCGCCTTGATCCGCGCACTGGTCGGCACCGCCGCCGAGTTGGTGGCCCTGCCGCGCACTGGCCTCCGGCTGGAGGACGGAATGGGAGCACTGCTGCGCTACACGGACGTGCGCGGACCGCAGCAGTAGCGATCACGCCGCTCACGCGGCGCAGCCGCGGCCGTGCGCGTCATGCGGATCTGCGGGCATGCCCCCGCACCCCTCTGTCGCTCTCGGTCGTCGATCGCATACGGTGCGTGGCGTGGGGAGGTGGAGGCATATGCCTTCGCAGTCAACTGCCCAGCCAGGAGGGGAACATGACGGTTTGTCGTAGGAAGCGCAACCGGGTGGCCGCGGCCGTGGCGGCGGTGGCCGTCGCGGCGCTCGCGCTGATGGCGCCCGCGGCCCGGGCGCAGACTCCGATCGAGCAGGACGTGCTGCTGCGGCACGTCAAGACCAACGCCACCATGGTCCCGTGGTGGGGCGGAACCGCCAACGACACGGTGGTGCGCGTCTGGCCGTATCGCTACACGGGCGATGTGTGGAACTTCCGCTACGCCGGCACGTACACCGACCCGTACGGGCGCATGTGGCCGATGTATCAGATCGTCAACGTCAAGAGCGACCGCTGCCTGCAGCCGAAGGACCGCGCGGTCCAAGCGGACGCCCTGCTCGTGCTGTACGACTGCAGCACCAGCAGTCAGGCCCAGCAGTGGATCCTGCCGGAATCCTCGGACTTCGGCTCCTTCCAGATCGCGCCCGTCAAACGGACCAGCCTCGGCATCACGCTGCAGAACCGCTCCTGGAACGGCTCGAGCCTCCAACTCGCCTACCGCAACCCTGACAACCCCGACTTCAACTGGCAGACGGACGTTCCGTGATCGGGTGAGGCGATGGCGAGGCCATCGTGATGCTGCCACGTCAGCTGTTCTCCAGACGAAGCGCGAGCGCGGGGCAGCGGGCGAGGGCCCGGCGGGCTCGCGGACGGAGGTACTCCGGTAGCGGGGCGTCGCTGAGGACCGGGTAGCCATCGCGGTCCAGCCGTATCGCCTCGGGCAGCAGGTCGGCGCAGAGCCCGTGCCCCGCGCAGAGCGTCCAGTCGACCGCCAGCCGTTCGCCACCGGTCGGGCCCGCCTCGTCCGGCAGCGGCAGCACCCCGGCGACCGGCCGCCCGCAGCCGTTGCCCAGCACATGGGCGGCCAAGTCGTCGGTGAAGGTGTTGACCGACGACAGGACGAAACGGGCCGAGCCGTCGGGGTGTTTGCACGCGCCACGCCCGCGTACCGAACCGGCGTACTGGCGCAGGGTGTCCAGTGCAGCGCGGCCACCGCCGCCCAGGACGTCGGCCAGTGCTCCGGCGAGGGCGGGCAGCCCCAGACGGCACGGCCCGCACTGGCCGGCGGTCTCGGCCGCAAGCCACTGGGCAACGCGGAGGGTCTCACCCAGCGGGCACACGTCCCACGACAGCGGCAGCACCGCGCCCGCCCCGAGGGTGGCGCGGTGCGCCGCCATGCTCGCGCGGGAGACGGCGGCCATCGAGGCGGAATCGGGGTCGAGCCAGGTGCCGTGGTAGCCGCCGACCAGCACACCCTGGCCGGTGCCGCTGCCGCAACGCTCCAGGATGTGGGCGAGCGGTACGCCGGTCGGGGTTTCCAGCACGGTGCGCCGCGGCACGCAGCCGCCGAGAGTGAGCAGGACGGTACCCGGCTCCTCGCGCGTGCCCGTCGAGGCGTATGTCCCGGCGCCCATCCGTGCGGCCACTGCCAGTTGGGCGAACGTCTCGGCGTTGGAGACCAGCGTGGGCAGGCCCGACAGGCCGCGTTCGGCGGACCGCACCCGACGTCCCGGCGGGAGCGCCGGACCGCCGCCGGCCGCCCGCAGCAGCGCCGTGGCCTCACCGGAGACGAAACGCTCCGGCATCCTGAACACGCGGGCCCGCAAGCGCCGTCCGCGCCGCTCCGACAGCCCGCGCTCGGCCATCGCCCGGCGCACCGACTCCTCCAGCGGCGCCCGGGTGACGCCGACCACCAGCTGCTCCGCACCCAGCGCCTCCGCGGCCAGCAGCGCGCCATCCAGTACCAGATGCGGGGCGCGGGCCAGCAGGACGGTGTCCTTGCGGCAGGCGGGTTCACCCTCACAGCCGTTGACCACGACCGCGGCGGTGGACCGGCGCGCCCGGGACGACGTCGCGACGGCGCGCAGTTTGCGTGCGAACGGGAAGCCGGCGCCTCCCCGACCGCACAGGCCGATCTCCTCGGCCAGCGCGGTGAGGTGGGAGAGGCCGAGGTCGGGCAGGGGCCCGTGCACGGACAGATGCGTCGTCCAGTCGAGCCGGTACGCCACGCCCATTCCGGCCGTCAGACGGGCGAGTCCAAGGGTGCGCACATCCGGCAGGTCGCTCGCGAGGCTTCTCACCGGCAGGTTGTTCATCGACGGTCCTCAATTCCCGGCTGGCCGCCGTATCCCGGCCGACCCGTGTATTCGGGCCGTAGGGGCTGCGGAGGCGGATCGGATGAATGGGCCGGCATCGGTTGCGCGAGGGTGCGGACGTGACGCCTGCGCCGTCCTCGCGCGCGCCGCCGGCCAGTCGGCGAGATGGCCGAGGACGGCCGCCGCACCGAGGGTGCCAACTTCCGCCGCGCGGGGGAGCGCAGTCGTATCACCACGGCGACGCTCACGGCGATCAGGCAGGCCACGTACGACGCGGTGACCCACCACGCCGCCGGCCGTCCCGCCTTGAGCCCGTGCACGAGCGCCGCCAGCCAGGACACGTACGAGGACGCGTGCAGCATGCGCCAGCGCACCGGATGGCCGCGGGCGGCGAACGCCCGGCGCGCCACCCCCGATCCCACGGCGAGCACCAGCAGGTAGCCGGCGACGACGCCGAGCGCGATCAGCACCCCGCGTGCCGTGAAGCCGACCGGCACGAACGCCTCGATGAGCGAGGCATGCTGCTCGGAGACCTTGATGGCGACGTGGAGTACAAGGAAGCCGAGCGAGATCACGGCCAGACCGCGGTGGACGCCCTGCGCCCACAGCCGGCTCGTCGGGCCGAGGACGGCCGTGTCCGTGCTGATGACTCCCCACAGCACCGCTCCGGTGAGGGACACCAGCGAGATGACACCGGCGAAGTAGTCGAGGAATGCGCGCACTCCGGCGCCGGCGCTCAGCACCAGCCCCAGCCCCACGGCGCAGACGACCGCGATGAGTGCCGTGCCCAGCCACGTTTTGGCAGACGGCTTGGTCATAGCTCGTCCCATCCCGCTCCGGCCTCCCACGCTCCCGACGCGACGCACGGTGGATCAGTCGATGCCATTCCGTATGGCTTTCTTAACGGAGTGGAGACCTTGACGGTTCATTCGTGGCTGTTGTCATCGCCGCCCCACCTCGGCGGTGACGATTGCGCACGGAACGTGACCGCGAAAGACATGACTTGATTTGGGGGAACCCGTTTCCGATGTCTTTCGTGTAGTCCTTTGAATGTGCGCGGCGTGGTCGGGAAAACGACAACGGGCGCGCAACGTAATGTAAGGAGTTGGTGGCTGATGGCGACCGCCGGCTATTCGCGGCTGACAGATGGCCATTCGTCCGGGCATGGCCCGATACATGGTCCCATTCCCACGATTATCTACATCTGCGAACGGGATACCGCGATCGCCGAGCGGCTCGCAGGGCAGTGCCGCGGCCATGCGGAGCAACGGGCCTGGCGCGTTGTTGACACCGTCATCGACAACTCCCCGCTCACGCCCCTGGACGCGCGCGAGGGATGGAAACAGGTCATCGGGGCGCTTGCCGAAGGCTCCGTTGGCATCGTGGTCACCTGGGATCCGGCATCGGTGGCTTCCGGACCGGGTGACTTCCAGACCCTGCAGGCGACGTTCCGGGCCGGCGGGACGGTCCTTGTCGCGGTGACCGGAACCGGAACGGCAGGATCACCACCACCCCCGGACCCATCCCCCGGCGGAATCGGCTGAGCCGAGCCCGCCGGATCATTCCACCGTTCCCGACCGTACGCCACCACTTCGACACCCGTGGGAAGATGATGCAGCCTTTTGCCCTGACGTACGCCCGGCCTCCTATACCGGAGCCGGAAACTCCGTATGCATACGATCCGGAGCGGCAGTTGAACGTTCTCGCCGACGGCAGCGTGGCCGTGCGGGACCGTGCGGTGCTGCTCGCCTGCGGTGCGACCACCTCGACCGCCGGATCGAAGACGCACTTCGACGACTGATGACGGTCCTGATCCTGACATCTGCCGAGGACGTGACCGCGGACATGGTCGTCGACCGCCTGGCGGCGATGGATGTGCAGGTGCTGCGCGTCGACCCGGCCGGGTTCCCGCAACAGGTGACACTGACGGCCAGGTACGCGTCGGGCACCCTCACCGGCAGGGTCACCGCCGGACACCGCACCGCCGATCTGCGGGAGATCCGCTCGATCTGGGTGCGGCGGCCCGGGGCGCCGGGCTCCGGTGGACAGGTGCAGCCGGGATGGGTGGCGGTGGAATCGGACCACGCCTGGTACGGGACGCTGCGAGCACTGCCCGGTGTGCGGTGGATGAACCACCCGGAGGCGACGGCGGCGTGCCGCTACAAGATGCGGCAGCTCGTCCTCGCCGAGTCCGCCGGATTCACCGTGCCCGCAACGGTGTTCACCACCGTGCCCGCCGATGCGAGGGGATTCGCCGACGACCACGGCCCGCTGGTGTGCAAGTCGGTTTCCGGCCGGGCACCCAACGACCCGCCACTGGCCCTGCCCACCACGCCGGTACCCGGCGATGCGGACTTCGCTCCCGTCGCCGCGGCGCCCACCTGCCTCCAGACCCGCATCGACAAACAGGCCGACGTCCGCGTGACCGTCGTCGGCTCCGACATCTTCTGCGCCCGCACCGATGATGCCGCCACGGATCGGGCAGGACACCGGGAGGTGGACTGGCGCTACGCGGATCCGCGGAGCGTGCGCTGGCGCGCGACCCACGTGCCGTCACACATCCGGCCGAAGATCGACGCCTTCATGAACGCCACCGGACTGGCATACGGTGCATTCGACTTCGCGGTCGCCGAGGACGGCACCTGGTACTTCCTGGAATGCAATACTTCCGGCCAGTTCGGCTTCATCGAACTGGCCACAGGGCTCCCGGTCTCCCAGTCCATCGCCGACTGGCTGGCGGCCGGTTGAACCGGTCCGCAATCCGGGAGGACCGGTAGGCCCGGGACGGCTGGGAGCGCTCTCAGCGTTGCGCCGGTGGGACATGTCAACACTTGAGCGCGTGATCCGTGGGGCGCAAGGGTCCGCGTGCGGAGCAGAGGGTTGTGTGATGCGCTGGATGGGTGACGCCGCGTTCACCGCCGAACGACCAATGAGGTGGCGATTCCCATGTGCGCGCCGAAGCCTTCCTCGTCCGACCGCAACCCGGGTGCCATACGACCGCGCGTGACGCGCCTCGGCACGACGGCTGCCGCCCTCGGACTTCTCACCGCGCTCACCGGCTGCGGGGGCGGGCAGACCCACCCCGCCACCTCGACACCGTCACATCCCGTGGGCCCCGGCACGTCCAGCCTCGCCGGCACGGCCTCGACGGCGGTCACGTCCACCTCGACCACCCCGCACAACAGGTCACCCCAGGCAGGCATCGGGCACCCCGGCACGCCGCCTGCCCAGGCCTGTATCAACACCGCCCTGGCGGGCATGCCGGAGGCCCAGCGCGTCGGTCAGCTCTTCATGGTCGGGGTGAGCTCCTCCGGGATCAGCGCGGCGCAGGCCGCCGCCCTGCGCCGCGCGGACGTGGGCGCGGTTCAGCTCACCGGCCGCAGCACGGCCGGGACCAAGGCCATCAGGTCGCTCACCGACCGGCTCCAGGCCCTGGCCACACCGCTGCGCGGCGCGACCGCCCGGCTGCTGGTCGCCACCGACCAGGAGGGCGGCAACGTCCAGGTGCTCCGCGGCCCCGGGTTCTCCGCCATCCCGAGCGCCGTGGTGCAGGGACAGTGGCCGGACGCGCGGGTGCAGTCGCAAGCGGCCGACTGGGGACGGCAGTTGCGCGCAGCCGGGGTCACCATGAACCTCGCGCCGGTGGCCGACACCGTCCCGCCCGGCGGTGCCGCCGTCAACGCCCCTATAGGCGCCCTCTCGCGCGAGTACGGCAGCAACCCGGCCACGGTGGCGGGCCACAGCACCGCGTTCCTCCGCGGGATGACCGACGCCGGCGTCCTCGCGACGCTCAAGCACTTCCCCGGCCTGGGGCGAGTGCGCGGCAACACCGACCTCACCGCGAACGTCACCGACAACCAGACCACGCGCAACGACCCCTACCTGCAGCCCTTCCGCAACGGCATCCAGGCCGGCGCCCCGTTTGTCATGGCGTCGCTGGCCACCTACACCCGCATCGACCCGGCCCATCAGGCCGCCTTCTCCTCCACCGTCCTGCGCGGCGTGCTCCGCGGCACCCTCGGGTTCCGGGGCGTGGTGATCTCGGACGACCTCGGCAACGCCGTCGCCGTCAAGAGCATCCCGGCCGGTCAGCGGGCGCTGCGGTTCCTCGGCGCGGGCGGCGACATGGTGCTCACCGACGACCCGGGCGCCATCGGCCCGATGACCTCCGCCGTCCTCGCGCAGCTGCCGAAGAACGCCGCGCTCAGGGCCGACGTGGACGCGAGCGTCCGGCGCATCCTGACCGCCAAGCAGAACGCGGGCCTGCTCACCTGCCAGGGGTGACCTTGGCCATGAGCAGGGCGACGTCGTCATGGGCGTCCGGAGGGCGCAGCGTGGCGAGGAGCCGGTCGCAGGTGCGCTCCAGGGAGCGGTCGCAGAGCGCCAGCTCACGCAGCAGGAGGTCGAGGCGCTCGTCGATGGGATGGTGGCGGGTCTCGACCAGGCCGTCGGTGTAGAGGACGAGCCGGTCGCCTGCACCAAGCGTCAGCGTGACCGGATCGAAGCCGACGCCGCCGACTCCGAGGGGCACACCGGTCGGCAGATCGAGCAGTTCGGGGGGCTCGCCGGTGCGTACCAGGGCAGGGGGCAGATGTCCGGCGGTGGCGATGTGGCACCGGGCGCTGTGGGGGTCGTAGACGGCGTAGACGCACGTGGCGATGTAGTGCTCCAGACCGCTGGTGATCTTGTCCAGGTGGTGGAGCACCTCGGCGGGGGAGAGGTCCAGGTCGGCGAGGGTGCAGGTGGCGGTGCGCAGCCGTCCCATGGTGGCCGCCGCGTCGATGCCGCTGCCCATCACATCGCCCACGACCAGGGCGGTCTTGTCGTCGGCGAGCGGGATGACGTCGAACCAGTCCCCGCCGACCTCGATCGTGGTGCCCGCCGGCTGGTACCGGGAGGCGACCTCCAGGCCGGTGCGGTGCGGCGGGTGGTCGGGCAGCAGGCTGCGCTGGAGGGTCACGGCGGTGTTGCGCACGCTCTGGTACCAGCGGGCGTTGTCGATCCAGACCGCGGCGCGGGCGGCCAGCTCACCGGCGAGGGCGAGGTCGTCGTCGTCGAAGGGCAGCGGATTGCGCGCCCGGGTCAGCCCGAGGGCGCCGAGGACCTCGCCGCGCGCGGTCAGCGGCACCCCCAGGTACGAGTGGACGCCCTCCCGGGTCAGCAGGGCGGCGGCCTCGGGATCGCGGGCGATCCGTGACATCGTCGGCCCGTCGATGTGCGGCACCAGGATCGGGCGGCCGGTGCGCACGCACTGGGTGACCAGGCGGTCCTCGTCGTAGCTGGTGAGGTGGCCGGGCGGGTCGGAGGCGCGGACGGCCTCGGTGGTGTAGGCGGCCTTCACGGCGAGGGCCCGGAAGATCGCCGGCCCTCCCGCGGACCCGGCCGGCCGGCACTCGGCCAGGACGGCGTCGAGGACGTCCACGGCGGCGATGTCCGCGAGCTCCGGCACGGTGACCTCGGCGAGCTCGTGGGCGGTGCGCTCGACCTCCAGGGTGGTGCCGATACGGGCGGAGGCGTCGGCGATGAGAGCGAGACGGCGCCGGGCGCGGGCGGCCTCGGTGGCGGCGCGGTGCCGGTCGGTGACGTCCACCAGCGACAGGGCGACCCCTATCACCTGCTTGTTGGGGTCCTCCAGGCGGTAGTACGAGACCGACCAGACGTGATCGTGATCGGGGTCGGCCGGGGTGCGGCCGACGGTGTACTGGTCGACCAGGGGACATCCGGACTCCAGCACCTGGCGCATCGACCGGTCGATCGTGTCGACGTCGAGGAACGGGAGCGCTTCACGGACGGTGCGGCCGAGGTGGTCAGCGGCCGATATGCCGTTGATCTTCTCCAGCGCCGGGTTGACCGCCACGTACCGCAGATCGGTGTCCACCACCGCGAGTCCGATCGGCGACTGGGAGACAAGGCGGGTGGAGAGCGCGACGTCACGCTCCACCTCGCGCAGGGTGGCCCGGTCGCTGGCCAGGCCCAGGGCGAAGAAGTCGCCGCGGTCGTCCAGGAGCCGCATGTTGCGGAACTCCACCATCCGGGAGGCGCCGCCCTTGCACCGGACGGGGAAGGCGCCGGCCCAGATCTCACCGCTCGCCATCACGTCGGCGAACAGCTTCATAATCATTTCCAGGTTCTGCTCGTCAACGAGCAGAGGGCCGGCGTACTGGCCGAGCGCCTCTTCCGCGGTGTAGCCGAACAGGTCTTCCGCCTGCGGGCTCCACAGCACGATCCGGCCCTCGGAATCGAGCAGCACCGCCGCGACACCGAGCAGATCGAACAGGCCGCTGGGCTGGGACGCCTGGTCAGCCGGTCGGCCGGTGCGGTCCGGGAAGGGTTCGGCTGTGCTCATGCCAGGCGCTCCCTCCGCTTGCCGGCACGACATGTGGTCGCCGCAGGGGCTGCGGTGCTTCCATACTCTCCCGGTCTTGCCCGTACCGCTTCCCCCGCTACTGCGCCGACGGCGATCAGGCCCGCGAGGAGACGCAGCCGAGCGGCGAACGGCTGCGTCGCGCCGGCGCAGCGCTGAGGTACGAGCTACACCGACCAGGGAAAGATCATCCGGGCGGGAGCGGCGTTCGCCAGGGTGAGGCATGCCAGGACGCGCCGCCCGTCGACCCCCACCGTGCAGGCGCCGCACGTTCCTTGGTCGCAGCCCTTCTTGGCTCCGGTGAGATTCAGACGCTCACACAGCGCATCCAGCAGGCTGACCCGTGGCTCGATCTCCACTGCCTGCTCGACGCCGTTGACGGACAGCGTGACCTCGACCGACCCCGGTCCGCGCTCCGGTACTTTCGCGCCCGCGGCCTGGGCGTCGTCGTACGCATCCCCGCCTCCAACCATCACTTTTCAGCCCGGACCGGAGGTGGGCGGGCCGCCACTCGGGGGACGGGCGAGTGGCGGCCGGGGGCTCAGAGCCGGAAGACCCCGTGGGCGAAGCCCTCCGCGCGCACGCCGTCCGCGGTGAGGGTGACGCCCGAGACGTCAAGCGCCTGCGCGTCCGCGACCCCGCTCACTTCGAACGCGGCGGGCTCGCGGCGCGGGTTGATGACGACGAGGTGGCTGGAGTCCCGCAGGTAGACGAAGGGGTAGCCGGAGCTGAGCACCTCGACGGGGGCCGTGGTGCCGAGCGCGGGGACGCTTCGGCGCAGCGCGATCAGACGCCGCACGTGGTGCAGGAGCGACCGCTCGTCGGCACGGGCGGCGGCGACGCTGGGACGGTCGGGGCCGGGGTCGAGAGGCAGGTAGTACGCCTCGGCGGGGGCGGTGGAGAAGCCGGCGCCGGGGCTGTCGTCCCACTGCATGGGCGTGCGGGACCCCTGGCGGGCCTCGGTGCCGAGCTGGCTGCCCTCCTTGTCGGGCAGCCCGGGAACGTAGCGCATGCCGATCTCGTCGCCGTAGTAGATGACGGGCAGCGCGGGCCAGGTGAGCTGGAAGGCGAAGGCGGGTGCGACCATCTCGCGGGTGCGGGGGCCGCAGGTGAGCCGGGAGAAGTCGTGGTTGGCGGTCGGCAGGGCGACGAGCCCGCGTCCGTCGATGGCGTCGTCGGCTTCCTTCCACGCGGCGAGGAACTCCTCCATCGAGCCCTTGCCGTCGGGGTCGAAGTAGCACGGCTCGCCGAGGCCCCAGGGCCCCTGGCTGCCGGTGCCGTTGTCCCACAGTGAGCGCAGCGCGCGCCCGTTGAAGTGGAGGAAGAAGTCGGCGTGGATGCCGGCCGGGACGGAGGTCTTGGGGTCGCCCCACTCCGACAGCAGCGCCCGGTCGGGGTAAGCGGTGTCCATCCAGTCGCGCATCTCGCGCCACAGCTTGCCGGTCTCGGCATGGTCCGGGTCGTCCTTGACGAGCGAGGCGGCCATGTCGACGCGGAAGCCGGCGACGCCGCGGTCGAACCAGTACGCCATGATCTCGCGCAGCGCGGCCCGGTTGGCCCGGGGGCCGGGGGCGTCGACGGGCTGCCGCCATGGCTCCTCGGGGTCCATACGGGCATAGCCGAAGTTGAGCGCGGGCTGGATGGGATAGAAGTTGGCGAGGTAGAAGCCGCCGCGCGCGCCCTGGTTGGGTATCCAGTTGCATACCGGGGCGCCGAGCCGCTCCGACCAGATGTAGCGGTCGTCGCCCGGGGTGTGCGCCGACTTCTGGAACCACGGGTGGCGGTGCGAGGTGTGGCCGGGCACGAGGTCGAACATGACGCGGATGCCGTGCTCGCGCGCCGCCTCGATCAGCGCGAGCGCGTCGTCGTTGGTGCCGTAGCGGGGCGCGATGGTGAGGTAGTCGCTGACGTCGTAGCCGCCGTCTCCGAACTCGGAGGCGAAGCAGGGGCTGATCCAGATCGTGTTGACGCCCAGCCAGGCGAGGTGGTCCAGGTGCGCGGTGACACCGGGAAGGTCACCGATCCCGTCGCCGTCGGCATCGGCGAAACTGGCCGGATAGATCTGGTAGATGACGGCGTCGGAGAGCCAACTCGGGGCGGGGCGGCGTCGGGTCATGTCCCCGATTGTGCCGTGGTGACCGCGGGCGGGACAGGGTCCGGCCCCGCCCCGTCAGCGGGGCGAGGCCGGGCGGGGCCGGGCCGCTGGAAGGCCGGTCAGGCCTGGGCGCCCGACGCGGCGTGACCGGACGCCGGCTCGCCCACGGCACCGCCCGAGGTGGGGGCGACGTCCGACAGATCCCGCTCGCGGGTCTCGCGCGCGGCGAGCAGCGCGACCACCGTGACGACGGCGGCGAGCATGACGTACACCGAGATGGGCGTCGCATTGCCGTACGCCTTCAGCAGGGCGACCGCGATCAGCGGGGCCGGCGCACCGGCCGCGACCGACGCGAACTGGGCGCCGATGGAGGCACCGGAGTAGCGCATGCGGGTGCCGAACAGCTCCGAGAAGAACGCCGCCTGCGGTGCGTACATGGCGCTGTGGAAGACCAGCCCGACGGTCACGGCGAGGACCAGGGCGGGGAAGGACTTGGTGTCCAGCAGCCCGAAGAACGCCCACGCCCACGCCCCGACGCCGACCGCCCCGACGAGGTAGACCGGCTTGCGCCCGACCCGGTCGGAGAGCGCCCCGAAGACCGGGATCAGGCAGAACTGGATCGCGGAGCCGATCAGCACGGCGTTGAGGGCCGTCTGCTCCTTCAGCTTCAAGTGGTCGACGCAGTAGGCGAGGACGAAGGTGGTGATGACGTAGTACGAGATGTTCTCGGCCATCCGGGCGCCTATGGCGACCAGCACGTCCCGCCAGTGGTGGCGCAACACAGCGAGCAGCGGGGGCTGCTCGTGGCGCTCCGTCGCTTCGCGGGCCTCCGCGCGCGCCTGCGCCTCCTTGAACAGCGGCGACTCGTCCACCGAGAGCCGGATCCACAGGCCGATGCCGACCAGGACGGCCGAGAGCAGGAACGGGATCCGCCAGCCCCAGGCCACAAAGCTCGCGTTGGACTGCACCGAGGTCATCAGCGACAGGATGCCGACGGCGAGCAGATTGCCGGCCGGGGCGCCGCCCTGCGGCCACGACGCCCAGAAACCGCGCCGCTTGGGATCGCCGTGCTCGGAGACGAGCAGGACGGCGCCGCCCCACTCGCCACCGAGGGCGAAGCCCTGCACGAGCCGCAGCGTCGTCAGCAGAACCGGCGCCGCGACACCGATCGTCGAGTAGCCGGGGACACAGCCGATGAGCGCGGTCGCGATCCCCATCATCAACAGGCTGACCACCAGCAGTTTCTTGCGGCCTATGCGGTCACCGAAGTGGCCGAAGACCAGCGCTCCGAGCGGCCGGGCGGCGAAGCCGATGGCGTAGGTCAGAAACGACAGCAGGGTGCCGGTGAGCGGATCGGTGGTGGGGAAGAAGACCTTGTCGAAGACGAGAGCGGCGGCGGAGCCGTAGAGGAAGTAGTCGTACCACTCGATGGTGGTGCCGATCAGACTCGCGCCGACGACGCGTGCGAGGCCGCTCGGTGCGGCGGAAGCGTTCACAGCGGTGGGAGCGCTGGCCATGGTGTCACCGTCTTGGGGAGGGGGCGGGGATCGGGCGGGGTGCTGCCGGCGAGGCGATGGCTCACCGGGCCAGTGGGTCAGTGGGTCACTGAGTGATCAGTGGGTCAGTGGGCGGTCCAGCCGCCGTCGAGGGGGATCGACGCGCCGGTGAGGTAGCCCGCGGCCGGAGAGCACAGCCACAGCGCGGCCTGCGCGACCTCCTCCGGTTCGATCAGCCGCTTGATGGCCGACCGCTCCAGCAGGACCTGTTCGACGACGTCCCTCTCGGGGATGCCGTGAGCGCGCGCCTGATCGGCGATCTGACCCTCCACCAGCGGGGTACGGACGTAAGCGGGGTTGATGCAATTGCTCGTCACGCCGTGCGGCGCGCCCTCCAGCGCCACCGTCTTGCTCAGCCCCTCCAGGGCGTGCTTGGCGGTGACGTAAGCGCACTTGAAGGCGCTCGCGCGCAGCCCGTGCACCGAGGAGATGTTGACGACCCGCCCCCACTCCTGCGCGTACATGTGCGGCAGTGTGCGGCGCAGGATGCGGAACGGCGCCTCGACCATGACCCGTTGGATCAGCGCGAACTGCTCGGGCGGGAACTCGTGGACGGGGGCGATGTGCTGTAGCCCGGCGTTGTTGACCACGATGTCGGCGTCGTCGGGTAGCGCGTCCACGGCGGACATGTCGGACATGTCGACGACGTGGGCGGTGCCGCCGCACTTGGCGGCCACCTCCCTGGCAGCCTCGGCGGCCCGGTCCACCACGTACACATGCGCCCCCGCCTCGGCGAGGGCCAGTGCGCAGGCCCGGCCGATCCCGCCGGCCGCACCGGTGACCAGGGCTGTGCGTCCGGTGAGGAAAGTGCTCTCCATGCGGCTCACGCTAGGGACCTGCCGCGATGTGCCCCATGTGCCGCGCTGCCACAGTGCCGGGCGGGGATGTGGCACCGCTCACCATGCCTGCGGCCGGCGGCTGTCATCGCCCCTCTCCGAGCTCGACGAGGAGGGCCACGTCGTCGAGCCCCGAGCGCGCCTCGACGGTGCCGATGATGTGGTCGGCGAGGTGCTCGGGCGCGGCGGGTCCCGCACGCAGTCTCCGGTGCGGACGGCCTCTGCGAACGGCATCGGTTCGTGCAGGCGGGAGACGCGGTGGTTGCGGGTGAGCGCCTCGGGCAGCCAGGCCGCGGCGATCAGCCGGGCGCGGCCGTGCTCGACGACGCCGAGTGCGATCGCCGTGGCGTCGAGGTTCGCGCGCGTCGTCTCGCCGGTCACGGCGGGCGGTGACGTCCTCGACGCTGAGGGCCTGGGCGAGGGCTGCGGTGAGCGCCTCGACGAGGTCGGTCTCGCGCTGCCGCTCGGCCCTGAGCGCGGCCTGCTCCGCGAGGTGCTGCAGTTCCTCGCTCGTGTCCCGGGGCCCGGCGCCGCCGTCACAGCACCCGCCCGCGTGTCGCGGAGCGTAATCGGAGCCGTGGCGGTCTTTCACGTCGGCCTCCAGGTGCCGGATGCGACGTTGGAACCGTGTCCTGAGTCTGTCCCGAGTGCCACAATCTCAATATATATGGACATTATGCTACTAATAGGTCACGGGCTCACGGGCTCACGGGATCGCGCCACAGGTCCATGGGAACGGCGCGCACCGCCCGCCCCTGCTCGTCGAGAATGCGGCCCATCCGCTTGCTCGTGTGCAAGGTCACCGCCCGTTCACGGACGCCGAGTTCGGGGAACTTGTGGAGCAGCAGCGACTCGAACCGCTGGCTGTCGGCGACGCTGCGCAGCCAGACCACGACCACCAGGTTCCGCGCGCCGGTGACCGCCGTGGCCAGCCGCACCTCGGGGAGCCTGGCGACGGCGTGGCCCACCAGGTCGAGCCGGTCCGCGGGGACGGTGGCCCGGTAGGTGACCAGGACGGGCCGCGCGGCGTGCGGCGCGGCGATCTCGCAGCGGAAGCGGATGGTGTCGCTCGCGATCATGCGGTCGAGGCGGCGGCGCACCGTGGAGGCGCTGAGCCCCGTCGCGGACGCCAGTGCCGCCTGCTCCATTCGTCCGTCGGTGCTCAGCCGCACGAGCAACTCCCGTTCCTCGGGCCGTATTTCCGCGGCAGGGCCGGCCGCGGGCGGAGTCCCGTCGCGCAGGTGCCGGCGCTGGGAGGCGTCGAGCGAGCCCAGGCGCCAGCCATTCGCCTCGCTGTAGATGTGGGTGGCCAGGTGGCTGCGGACCGCGTTGATCCCCTCGATGCGGCCGAGCCGCTGATGGATGTAGCGGTGGAGCTGGGTGACATCCGTGAAGACGGTGACGAGGTACAGGTCGCAGCCGTCGGCCACGTGCTCGACGGTCAGCACATGGGGGTCCTCGGCGACGATTGCGGCGATCCGGGCGGTACGGCCCGTGCTGCAGTCCAGTTGCAGGAATGCCGTGCACCACCGCTCCCAGGTGAACGGCCCGCCGTACGCGGTGACCCAGGCGATCCCGGCCTCCGACAGCCGCTGCCAGCGGCGGGCGGCGGTGACCGGGCTGACGCCGAGTGTCTCGCCGAGCAGTGACCACGGCGCCCGGGGACGCATCTGCATGGCGTTCACCAGGGCGAGATCCAGCTCGTCGAGCATGGCGGATTCCTTCAGCAGACAGCCCCCTCGTGGTGGGATCGTGCACTTTCACGGCGATGACCAAGGAAGCCTTCACCATCCTGCACAATCCCGTGCCGCACAAGCGGCACTGGGCAGATATGCAACCCGATGCCGACACGATGCGGAGGGCGTGAATGTCACTGCGCGACGACGCGACAGCTATGTCACCCGAACTGGTCCAGCTGCGACGCGAGTTGCACCGCCAACCCGAGGTGGGCCTCGACCTGCCGCGCACCCAGGAACGCGTGCTGGCGGCGATCGACGGACTGCCGCTGGAGGTGAGCCACGGCTCCGGGCTCACCTCGGTCACCGCGGTGCTGCGGGGCGGCCGCCCGGGCCCGGCGGTACTGCTGCGGGGCGATATGGACGCGCTGCCGGTGAGCGAGAAGGTCCCGGTCCCGTATGCGTCGCGCAACGGCGCGATGCACGCCTGCGGGCACGACCTGCACACCTCCATGCTGGTGGGGGCGGCGCACCTGCTGTCCGGGCGGCGCAAGGAACTCGCCGGTGACGTCGTCTTCATGTTCCAGCCCGGCGAGGAGGGCTGGGACGGAGCCGGTGCCATGGTGGCCGAGGGCGTGCTCGACGCCGCGGGACGGCGCCCGGTCGCCGCCTTCGGGATGCACGTGTCGTCGGCGAGCATCCCGCGTGGAGTCTTCGCCTCCCGCCCCGGCCCGCTGCTCGCCGCCTCCGGAGCGCTGGCGGTCACCGTGCGCGGTGCGGGCGGCCACGGCTCGGCCCCGCACCGCGCCAAGGACCCGGTCCCGGCCGCCTGCGAGATGGTCATCGCGCTGCAGACCATGGTCACCCGGCGCTTCGATGTCTTCGACCCGGTCGTGGTCACCGTGGGCGTGCTGCGCGCCGGGAGCCGGCGCAACGTGATCCCCGAGACCGCCGAGTTCGAGGCCACGGTACGCACCTTCTCCGCGCAGGCGCAGGCCCGCATCGCCGACGCCGTGGTCGGCCTGGTCCGTGACATCGCCACCGCGCACGGCCTCGAAGCGGATGTGGCCTACGAGCCCGAATACCCGCTCACCGCGACCGACGACGCCGAGACCGGATTCCTGGAGACCACCGTGAACGAGGTGTTCGGCGAGGACCGGTTCCACCGGATGCCCAACCCGCTCACCGGCTCCGAGGATTTCTCGCGCGTCCTGAACGAAGTGCCCGGATCCTTCGTGATGCTCGGCGCCTGCCCGGACGGATCCGACCCGGAGCGCGCTGCCTACAACCACTCTCCGTACGCGGAGTTCGACGACGGCGTGCTCGGCGACGGGGCCGCGCTCTACGCCGAGTTGGCGGTGCGCCGGCTCACCGCCTGACCGATCCCGCCCGACCGGCCACCGATTGTCCGATCGCCCGCCCCATACCCCCGCTCCACACCAGCCAGGGATGCCCTATGCAACGCCATCGCACCATCCTGCTGCTCCTGCCGCTCGTCCCCGCTGTCGCCCTGCTGGCCACGCCGTGGCTGCCGTTCGTCAACTCAGCGCGTCTGTGGGCCGGACTGCCGTCGATGTTCGTGTGGACGAGCGCCTGGGTGCTCGCCATCGTGCCCGCGCTCGCTGCCGTGGAGTGGGGCAGGCAACGGCATCGTGACACCGCCCCCGAGCGAAGTGAGGTCGGCGCATGAGCACGGTGCTCGTCGTCACGCTTGTGGGGATGGCGGTCATCGCGGCCGTCGGGCTCCTTGGACGGCGGCGCCCGTCAGCGGACCTGGCGCAGTGGTCGGTCGGCGGCCGGCGCTTCGGCTCGGCGACCATGTGGTTCCTGCAGGCCGGAGAGACCTTCACGACCTTCACCTTCCTCGGGGTGGCCGGGCTCGCCTTCACCGGAGGCGTCGCGGCCACCTACTCCATCCCCTACGTCCCGCTCGCCGTCATCGTGCTGTACTTCCTCGGGCCGCGCGTGTGGCGCCTGGGACGGGAGCACGGCTATCTCACCCAGGCCGACTTCTACGAGCAGCGCTTCGGCAGCCGGGCGTTGGGGACGCTGGTGGCCCTGCTGGGCGTGATCTTCATGCTGCCGTACCTGCAGCTGCAGATCACCGGGCTCGGGCTGATCGTCAAGCTGGTCACCGGTGACGGCGCCTCCAGCACCCTCGGCATGGTGATCGGCACCTCGCTCACCGCCACCTTCGTGCTGTGGGCCGGAATCCGCGGCGTCGCCGCCACGTCGTACCTGAAGGACGTGCTGATGATCGTCGCGGTGGCGGTGATCATCGTGGTGGTACCGCTGCACTTCACCGGCGGCATCGGTCATGCCTTCACCGAGATCGCCCACCGGCATACGCAGTTGCTCACCGTCCACACCGGCCCCAACGACCGCGTCTGGTGGACCACCAGCATGCTGGCGAGCGCGATCGGCGCGGGATTCCTGACCTTTCCGCACTCCTGGCCCGCCTTGCTGTCGGCGCGCAGCGAGCGAGGACTGCGCCGCAACTGGGTCTTCCTGCCGCTGTATCAGATCGCTCTGATCCTGCCCATGACGATCGGTTTCGTCGCCGTCCTCGCGCTGCCGCCGAACACCAACGCCAACGGTGTGCTGCTGACGCTCACCGGGCGTGCCCTGCCCGGCTGGGCCACCGGGTTCATCGCCGTCGCCGGGGCGGCGGCCGCGATGGTCCCGGCGGCGGTGATGGTGCTCGCCATGTCGACGCTGATCGCCCGCAACGTCGTACGGTCGCGCAGCCCGCGACTGCAGTTCCTCACCAACCACGGTGCGGTGGTGGCGATTCTGGCGCTGGCGCTGGTGCTCGCGCTGGTGCGGCCGAACGCGCTCACCGATCTGCTGTTGCTCACCTACAGCGGCCTGGTGCAGTTCGCCCCCGGACTGGTAGCGGGGCTCGCCCGGCGCCCTCTGCTCGGCCGGATCCCCGTACTGCTCGGCATGGTGGTGGGCGAAGCGGTCGTCGTCTGGCTCACCTTCGCCCATGTGGACGTCGCGCACATCAATGCCGGGATCGTCGGCCTCGGCGTCAATGTGGTGGTGGCGGCTCTCGTCCACGTCGCCGAACGGGCGACGGGCCGGTCCCGCCACGAGCAGGGCGGGCGGCGTCAGCCCGAGCCGCTGCCGCAGCGGTAGAGCGGCTGCGGCAGGGACGCGGACGCCGGTACGCGCGTGCAGTGGGCGGCGACCCAGACCAGCACCCGGTCGGCGGGCGAGCCCGAGCGGTCCGGGAGCCCCGTGTGCGGGATCACGTAGCGCACCTTGCCGGATGCCACCATGGCGCGGAACTGCGCGAGCGTGGGGAAGGGCACCTGCCCGGTGAAGCCGCCCATCGGGAGCAGCGGGGCTCCCGCGTTGATGATGTACGGCGTCGCGTCACTCCACATCGGGACGGCGGCCAGGTATGTGGCGCCGTCCCGATGCGCCCGCAGGTAGGAGAGCAGGCGCTGTTGCGAGGGGGCGAGCGTCCGGGGTCCGCCCCCGCCCGGCCGGTTGGTGGGGCCTACGCGTGCCATCGCCCCCGGCTGGTTGTAACGCAGGTCGAGCGCGGAGAACGACCACGCGGCGGGGGAGAGCAGCACCGAGACCACGGCCGCCGCCACGGCGGCGGCCGCCGGACGGGCGGTGACGCTCGCGCGCCGCCGCACCAGCGCCAGTGCACACAGCGCGAGAACGCACAGTCCGACGCAGGCGGGAGCCAGCCACGGCAGGAACGCGGGATAGCGCCACGCCGGGACCAGACACCACACGACGTTCACTGCCACCACCGCAGGGAAGACCGCGGCCCGCCGCCCGCCGGCCCGGAACGCCCGCAGGCAGCGCACCAGACCGATCCCCGCGAGCGCCGCGACCGGAACGGCGACGACCCCCATGTAGTACGTGTGTCCCGTCACGCTTCCGACGCTGAAGGCCGCGAAGAAGGTGAGCAGCCACCCGCCCCACAGCACCGTGCTCAGCGCGGTCCGGCCGGTGCGGGGCACGCGCCGTTTCCAGACGGCGGCGATCCCCCAGACCAGCCCGGTCGCCGCCAGCGGATACAGCCATCCGGTCTGCGAGACGATACCGGGGGAGACCATCTTGGCGAGCTGGGCGAGGCCGTTGCTCTGCGTCGCGGTGACGCTCCCGGTAGCGCCGGCGTCGAGACCGACCGCGCCGAGCCTGTTGAGGAAGTTGTACCCGACGACCAGGCTCACGGCGGAGTTGTCCGTGGTGCCGTCGATGTACGGACGGTCCTGAGCCGGTGTCAGGGCGACGGCGAGAACCCACGACGAGGAGACCGCCAGCGTCACGCAGCCCGCGAGCGCGAGATGGCGCAGCCTGCGGCGGACCGGGACGGGTGCGCCCAGCACATAGACGGCGGCGAGCGTGGGGAGGATCGCCCAGGCCTCCAGCATCTTGCACTGGAAAGCCAGCCCCGCCCAGACAGCGGCCGTCAGCAGCGGCCTGAGCCGGTGCGGGCGTTGCGCCCCGACCGCCCGCTGGGTCGCCTCCGCGGCCAGCAGAAGCAGCAGCATGAACGGCGCGTCCTCGACGATGGAGCGCCCGAGACCCACCGTCACCGGCGTGAGGGTGAAGACGGCGGCGGCGAACAGTGCGGCGGGGGCACCCGACCACCTGCGGACCACCACATACAGCACGAGCACGGCGGCGACGCACTCGGCCGCCTGCGGGAGCACCAGCGCCCACGGACGGAATCCGAAGAGCTCCGCCGACACCGCCTGCGGCCACAGGAATCCCGGCAGCTTGTCGAGGGTGATCGCACTGCGGGGGTCGAAGGCGCCGAAGAAGAACGCCCGCGGGCCCCCGGCCATGCTGCGCACGGCCGTCGCGTAGAAGTCGTGGTAGACGCTGTGGTCGATGCCCCACGTGCACAGCGTCGCGGCGACGGCGGCGATGAGCAGCAGCACGGGGCGCGCGTACGCGGGTTCGTCCGGGCGTCGCCTGCCGCCGGGCGTGGTGGTGACGGCGGCGCTCGCCGGCGTGGAGGCGGTGACAGCCATGAACGGGCCTTCGGCAGCGGTGGAGGTGGGCCGGACCAGTCTTGGGCGAAGAAGCTGAACGCGGTGTGAACAGCGGGCTTCCCGTCGTGGGCGGTGCGGCGACGCTGCCGGATTGCCGGCGGTGCTCAGCGGCTGCGTCCCGGTGGCCCCGACGGCGGGCGTTCGAGCACGGTGAAGCGGATCCCTGCCGCGGACAGGCGGTCGATGAGGGCGCTGCCCATCGCGACGGCCGTCGTCACCTGGCCCGCCGTCCGGGGCAGTTCGTCGAAGGCGAGGGACATTGCCGTCTCGGCGATGATCTTGGCGGTCTCCGTATAGCCGGGATCGCCTCCGCTGACCTCGGTGATCACACGCTTGCCGCCGCCCTCGCCGGTGAACCTGACGGCGAACCAGCCCTTTGCGCGCTGCTGAGGGCTCGGGCCCTCGCCGGACGAGCGGATCCCGGTGAGCGCCCTGCGCAACGGCGCCACCTGGGAGGCGGCGACGACCATGGCGATGCCCAGGATCCCGGTGACAGCGACGGGCAGTCGTTTGACGGCCGCATAGTGCGCATAGCGGAACTCCGGGCCGTAGGAGGGGAGCGCGGCTGCCGAACGCGCCACCACCTGCGGATCGATCGTCGGCAGCGGCACCACCCAGGCATGCGCGGCGCGGGACCAGCCGGGACGGCCGGTGACGATGCGGATCCGCCGCCCGGAGGGCCTGGGCTCCACGGCCCGCCGCCGAGCGGCGGTCCGTGCCATCGCCAGCGGCCGCGAGAGCGCGGTGAGCGCGGAGTCGAGCGTGCCGCCCGACACGGTGCCCCCGGCCCGGACGAATCCCTCGACGCTCTTCGGCGCTTCCGGCGGCAACTGTCCGACGGTGAAGAGCACACCGAGGTCGTGCGGTACGGAGTCGAAGCCGCACGAGTGCACGATCCGCGCCCCACTGGCGACGGCGCGCTCGTGGTGGCGCAGATACATCAGGTCCACGAACTCCGGTTCGCCGGTGAGGTCGCAGTAATCGGTGCCCTCCTCGGCACAGGCGGCGACCAGTGGTTCCCCGTGCCGCAGATAGGGGCCGACGGTGGAGATCACCACCCGCGTCGAGGCCGCCACCGCCCGCAGCGCCTCCCGGTCCGCCGAGTCCGCGATCAGCAGCGGTAGTTCGGCCCGCTCGGAAGCGATCTTGGCGAGTCGTTCCCTCAGCGTCTCCAGCCTGGCACGGTTGCGGCCGGCGAGCGCGATGCGGCACTCCGCGGGGGCGTGCCGGACCAGATATTCGGCGGTGAGCGCTCCGGTGTAGCCGGTGGCGCCGAACAGGACGACGTCGTGCGGGCGTACGGTGGGCGGAGAGATCATGGCGGCGTCCTCAACTCACGGTGATGGCATCCAGCTTGGCCTTGAGATAGGTGGAGGAGTCCACCGGTTCATGGGCCATCCTGCCGATCGGTGCGGGGAGCGGGATCACCGGGGTGTGCGGATCGCACTCGTAGAAGTAGACCAGCGACATCAGATCCTCCTCCGGTTCCTGCGGAGACGGCGGCAGGACACGGTGGCGCCCCGACCGCCAGCGGTCACCGGTCCACCGCGCCATCAGATCACCGATGTTGACGGTGAGCGCCTCCGGATCGTACGGAGCGTCCTCCCACCCCACGCCTTTGTCGGCCGGGTCGGTGTAGACCTGCAGGCCGCCCCTGCCCTGCTGGCGGTCGAGCAGCGTCACCGTGCCGAAGTCGGTGTGCGGGCCGATCCGGTACTGACCCGGCTGCGGCTCGCCGAGGACCCCCGTGCCCGGGTACCAGTTGATGTTGAGCGTGTAGGTGGGGTGCGTGGTGTGCCGAGTGAAGAACTCCTCGGTCTGGCCGAGCGCGGCGGCGAGCAGCCGCAACAACTCGTCGGCGAGGGTGCGCATCTGCGTCATGTACGCCTCTACGACCTCGCGCAGCACCGGCACCTCCGCATCGGGCCAGACGTTGGGCTGGAACCAGAACGCGTCGACCGCCTCGTCGCCGGTCGGCCGGTCCGCACCCACCGACCACGACTCCTTCAAGTCCGGCGGTGTCTTTGTGCCCTCGGCATGGCCGTTGGCCTCCGCCCCCTGACCCAGCCAGCCGCGCCCGCCGACGCTCACCGCGTACCGCTCCTTGACCTCGGCGGGCAGGGCGAAGAACCGCCTCGCCGCCGCGCGGACCCCCTCCCGCGTCTGCCGGCTGATGCCGTGCCCGGTGACCAGGAGGAAGCCCGCGCGGGAGAGCGCCGCGTCCACCTGCTGTGCGGTACGGGCGCGGGCCTGAGGGTCGCCCGAGAGCCAGGGGCCGAGATCGATCACGGGTATGCGCGGTGAGCCGGTCATGGCGCTCCTCGTTCCTGGAGGTTCATGGTCCGTTCCTGGTCCGTGCCTGGTCCGTGCCTGGTCCGTGCATGAAGGGGGATTCCCGGTGCGCTGCCTCACCGGCCGATGTCCTCGTTCCACAGATCGGGCCGCGCGGCGATGAAGTCGCGCATCATGGCGGCGCATTCGGCGTCGTCGAGCACGGTGATCTTCACGCCGTGCCCGGCCAGCCACTCGTGGCCGCCCTGGAAGGTCTCCGCCTCCCCGATCACCACATGGCCGATGCCGAACTGTCGCACCAGCCCCGAGCAGTACCAGCAGGGCGAGAGGGTGGTGACCATGGTCGTGGCGCCATAGCCGCGCAGCCGCCCGGCCGCCCTGAAGGCCGCCGTCTCCGCATGCATCGACGGGTCGTCGTCCTGCACCCTGCGGTTGCGGCCGCGCCCGAGCAGCTGCCCGTCCGGGCCGAAGAGCGCTGCGCCGATGGGGATGCCGCCCTCCGCGAGGCCGAGCCGCGCCTCGTCGAGGGCGACTGCGAGCATCGCTGCCGTATCCGTCATGACTCCACTGTGGTCGTCGGTGAAACACTCGTGCAACGTACGGAAAGTACTCTCCCGGGCACCTCGGGCCGGACACGGTGTCCCGCGCCCGCACCCCGCCGCAACCGCCACGGAGTCGCCATGGTCCTCACCCTCCGCGACATCCTCGCCTTCGATGTGCTCGACGAGGCCGCCCCGGAAGTCCTCACCGGGCAGGACGGCCTCGACCGGCCGGTCCGCTGGGTCCACTCGAGCGAGATCTACGAGATCGGCCCGCTGCTGTGCGGCAGTGAGCTTCTCCTCACCACGGGCCTCGGCCTCGCCGGCGCCGACGCAGGGGCGCGCCGCCACTACGTACGGGATCTTGCCGAGCGGGGCGTGGCCGGGGTCGCCGTCGAGGTGGGCCGCTCCCTGCCCGACGTGCCGTACGAGATCGTCGACGAGAGCCGCAGGCGTGACCTGCCGTTGGTCGCGCTGCGCCGCGTGGTGCCGTTCATCCGGATCACCGAGGCCGCCAACACGGCGATCGTCACGCAGGCGATGGCCGAGCAGAGGCGGCAGCCGGCCGATCGGGAGGGGCGCAGTGCCGCCCTCCTCGCCGGACTGGAGGAGGGCACCGCGCTCAGCCAAGGGGAGGTGGCGGCGCGGGCCCGTGCGGTCGGGTTCAGGCCCGAGCCGTCGCACCGGCTGGTCGGGGTCGCCGTGCTTGCGCACCCCTCGGAGGAGCAGGGACTCGCCGTCGCCGTCGCCGTGGTCGACCGTGCGGCACGTGAGCTGGGCGGACCGGTGCTGCGGGCCGGCCGCGCCGGCGCCGTGACCGGCCTGTTCGCCGTCCCCACGGGCTGCCCGCGCGATCCCGTGCGCACCGTCCAGGAGGCAGTACGCGCCGCGGCGGACGGCCTCGGGGCCGCCGGGCTGACCGCGGCGCTCGGACACGCCGTCCCCGGGGGCGCCGCGTGGACCCGCTGGGGCGAGTCGTTGCGGGAGGCCAGAAGCGCGCTGCGGCTCGCCCTCGCCGTACCGCCGCCCGGCACGCCGGCGGGAAGCGCGCCTGCGGGCGCGCTGGTGACCTCCTCGCGGGCGCTGGCCCTCGAAAGGGAGCTGGTCGGCGACGGGCTCACCGCCGAGTCCCGCGACCGGCTCGCCCGGCTGGTCGGCCGCACCCTCGGCCCGCTTCTGGAGTGGGAGGCCAGCCACCCCAGCGACCTGGTGCGCACGCTGGAGGTGCACCTGCGCAACGGCTGCAGCCCGACCCGGACCGCCGCCCTGCTGCACGTCGGCCGCCAGTCGCTGTATCAGCGTCTGGAACGCATCGAGTCGCTGCTCGGCGCACCGGTCGGCGACCCGGAGCTCCACGCCGAGCTGCTGCTCGCCACCTGCGCGCGCCGCGTCCTGCACACGGCGACCTGACGCACCGGGCGCCGCGGCACTGGCTCACGCGCCGGCCGGGGCGGCCTCCGCGGGCGAACCGGCATCCGACGGGCCGAGGCCGGGGACCTTCTGCAGCGCGAGATGGAGCACCCCGGCGATGACGAAGCCCGCGGCGAAGGCGATGTCCCCGATCTGCGGACAGTGCTTGGCGACCAGGCCGGTGAAGTCGGTCTGGTTGGAGAAGAGCAGGATGCCGAGCACCGTGCCTACCGCCATCGCCACCGGCCCCGACCAGTTGCGGTAGCCGGCGTCCTCCAGTAGCCCCGCGGTCTGCGCGGCCGCGTGACCGCGGCGCAGATACCGGTCGGTGAAGACGACGGCCAGCCAGGGACCGATCCAGTAGGTGATGACGAGGAGGAAGTTCTCGTACCGCTGTCCGGAGTCGTGCAGTCCGGTCCAGGCGACGACGGTGCCTACGACACCGAAGGCGAGGGCGACGGTGGCTCGCCGCATCGTGGCGGGCAGTTTGATCCCCATGGCGACGAAGGAGAGCGCCCCGGAGTAGATGTTGAGCGCATTGGCGGCGATGCCGCCGATCGCGATGGCGAGCAGCGTCAGATCACCCAGCCAGCCGGGGAGCGGGTGGATGAACGCACCGGTGAGGGTGGCGTCCTTGGGCGCGATGATGGTCGCCGACGCCGCACCGACGAATTCCAGCACCACGCAGGAGGCGAAGACGCCGAGGCCGGGCCAGAGCGCGACCTTCCAACGGGCGGTGGCCCGCGGCAAATAGCGGGTGTAGTCCGAGGCGTAGGGGTTCCATCCGGCCGCGTAGCCGAAGGCGGCGCCGGCGGTCAGCAGGAAGGCACCGGCGAAGGCGTGTGAGCCGTTGGCGGCTGAGGGGTGGGAATCGGCCAGAATCACGCCGGAGGCGGCGAGGAAGACGACGGTGAGCACCGGAAAGGTGTACTTCTCCGCGGTGTGGATGAAGTTGTGCCCGAAGAACGCCGTCGCGATCTGCAGGGTGACGACGATGAACAGGCACAACAACAGCGGCCAGCCCAGCAGGGTGTTGAGGGCGTATGCGGCGCTGACGCTGTTGACGGCGAACCACCCGATGCCCGCGGTGAGCGCGTTGAGGCCGGCTGGCAGCGCATTGCCGTAGAAGCCGAACGCCGAGCGCCCGGCGACCATTTGCGGCACGCCGAAACGCGGTCCGCTCAGGCCCAGCAGGGCGTGTGTGAGCGAGCCGAGTGCCGTGCCCAGCACGATGGCGAGCACGGCGGGCCAGAAGCCCAGGCCGAAGATCCCGACCCCGAGCACCCCGATGAAGACGGTGGCGAACTCCATGTTGGGGCTGGTCCATGTCCACAGCAGTTGCAGGGGATTGCCGTGTCGTGCATCGTCGGGCACGGGCTCGGCGCCGGTCGGTTCGACGGCGAGTACGTGGTGGCCGTAGGCGGCTATCTCGGAGGGATCGGCCTGGGCGAGGGCGACGGTGGCGGGAGCGGAACCGTCACCCCCGGAGGGAGGGGTGGTCGTCATGTGGCCACTATGGGGCGGATGCGGGGGACGGTAAACGTGCAGCGCGTCGTGTCTACGCGGGTTCCCTGCGTACGGACCGTACGTACCGGGTGTGTTGGGGGCCGCTGCCGTTTCCCTGACGTTGCCATGTGATTTCCGGTGTTGTTCACTGCGGTGTCGGCCGGCCGTGCGCCGTTCGTCGCCCCGATCCGAGGATGATCGCCCATGAGCGGTGTGCGGAGGGAAAATCCGGCAGGGGTCAGCAGGCGGGGCCTGTTGGCGGGTGCGACGGCGGTCGGGCTGAGCGGGGCGGTTACGGCACCGGCCGCGGCGTCCCCGGTGCTGTGGGAACATCCGGGGCGGCTCGATGCGCCACGCGTGGCAGGGCTGCACCTGCAGTTCGGGGCCGACGCGTCGCGGGAGGTCGTGGTCTCCTGGCACACCACGGCCTCGGTGTCGCGGCCACGGGTGCTCTACGGCACCGCGAGCGGAGGCTTCGGTCGTACCGCGCAGGCCGACACCACCACGTACCGGGACGCGAAGTCCGGTACGGAGGTGCAGGTTCACCACGCCCGGATCGCAGGGCTGCGGCCCGACACCGACTACGTCTACGCCGCTGTGCACGACGGGGCGGCGCCGGAGCTCGGCACGGTGCGCACCGCTCCCCGCGGGCGCGGGGCATTCACCTTCACCAGCTTCGGCGACCAGGGCACGCCGACTCTCGGCAAGCTCTCGGGCGGCGCGTACGTCAACGACAACCTCGGCAGCCCGGCCGCCGGCGACACCACGGCGGGCGTCGAGCGGATCGCGCCGCTGTTCCATCTGGTCAACGGCGATCTGTGCTATGCAAATCTGTCGACGGACCGGATCCGAACCTGGTCGGACTGGTTCGAGTGCAACTCCCGCTCCGCCCGTAACCGCCCCTGGATGCCGGCAGCCGGCAACCATGAGAACGAACTCGGCAACGGCCCCATCGGGTACGCCGCTTACCAGAGCTACTTCACCGTTCCGGATTCCGGCGCTGGCACCGAACTGCGCGGGCTGTGGTACGCGTTCACGGCGGGCTCGGTACGGGTCATCAGCCTCGCCAACGACGACGTGGCGCTGCAGGACGCCGGCAGCTCCTATGTGCACGGGTACTCGGGCGGGGCGCAGCGCCGCTGGCTGGAGGCGGAGTTGGCGGCCTCCCGCGCCGATGCGCGGATCGACTGGATCGTGGTGTGCATGCACCAGGTCGTGATCTCCACTGCTGACAAGTTCAACGGAGCCGACCTGGGCATCAGGGAGTCCTGGGTGCCGCTCTTCGACGCCTACGGCGTGGACCTCGTCGTCTGCGGTCATGAACATCACTACGAGCGGTCGCACCCGATCCGGGGCCAGCAGCCCAACGACACGCGCACCCCGGTGCCGGTCTCCACCGACAATGACGTGATCGACACCTCCAAGGGCACCGTGCACATGGTGATCGGAGGCGGGGGCACGTCGGCGCCCTCCAACCAGCTGCTGTTCGACCCGCCACGGTGCCGGGTGATCACCGCCGTGGGCCCGGTGGATCCGACGACCCGCAAGCGTCCTCCGGTGTACGTCACCGAGGACGCGCCGTGGTCGGCGGTGCGCGACGCCGACCACTCGTACGGCTTCGCGGCCTTCGAGGTCGACCCGGGGACGAGCGGCGGCACCACGTCGATCGCCGTGACGTACTACGCCGTCAGCGGCCCGTACGGTGATCTCGTGCCCGTCGACCGCTTCACGCTCGTCCGGCCGAGGGGCCCTCAGCTGTCGTAGTCGACGGTCAGTTCGTCGGAGACCGGGTACGACTGGCAGGTCAAGACGTACCCCGCGGCGACCTCGTCCGGTTCGAGGGCGAAGTTCCGGCGCATGTCGACCTCGCCGCACCGGACCAGGGCGCGGCATGTCCCGCAGACGCCGCCCTTGCAGGCGAACGGGAGGTCCGGGCGGGAGCGCTGTGCTCCGTCGAGCACCGTGCGGTTGCGAGGGAGAACCGATTCCGTGGTGCGGCCGTCGAGGACGACGGTGACGGTGCTCACCGGTCCGGTGGGCGCGGCGTCCGCATGGTGGAACGTTTCTACGGGTGCGTCGTCGGCGTAGAACAGCTCCTGATGGACGCGCTCGGCGGGGACGCCGAGCCCGGAGAGGACCTGGCGTGCGCCCTGGACCATGCCGTGAGGTCCGCACAGCCACCAGTGGTCCGCCGAGTTGACGTCGACGAGCCCGTCGATGAGTGCGGAGAGCCGCTGCGCGTCGAGCCGCCCCGAGAAGAGCTCGGCCTCGCGCGGCTCGCGGGAGAGGACGTGTGCCAGCTGGAAGCGGCTGGGGTGCAGATCCTTCAGATCGGCCAACTCGTCGACGAACATCACCGTGTCGGTGCGACGGTTGCCGTAGAAGAGCGTCACCTCGGAGCGCGGGTGGGCAGCGAGCACGGAGGCGGCTATTGACAGCACCGGGGTTATGCCCGAGCCGGCGGCGATCAGGACGTGATGGGCTGGGACGTCGAGATCGGGAGTGAAGGCACCGAGCGGAGGCAGCACGTCGACCGTCTCGCCCGGGCGCACGCGATGGACCAGCCATGAGGAGAACAGCCCGCCCGGCACCTCGCGCACACCTATGCGCAACGGGCCGCCGACGGGCGAGCATATGGAGTACGAGCGGCGTTCGTCCCGCCCCTCGACGATGCGGCGCAGCGTGAGCGACTGCCCCGGCGCGAACGCGTACGCCTCGGCGAACTCTTCGGGCACGTCGAAGGTGATGGCCGTCGCGTCCTCGCACAGCCGCTCGGTACGGGCGACCCGCAAGGTGTGGAACTCCGGGCGGCGGTGCCGCACCCGCCGGGCCTCGGCCGGGGCGCTGGGGGAAGCCGTCAGGTCTCCCATTCAGATCTCCTTGAGGTGCTCGAACGGCTCGAGGCAGTTGCGGCAGCGCCACAGTGCCTTGCACGAGGTGGCCGAGAAGCGCGAGGTCTCCTCGGTTTCCGACGACCCGCAGCGCGGGCACGCCACTGCACGACGGGTCGGCGACAGCGTCAACGGCACAGGTCCGACTGCCCGCCGGGGCGCGGGGCCGGGCGGGGCGATGCCGTACTCGGCGAGCTTGCGGCGGCCTTCGGCGCTGATCCAGTCGCTCGTCCATGGCGGGTCGAGCACGGTGCGTATACGCACCTCCGGGAAGCCGGCCGCCCGCAGCCGCGCGGCCACGTCCGACCGCATCTCGGCCATCGCCGGGCAGCCCGAGTAGGTGGGGGTGATGCTGGCGGTCACCGTGCCGTCGGCGTCCACCTCCACCCCGCGCAGCACACCGAGGTCGGCGAGGGTGAGCATCGGCAGCTCGGGGTCGGGCACCGCCTCCGCGACCCGGCGCGCGCGGGTGCGTATCGACTCCAGGTGAGGGGCTTCCACCCGCTGTGCGGTCACCACGTCGCCTCCGGGTGGGCACGGGCCACGCTCTGCATCTCGGCGAGCAGCGGGCCCAGGGCGTCGGTGTGCTCGCCCCAACGTCCTCCGCCGGGGTGGGGATCGGCCGGCAGGGCAGGAAGGGCGAGGGTGGCGGCGTCGGCGACCTGGAGCAGCGTCGCCCCGACCTCCTCCCGTACGGCCGCCGGATCGACCCCGATGCCCCCCGCCGCCGCCTCGCGCTCGACCGGTCCCGTGGCGAACAGTTCGCCGACATAGGGCCATATCTCCTCGATGCCACGCTGCATCCGCAGATGGGACTCGCACGTGCCGTCGCCGAGCCGTACCGTCCACTGGGCCGCGTAATCGCGGTGGTACGTCAGCTCCTTGACGCCCTTGGCGGCGACCGCCGCAAGCACCGGGTCGGTCGAGCCGGTGAGCCGCTCGAAGAGCGCGAGCCGCCACGTGGCCAGTACCAGCAGCCGCGCGATCGAGAAGGCGAAGTCCCCGTTGGGCAGTTCGGCGAGCCGGACATTGCGGAGGGCGTCGGCGTCGCGGAAGTAGGCGAGCGCGTCCTCGTCACGGCCCGAGCCCTCCGCCTGCCCTGCCCGGGAGAGCAGCAGCCGGGCCTGCCCGAGCAGATCGAGACCTATGTTGGCGAGCGCCACCTCCTCCTCCAGTTCCGGCGCACGGGTGCACCACTCGGCCAGCCGCTGGGCCGACACCAGCGCGTCGTCGCCGAGAGCCAGGCAGTACGCCGCGAGTATGCGGCCGTCGACCACCTCCGGCACGACTGTGTCGACGCCGTGCAGCGGGTCCTCGAAGCCGGTGCCGAACGCCCAGCGCGCGTCGCCGTCCTCGGAGCCCTCGGCCAGTGAGAGGTACACATGGTCATCAGTCATGGCGAGCCCTAGATGTGGGGAACGTCTTCGGGGATGTCGTAGAAGGTGGGATGCCGGTAGACCTTGTCGCCGCTGGGAGCGAAGAACGGGTCCTTCTCGTCCGGCGTCGACGCGGTGATGGCGTCGCTGCGCACCACCCAGATGCTCACTCCCTCGTTCCTGCGGGTGTAGAGGTCACGGGCGTGGGTGAGCGCCATCCGCTCGTCGGCTGCGTGCAGCGAGCCGACGTGCACGTGGTTGAGGCCGCGCTTGCCACGTATGAAGACCTCGTACAGCGGCCATTCACGCCTCTCGCCCTTCATGCCGCCCGTCCTTCCTGCTGTTGCTGCTCGGCCACACCGGCCGCCTGCTTGGCCGCGTACGCGCTCGCCGCCTCGCGCACCCACGCGCCGTCCTCGTGGGCCGCGCGGCGGCGGGTCATCCGCTGTGCGTTGCACGGGCCGTCACCGCTGATGACGCGTTTGAGTTCGGACCAGTCGGGGGTGCCGAAGTCGTGGTGCCCGCGCTCCTCGTTCCACCGCAGCTGCGGATCGGGGAGGACGACGCCGAGCTTCTCGGCCTGCGGCACCGTCATGTCCACGAAGCGCTGCCGCAGTTCGTCATTGGAGTGCCGCTTTATGTGCCAGGCCATGGACTTCGCGGTGTTGGGAGAGTCGCCGTCAGGGGGGCCGAACATCATCAACGAAGGCCACCACCACCGGTCCACGGCGTCCTGCACCATCCGCCGCTGGGCCTCGGTGCCGCGCATCATGGTCATCAACAGCTCGTATCCCTGGCGCTGGTGGAACGACTCCTCCTTGCAGATCCGCACCATCGCGCGTGCGTACGGACCATAGGAGCTGCGGCACAGCGGCACCTGGTTGCATATCGCGGCGCCATCCACGAACCAGCCGATCACGCCTACGTCGGCGAAGTTCATCGTCGGGTAGTTGAAGATCGACGAGTATTTCTGCCGGCCCTCGATGAGCCGCTCGGTCAGATCGGCGCGGTCGGCGCCGAGGGTCTCGGCGGCCGAGTAGAGGTACAGGCCGTGCCCCGCCTCGTCCTGCACCTTGGCGAAGAGGATCGCCTTGCGCCGCAGCGAGGGCGCCCGTGTGATCCACTCGCCCTCGGGCTGCATGCCGATGATCTCCGAGTGGGCGTGCTGAGCTATCTGCCGGACGAGGGTCCTGCGGTAGGCCTCCGGCATCCAGTCGCGCGGCTCGATCCGCTGATCGTGCGCGATCGTGCGGTCGAAGTGCTCCTGCAGCTGCTGTTCCCCGGCGTCGCTCCCCGCCGCATTCGCGCTTTCGTGCGCGCCGTCGTTGTCAGGCATCATCGCGGGCCTCCCCTAGCCAACCCGACCGACCATTCGTTCGGTACTCTTCAGTCTCGCCCACCGTGCCACCGCTGGCAACCCCACTTCCGGGTGACCTTCCGGTGTCCGCGTCCGCCGTCGCGGCCGGGCGTCACCGCCAGGCGTCGCGGCCGGGTGTCGTGGTCGGGCATCACGGCACGCGTCACGGCCAGGGGTAGAAGCCCTGTCCCGTCTTGCGCCCCAGCTCGCCACGGGCCACCTTCTCGCGCAGCAGCCTCGGTGGCGCGAAACGCTCGCCCAGGCGCGAGTGGAGGTATTCCGCGATCGCCAGACGCACATCGAGCCCCACCAGATCGGTCAGGCGCAGCGGCCCCATGGGATGCCGGTAGCCGAGGCGCATCGCGTCGTCGATCGCCTCGGGTGCGGCCACGCCCTCCTCCACCATCCGGATCGCCTCCAGGCCGAGCGCGACGCCGAGCCGGCTACTGGCGAACCCGGGCGAGTCCTTGACCATGACGTCGGTCTTGCCCAGGCTGTGCGTCCAGGCAAGGGCCGACCGCACGGTCTCGTCGGAGGTGTCCGGCGCGACCACCACCTCGATCAGCTCGGAGGCGGGGACGGGGTTGAAGAAATGCATGCCCAGGAAGCGAGCGGGGCGACAGAGCGCGGCAGCGAGCTCGGTCACCGACAGCGAGCTGGTGTTGGTGGCGAGAACCGTCTCCCGGCCCACCCGCTTCTCGGCCGCCGCAAGCAGGGACGCCTTGAGTGCCGCGTCCTCCGGCACCGCCTCCACCACCAGATCGGCATCCTGCGGCAGCCCGTCCACCGAGTCGGCCGTCCTGATCCGTGCCAGCACCTGCTCTGCGGGCTCGGCGAGCCTGCCGCGCTCGGCCGCCCGTCGCAGCCCCGACTCGATCCGCTCCAGCGCGGCAGCGGCGGCCTCGGCACTGCTCTCCACCACCGTCACCGAGGACCCGGCAGAGGCGAAGGACTGTGCGATGCCGGACCCCATCCGGCCGCCTCCGATCACCCCGACCGATCCCGGCGCTGCTGCGGTCATGGCCGTACTCCTCCTCGACGTACCGCGGTCCTGCGGTCTTGTGTCGCCCGGTGTGCTGCGGCCTTCCGGCCCTCTTGACAGGCGGTCCGGCGGCTGGATTACTTGATTGCGCCGCGAGGCTAACCGAATGTTCGGTCGGTGCACAAGGGTGCGCACGAGACGTGGGTGCGCACGAGGCGTGCGGAGGCGGAGGAGGAGCGCGATGAGGGCGGATCCGCCTTCGCCCGGTGAACTGGACGCCGGGGAACGCATGAGCCCCGATGAGCTGACCCAGCATCAGCTCGCCTGCCTCCAGGACACCTTGAAGCGGGCCTACGACAACGTCCCTTTCTACCGCCGGTCCTTCGACGCCGCCGGGGTCACCCCCGAGGACTGCCGCAGCCTCGCCGACCTCTCCCGCTTCCCTTTCACCACCAAGGCCGATCTGCGCGAGCACTACCCGTTCGGCATGTTCGCCGTGCCCGTGTCCGACGTCCGCCGCCTGCACGCCTCCAGCGGCACCACAGGACTCCCCACCGTCGTCGGCTACACCGACCGGGACTTGTCCGTCTGGGCGGATGTTGTCGCACGCTCCATCCGCGCCGCAGGCGGCAGGCCCGGTCACAAGGTGCACATCAGCTACGGATACGGCCTGTTCACCGGCGGCCTGGGGGCGCACTACGGCGCCGAGCGGGCCGGCTGCACCGTCATCCCGGCCTCCGGCGGCATGACGGCGCGCCAGGTCCGGATCATTCAGGACTTGCGGCCCGAGATCATCATGGTCACCCCGTCCTACATGCTCACCCTCCTCGATGAGTTCGAGCGCCAAGGGGTGGACCCGCGCACCACATCACTGGAGGTCGGCATCTTCGGCGCCGAGCCGTGGACGGAGGAGATGCGCCGGGAGATAGAAGAGCGCATGGACATCCACGCCGTGGACATCTATGGGCTGTCGGAGGTGATCGGGCCCGGTGTGGCACAGGAGTGCGTGGAGACCAAGGACGGCCTGCACATCTGGGAGGACCACTTCTACCCGGAAGTCGTCGACCCGCTCACCGACGAGGTGATGGCCCAGGGCGCGGACGGCGAGCTGGTGTTCACCTCGCTCACCAAGGAGGCGCTGCCGGTCATCCGCTACCGCACCCGCGATCTGACGCGGCTGATGCCCGGCACCGCACGTCCCGCCTTCCGCCGGATGGCGAGGATCACCGGCCGCTGCGACGACATGATCATTCTGCGCGGGGTGAACCTCTTCCCCAGCCAGATCGAGGAGGTCGTGCTGCGGACCCCCGGCGTCGCGCCGCATTTCCAGATACACCTGAGCCGTCGCGGCCGGATGGACCACATGACCGTGCGCGTCGAGGCGCGACCCGATGCACCGGCCGAGCGCCGCGCGGCGGCCGGCGCCGAGATCGCCGCGGCGGTGAAGGAGGGCGTAGGGGTCAGCGTCGAGGTGGCTGTCGTCGACCCCGAGTCCCTGGAGCGCTCAGTCGGCAAGATACGCCGGGTCATCGACTCCCGGAACTCCCCAAAGGCTGACGGCTGACCGCTGACCGCGTCCGTCAACGGCGCCTGCCGCGGTCGACGGGCCAGTACGGCGGAATGTCACGCCCGGGCTGGTAGTGCGCGCCCTGGTGGATGTGGCGGATGACCACGCCCATGTCGACCAGGGCGACGAGCGCGACGGCCCCGAAGGCGGCGGCCCATCCGGGCAGGCCCGCGAACAGGAAGATGATCATTCCGCCGACGGCCCACAGCAGCCCCCACGCCGTCAGTCCGAGCCTCAGCCGGAGCGGACTGCGTGCTTGCGTCGGTTCACTCCCGGTACGCATTGCCACGCATCTCCTGATTCCAACGTACTCGCGCGGCACCAGCACGCGCTGCCGTTAGGATCTGTCCCCTTATGAGTGCAACCCTCGTCGCCAAGGACCTCACCGCCGGACACGGGGACCGCGTCCTGTTCTCGGGACTCGACCTGGTGGCCGCACCCGGCGACGTCGTCGGTCTCGTGGGCGCCAACGGCGCCGGAAAGTCGACGCTGCTGCGGATGCTCGCCGGCCTCCAGCCGCCCGAGGAGGGCCTGGTGCGGCTCAGCCCGCCCGATGCGAGCGTCGGGCATCTGCCGCAGGAGCCCGAGCGCCGCGACGGCGAGACCGTGCGCGCCTTCCTCGCCCGGCGCACCGGAGTGGCCGCCGCCCAGGCTGCCCTGGACGCCGCGACCCAGGCGCTGGTGGACGGCGCGCCCGGCGCCGACGACGCGTACGCGGCCGGCCTGGAGCGGTGGCTCGCGCTCGGCGGCGCCGACCTCGACGAGCGGGCCGACGAGGTGGCCGCCGAGCTCGGCCTCACCGTCGGCCTCGACCAGTCGATGACCTCGCTCTCCGGCGGCCAGGCGGCCCGCGCGGGCCTCGCTTCGCTGCTGCTCAGCCGCTACGACGTCTTCCTGCTCGACGAGCCCACCAACGACCTCGACCTGGACGGCCTCGAACGGCTGGAGTCCTTCGTCCGCGGGCTGCGGGCGGCCACCGTCGTGGTCAGCCACGACCGGGAGTTCCTCGCCAGGACCGTCACCCGCGTCGTCGAGCTCGACCTCGCCCAGCAACGGGTCAACACCTACGGCGGCGGCTACGAGGCGTATCTGGAGGAGCGCGAGATCGCGCGCAGGCACGTCCGTGAGGAGTACGACGAGTACGCGGAGAAGAAGGCCGCCCTGGAGGAACGCGCCCGGGCGCAGCGCGCCTGGATGGAGAAGGGCGTCAAGAACGCCCGGCGCAAGGCGCGTGACAACGACAAGGTCGGACGGAAGTTCCGCACCGAGACCACCGAGAAGCAGGCGAGCAAGGCTCGCCAGACCGAACGGCTCATCGAGCGCCTCGACGCCGTCGAGGAACCCCGCAAGGAGTGGGAGCTGCGGATGGAGATCGCCGCCGCGGCCCGCTCCGGGGCGGTGGTGTCGACGCTGCGCGGCGCCGAGGTACGGCGAGGTTCCTTCCACCTCGGACCGGTCGACCTGCAGATCGACTGGGCCGACCGGGTTGCGATCACTGGCGCCAACGGTGCCGGGAAGTCCACGCTGCTTGCGGCGATGCTCGGGCGGGTCGCACTCGACGGCGGATACGCGGCCCTCGGCCCCGGAGTGGTGGTAGGCGAGGTCGACCAGGCACGCCGGCTCTTCCACGGGGGAGAGGCGCTGCTCGTCGCGTTCGGTGCCCTCGTCCCGGAGATGCCGCCCGCCGATGTCCGTACGCTTCTGGCCAAGTTCGGGTTGAAGGCCGCCCATGTGCTGCGCCCCGCCGCGACCTTGTCCCCCGGGGAGCGGACGCGTGCCGCGCTGGCACTGCTGCAGGCGCGCGGGGTCAACCTGCTGGTGCTCGACGAGCCCACCAACCACCTCGACCTGCCCGCGATCGAGCAGCTGGAATCGGCGCTCGACGCCTACAAAGGCACGCTCCTGCTCGTCACCCACGACCGCCGCATGCTGGACGCCGTCCATGTCACGCGCCGCTTGCAGGTGACGGACGGGCAGGTCGCCGAGGTCTGAGCCAGGTCTGAGCCGGGCCCTGCCCGCCATTGCCCGTCCGGTGTGTCCGGTATGGAGGGGCCGCCCGCGGGCCGAAGCCCCATGTCAGGGATGATCGTTGGCCGGAGGCCGGAAGAGCCGGCCGGTCGAGCGCGGGGGACCCGATGAGCGCGAGCGACGTCCTGGAACTGATACCCGTGGCCATGGCCGCCGGCTGGATCGACGCCGTCGTGGGCGGTGGCGGCCTGCTCTCGCTCCCCGCGCTGCTGGTGGCACTGCCGGGCGTCCCGACCGCCACCCTCCTCGGCACCAACAAGGTCATGGCCGTCACCGGCACCACGTCGGCCGCGGCCACCTATCTGCGGCGGACGGAGGTGGACGGCCGGTTCGCCGGTGTCGCCGCGGGCGTCGCGCTGCCGGCCGCGGCCGCCGGGGCGGTGGTGGCCACGGCGCTGCCCGGCAACGTCTTCCGTCCGGTGATCATGGTGGCTCTGCTGGTCGTCGGGCTCTTCGTCACGCTGCGTCCCGATTTCGGGGGGACGCATGCGCCGGTGCGGCTCGGCCCCGCCCGTGCGGCGACCGCGGCGACCCTCAGCGGTGCCGTGATCGGCTTCTACGACGGGATGATCGGCTCCGGGACCGGCACCTTCCTCATCATCACCTTCCTCCTCGTCCTCGGCGCCGACTTCCTCCACGGCTCGGCGATGGCCAAGATCGTCAACGTGGCGACCAACCTAGGCGCCGTGATCGTCTTCGTCGCACAGGGGCACGTCCTGTGGGGGCTTGCGCCCGCCATGGCCGCAGGCAACATCGCAGGCGGCGCGCTCGGCGCGCGGATGGCGCTCAAGCGCGGCACGTCATTCATCCGGTACGCGCTGTTGGCCGTTGTTGTCGCTCTGGTGGTGAAACTCGGCTACGACCAGTGGGCCTGACCCCGTGGGACGGCCAAGCGAAGACCCCACCGACGGCCGCACAGACTGTCGCTGGGGCCCCGCCGGGGCGCTATCGTCGGGAATGCGGAGACGCAGTGCGGAATGCGCCCTGTGGCGCGCCCGCAGGGTCGAGAGGGTGACGTCGTGGCCGTGTTCCTGCTGGGGGTCGGCGCCGCATGCTGCCTCGGCGTCGGCTTCGTCCTGCAGCAACGCCAAGCCCAGCGCGCCCCGCTCTCCGACTTCCTCTCCTTCCGGCTGCTGCTCGACCTGATGCGCTACCCGGAATGGCTGCTGGGCATCGCGGCCATGATCGCCGGTCTCGTTCTGGGCGCGATCGCCCTCGCCAACGGCGAGGTCTCCCTGGTCGAGCCGCTGACCGCCACCAACCTGCTGTTCGCGATGGCCCTTTCGCGCTGGCTGACCGGCCAGCCACTCGGCTGGAGCGGCTGGCTCGGCGTCGTGCTGCTCGCACTCGGCGTGACGTCGTTCATCGTCGCCGGGCAGCCGTCCGGCGGCGGTCACCTGGCGGGACCGCTGAAACACTGGCTGATCTTCGGCATCGTCGTCGGGCTCGCCCTGCTGCTCACCGCGCTCGCCAGACACATACACCCCACGCTCGAAGCGACCGTGCTCGCGCTCGCCGCCGGCCTGCTCTACGGGCTGCAGGACTCGCTCACCCGGATCACCGGCCAGTTCGTGGCCAGCGGCGGCGTCGCGGTGATCTTCGTGCACTGGCAGCCGTACGTCATCGTGGTGCTCGGCATCACGGGGCTCCTGCTGGTGCAGAGCGCCTTCGAGACGGCTCCACTGCGCTCCTCACTGCCCGCTCTGACCGCGGCGCAACCGCTCGCCGGCATCGCCTGCGGCGTCGGCATCCTCGGCGACCGGCTGCGCGTCACACCCGGCGCCCTCGCCTGGGAAGCAGCCGGGCTCGTGGCGATTGTGCTGGGGATCGTGCTGCTCGGCAGCCACCCGGCAATGCCGGAGGGCCGGTGCGCCCAGCGCGACCCGATGCAGGCCAAGCGCGCGCACGCTCAGCGCGTCGGCGGCACGTAGGCGGACCACCCCTTGACCAGCGGCGAGCCGTGCAGTGCGACGCGCCTCCAGCCCGGTGCGTAGTCGGGGGCGCTGCCGCCCGGTCCGACCAGGATTGCGACGTTCTCGTGCTCGGCGGCGCGGATCACGGCCGGCCCCGAGGCCGCCGACGCGTCGGTGTGGACGTCCGAGGAGATCGACGAGGCACAGCGGGCGTTGTAGGCGACGGGCTGGGTCTCTCCGGCCACGAGGCAGGGCGGCTTGATGCCGATACGGTTCAGCGCCAGGCCGAGGGCCCGGTACTGCCCGTTGTCCCGGACCGCCGCGTCGACCTGGTGCCGCAGCACCACCTGCTGTTCCGCCATGTTCGCCAGCAGCAGGCCGCCGACCAGCACGCAGGCGGCGATCCTCGCCGGCGTGGGCGCGTTTCGTGCGGCCCGCAGTCCTCGCGTCAGCAGCGCCGCTATCGGCAGCGACAACAGCGCGAACGCCGGGAGGAAGAAGCGCGGCGCGGAATAGTTGATCATGAACAGGTACGAGGCGGACAACGACAGTGCGCACACCGCAGGGAGCGCCGCCGTCGCCAGTGGCCGTCGGCCTAGCCGCGCCGCCACGACGAGGGCCACTGCAGCGAGCACCGGTATCGCCACCGCCCACAGGTCGGCCCACGCCGGGCCTTCACCGGTCGTGCACGGGCGGCACAACACAGGGCCGTTGGCGCTGCGCAGGACGTGTCCGAGGTTCCACGACACGCCCATGCCGCCTTCGACGCCGGCCGCGTCGCTGAGCCGCTCCAGCACCCCGCCGAAGCGCACATACGCCTCGATGACCCACTCCACCAGCCCGGCCGCGAGCCCGCCCGTGATCGCCGCCGCGACCGCCGGCCTCCGCCAGGAGCGCACCGCTGCCGCAGCGACGAGCAACGGCAGCGCCAGATACACCCCGTCATTGGCGCGAACCAGCGTCGCCCAGCCGACGGCGAACCCGATCCCCAGCAGCAGGCGCGCGTCCGGCCCCTCCCGTACCGTCCGAAGGAACAGGCCTGTCGCCGCCACGGCGGCGAAGGCCACCCACAGGTTCGGCATCAGCTCCGGACCGTAGTCGAGGCTCACCCACAGGGTCGCGAAGAGCAGCGCGGCGAGCGCCGTCGTACCGCCCCCGATGAGCCGCCGCCACACTGCGAACGAGGCGAACAGCGCAAGCCCCGACAACACGGCCAGGAAGACCCGTATCGCCGTCGGGTCGGAGGTGAACAGGGCCACCGGCGCACCGAGCAGCGTCACGCCGCGTGAGCGCGGGGCGCTGAAGAAGGCGGCCGGGGAGCGGGGATCCACCTGGGAGAAGTAGATCGACTCGTCCCAGGCGAGCGGGTGCCCGGGCGAGACGAGCACCAGTTGCAGCACGGTGTAGACAACGGCGACCAGGGCCAGTCGCAGGTCGCGGCCGCGCAGCTGCGCTGCGGCGCCGGCGACCCGGGGGGTGGCGCGGGCCGACGCTATACCGGCTGTGGTCATAGGCGTCTCCTCATCGGTGCGGACCCGGCCTGCCGACCCTGCATTGTCACCTATGCAGGCCAATCATGGGGCCGCATCCTGTGAGGGGAACGCAGCACCCCGGGGCCGGAAGCCGCGCCCGGTGCCGCCTGCCTGCATCCGGTGCTGCCTGCCCGCTCTCGGCGGCCCGGCCCGGCGCTCAGCCCTTGCCCATGTGCTCGACCGGGAGCCCCTCGCCGTCGAGCACCGCCTTGGTGAACGCCCCGGCGAGCTCCGTGAGCCGCTCCGCGCCCGCCGCGCCGAGGTGCTTGTAGGGGGCGAAGGCGAGCCTGTCGGTGTCGTCCTCGATGGCGCGCCGCAGCTCCGCACCGCGCTCGGTCAGCTCGCCGTCCGCGTCGAGCAGCCCGCGCTCGCGCAGCCGTTTCTGGGCGTCGGCCCACTCCTGCGCCGACCAGCCGCGCGTGGTCTGCACGAAGTACGGCGTGAAGCCCTTGCCCGTCGCCGTGTGCGTGACCAGCGCTTCGAGACCGTCGAGCTCCGCTTCGGCGAGCGCGATCAGATGGCCGTCGCCGCGGTGCTCACGCAGCAGCGTGGCCGCGTGCCACAGCGCCAGATGCGGCGCGTCGGGCACCGGCAGGTCGGCGTTGGCCGCGTACAGCACCCGGCCGGGGCGTTCGCATGCCTCGCTGGCGTGGAGGGCGAGCTCGGCGGCGACGGTCATCTCCTTCGACGCGATCGCCTCCGGGCCGAGGATGCGGGTCATGCAGGCATCGGTGACCAGCAGCCGGGTTTCGAGCACCTGCTGCGGCGAGGCGGAACTCCATGCCGCCGGGATGTGCTGGGCGACGAGATCGGGATGGAAGTTGTAGAAGGTGGCGATGACGGTGCCGGCGCCCACGGCGCCGAGCGGCGCCGCCCGTCCGGCGAAGTAGGCCATGGGACCGCGCTCCAGGCCGATGGCGGCGAACTGCTCGTCGTACTCGGGCGCGAAGTAGATCGCCGAGTGCAGCGGATTGAGCGCGTGGTGGCAGTTGCGGGCCGCGCGCAGTGTGAGGGTCGTCATACCCTCTTACGTTACCGGTCGGTAGAGACGGTCCATGTGAAGCGCGGCGCACGGCGCTCGAGGAAGGCAGCGACGCCCTCGGCGCGGTCCGCGCTCTGCCGCGCCTGCCGCTCCCAGTGGGCCAGCCGTGCCGGATCGGTGCGGCCTTCGACGGCCATCCCCGCGAACTCCTTGGCCGCGGCCTGGGTGAGCTGCGAGCGGTCGGCCAGGGTACGGGCGAAGGCCGTCACCCGCGCGTCGAGCTGCTCGTCGTCGAGCAACTCGTCGACGAGCCCGGAGCGCAGGGCTCGTTCGTCGTCGATCAACTCACCGGAGAACAGCAGGTACTTGGCGGCGGACGGCCCGACGAGACCGACGAGTCGCTGCGTCGACGTGGCCGGGTAGACGATCCCGAGCTTGGCCGGCGTCACGCCGAAACGTGCACCCCGTGCCGCGAACCTCAGATCGCATGCCGCCGCCAGCTGGCAGCCGCCGCCCACGCAGAAACCCCGGATCGCCGCGATCGTCGGCTTGGGGAACGCGGCGAGTGCATCCTCCGCCGCGACGGCGGCCTGCTGCGCCGAGGTCTCGGCCTCGCGCAGCCCTGAGATGTCTGCGCCCGCGCAGAACGTCCCGTTCGCGCCGGTCAGCACCACCACCCGCACCGCGGGGTCGTCGGCCAACCGCTCCAGCAGCCTCGGCAGCTGCTGCCACATCGCCAGGGTCATGGCGTTGCGCTTGGCCGGATGGCTGATCGTGACGGTAGCGGTGGCGGTGGAGCCGTCCTGGTCCAGCAGCAGACCGGGCTCGCCCTCACCCATGCGTTCCTCCTGGCCATAGGGCATGCCGTGGATGCATGCGTCGGCCGGATCCTAGCCGCACGGGCGCGGCGGGGATCGGCCCCTCGGCCTCGCACGGCCTCGCACGGCCTCGCACGGCCTCTCGGCGCGGCCGTTGCGGTCGCCGTTGCAGTCGCCATTGAAAGTGGAACGAAGCCCGCAGAACCGTTCCTCCCGTTGGCCCGAACGGTCCTGATCGGCCAATTGGCGGCAAAAGGTTCAGACTTGTGGTCACTGCGCTGGTGACGGCTCCGTGGCCCCAACACTCATGGGGAGTGAGGCGGTCACAGGGCGTCCCCGGCCGGGGACGCTGCGATGGGCTGCGGGGAACATCACGCGAGGCGGGGTGCAGTCATGGAGGTCCGCGGGAGAGTCCCGCCCGACCCGGTTCCGGCGGCGGGCGCCGCATGGTCAGATGCCGGCGGCCCGGCGCGGCGCAGCCGAGATGCAGCGCAGGTTGAGGGTCCCGCCCGAGGAACGGGGGAGGGACACTCGGCCGAAGCGGAGTCGAGGCGGAGCACGCCCAGCAGCGCGGCCACGGTGTGCCCGTACGAGGGGACATGGCGCTTCACCGCACCCGCTCTGGAGTCCTCCGTGCCGCAGGCCAGGCACGCGGTGCTCGACCTGCTCCGGCGGCAGGGCGTACCGGTGGGCCAGGATGTCGTCGACGACCTGCTGCTGATCGTCTCCGAGCTGGTCACCAACGCCGTACGGCACGCGGCCGTGCTCTCCCCGCAGATCACCGTCGAGGTGGCGGCCGATTCCGCGTTCGTCAGGGTCGCCGTCGCCGACGGCCACCCCTACCGGCCCAAGGCGCTGGAAGCCGACGCCGCCCGGACCGGCGGACGCGGTCTGCTGCTGGTCAAGGCGGTCACCCTGGAGGCGGGCGGCCGCTGCGACGTCGACGTCACCCCGGAGGGCGGCAAGGTGATCTGGGCCGCCCTGCCGATCCGCAGGACGCCGCTGGTGTGACCGGCCGGACGGCCTAAGGCCGCCGGCAGCTACCAGCCGGCGGAGCGCCCGGTCAGCTCCCGCACCGTCGGAAGCGCCGCGTCGAGCACGGTCCAGAACCAGGACGACAGCGTGGTGTCGGCGCCGAGCTTCTCCAGCTCCTCCCGGGTCACGAAGGCGGTCTCGGCCACCTCCACCGGATCGGGATGAGGCTCGGCCCGCACTACCCCCACGAACAGGTGGTTGTACTCCTGCTCGACGAGGCCGGAGGCAGGGTCGGGGTGGTTGTAGCGCACGGTCCCGGCCTCCCGCAGCAGCACGGGCGCAATACCCAGCTCCTCCGCCGTACGGCGGGCGGCGGCCACGAAGGGCTGCTCGCCGGGGTAGGGGTGCCCGCAGCACGTGTTCGACCAGACGCCGGGGGAGTGGTACTTGCCCAGCGCCCGACGCTGCATCAGCAGCCGCCCGGCATCATCGAAGAGGAAAACGGAGAACGCGCGGTGCAGCTTTCCCGGCGGCAGGTGGGCGGAGAGCTTCTCGGCGGTGCCGATCGTCACGCCGCTCTCATCGACCAGCTCCAGCATGATGGGTTCCGTTCCGCCTGCGGAGGCGGGCTCTTGGGCCGAGGTGTCGGCGGTGCGGCCGGAAGCTGGGCTGATCGGCATGGCCATCCTTCGCTGTCGTGACAAACCGGCCCTTAGTCTGCCTCACGACCTACCTATTCCGCCGGTTGGACCCGCCTGTTGCCCCGGCGCCCCGGCATCGGGTCAGTGGCACAGCCTGGTCTCGTGCGCCTGGTGGCCGCCCGGCTCCAGCTGGAAGGTGCAGTGCTCCACGTCGAAGTGGGATCCCAGACAGCCTTGCAGATCGTGCAGCAGCTTCTCGTGCCCCACCGCGTCCAGCACGTCGGGCGCCACCACGACGTGTGCCGACAGCACCGGCAGCCCCGAGGTGATGGTCCACACATGCAGGTCGTGCAGGCCCTGCACGCCCGGCAGCGCCAGGATGTGGGCCCGTACCTCCACCATGTCGACGCCCTTCGGCGCGGCCTCCAGCAGCACGTCCAGCGCCTCACGCAGCAGTTTGACCGTCCGGGGGACGATCATCACCCCGATCAGCAGCGAGGCGACAGGGTCGGCCCGCCGCCAGCCGGTCGCCATGATCACCACCGCCGCGACCACGACGGCGAGCGAACCGAGCGCGTCGGAGAGCACTTCCAGGAAGGCCCCGCGCACGTTGAGGGACTCGCGCTGTCCGCGCATCAGCAGCGAAAGCGAGACCACGTTGGCGACGACGCCGACCGAGCCGAAGATCACCGTCACCCCGCCCGGCACCTCGGCCGGGGTGATCAGCCGCTCGACGGCTTCGACGAGGATGTAGCCGCCGACTCCCAGCAGCAGCACGCAGTTGAGGACGGCAGCGAGGATCTCGGCGCGCGCGTACCCGTACGTACGGCGCTCGCTCGCCGGACGGTTGGCGAAGTGGATCGCCAGCAGGGCCATGGAGACGCCGATCGCGTCGGTCGCCATGTGACCCGCGTCGGCGAGCAGCGCGAGAGAGCCGGTGACGGCGGCGCCCGCGATCTCCACGAGCAGCACGGTCAGGGTGATGCCCAGCGTGATCCGCAGCTGCCCGCGGTACGCGCCGGCGGCCGTGCCCTTCGCGTCCGGATCCGGGCCGTGCGCATGCCCGTGACCGTGCCCGTGCCCTGCCCCCATTGGCCATGCCCCTTCCGAGCCCTTGGTCGGCTCCTGGTCCCGGATGCGTTCGGTCCGAGATGCGTCATCTGCCCGGCGCACGCCGGCTCGGCCCAGTGGAACACCGCTCACCGGCTGTGGGCAACTCGCTACTGATGACCGTTGTCATCGTCGATGACCTGCGCCGATGCGGGGGCGCCCGGCCGAAGCGGCGACGGTACGGTGACGGTGCGGTGACCTGCGGACGTCCGCAGGCTGTCCGGAATCCGCAAATCCGATAGCCTCGGCCGTCGCCTACCATCACTACGACACGGTGCCCGGCGGCACCGGTGCGGCCCCGCGGGCCCTCGCTCTCCCAGCGCCGGCGGCCCTCGCCGGCCTCCGGCGCCGGCGGTGCTCCTGCGAGCATCCGGTTTCCCGGATCCGAGGGGGCGCACCCGTGGTACACGACGAAACAGGAGAACCCACATATGATCGGCCTCGTGCTGGCGGCCGGCGCCGGACGGCGTCTTCGCCCCTACACCGACACCCTGCCGAAGGCGCTGGTGCCGGTGGACCCGGCGGGAGAGGGCACCACCACGGTCCTCGACCTGACGCTGGGGAACTTCGCCGAGGTCGGTCTGAAGGACGCCGCCATCGTCGTGGGATACCGCTCCGAGGCCGTCGTCGAGCGCCAGGCGGCGCTGGAGAAGAAGTACGGCGTCAAGCTGCACCTCGTCCACAACGACAAGGCCGAGGAGTGGAACAACGCCTACTCGCTGTGGTGCGCCCGTGACGTCATCGCCGAGGGCGTCATCCTCGCCAACGGCGACACCGTCCACCCGGTCTCCGTCGAGCGCAGCCTCCTCGACGCCCGCGGCAACGGACAGCAGATCATCCTCGCGCTCGACACGGTCAAGACCCTCGCCGACGAGGAGATGAAGGTCGTCGCCGATCCCGCCAAGGGCGTGCGCCGCATCACCAAGCTGATGGACCCGGCCGCGGCGAGCGGCGAGTACATCGGCGTCACCCTCATCGAGCCCACGGCGGCGGCACCGCTCGCCGACGCGCTGAAGGCCACGTACGAGCGCGATCCGCAGCTGTACTACGAGGACGGCTACCAGGAGCTCGTCGACCGCGGTTTCCAGGTCGACACCGCCGCCATCGGCACCGTCAGCTGGGTGGAGATCGACAACCACGACGACCTCAACCGCGCCCGGGAGATCGCGTGCCAGTACTGACCCGGCTCATCCCATCCCCGGTCGTCGTCGACATCAGGTCCGGCGCCCTGGACGACCTGGCAGGCCTCCTCGCCGACCAGAGGATCTCCAGCTCGGGCAAGCTGGCCTTCGCCATCAGCAACGGCTCCGGGGCGGCGCTGCGCGCCCGGCTGGCCCCGGCACTGCCCGGCGCGGACTGGTTCGAGGTGGGGGGCGGAAGCATCGACGCCGCCGTCAAGCTGGCGGACTCGATGCGCGGCAAGCGGTACGAAGCGGTGGTCGCCCTCGGCGGCGGAAAGATCATCGACGCGGCCAAGTACGCCGCCGCACGTGTCGGTCTGCCGCTGGTCGCTGTCGCGACGAACCTGTCGCACGACGGCATCTGCTCGCCGGTCGCAACCCTGGACAACGACAACGGCCGCGGCTCCTACGGCGTCCCGGCGCCCATCGCCGTGGTCATCGACCTCACGGTGATCCGTCAGGCCCCGCAGCGCTTCGTCCGCTCGGGGATCGGCGACGCGATCTCCAACATCTCGGCGATCGCCGACTGGGAGCTCTCCCACCGGGAGACCGGAGAACGGGTCGACGGCCTGGCCGCCGCGATGGCCCGTACCGCCGGCGAATCGGTGCTGCGGCACCCGGGAGGCACCGGCGACGACGACTTCCTCGTCACCCTCGCCGAGGCGTTGGTGCTCTCCGGCATCGCCATGTCGGTCAGCGGTGACAGCCGCCCGGCCTCCGGTGCCTGCCACGAGATTCTCCACGCCTTCGACCTGCTCCACCCCCGGCGCGCGCCGTCGCACGGTGAAGGAGCGGGCCTCGGCGCCGCGTTCGCGATGTTCCTGCGCGGAGCCGTGGAGGAGGCGGGCACCATCGCCGAGGTGCTGCGACGCCATGCACTGCCGGTCCTGCCGAGCGACATCGGCTTCACCGAGCAGGAGTTCCTCAGCGTAGTGGCGTACGCTCCGCAGACTCGCCCCGGGCGCTACACGATCCTGGAGCACCTGGACCTCGACACCGACGCGATCAGGGATGCGTACGCGGACTATGTCAAAGCCATCGGTAGCTGAACTGCGGCCGGTCGTTCACCCCTCGGGGCTGAAGGACCGGCGCAGCGGTGAACACTGGGCCGGGCGTTACTACATGCGGGAGATCTCGCTGCGGTGCACCCGGCTGCTGGTCAACACCCGCCTGTCGCCGAACCAGTTCACCGGACTGATGATCGTCGCCGGAGTGGCGGCGGGCGCGGTGCTGCTCGTTCCGGGCCTCGCGGGCGCCGTGCTCGGCGCCCTGCTGATACAGCTGTACCTGCTGCTGGACTGCGTGGACGGCGAGTTGGCGCGCTGGACGAAGAAGACGTCGATCACCGGGGTCTACCTCGACCGCATCGGCCACTACCTATCGGAGGCGGCGCTGCTCGTCGGCTTCGGCGTCCGTGCCGCCGACATATTCCACAGGGCGGGCGCGACGACCCAGTGGGGGTACGCGTTCATCGGCACGCTCGCCGCGCTCGGCGCGATCCTGATCAAGGCCGAGACCGATCTGGTGGACGTCGCACGGTCGCGCAGCGGACTTCCCGCGGTGAAGGACGAGGCGTCGGTGCCGCGGTCCTCCGGGCTCGCGCTCGCCCGCAGGGCGGCCGCCGCGCTCAAGTTCCACCGACTGGTCGGCGGGGTCGAGGCCTCGCTGGTCATCCTCGCCGCGGGCATCGCCGACACCGTCCACGGCGGGCTGTTCTTTGCCCGGATCGCGGTCGGCGTCCTCGCCGCGATCGCGGTGGTGCAGACCCTGCTCCACCTCATCAGCATCCTCGCATCGAGCAGGCTGCGGTGAAGGCGGTGAAGGCGGTGAAGGCGGTGAAGGCGGCGAAGGAGGCGAAGGCGGCGACGACGGTGGATGCGCGGACGATGAAGCTCGGCGCCGTGGTGCTCACCATGGGCAACCGTCCCGCCGAGCTGCGTACCCTGCTCGACTCGGTCGCCAAGCAGCGCGGCGAGGCGGTGGAGATCGTCGTGGTGGGCAACGGGTCGCCGCTGCCGGAGCTCCCCGAGGGGATCCGTACCGTCGAGCTGCCCGAGAACCTCGGCATCCCCGCCGGCCGCAACGTCGGCATCGAGGCGTTCGGGCCCGGCGGCAGCGAGGTCGATGCGCTGCTCTTCCTCGACGACGACGGTCTGCTGCCGAGCGACGACACCGCGGAGCTGGTCCGCGACGCCTTCGCCGCCGACCCGCGCCTCGGCATCATCAGCTTCCGCATCACCGACCCCGTCACCGGCACCACGCAGCGCCGCCACGTCCCCAGGCTGCGCGCGTCGGACCCGATGCGCTCCTCGCGCGTGACAACCTTCCTCGGCGGCGCCAGCGCGGTCCGGACCGCCGTCTTCCAGCAGGTCGGCGGCCTGCCCGGCGAGTTCTTCTACGCCCACGAGGAGACGGACCTGGCCTGGCGGGCTCTTGACGCCGGGTGGTCGGTCGACTACAGATCCGACATGGTGCTCGAGCATCCCGCAACCGCGCCCAGCCGGCACGCCGTCTACCACCGTATGGTGGCGAGAAACCGCGTCTGGCTGGCCCGGCGCAACCTGCCGGCTCCGCTCGTCCCGCTGTATCTGGGCACGTGGATCGTGCTCACCCTGGTCCGCCGCCCGTCACGGCCGGCCCTGAGGGCATGGCTGGGAGGGTTCAAGGAGGGCTGGACCACCCCCTGTGGCCCACGCCGTCCGATGAAGTGGCGTACGGTTTGGCGGCTGACCCGACTGGGCCGACCCCCGATCATCTGACAAGCTCGATCTGAGACCATCGGGCGCAGGCCGGGATCCCGCCCCGGCCCCGCACCAAGAGGACGAAAGTGTCAACTGTGAGCGATACCACGCATCAGAGCGCGGTCGCCGTCAGCACCAGGCCGGCGCCGTTGCCGGGTGACGGCCTGTCCCCGGCCGAGCTGGCGGCCAAGCACGGTCTCTCGGTCAGTGGCGCCCGGCCGCCGTTGCCGGACTACGTACGACAGCTGTGGGGCCGGCGGCACTTCATCGTCGCGTACTCGGTGGCGCGGTTGACCGCGCAGTACACCAACGCGCGGCTGGGCCAGATCTGGAACGTGCTGACGCCGATGCTGAACGCGGCGGTGTACTACCTGATCTTCGGCGTGCTGATGAACAGTAAGCGCGGCATCGACAACTACATCGCATACCTGGTCATCGGTGTCTTCGTCTTCAACTTCACGCAGTCTGCGATCCTGGCGGGCACGCGGGCGATCTCGGACAACCTGGGACTGATCCGAGCGCTGCACTTCCCCCGGGCATGCCTGCCGATCTCGATCACGCTGATCCAGCTGCAGCAGCTGCTGTATTCACTGATCGTGCTGGTCTCGATCGTGCTGATGACGGGCGAGACCGTGGGTATGGGGTGGCTGCTGATCATCCCGGCGCTGCTGCTGCAGTGCGTGTTCAACATCGGCTGTGCGATGTTCGTGGCGCGTATCGGCAGCGAGGTGACCGATGTCGCCCAGTTGATGCCGTTCCTGTTGCGGACCTGGATGTACCTGTCCGGCGTCATGTACTCCATCACGACGGTCAAGTCGCACCTGCCCGGTGTTTTCGGGGTGATGCTGGAGCTGAATCCGGCGGCCGTGTACATCGATCTGATGAGGTACTCGCTGATGAGCAGCTTCACCTCGTCCCAACTGCCGCACCACGTATGGTTCGCGGCGTTGGCATGGTCGGCGATCGCAGGCATCGGCGGATTCGTGTTCTTCTGGAAGGCTGAGGAGAGGTACGGCCGTGGCTGAGCAGAGCGGCGCCGCTGCGGCGCGGACCACCAACGCGGACGGCGAACGGGTGCCGACGGTCATTGTGGACGATGTGCACATCGTCTACCGGGTCCATGGCGCGGGAAGCGGCAAGGGCAGTGCGACGGCGGCGCTGAGCCGGATCGTGCAGCGCAAGACCTCGCCGAACGTCCGCGAGGTGCACGCGGTGCGCGGGGTGAGCTTCGTCGCATACCGCGGTGAGGCGATCGGGATCATCGGTTCCAACGGTTCGGGGAAGTCGACGATCCTGCGGGCGATCGCCGGTCTGCTGCCGGCCGAGAAGGGCAAGATCTACACCGATGGCCAGCCGTCGCTGCTCGGCGTCAACGCGGCACTGATGAACGACCTGACCGGTGAGCGCAATGTGATCCTCGGCGGTCTGGCGATGGGCATGGGTAAGGAGGAGATCTACGAGAAGTACCAGTCGATCGTGGACTTCTCCGGGATCCAGGAGAAGGGCGACTTCATCTCGCTGCCCATGCGCACGTACTCCTCGGGTATGGCCGCCCGGCTGCGGTTCTCCATCGCGGCGGCGAAGCAGCACGAGGTGCTGATGATCGACGAGGCGCTGGCCACCGGTGACCGCAGGTTCCAGAAGCGGTCGGAGGAGCGGATCCGCGAGCTGCGTGAGGAGGCCGGTACGGTCTTCCTGGTCAGCCACAACAACAACTCGATCCGGGACACCTGCGAGCGGGTGCTGTGGCTGGAGAAGGGCGATCTGCTGATGGACGGTCCGACCGAAGAGGTGCTCGCAGCGTACGAGGAGCACACCGGCGGCAAGTAACCGGCTTCTCCGCGCCTCTGCTCGGCGCCTCTCAGCGACGTTTCTCGGCCCCCGTCGGCGTTCCGGTCGGCGGGGGCCGATCGTGTGATGTGGATCATGTGTATCAACTGTGCGAAAAGGATGAACTCTCTTGTCTGCGGGGAAGGTTCACGCCATCCGCGGCGTTCGCGTCATCAGATGACCGCGGTGTGTCACCCGGACGCGCGACGGCTTGCTGTACGGCGTACGCTAGGTCGGTGCGGCTGCCGCCGCGGCGGAGGCGGTTCGGGGTGCGGCGTGTCCGAAATGGGAAGATCATGAGGATCGGTGTAGAACGGGGGATGTGGCGGCCATGACTACTGGAAATGTCCAGCTCCGAGGCGCGACCGCCACCGGCTCGCCGGGCAGCCGGTGGTGACCGCGGGGGACGTGGCAGGGTCCCGAGCGGTGCTCGACAAAGCCGCCCGGGAAAACTTCCCTGTCGCCCCCTTCTTCCTGCCCCGCGCCTGGCGCGCCGACCTCATGGCCGTGTACGGCTACGCCAGGCTCGTCGACGACATCGGTGACGGCGACCTGCAGCCCGGCGGCCAGGATGCGGCATGGCTCGGCGTGCCCGCGGACTCCGCCGACGACCGGCTCGCCATGCTCGACGCCTTCGAGGCCGACCTGCGGCGGGTCTTCGACGCCGCGTCCGACCAGTCGACTCCGGCGACGGGACCGAGCCACCCGATCCTGCGGATGCTGCAGCCGACCGTGCGCCGGTGCCGCCTCACCCCCGAGCCGTTTCTCGGCCTCATCGAGGCGAACCGCCAGGACCAGAAGATCCGCCGCTACGCCCGGTACGACGACCTGGCCGCGTACTGCGAGCTGTCCGCCAACCCGGTGGGCCGCCTGGTGCTCGCCGTCACCGGCACCGAGACCCCCGAGCGGATCCGCCGCTCCGACGCGATCTGCACGGCGCTGCAGATCGTCGAACACCTCCAGGACGTCGCAGAGGACCTCCGCGACCGCGACCGCGTCTATCTGCCCGAGGAGGACATGGCCAGGTTCGGCGTCACGGAGTCCGACCTGGCCGCCCCGACGGGGGGCGCACGGTTGCGCGCGCTGGTGAAATTCGAAGCGGAACGCGCGCGGGATCTGTTGAATGAAGGCACCCCCCTGGTGGGTAGCGTCCACGGCAGGCTGAAGCTCCTGCTCGCCGGATTCGTCGGCGGCGGGCGTGCCGCGCTCGCGGCGATCGCGGCCGCCGGGTACGACGTACTCCCCGGGCCGCCGAAGGCCACCAAGCTCGGACTGCTGCGCGAGGTGGGGTTCACATTGCGAAGAGAGGGGTGAGCCGGACCGTGGACGGTTCCGCGCACACGTCCGCGCCGGTGCTCGCTGCGTACCGTTACTGCGAGACCGTGACCGGGCAGCAGGCCCGTAACTTCGCGTACGGCATCAGACTGCTGCCGACCGACAAGCGCCAGGCGATGTCGGCGCTGTACGCCTTCTCGCGGCGCGTCGACGACATCGGTGACGGCTCGCTCGACGCCGACGCCAAGCAGGCCAGGCTGGAGGAGGCCCGGGCGGTGCTCGGCCGCGTCCGCGACGGAGCGGTCGCCGAGGACGACACCGACCCGGTCGCGGTCGCGCTCTCCGACGCCGCGCGCCGGTTCCCCATCCCGCTCGGCGGCCTCGACGAGCTCATCGACGGCGTCCTGATGGACGTACGCGGCGAGACGTACGAGAGGTGGGAGGACCTCGCCCAGTACTGCCGCTGCGTGGCGGGCGCCATCGGACGGCTCTCGCTGGGCATCTTCGGCACCATGACGCCCGCGGGCCCGGGGCGCGCCGAGGCCGACCGCGCGCCGGAGTACGCCGACACGCTCGGGCTCGCGCTCCAACTCACCAACATCCTGCGGGATCTTCGCGAGGACGCGGCCAACGGCCGCACCTATCTGCCCTCCGACGATCTCGCCAAGTTCGGCTGCGCGGAGGGGTTCTCGGGGCCCGTGCCGCCCGCCGGATCCGACTTCACCGGCCTGGTGCTCTTCGAAGTCAAACGCGCCCGCGGGCTGTTCGCGGAAGGGTACCGGCTGCTGCCGATGCTCGACCGGCGCAGCGGAGCCTGCGTCGCGGCGATGGCCGGCATCTACCGGCGTCTGCTGGAACGGATCGCCGCTGACCCCGAGGCGGTGCTGCGCGGCCGGGTCTCGCTGCCGGGCCGGGAGAAGGCGTACGTCGCCCTGCGCGGGCTCACCGGCTTCGACGCCCGCCTGGCGGCGAGGGGACGGGTGTGATGGACGCAGACACGGTGCAGGCAACCCGGGCGCGTGCCGTTGCGTCCCTGACGTCGCAACGGCGTGACGATCAGGGCACGGCCGGAGGTGAGGGAGCATGAGCAGCGATCGCACGGGCCGTCCCGGAGCGGCGGCCGCGGTGGTCGTCGGCGGGGGGCTCGCGGGCATCACCGCGGCCCTCACCCTCGCCGACTCCGGTGTGCGCGTCACCCTCGTCGAAGGACGGCCCCGGCTCGGCGGTGCCGCCTTCTCCTTCCAACGCGACGGCGCCTGCGGGGACTTGACGGTCGACAACGGCCAACACGTCTTCCTGCGCTGCTGCACCGCATACCAGTGGTTCCTGGACAGGATCGGCGCCTCCGACCTCGTCACTCTCCAGGAACGGCTCGACGTGCCGGTGCTCGACGCCGGTACCGGCCGTCTCGGGCGGCTGCGCCGCCAGTCCCTGCCGGTGCCGCTGCACCTCGCCGCCTCGCTCACCGGTTACCCGCATCTGAACCCCGTCGAACGCGTCAGGGCCGGCCGAGCCGCGCTCGCACTGCGCGGGCTCGACCCGGAGGACCCGGCGCTCGACGACACCACACTCGCCGACTGGCTGCGTGGCCAGGGCCAGTCGCGGCGCGCCGTCGAGGCGCTGTGGGACCTGATCGGCATCGCCACCCTCAACGCCACCGCTGAGGAGGCGTCACTGGGCCTGGCCGCCATGGTCTTCAAGACCGGGCTGCTCTCCCATCCTGGAGCGGCCGACATCGGCTGGGCCCGCGTCCCCCTCGGCGAGCTGCACGACGGCAAGGCGCGCGCCGCGCTCGACGCGGCCGGCGTGCGAACCGTGCTGCGCGGCCGCGTGGGCGAAGTGCGCCCCGCGCCCGACGGCCGCTGGCAGGTCGGCCTGCACACCGGACCGGGAGCCGAGGAACAGCTCGATACGGACGCCGTCGTCCTCGCCGTACCGCACCGGGAGGCCCATGGGCTGCTGCCCGACGGTGCGCTGGAGGACCCCGCGGCGCTGCTGAAGATCGGCACCGCGCCGATCCTCAACATCCATGTGGTCTACGACCGGCCCGTGCTGCGCCGGCCCTTCTTCGCCGCACTCAGCAGCCCGGTGCAGTGGGTCTTCGACCGCACCGAGCACTCGGGCCTGACCGGCGGCGGCCAGTACCTCGCGCTGTCGCAGTCCGCGGCGCACGAGGAGATCGACGAGCCGGTCTCCGCGCTGCGCGCCCGCTACCTGCCCGAACTCGAACGACTGCTGTCACCCGCGCGGGGCGCGGGCGTACGCGACTTCTTCGTGACCCGGGAGCGCACCGCCACCTTCGCACCCGCTCCCGGAGTCGGCCGGCTGCGCCCGCCGGCACGCACCCGGGCGCCCGGCCTCTACCTGGCCGGCGCGTGGACCGCCACCGGATGGCCCGCGACCATGGAGGGCGCCGTGCGCAGCGGTCTGAGTGCCGCACGGGAGGCACTCAGCCGACTCGGCCGCCCTGTCCACCCCGACCACGGCCAATCGGCGCTGGAGTCGCATGAGCGACCCCCGAGCGGCCACCGGCCGGATCCCGATACGACACCTGCACCTCTGCGCCGCGCGGGCGGAGAAGCGAATGAAGAAGGTGCCGCATGAGCAACACCCGAAGCAGAGGAGAGAACGTGAGCCCCGCCAACGAGCAGGTCACCGCGTCGGATGCGAGAAGGAGCGTCGCGGCGCTGCTGGAGCGTGGGCGGACCATGACCACCCCGGTGCTGCGCGCCGCGGTGGACCGGCTCGCGCCCCCGATGAACACCGTCGCCGCCTACCACTTCGGCTGGATCGACGCCACCGGACGCCCCGCCGACGGCAGCGGCGGCAAGGCCGTACGCCCCGCACTCGCCCTGCTCTCCGCCGAGGTCGCGGGGGCGGAGCCCGAGGTCGGCATCCCCGGCGCGGTCGCCGTGGAACTCGTGCACAACTTCTCGCTCCTCCACGACGATCTGATGGACGGCGACGAGCAGCGCCGCCACCGCGACACCGTCTGGAAGGTGCACGGACCCGCCCAGGCGATCCTCGTCGGCGACGCCCTCTTCGCGCTCGCCAACGAGCTGCTGCTCGAACAGGGCACCACCGACGGCGGCCGGGCCACCCAACGGCTCACCGTCGCCACCCGCAAGCTGATCGACGGTCAGGCCCAGGACATCTCCTTCGAGCACCGCGAGCGGGTCACCGTCGAGGAGTGCCTGGAGATGGAGGGCAACAAGACCGGTGCGCTGATCGCGTGCGCCTGTTCCATCGGAGCGGTGCTCGGCGGCGCCGACGATGCGACCGCCGACGCCCTCGAACGGTATGGCTACCACCTGGGTCTCGCCTTCCAGGCGGTCGACGACCTGCTCGGCATCTGGGGAGAGCCGTCCGTCACCGGCAAGCAGACCTGGAGCGACCTGCGGCAGCGCAAGAAGTCCCTCCCTGTGGTCGCCGCACTCGCGGCGGAGGGTCCCGCTGCCGAGCGACTGGGTGAACTCCTCGCCGCAGACGCCAAGAACACCGAAATCGGCGAGTTCAGTGAGGAAGAATTCGCCAACCGTGCCGCGTTGATCGAAGAGGCGGGCGGCCGCGAGTGGACCTCGCAGGAGGCCCGCCGCCAGCACGCCACCGCACTCGAAGCACTGAACGGGGTCTACATGCCGGAGGAGACGAGACGAAATCTGCTCGCACTCGCCGACTTCGTCGTGGTACGAGAAAAGTGAACGCTACATCTGGTTTATCCGACGCAACTGATGTAACTGACGTATCGGCACCAGCACCACCCGGCACCACCATCGAAGTCGCCGACCGGACGACGCTCAGCCGACGGCCGACGGAAGCCCCACCAGCGCAGCGCCACACTGCAGAAGGGGAAGCCATGACAGCGACGACCGACGGAAGCGCGGAGGCTCTGCCGCCTCGTGCCGCCTCGGCCACCACCGGTTCACCCATTCCGGCGACCGCCAGGGACGCGCCGGCGGAGACGGTCGAACAGGTCGCGGCCCGGGCGACCGAACGCGCCGTCACCCATTTGCTGGCATCCCAGCATTCCGACGGTTGGTGGAAGGGCGATCTGGAGACGAATGTCACCATGGACGCCGAGGACCTGCTGCTCCGTCAGTTCCTCGGCATCCTGGACGACAGGACGACCCAGGCGGCGGCCCGCTGGATCCGCTCCCAGCAGCGCGAGGACGGCACCTGGGCCACCTTCTACGGCGGGCCGGGCGAGCTGTCCACCACCATCGAGGCATACGTGGCGCTGCGACTGGCCGGGGACGAGCCGGAGGCGCCGCACATGGAGGCCGCCTCCGCCTGGGTGCGCAAGGAGGGTGGCATCGCCTCCTCCCGCGTCTTCACCCGCATCTGGCTCGCCCTGTTCGGCTGGTGGAAGTGGGAGGACCTGCCGGAGCTGCCGCCGGAGCTCATCCACCTGCCCAAGTGGTTCCCGCTCAACATCTACTCGTTCGGCTGCTGGGCCCGGCAGACCATCGTGCCGCTGACCGTCGTCAGCGCCTACCGGCCGGTGCGGCGCGCGCCCTTCACCCTGGATGAGCTGCACACCGACCCCGCACTGCCGAACCCATCGTCCCGGCCCGCCCCCCTCACCACCTGGGACGGCGTCTTCCAGCGCCTGGACCGGGCGCTGCACGCCTACCGCAAGGTGAGCCTGCGCCCGCTGCGTCGGGGCGCACTGAACACCTGCGCGCGGTGGATCATCGAGCGTCAGGAGAACGACGGCTGCTGGGGCGGCATCCAGCCCCCCGCCGTCTACTCGATCATCGCCCTGCACCTGCTCGGCTATGACCTCGACCACCCTGTGATGCGCGCCGGTCTCGAATCGCTCGACCGCTTCGCGGTCTGGTACGAGGACGGCAGCCGCATGATCGAGGCATGCCAGTCCCCGGTGTGGGACACCTGTCTCGCCATCATCGCGCTCGCCGACGCCGGCGTACGCCCCGACCACCCGGCGCTGGTCAAGGCCGCCGAGTGGATGGCCGCCGAGCAAATCTCCCGGCGCGGTGACTGGACGGTGCGCCGCCCCCGCCTGCCCGCAGGCGGCTGGGCGTTCGAGTTCCACAACGACAACTACCCGGACATCGACGACACCGCCGAGGTGATCCTCGCCCTCAAGCGTGTCGCCCACCCCGAGCCCGACCGCATCGCCTCCGCCGTGCAGCGCGGCGTGCAGTGGAACCTCGGCATGCAGTCCAGGAACGGCGCCTGGGGCGCCTTCGACGTCGACAACACCAGCCAGTTCCCCAACCGGCTGCCCTTCTGCGACTTCGGCGAGGTCATCGACCCGCCGTCGGCCGACGTCACCGCGCACGTCGTGGAGATGCTCGCCGCGGTCGGTAAGGAGCACGACCCGCGCACCCGGCGCGGCGTCGAATGGCTGCTCGCGGAACAGGAGCCGAACGGCTCGTGGTTCGGGCGCTGGGGCGTCAACTACATCTACGGCACCGGCTCCGTCGTGCCGGCCCTGATCGCCGCCGGTATCCCGGCCTCCCACCCCGCGATCCGCCGTGCCGTCAGGTGGCTGGAGAGTGTGCAGAACGCCGACGGCGGCTGGGGCGAGGACCTGCGCTCCTACCCCGACACCAGCTGGGTCGGCCGCGGTGCCTCGACGGCCTCGCAGACCGCGTGGGCGCTGCTGGCGCTGCTGGCGGCAGGGGAGAGGGAGGGGCAGGCCGTCGAGCGCGGTGTGCGCTGGCTCGCCGAGACGCAGGCCGACGACGGCTCCTGGGACGAGCCGTACTTCACCGGCACGGGCTTCCCCTGGGACTTCTCCATCAACTACCACCTGTACCGGATGGTCTTCCCCCTCACCGCGCTCGGCCGCTACGTCCACGGTGAGCACCCCGCCCTCGAAGCCGGGTACCGGCCCAGAGAGGCCGCCTGACATGGCGAAACCACCCGCCGTACCGGCCGTACGGCCCCGGATAGAAACATCAGCCACTGCCGCGGCGGGCGCCGTGGATCCGGTGGATCCGATGGATCCCGCAACCGCGGTCAAGGGCGCCGTCCGGCCGGGCCGGGAGGGACGGCCGCTGCTCATCGTGTGCGCGCTGGGCATCGAGCGCCTCGCGCTGCGCGGCGGCGACCGGTCAGGTGCGGCTGGGCCTGTCGCGCTGCTGCGCACCGGCATGGGCGCCCGGGCGGCGGAGCGCGCCGTCGCCCGGGCGCTGCGCGGCGATCCCCGCCTGCGGGAGGCGGCCGTGCTCGCCACCGGCTTCTGCGCCGGGCTTGCCCCGGCGCTGCGCCCCGGCGACGTCGTGCTCGACGAGCGCGGGCCGGCCCGCGAGACACTCGTCGACGCGCTCACCCTGCTGGGCCGGCGCGTCCACACCGGGCCGATCGCCCATTCGGACCACGTCGTGCGCGGGGCGGAACGTTTCCGGTTGCGCGCCGCCGGAGCCGTCGCGGTCGACATGGAGACGGCCGCCGTCCGGCGTGCGGCGCTGGCGGACGGCCCCCGTCCGGTGGCGGCCGTCCGTGTCGTCGTCGACACCCCTGAGTACGAACTGCTGCGTGTCGCAACCCTTCGCACCGGTATTACCGCGTTCCGCGTGCTGAGGTCAGTTCTTCCTGCCTTTCTTGAATGGCACCGCTCTATTGCGCTCCCCTGGAGGTGAGCTAGATGGCCATGCCGCTTCGTCAGACCGTCCGGGTCGGGACCTACCTCTTTGAACAGAAAATGCTTCGCAGGCGCGAGAAGTTCCCGCTGATCGTGGAGCTCGAACCCTTGTTCGCCTGCAATCTCAAGTGTGAGGGCTGCGGGAAGATCCAGCACCCGGCCGGGGTGCTGAAGCAGCGCATGCCCGTGGCCCAGGCGGTCGGCGCCGTTCTGGAGTCGGGCGCGCCGATGGTGTCCATCGCAGGTGGCGAACCGTTGATGCACCCGCAGATCGGCGAGATCGTCCGCCAGCTGGTGGCGAAGCGGAAATACGTCTTCCTCTGCACCAACGCCATGCTGCTGCGCAAGAAGCTCGACCAGTTCACCCCTTCGCGCTATTTCGCCTTCACCGTGCACATCGACGGGCTGCGCGAGCGGCACGACGAGTCAGTGGCGAAGGAGGGCGTGTTCGACGAGGCCGTGGAGGCGATCAAGGAGGCCAAGGCGCGCGGCTTCCGGGTCACCACCAACTCGACGTTCTTCAACACCGACACCCCGCAGACCATCATCGAGGTGCTCAACTATCTCAATGACGACCTGAAGGTGGACGAGATGATGATCTCGCCCGCCTACGCCTACGAAAAGGCCCCCGACCAGGAACACTTCCTCGGCGTGGAGCAGACCCGCGAGCTGTTCAAGAAGGCCTTCGCGGGCGGCAACCGGGCACGCTGGCGGCTCAACCACAGCGCGCTGTTCCTCGACTTCCTTGAGGGCAAGGTCGACTTCCAGTGCACCGCGTGGGCCATCCCCAACTACTCGCTCTTCGGCTGGCAGCGGCCCTGCTATCTGATGAGCGACGGGTACGTGCCCACCTACAAGGAACTCATCGAGGAGACCGACTGGGACAAGTACGGCCGCGGCAAGGACCCGCGCTGCGCCAACTGCATGGCGCACTGCGGCTACGAGCCCACCGCCGTCTTCGCCACGATGGGCTCGCTCACGGAGTCGTTGCGCGCGGCCCGCGAGACGGTCGTCGGCAACCGGGGCAAGTGACACCGCAGTCCGGTCGGCCGGATCAGCGCGGCCCCGCCGGGGGGAGAAGCAGGGAGCAGGGAGCAGGGAAAGGAGGCCCCACGTGTCGTTGTTGGAGAGCATCCGAGGTCCGCACGACGTCAAGGCGCTGGACGCCGAGCGGCTCGACGAGCTCGCAGGCGAGATCCGGCACTTCCTCATCCAGGCGGTGGCCAGGACGGGCGGCCATCTGGGGCCGAACCTCGGCGTCGTGGAGCTCACCATCGCGCTGCACCGCGTCTTCGACTCGCCGGCCGACCGCATCCTGTGGGACACCGGCCACCAGTCGTACGTCCACAAGCTCCTGACGGGCCGCCAGGACTTCTCCAAGCTGCGCGGCAAGGGGGGACTGTCGGGTTACCCGTCGCGGGCCGAGTCCGAGCACGATGTGATCGAGAACTCGCATGCCTCGACCGTGCTGGGCTGGGCGGACGGCCTGGCGAAGGCCAACGAGGTGCTGGGCCGGACCGACCACGTCGTCGCCGTGATCGGTGACGGTGCGCTGACCGGGGGCATGGCCTGGGAGGCGCTCAACAACATCGCCGCGGCCAAGGACCGCCCGCTGGTCATCGTCGTCAACGACAACGAGCGCTCCTACGCACCGACCATCGGCGGCCTCGCCAACCACCTGGCGACCCTGCGCACCACCGACGGCTACGAGCATGTGCTGGCCTGGGGCAAGGAACTGCTCCAGCGCACCCCGGTCATCGGCCAGCCGCTCTACGACTCGCTGCACGGTGCCAAGAAGGGGTTCAAGGACGCCTTCGCCCCGCAGGGCATGTTCGAGGACCTGGGCCTGAAGTACGTCGGTCCGATCGACGGCCACGACGTCGCCGCCGTCGAGTCCGCGCTGCGCCGTGCCAAGCGCTTCCACGGCCCCGTCCTGGTCCACTGCCTGACCGAGAAGGGCCGTGGCTACGCCGCCGCCGAGCAGGACGAGGCAGACCGCTTCCACACCGTCGGCGCCATGGACCCGCTCACCTGCGAACCGTTGTCGCCCTCTGCGGGACGGTCATGGACGTCGGTCTTCGGCGAGGAGATGGTCAAGCTCGGCCGCGAGCGTCCCGACATCGTGGCGATCACCGCGGCCATGCTGCAGCCTGTCGGCCTGCAGAAGTTCGCCGACACCTTCCCCTGCCGCGTCTTCGACGTCGGCATCGCCGAGCAGCACGCGGCGGTCTCCGCCGCGGGGCTGGCCACCGGCGGGCTGCACCCGGTGGTCGCCGTCTACGCCACCTTCCTCAACCGTGCCTTCGACCAGGTGCTGATGGATGTCGCCCTGCACAAGTGCGGCGTCACCTTCGTCCTTGACCGGGCGGGGATCACCGGCAGCGATGGTGCCTCGCACAACGGCATGTGGGACATGTCGATCCTGCAGGTGGTCCCGGGCCTCAGGATCGCCGCACCCCGCGACGCCGACCAGCTGCGCGCCCAACTGCGCGAGGCCGTCGAGGTCGACGACGCGCCGACCGTCATCCGCTTCCCGAAGGAGTCGGTCGGCGAGCCGCTGCCCGCGCTCGACCGGGTCGGCGGGATGGACGTCCTGCACCGTGGGGAGTGCCCCGACGTACTGCTGGTCTCGGTCGGCGCGCTGGCGGGGACGTGTCTGGCCGCGGCGGCGCTGCTGCGTGAGCGCGGCATCGGCGTGACGGTCGTCGACCCGCGCTGGGTCAAGCCCGTCGACGAGGCGCTGCCCTCGCTCGCCGCCGCGCACCGCATGGTCGCGGTGGTCGAGGACAACGGGTGCACCGGCGGCGTCGGCGCCGCCGTGGCCCAGGCGCTGCGCGACGCCGAAGTCGACGTCCCATTGCGGGACTTCGGCATCCCGGCCCAGTTCCTCCCGCACGCCAAGCGCAGCGAGGTCCTGGCCGACCTCGGGCTCACGCCCGCGGAGATCGCCGGCCGGATCGGGGCGACCCTGGCTCGTACCGGCCCTGTGCTCGAGGTACGTGAGGACGCGATGCGGACCGAGGAGGTCGGGGCAGATGGCCGAGGCTGAAGCCGCCGGAGCGCAGGGGTTCGACCTCGGCAGGCTGCTTGCCGAGCGCGGCGCCGAACGCTACGACCTGCATACCAAGTACCTCAACCACCAACTGCCGCGCATGCTGCACACCATTGGCTTCGACAAGGTCTACGAGCGGGCCGAGGGCGCGTACTTCTGGGACGCCGAGGGCAACGACTACCTCGACATGCTCGCCGGCTTCGGGGTGATGGGCCTCGGGCGCCACCATCCCGTCGTACGCAAGGCGATGCACGACGTGCTCGACGCCGGCCTCGCCGACCTCACCCGCTTCGACTGCCCGCCGCTGCCCGGACTGCTCGCCGAGCGGCTCCTGGCCTACACCCCCCACCTCGACCGGGTCTTCTTCGGCAACAGCGGCACCGAGGCGGTCGAGACGGCGCTGAAGTTCGCCCGGTACGCCACCGGTCGCCCCCGCATCCTGTACTGCACCCACGCCTTCCACGGCCTGACCACCGGATCGCTGTCGGTCAACGGCGAGGACGGCTTCCGGGACGGATTCGCCCCGCTGCTGCCCGACACCGCGGTCGAGATGGGCGACCTGGATGCGCTGGAGCGGGAGGTGAGGCGCGGCGACGTCGCCGGATTCGTCGTCGAGCCGGTCCAGGGCAAGGGCGTGCACGCCACACCGCCCGGTTTCCTGCGCGCCGCCCAGGAGGTGTTGCACAGGCGCGGGGCGCTGCTCATCGCCGACGAGGTGCAGACCGGCATGGGCAGAACGGGCGACTTCTTCGCCTATCAGCACGAGGCGGGTGTCGAGCCGGACCTGTTGTGCGTGGCCAAGACGCTCTCCGGCGGATACGTGCCGGTCAGCGCCACACTCGGCAAGGACTGGATCTTCAAGAAGGTCTACTCGTCGATGGACCGGGTGCTGGTGCACTCGGCGAGCTTCGGCGCCAACGCCCAGGCTATGGCGGCGGGACTCGCCACGCTCGCGGTGATAGAGGACGAGAAGATCGTCGAGAACGCCCGCACAACGGGTGATCTGCTGCGCGGGCGGCTTGCCGAGCTCGTCGACAAATACGAGCTGCTCCACGAGGTGCGCGGCCGGGGGCTGATGATCGGCATCGAATTCGGACGCCCCAAGTCACTGAAGCTGCGGGGCGGTTGGACGATGCTGCAGGCCGCCCGCAAGGGGCTGTTCGCGCAGATGGTCGTCGTCCCGCTGCTGCAGCGGCACCGCATCCTCACCCAGGTCTCCGGCGATCACCTCGAAGTCATCAAGCTCATCCCTCCGTTGATCATCGGGGAGAAGGAGGTCGACCGTTTCGTCGACGCCTTCACCGACGTCATGGACGACGCCCACAAGGGCAGCGGCCTGATGTGGGACTTCGGCCGCACGCTCATCAAGCAGGCGGTCGCCACCCGCTGACCGTACGGATCACGAGGTGCGGCCGGTGAGCCCGCGGCGTTCGAGCAGCGGCTCGATCCGCGGATCCCGGCCGCGCAGCTCCCGGAACGCCTCCATCATGTCCACGCTGCCGCCCCGCGAGAGCAGGATGCCGCGGAAGGTGTCGCCGTTGGCCCGCCGCATGCCGCCGTTCTCCGTGAACCAGTCGACCGCATCGGCGTCGAGCACCTCGCTCCAGATGTAGGAGTAGTAGCCCGCGCTGTAGTCGAACGAGAACGCGTGCGCGAAGTAGGTGCTGCGGTAACGCGGCGGAATGGCGGGCAGATCGATCCCGGCCGCCTTCAGCGCGGCGGCCTCGAACTCCTCCGTGTCGCCCGGATCGGTCCCTGCGCCGATCGTGTGCCATGCCCAGTCGAGCACCGTGGCGGCGAGGTACTCGACCGTACGGAAGCCTTCTCCGAAGCGCCTGGCCTCCTGGATGCGGTCGACGAGCTCGGCGGGCAGCGGCTCGCCCGTCCTGTGGTGGCGGGCGTAGTTGGCCATCACCTCGGGCCACACCATCCACATCTCGTTGACCTGAGAGGGGAATTCCACGACGTCACGCGGCACGTTCGTACCCGAGAAGGAGGGATACCGGACGTCGGAGAGCAGGCCGTGCAGCGCGTGGCCGAACTCGTGGAAGAGCGTCCGGACCTCGTCGAAGGTGAGCAGGGTCGGCTCCCCCGCAGGCGGCTTGGCGATGTTGAGATTGTTCACCACCACTGGCCGCTCGTCGAACAGCCGTGACTGCGTGACCAGTTCGTTCATCCAGGCGCCGCCACGCTTGGACGAGCGGGCGTAGAAGTCACCGAGGAAGAGACCGAGCGGCGAGCCGTCCTCCTGGGTGACCTCGAAGACCCGGACGTCCGGGTGGTAGCCGACCAGATCCTCGCGCTCGGTGAAGCGCAGCCCGTACACCTTTCCGGCCGCGAAGAAGACCCCGTCGGTGAGCACCCGGCCGAGTTCGAAATAAGGGCGCAGGGCGGCCGCGTCGATGTCGAGCGTGGCCGCCCGCACCTTCTCGGCGTAGTACGACCAGTCCCACGGCTCCAGCGTGCTGCCCTCCGGCAGCTCGGCGCGCAGCTCGTCGGCCTCGCGCTCGGCGTTGGCGACCGCCGCGGGCACGAGCCGGGCCAGCAGGTCCTCGACGGCCTCCACCGCGCCTGCGGTCATATCGTCGACGACGTAGGCGGCGTGGCTGGGATATCCGAGCAGCGCAGCCCGCTGGGCACGCAACCGCGCTATCTTCACGACGAGTTCGCCATTGCTGCGCAGGCCACGGGTGGTCGAGGCACGGAACAGGCGCTCGCGCACGGCGCGGCCGCCGAGCGAGGCGAGCTCGGGCTGGTTGGTGAAGAGCTTCAGACTGAGCACGTACTTGCCGTCGTGGCCGAGCTCGGTGGCATTGGTGGCGGCAGCGGCAAGTGCGTCCGGGGAGAGCCCGGCGAGTTCCTCGGCGCTGTCGGCGACGAGCGCAGCGGCCTTGGTATCGGCGAAGAGATTCTGCTGGAACGTGGTGGACAGCTCGGCCAGTTCGGCGTTGAGCACACGCAGCTGCTCCTGCTCGGCGGGGGAGAGCCGCGCCCCCGCGCGCACGAAATCAGTGTGACGGCGCTCAAGGAGCCGCAGCGACTCCGGGTCGAGCCCGAGCTCCGCCCGCCGTTCGTACAGCACGTCGATCCGCGCGAAGAGCGCACGGTCGAGCAGGATCGCGTCACGGTGCGCCGCAAGCAGCGGGCGGTAGCGCGCCTCCATCTCCTGGATCTCCGGCGTGGCATCCGCTTGTGCCTTGTTGAAGAACACCCATTCCACGCGGCGCAGCAGGGGGCCGCTGCCTTCCAGTGCGAGCACCGTGTTGTCGAAGGTCGGCGGCTCGTCGCAGGCCGTGATGGCGGCGATCTCGGAGAGCTGGTCGGCCATGCCGCGGTCGAGGGCGGGGCCGTAGTGCTCCTCGCGGATCCCCGCGAAGGGCGGCAGCTTGTAGGGGAGCGTGCTCTCGGTGAAGAAAGGGTTCCCGTTCGCGGTCATCCGCGAACTTTAACCCTCGCCGTCCTCCAGCAGTAGAGCGTGCAGACGCTCGCGGTGCCTGGCCGTGAGGCCGAGGCCCTCGGTGAGGTAGTGGTCGGTCGAGCCCCACAACTCGTCGATGGTGGCGAAGGCGGCGGCGAGATACTCCGTGCGCGCTTCGAAGAGCGGGCTCAGCAACTCCATCACCTCGGGCACGGCGATCGGGTCGGCGTCCGCGCCGCGCTTGATGCGGTAGCGGCGGTGCGCGTCATTGCTGAGCAGGTAGTCCGCCTCGATCGCCTCCCGGTCGACTCCGAGGGCGAGCAGGATCACGGCTATCGAGGTCCCGGCGCGGTCCTTGCCCGCCGCGCAGTGCAGTAGCACGGGGACGGACTCCTCCTCGGCGAGCAGCCGCAGCAGCCGCCCGTGCTCGGCGGTGCGTTCCCGGATCAGCGCGCGATAGGCGGCCACCATACGGGCGGTGCCCTTGCCGTCCCCGAGGGCGCTGCGCAGCGCCGCCAGGTCGCCGTCCCTGACCGTGGCCCAGAAGTCCGCGCCCGCGGCGGGGTCGGAGAGCGGCATGTTCACATTCCGCACTCCGGGCAGGTCGACGTCCGGCCCCTCCAGGGCGATGTCCGTGGCGTTGCGGAAGTCGAAGATCGTGTGCAGGCCGAGGGAGGCGAGGAAGGAGGCGTCGTCCTTGGTCGCGTGCGCGAGGTGGCCGCTGCGGTACAGCCGCCCGTGGTGCAGCCGGCGCCCGTCGACCGCGGGCAGTCCGCCCACGTCGCGGAAGTTGCGCACGCCCGCCAGGTCGGGCTCGGGGCGGGGCGTCGCGGTCTGCGGCGTGTGCTGGGTCACCGGGGCTCCTCGGACGACGTCAGTGAGGGATGAGGGGTCTGTGCAGACGATACGACAAGCGTGGGAAGAATCACGCTTCGTCAACCCTTGGTTACGGTGGCGTAGATCACGTGGTGAGGTGAAGGATGTCTCGCGTGGCTGATGTGAAGAACGACTGCACTGACTCCGCGTCCTCCACGGCAGGCATCGGGCCGGCGGCCGCCATCAGGTCGTACGGTGCGATCGGCGACAGTTTCTCCGAGGGCGTCGGGGACCCCGGCCCCGACGGGAGCTTCATCGGCTGGGCCGACCGATTCGCCGCGCTCCTCGCCGACGGCCGCCCCGGCTTCCGCTACGCCAACCTCGCCGTGCGGGGGCGCCTGCTCGACCGAGTCGTCGACGAGCAGGTGCCGCGCGCGATCGAGCTCGCCCCGGACCTCGTGACCTTCTGCGCGGGCGGCAACGACATCCTGCGCCCCGGCAGTGATCCGGACGATGTCGCCGAGCGGTTCGAGGCCGCCGTCGTGCGTCTGACCGCCGCGGCCGGTGCCGTCATGGTGTGCACCGGCTTCGACACCCGCGGCGTGCCCGTGCTGCGCCACCTGCGCGGCAAGATCGCCACGTACAACGCTCATCTGCGGGCCATCGCCGACCGGCACGGCTGCGCGGTGCTCGACCTGTGGTCGCTGCGTTCGGTCCAGGACCGCCGCGCGTGGAGCGCCGACCGGCTGCACCTGTCGCCAGAGGGGCACCGCAGGGTGGCGCTGCGCGCCGGGCAGGTGCTCGGCCTCGACGTGGCCGGTGACCCGGACGAGCCGTGGCCGCCGCAGCCCCGGCGATCCCGTGCGGAGCTTCGGCGGGAGAACCTCCAGTGGGCGCGTGAGCACTTCGTGCCGTGGATCGGGCGCAGGCTGCGCGGAGAGTCGAGCGGAGATCACATCACCGCGAAGCGGCCCGACCTGCGTCCGCTGTGACCGGCCCTTTGTGACCGGCCCTTGACGAGCTGAGGGCACGGGGCGCCGTCACGGGGCCGTGCCGCGCCCCAGCACCGCCCACACGACGCGCCCCCTGCCGTCCGTGCAGGGAAGCACCCCCCATGCCCGCGCGAGCGCGCCGACGAGCAGTAGGCCGCGCCCGCCCTCCTCGTCCGCGGTCGCCTCGCGGGTGCGCGGCTCTGTCGCTCCCCGTCCCTCGTCGGCCACTTCGAGCCGCAGTGCCTCAGGGGTGAGCCGCAGCCCGCACACGATCTTCTCGCTGTCGCTGTGGCGGACGGCATTGGTGAACAGCTCGGAGAGCACAAGCCCCGCATCGCTGCACATGTCCTCGTCGACGCCCCAGTCGTTCAGCAGGGTTCGAAGCCGCCTCCGTGCCTCGGCCACCTGTGCGCCGAGCGCAGGCAGGTGAAAGACGTCCCTGTGGGACGGGCGCTCTAAACGGAGAGCGTCGTAGGAGGAAGCCACATGCGCAACTATGCTCGCCGCGTTCAACCAATGGCAAGATGCGTTCTGTAATTTGCAGAATCGTAAAGTCAGGCTGTCGGATGCCGGTGCTGACGTCATGACAGACTGCAAGCATTCAGGGGAAGTTGGAAGGGGTGGGCGTGACCGAAGCCCGGTCGTCGGGTGCTCCGACCGTTCTGCGGGTGGTGCTCGGCAAACGCCTGCACGACCTGCGCGAAAAGGCACGACTCAGCTACGAGCAGGCCGCCGAGGCGCTCGACGTCACGCACGCCACGATCCGCAGGATGGAGAAGGCCGAGGTCGGCCTGAAGATCCCGTACGTCGAGAAGCTGCTGCACACCTACGGCATCACCGACCCGGACGAGGTCGAGGGCTTCCTGGCGCTCGCCCGCGAGGCCAACCGCCCCGGCTGGTGGCACCGCTACCGCGACGTCCTCCCCGAGTGGTTCAGCGCCTTCGTCAGCCTCGAAGGCGAGGCCAACCTGATCCGCGCCTACGAACCGCACTACGTGCCCGGACTGCTGCAGACCGAGGACTATGCCCGCGCCGTGCTCCGCTCCGGACTGGCGCACGCCTCCGACGAGGAGATCGAACGCGGAGTGGCGCTGCGCAGGGAACGCCAGGCGTTGATCACACGCGATGCCGCCCCGATGCTGTGGGCGGTGATGGACGAGACCGTGCTGCGCCGCACCATCGGCGGTCGCGACATCATGCGACGCCAGGTGGACCGGCTGATCGAGGCCTGCGACATGCCGAACGTCCGGCTCCAGCTCATGCCGTTCGCCGCCGGACCCCACCCGCTGATGTACGGGCCGTTCCACATCTTCCGGTTCGGGATCCGGGAGATCCCCGACGTCGTCTGCGTGGAGAGCCTGGTCGGTGCCGTGTACCTCGACCAACGCGGCGACGTATCGACGTTTCTCGAGGCCTTGGACCGGATGTGCGCCCAGGCTCCGCCAACCCGGAGCACCAAGGCCGTTCTTGGTGGCATTCGCAAGGAGATCTGACCCATGGACCGCATGCACAACGGGGACCGCATATACAACGGCATGCCTGCCAAACACCTCGGTGCGGAGGGCTGGCACAAGCCGTGGAGCGGTGGCAACGGCGGCAGCTGTGTCGAAGTGATGAAGCTCGGGGACGGGCGCGTCGCGCTGCGCCAGTCGACGGACCCGGAGGGGCCCGCGCTGATCTACAGCAACCACGAGATGGCGTCGTTCATCCAGGGCGCGAAGGACGGCCAGGCCGACTTCCTGCTCTCCTGATCCCGCACTCTCCTTCCTACTCGACTTCCCACTCGACCACGCGACCACGCACGCGACCATCAACGAACGGAGCCGGCCATGACCGAGCAGGGCTTCTCGGCCGAGCAGATCGACACCAGCAGGCCGCACCCGGCCCGGATGTACGACTACTACCTCGGCGGCTGGGACAACTACGAAGCCGACCGTATAGCCGCTGAGAAGGTCATCGAGGCGGTGCCGGAGGCCCGGGCCGGCGCCCGCGCCAACCGCAGCTTCCTCCACCGCGCCGTGCGCTTCGTGGCGAACCAGGGCATCGACCAGATCATCGACATCGGCACGGGCATCCCGACCTCGCCCAACACCCATGAGGTGGCCCGCAAGGTGTCGCCGGGGGCCTGCGTGGCGTACGTCGACAACGACCCGATCGTCGCCACGCACGCCGACGCACGGCTGACCAACACCCCGGGCACCGGCTTCTTTCTCGCGGACGTCCGCGAGCCCGAGACCGTCCTCGGGCACCCGACGATCCGCGACCTGATCGACTTCGGCCGGCCCGTGGCCCTGCTTCTCGTCGCCGTCCTGCACTTCGTCAGCGACGAGGACGATCCGGCCGGGATCGTCACGACGCTGACCGATGCGCTGCCGAGCGGCAGTTACCTCGTGCTCTCGCACGGCACCGCCGATTTCCACCCGGACGGCCTGCCCCAGGTGTCGGCGGTGTACGCGAACGCCACCGCCGCCCTGTCGATGCGCAGCCGCGACCGGATCGCGCCCTTCTTCGACGGGTTCGACCTGGTCGAGCCCGGACTGGTCCAGATCCCCTACTGGCGCCCGGACGGACCGGACGGAGCCGTCGAGGACCCGGATGCGGCGCCGCGGATCGGCGGATACGCCGGAGTCGGCCGCAAGCGCTGACCTGCGGTGAGGGGGGCAGAACCCGGCCGGGACGGGGCATCACGGGCGTGGCATCACGGGCCCGCGGCGACCGCCTGCGCGTAGAGCGACTGCACGTCCTCGTCGAAGTACGGGCTGTAGGAGATATCCGGGGTGTTCCCGCCTTCCTGGTAGCCGCCGATGACGCCGATGACCTCGCCGTGGCCGGTCACCCAGGGGCTGCCGCTGGTGCCGCCGGTGTATGCCGTGCAGTCGATGCGCAGTTGGTGGCCGTCGTAGGCGGTGGTGCGGTTGGCGCAGGTGATCGGCGCGTCGGCGTCGCCCGGATAGCCGGTGATCCGGACCATCTGCGTCATGCTCTGGTCGACACCGAGCTTGTATCCGCCGACGACGTCCTGGATCTCGCGGCCGTCCAACGGCTGGACGGAGACGAAGGCGACGTCCAGGTCCTGGTCCTGATCGCTGTCCCAGCGGGTGTCGGTCGTCGTCCGGCCGAGCGACCACTCCCCGTACGGGGCCTGCCCGTCGTGGTAGCCGGGGACGAAGTACAGGCCGGTGGTCCCGCCGCTGACGCAGTGCGCCGCGGTGACGATGAGGTCCTTGCCCTCGCTGTCGACGACACCGGCGCTGCAGAAGTGGTCGCCTCCGGAGACGGAACCACGGAAGATCGCCCCGTTCATCGCGTACGGCTTGGTGTCATGGATGGTGTGGGAGATCCCCAGACCGGACGAGGAGGTCAGTGCCGCGGCGCTCGCCGTGCTGCTGATGGCCACGATGACCAGCCAGGACAGAACGAGTGCAGTGTTCCGGCAGGAGCGACGGGTCAGGACACGCCCCAGCCGCAGGCGTCTGCGCCACGGATGTTCGACCATGCGGACCTCCTGCCGGTGCGGGGAGCGGATTGCCCTCGCTGGACGATCATCGACACCGACCATGAGAATCGGCTGTGAACGCTCTCAGAGTCGAGTGATTCTCCACACAGACATCGCAATGCGTCGAGATCCGCGATGCGTGGCGGATGATCGGTATGGACATCCGATACGCAGCGACATCGGGAGAGGACTCATCGTGGCCACGACACGTACTGCGCACACCGTCTGGAACGGCAACCTGCTCGAAGGACGCGGCACCGTCACCCTCGACTCCTCCGGGGTGGGTGAATATCCCGTGACCTGGGCGTCGCGCTCCGAGCAGCCGAACGGCAGGACCAGCCCCGAGGAGCTCATCGCCGCCGCGCACTCCAGCTGCTTGTCCATGGCCCTCTCGCACGGGCTGGCCCAGGCGGGTACGCCGCCGACACGCCTCGACACGCGGGCCGACGTCACCTTCCAGCCGGGCACCGGAATCACGGGCATCCACCTCACGGTCAGGGGCGAGGTGCCGGGGCTGGACGAGCCCGGATTCATCAAGGCGGCCGAGGACGCCAAGGCAAACTGCCCGGTCAGCCGGGCGCTCTCGGGGACACAGATCTCGCTCACCGCCTCGCTGGCCTGAGCTCCGCTCCGAAGAGGGGCCGGGGCGGGGCCGTGCGGGAACTGACCGGCCGCCGGCGGCGTTCTTACAGGCAGGCGGACTATGAGTCCGCGATGCGGCCTCCTTGGGCCGCGGATGGAGGGCTGAGCGATGTCGAAGCGCGCCAGGTACACCGGCGGGGGTGTGGCGGTCGGTCTCGTGCTGCTGTGGGTGCTGCCGTGGTGGGCCGCCCTGCTGATCATCGTGGGGGTGCCGGTCGGCGGCTACCTGCTGCTCGACAAGCCGCAGCGTGCCCGGCTGCGCCGCGTCACCCGCAAGGAAATAGACCACTGAACTCCCGCGTCCGTCCCGTGGAGGGCGGGCCGGTCAGCCGATGGTGAAGTACACCAGGCTGCCGAGCCCCGCCAGCGTGCAGTAGACGGCGAACGGGATCAGGGTGCGGTTCTCGAAGTACCGCACCAGGTAGCGCGTCGCGAGGTAGGCGGCGATGAAGGCGGCGACGCTGCCGACGAGCAGCGGCCCGCGCAGGCCGTTGCCGGCAGGACCCAGCAGCGGAGGCAGCTTGAGCAGGGCCGCGCCGCCGATGACGGGTGTGGCGAGGAGGAAGGCGAAGCGCGCCGAGTCCTCGTGATTCAGGCCGCGGAAGATGCCCGCGCTGATGGTCGAGCCGGAGCGGCTGATGCCCGGCAGCAAGGCGAGGATCTGGGCCGAGCCGATCAGCATCGCGTGCGGGATGGAGAGCCGGGTGATGCGCCGGTCCGAGAGCTCGTCCGCAGAGAGGTCTTCCTCGCCGGGCGCGACCGAGGCTCCGGCGCGCCTGCGGCCCGTGCCGCCGCGCCGCAGCTGTTCGGTGAGGAAGAGCACGACGCCGTTGAGGGCGAGGAAGACGGAGGTGGGAACGGGCTGGCCGAGCATGGTGCGGAAGACCTTGTCCAGCGCGACTCCGGCGATGCCGACGGGGATGGTGGCCATGACGAGCAGCCACGCCAGCCGCTGGTCGACGGTGGCGATGCGCCGCTGGGCTATGGAGCTGATCAGCCCGCGGATCACCCGTATCCAGTCCCGCCAGAAGTACGCGACCAGTGCGAGCGCGGTGGCGAGGTGGAGGCCGACCAGTTCGTTGAGGTAAAGCGACCCGTCCGCGGAGACGTTCAGGTCCCGCTTCCACTGCCCGCCGAGCAGGGCGGGAACGAGGATGCTGTGACCGAGGCTGGAGACCGGGAACAGTTCGGTGACGCCTTGGAGCAGGCCGACGCCGATGGCTTCGGGGTAGGTCAGGACAGACATCAACGGCCTTCACGTCGGAGGGGGTCGCGGCCCGCAGAACAGGTGCGCCGCAAAGCGCCGGGCACGGAGAACGTACTACAGCGCGTAGACGATCAGACAGCCTCGCACCGTTGTTCACCCGACGCTCCTCGTGCGTTCACCTGCGAGACGCCTGCGGCCGGTTCAGTGGCTCATGAGCGGCCGGTTCAGGAGCCGTTCAGGGCTGTTCGTGCTCGGCCAGCAACTGGTGCAGCAACCGCTCGTCCTGCGCGGAGAGTTCGGAGACGAAACGCGACAGCACGGCGGCGCGGTCAGGACCGTGTTCGAGCAGCGACCGCATCTGGTCGGCGGTGTGCGTGGCCTCGTCGTCCACCGGCGTGTACGCATAGCCGCGTCCCGCCCGATGACGGGTCAGCATCCTTTTGTCGTACAGCCGCGAAAGGATCGTCAGCACCGTGGTGTACGCGAGGTGGCCGGGGAGCTGGTCCTTGACCTGCGCGGCCGTCAGCGGCCGGTCGGCCGCCCAGAGCGCCGCCAGCACGCCGGCTTCGAGCTGCCCGGCCGCCCGGCGCCCCTTTCTGCGCGTCGCGTGGTCCTCGCCGCCCCTCACGTCACCTGCCTCCTCGTCGCCCCTCCCGGGCCTCCGGGCGAGCGACCTGATCGATCAGACCCGCAATTTACCCGGTCTTGTACGCTCTTCAGCACCTGGTCCTCCACCGGACCGGGTGCAGTCCGGCCCCCTTGAGCCGATCGATCCGGCCTGGGAGCCGACATCAACTACTACACGATGTAGAGTTCCGCGTGCCCGCACCGGGCCGCGTCGCGCCGGCACCCGGCTAGGGATATACCCAGGCATTGGTGCAGTGCATACCCTCGACGGAACTGAAGGCAGGTCGGTCGTGTCGTACCTCGACAGCCCAGCGGGCACGGATCCGGGGCGCATCGTGATCGTCTCCGCGAGCGTCGGCGCGGGCCACGACGGAGCCGCGGCGGAACTTGCCCGCCGCTTGCGTGATTCCGGTCACATCGTCGAGCGGCACGACTTCCTCGACCTGCTGCCCGCCCGCATCGGGAAGGCGGTCTGCGCCGGCTACCACCGGCTGCTGACCCTGGTGCCCTCCGGCTACCAGCGCATCTACGCCTCCACCGAGCGCCACGGTCAAGTAGGCCCCGGCGTCCGCGCCGTGCTGCGCACCGCCGAACGGCGCACCCTGCGGGCGCTGCCCGCGGACACCCGCGCCGTCGTCTCCACCTACTTCGGCGCCAGCCAGGTGCTCGGCGCGCTGCGCCGCAGCGGTCGCCTGAACGTCCCCGTCTTCACCTACCTCACCGACTTCTCCGTGCACCCGCTGTGGGTGGCGGCGGGCATCGACGTCCATCTCGCCGCGCACGCGGTCCCCGCCGGTCAGGCGCGTGCACTCGGTGCGGCCGGCGTCCTCGAGACCGGCCCCGTCGTCAACCCCCGGTTCACCCCGGCCACCGAACACGAGCGGCGAGCCGCACGGGCCCGCTTCGGGCTGCCCGAGCGCGCGCCGCTCGCTCTGCTCGTGGCGGGTTCGTGGGGCGTCGGACCCGTGGAGCAGGCGGCCTTCGAGATCCGGGACACCGGTGCCGCGGTCCCCGTCGTCGTCTGCGGCCGCAACACCGCCCTCGCCGAGCGGCTGCGCGCCTCCGGCATCGAGCACGCCTTCGGCTGGGTCGACGACATGCCCGGCCTGATGCACGCCTCCGACGTCCTCGTTCAGAACGCCGGTGGCCTCAGCTCGCTGGAAGCCTTCGCCAGCGGCCTGCCGGTCGCCTCTTACGGCTGTATCCCCGGCCACGGCCGCACCAACGCCGCCGCGCTCGACGAGGCCGGGCTCGCGGTGTGGATCCGTACCCCCGAACAGCTCAAGCCCATCCTCACCGAACTGCTCGACGGGCCGCGCGGCCACGCCCAGCGCGAAGCAGCGCTCGACCTGTTCACCGCCGACCCCGCGGCAGGTCCCGTCGCGGCGGTACTCCGCACGGTGGAACGACGGACGGTCGCGGCCGCCGAACCGGCCGCCGGTGATGTCAAGCGGCTGATCCCCGGACCGCGTACGGCACCGGACGAGGCTCCTTCGCATGCCTTCGCCGGAGCCGTGGCCGGAGCTGGGGCCGAAGCCGTGCGGCCGCTCAAGGTCCGCCGCCCCTCACGCTTCGGCGCCGCCGTCGGCATCGCCGCCACACTCTTCGCCACCTGGTGGTTCGTTCCCGACGCGGCTGAGGCCGCGGTGGCGCACAGTGGATACAACCTCATTCACGCGGCCCTGGACCGCTGAGCGCCCGGGCGGGCCGCCGCCCGCACACTGCCCACCCGCCGTCTCACCCCTTGGACCGTCCTATGACAGCAGCAGCCCGCCTGGCCCGCACGGCACTCAAGGCCGGCTGCGCGGCGCTGCCCGCCCTCGCCGCAGTCCACGCCGCCCCCGTCGTCTCCACCTTGGGTCCGCTGCGCAACCGGCTCATGCCCGGCCTGTCCGGTGCCGGCCGCGCCGACCACGTGGCGCTCACTTTCGACGACGGCCCGGACCCGCTGTCCACCCCGTTCTTCCTCAAAGTGCTGGACGACCACGGGATCCGTGTCACCTTCTTCGTCCTCGGTTCCATGGCCCGCAGATCGCCGGGGCTGCTGAAGGAGATGGCCGCCGCCGGGCACGAGATCGGCATCCACGGCTGGCTTCACCGGCCGCTGGTGTTGCGCGGCCCGCGCGCCACCTACGACGACTTCGCCCGGGCGCGCGACGGCGTCGCCGAGATCATCGGAGAGCCGCCCCGGCTCTTCCGCCCTCCGTACGGCGTGATGAGCACGGCGGCGCACGTCTCCGCGCGCCGCCTCGGGCTCACCCCAGTGCTGTGGACGTGCTGGGGCGAGGACTGGACCCGCAAGGCCACGCCGCACTCCGTCCACCGCACGGTCACCGCCGATCTGCGAGGCGGCGGCACCATCCTGCTCCACGACTCCGACTGCACATCGGCCCCGGGCGCCTGGCGCTCCACCCTCGGAGCACTTCCGCTGCTCCTCGACACCTGCGCCCGCCGCGGCCTCGACGTCGGCCCGTTGCGCGACCACTTCACCGCGACGGCCGCGACGGCGTGCTGCGGCCGTACGGAGCAGCGCCGGTAGGGGGCCGAGCGGTCAGCGGGGTGTGAGCACCCCGGACTGCGCCGTACGCCCGCTGGTGCGGGTCATCAACGAGTGCGCCAGCACGCTGTAGAGGGTGTCGTTCGGGCCGTCCGCGATGCGCAGTCCGCGGATGTCGCGCAGCCGCTTCTCCATCGGGGTGCGGGAGGTGTAGCCCTCGCTGCCGTGCAACTGGAGGGCGAGGTCGACGGCGCGGAAGGCGGCGTCCGTGGCGAACGCCTTTGCGGCGGAACAGCCGGGGACGTCGATGTCGTCCTGGTCGATCCGTTCGAGGAGGGAGAAGCACCACGCGGTGGCCGCCTCGATCTCGGCCGCTGCGGCGCCCAGTCTGGCGGCGACGGAGGGTATGGAGGCGAGCGAGGAGCGGCCGACGGACCGCGCCTGCGCACGTGCGGCGGACTCCGTGATCGCGGCGTCGGCGGCGCCGAGGCAGACCAGGGCCATCATCACCCGCCACGCGGAGAAGTGCGTGTCGAAGATGCGGCGGCCGTCACCGGGGGCCGCGAGCAGGCAGTCCTTGCCCAGGCGTACGTCGACGAGGTGCAGGTGTCCGAAGCTCCAGCCCCTCATGCCCAAAGGGACCGTGGTCTCGGTCAGGACGCCCGTGGCGTCCATGGGCAGCCACACCGCGGAGAGCGGCACCTCGCGCAGGTCGCGCGTCTCCGCTGCGCCAGGCTCGACGATCTTGCAGAAGACGACGAAGCCCGTCGCCTCCTCGACCCTGCTGATCAGACCTTTCGTGCCGGAGAGCACGAGATGGTCGCCATGGTCGAGCGCCACCGTCCGCAGACCGCCCAGGTCGGAGCCGGAGTGCGGCTCGCTGGACGCGACGCCGGCCAACTGGCCCTCGACGACGACGCGTTCGCGGACCTGACGGACGACGTCGGGTGTTCCGTGGCGCAGAGCCATCGCGCCGTGACCCGAGCTGAACAGTTCGCGTGCGTCGCAGTCCCGTCGCCCGGCCAGGAACATCGCGAGCCCCTGGGCGACACGCCCGGACTGCCAGGGTGCCCCCGAGGACGCGACGTCCAGGCCGGTGAGCCCGGCTTGCGCGGCTTCCCGGCGCAGCGTCAGCCAGTCGGGTCGGGGATCGTCCTCCGTGAGCGGCGTCGGCAGCCGGCTGTCGAGGAAGGCCGTGATCCGGGAATGCAGGTCTTCGAGTCCGCGGTGTTTCGCGAGAAGCGGGGCAACTGCGTGGCAGAACAAGGCGGATACTCCTTGAGCGATTGTGTCGGGAGTTGTCGGAAGAGCGCGAGAGGACGGAGGGCCGGGCGGTTCGCGCCTGGCGGCGTGCCGCTCGCGCAGCGGCGGAACGGGGCGCCGGATCTGATGGCCCGGCGCACGCTTTCCGGCGCACGTTTTCAGATGTGCGGCGCCTTTTCGCGCAGGACGTCGTTGAGCATTGCCTTGTCGTGGCGCTGACCGGGTTCTAGGCGCTTGATCACGAGAACGCACGGCAGGCCGAAGGTGCCGCCGGCGAACTCGCGGGGCCGGGTGCCGGGAACGGCGACCGTCCACGCGGGGACCTCGCCCCTGCCGAGCTCGGCGCCGGTCGCGGCGTCGATCACGGGGATCGAGTCGGTGAGCAGCGCGCCCGCCCCGAGCACCGCGCCCGCGCCGACCCGGGCGCCGCTGTAGATCATGGATCGGGCGCCGACGAAGGCACCGTCCTCGATGACCACGGGCCTGGCGGTCGGAGGCTCGATCATCCCGCCGATGCCCACGCCGCCGGAGAGGTGAACGTTTCGGCCGATCTGGGCGCAGGAGCCGATGCCGACCCACGAGTCGACCAAGGTGCCTTCGCCGACGTAGGAGCCGATGCCGATATGACTGGGCATCACCACGACGCCCGGGGCCTGGTAGCTGCCCCATCGGATGACGGCGCCGGGCGACACCTGCACGCCGGAGCCGGCGATTCCGGACTTCAGCGGAATCCGGTCCGCGCACTCGAACGGCCCGAAGCCGCTCTCCGAGGGGCGGGCCAGCTTGTACAGCAGAAGAATTGCTGTCTTCAGCCATTCGTGGACCACGACGTCGCCGTCGACGAGCTCGGCGACCCGAGCCACTCCGGTGTCCAGAAGGTTTATCGCCTCTTTGACGGCGGCGAGAGCGGCGGGATCATCCGCGGTCAGCTCGGCTCGCCGTTTCCAGAGTTCTTCGATTTCACATTGCAGGGGTGCCGGGACGGAGGCACTGCGCGGCATTCCACGCCTCTCTGTGACAGAAATCATTGGACGTGCCGTCACGTGCCGTGGAACGCCTGTTTTCCTGACCGGCCATCACGAGCAATGCGGCAGCCAACCATACCCAGGGCGGGTGCATTCATCAAAAATGAAGAAATGGTAGAATATTTGACTACTAATGCGCCGGGAGGCGAGGAGAGCGGGAAGACGAGGAGAGGATGAACGGCGAACTGTTTCCGCGCGGCAGCATGGACCTTGCCACCGGAGCCGTCCATGTGCCCGACTGGCTCGACCTCGCAGCCCAGCGCGAGCTGGTGACGGCATGCCGTGCATGGGCCCGGCCGCCTGCCGGGCTGCGGACGGTGCGCATGCCACACGGCGGCGAGATGTCGGTGCGGCAGGTCTGCCTGGGCTGGCACTGGTTCCCGTACGGGTACGCGCGTACCGTCGCCGACGGCGGGGGCGAGCCCGTCAAACCGTTCCCGCCGTGGCTCGGCGATCTCGCACGCAAGGCTGTGGCGGAAGCTTACGGGCGGGCGAGCACCGAGCCGTACGACATCGCGCTCGTCAACTTCTACGACGCGGGTGCCTCGATGGGCCTGCACCGCGACAGCGACGAGTGGTCCGACGCACCGGTGGTGTCGCTGAGCCTCGGCGACACCTGCGTCTTCCGGTTCGGGAACACCGAGACCCGCACTCGTCCGTGGACCGATGTCGAGCTGCGAAGCGGCGACCTGTTCGTCTTCGGCGGGCCCTCCCGTCTCGCCTATCACGGAGTGCCCCGCACCCGCCCGGGTACGGCACCGCCGGAGCTCGGTCTGACCGGACGGCTGAACATCACCCTCAGGGTGAGTGGCCTGGACGGGTGACGAGCGGAACACCTGGTCCCGGCCGTGCGTTGAGCGGGCATGACGGGAATCGACGAGCGCCAGGATGCGCTGCTGCAGCTGCTCACCGAAGTGGACGGCGGGGTCCTTGTCACCCTCAAGAGCGATGGGCGACCGCAGCTGTCCAACGTCATCCACGCATACGACCCCAAGGAACGGATCATCCGCGTCTCCGTCACCGATGATCGTGCCAAGACGCGCAATCTGCGACGCGACCCACGCGCCGGCTACCACGTCACGACCGCCGACCGCTGGTCGTGGACGGTCGCGGAGGGCACCGCCGAACTGTCGGCCGTCGCCGCGGAACCGCATGATGCGGCCGTCGACGAACTCGTCGAGCTCTACCGCGCGATGCGCGGTGAACACCCGGACTGGCACGAGTACCGCGCGGCGATGGTCAGGGACAGGCGCGTCGTCATGCGGCTGCACGTCGAGCGCGCCTACGGCCAGCCGAGGCAGCGCTCATGACGGGCCGGCGGTCCATGACCGGCAGGTGGCGGCCCCGGGCCTTCGGCTCCGAGCCGGAGGGCGAGCGGCGGGCACGCATCCAGCGCTCGCCGAACTACGCCGACGGCGCTTTCCGCAACCCCGTCGCCGTCGAGACCCTGCCGCGCGGATCGGCCTGGGCCTTCCTCCGTACCCAACTGCGCAAGTCCGACCGGATGCGCAGACGGCCTGCCGCAGCGCCCCCGGTGCACCAGCTGACCGCCGCCGAGCTCGCCGAACCGCCCGCCACCGGGCTGCGGCTGACCTGGATGGGTCACTCCAGCGTGCTCGCCGAGATCGACGGGCGGCGAGTGCTGTTCGACCCGGTGTGGGGCGAACGATGTTCCCCGTTCTCCTTCGCCGGACCGCGCCGCGTGCATCCGACGCCGCTACCGCTGGGCGCCCTCGGCGACCTGGGACCGCTCGACGCGGTGGTCATCTCGCACGACCACTACGACCACCTCGACCTCCCGACGATCCGCCGACTCGTCCGCACCGGCACCGTGTTCGCCGTGCCGCTCGGCGTCGGGGCGCACTTGGAGCGCTGGGGCGTGCCGGCGGACCGGATGGCGGAGCTCGACTGGAACGAAACGGTGCAGATCGAGGGCCTCACCCTCACCGCGACCCCGGCACGCCACTTCTGCGGGCGCGCGATCAGGAACAGGCAGCGGACATTGTGGGCATCGTGGGTGGTCGCCGGGCCCGGCCACCGCATCTACCACAGTGGCGACACCGGCTACTTCCCCGGCTTCGCGGAGATCGGCGAGCGGCACGGTCCGTTCGACGCCACGATGATCCAGATCGGCGCGTACAGCGACTTCTGGCCGGACATTCACATGACGCCACCGCAGGGAGTCCAAGCCCACCGTGACCTGCAAGGACACAAGCCGCACGGTGTGATGGTGCCGATTCACTGGGGCACCTTCAACCTTGCCCCGCATCCCTGGGCCGAGCCCGGCGAGTGGACGAAGGATGCAGCCGAGGAGGCCGGACAAGCGGTGGCGTTCCCCCGGCCCGGCGAACCCTTCGAGCCTTCTGGGAAGCTCCCCGCAGACGCTTGGTGGCGAGCGGTATCCGTGCCTATCGCCCACCCGTGGCGCCGCTCCACGACGCCGGATGCCGCACCGGCCGCCCGGCGCGATCTCGACCTCGCGGGTGAGCGCTGACGCCGGGCATGAACGATCTCGCGACCATGGCGCGGTGGGTGGACGCCCCCCATCGCCGCGCCGCACGGTGTCGATCACAGGCTCAGGTGGTACGGGAGCAGGCAGACGATGACGTCGCAGCGGGCGCTCAGAACGGTGGCGAGGAGAATGCCCCGCTGGTTCTGCAGGATCCGGTAGCGGCGGTGCCGGGGTTCAACCTGCGGGATGAGCACCGCGACCTGCCTGTTGTCGCGGGCGGCCCGCTCGACGTAGTCGACGACCGGGTGGATCAGCGAGTGATGGGGGCTGTCGATGATGTCGAGCCGTACGCCGGGGTTCCACTGCTCCCAAGCGGCGCGCATGGCATCGGCCTTGGCCGGGTCGGAGTGGACCGCCACCACGACGACCTCGCCACTCAGGGAGCGCGCAGCGGTGATCGCACGTTCGGCGACCTTGCTCACCTCGCCCAGGGGAACGATCACCAGGCTGGTGGTTTCGGATGGTGGTGGTGGAATGCGGCCGAGCATGAGCTCGGCGCCGACGGCGGTGTAGTAGCGCTCGATCCGGGCGAACAGCAGCATCATCAGCGGAACCGCGAGGACGACGACCCAGGCTCCGGCGAGGAATTTAGTGGCAAGCAGGACGATGCCCGCGACGGCGCTGAGCATGGCCCCGGTGCCGTTGATCACCGCTCGCACCACCCACCCATCGGGGCGCAGCTTCGTCCAGTGCCGCACGAGTCCGACCTGGCTGATGGTGAATCCGATGAATACCCCGATCGCGAACAGCGGGATCAGCCGCTGGGTGTCGCCGCCGACGGCGATCAGCAGCGCGAGGGACAGCAGGGCCAGGGCGACGACGCCATAGCGGTGCACCGGCCGTTCCGCACGCAGCGCGAGCAGATGCGGCAGGCGGTGGTCCTTGGCGAGCAGGCTCATCAGCACCGGCAGGCCGCCGAAGCTGGTGTTGGCGGCGAGGCCGAGTACCAGGGTGACGAGGAGGTTGGTGGCGTAGTACGCCCAGCCGGTGCCGTAGGCGGCCGCGGTCAGCTGGGCCAGGAGCGTCACGCCGCCGCGCGGAGCCACATGGTAACGGCGGATCAGCACCGACAGCCCGATCAGCATGACGCCGAGCAGCATGCCAAGCATCAGTTCGGTGGCCTGCGCTCGCTTGACGCGCGGCGTGCGGAACATCGGCACGGCGTTGGCGATGGCCTCCACCCCGGTCAGCGCGGAACATCCCGCTGAGAAGGACTTCAACACCAGCAGCACGCTCAGCGCTTGCGTGACGTGGACGGACTGGTTCGTGCCGACCGCTGCGGCGGGGTGGGTGCGCAGCAGCCCCACGATGACGACTCCGAGCACGCTCACGACGAAGAGCACCATCGGCAGCATCAGCGCCCGGGCGCTGTCCGCGACACCACGCAGGTTCACGGCGGTCAGCAGGGCCAGTCCGATCATGCAGATGAGCAGGAGGTGATGGGCGAGTGGGGGGAAGGCCGATGCGAGGCTGGCGGCGCCTGCGGCGAGACTCACCGCGACGGTGAGCGTGTAGTCGACCACCAGGCTGGCCGCCGCCAGCAGGCTCACCCGTGTGCCGAGATCCTTCTTCGCCACCGCGTACGCGCCGCCGCCGTCCGGGTGAACGGCGATCACCTGGCAATAGGAGATGACGAGCACGCCGAGCAGCCCGGCAATGACCAGCGTGATGGGCAGCGCTGCGGTGATGGCCCCTGACCCGGCGGCCACCAGCGTGACCACGATCGCCTCGGGGCCGTACGCCACCGAGCTCAGTGCGTCCAGCGAGAGGGCGGCCAGCCCCTCGATGCTGGTCAGATGGGACTTGCCGCCCTCGCCGTGAAGCCGCGGAACCTTCGGGTGAGTCTTCCTGGAAGCCAGTCCGAACGTCACTCCACCCTCACCTGGCCCCTCGCGGCCGCCCGGCGCCGCGCCCACGCCGAGCGCCGGGCGCTGCAGCGTCCCATTCCCTCAAAGGTCCCTCAACGGTTCATCAGCAGCTCATCAGCAGAGCTCCGTTGCGTACGGCAATCGTCCACCAACATCGACGCGCCGCAGGCTGCCATCGCCCGCTGTTCGCTCTCCTGGCCGACAACTCCGGTCGGCCGAGAAGCTGCGGCGGTGCGGCCGGGGCCGATCCCTGCTGGTTGTATCGCGTGCTGCGCTCGCCGACGCCGTGTTGTGCCACTGATGGTCGGAGCGGCGCAGGGCGGTGGAACGTCCCAGCGCCGACCCTACGGTGCCACGGACCTGTGGCCGCGTCTCAGTACCGGCCGCACGCGCAGGTCGGCGGTTCGCACGGCGGGGACGGCAGCACGGGCCTGTCCATCGTCGCCCAACTCGCCCAGAACTGGGGCGTCCGCTGCACCGCCACGGCGTGTTCCGCCACAGCCACCACGTCCTCGGTGCGAACGTCGCATTTCACCCAGTCCTGCCTCCGGTCGAGTATCCGACCGATTACGCTCGGTGGCCGACGATGGGAAGGGGCTGCGGTGGAGCCTCGTAGGGAGTTGGGCGGTGGCCCGGCGACGGTGACGCGTGTCGCGGTGGTGGTGCTGGTGGCCGCGTCCGGATCGGTGGAGGCCATCTCGTTCACCGCGCTCGACCATGTCTTCGCCGGCGTCATGACGAGCAATCTGGCGTTGCTGGGCATGGCGATCGGCCGGGCCCGCGGTACGGATGTCGCCGCGGCGCTCCTGGCGCTGGCGGGGTTCGGCGCGGGCGCGGCGGTGGTTGCCTGGGTGACCCACGGTCGAGCCGAATCCGGCGTGACCTGGCCGCCGCGCGTGATGTTCTGCCTGGCGGGTGAGGCGGTGCTGCTGGCGGTGGGCGCGGGAGTTTGGGCCGCCTCGGGCGGCGCGCCCGGTGAGATGGCCAGGGATGCGTTGCAGTGCGGGGCGGCGGCGGCGATGGGCGGACAGGCGGCGGCGATGGTCGCGGCCGGCCGGGCCGCCGCCCCCACGACGTACCTGACGGGCACGCTTGCCACGTACATCGTGCGCGGCCTGGGCAGCGCCTCGGCGCGGCCCGATGGGTGGGTGCCGGCCAGGCTGGGGGCACTGATTGCTGGTGCTGCGGCGGCCATGACTTTGCGCCGGGCCGCACCAACGTGGGCCGGCGTGCTCCCCTTCGCGCTCGTCACGGCCGCCATGCTGATCGCTGCGGGGCCGCTCCTGGTACCACGGTCGGCGCCGGACGGTCCGTCCGAGGGTTAGCAGGGCTGCTGCCTTTGCGGGCAGCTGATGTGACGGGTCGAAGGGCCTCGGCACGACCGCTCACGTTGTGCCGGTTGTGCCGGTCGCGATGGCCTGCTCGGCCGCGTCGCGCAGGACGGCGGCGCTGCGGGTCAGCGCCTCGCGCTCGTCCGCGGTCATGGCGGGCTCGTGCATCTGCTGGACGCCACCGGCGCCCGGGAACAGCGGCGCGGCATAGCGCATGTCGGCAGCAACGCCCGCGGCGCGATGGGTGTTGTCGATCACCACGATCTGACGGCACATTCCCCCGCGTTCGACCAAGGACAGCACCGCCGCGGCTCCCACCGCGCCCACGCCGACAACGCCGACCTTCACTTCCATCACCTCCGGCTGCGGTGGTCGTCAGGCGGCGGACGGCGGTGCTGCCGTCAGCGTCACCACGGCTTCACTCGTGTACATGAGGAAGGTGAGCGTCTCTTCGAAGTAGAGGAGGATGCCGGTGTCGTCGTGCGACAAGTAGCCGATGGACAGGTCTTGCCCGATGCGCAGTTCGAAGTCGCCGCCCCGGGTGGAGAGCAGGAACGCCCCGTCGATGGCCGGCGCCCAGATGATCTCGCCGTCCAGAAGCCGGGCTATGTGCTTGTGAATCGGGTAGCCGTGGTCGGACGTCTCGCTGACGGCGGTGAAGGCGTCGGCGCTGAGGGCGAGCGTGTAGGCTCCGCCGACACCCGCCAGCCGCAGCGCGGTCACGGCCTGGCTGATGGCGTTGGGGTAGTCGCGCACATCGGCGGGCAGGCTCAGCGCGGGGTTCGAGGAGCTCTTGCGTATGCCGGCGATGCCTGCGGCGGCATACCCTTCGAACACCATGCGGTCCTCGGCGAACGCGATCCTCCTGGCGGCGTCCTTCACCGGCTGCCAGTCCGCGTCCTTGGCTCCGCGTGCAACGTCGTCGACCTGTCGGCGGTCGAGGGTGAACGGAACGCACAGCTCGACGATCGGCTGCGAGCGGCGGGTGTGGGCGATGACCCCCTCCGCCGGAGCGTCGACGGCGTCCAGATGACCGGTGGCGACGGCGGACAGTTCGAAACCGGTCGGGTCGGGCACGTCGACGATCCGTCGAGCGGCCACGTGGCGCCTGAAGGTGCGTCGCGCCTCGTCCTCCAAGTCGGCCCAGGCGGCTGAGGAGATGGGCGCCAGTTCACGGTGGAGGTTGTTCATCGGCGGTGCTCCTCTTCATGTCGCCGATCCGCAGGGAATCGTCCGGGTGCGGAGCGTGCGGACCGGGTGCCGTCCTGCCCGTGCCCGTGCCCGTGCCCGCGATCGCGATCGCGATCGCGGCGTCCGCGCCGGGCGGATCGGGGAGGTCCTCCAGGAAATCGGCGGCCGGTACGAAGAACAGCATGCCGGTCACTGCGGTGGAGAAGTCCAAGATCCGGTCGTGCGCGGCCGGAGGTTCACCGAGGAACATGCGCTCCAGCATCGTCTCAGTCACCGCGGGGGTGCGGGCATAGCCGATGAAGTACGTGCCGAACTCGCCGCGCCCGGCACTGCCGAATGACCCGATGCCGGCGACGCAGCTGAGCGCCCCGTTCGGCGCCCGGAAACCGACAGCCCTCTGCAACCCGGGCAGGTCAGAGAGCAACTCCCGTGCGACCGGCTCGCCGCCCGCATCGACGGTCACTACCAGGAAGACCGCCGCGGTCGTCAGCGGGGTCAGCACCGGCTGCGGAGTCGGCCCGAGGGAGGGTCCGGCCATCGCCATACCCCTTCACAGTCGTCTTCACAGTCGTCGCGAGCGGGGCACGTGGTGCAGCCGATGTCGTCAGCACCTGTCGCCGGGGCGTTCCGCACCGGGACTGTGCAGATGCGTCAGCCGACCGGGGTGGAGGGACCTTGCTGGAAACGCCCTTACAGGATAAGGCGGGCATTGCGGCACCTGCCACCGCGCCTGCCGGCGCACCGGGCCCAGGTGCGTGACGACCGCGGGCCTGTGACGGCGGCGATGCTCGAAACACGGTCAGTGACCAGAGTGGCGCGGTCCCGAGCCCACGGTCCTCGCCTAGCGCGCCGCAACGCCCGAGAGCCTGCTCACACTCGGCCGGGTCGTCGACCTCGCCACCCCCGGATCGTCATCCGTGCCCGACTCAGCCCGGCGCGGACCGCGAAGCCCAGACAGACTCCTTCGGTGGTGGTCCTCATGATCGTCGGGCGTTGATCGCGTTGCCTTGGGCCGACGTCAGGAGCTCGTGAGGATCACGAGTTGCTGGGTGGCTCGGGTCATCGCGACATAGCGGTCGACCGCTCCTTCGATGCCCTCGCCGAACGCCTGTGGGTCGATGAGGACGACCAGGTCGAACTCCAACCCCTTCGACAGCTCCGGGGTCAGCGACCGGATGCGGGATGTCGCCCGGAACGTGGGATCGCCGATGACGCAGGCGATCCCGTCGGCGTGCGCGAGGAGCCAGGTGTCGAGGATCGAGTCCAGATCCGGAACAGATCCGTGAACGACGGGGACGTCGCTGCTGCGGATGGAGGTCGGCACATTGGCGTCCGGGAGCGCGGCTCGGATGACCAGCTCGGCTTCCGCCATGACCTCTTCCGGCGTCCGGTAGTTGATGCTCAGGGAGGCCACGTTGATCCGGTCGAGCCCGATCCGCTCGAGCCGTTCCTGCCACGACTCTGTGAACCCGTGCCTGGCCTGGGCGCGGTCCCCGACAATGGTGAAGCTCCGGGACGGGCAGCGGAGCAGCAGCATGTGCCACTCTGCGTCGGTCAGTTCCTGAGCCTCGTCCACGACGATGTGCGCGAACGGGCCGGCGAGAGGTTCCGGGTCGGTGCTGGGCAGTGCGGTCTCGTCGATCAGGCTGTCCTGCAGGTCCTGTCCGCGCAGCATCGTCACCGCACCTTCACCATCGTCATCGGCCTCGAGCAGGTTGTCGATGACGTTGACCATGCGCTCGCGTTCGGCGGCGACAGCGGCGCCCAGCCGACGCTTTCGTCGCGACGTCTCCGGGTCGCCGAGCCGCTGCCGTGCTGCGTCCAGGAGCGGCAGGTCGGACACCGTCCAAGCCTGGGCGTCCTGGCGTTGCAGCTTCCGAACGTCATCGGGGCTGAGCCAGGGAGCGCACATCCGCAGGTAGGCGGGTACCGACCACAGGTCTGCGACGAGGTCAGCCGCTTCGAGCAGCGGCCACGCGCGGTTGAGGGTCCTGATCAGCTCTTTGTTGTGCAGCAGCGACCTGCGGAACAGGTCAGGCGAGACGTCGCCGTCGTGCTTGTCCATCAGGATCGTGAGCAGCTCCTCCCAGATCTGGTCACGCGCTTCGTTGTGCGGAATACCTGGTTCTGGTGCTTCGAACGCCTGGGCCCAATCGTCGGCGCTCAGCCAGATGTCGGACCAGTCGGTCGTGACCGTCATCCCCTCGGTGGGCGGCTCTTCGTAGAACCTGACGGCCGTCTCGATCGCCTTCACCATGTTCGCGGATGACTTCAGGAGGGCCACGTTCGGGTCGGTCTCGATCGCTGCTCCGGCTCCCTCGGCGACGAGGTCTCGCAGGGTGCAGGTCTGCACGCCCTCCTCTCCGAGGCTGGGGAGGACGTCGGCGACGTAGGCCAGGTAGGGCTGGTGCGGACCGACGAACAGCACGCCGCCCCGACGGTGACCGAGGCGAGGGTCGGAGTAGAGGAGGTAGGCGGAGCGGTGCAGAGCGACGACGGTCTTCCCCGTACCCGGACCGCCGTCGACGACGAGAGCGCCGTGGGATCCCGCCCGGATGATGGCGTCCTGGTCGGCCTGGATGGTGGCGAGCACGTCTCGCATTCGGGTCGACCGGTTGCTGCCCAGGCTGGCGATGAAGGCAGACTGGTCGTCGAGCGCGGCGTGCCCTTCAAGACCGTCAGCGGTGAACACTTCGTCCCAGTAGTCGCTGATCCGGCCGCGGGTCCAGCGATACCTGCGGCGGCTTGCCAGACCCATCGGGTTGGCGTGGGTCGCCGCGAAGAACGGCTCAGCCGCGGGGGAGCGCCAGTCGAGCAGCAGCCGACGACCCGCGCTGTCGGTGAGGCCAAGTCGTCCGATGTACACGGGCTCAGGGTTGTCTGCGCTGACGATGTGCCCGAGGCACAGGTCCAAACCGAAGCGACGCAAGGCGCGCAGGCGACCGGTCAGCCGGTGGATCTCCATGTCCCGGTCCATCGCCTGCCGGCCAATGCCGCCGGGCGCCTTGAGCTCGGCGTCGAGGCGGTCGGACAGTTCGGCGATCGCCTGCTCGAGGCTCTCCGCGATGGCCGCGAAGTGCTGCTCGTCGCCGGCGATCAGCCTCGGCTCGGCCTTGGGGAATAGGTGGTCGGGAAAATCAAACGCGTTGGTGGTCAGGGGGTTCATCTCATCAGCTCCGATCTGCGGTCGCTCCCGCGAAGTCCGGCGGCGCGCACACCCGCACCTCGGCGCCGAGTTCGCGCAACCGCAGCGCGAGTCCCACCACCGGCTCGACGTCACCGCACGACCTATGAACCGACAACAGCGCACGCACTTCGTGAATCTGCCATTTCCGCAGGTTCTGGCCTCGGCCAGCGATTCTGCGGCACGACCCGGGTCTTGCCGTAAGCCCCCCGGTGCGCTATAGGTTGAGAGTGGCAAGGGGTGGGGGGTACTTTCATTTACCTTCATCGTCCGCGGCTGGATGGACACGCCCTTCGCGATGCGGCGACGCGCCACGTACGGCGGTTTCGTCGGTCCAGGAGAGTCTCCCCTGGCCCTACTTGCAGCCGCGGAACAAGAAGCTCTCACCCTCTTCAGCAAGGCTGGCTCGAACGTCGTCGAGAGCGCCCGCCATTGAACGTGCCCGAGCGGCAGGTGTTGTCCGTCCCGAGGTCGCCATCTCCCACCTGCTGAAACTCGTCAGCGCCAGCTGCCTCGCGCACACGGCGCGACACCCGCTCAGGTACGGCTGGCATGGACGCTGCACCGCGGGCCACACGTACTGGCGATCCCGGGCACGTCCGGCCCCCGGCCACCTGTGAACTTCGCCGCCGGCGCTGCAGCTGTCCCAGGCCGACGCCTCCCGCCGGGCAGCGCGGGCACGCCGCGGGCCATGGCCTGGTTCAGACCTCGGTGGGGCCGGGTCCTCGATCCGTGGTTTCGGTGGTGTGCAGGTGAGCGGTGAGGTCTTCGTGCGTGGGGGGCGGGGGGAGCGGCCGGGCGGCGTGAGGGCGTAGGCCGTCGAGGAAGATGTGCAGGTGGCGAGCGGCGAGGGTGGTGGCTTGCTCGGCGGGGAGGTAGGGCAGGGGACGGCAGGCGAGCGCTCCGGTGGTGATCAGGTCCACTGCTGTGACGTCGGGACGGACTGCACCCTGGGCGCGGGCGACGGCCAGTATGTCTTCCAGGACGGCTGCGATCTGGCGTTGGAGTGTGAACGCTTCGGGGTCGTCGGTGACGGGACCGCCGATCAGGGGTAGGACGAGCATGTCCCGCTGGTCGACCAGGCGCAGCATCATCACCTCGATGGCGGCCAGTGGGTCCTGGGATGCGGTCTGCAGCGCGTCGTGAGCGGTCTGGAGTACAAGGGTGAAGCCGTCGATGACGACCTGCCGGATGAGGGCGTCGCGGTCGGGGAAGCGCCGGTAGAGCGTGGCGATGTTGACCCCCGCGCGGCGGGCGATCTCGTCGAGCGGGGCGGCGGTGCCCAATTCCCGGAAGGCAGAGCGGGCGGCGGCCAAGATCTGGGTGCGGTTGCGTGCGGCGTCTGCCCGCAATCGCGGTGCGCCGTCTCGGGATGCGCTGCGAGTCACCGTGGGGCCTTCCTCCGTCGTCTGTGCTGGTGGACGCGTCGAGGCTACGTCAGTGGTGGCCGCCTTGGGCATTAAGTGCAGGATTTCCTGCGGTTGGGGTACGCTGAAGACGTCGGATCGGGGGTACTCGGGGGACGCCTTGGGCGCGGCGGATGTCTGTGACGCCCGCTTCGGCCCTTCGCCTCGGGCGCCCCTACGTATCGCGAGAGAAGAGAAGTGGTGGCAGCCGTGCAGAGCGCACGTTTCGAAGGCAAGGCGGCAGTGGTCACCGGCGGCAGCCGGGGTATAGGCGCCGCCGTCGCAAGGCGACTGGCCGCCGAGGGTGCCTCCGTGGCGATCGGCTACAGGGGCAACAAGGAGGCGGCGGACGCACTCGTCGCCGAACTCACGGGCAACGGCAGCAGGGCGATCGCCGTACAGGCCGACGTCGCCGACCCGGAACAGACGGCCGCGATGATCGCGCGAGCGGTGGCCGAGTTCGGACGCCTGGACGCCCTCGCGTCCTGCGCCGGTATCGAGCACTTCGACGCCCTGGACAAGATCACCCCAGCCGACTTCGACCGCGTCTTCGCCGTCAACACCCGCGGGCAGCTGTTCGCCGCCCAGCATGCCGCCGCCCACATGCGGGAAGGCGGCCGGATCGTACTGACGTCCTCCGTCAGCGCCTCGCGGGCGATCTTCGCCCATACCCTGTACGCCGCGAGCAAGGGAGCGGTGGAGTCGATGGTGCTGAACCTGTCCGCGGAACTCGGGCAGAAGGGGATCACCATCAACGCGATCGCCCCCGGCGGTACGGCCACCGACATGGCCGCCGAGTACGGAGCCAGCTATCAGCACCCGGAGCAGGTCGGCAAGATCTCACTGACCGAGTGGCTCAACGTCCAGGTCGCCCTCAAGCGGCTCGCGGAGCCGTCCGAGGTGGCCGCCGGGTACGCCTTCCTCGCCTCCGACGACGCGGCCTACATGACCGGCCGCACCCTCCAGGTCGATGGCGGGATGTTCTAGCCCACCCCTGGGCATCGAACCCGCCGGCACCGCTCGTCGCCCGTGGGCTTGGCAGTCCGCCCTCCCGTGGGGGCGGACTGCTGTCCTTCAGATCCATGCGGCTCAGAGCCGGTTGCAGGCGGGCCTGCGCGGGGATCTGCCGGGTGCCCGACCCCTTCCCTGGCGCATGTATCCTGACCCGCGCTGATTCGATGGTCGGTTGTCAACGCCTGTCATCGTTGATTCGCCTCGGACGGCCAACCGACGGCCCCAAGCCCGGCCGTGCTGCGACGATACGTCCTCACCGCACGTCCTCACCGCACCGGGTCAGCCCATGCTCTTGGCGCCGTCCAGGGACTCGCGGATGATATCGGCATGGCCTGCGTGCTGGGCGGTCTCGGCGATGATGTGCATCAGCACCCGGCGGGCCGACCAGCGCGCGCCAGGCTCGAACCACGGGGCCTTGGGTAGCGGCTGGGGGGCGTCCAGATCGGGCAGGCCGGCGACCAACTCATCGGTCAGGCGCGCGACCTCGGCGTAGTCGGCCAGCACACCGGCCAGCGTCTCGCCGGGCAGCATCCGGAACTCGTCGGCCCGCCGGGCCCAATCGGCCTCCGTCATGCTGGTGAAGTCGCCCATCGCCGATGGGCCGTCCAGGATGAACCGCACCCAGTTCCGCTCGGCCGCCGCGACGTGCTTGATCAGGCCGCCCAGGCACAGCTCGCTGGCAGTGGTCGGACGCCCGGCCTGCTCGTCGGTGAGGTCGCGGGTGGTGAAGCGCAGGAAGTGCCGGTGCTTGGCGAGCACCTCCAGGAGGTCGGCGCGCTCGCCGGTGGTGGCCGGCGCGTCGGCCAGGTCGTGGGTGGCAAGCTCGTTGACGGTCACGGTCTCGCTCATGGTCGCTGCCTTCCGTAGTTCCTGTTCCGCCGGGCAAGGAGCACGCTAGGGGCAACAGCGGTCAGTTTCTGACCTCAATGGCAAAAGAATCGAGCCGCACGGGCTCGCCTGCTCACAAGGCACGCCAACCGTCGTCGGCCGTTCGTCCACACCCAGCCCACGCCCACGGTCGGCTTCCCCCGGGCCTTCCACGAGGAGTTCACCCTCGCACCCGCCGACTCGTTGTCCTACCGCTACCGAATCCTGATCGCCGATAGCGTCTGGAGTCGGAGCGTATCGAGGAGCATCGGTACGCACTGCCGCGGTAAGCCCACGGTCACCGTCAGCCGTACACGCACCGCAACCCCAGGAAGGTGCATGGAAGTGGAGCGACGCGAGAGGTCCATGCGGGAGGAGAGCGCGGGTGGCATGGTGGATCCGCTTCCTGGCGCTCTGCGCCGGCGCATGTCCTCCACCGCCCGGCACCTCATCACTTCCACGACGACGTGGATGGACACCCTCTGGGACCCCAAGGTGCATCTGCTGCGCGCACCGGTCAGTTATCCGGACTGGTCGCACATGGTCCGCGAGACCTCCTGGTACGCCCTCGGGTTGCTCACCCGCGGTGCTCCGGGAGACCTTGAGCGAGCCCTGCAGGCACTGGAGACCGTCCTCGACCACCAGTTCGACAGATCCGGCGCCGTCCATCACGGCACCTGGCGCCATTATCCTGACGAGCCGGAACCCGGCCCCACCGCCGAGGAATGGTGCGACTACGACCCGAACTGGCGCGAGTTCATCGGCTGCGCGCTTCTGCTCATCCTGCACGAGTTCGAGCCTTCGCTGCCGGCTTCCGCGATCGACCGGATCGATCGTGCCCTCGCCCTCGCTGCTGAGGGGGCGCTGATCCGGGCGGTCGCGCCGAGCTACACCAACATCGCTCTGATGGGCGCCTACCTGTTCGACGCCGCCGGACACCGACAGACCAACCACCAGCTGCGCACCGCCGGTGAGCGACTGGCCCGCCAGGTACACGATCTATGGGTCCGCACATCGACCTTTCCTGAGTTCAACGCGCCCACCTACTACGGAGTGGACCTCTTCGCCCTCGCCCTGTGGCGCGCCTGCGCACCGTCACAGGCGCTGCGGCGCCTCGGTGTGCAGATGGAACAGCAGCTGTGGCACCAGATCGCAGACCGGTATCACCCGGACCTGCGCACCATCGTCGGACCGTACGACCGTACCTACGGCATGGATATGCGGCGGTACCCGGCCCTGACCGGCCTGTGGATCGCGCTGGTGACCGGCAGCGAACGCGCCCCCCTGCCACCTGCAGGACCCTGCGCGGGTCCACAGGCACACGACTGGTGCTTCGCCCCCTGCTTCGCTCTGCTCGGCGCCATGCCACCGGTCGGCGCTGTCGCCCGGCTCAACGCCTTGACCGGACCACACCACGTGACGACGGTCATCGAGGAAGCCCCGCGCAGGACCGCGACCTCGTGGCTGGGGCCCCGTCACATGATCGGGGCGCAGGACGCCGGCGGTACGAAGAGCCGCGCGGGAGAGCAGTACTGCCCGGTGACCGTCCACTGGGCCGCCCCGGGTACGGGCGACGACGTGTACTGGCTGCGCGCGGCGGCGGGCACGGCCGTGGACGCCGACGTCGACACCTCAGGCGTCCTACGGCTCGCCCCGCTCCACGCCGATGGCGAGCGGACCAGCCTCACCTTCGAGGCCTACACGCCTCACGCAGAGCAACTCACCCCGGACCACTGGCAGCTGCCCGGCATGACGGTACGGCTCAGCGCGGAACAGCACCTGCGGGTCACCAGCACCGATTCCGGCGGCCGTCTGCGGATCACGGTCTCGCCGGCCACCGCGGACACCAGCAGCCCGCTGTACTTGATCCTCCGCTTCGCCCCCCACGACTGACGGCAAGGAGACCGCACGGAACGCCGCCCGGGGGACACTGCGCGGCGTCCGTACCCGGTGCCGGGTCACCGTCACCGAGCTGGCCTGGACACCCGGACGGGTTGCGTCCAAGCCCTTCTGCGCCCCGACGTCGACGTCACCGTCGCCATCCACGTGGGCCTGGACAGCACGCGCGCCTCCATCTCCTTGAGGCAGCGCGTCGGCCGGGACACGACCTTCGAAGCGGCGATCCCCCAGCTCCCGGACCGTTGAAGGGAGCGCAGCTTCACGATCCGGCTGCCACACGCAGCCTCGGATGACCGGTCGGATGACCGACAGGTGCCGCTCGCGGTCGTGCTGCACGGCAACCAGCCTGACGCCGGCGGATGGATCGTGCGCGAGTGGACCAGCTTCGACGAGCAAGCGGATACACCTGCGTGTGGTTGGCATTCGACGACATGAGATGTCTTCGCCGACCTTGAGAAGCAGGAAGGGATGGAGAGCCGACCCCTGGCGCGCGGTCCCGCGGTCGGGGGTGCGGGACCGCGCGGTCACTGGGTCAGGGCAGGGTCCACTGCTGGTTGGCCTGGCCGGTGCAGTCCCAGATCTGGGTCTGGGCGCCGTCGGTGGTGGACCAATTGGTGTCGTCCAGGCACTTGCCCGACTGCGGGTTCACCAGGGCGCCGTTGGATTGGGGTTGCCAGACCTGCGCGCCGGTGCCGTTGCAGTCGTAGATCTGCACCCTGGTGCCGTCGGCGGTGCCGCCGCCGGCGACGTCCAGGCACTTGCCGTCCGCGCGGACGGTGCCGTCGGGCTCCTGGGTCCACTGCTGGCCGTTGGTGCCGTTGCAGGTGTAGATCTGCACCCGTGTGCTGTTGGTGTTGTTGTCGTCGGCCAGGTCCAGGCACTTGCCGTTGGCGTTGGTCAGCGGGGTGGTCGGCACGCCGGAGCCGGACGGCGCGACGGTCCAGGTGAAGCTGGTCGTGTCGAACGCGCCGGAGCGGTCCCGCGCGGTGACGGCCACCGTGCTGGTCCCGGCCGTGGTGGGTGTTCCGGTGATGGCGCCGGTGGTCGGCGAGATCGAGGTTCCGGCGGGCAGCCCGGTGGCCGAGTAGGTGAGGGTCTGCCCGCCGGTGGTGTCTTTCGTGCTGACCGGGAGGGAGACCGCGGTGCCGGCGATGCCCTCCTGCGGGCCCGGGTTGGTGACGGAGACGGTCGGGCCGAGCTGCGCGGAGGTGACGGCGAGGGTGCCGGTCAGCGGGAGGTCGCGTTCGGAGTCCCCGACCGAGATTGTGTAGGTGCCGGTACTGGTCGCCCAGCCGTTGGCACTGGAGTCCCAGTACTGCAAGTTGCGCTGGGTCAGCGGGAAGTCGACGGTCTTGCTCTGGCCGGGTTGCAGGTCGACCCGGGTGAAGCCCTCAAGCTGTTTGGGCGGCTCGCCGGACGCGGCCGGGGCGGTGACGTAGAGCTGCGCGACGTCGGCGCCCTCGCGGGACCCGGTGTTCGTCACCGTCGCCGTGATGGTGGCCCTGCCGCCCTTGACCAGCGGACTGACGGAGAGGTTGCTGAAGGAGAAGGTGGTGTAGGACAGACCGTAGCCGAACGGGAAGAGCGGCATGAGGCCCTGGCTGTCGTACCAGCGGTAGCCGACGTTCAGCCCTTCGGAGTACTGCACGGTTCCGTTCTGGCCGGGCCACTGCGCGGCGCCCTGGGCGGGAACCTGGGAGAGCGAGGTGGGGAAGGTGACCGGCAGGTGCCCGGACGGGTCGACGTCGCCGAACAGGACCGAGGCGATCGCGTTGCCGTCCTCCTGGCCGGGGTACCAGGCCTCGAGCGCGCCCTTGACCGAGGAGAGCCAGGGCATGGTGACCGCGGAGCCGGTGTTGAGCACTACGACCGTGTTCGGGTTCGCGGCGGCGACCGCGGAGATCAGGGAGTTCTCCGAGCTGGGCAGGTCGATGCTGCTCAGGTCGCTGCCTTCTGATTCGTAGTCGCTGACGAAGACCACTGCGACGGAGGACGAGGCGGCCAGGGAGGCGGCCGAGGTGGTGTCTGAGCCGTCGTTGTAGCTGACCTTGGTGCCGCTGCCGGCGCGCGCGGTGATGCCCTGCAGCGGGGTCACGGTGCCGCTGGAGTTGACGCCGGCGCTGCCGCCGCCGGCGGTCTGCGGGCTGGTCGAGGCGTCGGCGCCGATGACCGCGATCGACTGGGTGGACGATCCGAGGGGAAGCACGGTGCCGCTGTCCTTCAGCAGCACCGTGCCCTCCTCGGACAGTTGCCTGGCGTCCGTGACGTGGGCAGCGCTGGTGGCGTTCTGTGCGGGTGAGCCCGAGGGTGCCTCGTCGAACAGGCCGAAGGCGAACATCTCGGCCAGCACCTGGGAGGTGAGCGAGTCCAGCGTGGCCTTGGAGACCGAACCGGAAGAGACCGCGCTCGCCAGGGCGCTGCCGTAGAACCCGTCGTTGCCCGGCATGTCCTGGTTCAACCCGGCGTTGGCCGAGTCCGCGGTGGCGTGGGTCGCGCCCCAGTCGGAGGTGACGAAGCCGGTGAAGCCGAACTGCTGACGCAGCGTCGAGGTCAGGATCGTCGGGTTCTGGCAGGCCGCGGTGCCGTTGATCGTGCTGTAGGAGCACATCACCGAGGATGCGGCGCCCTGCTGTACGGCGTCCTGGAAGGCGGGCAGGTAAATCTCCTGCAGGGCACGGCTGCTGACGATCGCGTTGTCCGAGGGGGTGTTGCGGTTCGTCTCCTGGTTGTAGACGGCCAGATGCTTGACCTGCGCCAGGTTCCCGGTGGACTGCACCCCCTGGATGTCGGCCGCGCCGAGGGTGCCGTTGAGGTACGGGTCCTCGCCGACGGACTCAAAAGCGCGTCCCCAGCGGGGGTCGCGCACGATGTTGATGGTCGGACCGAGGTCGATCGTGCTGCCTTTGGACATCTGCTCGGAGCCGATCACCTGGCCGTAGCGCTGCTCGGCGGAGGTGTCCCAGCTCGCAGCGACATCCACCGGGGCGGGCAGTTGCGTGACGCCGGTCATGCCGTCGCCGACGCCCGCCGGGCCGTCCTCCAGATTGAGCGCGGGAATGCACAGCGAGCCGATGGCTGGAGTGAAGCCGACGTAGCTCGACCCCGACGCGCCGGTGAGCAGAGTCACCTCCTGCGATACCGACATCTTCGCGAGCACCTGGCTGACCCGCTGCGGGATCGGGGCACTGGAGCCGACCCAGGGACACGCGGCCGAGCCAGTGGAGGCTGCCGCCGCGGGCGGGGCGCCGGAGAAGGTCGAGAGCAGCGAGACGGATGCGGTGGCCAGAGCGACCGTAGCGATCCGTATTCGTCTGGGCAACGACCGGATCGGGGATGGGCGCACGATGCCTCCTGACGGGTTCGGGCACGGGGGGATGGGTGAGGTGGACCGGGGGTGAGCGATGAGCGGCCGTCGAGCAGCAGCGCGGGCTTCTTTGATCAAGCAGTGATGGACACAGGCGCCCCCCGGTACGGCGGTTCATTGATGAACCGAATGCAGGAGCCGGTCTTGCTCGCGTGCTGCTTGAAACTAACTACGTGACAGATGCACGTCAATACATCGGGCATTGGTTACTTACGGCCATTCACTCGTACTTCTGGATGAGTTGGGGAACCGGCACGAGTTGAGCCGACGGCCACGCAAGCTACAAGAGTTGAAGGCGGATCATGAAGCGGCACCTCTCGGGAGCCGCGAGCAGCATGCTGGGCACGCGGCGCGAGGGCCTCAGCGGTTGCGGCGTCGGAAGACGACCAGCCGCAGGACGATGAAGCGCACCACGGTCACGAGGGCGAAAGCGGGAGCCAGCACCAGCGTCTCGGCCGCCGGTGAGGCCGTGGGCCGGTAGTGACGGAAGAGCAGGACCGCACCCGAGGTGATCACGTACGCCAGGACGAACAGACCACCCGCCGCCAGATGGGCCTGGACGGCCCGGACCGGAGACCCGCGAAAGGTCAGCCGGCGGTTGGCCTCCGTGTTGAGGACGGTGACGACGAGGAGGGAGGCAAGATTGGCCAGCACGGGTGGCGACCAGTGCCTCATTACCCAGTACAGCAGGGCCTGGCCCACCGTGGAGGCGACGCCGATCACGACGAACCAGCCGACCTCGCTCGTCAGCGCGGAGCGGCCGGGCCGGGCGGAGGCGTTGTGCCGTGCGCGGAAACGTCGCACCCCACCATCATGAGGCCACGCCGCGGGGGACCCGTCGAGCCGCGCGGAACACCGGTTCGGCCGTTCGGCTGGCGACAGACACCCGCATGCATGCCGGACGCGGACAGCCGACCAGAGCTGTGCCAGCGTGTAGGTGTCCACTTGCCCGGCACTGAGCATGCCATGGCGGCCGCCCCTTCGAGGCGCGGCGCGGGGACGGAGGAGACGGCTGATGCACAGTGGCGGACCGCCGCCGGGCTCGGGTTCACCCAGCGGGTCCGAGCCCCCGGGAGTGGACGACGGGCATGCGCGACGGCGTCTGGAGCGCATTCGCGCCGGTATGGCGGCTCGGGCCGCCAGGGCCGCCGCTCGCATCCGGGCCATGGCGCAGCGGATCGGCCGGACGCCTCCGCCTCCGGGGCCGTTCCGTCCCGGGTTCTGGCGCAGTCCGATCCGCGGGCCCTGGTTGACGTCGGTGTTCGGCCTGCTGCTGCTGGTCGGCATCCCGGTGCTCTTCGTCACCGGGATGCTCTCGTACGCCGCATACAACCCCGATCTGGGTCCGCTCAACGACCAGACGCCGGACAAAGGCCTGCTGGGCTTCTACCTCTTCGACTGGCCCACCCATCCGTACTGGCTGTACCGGCTGACCCAGGGTGTGCACGTGACGCTCGGCGTGGTCCTCGTGCCCGTGCTGCTGGCCAAGTTGTGGTCGGTGATCCCGAAGCTGTTCGAGTGGCTGCCGGTCCGCACCGTCGCCCACGGGCTGGAGCGGCTGTCCCTGCTGATGCTGGTCGGCGGGGTCATCTTCGAGTTCGTGACCGGCATCCTCAACGTCCAGCTGTACTACGTGTTCCCGGGCTCCTTCTACACCCTGCATTTCTACGGCGCCTGGGTGTTCATCGCCGCCTTCGTCGTCCACGTATGCCTCAGGCTCGGCCGGATGACGCGTGCCCTTCGTTCCCGCAGCCTGGCCACCGAACTGCGCACCGACCTCGCCCATACCCGGCCCGAGCCGGCCGATCCCGACGGCTTGGTGCCGATTGCACCCGCGCCGCCGACGATGACCCGTCGTGGCGCGGTGGGCGTGGTGGGGGCGGGCTCCGTGCTCCTCCTCGTGGTCACCGCGGGACAGAGCATCGGCGGTTGGCTGCGGAGCACGGCCCTTCTCGCGCCGCACAACCGCGACCCGGGCAGCGGCCCGAACGGGTTCCAGATCAACAAGACGGCGGCGTCCGTCGGCGTGCTGCCGGCGCATGTCGGGCCGAACTGGCGGCTGGAGGTCCATGGCAACGGGCCGACGCTGGTCCTCACCCGCGAGCAGCTCCTCGCGATGCGCCAGCACGCCGCCGTACTGCCGATCGCTTGCGTGGAGGGATGGTCCACCCCTGACCAGCATTGGAGCGGCCTGCGGCTGGCCGACCTCGGCGCCATGGCCGGACTGCCCGACGCCGGAAGCGTCCTGGTGGAATCGGTCCAACCACCCGGCCCCTACAGCTCGGTCGTGCTGCGGGGCAACCAGATCCACGACCCCCGATCGCTGCTAGCTCTGCGCGTCAACGGCGCGGACCTCTCGCTCGACCACGGCTACCCGGCCCGCATCATCGTCCCGGCCAACCCCGGCGTGAACAACACCAAGTGGGTGCACCGGCTCACCTTCAGGACGTGACCATGGCACGCTTCGTCCGCTGGTACGGCTCCGGTCCGCTGCACCTTCTCGTCCTGATCTGCTCGTTCGCCCTCACCGGCTACGCCCTGGTGCGCCTGTTCGCCCTCCGCCCGCTCGACGTGGCGATCTGGTTCGTCGGCGCGGCGATCCTGCACGACTTGATCCTGCTGCCCCTGTACTCGCTCGCCGACCTGTCGGCCCATGCCGTTCTGCGGCATCGCGCCACCCGCGTGCCCCAGCCGCCGTGGATCAACTACCTGCGCGTCCCCACCTTCCTCTCCGGTGTTCTCCTGCTCGTCTGGTTCCCCCTCATCTTCGATCTGTCGGTCCCCTACCCGGGTGCCGCCCGGTTGCCCGAAGGTGTCTACCTCGGCCGATGGCTGGTGATCACGGGTGTGCTCTTCGGCATCTCAGCCCTGGCCCTCGCCCTCAAAATGCGGCGCGTCCGGCGGGCCGCCCGCGCCGACGAGGAACGGCCCGCACGAGGCCGCGACGCCTCACCGTGACGACCGCCGAGGACGCGCCGCCCCACCGACGCCATCAACCGGGCGACCCGGGCAGCCGCCGCAGCTGGAACCGGCGGCGCGCCCGCCGGCGGCACCGTCTACTTCACGGCCGGCACCTACGCCAGCTACTCGATCCGCCTGCAGGCATTGTCGGGCTGTACCTCGCCGAGAACGCCACCGTCCTCGCGGCCACACCCGCGTGCGGCCGCGGCTACGACCCGGCGGAGCCGGGGGCGGGCAACGACTACCAGGACTTCGCCCACAGCCACCGGCACAACAGCCTCATCTGGGGCCAGAACCCGGACAACGTCACCATCCACGGCCCCGGCACGATTGACGGCAGAGGACTGGTCAGCGGCAACAGCCAGGAGACCGCTCCCCTGCGCCCGGGCCACCGGGCGGGTCCTGCGGCCGAACGAGTCTGCGGCGGCGGCCCTGGTGGATTCGGCGGAGTCCGCGCAGTCCACCGTAGCCGCGGCGACCGGGCAGCCCGATGCGAACCCGACCGTCTCGAATTCCTCGGTCCGCTGGTGGACCATTGCGGCGAACAGCCGGCTCGGTGACGGCTCGGAGATCTCGGCGAGGAACCGGGCCACGCGGTTGCCGGCGTAGCGACCGGCCCAGTCCACGGCCTCGCTGACGAGTTGCTGCTTGCCGCCCGGGAAGTAGTGCTGCAGCGATCCTCGTGGCGCCTGCGCGTGGGCCACAACGTCGCGCATCCCCGTCGCGGTGACCCCGTCACGCCGGATGAGCTAGCTGCGCTGAAGACCATGCGCTGGCGCGGTCTCCGTTCGGATCCCGCCACCTCGGCCGCCGCGAGGGGGCTGCGACCCGGCTCGCGGGCGTCAGGCACACGACGGACGCCGACCAGAGAGGGGCGACCGGACAGGGTGGTTCGCAGTGGACGTAGGCTTCGTGGGCCTCGGTGTCATGGCCCGAACGGATGGTGCTCGCGGCCGCTGATCGCTACCGGTCGGGGAGAGCCGCGGTCGGGGAGAGCGGCGGTCGGGGAGAGCCGCGGTCCGAAGACGGCAGGCGCAGCGGTTTCGTTCGCGGCACGCTACCGACCGACGGGACGGATCCGTCGGCGTCGTCGGTGGCCTCCGGGTCGCGCTGTACGCCTCAGGAGACGACATCCTTGGTCCGGAATCCGCGGTACGCCAGGGCGAGGAAGACAACGGCGTACGAGAGCGAGATCGAGACGCCCTTGGCCATGCCGGCCCATTCCGCGGTGGGTTGGAGGACATCGATCCACGCATACAGTCCGTGGGTCGGCAGGATCTCGCGGATCCCTCCCAACGCGGTGATCTGGTCAAGGATGTTCGACAGGATCACCAGCCCGACCGCTCCGCCGACCGCACCGAGTGGTGCGTCGGTGACCGTCGACAGCCAGAGCCCCAGCCCTGCCACCGCCCATTGGCTGACGAAGACGTAGAGCGCGATGATTGCGAAGTCCTGAGCCGCACTCGCCGCGGGCAGCGTGCCGCCGGTCGGCACCTGCAGGTCTCCCCACCCGTAGGCGACCGTGCCGACTCCCAGGGCCACGGCGGGCAACACCAGCACGGCCACCGCGCTGAAAGCGAAGGCGACCAGGGCCTTGCTGGTCAACAACCGCGCCCGCGGGACGGGCGCGGCGAGCAGGTACCGCAGCGAGGACCAGCCCGCCTCGGAGGCCACCGTGTCGCCGAAGAACAGCGCCACGGGCAGGGTGAGCAGGAAGCCGCAGGAGACGAAGAGGACAGCGAATGCGAAGTTGAGCCCGGAGAAGGTCGCCGTATCGATCATCGACGGTACGTTTTCCCGGCCGCGCGGCGTCCCGCCGATCGCGAACGCCGCCCAGATGATCAACGGCAGGAGGGTCACCACAGCGAATGTGATCAGCGTTCTGCGGCGCCGCAGTTGCCGCTCCGCCTCCACCCGAAGCGGCAACGTGCCGTGCGGTCGGTAGCCGGGTGCCGCACCGGAGCCACGCACCGGTGCGGACGGCGCGGACGGAGCGGACGGGCCGGGGAAGCCGGTCTCTTCCGTCGGCCCGGGGGTGCCTGTGGTGTCGGTGGTCATGCCGGGCCTCCGATCAGGGTCAAGAACGCTTCCTCGAGCCGTCGGTGCGGGCCGAACCGCTCCACCGGCACGTCGAGGCGCAGCAGTTCTGCAAGGAGATCCGGCACGCCCAGCCCGTCGAGCCGCACGAGCAGCCCGTCGGCGGCAGGAGATGCCGCCGCGATGCCGGGGTGTGCGGACAGCCGGGCAGCGGCGTCCTCGAGTGCGGCGTCGGAGATGCGCGTGACGCCGACGAACAGGGTGTCCCCGCTGCCGACGATCTCGTCGACCGGCCCAGCCGCGATGAGCTGCCCCTTGTCCATCACCACCAGGTGGGTGCAGCTCTGTTCGACCTCTGAGAGCAGATGGCTTGAGACGATCACCGTCCGGCCGGTCGCGGCGTACCGCGCGACCACCGTGCGCATCTCGCGGATCTGCGGCGGATCGAGCCCGTTGGTCGGTTCGTCGAGGATCAGAAGATCGGGCAGACCGAGCATGGCCTGGGCGATCGCCAGGCGCTGCCGCATGCCCTGGGAGTACGTGCGCACGGCGCGGTCCAGGGCCTCGCCCAGCCCCGCGATCTCCAAGGCCTCGGCGACGTGGGCGTCCTGCGCCGGGCGGCCGGTGGCCCGCCAGTACAGGTCGAGGTTGGCGCGTCCGGTGAGGTGCGGCAGGAAGCCCGGCCCCTCGACGAACGCGCCCACCCGCGACAGCACGGGCGCGCCCGCTGCGACCGGCTGCCCGAAGATCCGGATCTCACCCTCGTCGGGGCGGATGAGTCCCATGAGCATCCGCATGGTGGTCGTCTTGCCCGCGCCATTGGGACCGAGCAGCCCCAGTACCCGTCCCGGCCCGACGTGGAAGGAGAGATCCCGCACCGCGTACCGGTCGGCGGAGCCGTGGTAGCGCTTGGACACCCCGATGATCTCCAACGGCAGCGGGGACGGAGCGGCCGCAGAACCGGCCTCAGAACCGGCCGGAGGCCCGATCGGCGATCCGGCCGCAGATCCGGGGCCGGACGTTCCGGGATCCGCAGATCTGGGATCCGGGGATGCGGCGGCCGCCAGTCCGGCCGTTGACCGGTGACGGCTCGTTCGCTCCGCCGTGCGCTTGCGCCCGGCAAACAGCAGCAGCGTGGCCGCGGCGAGCGCCGCGACGGGCAGCGCCCAGGTCCAGGCGGGAATGTCCGCCTGCGCCGTGGTGAGTGCGGGCACCAGGGGAACGGCCAGCCCGCTGCCGGCACCGGCCCCGCCCGCCAGCGACAGCCGGTACGTGGCAGGCGCGGTGGGGGAGGAGTACGAAAGATCGGTGCTGGCGAGAACCAGCCGCATCCGATGCCCTGCCGCGAACGCGTGGTCGATCGCGGGCAGGGTGACCGTCACCGTCCGGCCGCCGCCGCCCGCGCCGGTGACCCGCAACGGTGCGACCAGCTGGTGCGGAAGCGTCTCGCTGCCGTTCGGTCCGACGTCGTACACCTTGGCGAAGAGCACCGCTTCACCGTCCGGGGCATCCGAACCCACGGTGACCCGCACCTGCGGCGCCCCCGTCACCGTCACGGCGGACGTCAGCGGAGCCGAGTCGAAGACGGCGTGCTGCCCGGGAAAATCCAGCGAAAGGCCCGGCGTCAACCCCTGCCCCAGGCTGGACAGCTGGGAGAGCGCGCCGATGCCGGGAACCGACGAGATCGCAGGCGGCGAACCGCCCGCGGGATTGGACACCGTCTGCGGCCGCCCGTACAGCGGGATCCTGCGCTCGTCGGTGCCGAGCAGCCCCGGGTAGCGGCCGTCGGAGGCGCCGTGCTCCACCGGCTGCCCGGTGGTGGTGTCCACTCCTCCCGAACGCGTCACCCTGAACGCCGGGCCGGTGTTCGTCCGTTCGCCCTTGAGATACCGGTCGAACCATGCCTGGACCCGCGCCTGGACGCGCGCGTCTTCCTGATCCCCGCCGTCGTGGCCGCCCGAGCTCCAGTCCACCGACACCGGCGCACCGTTGGCGGCGATCGTACGCGCCATCGCATCGCCCTGGTCGAGCGGGAAGAGCGAGTCGTTCTGTCCCTGCACGATCAGCGTCGGGACCTTGATCCGGTTGCCGACCGACGAGGGGCTGGACTCCTCGAGCAACTTGACGGTCTCGGGATCCGCACGCCCCGAGACGGCGGCCCGTTCGTACACGGCGCACAATTCGGCGGTGAACCGGCAGCCGCCTGTGCTCCCCGTGCTCCCTGTGCTCCCCGCGCTCCCCGCGGATCCGGGCGCCGGGCTCGTCCCGGTCGATCCGGTGGTGAAGAAGATCCCGGCCCACAGCTTCTTGAAGACCCCCGACCCGGCCGGCTGCCCCTGCGCATGCTGCGGGAAGAGCGCGTCGACCAGGTCCCACCACGTGATCTGCGGTGCGATCGCGTCGACCCGCTTGTCGTACGCAGCGGCGAGCAGCGCGATCGCCCCGCCGTACGAGGCACCTGCGATACCGACCCGCGGATCGTCGGGCCCGTCGAGTTGCACCTCCGGCCGGTGCCCCAGCCAATCGATCAGCCGCCGCACGTCGGCGACCTCGCGGTCGGGCGAGTCGAGTCCGATCTGCCCGGTCGACCTGCCGAACCCCCGCGCCGACCAGGTGAGCACGGCATAGCCGTCACGCGCCAGCGCCTCCGCTTCCCCCGTCATGTCGTCCTTGCTGCCCCCGAAACCGTGCGCCAGCATCACCGCGGGCCGCCGCCCCGGCGGACCCGAGGTGAAAAACGACGTGTCAATGCGGACGTCCTGGCCGCTCCCCGGCGTCTCCGGCATGGAGAACACGTGGTTCTCTCGGTGCACGGTGGCTGGGCCGTCGGCGATCGCCAGCGACGTCGCACCGCCCCCAGCGAGCACGACGAGCGCGGCCGCGCCCGCCGCGAGCCGTCGTCTCGTACGCCAGAACCGGAGCGTGCGGCGGGCGGCCAGGTGCATGCGATGGTCCTCGGGTCCGTAGGACGGTTGAAGGATGAAGCGCACCTAGTCTGCCTCGCGGTGATCCCACCACGGTCGGCCGGGGGAGCCATGCGGGCCGACGCATGCCCGGTAACCCGGCCGCATTACTCTCGGGTTGTGAGCGGCGGAAGCGATGCAAACGACGGGAACCTCGACAGCCGGGAATCGGGCCAGTCGCAGTTCGAGCGGGGCACGGACGGACCGAAGGTGATCGTCGCCGGCGTGGACGACTCCGATTCGTCGTGGCGGGCCGTGGCCTACGCCGCAGGGCTCGCCCGGCGCCAGGGGGCACTGCTCGCCATGGTCTACGTGCAGCCGCTGGGCGCGGTGACCGCCCCGGGTGTCGCCGTGTCGATGGCCGAGACGACGTCGGAGATAGCCGAGGAGATCATCGGGCAGGTGCGCGAGAGTGTGAAGCGCCTGGGCGACGACTTCAAGCTGCGCTGGGAGTTCCACACCTTCCCCGGCGACCCGTTCACCGGGCTCGCCAAGGCGGCCGACGACCTGCGGGCCGATGCCGTGGTGGTCGGTGCGTCGGAGCGCGCGGGGCACCGCATCGTCGGCTCGCTCGCCGTCCGCCTGGTCAAGGCCGCCAGGTGGCCGGTCACCGTCGTCCCCTGATCAGCGAAGGAAGGCGCTGATCCGCCCCCGCAGTCCGTTGGCGTCGAGCCCGTGCGCCGCCACGTGCTCCGCCCATGTCCCGTACCGGCGCAGCTCCTCACGCGCCGTCCCGATCCCCAGCACCCGGTGCTCCAGGTCGACCAGCGCCTCGTCGACGAACGGCGCCGACGTGCCGGCGAGGTAGGGCTCGACGAGCACGACGTCGGCCGTGCCCGAACGGCCGACCGCCGCACGCAGCCCCTCACCGTCGAAGGGCCGCACTGTCGTCGCGTACAGCACGGTCACCTCCAGACCCTCCGTCGCCTCCCGCGCGGCGTCCAGCATCGGCCCGACCGCCAGCACCACCCCGGCCCGGCCCTCCCGCACGACCTGGAAGCTCCCGGGCGTGACGGGCAACGGCTCACGGTTCGCGTGCTCGCTGAGGCGTACGTACACCCGCCGGTCCCCGTCGGCGGCCGCGTGCCGCAGCAGCGCCTCCGCCTCGTCCGGGTGCCCAGGCACGTGCACCGTCCACCCCTCCAGGGTGTCGAGCAGCGCCACATCGCCCGGTGCCTGGTGCGTGCGGCCGCCCGCCGCGATGTCGTACGAGCCGCCCGCGCTCACCAGCACCGCCCCGACGCCCTGGTGCCCCAGGTCCAGCTTCACCTGCTCGAACGGCCGCTCGACCAGAAAGCTCGCGAAGGTGTGGACGATGGGCCGCATCCCGGCCAGCGCCAGTCCGCCGGCGGCGCTGACCAGCAACTGCTCGCGGATGCCGACGTCGATCACACGGTCGGGATGGGCCTTTGCCGCTTCCCGGAAGCGGTCGCTGGAGATGACCGCGAGGACCACGGCGAGCCGGGGGTCCTCGTCCAGCAGGCGCGAGGCGACGGCGGTGAAGCGTTCACGCATGGTGTCCATGGGCTGATCTCTCCTCAGATGTCAGACGTACTTGGGCTCGACACGGGCGATCACGGCATGCGGCCGGCCGGGGTGCGGCGCGGTGAACGCCTGGTACAACGCCTGGTGGTCGCGGCCGTCCACCGTCACTGCCGACCACCCCTCGGCGGCGAAGCGGGAGGCGAGCCCGCCGCGCCAGCCGTAGGTCGCCGACGCGTTGTCCACCGCCACGACGTGCAGCCCCTCCAGCCCGACCGCGCCCGCGAAGGCGACCGCCTCGTGATTGCTGCCCTCATCCATCTCCGCGTCGCCGACCAGCACCCAGGTACGGGCCTGGTCACGCCCCTGCGCCCGCAGGCCTAACGCCGTCCCGACGGCGATCGGCAGACCGTGCCCGAGCGAACCCGAGCCGATCTCCGCGCCGGGCACGAGGGTGCGGTCCGGGTGATGCCCGAGCGGCGAATCGAACGCCGCGAAGTGATACAGCCACTCCTCGGGGATGAACCCCTTGGCGGCCAGCACCGCGTAGTACGCCATCGGCCCGTGTCCCTTGGAGAGCAGGAAACGGTCGCGGCAGGGGTCGTCGGCGGTGTCCGGCGCCACCCGGAGCACCCGGTCGTAGAGCACCCACAGCACATCGAGGGTGGAGGTTGCGGCCGGCCCGTGCTTCTCGTCGCCACTCATGAGCGACATCAGGCGCTCCAGGCCCGCGTAGTCGTAGAAAGTCCTGGTCGAAGTCATGGGAAGAGCCTGCAACTTCAAGTCCGCTTGAGGTCAAGGGCTATCCTCACCGCATGTCTCCGCACGCGCGCGACCGCCTCACCATCGGCGAACTGGCCACCCGCAGCGGACTCGCTCCCTCCGCCCTGCGGTACTACGAGGAGCTCGGCCTCATCCACGCCGAACGCACCGCTGGCGGCCAGCGCCGCTACCCGCGCGCGACCCTTCGCCGCGTCGCCTTCATCCGCGCCGCCCAGCAGGTCGGCCTCTCCTTGGAGGAGGCCCGAGCCGCCCTGTCCGAGCTGCCCGCGGAGCGCACCCCCAACGCCACCGAATGGGCCCGCGTGGCCCGCTCCTGGCAGCACCGCATCGACCAGCAGATCGCCGACCTGGAACGTCTCCGCGCCCGCCTCACCGGCTGCATCGGCTGCGGCTGTCTGTCACTGACCAAGTGCCGTCTGTACAACCCGGAGGATGCAGCCGCATCCCACGGCACGGGCGCCCGCTACCTCCTCGGCGACGCGCTGCCCGATGTGTAGCCATCCGCGCACGCTGCGTGCCCACCTGTGGGGTGTCGGCGGGCACCCGGGGGAATGCGGTATTGTTCTCGTGCGCGCTCAGCCGGGCCCAGGCCCGGCTGCAACGGGCATCGGGACGTGGCGCAGCTTGGTAGCGCACTTGACTGGGGGTCAAGGGGTCGCAGGTTCAAATCCTGTCGTCCCGACGCAGGTCAGAAGCCCTCTGGGATCACCCCAGGGGGCTTCTGACATCAGCGGCTGACATCAGTGTGCGGCATTGGGCCTCGTTGCGTCACCCTGAGCGGTCCCTGTGTGACACCTCAGAGATCAAGGTTCTAGTGAGGGTATGTCCTACTGGCCAGGTGGCTAGCTCCACGCGCCGTGGGCGGCTCAACCCTCACCGGGCACATGCCCCCTGTTTCCGCTCCGCCTCGGCCGTTGGCCCGCCACGGTTAGTCATGCCTGCCTGCGCTCAAAGGCTTCTGGCAGCCGCAGGTGGAGCCACGGCGGGTTGACCAGGAGTGTCGGCCTCGGCCGCGAACTAGCGTCATAGTCATCTATCTTCTCTCGCCCCATGACAGCCCCAGCCGGTGTCTGCGTGCGGCGAAGGGTCTCGATCACTGTCTCTGTGGCAACGCCCTGTTCAATGCATCGTTAACCTTCTTGGCTACTTCTTCGGGTGCGGATATCAAGCTCAGTGCCGCCATAACGAGTAGCGTGATCCTCAAATTTCCTGCGAGCACGCCTTGGCTTGTAACCCCGGGGATCATAGGTAGAAAGAATCCAGCTCCTGCAAGTATGGTGCCGGGGAATATCCGCTTGGCTGCGTCCTTCAGTGAATCTTTCCAAGTTCGCTCTGAGTCGCCTGCGTCTAGCGGAAGGTTTTCCAACAGCGACTCTCGATCGCCTAGAGCGAGGAAGGCAAGTCCTTTGAGCAGGTCTTGAAGGATAGCATCCTTCCCTCCAGCGGATCGGGTCAGGATCCTCTCGTAACCCCATATATGTCGAGCCACCGTAAGCGCTTCGCGCTTATACTCCTCGCGACAGGAAGACTCCGCGTCGAATAGCCACTCCATTTGCAGTTCAGTCCGAGCGAGATGGCCGAGGAGGTCAATAGCACCACAAGCCTGCTTCATGGATTTGCGACTTGGCCACCCCTGGTCCGCTCTCTCGATCTCGCGCACTGCCTGAGCCCATGCGTAGATGAGCAAATCGTAAGGCCCTGCTCCGTTGAGCCTTCCCGTCTGTCGCAGCACGTAGCGGGCCATGTGCTGAAGGGGGATCCCGAGGCATACGAAAAGACAAACGAGAAGTATGGCCGCGGCGGCTATGCCGCGCAAAGAGCTGCGAGAATATGCGGCAACCGGAATCCAGGCAAACCTGGCTGCGTAGGATTGCAGGGCCCTGGTGTCGTACCAGAGAGACCAACCCGCAACTATGGGTGCTACCGACATGAAAAACAGAAAAGTGGTCTCAATGTAAAGGGGTAGCCGCTCCAAAACCCTCCCTGCAATGGCTACAATGGCCAGATAAGCCAACCATGAGATGATTCCGATAGGGAAAGCCCATCCGAGCCAAACGCATAGCGCGATTACGGCCAAGGTGAAGGCTGCAAGGATGGACCAACATAGCCGTTCTGTCCAAATTCCGGCAGCTTGCCCCGTCGCAACCTGACGGGCCATGGCCCGCCGGACGGCCCTCCGTAGCTGTAGCTGTTCAGTCGGTTCTCTACCCGGGAATACGAACGAGTCAGGATCAAGACGTCGAACTTCTCGCCGTATCTCGTGCGCTATCCGCTGCCGGACATCCCTGTATTTGGCCGTTTCATCTGACTCCCCCGACGGCCTCCACTCCAACGTGTAGGTCCAGAGCTTGAACTCCACCCCTCCCCCTTCGGGCGATGGCCGACTGGTGCTTGATGCTACGTCAGTCTTCCGGGCTGAGCGCGCTCCAACTTGCAAGCTGCCTGTTCCCTTGCCAGTGCGCCGGGCTTTCGTTAGCGACGAGGGCCAGAAGCCCTCCGGGAAGATCTCGGAGGGCTTCTGGCAACGGTGGTTGAGTGTCAACGGGCCTCTCAGATCCTTGCGGGGACTCCCGCGACACCGTCGTCGCCCTCGTCCTCATCCTGGCCGAGTGCATCGTCCATGCGGTCGGCTGCGGCCTTGAGGGTCGTGTCCATGACGTGGGCGTAGGTGTCCAGGGTCATGGTGATGGTGCTGTGACCGAGGGTTTCCATGATGGTCCGGGCGTCCACCCCTTGAGCGAGGAGGAGTGAGGCGCAGGTGTGCCGCAGGTCGTGTACGCGTACCTGGCGTACGTGTGCCCTCCGGCACAGGACCGTGAGCATCCGGTTCAGGCTCCGCGGGTCTGTGGGCCGACCGGTGGGCGTCGTGAAGACCAGCCCGCCGGGCTGGTCAGCCGAGGGCTTCCATGTCTCCCCTGCGCTCGCTCGCTCGCGGCGCTGAGCTTCCCGATGAAACTTGAGCGCGGTCACGCACTTCTGGGGGAGCGAGATCGTTCGTACAGATCGGGCGGTCTTCGGGGTGCCGAATACCAGCTCCCGCTGGATGCGCTGCAGGTTCCGGCGGACCCGGAGCTGCCCCTTGTCGAGATCGATGTCCTGCCACGTCAAGGCGAGCACTTCGCCCCGTCGCAGTCCGGTCGAGACCAGCAGCAGCCAAAGCGCGTACAGCCGGTGATCACGGGCGGCTTTGAGGAGCATCCTTGCCTCAGTCCGGTCCAACGGCCGTACCTCCTGCCGCTCGAGCGTAGGCGTCTCTACGATCTTCGCCACGTTGCGGGCGATGAGTTCTTCCCGGACGGCCTGTTGTAGAGCCGAGCGCAGGACTGCGTGGACGTACTGGACGGTCCGGGCGGACGGCCGTCGGCGGCAGCACTTCCCGACCGCGCAGCACGTCTGCTCGTCCTCAGTGCGCCCCGCGTCGACGCCCCGCAGGCAGCACAGGCACGAGTTCTTGAACTCCGCGAGGAACAGGCGAACGTCCGCAGGGGAGAGCCGGTTGAGCTTCTTCTTGCCCAACTGAGGCGCGATGTACAGGCGGGCCATGATCTCGTAGCTCGTGAGAGTGGAAGGCTTGAGCCGTGCGGCTGCGACGGCGGCGAGCCAGTAAGTGAGGTAGTCGGCGAGCAGCATGGCGGAGGTGGCCGCAGGGATGCCCTGCCGGGTCTTCTCCTGCAGTTCCGTGAGCTTCTCTGCTACCTCGCTGCGGGTCTTGCCGTAGACGAACTTGCGGACGCGGGTTCCGTCCGGCCGGAAGACGTAGGCGGCGGCGTGGTACCGGCCGTCTTTGCGCTTGGTGATGGTTCCTTCGCCGTTGGCGCGTCGCTTGGCCATCAGTAGGACTCCTCAAGTCGGTTGCGCATGTAGGCGGCCACGTCTTCGGCGCGAACGCGCCGCGAGCGGCCGACGGTGAAGCTGGGCAGTTGGCGGGATCGGAGGAGGTCGTAGACCTTTGCGCGGCTCAGTCGCAGGACTGTCATGACCTCGGGCACGGTGAGCGCTTCGGATATGGGTGCGGTGGTCACCTCAGCTCCTCGGGGAGGCAGGACGGATGGAGGTGGACCCCTGCCGCAGAAACCGCAATAACCGCAGAAACCCGGTGAGGGGCGGTTGACCTGCGGGGATGTGCCGAGCGGTGGGCCGAGGGGGTTCGTGCCGCAGAAATCGCAGAATCCGCAAAATGAGCTGGCGCCGGTGACGGGCTGGCCGGTGTCGGGTGGGGCGCTCGCGTTTCTGCGGTTATTGCGGTTTCTGCGGCGGGGGCGGTCCTCGGCCTGTGCGCGGCAGGGTGCGGGGTGTTGCCGCAGGTCAGCGGCCACGGCCTGGCATTTTTGTTTTTTTGCGGTTTGTGCGGGAGGGGTTGAGCGGTGGAGCCTCGCCTACGTGGGTGACTCGCGTAGGCGGGGGTGGACCTGGTAGCGGGGTTTGGGTGGGCGTCCGCGCTTGCCGGTGCGCTCGGGGACGTACGAGCGCAGGTAGCCGTGCTCTTCGAGCAGGTCCGCGGCCGGTTCGAGGTCTTCGACGGTGGGGAACTCGGCGCGGCTGAGCTTGGCGAACAGGTCGCGGCGGCTGACCTCGCTCCACTGGTTTTCGCGCAGCACGTCGAGCAGGGTGCGGGCGCGGTTGACGGTGGGGTCGGCGCCCATGACGTCGAAGACAGCGAGGGCGTGAAGGGTGAAGTAGTCGGCGAGCGTGATGGCCGCGTGCATGGTGGCCTCGCTGACCGGCTGCGTGTGCCCGTCGTCGAGGTGTTCGGCGAGGTGGAGCAGGCCGGCGATCCGGGCGGTCGCTCCGGCGAGTTTGCCCGCCCAGTCGGCCAGGTGCCCCAATGCGCCGCCGCGGGCGGCTAGTTGGGGCTCCAGACGCTCCTGGAAGGCCAGCAGAGCCGCGTCGGCCTCGGGGGTGAGCTGGAGGACTGCGGGGTCGGTCCAGTCCGCCAGAGCGAGCGTGAGAGCGATGACGTTGCGTTCGTAGGTCGCGGCCACGTCGGCGGGCACCGGGTCGGTGATGACCTTGCGTTGGCCTACGAGGGATGCGGGCAACGCGTAGAGGAAGCGGCCGAGCAGGCCGCGGCCACGGAAGCCTTTGACGCGGCCGATGTCCCGCAATACCTCCGGCTGGGGCGAGATTCCCATGGTGAGCGCAGGGTGGTCGATGTACTCCTTCCTGGTCTGCCGGTCCACGCGCAGCCGGTCTCCTGCGTGGCCTTTGAGGAAGACGCCCATGTTGGGGTCTTTGCTGTAGCGGCCGGCGATGATGTCGAAGATGTCGCCCTCCGCACTCATCACGGCGATGCGGCCACCCTGTTCGGCCATGCGGGAGGTGACGGTCTCCGCGGTCGCGTCGTCGGCGAGCAACTGCGGTTCAGTGGGGATGGCCACGGTCTCCGCGGTTTCGGCCAGGCTGACGGCCTCGCGGATCAGCTCGTCCCGCTCGTCCGGGGATGCGCCGGCTGCCTTCTTGGTCGCGTTGTCGGCGGCTTCCTTTGCCAGGCGGGCGGTCATGGCCGCTTCGATGATGGCCGGTGTGGCTGCGATCTTGAGCTGCTTTTCCGCCTCGTACAGCGGGTCGGTCATCGCAGCGACCACGGCGGATTTGCGGTTGGCGGGCGGGAGGGCGACGACGACGAACAGGTTTGTCGGTTCGCGCCAGTTCCCGCGCACCTGCACCACCGCACGCCCGCCGGCCGCGGTCGCGAGGGTGGCCAGAGCGAAGCAGCCGGGCAGGTCGACAGGGGTTTGCGTCTCCTCCGCGACCGCTTCGGTGAACTCCTGCAACCAGCGAGGGAACACGGTGGCCGGGAAGGACGGCAACTCGCGGCGACCGGTGAGCGGGATTGGCTCGTCCCACGCCGGCGCCGCGCTCTCGTCGGCGACCAGGGTGTCGAAGCCTGCCCATAGATCCGTACTGGGCTCGGTGCTGGGTGCGGTCATGCGGCTTTCCTCCCTTCGTTCTCCGTTGCGTCGTGGGGGCAGATGCCGACGCGAACACGTCGGGTGAGTGCGATGACCGCGGCGCGGCCGCGGGCGCGTTCGTGGTGCCCGCATCGGCACAGCCAGTCCGCGACCGGCACGCCGGTCATGCGTACCTGCAGCCCCGGCATGATGCCGGTGATCGTGACCTGCTCCAGGTCAGAACTAAGAGCAGAGCGGACGGCCTTACGGCCGGCGCATTTTGAGGCGCCACTGGTGATGCGGGGTGGGGGTTGTACGGCGTCCTGAGACTGGTTGGCGGGGAGGTGGAAGAGACCACCCTCGCGCGGCTGGGGCGTCATGCTGCCCTCCCGGTGCCGGCGCTCAGGCCGTTGGCGACGGCCCGTTGGGCGTATGCCTCGGGGACGCCGACGGCAACGGCTGCAGCGACGATGTGCTGTCCAATGGCGTCCAGTCCGCACGGTCCGGGGCATTGGGCGTGTTGGGCTGCGAGGAACGAGGCCACGCCGAATGCTTGGGATCCGGCGCCGGATTCGGTGCGGGCTCGCACCATGGCCAGGCCGCGTTCCAGACCGGTGCGCACGTACGCTTCGGTGTGGCGGCACCCGGTCGCTACGGTCCGGTCCCACTCGGCGCGCTCAGGGGACGGGAGCGTCCTCCCGGGGGCGGGGGTGGTCTCTTCCTGCTCGACGAGCGCGCGGACGGCGGACGGCAGGTCCACCATGGTGCCGGTGCCGTGGTCGCGCCAGACGGCGTAGGCCATAAGCGACTTGATGTCCACGCCAGGCCGCACGGAGTTGGCTGAGCGCATCGCTCCGCGGTAGATCCAGTGTTCCCCGCGTGTGGTTGTGACGGTGCGGGTGGCTGGCAAGTGTTTGCGCGCCCAGGCGACAGCTGCGGCGTTGTCCAGGTCGACCACGGTCAGCCGGGCGCCGCCGGGGTGGTAGGCGACGGCCGCCGCGCGTTGCCAGGCTGCGCGCCAGGGGTGGGAGAAGACGGTCAGCAGGTCGCTGGTGGCCGCTGCCCAGCCGTGGCAGGGGGCGGGGCAGCGGCAGGGTCCGGCCAGCTTCATGTTCGGTCGGCCGCCGCACGCGTTGTCGACGCAGGAGCGGCAGTTGCCGAACGGCAGCTTCCCGGCGCGCAGTGGCAGGACGGGAATGCCGAGGCAGGCCAGATCCCGCATCGTGGTCAAGAGCTGGTCGTTCATGCCGCCAGTTCCACGGCGTCCGTGTGAGCGGCCGGGATGCGCGGGCTGGGCAGGCGCTGTAGGTCGCGGGTGAGGGACAGGTTGGGTCATGCTGGAGACCTCCAATAGGTCTGTTGAGGACTGGAGACCGGGGCGGGCCGTATGTCATTGGCGTGAGTGGCGGCTCGCCCCAGGCGGTCAGGCGTTGTCGGGGGCCTGGTAGGCGATCGGTGAGAGCCCGTTGTGGGCCCGGTTGAGTGCCTCGTAGAGTTCGTGCGCGGCGCGGGCGGCGTCGTAGAGGCCGCCGTTGGCGGTGGACACGTCGGTGCCGAGGGTGTTGTTGGTGCTGAGCAGATGCCCGTCTTCGTACTCGGAGAGCAGGAACACCCGGAGCTGGATAAGGGTCTGCGGCAGCCGCGTGGAGAGTGTGGCGAGGTTGGCCACGGTGTCGTAGACGTCGCCTGGGTAGACGACTGTGCTGCCCTGTTCGCCATAGCGGGTGGCGTAGTTGAGGTCACGGATCAGTTCGGCCGCGGCGTCAGCGATCTCGGCGGCACTTTTCTGGTTCATGCGGCCTTCCTTGGGGTGCAGACGTGGGTGGGCAGGGGCGTGACCGTGGACCTGCCCGGGGTGGCGGGCGCGTGGCTCGGCTTGGGAGCGGGCGGTGTGTGCGCGGAGGCGTGGCCGATGCCCCATTGGTGGCCGATGATCAGGCCGAGGATGAGCAGGACGATGTGGCGGTTTCGGCGCCACCATGAGGGTGTGGGTGGGTCGATGACGGCGAAGTGGACCTGCGGCTTGCTGGCCACTGGGACTCCCTTCCATGCAGTGCCGAGCTCGGTCAGGTGTGGAAGTGGTTGCGCTTGATGACGGCTTTGCGGATGTGGACCGTCGTTCCGCTGGTGCTGCGGCCGGCGGCGAAGACCTGGACAGCGATGGCGCCGCCGAAGATGACGGCGGCGAGGATGATGAGTTGGTGGATGAAGGCTGCGAGGGCTGCGATGAAGCCCGTGAGCAGCAGCAGTCCGCCGCAGACGGCGGCGAAGCCGACGCCGGTCAGGGCGATGTTCACCGCAACGGGACTCACCACGCTCCGCGCGGCCGGTGCCTGCTCGGGGAGCGGGGGTTGGGCGGGGGTGAGGGCGTAGCCGGTGACGATGCGGCCGTCGGGCAGCTGCACGCTCTGCACCGCGGGCACGCCTGCCTGCTGCGGCACGAGCGATGCTGCGTGCTGGGGTGCGGGGGCGACCGGTGTGGGGTGGTGGACTTCGACGGCCGCGGGGCGGCTGGGCGTGTGCTCGCTCATCTCGGCCTCTTTCAGGGGCTGGGGGCGGGCGCGCGTCGACGGGTGCGGCGCGGGCCCGCACAGGGGCGGCTGAGGGCTTCTGAGGGGTGTGCAGGGGGGATCCGTCCGATCCGTCCGGACGGGTGTTCGTCCTGCTCAGGGCGGGTTTTCGATCCGTCCGGGGATCCGTCCGAAGGGGACGGATGATGTGTCCGTGCGGACGGATCCCCGGACGGATGGGTCAGGCGCTTTGTGCGGTGGCGCGCCGGTAGGTGGCGGCTGCGGTGAGCAGGTCGGAGAGGTACACCCCGCGGGCGTCGCCCCACTTGCGGGCGCCGGCTCCGAGGCTGGAGAGGGTGCGTCCGAGGGTGACCGGGTTGAGGTCTCCGAACGCTGCCGGGTTGTGGGCCTGGAGCGCGGTGAGCAGGTCGCCGGGGGTCATCGCGGTCTCTTCCGCGTTCTGCAGGACCTCGATGGCTGCGGCGATCAGCGGCGGCAACTCCACGGCGTCATCAGCGTCTTCGATCTCCTCCACGGCCTGGATGCGCTTTTCGAACCGGTCGACGTCCCCGGTCAGCTCCGCGCTCAGGTCCACCTCCGCGATGGCCAGGGAGTTGCCATCGAGGGCGACCAGCCCCGCCTGGCGCCGTTCGGTGCCGCGGGCCTCGAAGCTGTCGTCGTCGAGGTAGTTGAACCGCTTGGGGATCGGCTCGACGTGGTCACCGCCGCGCACGTAGGCCACGGACACGTCGTTGAGGGTCTTGCCCTCCGACGGACGCAGCTTGTGTGCGGCCCAGCCCTCCCCGATCGCACCGCCGTCGAACAGCTGGGTGACGTCCTGCGGCCGGCACGGCAGCGCCACCCGGTTCTGCACCGCTCCGGGGTCGGCGGAGCCGAGGAAGGACTTGGTGGCGCCCTGGGCTGCCATGATGAGGTTCACCGCGGACTTGCGTCCGGTCCGGATGATCTCGGCGACCAGCGGCCACAACCCTGCTGCGACCAGCGCCGGGTACTCATCGATGATCAGATACAGGGCCGGGTGAGTCTCCGAGGGCTCCCAGTTGCGGCCCATGCTCAGCTGCTTGAACAGCTTCGGGCGGGTGATGGAGATCGCCAACGCGTCCTCCAGCAACCTGCGGGCGTCGACCTTGTTGGTGGCCCGTCGGGCGATGGCGTCCCCGATCGGGTCCAGACCGGCACCTGCGGAGCCGAGGTCGATGTCCCACACCACCGCATCCCGGCACGCCGTGAGGTACTCGGCGACGGAGAGCAGGGCGTTGGACTTGCCGGATCCGGGGCCGCCGATGAACACCGCATTGGTGCGCAGGAAGTTCATCAACAGCGGCTGCTGGGACAGCTCCACACCGAGGTCGGCCCGGTCGTGGCAGGACACGGACTTCGGCGCCCGGTACGGGATGGGCTTCTGCCCCGCCCACGGGTTCTCACCCAACGCGCGGAGGGTGAACAGCGGGCGAGCCTTGGCGGACTGCTGCACCAGCAGCGATCCGGGCCGGGCGATCAGCAGCGCTTCGAGATCATCGAGTTTGGCAGTGACATCGGCAGGCTTGGCCTTGCTCAGCTGCACCTTGGCCTCAAAGCCCCAGTGGTGCGCGATGACGTGCAGGTCGGCCACGTTGATGCCCAGGTCCTCCTCCAGGGCATCGCGCAGCATCCGGCCGAACGCCCGCGGCGTCATCCCCGGATCCAGGATCGAGCGCTCGGGGTCGTCGTAGAACGCGGCCTCGTCCTCGTCCAGGCGCCGGCCGCGCCAGGCGGCCACCGAGACCGTCAACAGCGTGGCTGCGGCCATCCCGAGACCGTGCTCGAGCACGTACCCGCAGGTTTCTGCGGCGAGGGCCGGGCCGTAGGCGGCAGCCGCCCGCAGCGTGGTGGCACGGGCTGCGGCCTTCTTCAACTTGTGGTGCTCAAGCGCCGCCTCGTCGGCTTCAACCTTGGCTTTCTCGGCGCGCTTGGCCATCAGGTCGCGGTCCATCAGCGTCCAGCGGGCCTTGCGCTCCGCCGCGCGGGCGGTCTTCGCCTTGTGGTGGGCGCGGTCCTTGGCGGTGGTCACGCGGATGCCCTCGGTGCCGCGTACCCACTCATGGGTGCGGCGGGTCCCGCGGACGATCCGCGGCAGGGTGCCGTGCGTGGTCGTCTGCCGGCGCAGCGACTTGCGGGCGCGGCGCTTGGTGATGCGCCAGGCGTACTTGGCGCGGGCCCGGCGGCCTTCCTTGGAGCGGATCCACGCCGGGATGAGCGGGGCATCGCCGATCGGGTCGTCGTCCAGCTCAGGGGCGTAGGGCGGTTCGGGGTGGGTCTTGGGGAGGACCGTGCCCTGTATGACGCGGGGGCCGGTCGGGTGACGGTAGGCGTCCAGATCGACTACGTCAGCCGGGGTGGAGTTGGAGCGCGCGAAGTCCTCGGACACGATGGGGTGTACTCCTTCGGGAGGGAAGCGGGGCCCGGACGCCTGCCGGCCAAAGCAATTCGCGTCCGGGTCACCGCGGGTGGGGTGGTCAAGCGGTGCGCTGTTCCTCGATGTGCAGGCACCGGCCGCACATCCCACGCGAGCGCGGGATGCAGTAACCGGCGTCGATACGGCAGGCGGGGCAGATCCGGCGGGCCCGCATCGCCTTGGCGAGCGCCACCGCACGCCCTGATGTCATGGGGCGGACCGGCCGCGCGTCCGCGATCGTGTACAGGTAGGCGGTCAACGGCTCACGACGCCGCCGGGGACGCAGCAGCTGGGCTTGGACCGGCTGACCACCGGGCCGCAGACCCAGCGCCCGCAGCTGCCGGCGCGTGGCGTATCCGTCCGGCGCCAGAGCCCACGGGAAGGTCGGGGTGCCGAACCGCGTCCCGTCCGGGTCGAAGCAGTCCGCGAGCGTCAGCCGCATCACGCCGCCTCACCCTCGCCGGTGGTGCGTTCGGCACGCAGCGTCTCGCGTAGCACGCGAGCCTTGGCAGGCGAGGTCCGCACCGCTTTACGGATCGCCTCAGCGGTCAACTCCTCCACCGACCATCCCGCCGTCGCCGACCGCGCCTCTTCCAGCAGCTGCTCCGGTGTGCGCGCCGGGCGAGGGCTGCGGGCCGACTCAGGTACCCGACCGGTCGTCCTGCGCGGCCGGTGCGCAATCGCAGCAACCGCCGCAACAGAAGGCGCGGGCGTCGCCTCGATCGACTCCAGCACCGGTGCATGGTCGGCCGATTGATCGGCCGTCACCTCGAAGACCCTCGGGGCGTGCTGCGGGGTCGACTTGTCCAGGTCAGAGGTAGACCGATTTACGGTGACCTCAGATGTTTTCTCCTGGTTCGTGTCGTGGTCGGGTTGGTGGTGGAGGACCTTGGCGACCAGATCGGAGCCGAAGTAGATCGACCCGACCGGTAGCGACGTGGCCAGCAGCACCAGTGCCCAGTTCGCCGGTCCCCAGTCGGCCAGTCGACTCCAGTCGACCGCCCGGTCGTGCAGCTGCGGCACCAGGCCGTGCACGTAGTTCAACACCAACGACGCGAGTGCATAGGTGGCCAGTACCCGCAGTGCGAAGGTCTTCGCCTTGCCGGTGAGGACGAGGGTGGCGACCAGTGCGAGCGCCATCAGACCGTCGACCACGAACGGGTAGAGCATGGCGGCCGTGGCGTCCGCGCCGATGGCCTTGGCCACATCCCGCAGCGCGTTCCACGAGACCCGAAACGCCATACCGACCACGACGACCAGTGCCAGGACCAGCAGGATTTTGCCCTTGCGGTTCATCGGGCACCTCCTGGCGGGCGCCGGCCGAAGCTGATCGTGACCGGCTCGTGTACCGCGCCCGCGGCGGCATCGAGCACCAGCACCGCGACCACCAGGACACCGACCGTGATCCGGCCGTCGATCGAGGGCGAGTAGCCCAGCAGCCATGCGACGCCGGCCACGGCCAGCCCCACGCGCAGGCGGGCCAGCAGCAACAGGGCGCGTTCGGTGTGGGTGATCGGCCTCATGCCCCCACCCCCGACACCGATGCGGCACGGTTGGTCAGCTCACGCCGTGCAGCGAGGACCTTGCGGCGTGCCCGGCGGATCCGGCGGGCGTCCAGCTCGCAGGCCGGACGGTCGATCGTCATGATCTGCGCGTCCAGCAGCTCAACCTCCGCCAGGATCACGGGCATCTCCCGCTCGATCGCATCCAGCTCCGCGGCGGTGGGTTCTCGGTCGTCGGAGCCGGTAACAGGCTCCTGAACAGCAGCGATGTAACGCATGGGTCGTGCTCCCTTCGGATGGAACGGCCCTTACAGCGGCTCCCGGTGTCGCCACACCGGGAGCCGCGCTCCGTCCACCCGTCGACTGACGAGTGGCTCTGGCGGGCTCTGCGACTCTGTCACAGAGTGGACTATGTGGCAGAGCTAGTCAAGTCTCCCTGCGGAACAGTGAGGGAGGGGGAGTGGTTCTATCTCTGCCGCTTGGGCACTATGGGGCAGAGATAGAGACGGAGCTTGGGGTGTTCATGATCGAGTGGAGTGGCAGGCCTGCCTACCAGCAGGTTGCCGATGATCTCAGGCGGCGTATCGCGGCTGGTGAGTACGCCGAGACCGGCAAGCTGCCTTCCTTGGCCGAGCTTGAGCGCGGGTATGGCGTCACCAGCACGGTTGCCCGTGAAGCGATTCGCGCGCTGAAAGCCGAGGGGCTCGCGGTGAGCCATCAGGGCAAGGGTGCCTTCCTTACGGCCGACGCCGCTAAGCGTGCCGGCCAAGCCGACGGGCTGGATGAGCTGCGCCGGGAGATCGAGGAGCTTCGACGCGAAGTCGGGTCGCTCCGCGAGCGCGTAGCCAAGCTCGAAGGTCATTGACGGCGCGGCGGTCGCAGGTATGGGGCGCGGTCTCGGGTTCCCGTACATGGGCACCTCCTCGGTTCGGATGTGCTCCAGTTCACTACTACGAGCGGAGAACCTGTATCACATCCTGCTACCTGATTAAGTCTCAGCGGTTTTACACATCCGCTTACACGTCCGCTATCACTATTTCCCATGGGACTACTCGGACCGCTACACTCGCGGCTCCGACTAGCTGTCTAGGAGGGGCAGATGGCTCGACAGCATCCGGACTGGAAGCCTGACCTTCTTCGCATGCACAGGGAAGAAATAGGGCTGACCCTGGAAGAGGCGGGGGAGAAGCTTCGCGATATCGCGGATCGGCATGGCCTCAACATCGCCGCGAACTTCCAGACGATCTGGGGACACGAGAAGGGAACGGTATACCCCGGTCCGCATTACCGGCGGGGGTACTGCCGTCTCTATCGTCGCAATGAAGCCCAACTTGGCTTTCGTCGAGCACTGCCCGGAGAGGATGCCCCTGTGGAGTCCGCGCTGGCGCCCGCTTCCGCTGAGCGAAAGCTCCCCGATCAGCCGCACGCCGTACGCCAGGCGCTCAGCAGCATCCGCGAAGGCACAGCAGATGTAGACATAGAGGCGCTGCGCAATCGTGTCATCGATGCGTGGACCCGACGCTCAACGGGCGGCAACATCGATGGCCCTTCTGTCGTGCTCGTGGGAGGGTTTGCCGGTTCTGGAAAGTCGGAGTTCGCCAAGTTTCTGGGTAGCCTCACAGGCTGGCCCATCCTCGACAAGGACTCACTGACCCGCCCCTTGGTGGACCAACTGCTCATCGCCCTCGGCGGCGAGGCTCACGACAGGAGTTCGGAACTCTACCGCGAGAAAGTTCGCCCGTTGGAATACCGTTGCTTGATGGAAGCGGCATGGGACAACGTGGACTGCGGAATCTCTACAATCCTCGACGCGCCGTTCGTCTCGGAATTCTCGCAAGCTGAATGGATGCAGCGCTTCCACAACCGCTGCCGCTCCAAGCGGGTATCCGTCGCGACGATATGGGTCGAATGCGACTCTGATTCCATGCGTGAGTACATTGAGTTCCGAGGAGCTGCGCGCGACGCATGGAAGATGGAGGCGTGGGAAGAGTATCTCTCAACGCTTAACCTGGATATGCGGCCGCAGGGACCGCATTTCGTCGTGGACAACCGTCTTGGCGCGGCTGTTGCGCTCGTCGACGAAGCGCGCGACGTTCTGAGCGGAGGTGGCCTGTGACTGGATCTGGCGTGATCTTGTACGGCCCTCCGGGGTCGGGCAAGGACACCATCACTGCCGAACTGACGCTTCTCTGCCCGGAGTTCATGCTTTTTCAGCGGCTCAAGGCCGGTCCCGGCCGGACGACCGGATACCGGCTCACGACTGCCGAGCACATTGAGGAGCTGTCGCGCGCCGGAGAGCTGCTCTACCGCAACGCCCGGTACAACGCCGAGTACGCGATCGACAGACACGGCGTCGCCGCTCTGGTCGACGACGGACGGATTCCTGTGCTGCACATGGGCCAGGTAGCCGGAGCGAGCGCGGTCGCCGAGTTCCCCCTCCACTGGGCCAGAGTTCTGCTCTGGTGTTCGCTTGAGGTTACAGAGAAACGGTCCGTCGGTCGCGGCGACAAGGACGTGGAAGCGCGACTGAAGGTCTGGCACGAGACGCGGGAAGACCTGCTGGCCCACGCCGACGAACCGTGGACGCTGGCCATCCGGACCGACCATCTCAGCCCTGCCGAGTCGGCTCAGGCCATCAGCGATGTACTTGAATCCCGCGCGACTGCCGAGCGCCGAAACATCAGGGAGCTGATCGGATGACCACCCTCGGGATCGTGCACCCTGGGAGCATGGGTGCGGCCGTCGGCGCTCAGGCGAAACATCACGGAGCAGAGGTTCTGTGGTGCCCCGACGGGCGCAGCGCTTCGACTAAGGAACGCGCCGAGCGCTACGGGCTCACCCCAGTGATCCATGTCGACGAAATGACCGAGCGAGCAGACTTTATCCTGAGCCTGTGCCCGCCGGCCGTCGCCGAGGACGTCGCTCGATCGATCGCGGCGCACGCCTACACAGGGACCTACGTGGACGCGAACGCCGTCTCGCCGGCCACCATGGTGAACATCAACGCCATCATGCGGGCGTCCGGAGCGACGGTGGTCGACGGCTCCGTCATCGGTTCGCCCCCGTCGGCGTCCAAGAGCACGCGGCTCTATCTCTCAGGGGCATCCGAGGCATTGCCTCCCGTGGCGCAGCTCTTCGCCGGAAGCGCCGTACAAGCTCACCTATTGCCGGGTGATATCGGGCAGGCCTCAGCGCTCAAGATGTCGTACGGCAGTTACCAGAAGACGAGCCGCGTTCTCGCGGCAGTCTCGTACGCGCTGGCCCGGGACTACGGCGTAGAGACCGAATTGCTCGACATCGCGCGGGGACGCGTGTCCAGTTACCTCGCCGAAACTGCGTACTTCCCGAAGGTAGCTGCGCGGGCATGGCGTTGGGCCCCTGAGATGCACGAGGTGGCGCGCGCCCTCCGAGAGGCTGGCCTGCCATCTGACCTCGCCAACGCGTCGGCCGCGGTCATGAGCCGGTGGGAGAGCCTCAAAGACTCGTCCATGGATGTCGTGCAGGTGCTCGATCACCTGCACGAGGCCCCGGACACTGAGCCTTCCTAATGCGTGTGAACAGGTGAGGCTCGGTCAGTCGTTCCCCAGAGCCTCGCGTGCGGCAGTGGCGAAAGCGTGCATCGCAACAGCTTGTATTGCCTCTCGAAATTGCGCCGCACATTTGTCCAGGCCGTGTCGATCTTCCTCACGGCAGCGCCAATACCATGCCGTGCCTGCTTCATCAAGGGCTTTGAGCTGCTGAAACAGGGCAATCCCAGTCGTCGCCAGAGGTCCCGGACCGGCGATCGCGACGCGCCCCTGGGCGCCGGTAACCTCCACCCACTCCTTCGCAGTCTCCTGGTAAAGGTCTTCGTTCGCCTCGCCATCGTCGAGCTTGTCAGCTACGCGCCACCAGGCCATAGCAAAGCGTGCCGAAGCACTGAGCAAGTCATCACAAGCCTGGCGGCGCATGTCCTCCGTGCGTCGGCAATCGTCCGCTTCGAGCTGCGTCCTCTGTTGGTGCACCTGAGTGAACATCGAGAGTCCTCCCCCCGCGAGTCCTCCCAGGGCGCCGATACAGGTTCCGATGAGCGTCGCTATGGTTCCGTCCACGTTGGTAGTGGATCAGGAACCTGGCAGTTTGATCACCGGGTTCACGAAATCGCCATTAACATGCTGGTGGAGAGTGGCCGTTCATCTGGTGACCGCTAAGACTTCGGGCGCTGACATCAACCCCTGACATCAACAGTGGTAGACGCAGGAAGACAAGGGGAGATAGCGGTCGCAGCGGCGCCCCAGCCTGGGCACCGCCCACATGCACCTCCCGAAGGACAGCACGCGCCTGGGGGTCAAGGGGTCGCAGGTTCAAATCCTGTCGTCCCGACCAGCGTTTTCGCAGGTCGGAGGCCGTTTTCTCGAGTTCGGGAAGGCGGCCTCTTCGCTGTCCTGGCGGTGGTGGTCGCAGTGTGGTCGCGCTGGTGCGGCGGGGCTGGGAGGCGTTTGGTGAAGTGGCGGCCGGTGCGGGGGAGTAGGCGGGTGTGAGCGCCTTGCGCAGCCGGGTGAGGTGGTCGGGGTGTGGTCGCAGCCAGCCGGGCCAGTGCAGGTGGTGGCGGTCTGGGTCCGCTTGGGTGAGGGCTTGGTCGATGGCGTCGACGGCGTCGCGGGCGGCCTTGGTGGTCAGGTGACTGTAGATGTTGGCGGTCGTGGACAGGGTGGAGTGCCGCAGGGTCTTGGAGACCACCGTCAGGGGGACGCCGGCGTTGATGGTGAGCGTGGCGGCGAGGTGGCGCAGGTCGTGCAGGCTGATGCGGGGGACGCCTGCTTGGCTCGTTAGTCGGCGGAAGCGGCGGAGCACGTGCTCGGGGCGCAGTGGACGCCCATCGGGCCGGCAGAAGACCAGGTCGGCGTAGGGACCGTCCGGCTGGATGGGTGTGCCGCTGCCGACTGGAGGTGGCGTACGCGCGGCGTGGCGTGTGAGGGCTGCGGCGACGCGTGGGGAGATGGCGACCCAGTTTTTGCTGGAGCGCGTCTTGGGCGGGGTGAGGACGAGGTGGTTGTTGTCAACGGCGGAGAGGGTGTAGCGGACGTAGAGAACTTTTTTCTTTGAGGTGGACGTCTGCCCAGTGGAGTCCGAGTGCTTCGCCTTTGCGCATGCCGGTGCCGATGAGGAGTTCGCACAGGTCGGCCAAGAGGGGATCGTGCTGGTGGCAGTGGCGCAGGAAGCGGGCTGCTTCTTGCGGTGTCCAGATGCGGCGTTCGGGAGTTGGTGGCCGGGGGAGGACGGCGGGGCGTGCCGGGTTGTGGGGGAGGCGGTGTTGTCGGACGGCGTCGCCGAGCGCGCTGGAGAGGGTGGCCAGGCACCGGTGGAGGGTTACCCGGCCGCGGCCAGCAGTGAGTTGGGCATGGACGAAGCCGGCGATGTGGCGGTGGCCGAGTTCGTCGAGTTTGAGGCTGCCGAGCGCCGGGATGAGGTCCTTGGTGACGTAATCGCGGTAGCGCGCACAGGTGGTGGGCTTGATCGTGAGCGCCTTCGCTGCTAGCCATGCGGTGAGGTAGTCGGCGACGGTCTGGTTCGGGTCGGCGTTGAATCCGCCGGCCTCACCTTCGAGCAGCCGGCGTAGCGCGGTGCGTGCGGTGTGGCGGCTGGGGAAGCCGCCGCGGCGGATGGTGGTGCGCTGTCCGGCGGGGGAGGGCAGGTCGACGGCGAAGGTCCAGGTGCCGTGGTCGGGATCGGCTGCCAGGGCCGGGCAGCGGGTGCCGAGCTGGCGGTGGTGGTTGTCGCGGCAGCCGCAGCGGCGGTAGACGCGACCGCGGTCGGTGGGAGAGCGCATGGTGATCGCCTCCAAGACGGAGGGGGGCCGACACGCTCAGTGTCCGCCGCTGCACTCACTACGCGACCACACACCGAAACTTACTTGCCCTACCTGCGGTGTTCCCTTGTCGAGGCCTCAAGGACAGTTAGTCCTTGGTGATCAAGTCACGGGAGGGCGCTTCGGTGAGGCGGTCTGGGAGTGCGGACCTGACGGCGGGCATGCCCGATGGTTGAAGAGTTGATGGTGGCGATTTTCAACGGAGACTACCTTTTGAGTCTTCCGGGCTGAAATACTCCGTGTAGCCCTTACCGCCTGGGTGAAGGCAACTGCCAGGTACGGCGTGGCTTGGTGGCGCCGGTGTGGGGTTCGTCTGCGTCTTGGCCTTACTGGGGGTCTGGCTGTGGTATTCCGATTCAACCCGCCTCCGTCGTGGCCGCAACCGCCGTCCGGATGGACGCCGCCGCCGGGCTGGATGCCTGATCCCTCGTGGCCCGCCCCGCCTGCGGGGTGGCAGTTGTGGGTTGCGGAGGATGGGTCAGATGATGTCCATGATGTGTTGCCGCACGGTGCGTACGGCCACGCGCCGACGGTGCCGCAGTATCCGGACGGGCCTGCGTCGTCTACACCGCAGTGGGCGGTGGCTCCCACGCAGTTTGCACCATCACTGCGGCCCCAGTGGTCCACGGCACCCGCTGAGGCCGTACCTCCGGTGCCCAAGCAGTCTGCTGTCCCTGCGGGGGCTTGGGAGTCGTCCTCGGAGAGATCCGGTTCGTCGTCTGGGGTATTCGGGAAACGTCGCAGGCAAGCCGAGGCGGAGATCGAGCAGCTACGCACTCAAGTGAACACTCTTTCCGGCGATCTGGATGCCGCGAAGCGCCGGTTGGCGGAGCAGGATGCCGGGCGCGTTCATCTGGAGTCGGCGCTGCAAGAGGCGCGGGCTCGCATGGGGGTGCTGCAGGAGGAGCTTGAGCGTGTCCGCGGGATGGATATTGCGCAACGGGCGGCCGAGGTGGAGCGGCTGCGGGCTGAGATATCTGAGCTGGAGCGTCAGCGTGAGGCTCTCGTGGGGGAACGGGAGGAGGAAGCTGCGCGGGCGGATGCGGCTCTGGCGGAGAAGGCCGAGCGCGCGATGCTGGCGCTGCAGGCCCAGCTGGACGGCAAGCTCGCCGAGCTGGACGAGGTCATGGCTCGTGTGCAGGCGGCGCAGGAGCGTCTGACGCAGGTGCAAGCCGAGGTGGTACAGGGCGAGCGGCGCATCGTGAGGACCGAGGAGACCGCGATGCTGCAGGAGGTGGGGGTCTACGCCTACCGGCACCCCGCTCGAGGACGCCGTTGCCTACAAGGGCCGACTGGATGAGCTCAAGGACCAGATCAAGGTGCAGGCCCGCAACGGGGATGCCGTGCACTCGATCACGAACTGGCAGGTCAACGGTTCGGCGACGGAGGGCCGCAAGATGGTCCGGGATTTCTCCAAGTTGATGCTGCGTGCGTATAACGCCGAGGCCGATTACGCGGTCCGATCGATGCGGCCCCACCGGCTGGCCTCGCTGGTGGACCGGCTGGACAAGTCCCGGGCGACGGTGGCTCGGCTCGGAGCCACCATGCAGATCCGCATCAGCGAGTCCTATCACCGGCTACGGGTACGCGAACTGGAGCTCACCGCTGATTACCTGGCCAAGCAGGAAGAGGAGAAGGAACGCCGACGCGAGCTGCGCGAGCGCCAGCGCGAGGAAGAAAAGCTGCAACGCGAGATCGAGCGCGAACGTGCCCGTCTGGCCAAGGAGCAGGCCCATTACCGCAGCGCACTGCAGCGGTTGCGCGCCGCGTCTGAAGGCGGGGCGGTCGATGAGGCCGAGGTGGCGCAATTGGAACAGCAGCTTGCCGAGCTGGAGGCGGCGATGGCAGCGGTCGACGCACGCGAAGCCAACATCCGCGCGGGCTACGTATACGTCATCTCCAACATCGGCGCCTTCGGCGAAAGCATCGTCAAGATCGGCTTGACACGTCGACTCGAGCCCATGGACCGGGTCAATGAGCTGGGCGACGCCTCAGTGCCGTTCCGCTTCGATGTCCATGCCCTGATCTTCTCCGAAGACGCGGTAGGCCTGGAGCGCACCTTGCACCAGGAGTTCGACGACCGACGGGTGAACCGGGTCAATCTGCGTCGGGAGTTCTTCTACGTCCGACCCGCCGAGGTCCGCGAGGCGCTCCAGCGCTTCGCCGGCCAGCACCTGCTGCAGTTCCGCGAGGAAGCCGAGGCACCCGAGTGGCGCGCATCCGGCGGACGCTCGCAATAAAGCTACACGCGCTCAGGCCTCGCGGGTGCCCGAGATGATGTGCATGTTCACAACGAGGCACCGCCCGTTCAGCGTTCCGGAGCGGCGTGGGGTCAGACGTCCCATGACGTTGGGTGTCAAGCTGCGGCGAGGTTGGCGTGGTGTGCCCACGCAGTGGCCTCGCTGTAGAGGGTGCGGGTCTTGAGGCATCCGTGGAGGATGCCGACGAGTCGGTTGCCCAGCTGCCGCAGGGCAGGGTTGTAGTCCAAGTCGCGGGCGCGCTGCTTGTCGTAGTAGCGGCGGGCTCCGTGCGAGTTCTGTAGTGCGCAGAACGCCTGTCGTTGGAGGGCGTCGGCGAGCCGGTTGTTGCGGACGAAGCGGGCCTGGACGGTGTGGCTCTTGCCGGAGGCCCGGGTGATGGGGCTGGTGCCGGCGTAGTTCTTGCGGGCTTTCGCGGACGCGTAGCGGGTGGGGTCGTCGCCGAACTCGGCCAGCACCCGGGCGCCGGTGATCTCGCCGATGCCGGGCATCGACAGGTAGATCTCAGCGTCCGGGTGCGCCAGAAAATGGGCCTTCACCTGCCCTTGCAGAGCGTCTATCTGCTCGTTCAGAGCGATCAGTAGCCGGGCGTGTGCGGTTGCGGCGGCCGCGTAGGCGTCGGCGACCGGGGCCGCGACGTCGAGCTGGTGGTCGCGCAGCGCGGTCTGGATGGCGGCGGCTTTCTGGTCTCGGTTGCGGCGCCGGTGCCGGGCAAGGACCACGGTGATCTGCTGCTTTGTCAGCTTCGCTGCCCGCTCGGGCGTGGGTGCCTTGACCAGCAGTTCCATGGCATCCGTGCTGGTCAACTCCAGTCCCGCGTAGGCGGTGAGCGCGCCGGGGAAGTACTCGCGCAGCATGCTGCGCAACCGCTGAAAGGTACGGGTGCGCTCCCAGATCAGCGTCTGGTGGGCGCGGGCGACGACCTTGACGGCCTGGGCCTGCTCGCTGTCACCGGCGATCGGCCGCAGCTGGGCGCGGTCGATGCGGACCATGTCGGCCAGCGCGTGCGCGTCGCCCTTGTCGCTCTTCGCGCCGGAGGAGCCGTACCGTTCCTTGAACCGGGCGGCCTGCCTCGGGTTGACGGCGTAGACCTGGTAGCCGGCCGCGAGCAGGGCCTGTACCCATGGGCCACGGTCGGTCTCGATCCCGACCACTACCTGTTCCGGTTCCAGGTCCTCACCGCCGTGCCGGGCGATGAGGGCATGCAGCTTCGCGACGCCTTCGACGCCCTCCGGCAGCCGGGCGGCCCCGAGCCTGCGGCCCGAGTCGTCCTGGACCTCGACATCATGGTGATCTTCGGCCCAGTCGTCGCCGACGAACAGCACCCGCTTCTCCAACCTCTCGACATGGCAGCGTTCGCGTGGCCTGCGGAAGACACAGCTCGCGCCCTAATGGATCCAGTGCTCACGCCGATCAGCCCGGCGGGCACGCCATCCCATCAGCAGTCCGGCCTCCCGGCCGACCAGCAGGGGCACGGTCTGACCTCAGAGCTCGGACGGCTCCGGAGGCGATAGTGCTCACCTGCTGGCGGCCACTCACCGAGTCTCACTCACGACCCGATGAGTCCCATTAGGAGGCTGCGGCATCGCTGGGATCCAACTGCCGTGCGCCTGAGCAGCGTGATCGTGTATGGAGTGCTGGTGATCCAAGGAATCAGGCCTCGAAGCTGAGGCGTTGGTGGCGTTCACGCAGATCCGTCCGCTCGCCCTTTGCGAAGTACTGGTCCAGGAGGATGTGCAGGAAGAGGCTTTCGGCTTCGTTGGTGCCGCGCTGGTATGTGCCGCGATCGGACTCCACCCATGCTCCTGTCGGTCGCCAGCCGTGTGCCGTCTGCTCGACCGCGACCTCGAAAATGCAGTGGCCGGTCCAACTGCGGTGCCAGAACATGCGGTCGCCGTCGAGGTAGACGTTCCACTTCTCCTCCATGGCCTGGGATGCGATGCCGAGTCGGATGCGCTGCCACTGGCCGGGCGTCCATGTCAGCTGAGGCACGGGGATCGCCTTGGGGTGCTTGATCGGCTGCGTCTTCCCGATGTTGTGACGGTTCAGGTCGTTGCCGGGCCGGTCTGCCTCCAGCCATTTGGGCAGCGATTCTGTCGCCTCCAGCCATCTGTGGGGGATGCCGTGCCTGCCCAGCCGGGCGGCGAGGATCCCGCCGACGATCGCGCAGGTGGTATCGACATCGCCACCCGCGGAGGCGGTCGCCCACAAGGCGGCTTCGAAGTCGTCCAGGTGCCGGGCCGCGCACCACAAGGTGAACGGCACCGTGTCCATGGCGCTGACCTGGCGCCCGTTGCCCAGGCGGTGTGCGGCCAGCTGCACATGCGGGTGGTCGAGCAGGGCCTGAGCTTCGGCCACTCCTTCGCGCACCGTGCTCGCTGGTGTCAACTCCAGTACAGATGAGAGAAGGTCTTGTGGTGTGAGGTGCTGCCCGCGGCTGCGCGCGGCATGGGCTGCCGCTACTGCGACGGCGACAGCTCCCGCCACCGCCTCCGGGTGGGCGTGTGTGACCTCGGCCGAGCGTGCCGCTTGCCAGGCGGCCTCGCGCGGGTCCACGGCGAACCACGCGCCCAGCGGGGCGACGCGCATGGCCGCTCCGTTTCCCCAGGAGCCTTGTCCGTCGAAGAGCCCGGCGGCGAGCTTCCCCCACGAGCCTCCTTCGCGCACGAGCCGTAGCAGCCGGTTCATCGCCGCACCGTAGCCGCGGTCGAAGTCGTGCCGATGGGCGAAGGAGTGAGCCAGCTCCCACTGGTCGACCGTGCCGCGCGAGCGCAGCACAGCGAATATCGAGCAGGCCATCTCGGTGTCATCGGTCCATGGCCAGGGTGCGGGGGGCAGTTGCCGTTTCGCAAGGGCGGGCAGGTTTTCGGGCACGAAGTGCTGGGCGCCGAAGGCGTCACCAACCGCTAGGCCGAGCACGCTATCGCGCGCGGCCGTGCGGTGGTCGAAGGGAAAAGGATCGAGCGCGGGTTCGGATTGGTCGGTCATCATCGGGCATCATGCCAATGCCCGAGGAGGAAGAGCCAGGGCCGTGGGAGCGTCCGCTATCCCAGGCCAGGCGGCCGGGCGGGACGGGTCCAGTATCTGCTGCTTCGGGTACTTGGCGGTGGATGTGCTGGCATGCTGGCCTTGTGCGCCGCCGTGCGATCGATTGAGATGATCAGCACATGATGACGGCGGCGACCATACCCGTACCCGGCGGCCGGGGTGGCGAGGAGTACGAGACGCATGTGACCGTTCGCTGCGAGGGCGACGAGGTGGCCCGGCTGCAGAGGTGGGCCGAGACGGCTGGGCTGAAGCTGACCCGGATCGTACTCGCGCGTGGCAGGATGATCTCCCAGCCGATGCTGACGCTGCGTGCCGAGGGCGGGCTCGCCGCCCAGCATGCCGCCGCTGAGGTGTTGATGGCGCGGCTGCGGGTCGCGGGGTTCGAGCCGGTGCGAGTGAAGATCGAGACCACGCCGTGGTCGCCGCAAGCGCCGCAGGACGACGCGTCAGTACGTGGCCAGGCTCCGGATCGGTACTTCGAGCACCACGTCAAACTGTTGCTGGACGCGGGCTTCGACCGCCAAGCTCTTACCGCTGTCGCCGTGGCGCACGGGGCACATCTTTCCTGGAACGCGCGCCGAATACGTTTGGAGGGGCGGCAAGAGCGCTTTGTCACCCAGCGATGCCACGGCGTCGGAGCTCGCACAGCGGGACGGCATCTGGAACTGCTGCTGACGGACCTGCGCTCCAGTGGCTGGGAGATCCCCGCCGTCGAGAGGGAGTTCGTGCTCTACGACAATGCCCCGGACGTGGATGCCGGATGGATCGAGAAGGGGGACGAAAGATGAGCGAGTCGTGGGAGCGCTTCTCGCACTACAGCGAGTACCTGCCGCAGCTGCCATTGGAGGAGAACCAGCGCGAACGCCTCGGCTTTCCGGCGACACTGCGCCCGATCAGTGACCCGGAGGCAGTCCAACCTGGCGTATTCGACCCTTCGTTGAAGCAGCACCAGCGGGCGTTCCGAGCAGCCGACCCCCGCTACGACGACCCTGACAAGCAGACGGCATGGCGTGTGGCCCGGCGCAATGCGCTGGATGTCGTCATCGCTGCGGTCGCCGCATCGCCGTGGGCCGATTCACTGGTGCTGCGCGGCAGCGTGCTCCTTGCAGGCTGGTGTGGACCGGTCGCGCGCGAGCCGGGCGACCTCGACTTCATCGTTGTCCCGGCCTCGTGGAAACTTGACGACCCGCGCACCAAGTCGATGTTCGAACAGCTCACTTCTGCTGTACATGAGCGGACGTGTGCGCAAGGAGCGAGTGGGCTACGATTCGTGCCCGAGGAGGCGGCCAGCGACGAGATCTGGACCTATGACCGGGTTCCCGGCCGCCGTCTGATCCTGCCCTGGAGGACCGACCACGTGGCGGGCGGGGTCGTCCAGCTCGACCTCGTCTTCAACGAGCATCTACCGGTGCCGCCAGAACCCACGCGCATTCCCACCCGTGACGGCCGCGACGCCGCACACTTGCTGGCAGTAACCCCCGAGCTGTCACTGGCCTGGAAACTTCAGTGGCTGGTCACCGACATGTGGCCGCAGGGCAAGGACCTGTATGACGCAGCGCTGCTGGCCGAGCGCTATCTGCTGCGCTACAGCATGCTGCGCGACGTACTGAGCCAAGTGGACCCCTACCACTGCGTGCACCCCCTCCACACACACCACCTCCTGGAGCTGGACCTGGAGGCCGAGTGGGGGGAGTTCCTCCGCGAGTACCCCCACATCACCGGCAGTTACCGGGACTATCAGCAGCGGCTCGTGACCGCCCTGGCTCCCACCTTCGCTGCGGCGGGCGTCCCCGAGAACGGCCGGGACACCTACGCCCTGCTGGCGAGCTGGCTTTCACCCAGCACCGAGAAGTACCGCCCCACTCTCACCACGGCAGCTGGAGCTCTTGAAACCGTGTTGGCCAGGATGGCCGAAGATGGCATTCCGCTACGCGGTGCCATTATCATCACCCGAGAATTGCTCGGCCCAGACACCCATGGTCTGGACGACGCCCGCGACAGGATCCTCAACTCTGCTGCCTTCGCACAACACCCCACGTGGGCGAGGCAGAACATGAGCGAGCTGGACCAATACCTGGAATCCTTGTGACCAAGAGCCCGTTGGTGGTTTTGCGTGTGTTCGCCGGCGAGTTAATGTTCCGATTAAGGCGAAGCTGGACGAGTTGGTATACGGCTATTGGTCCGCACGACTCCGGATGAAACCGGCTACCCTTGGCCGTGCGTCGAGCGCGGCACGTCCGCGGCGATCAGGTGTGCCGCAGGGCTCGTGTGTCTCGGCGGCCGTGTCAGTGGGAGCCCTGGGCCGCGCCATGTACTTCATCGAGCGTCGGCGGGTCTACTGTTCGTCCGCTATGAGAAGGGCCAGCTCCTTGGTTTCGGCTGCCTGGATGCGCTGCGCGATCTCGAGGCCGCGTCGGAAGTGAGCCTGCGCGGCCGCCTGGTCGCCGTTCTTGAGTTGTGCCTTGCCCAACAGGAGGAGCGTCCTGGTTTCGGCGAGCAGGTGTCCTTCCGATCGGTGAATGTCGAAAGCCTCGGTGGCGAGGCGTGCCGCGCCCTGGATGTCTCCGGCAGACAGCAGGACTTCGGTGATGGAGGTCAGGGCGCGCTCTTCATAGCCCCGCGGGGCGCCGTCTTGCAGCTTGAGCCAGACCCTGTTCGCCTCTTCGGTTGCGTCCTGGTGTTGTCCGAGGTGGCTCAGTGCTACGGCGAGGCCGCACATTGCATCGATCTCTCCCCGGATGTCGGCTAATTGACGCGAGATTTCGAGGGCGGTCTGGTGGTGGGCCAGTGCCTCAGGGCATTGTCCGATGAGGCACTCGATCGATCCCAGAGTTGTCAAGGCGGTGGAGACTCGAGCCCCGACGTCGAAGCGGTGGGCCAAGTCGACCGATGTGGCTGCGAAGCGGTGAGCTGTGGGCAGGTCGCCCATGTCGCGGTGGACTGCCGCCAGGTCGAGCACGGGGATGACGTGATAGCGGATGGGCTCCGGGTGCAGCTTGAGTGAACGCTGAAAGAGAGAGGCGGCGTCCGGCAGGCTCCCGGTTTTGTGTATGGCGTCCCCCAGGCCTACGAGTGACTGCGATTGACCGTTGAGGTCATCGATCTCCTCGTAGAGCTTCAGGGCGTGTCGGAAGTCCTTGGCGGATCCTCTGAGGTCTCCTCGACAGTTGGCTGCTATCGCGAGTGAGCTGTACATTGCCGCGACGCCGATGAGATCGCCGTGCTTTTCTGCTAGTTGGAGTGCCGTGCGTGCACTATCCACCCAATCCACATCGCTGCGCAGCATTTAGAAGTGTCCGCGAAGGGCGTCGACAAGGTGCCATGCCATGTTTGGGTGTCCGGCGTCTGCTGCCCGGTGGACGGCGGCGATCAGGTTTGCTCGCTCCTGCTCCAGCCAGGCTGCCGCTTCGGCGCTGGCTCGCAGATGGGTGGGGGAAGCGAGGGTCGGGCAGCCTTTTCGCTCATGGTGAGATACGGACGGCGTGATCAGTCCCGTAGCTGCATCGGCCGTCTGCAGGTACCAGGCGTAGAGACGTCCGGTGGCGGCGGTTTGGTCGTGATCGTTCTCGATTTCGTCGACGAGTCGGCGCGCGAAGAGGGACAGCAGATCGTGCCGCCGATACCGATGGAGGCGATATTCCTCCAGAAGGTGGGCTCTCGTTAAACGGGTGAGGCTTCGAGAGGCGGCGCGGGGGGTGACGTCAGCCAGGACAGCAGCGGCGTCCCTTGAGACAGTTGGTCCTGGGACCAGGGCCAACAGCCGGAACATGCGCAGCGCATCTTCGGGCAGTGTCCGGTACGACAGCTCCATGGCCGCCGCGACGGCTGTTTCCGGATCTCCATGGACTTGCAGTTCGTCCAGTAGGTCGGAATCGCGTAGATCGCAGACGTGTTCCGCGATCGTCCTGTCGGGATGAGCGCTCAGCTGTGCGGCGACGATGCGCAGGGCCAGCGGCAGGCCGGCGCACAGGTCGGCCAAGGCCTGTGCGGCGTCTGGCTCCGCGTCGATCCGTGAAGCTCCAAGGACGGTGCGCAGTAGATGGACGGATTCGCTGGGATCCATTTCTGTCAGGGCTATGCGATGGGCGCCTTCCCGGACCACCAGGCTGTCCAGGCTGTCCCGGCTGGTGATCACGGCCTGATTTTGGGGAGTGCCCGGCAACAGGGGACGAACCTGGTTCACATCAGAGGCGTTGTCGAGCAGGACGAGAATGCGGCGCTGCGAAAGAAGCGACCGATACAGGCCTATTTGGACCTGCTCGTCGACCGGGACGCTACCGCTAGGCACCCCCAAGGACTGCAGCAACAACGCCAACGCCTGCGTAGTGCTCAGGGCAGGATCCAGTGAGTGACCACGGAGGTTGATATAGAGCTGACCGTCCGGGTAGGCACCCGCGGCGCGATGAGCCCAGTGCACCGCGAGCGAAGTCTTACCAACGCCGGCAGTACCGCTGACGATTGCGATCGGAGCCTCGGCTGGCTTCGTGCACCCGACAGCGGCGTCGAGGGCCATGAGGTGACCTCGTCTGCCGGTGAACCCGTGTACGTCCGGCGGAAGCTGACGTGGGATCGCAACTCCACCACGCGGCTCTGTGCTCGTACTACGCGATGGGAGCGCCTCATGAACGTGGCCTGAGGTGAGCGCTGTTTGCTGTTCCCTGACCTGTCGAAGTCTTCTCCAGGCATCCTCCCACTCCTTCAAACCTTCGGCCTGCACACCGCAAGCGCGTGCTAGAGACCGGATGAGTTCGAGGGACGGCAGAGAGCATCGACCGAGCTTCAGCGCATCGCTGAGTGTACTTGTGGGAATGCCGGTCCGCCGCCGCAGCTCAAGAAGGGAAGGGTCACCAGCCCAGACCTTCAGCGTCCTCAGTTCCCGGACATAGTCTGCAGCCGAGCATGCGCGGGAGGGAGTCGGCCGACTCGGTGCTTCGCCCGGGTGGTCCTGCATTGACCCAATCAACCTTCCACAACCTCAACCCTGCCGCGACATGGTATCGGCTCGGCGAAGGTCATGTCCCAGTGCCAGCTGGCGAGATGGGGGGAATGATTGCGCACCGCAGAGCAGCGAAGAAAGGCGGGTCGGTGACGACGGTAGGGATCACGGCGAGGTCAGTCCCTCGGGCCTTCAGAGTCGAGGAGGTCGAACAAGAGACGAATGAGGGCGGCTTCGATCGGGCGCTGGCTGAAGATGAGGGGTGGACGGATGAACGTGACGATCCCCGAGTCCGCCAAGTCGCAGACCAGCACCGCCGCGACACCGAGGGGGATGCCAAGTGTGGTTGCGATCTCGGTGATGCCACGTGGGGTTCGGCACAACTCCACGATATCCAACAACTCGGGCACTAGCCCCGTATTGGGCGGCTGACCACCCACGGTGTGGATCAAGGTCCCCGAGGGGAGCGGCAGCCTGGGCTGGGTACGTCCTCGAGTCAGCGCGTAGGGGCGCACCAGGGTGACTTCGTCGCTCTCAGGAGCTGCGGTGTGAAGTCCGTCACGGATAGTTGGCATGGGCATCCTCGCTTTCGGATGGGGCGCAGTGGTGCCCGCAGCCCCGGCGGCAAACGAGCGCTAATAAGTGCATCCGGGGCACATGCATGCCGGATAGACGCCCGGACGCATCCGGCTGAACCCGGACGGCCACCCGCCCCTCCGGGATCGAAGAGCCAGGGTGGGGGACCAGCGGGCTGGGCGATGGGGCGCCCGTATCTCTCCGTGCTGTGGGCACTTGACTGCGTCGGTGTATAGCGCCCAAGAGGGGCTTGACGGCGGCTCAGAGCTGCGGAAGTATCAAATTGGAGCACAAGGGGAGAATTGCCGCCCGGCTGGGGGTCAAGGGGTCGCAGGTTCAAATCCTGTCGTCCCGACCAGCGTTTTCGCAGGTCGAAGGCCGTTTCCGCGGGTAGCGGGAGCGGCCTTTGTCGGTTCTGGGATGGGAGCCGGGTGGGAGCGAACTGGGAGCCCTCGTGCTCCCACTCGCAGACGCGTCAACCCGGTCCGATTTATCCGTCACCCGATCCGGTCGACCTTGGGCGCCGTATGCGGTGGTACTGCGCCGTAGGGCGCCGTCGTCAACCGGTCGGCGCTGGGGGCACCCGATCGGGATGGATGCTCAGTGCATCGAGAGGCCAAAGGAGCCCTTGATGGTTTTGACGGTGGGAGCGGCGATCGACGCCTCCCATGCGACACCCCTGTCCCTGCCGGACGTGATCGCCATCACCGTGGGCCGAGGACAGTAGCCGCAGGTCACGCGCGAAGTCGGCCGTGCAGAAAGGCTGGTGATCTTCCTCTTTGCCATGTCAATGGCGGGCAAAACCCCTTGACTGGTGGCCGCAGACGGGGCACTCCCACGACGGGAGCTCCGTAGAGTGCCGTATTGATCCGTTGGGGTCCGTTGCTGACGCCGCTGGAGCCCCAATAGGAGGGGACAGTGGGGTCCACGTGCACGGCAGCTGCCCGCGGTTGGGGATCTCGACGGAGGTGGGGCTCGGCCTTGCTCTGGGCTCGGCTGCAACGGTGAATCCCCGGGAGACCCGGACTGTGGGTATGTGAGACGGAGACCATACCTCCGTCGCTCGGAAGCCAAAGCCATGGTCCCAGGAGTCTGTCAAATCGGATCAAGCCCACTCGATGAAGAAGATCGCGGAGCGGGCGGCTGGCCTGCTCGCCCACACCTGGTGGCGATCGGCTCCCAGCTCGCGCCCGTAACGCCGCAAGGGCAGCAGGTATGCCTCGTGGCTTGTCCGAAGTCTGGCGCCTGTAGCACGAGCGGCTCAAAGCGTCTCCAAGCCGATCCGGGGATGGATCACGCGCGGCTGGTGGGTGGTGGGCGGGCCGGTCTGGGGGTCCGGCTTGCCCACCACCGGTCTGGGTTATTGGATTTGCTGGTAGAGGGCGGAGATTTGTCCGCCGGTGAGGGCGTAGTTCCAGGTTTGGACGTTGTTGATCTGGCCGGGGAAGTAGTCGCTGTCGGTGCCGTTGGTCTTGTCGCGGCCGAGGGTGAACGGGCCGGTGGAGTTCCAGGAGGTGACGCCGGTGATTACGGCGGCGAGTTGGCCGTTGACGTAGAGGCCGGCTTCCTTCCATGGTGCGACGTAGACGCCGACGAGGTGGGTCCAGCCGGTGGTGGCTCCGGTTGCGGTGGCTTGGTGGACGGTGGCGCCGGTGGCGTCGCTGTCGGAGAGGCCGAAGGTCCAGGAGGAGTTGGTGCAGGTGAGGTAGAAGGGGCTGTTTACGTTGCCGTCCTGGCTGGCGATCGTGGCGGTTGCGGTGGGCAGGGAGGAGAGGTTGACCCAGGCGGAGATGGTGTAGCTGCCGGCGGTGTTGAGGGCGGGACCGCTGCCGGCGGCGTAGCCGGTGCTGCCGTCGAAGGTCAGTGTCTGGCCGCGGGTGTTGTCGGTGGTCCAGGTGGTGGTGCCGTTCAAGGCGAGTGGGTCCGCGCCGACGGTGGCGTCGCCGGAGGTGGACAGGGCTTGGTCGGCGACTGCGCTGTCCTGCGCGGTGAAGCCGCCGCCGTCGTTGAGTGGCCAGCTGTCGTGGGGTGGGAGGATGGTGTTGGCCTCGGCGGCGTAGCCGGTGGTGGTGAGGTTGACGTGGTCTCCGTTGTCGGCCGGTGCGTCGAGCTCGTTCAGCGTGTTGTTGTTGGGGTCGGGTACCGACAGCGCGGTGGCGGTGTCGGCGAAGAAGACCTTGGGGCCGCTGGGGGCGAACGGGTTGCCCAGGTTGTCGCCGCGCAGGAAGTTGTTGACGGCGATGCGGTTGGCATCGACGGGGGGATTGGCGGAGGTGGAGGTGTTGCAGGGGTCGTTGGGTTTTCCGCCGCCGCCCGCGTAGTTGTCGCATGGTGTGAGCGATGCGTAGGTGGAGGTGAGGCCCCAGCCATTGAGCTGTGAGTTGAGCGCGGTGTAGCCGTTGGCGTCCAGGTCGGTGGCCTGGCGGCCGTAGAGGAGGTCTTCGAGTCCTTCGGCGATGATGACGTTGCTCATCCCTGGTTGGTCGAGGATGTCGCGGTCGATGCGGGAGAGCGCGGAGGGTCCTCCGATCAGGGCGCCGACGCTGTTGGTCTCCCCGTAGTCGGTCATGAGCTGGTTCGACGAGATGCCTTCGGCGATCGTGCCGAATGAGTTCGGTGCGGTGATCTCGTCGTCCAAGAGGTAGTCCGTCAGGCGGGCTTGGCTGAGGTTGGCTTTGGCGTTCGGCTGCTGGGAGTCGGTGAGCTGGTCTCCGAGAACCGCCTGGGTAGGCGTTCCTGAGGTGGCGACGTCGAGGTCGGTGACCAGGTCGGTGAACCAGCCCTGGTAGGTGCCGGTGCCGGTGAAGGGGGTGCCGGTGGTATCGGTGGTCTTGTCGCCGGCACCGACGGCGGTCAGCCACTGATAGGCGTCGTTGGCAGCGGAGTGCTGGACGAGGTAGGCCGCGGAGTTGGACAGCTGGTAGGAGACCAGCAGGTCTTGGCCGGCGTTGATGGTGAAACTGAGTGGGTCGCTGTAGACCATGCCGCCTTCGGGGATGGTCACCGACTGGCTGCCGGAGAAGGTGAGGGTGGTCGGGGTCGCTGCGGCCGCGGGGGTGGCGTTGCCGTTGGAGTCGGTGGAGTCGACGGCGATGGTGGCGTGCCCGATCGACAGTGCGCTGGTGCCCAGGGCGTTGTCGAGCTTGATCCGCACGGTGTTGCCGGAGACGGTCGGGGCCATGGCGATGCGGAAGGTCTGGTTGTTGAAGTTGCTGCCCTGGAAGTTGTAGCTGCCTTCGTTGGGGTTGGCCCAGCCGCCGGTCCACGACTGGCCGCTGGGGGCGGCAACGGTGGTGCCGTTGGCTTCGGCGGTGCCGGTGGTGGTGTTGCGGGTGGCCATGGAGAAGATGTGCAGTGCCTCGGTGCTGCCTTGGAACTGGTTGGTCTGGTTGGAGACGTCGGGCAGGGTGACGGATTTGATGGTCTTGGTCGGGTCGATTGGCACGGCGAAGGGGTAGATCTTCGGCTGGGTGGCGCTGTTGGTGACCTGGCCCGACGGCTTGTTCCAGTGCGGTAGCTGCACGCCGGCCAGGGAGTAGGGGCCGGTGATCCAGTCGGGGACGGTCAGGGAGTACTGGGCGGTGGTGTTGTCGGTGTAGGTGATGGTTCCGGTGGCCGCGCATGCGGTGGCCGGGTCGGTGCCGTTGAAGCACCAGCTGCCGGAGATCGGGGTGTTCTGCGGCACGTAGGGGGCGGTGTCGTCGTTCGAGAGGGCCCCGGGGTCGGTGAAGGCGACGTTGGTGGAGGTGGCCAGGAACATCAGCGCGTTGCCGGAGCCGCTGAAGGTGACCTGCTGGTTGGCGGCGAGGACGTTGTCTTTCTGCCCGGAGCCGTAGGCGGGCAGGGTGAAGGTGGCGCCGTCGATGGTGACCTTGCCGCCGCTGTTCCAGCCGGCGTTGGTCAGGTCGGTCGCGGAGAAGCTGGAGTAGCCGTCCGCCGCGCCGAGTGACATGTTCGAGTCGGGGCTGATGGCGGTGTTGTCCATGCACGCCTGCAGGCTGCCGCACGGCGTGGTGGCGTCTCCGGTGGCTGTGAAGTCGTAGCCGGGGTCACCGGAGATGTCGCCGGCGGCGTCGACGGCGTAGACCCACAGAGTGTGGGGGCCGGGTGAGGGCGGTGTCACCGTGATCGTCGCCGCGTTGTTGGTGGCGGTGACGACCTCGTTGGCCGGCGGGTTGGTGGTGGGTGGTGCGACGTCGAGGTTGTAGACGAACTTCGTGGCGGTGGCCCCGCCGGTGACGGACAGGTCGAACTTGCCCGGCGTGTTCGCTGCCGCGCCGGGGCCGCCGCCGTTGTCCGTGTTGGGGTATTGGTTGTTCTCCGAGGCGATGGTCGGCGCGTCCGGGGCGGTGGGCTCGGCGGTGAAGTGGCAGGTCGGCGACTGGGAGTAGGAGGTGGAGTCCTCACCGTCGGTGATTTTGGCCTGCCAGTCCACGACCTGGCCGTTACTCAGCCCGGAGGTGAAGGACGAGGGCAGGCTGTAGGTCGCGTACGAGCCGCTGTTCAGGTTGTCTCCGCTGACGCCGGAGTTCTTGGTGGTGGAGCCGTCGATCCAGTACTGGAAGGTGGCCTGCAGCTTGTCGCCGTCCGGGTCCGCCACCCGCGCCTTGAGCACCGGCGGGGTGCTGGCGATGGTCTTGCCCATGTACGGGTACGGCGAGCCGGTGGCGCAAGCGGCGTCATCAGCACCGGAGACCGCCGACATCGTCGACGCGGTCGGAGCGGAGGGAATGATGTTGTATTCGACCTGTAGGGCCGGGTTGTTGGAGAAGCGGGAGAAGCCGTTGATGTCGCCGCGTGATTCGGCGGAGTCCTCGCTGAGTGTTGCGGCGAACGAGGTGCCGTGGCTGGAGGCCATGTCGGCGATGGGGGAGGTGACGTTGAGACCCTCGCTGACCGACCCGTTGTTCGGGCAGTAGGTGGGGTTGTAAGCGCGAGGAAAGTTCGCGGAGGTGGAGTAGCTCAGATAGCCGGGCCGGTTGTTCCAGTCGGTGCTCGAACCGATGCCCCCGGACCAGTGCAGGTTGACCGTGTAGGAGCCGGCTCCGCACGCGGCGGAGTAGATCTCGTCCGCTTCCACGGTGGCGCTGCTGATGTGGGCGCCCCAGATCGTGGAGGACAGGTGCCATTGGTAGATCGCGTGCTCGATGCCGGGGTCGCATGCGCCGACTTGCCAGCCGTTGTCACCGACACCGAGATAGCCGTTGTCGGCGTTGGAGCCGGTCTGGTCGTAGAAGGACACCGTCGGGCAGCCCTGCTTGACCTCGTCGAACGAGGGAGCTGCCGGGTCGTAGGGGTGCCAGTTGAAGGTCGGGTCGATGTAGACCGGGAAGACCGTCGAGCGGGCGGTGAGCATCCGCGGATCCGGTGTCAGAGACAGCGAGGCGCCCAAGACCTTCGGGCGGACGACGGCCATCCGGGCGGCCAGCCCGGGGTGACTGGCATCCGAGGGGTCGGCGGCAGCCTTGACCGTGCTGCCCCCGCCAGCTGTTGCTGTGCGGTGCGCAGGCAGGGTCGTGTTGGAGTCCCACATCAACGGGGTCGGCGCGTCCATCAGCTGGTGCCCGTGCCCATCGAAGACGGCCAGGCTGCTGCCGGTCGTGGCGGCCAGTCGGCCCCCGGTGACCGTGGTGCCCAGGGCGAGGGTGGCCAGCTTTGGATTCTTGGCGGCCGCGGCGGACTTGACCACGAGCGTGTCGGTGAAGCCGCCGCTTGGGGTGGCCGCAACGACCAGGTCCACTGACGGAAGAACCGAAGGGTAGGTCGCGGTCGCGTCGTGGATGACCGGGGTGGGAAGACTACCCGGCCAGGACAGTGTCACGTTGGTGGTGCCGAAGTGGGTGGTGACCAGAGGCGTATTGCCGCCGCCAGAGAAGGCGACCGTGCCGTAGGCGGTCGCATCCGGAGACCACGTGCCGTCAGCGTTCCGCTGCAGCGTCATGTTCACCGGTAGCCAGCGGCCGTGCTGCTCGGTTCGGACCGGCTCGGCGTTCGACGTCAGCTGATAGCCGCCCTTCGGGCCGGCCATGACCTGCTCATCAGGCGTGGTGAGCGAGCTCACCACCACCGGGCTTCCGGTCTTGACAGCCTGCGCAGAGGCCGCCTGCATCGCCGCCTGCTGCGTGGGGGACGCACCGTATCCACTCGGCAACGTGGTCAGGTTCGACGGCCCGGTAGGGGTGGCCGGGGCAGGAGCCTCCTGGCCGGAGGAGTAGTTGGATTGCGCGCCCGAGCCGATGTGCAGACCGGGCGAATTCGGCAGACCGGGCGTGGCCTGACTGCCCAAGGCTGCGTTCGTTGGTGCGGGGATGCGGGGGTCGTCCGCGTGCGCCGGGGCAAGCCCCATACCGGCGGTGGCAAATACGACCGCTATAGCGACGGCAGTTCTGGCACGTCTACGGGAAATCGCATGTCGAGGCATCAAGCCGTACTCCCCTCCCACGAGCCGGTGGTTCCGGCCGGAGGCACGGTATGAGCCCGAAAGCCCGTCACGCCAGACCTTTCGTGAACGAAGTGGAGCCACTCGACCATCTTGTGACCATTCTGCGACGTTCTTGACTATTCAACAGTTAGTAAAGATCTCCTGAGGGTCGGTCATGTGGCACGTGCACTTGCTAGCGTCCGCTCGGCTCTTGTGGCCAACACCGAGTTACGAGGGGCGGGGTGGCTATGACTTCCGGGGACAGCCGCGGCGGCACATCTGGCAGACCCATCTGGATGACTGGGGCGGGACTATGGCGACGCCGCACCGTCGTTCGCGCACTGACGGCCCTTACCACGTGCGCCGCTCTGATCTCGGGCGCACTTCAGGCCGCACCGGCCGCGGCCGCGAGCCCCCACCACGCACCACCTTTGCAGCAGGACAAGCCGGTCCCGGTCACGCCCGTGACCTCGCACTACCACGCCCCCAAGGCGATGCCGGTCTATCACCCGCCGAAGGTCTCCTGGCCCACCGGCTCGGCAACAGTCACGCTCGCCTCCACCGCACCATCGCCGACCAAGTCATCCACCGGAGCAACGAGAACGGATGCACAGACGCGCGCTGGATCCCTGCCCATATGGATCGGCCGTGCCCCTCAAAACGGCGTGACCCGCGCAAACGCCCCCACCGCGCCCGCCCTGATTGCCCCCGTAGGTGCGAAGGTGCAACTTCTGTCGCGTGCCAAGGCCACGCAAGCGGGCGTCAACGGCGTGCTCCTGACCGTCGGCCGCAAGGACTCCAGCAGCAGCGAGAGCAGGGTCGGCATCGCCCTCGACTATCGAACCTTCGCCGGCGCCTTCGGCGCGGACTGGCCCTCCCGCCTCCGCCTCGTCCAACTGCCGGCCTGCGCGCTCACCACCCCGAACCTGCCGCGCTGCCGTACCCAGACCCCCATCGCGTCGGCCAACGACGTCAAGACCAGCCAACTCCGCGGTGACATCACGCTCGGCAGTGATGTTGCCCCCTCCGCCACCACGTCGTCCGCCGCGATGCAGACAGCTCCCATGGTCCTCGCGGCCAGTTCTTCAGCCGGGGGCGGCGGCGGAGACTTCACCGCCACCTCACTCAAACCGTCAGATTCCTGGCAGGCAGGCGGCAGCTCGGATTCCTTCACTTGGTCCTACCCGATCAATGTGCCCAACGTCCCCGGCGGACTCCAGCCGAAGGTCTCCCTCGACTACAACTCGCAATCCCAGGACGGGCTGACCTCCTCGACCAACAACCAAGCCTCCCCTATAGGCGACGGTTTCGAATACAGCCCCGGCTTCATCGAGCGGTCGTACCAGTCCTGCCACCAGAATCCATCGGGTTCGACCCAGACCTGGGACAACTGCTGGTCGAACAACAACACCCTCACCTTGTCCCTCAACGGGACGGCCACAACCCTGATCAAGGACGACTCCACGGGCACCTGGCACCCGCAGAACGACTCCAACGAGCGCGTGCAGTACGAGATGGGCGCATCCAACGGGGCGCAGAACGGCGAGTACTGGGTGGTCACCACGCCGGACGGCACCCAGTACTACTTCGGCGAGAACCAGCTCCCCGGCTACGCCAGCGGCGATACAACCACGAACTCCGTGTGGACCGAACCGGTGTACGCCACCGCCTCCGGGGAGCCGTGCTACAACTCCACCTTCGCCAACTCGTGGTGCCAGCAGGCATACCGGTGGAACCTCGACTACGTCGTCGACCCCCACCAGGATGCGATCTCGTACTTCTACAACACCGAGACCAACTCCTACGCCCGCGATCTGGGCACCACCGCGAACACCTCCTACATCCGCGGCGGCTACCTCCACCAGATCAAGTACGGCCAGCGAGCCGGCCAGGTGTACTCCACCTCGCCCGCCGCGCAGGTGACCTTCAACGTCAACGGCCGCTGCGACACCTCAGCCACCGGCTGCGACACCTCGACCCTGTCGTCCTCCACCGCCTCGAACTGGCCGGACGTCCCCTACGACCTGAATTGCACCAACGGATCCTCCTGTTCGGTCAACTCCCCGACGTTCTGGTCCGAGTACGAGCTGACCGGCGTCCAGACCCAGGCCCTCGTCGGTACCACGGAGACCAACGTCGACTCCTGGAGTTTCAACCACTCCTTCCCTGCGACCGGGGACGCCACCACTCCCTCGCTGTGGCTCTCCTCGATCACCCGCACCGGGCAGGACACCAGCGCCGGCGGCTCCTCCTCTTCGATATCCGTGCCGTCCATCACACTCACCGGCACGCCGCTGTCGAACCGTGTGAACACCACCGACGGATATCCGCCGATCACCCGCCAGCGCCTGAACACCATCACCACCGAGACCGACGCAACCATCAACGTCGCCTACTCCTCCGCCGCCTGCGGCTCCGGCACGCCTGCGGATGCGAGCCAGAACACCCAGCTGTGCTACCCCGCCTATTGGACGCCGACGGGTCAGACGTCGCCGATCGAGGACTGGTTCAACAAGTACATCGTCACCGGCGTCACCCAGCAGGACCCGACCGGCGGCGGCGTCAATGACACCATCACCACGCACTACTACCCGATCGGCAATCCCGCCTGGCACTACGATGACAACCCGCTCACCCCCTCCAATGAGCGCACCTGGAACGACTGGCGCGGCTACCAGGGCATGAAGGTCGCCACCGGCACCGCCCCTGATCAGGTCACCGAGACCGATTACACCTACTTCCGGGGCATGGACGGCGACACCCTCCCGAACAGCGGCACGCGGTCGGTGTCAATCAGCGACTCCCGCGGCGATCCCGCCGTCACCGACTCGAACCAGTTCGAGGGGCTGACATACGAGAAGATCGTCTACAACGGCTGGAACAGCGGAAACGTCGTCACCGACACCATCACCGACCCCTGGACCTCGACGGCCACTGCCACTCATGCCGTCTCCGGCCTGCCGAACGAACAGGCATTCTTCACGGGCACCGCCAAGCAGCGTGTCTACACTCCGCTCGCTTCCGGCAGCACCCGCGAGACGGAGACCGACTACACCCACGACAACTACGGCCGGGTCACCCAGACCAACGAACTGGGGGACGTCTCCACCAGCTCCGACGACCTGTGCACCACCACCACCTACGCGGACAACACCACCGCCTGGATCCTGGATGCGGCCGACGAGACGCAGACGGTGTCGGTGAACTGCTCCACCACCCCATCGCTGCCGCAGGACGCGGTCTCCGACACCCGCACCTTCTACGACGGCTCCACCACCTTCGGCACCGCCCCCACCATCGGCGACGCCACCATGGCGCAGAAGGCCACCTCGTACAGCGGCTCCACCCCCACTTACACCACGCAGTCCACCACCACCGTGGACGAGTACGGGCGCACCCTGACCTCGAAGGACGCCGACAACCGCACGACCACTACCGCCTACACCCCCACCACCGGCGCCGAACCCACCTCCGTCAAGGTCACCGACCCCAAGACCTACGCCACCACCACGACCTACGACTCGCTACGCGACCTGGCCCTGCAGACCACCGACCCCGCCAGCTATGTGACCAAGGAGCAGTACGACGCGCTCGGCCGCCTGACCGCCGTGTTCAAGCCCGGCATCACCAACGCCAGCCTGACGTACTCCTACACGCTCTCAAACAATCCCCCGGCCAACACTGCGCCGGCGATGGTCACCACCAACACCCTCAACAACGACGGGTCGACCTACCGGGTCAGCGAGGTCCTCTACGACTCTCTGCTGCGCCCGCGGGAGACGCAAGCGTCGACCGAGGACGGCGGCCGGACGATCACCGACACCGTCTACAACACCGACGGCTGGGTCGCCAAGACCACCGACCCGTACTACACCACCGGTACCCCGAACAGCACGCTGGTCCAGGCGCAGGACGGCCAGATCCCCTCCGAGACCGGCTACAGCTACGACGGCGACGGCCGCAAAACAGCCGCCATCGCCTACGCCCTCGCCAACCAGACCTGGCAGACCACCTACACCTACGGCGGCAACTTCACCACCACCGTCCCGCCCACCGGCGGCACCGCCCAAACGGTGATCACGGATGCCCGCGGCAACACGACCGACCTGTACCAATACCACTCCGGCGTCCCCGCCGACCCGGTGGGTGACCCGGCCTCGGACTACTCCGACACCCACTACACCTACTACCCCAACGGGAAGCAGGCCACAGAGACCGACGCCGCCGGCAACTCCTGGTCCTGGCAGTACGACCTGCTCGGCAACACCACCTCCGCCACCGACCCGGACACCGGCACCACGACCAACACCTACGACAACGCCAGCCAGCTGATCACCACCACCGACGCCCGGGGCAAGCAGACCACCTACAGCTACGACCCGGACGGGCGCAAGACCGCCGCGTACGACACAACCGGCAACGCCAGCCCGTCCAGCAGCAACGTGATCGGCTCCTGGACCTACGACACGCTCGAAAAGGGCTACCCGACCGCGTCGACCTCCTACCAGATGGGCACCACCAGCCCCTCGGTCACGCAGACCATCCTGGGCTACACCGGCATGGCCAAAGTCGCCGCCACGCGCGAGACCCTCGCGAATCTGCCCTCTAACGAGAGCTCACTGCAGCCCTCCGGCGGCTACTCCAAGTCCTATACCTACAACGTCGCCGGCAATGAGAGCTCTCAAAGCGACTCGGCCGACGGCGGCCTGCCCGGCGAGACCATCAACTACGGCTACGACAACTACAGTCAGCCCATCAGCACCGGCAGCGACCAAGGCAGTGCCGCATGGGGCTACGTCAACGCCGTCGGCTACGACCACTACGGCAAGCCCGTCCAATACACGATGGGCCCCTCGACCACACCGGTCTACCTCAACCTCAGCTACGACCCGCAGACCAACGCCCTGACCGACGCCCAGACAACCGTCGGCACTGGCAGCACCATCGTCGACGACACCAAATACAACTACTCCGACACCCAACGCAACATCTCCGCGGGTGCCGGGCTGGTCACCTCCACCACCGACAACCAAAACGGCGGCACCACCACCGACACCCAGTGCTTCACCTACGACTACGCCACCCGCCTGAACGCCGCGTGGACTGCCACCGACAACTGCACCGCGACCCCGACGCCTGGCAGTAGCAGCAGCGTCGGCGGACCGAACCCGTACTGGCAGAGCTGGACCTACGACGCCGCGGGAGACCGAGCCAGCCAGACCGACCACGACACCACCGGTAACACCGCCAACGACACCAGCACCACCTACAACTACCCTGCCGCAGGATCCTCCACCGACCAGCCCCACACCCTCACCAACACCACCGCCACCGGCCCCAACGCCAGCAACCAAACCGCCAGCTACACCTACGACGCCTCCGGCAACACCACCTCCATTAGCGGAGGCGCCGACGGCAACCAGACGCTCACCTGGAATGACCAGGGCAAACTCGCCACCGACACCACCAGCAGCGGCTCCACCAACTACCTCTACGACACCGACGGAAACCTCGTCCTACGCACCGACCCCGGCCAGGCCACCGTCTACCTCAGCGACGAACAGATCGTCGACACCACCAGCGGCAGCACCCAGACCCTGTCCGGCACCCGCTACTACACCACCGGCGGCATAACCACCGCCGAACGCTCCAGTACCGGCGACGTCCAGTACCTCATCCCCGACCGGCAAGACACCGACACCCTCGCCATCGACTACCAAACCCTCAACCTCACCCGCCGCCAATACACACCCTTCGGCGACACCCGCGGCACCGCCCCTACCACATGGCCCGGCGACAAGGGCTACGTCGGCGGCACCCCCGACCCCACCACCAGCCTCGAAAACCTCGGCGCCCGCGAATACGACCCCACCACCGGACGCTTCCTCTCACCCGACCCCCTCCTCGAAACCAACGACCCCACCCAACTCGCCGGCTACGACTACGCCGGCAACAACCCCACCACCGGCAGCGACCCCTCCGGCCAACGCTCCGAATGCGGCCAAAACGGCGACAGCCCCTGCGGAAACACCGGCAACCCGGCAACCGGAGGCGGCACCGGCGCATCCTACCCAGGCTCGTGCACCGAATACCTCGAGAGCTACGGCATATGCACACCGCCACCGGCTCCCGTAACGGAACCCGTCACGCACACCGGCGGCGGCATGCCGAGCACCTGCAATCGGGCGTGCCTAGAGAATGCCAACTCTGCTGCCCAAGAGGCTGCGGCTGCAGCTGCAGAAGGGGAAGCTCTGCAGCGCCACAATTCCATCGACACGGCATTCAAATTCTTGACCACCTGGGATAATTGGAAGAACATAATCATCCCGGCCGGTGCCTTCGCCGCATGTCTCTTCGTCTCGGCCGGCGCATGCATTGTGGTGGGAGTTGTGGCGTCAACAGTCCAGTATGGTGGCGACTGGGTAAAGACAGGGAAATTTGATACAGGGGGCTACCTCCAATCTCTTGGCTGGACCGTTGGAGGCGGACTCGCCGCAGGAGGCGTTGCCCGGGCAATGGGTATGGATGGGATCGGCGCAGCGGACTGGAATGAAGCCTTTCGGGGCAACGCTGCGACTCGCGCCGAAGTGGAAGTTCCGCTCTACAGAACCAAGATGGGCTATGACACCGGCGTTGGCGGAGGACGAAAAGGCTGGGCAACCCAGACGGTAAGGGTCGTTGACCCCGGGCGGACTGCCTTGAATATCGGGGTGAATGCGCAGCTTTCCTGGCTATTCTGTGGGGCCGGTAACGCAAGCGCCCTTAACGGCCGGGGGTGCTAAACTGCGATGATGCAGCAAAAAGGTGTCGCGGGTCGCGATGAGCGAGTGATTCAACGGCGGTCATGGTCCATGGCGACCTGGGTCGGTATCGTGACAATATGGACTATTTATCCATTCGGGGTGAAAACATCCATTAGTCACGAAAATTATCATGATGTATGGATTGTGGCCTGTGTGTTCTGCGGCGTGACCGCACTTCTCCGGAGAATCGGCACATGCAAGATCGTGCTGTTGGCGAACTCTCTACGCGTGGACAATCCGATAAGCTCTCAAGAGGTCGCTTACGCCTCCGTCAAGAGTGTCGGGCTAAGCTCAACCGGCGGCCTCTCGATGTCGACTGTTCACGGTGATACAATCAGAGTCTTCGCCTTCGGCGGATCGCTTGTTGACAAACACTATGGAACATCTGATCAGGCTGCCAGCGATGTGGGTAGTCGGTTGCCTAAATCCCCGCTGCCACCCGAAAAGGCCGCTCCCGCCCAGAAACATTTGATACGGCGGTGCTGGTCGTCAGATATTTTCCTGGCTGCGGCCATCCTTGCTGGCGTTGTGGCGGCTTTCATTCGATAAAGCCGCCACTTTAGCTAAAGGGGATTACCCTTGGCTATCCTAAGATAATTTTTCCGTGAGTCGCCCTTTCTGTGAGATTTCTATGTGAGACTGCCGTCGGGAAGCCCGATCGCCCCCGTAGCGCTTCAAAATGGCTTGGCTGCGAGCTGGAGTTTCGCTGGTGGTCAGCTTGCTCGGTGGTCTTCGTTGATGAGGCCTGTGACAGCCTGTCGGCGTTCGATCCGGGCTGTCGGTAGCGGTATGACGTTGGGGTCGTCGAACGGCGCGAGCTGGTTTCGGCCTTGGTGGGGCCGGTGGCTGTTGAAGTGACGTGCGTAGTCGTGAAGGAGTTTCTCCGCGTGACCTCTGTCGAAGATCAGTAGCCGGTTGGTGCACTGCGGGACTCTGTCGCTCGATTCTTGAGAACCTCTGACGCGCAGGTTCTCGGCGTGGGATGGTTTTGGTGATCGGCCTGTTCGCGGGGAAGTGAGGAGGATCGGCGGTGTCGCTGCGTCCTGTCCCCGCTCCCGAGATCCCCGAGACCACCGTGCGGGTGGCCAAGGCGGCTTTCCTCAAGGGCTGTCTGGCGATGCGGGTCCGTGACGAGTTGGGGGTGCTGTTTCAGGACGCGGACTTCGTGGCAGCGTTCCCCGCGCGGGGTGGGGCGGGGTTGTCGCCGGGGATGCTGGCAGTGGTGTCGGTGATGCAGTTCGCCGAGCGGCTGACGGACCGCCAGGCAGCCGACGCGGTCCGCGGCAGGATCGACTGGAAGTACGCCCTGGTGCGCCACGAGGCGCCGCTATTCCGGGCGGG
>NZ_JANFNG010000014.1 GCF_024436035.1 Streptomyces humicola
CGCGCAGGGGTGCCCCCGCAGGCGACGAGAACAACCGCGCGGCACACAAAGCAGGCCACCTGACGTTCGAGCGCCGAGGAGGCACCCCACAGCGGCACCGACCCCCCCAACCACGCCACGGCGCAACGCGCCCCCAGACACGCGACCGGGCCAATCACGCCAGCGGTGCCGCGCGCACGTGAGCCCGGGCACGTGATCAGGCCAATCACGCCATCGGGCCGACGGCGGCCAGGCGCACGTGATCAGGCCAATCACGCCACCGGGAAGCCGGCGCGCAGCGCCAAGGCGCACGTGAGCCCGGACACGTGACCAGACCAGTCACGGGGCCCGCGTCAATTGGGCGAACGCCCAAATATCGCGATCCCGCGCCGGGAGGCGTCTACGCGCGTAGGCGATTACCGGTTACCCTCATGCGCGTGAACGCAACTCCTTCCCCCGACCCCTACGCCGCCGCCGAAGACGCCGCGTCCCGCCTGCGCGAGCTGACGGGCGCCTCCTCCCACGACGTCGCCCTCGTCATGGGCTCCGGCTGGGTCCCCGCCGCCGACGCCCTCGGCGCAGCCGACCATGAATTCCCCGTCACCGACCTCCCCGGCTTCCCCCCGCCCGCCGTCGCCGGCCACGCCGGCAAGGTGCGGTCCGTACGCGTCGGCGACAAGCGCGCGCTGATCTTCCTGGGCCGCACCCACCTGTACGAGGGGCGCGGCGTGGCCGCCGTCGTGCACGGTGTGCGCACGGCCGTCGCCGCCGGCTGCAAGACCGTGGTGCTCACCAACGGATGCGGGGGCCTGCGCCCCGCCTTCCGCCCCGGTGAGGCGGTCCTCATCAGCGACCACATCAACATGACGGCGACCTCGCCCATCGTCGGCGCCAACTTCGTCGATCTGACGGACCTGTACTCGCCGCGGCTGCGCGCGCTGTGCAAGGAGGTCGATCCGACCCTCACCGAGGGCGTCTACGTCCAGCTCCCCGGCCCGCACTACGAGACGCCGGCCGAGATCGGCATGGTTCGGGCGATCGGTGGGGACCTGGTCGGCATGTCGACGACGCTCGAAGCGATCGCCGCCCGCGAGGCCGGCGCCGAGGTGCTCGGCATCTCCCTGGTGACCAACCTCGCCGCCGGCATGACGGGAGCGCCGCTCAACCACGAAGAGGTGCTGGAGGCCGGACGCGACTCCGCCACCCGGATGGGCAGCCTCCTCGCACAGGTGCTCGGCCGTCTCTAAGGAGTCCCCGTTGGGAATCGACACGCTGTCCCGGGCCCGCGCATGGCTTGCGGAGGACCCGGACCCGCAGACCCGGGCCGAGTTGGCGGCCCTGCTCGACGCGGGCACGCCGCAGGCCGAGGCCGAGATCGCCGACCGCTTCAGCGGGACGCTGCAGTTCGGCACCGCGGGGCTCCGCGGCGAGCTGGGCGCGGGGCCCATGCGGATGAACCGCGCCGTGGTGATCCGGGCCGCCGCCGGGCTTGCGGCATACCTGAAGGCGCAGGGACAGGCAGGCGGCCTGGTCGTGATCGGGTACGACGCGCGCCACAAGTCGTACGACTTCGCACGGGACACCGCCGCCGTCATGGCCGGTGCCGGGCTGCGTGCCGCGCTGCTGCCGCGGCCGCTGCCGACTCCCGTACTCGCGTTCGCGATCCGTCATCTGGGCGCGGCCGCCGGCGTGATGGTGACCGCCAGCCACAACCCACCGCGCGACAACGGCTACAAGGTCTACCTGGGCGACGGCTCGCAGATCGTGCCGCCCGCCGACGCTGAGATCGCTGAACGGATCGCCGCCGTCGGCCCGCTGGCCGGTGTGGAACTCGCGGACGAGGGCAGCTGGGAGGTGCTCGGCGAGGAGGTCGTCGATGCGTATCTGGCGCGGGCGGTTTCCGTCGTGTCGCCGGACGGGCCGCGCGATGTGTCGGTCGTCTACACGCCGCTGCACGGGGTGGGGCGGGACGTGCTGAGCGCGGCGTTCACGCAGGCGGGTTTCCCGGCGCCGGTCGTCGTGCCCATGCAGGCAGAACCGGATCCTGATTTCCCCACCGTCGCCTTCCCCAACCCCGAGGAACCGGGGGCGATGGACATGGCGTTCACCACCGCTTCCGCGGCCCGGCCCGACATCGTCATCGCCAACGATCCGGACGCGGACCGCTGCGCGGTCGCCGTCCCGGACGCGGGTGAGGCGTCGGGGTGGCGGATGCTGCGTGGCGACGAGGTCGGTGCGCTGCTGGCGGCGCATCTGGTGGACGGCGGTCGCGCATCGGGGACGTTCGCGGCGTCGATCGTCTCCAGCTCGTTGCTGTCGCGGATCGCGGCGTCGGCGGGTGTCGAGTACGCGGACACGCTCACCGGCTTCAAGTGGATCGCGCGTGTGCCGGGCCTTCGGTACGGGTACGAGGAGGCGCTCGGCTACTGCGTCGACCCTGAGGGCGTACGGGACAAGGACGGCATCACGGCCGCCCTGGTCGTCGCTGAGCTCGCCGCGTCGCTCAAGCGCTCCGGCCGCACACTCACCGGACTGCTCGACGAGCTCGCGCTGGAGCACGGTCTGCACGCGACGGACCAGCTGTCGGTGCGGGTCGCCGACCTGTCGCTGATCGCCGACGCGATGGCGCGGTTGCGCGAGCGACCGCCGTCCCGCCTTGCGGGCCTTGCGGTCGTCTCGGCGGAGGATCTCAGCAAGGGAAGCGAGACGCTCCCGCCCACCGACGGTCTGCGCTATCGGCTGGCGGGCGACAGCAGAGTGGAGTCGGCGCGCGTGATCGTCCGGCCGAGCGGTACGGAACCGAAGCTCAAGTGCTACCTGGAGGCGGTCGTTCCGGTCGGGTCGGCGCAGGCGCTGGCACAGGCCCGGGTCACCGCGTCCTCGGTGCTCGCGGAGATGAAGAAGGACCTGTCGGCGGCGGCCGGGATCCAGGCACCCGGTCCGGACCGGGTCTAACCCGTGGCCAGCAGGACAGCGAAGACGATCGCGCCCGCGACGGCGGGCGCGATGATCTCGTAGGCCCAGCGGACGGTGATCTCGCCCTTCGCGCCCTCGTTGGTCGCGTTCCGCTGGGCGAGTTCGCGCAGGTGCTCCATGTCCTGGTCGGACGAGGGGCGCGCCGGGGCCTGATCGGCGTCCGCGCCCTGGAGCTGCCGGGCGGTGCGGCGGGTCGCCTTCTTGCGGGCGCGCAGCGAGACGGGGACCGACCACAGCTGGTACTTCACGCCGTCGACGAGGACCTCGTTGGAGAAGCCCGATCGCAGCTCCGTGATCTGTGCCCACGGGATGGTGATGGTGCGGAACGGGTTGCGTACGAGCATTCGTACATCGCTTGCGTAGACGACAGGGCGGAGGGTGAAAGCGATCACCAGCGGTGCAAGAGCGATCACCGCAGCGAGCGCGAGCCAGGGAGCGCGCCCGGTGCCCTGCACCATCGCGTCGCCGGCCATCCAACCGCCGAGCCCGAGCAGCAGCACGCCGCCGAGTACGCCCATCGGGGAGCGGAAGGCACGGTCGGCGTAGTGCGGGCGGGGAGCTTCGGACTTCGGGGTCGTCATGCGACCGATTCTGCACGACGGCGGGGCGGCGCGATCGCGGCAGGTCCGGGGCGGCCGATCGCTGCAGGTCCGGGGCAGGTCCGGGGCAGGCGAGTGCGGGTTGCGGTATCGCATCGATCGGCGTCGGCGGCTGGGTGGGGGATGACAGCCGCTACGCGCGTAGATATGCTCCGCTGGTGACCATGCCCACTGTTCCAGCTCACGGCCCGGAGGCCGCCGGGCGGCTGGCGTCGATGGCCGACGTCACCGCGTCCGACGCAGCACTGCGCCGCTTCCTGCACGGACTGCCCGGAGTCGACGCGGTCGGCCTCGAAGGCCGCGCCGCCATGCTCGGCACCCGTTCGATCAAGACGACCGCAAAGGCGTACGCCATCGATCTGGCGATCTCGATGATCGACCTGACCACCCTGGAAGGCGCGGACACCCCGGGCAAGGTCCGGGCGTTGTGCGCCAAGGGCGTCCACCCCGACCCCGCGGACCGTACGACGCCGCGCGTCGCCGCGATCTGCGTCTACCCGGACATGGTGAAGACCGCCAAGGAGGCACTGTCCGGGGCCGGAAGCCCCCCTGTGCACGTTGCCTCGGTGGCCACCGCATTCCCCGCCGGACGTGCGTCGTTGCAGGTCAAGCTCGCGGACACCGCCGATGCGGTGGCCGCGGGCGCGGACGAGGTCGACATGGTCATCGACCGCGGCGCCTTTCTCTCCGGGCGGTACATGCAGGTCTTCGAGGAGATCAAGGCCGTCAAGCAGACGTGCGGCCGCGCGGACGGGACGTCCGCGCACCTGAAGGTGATCTTCGAGAACGGTGAACTGGCGACGTACGACAACATCCGCCGCTGCTCGTGGCTGGCGATGCTGGCCGGTGCCGACTTCATCAAGACCTCGACCGGGAAGGTGGCCGTCAACGCCACCCCGCCCAACACCCTGCTGATGCTGGAGGCGGTACGCGACTTCCGCGCCGCCACCGGGGTACAGGTGGGGGTGAAGCCGGCCGGCGGCATCCGGACGACCAAGGACGCGATCAAGTATCTGGTGATGGTGAACGAGACGCTGGGCGAGGAGTGGCTGAGCCCGCAGTGGTTCCGCTTCGGGGCCTCCAGTCTGCTCAACGACCTGCTGATGCAGCGCCAGAAGCTCAGCTCGGGCCGCTACTCCGGCCCCGATTACGTGACGGTGGACTGAGGAGTCACGATGGCTTTCGCATACGCACCCGCACCTGAGTCGCGAGCGGTCGTCGACATCGCGCCGTCCTACGGCCTGTTCATCGACGGCGAGTTCCGCGAGGCGGCCGGCGGCAAGGTCTTCAAGTCGATCTCGCCGTCGTCCGAGGAAGTGCTCTCCGAGGTCGCCCATGCCGGCGGCGACGATGTCGACGCGGCGGTGAAGGCCGCGCGCACGGCGTACTCGTCGTGGTCCGCCCTGCCCGGCGCCGAGCGCGGCAAGTATCTGTTCCGCATTGCACGGATCATCCAGGAACGCTCACGCGAGCTCGCTGTGCTCGAATCGCTCGACAACGGAAAACCGATCCGCGAATCGCGCGATACCGATCTTCCGCTCGTCGCCGCGCACTTCTTCTACTACGCGGGCTGGGCCGACAAGCTCTCGTACGCGGGCTGGGGTCCCGATCCCAGGCCGCTGGGCGTCGCGGGCCAGGTCATCCCGTGGAACTTCCCGCTGCTGATGCTCGCCTGGAAGGTCGCCCCCGCGCTGGCCTGCGGCAACACGGTGGTGCTCAAGCCCGCAGAGACGACCCCGCTCTCCGCGCTGTTCTTCGCCGACATCTGCCGCCAGGCGGGGCTGCCGAAGGGCGTCGTCAACATCCTCACCGGTGACGGCTCGACCGGCGCCGAACTCGTCGCCCACCCCGGGATCGACAAGGTGGCCTTCACCGGGTCGACCGAGGTCGGCAAGGCCATCGCCCGCACGGTGGCCGGCACCGACAAGAAGCTCACCCTCGAACTCGGCGGCAAAGCGGCCAACATCGTCTTCGACGATGCGCCCGTCGACCAGGCCGTCGAGGGAATCGTCAACGGGATCTTCTTCAACCAGGGCCATGTGTGCTGCGCCGGCTCGCGCCTGCTGGTGCAGGAGTCGGTCGCGGACGAAGTGCTCGACTCGCTCAAGCGCCGCATGGCGACGCTGCGCGTCGGCGACCCGCTCGACAAGAACACCGACATCGGCGCCATCAACTCCGCCGAGCAACTGGCCCGGATCACCGCGCTCGCCGACAGCGGCGAGGCAGAGGGCGCCGAGCGCTGGGCACCGGCGTGCGAGCTGCCGTCCACCGGCTTCTGGTTCGCCCCGACGCTGTTCACGGGCGTCACGCAGGCGCACCGCATCGCGCGTGAGGAGATCTTCGGGCCGGTGCTGTCGGTGCTGACGTTCCGCACTCCTGCCGAGGCCGTGGAGAAGGCGAACAACACGCCGTATGGCCTGTCAGCCGGGATCTGGACGGAGAAGGGCTCGCGCATCCTGTGGATGGCCGACAAGCTCCGCGCGGGCGTGGTGTGGGCCAACACGTTCAACAAGTTCGACCCGACCTCGCCGTTCGGCGGCTTCAAGGAGTCGGGCTTCGGCCGTGAGGGCGGCCGCCACGGTCTGGAGGCGTATCTGAATGTCTGACGCGAAATCTGAGCGTTTGAGCGTTTTCAAGACCTACAAGCTGTTCTTCGGGGGGAAGTTCCCCCGCAGCGAGAGCGGGCGGGTGTACGAGGTGGCCGACGCAAAGGGCAAGTGGCTGGCCAACGCACCGCTGGCCTCCCGCAAGGACGCACGGGACGCGGTCGTCGCCGCACGCAAGGCGTTCGCCGGCTGGTCGGGCGCGACCGCGTACAACCGCGGTCAGATCCTGTACCGGATCGCGGAGATGCTTGAGGGGCGCCGCGAGCAGTTCGCCCGTGAGGTCGCCGACGCCGAGGGACTGTCGAGGGCGAAGGCGGCCGCGGTGGTCGACGCCACCATCGATCGCTGGGTCTGGTACGCGGGCTGGACCGACAAGATCGGGCAGATCGCGGGCGCGGCGAACCCGGTCGCCGGTCCGTACTTCAACCTCTCCACCCCCGAGCCGACCGGCGTGGTCGCGGTGCTGGCGCCGCAGGAGTCGTCGTTCCTCGGCCTGGTGTCGGTGCTCGCACCGGTGATCGCAACGGGCAACACGGCCGTCGTGATCGCCTCCGAGCGGGCCCCGCTGCCCGCGCTCTCGCTCGCCGAGGTGCTCGCCACCTCCGACCTGCCGGCCGGTGTGGTCAACATCCTTTCGGGCAAGGCCGCGGAGATCGGTCCGCACCTGGCGGCGCACCAGGATGTCAATGCAATCGATCTGACCGGAGCCGGAGCCTCGCAGACGGCGAAGGAGCTCGAGATCGCGGCGACCGGAAACCTCAAGCGAGTCCTGCGTCCACAGCCTGTGGACTGGGCGGCCGACCCCGGCACCGAGCGGCTGCTCGCCTTCCTCGAGACGAAGACCGTCTGGCATCCGATCGGCGTGTGATCGTCAGCGGCGTCGGTCCCCTCACCCCACAAGGGCCCGTGTCGCCTCGCCGACATACGGCAATTGGGAGATCGAATCGCCGTCCGAGAGCGGTTTCGTCAGATCCGTCGTGGCGATCGGCTTGAAGTCGGCGAGCTGGATACCGACGCCGTTGGTGGTCGGGTCGACCGGGGTGCGGCCCAGCGGGTTGAGCTGCAGGTGTGTGATCGGCGCGATCGCCGGACTGAGCTCACCGACCGGGCCCGCCGCGACCGGGCCCGCTGCATCGTGCGACGGCTTGCCGTTGGCCGCGGCGGCTCCGGCGCCGGCTGCCAGGGCCGCGCCCGCGGCCGACAGGGCGACGGCGGAGCGCATCAGGGCGCGCGCGGTGGGACGGGTACGAATAGACGGCATAGCGACCTACCTGACATCGCGGACACAAGCGGCTTGACAGCGTAGGGTAATTGATTGAACGCGCATCGTCCACAACCGCTCGAAACGCACATACGAGCAGCACGAAGGGGCGGGACCGAACGGTCCCGCCCCTTCGCACCCCGGATTCCCCCGGTTCCTCCGGTTTCCCCCGGAACCCCCCCGGTCCCCCCTGTCCTCGCGTCCTCGTGTGCCTCAGGTGACCAGCTCGCCGAAGGCCTCGCTCTCGTCACGCCCGCGGGCCAGCCCCTCGTCCTCGCGCAGCCGCCGCAGCGAGCGCCAGATGCTGCTCTTGACGGTGCCGACGCTGATGCCGAGGATGTCGGCGATCTCCGGGTCGGTCCGGCCTTCGTAGTAGCGCAGCACGAGCATCGTGCGCTGCGTCTCCGGTATGCGGGCGAGGGCTTGCCACAGCACGGCGCGCAGCTCGGTGCCGCTCATCGTGTCCGCGTCGCCCGCGGTCTCGGGGAGCTCCTCGGTCGGGTACTCGTTGAGCTTGCGGCGGCGCCACGCGCTGATGTGCAGGTTGGTCATGGTGCGGCGCAGGTAGCCGCCGACCGCCGCCTTGTCGCTGATCCGGTCCCAGGCCCGGTAGGTCGAGAACAGCGCGCTCTGCAGCAGGTCCTCGGCCTCGTGGCGGTCGCCGGTCAGGTGGTAGGCGGTGGCGTAGAGCGCGGCGCGGCGCTCGTTGACGTACGCCGTGAAGTCCGCTTCGGTCGCGGCCTCCCGCTCGCCCTCGCAGACGGCTCCGCCGTCGATCGCCGTCATGTAGGGCGGGCGGTGGCGTACGGGCGTACGTCCGGTGCCACGAGCGCACCCCCGCGCGGCGGCGGCACCGGACAGCTCTGCGGTGTTCCACCCGGCGGTGCGCGGTCGCTGCCGCACAGGCGCGGTGGAGGTGGTGGTGTGCATGGCGCTCATCTCATGCCCCCGTGGGTGGAAACGGATTCGGACGGTTGTTCGCGGCGGTGGTGCCCGCCGTCGTTCCACCAGACTGTCGGACCACTTTCATGAGCCTGTCCGCCGAGTGTCACAGCCTCGCAACAGAGGACGCAGGCGTGGTCCGGCTCACGGTTCGATACGGCGCACACCCTTGGGCCACAATGACCCCCGTGCCCTTCCTGTTGCTTATCGAGGACGACGACGCCATCCGTACCGGCCTTGAACTTGCCCTGACCCGGCAGGGCCACCGTGTGGTGGCCGCCGCGACCGGCGAAGACGGTCTGGACCGGCTGCGCGAGCAGCGTCCCGACCTGATCGTGCTGGACGTGATGCTTCCCGGCATCGACGGGTTCGAGGTGTGCCGGCGGATCCGCCGGACCGACCAGCTGCCGATCATCCTGCTCACGGCGCGCAGCGACGACATCGATGTGGTGGTGGGCCTCGAATCGGGTGCGGACGACTACGTCGTCAAGCCGATCCAGCCGCGAGTGCTCGACGCTCGTATCCGGGCGGTGCTGCGGCGCGGGGAGCGCGACAGCTCGGATGCCGCTTCTTTCGGCTCGCTTGTGATCGACCGATCGGCGATGACCGTGACGAAGGACGGCGAGGACCTGCAGCTGACCCCGACCGAGCTGCGGCTGCTGCTGGAACTGAGCCGCAGACCGGGCCAGGCGCTCTCCCGCCAGCAGCTGCTGCGGCTGGTGTGGGAGCACGACTATCTGGGCGACTCGCGTCTTGTCGACGCCTGCGTGCAGCGGCTGCGGGCGAAGGTCGAGGACGTGCCGTCGTCCCCGAAGCTGATCCGCACCGTGCGGGGCGTCGGCTACCGGCTGGACCCGCCGTCGTGAAAAGCGCGGTGAGGCGCACATGAAGCGTCTGGTCGTGGGGTTGTCCCGGCTGCGGTTCGGGAGCCTGCGGCTGCGCCTTGTCGCGGTGTTCGCCGCAGTGGCGCTGACTGCCGCGGTCTCCGCGTCCGGCATCGCGTACTGGCTCAACCGCGACGCCGTGCTCACTCGTGCGCAGAATGCGGCGCTCGACGACTTCCGGGCGTCGATGACGCGCAACGTCGGCTCGCTGCCCGTCAACCCGCCCTGCGACGAGCTGCAGCAGGCGGCCGACCGGATGGCGCAGAGCACCCAGAACTACCAGGTGCTGCTGATCTCAAGAGACGCCGACGGCAACCAGTGCGCCGCCACCTCCGACCGTGACGTCTTCACCCTCGACCAGGTGCCGGCCGCACTGCAGAAGGCGGTGGAGAAGGCACGCCCGCTGGGCGGCGGCAACCACTCCACGTACCACCTGTACTGGCAGCGGACGACGCCCGGCGGGCGCCCGTTCCTCGTCGGCGGCGCCAAGATGATCGGCAACGGCCCGACCGGCTACATGTACAAATCGCTCGACGCCGAGCGTTCGGACCTCAATTCGCTCGCTTGGTCACTCGGTATCGCAACGCTCCTCGCCCTGATCGGTGCGGCGTTGCTGGCACAGGCCGCCGCGTCGACCGTGTTGCGTCCGGTGCAGCGGCTCGGGGACGCGGCACGGCGGCTCGGCGAGGGCCATCTGGACACCCGGCTCCGGGTGTCGGGCACCGACGAACTCGCCGAGCTGTCACACACGTTCAACAATGCGGCCGAGGCATTGCAGCGCAGGGTCGAGGAGTTGAGCAGCCGCGAGGAGGCGTCGCGCCGCTTCGTGGCCGACATGTCGCACGAGCTGCGCACACCGCTCACGGCCATCACCGCGGTGACCGAAGTGCTGGAGGACGAGGCCGATTCACTCGATCCGATGATCGCACCGGCGGTACGGCTCGTCGTCGACGAGACGCGGCGGCTCGGCGATCTGGTGGAGAACCTGATGGAGGTGACCCGCTTCGACGCGGGCACCGCGAAGGTGCACCTCGATCCGATCGACGTCGCCGACCTGGTGACGGCGTGCATCGACGCGCGCGCCTGGCTGGACGCGGTCGAACTGGACGCCCCGCGCGGCATCGTCGTCCGCCTCGACCCGCGGCGGATAGATGTGGTGCTGGCCAATCTGATCGGCAATGCGCTCAAACACGGCGGATCGCCGGTACGAGTGTCGGTGCGGGAGGACCTCACCGAGCCGGCGGAGGTGGTCGTGGAGGTCGCCGACAACGGTCCCGGCATCCCGGCCGAGGTCCTGCCGCACGTCTTCGACCGCTTCTACAAGGCCGATGCCTCACGCGCCCGCTCCGAGGGCAGCGGTCTGGGCCTGTCCATCGCCATGGAGAACGTACGCCTGCACGGCGGGACGATCACGGTGGCCAACGGCCCGGAGGGCGGCGCGGTGTTCACCATGCGGCTGCCGATCCCGCCGGAGGATTCCGAAGGCCGGGACGACGGCGACCGGCACGCATCGCAGGAGTGCGAACACGACGAGGTGAACGACGCCGACGCAAACACAGACGTGGACGACCACGACACCGAGGGCGGGGAGCAGCAATGAAGTGGCGGCCGGTGGTGGTGACGGCGCTTTCGCTGCTGGGCCTGAGCGCCGTGGCGGGCTGCGGCATCCGGTCCACGAGCGTGCCGGTGGACGCGGGCGCCGCGCCCAGCCGGGTCTCGTGCGCCGTGCCGCTGTCGGGAACGTCGACGCCCGCCACGGGCTCCGCGGGCGTGCAGGGCGCACAGCGCACACAGGGCGTGCAGATCTACCTGGTGTGCGCGCAGCGCGTAGCACCCGTCGAGCGCATCATCCCGCGCCTTCCCACCGACCGGCTGGCCACCGCGCGGCTGCTGCTGGCCGAGTTGCAGAGCAAGCCGGATGCGGCCGAGGAGAACGGGGGCTTCGCCTCCGAGGTGCCCGGCGGACTCTCCGTCAGCGGCCCGGCCCACGGGGATCCTGCCGACACGCTGCGGCTCAACCAGGATCCCGACGGCCTGCCCTCGTTCGCGGCCGCCCAACTGGTGTGCACGTTCGCGGGGACGGCGGCGGGCTCCACGGACCACAGCGTGGTGCTCGGGGGCCCGGACGACAGCGTTCCGCCCCGCCGCTACCAGTGCGACGACGCTATGCGCACCCGGCCGGACGCGGGCGCGACCGCCGGGACGAGCGTCTCATGAGAAATGTCGGAGCTGAGCCGAGAAATGTCTGAGCCAACCAGGCGAAAGACCGGTAAAGCTGGAACCGGACGGAAGTGGGGGACGTCATTCCCCACGTGCAGCGAGTAGTCCAAACGCGAACCATTGCCTGGGCGCGCCCTGCCGGTGTGGTGCTCACGGCGTTGTACCTGGCGGTCGTGGCCTGGTTCCTGCTGCGGCCGCAGTCGGCGACGTGGGTGGCCGCGGGCAACTTCACCCCGCTGCACACGATCCGGGCCGATCTGGCGCTGGGCCCGTCCGAGGCGTGGCGGCCGCTCGGTGGCGGGCTGCTGCTGCTGGCGCCGCTCGGCGTCCTGTTGCCGTTGGCCGGTGGGCGGGTGGACGTGCTGGGTGCGGCGTCGTTCGCCCGCACGGTCTTCGCCGGCCTGATGGTCTCGTTCGCGCTGCAGGTGGTGCGGACGTGGTTCGGCGGGCACCTGTTCGACGTGGACGCCGTGCTGCTCAACGCGACGGGCGTGGCGATCGCCCACCTCGCGGTGGTGCCGGGCGGGCGGGCGCTGCTGCGGCGGTGCGGCTACGGGCCCACAGTGGTCCCGGCTCAGGGACCGACCCCGACGATTTCCAGGGTCGGGGTCGCCCCGTAGAGCGATGATTCGCGCCGGTATGCACCCGTAGCGTGGAGGCAGTCCATCACCGCACCGGTCCACTGACCGGTCGGCCGGTTCTCCACCGAAGGAGCTGCTGTCCATGGCCGCCGCACTCGTACGACCCCGCAACGGCCGGATGATCGCCGGAGTCTGCGCCGACCTGGCCGACCGCTTCGGGATCTCCGCGGGGATGATGCGGGTGATCTTCCTGCTCTCCTGTCTGCTGCCCGGGCCGCAGTTCCTGGTCTATCTGGCGCTGTGGGTGCTGATGCCGGGTGAGGGCAGCACGCGGGGCTTCGCCGCACGCTGAGCCACCGGCCCGGCGCGTCGGCGCGCGCGCAGCAAGCGGGCCGCCCCCTGCGACGCGGACGCAGCAGGGGTGCGGCCCGTTCGGGTGCGGCCGGGCTCAGCCGAGGCCGTCGGCGCCCGGCAGTTGGCCGGCCTGCAGGCCGCCGAGCAGTCCGCTGTTGCCCTGGTTGCCCGTGTTCGGCAGAGCGGCCTTGAGGGTGTTGGGGGCGCTCTTGATCGCGTCCTCGGTCTTGCCGACCTGGTCCGGCGCTGCCTTGGTGATGTTGCCCACCGCCGAGGTCGCACCGTCCGTCCCAGGGAGGCTCGGCAGCGCCGAGGTCACGGGGGCGGCGCTCGCAGTCCCCGCCGCGGCAGCGGCGAAGGCCACGCCGAGCGCGGCGGCACCGAGGGTCTTGATGGTTCCCGTCTTCATCGAATTACATCCTCAGGGGTGGCTTGTTTCGGTCCGCAAAAGGGCGCCCCCGGCCCGGGGCCAGGGGAGGCGCTGAGGCCTTACCTCGGAATTCCGGAGCGTGACGTCGGATGTGCAACATCGAATGCCGTGGATTCGGCACCGTCGGCACCCGAATTCACGCGTCCGGCAGCCGGTCGCCCGGCGAAGGGAGATCACGCCTGGTTACGAAGTGATCACCATTCGCAGACGCTAGCCAAGTGCTGCTGGCCGCGCAATCAACCGGGAGCGGGCGCCGCCCGGTGCTGACGCAAGCCCCTCCCGCGCCCGGCGCGGGTACCGTCAGCCCTGCCCAACCCCCTGGTCCCGGGTGGATTCGCTGGCCACAGCGGTTTCCGCGGCCGCCTGCCGGAACAGCCACTCGGATTTCAACTCCGCGTAACCCGGCTTGATCACGTCGTTGATCATCGCGAGACGTTCGTCAAAAGGAATGAACGCCGACTTCATCGCATTGACGGTGAACCACTGCATGTCGTCGAGCGTGTATCCGAAAGCGTTCACCAGGTGTGCGAACTCCTGGCTCATGCTCGTTCCGCCCATCAAGCGGTTATCGGTGTTGACGGTCACCCGGAAATGCAGTCGGCGGAGCAGCCCGATGGGATGCTCGGCGTACGACGGCGCGGCACCCGTCTGGAGATTGGAGGTCGGGCACATCTCCAGCGGGACACGCTTGTCCCTTACGTACGCGGCCAGCCGCCCGAGCTTCACCGAACCGTCGTGCGCCACCTGGATGTCGTCGATCAGCCGCACGCCGTGGCCGAGCCGGTCGGCGCCGCACCACTGCAGCGCCTGCCAGATCGACGGCAGGCCGAAGGCCTCGCCGGCGTGGATGGTGAAGTGGTTGTTCTCGCGCTTGAGGTATTCGAACGCGTCGAGGTGACGGGTGGGCGGGAAGCCCGCCTCGGCGCCCGCGATGTCGAAGCCGACGACGCCGAGGTCGCGGTAGCGGTTGGCGAGCTCGGCGATCTCCAGCGACCGGGCGGCGTGGCGCATCGCGGTGAGCAGCGCCCCAACGCGGATGCGGTGGCCCGCGGCGAGGGCTCGCCGCTCGCCTTCACGGAATCCCTCGTTGACGGCTTCGACGACCTCTTCGAGGGTGAGCCCGGCCTCCAGGTGCTGTTCGGGGGCGTAGCGCACCTCGGCGTAGACGACCCCGTCGGCGGCGAGGTCCTCGGCGCACTCGGCGGCGACCCTGAAGAGCGCGTCGCGGGTCTGCATGACGGCGCAGGTGTGGGCGAAGGTCTCCAGGTACCGTTCGAGCCCGGCCCCGCCTTCGAGCGCCGGCGAGTCCGCGGCCTCACGGAACCAGATGGCGAGCTGCGCCGGGTCGGTCTCCGGCAGGTCGCCGTAGCCGACGGCGTCGGCGAGTTCGACGATGGTGGCGGGGCGCAGTCCGCCGTCGAGGTGATCGTGAAGCACGGCTTTGGGTGCCCGGCGGATGTGGTCCATGGCGGGCGCGCCGGGGGCGCCGGAGGGGCCAGGGGTACCGGGTGTGATGCTCTCGCTCTGCATTCACCGATGCTAGCTCCTACGCGCGTAGAGAGCGCGTCGTCCAGGATCCGGTCCCGATCCGATACCGAAGATTGACCTGACGGCCAGGTGGAACGCACCTCTCCTTCTGCCAAGGTTTTGCCATGGCTTCGCAAGCTTTACCGGTGCGTGGGGCGAGATTGGGACGTGCGATCGGCGCGGGGACGGGTTCGGCCGTCCGCGCGGCGGTGCTCGTGCTGCCCGCGGGCAGCCCGGTGAGCACGCGCCGCCGCTCCCCCGTGGCCGCCGCGGCGGCGCTCCCGCTCGCCCGCCGCCTGGTGCGGGCCGGGCGCACCGAGGGGCTCGTGGCCCACATCGTCCACTACCGCTTCCGCGGCTGGAACGGCGGCCACGCGCATCCCGCGGCGGACGCCGAATGGGCGGTGGACGAGGTCGTACGGCGCTACGGCGACGTGCCGGTGTGCCTGGCCGGCGTGGACATGGGTGCCCGCGCCGCGCTGCGCGCCGCAGGCCACCCCGCCGTCAACTCCGTGGTGGCGCTCGCCCCCTGGCTTCCTCCCAGTCAGGAGGCCCAGGAGCCGGAACCGGTCAGGCACCTCGTCGGCCGCCACGTCCTGATCGCCCACGGCACCGATGACGGCACCTCCGATCCGGACCTGTCGTACCGCTTCGCCGAGCGCGCGAAGAAGGTCAACCCGAACGTCTGCCGCTTCGAAGTCCACTCCGACGGCCACTCGCTCCACCAGCACCGCACCGAAGTCTTCGCCCTGGCGGCCGATTTCACCCTGGGCACGCTCTGCGGCCGCGCCTTCGCCCGCCCGGTGACGGACGCGCTGGCCGCGCCGCCACCGCTCGGCCTGCGCATGCCACTGGCGGTGGGCTTCGGGCGGTAGCGGCCCGCGAAGAACCCCACACGGCGTACGCTCGGCTTCGGGTGCGGCCACGAGCTGCGTCGCGGTGATCGACCCGTCCGCCGCCGGGAGAGGCACATGACCGTCCACCGCACCACGCCCGACGGGCCCCTCATCTCCATGCCTGCCCTGATGCCGCGAGCCCTGCGCTCAGCGGTCGCGCAGATCGCCCCCGCGCACCTGCCCGCCTTCATGGAACACCTGGAACACCTGGACGAAGCCGCGGGACAATCAGCGGCCCAGAGCACCATTGCCCCACTGCGATCCTTCCTCCAACGGTGGGGAGAGTTCGTCGCCATCCAGCGCTTCCCCGCCCGCGCCGGCGGCTTCGTGAACTCGAGGCCGCCGCCGAGAACGCATCCGGCCGTGATGCGCTGCGGCCGATCCTCACCGGCATCCGTGAGATCACGGGCGCCGCGCAGCGCGAGGTGGTCACCCTTCGATGACGGTTATCGCGCAGCGAGCCCCGGAGCCGTCGCCGAACTTCGGGTCGCACGTGATGAGTCGCGCGCCGAGGTTTTCCGCGAGTGCTACGTGCGAGGCGTCATACGCCATGAAGTTGTGGCGCAGCTGCCAGACACACGGCAGCAAAGGCTGGGCCTGTCGTCATGCCGTCAATGTGACGGCATGAAGGCCTCTGGGCAAGCCGTGCCGTGGGTGACCGCGAGGACCGCCATGTCGTCCGCGCGGCGGCCGCTCGTCCAGCGTTCGACGTCGCGCATCAGGGTGTCGACCGCATCCTGCGGCCGCGCGAAGGGACCACGGCCGGTCAGGCGGGCGCGCGCGTCGTAGAAGGCGCCCGCCTTGTTGCGTGCCTCCGTCACTCCGTCCGTGACCAGCAGCAATGTCGCACCGGGCGGGAGGGCGAAGCTGTCGGGGGCCGAGCGCTCCTCGCCCAGCGGCCCCAGGCACAGCGGGAGGTCGGGCGCCGAGGCGTCGAGCGGGCGGGGCGGGGCCGACGCCTGGAGGAGGTACGGCGCGGGGTGGCCCCGGTTGAGCAGGCGCACCGTGGAGCCGTCGGGGTCGAACTCGCCGAGCAGGGCAGTGACGAATCCTTCCTGCAGCTCCTCGCCGTTGCGGCGGCGCGCCTCCCGGACGAGGGCCTGCTCCAGGCGTCCGGCGAGCGCCCCAAGGTCCGGGGACCACTGCGACGCCTCACGGAAGGCGCCGAGCAGTACCGAGACGGCGCCGACCGCCTCCAGGCCCTTGCCGCGCACGTCGGCGATGAGCAGCCGCACGCCGTACGGGGTGTCCTCGACGGCGTACGCGTCGCCTCCGATCCGGGCCTCGCTCTGTGCGGCCCGGTAGACGGCAGCGACGGTGAGCGGGCCGATGCGCTCCGGCGGCATGGGGACCACGGCGCGCTGGGCGGCCTCGGCCACCGTGCTCACCGCCTCCAGGCGGCGCCCGTACCGCCGGATCACCCGGTTCACCTCCAGGCCTGCGAGGGCGGCGATCACCACGTTGGCGACTTCCGCGCCGCCGTGCTCGGGGCCGAACAGGCCGTGCCGGAAGGCGAGCCACAGGACGGCGAGCGAGGTGAAGGCGCAGACCGCCGCGGTGGAGCGGAGCGGGAGGGTCGCTCCGGCCGCCACACAGGCGACGGCGACCAGTGGGCCTCCCGAGTACTGAATCGGGGTCAGCAGGTCGAAGATGACGCCCGCTGCGATCAGCGTGGTGGGGGCCCACTGGGCGTAGACGGGCCAGCGGTCGGCGGAATGGCCCGGACGACCTGGACGACCCGGACGACCCATGCGCTTCCTCTCTTCGCTCCGGTGACCGCGGTCGATCGGTGAGCGTTTGCTTCTGTTGAGCGGATCGCTGCCGCTTTTGCCGCATTGCCGCTTCGATGATCACATGGGCGATCGGCTTACGGCGGGAAGGGAAGAGCGAACGATCACCGTGGCAGCAACTGCCCGCGTCTGCTCAGCAGGAAGCGCTTGAACGCGGCGACCGGCGGGGTGTCGGGATGACCGTCGAGCCAGGCCACCCCGATCTCGCGGACCGCGCGGGGTGCGGTGACGGCGAGCTCGACGACGCCGGGCCGGGGGAAGGCCGGCGGCGGGAGCAGCGCCACGCCGAGACCGGCGGCGACCAGGCCGCGCAGCGTCTCCGCCTCCTCGCCCTCGAACGCGACCGTCGGGGTGAAGCCCGCCTGGGCGCACAGCTCATCGGTGATACGGCGCAGCCCGTAACCGGGTTCGAGGGTGACGAAGACTTCGTCGGCCGCCTCGGCGAGGCGGACACGCTTGCGGGCGGCCAGCCGGTGGCCGTCCGGTACGACGAGGCGCAGCCGCTGCTCGTCGAGGGGCCGCACGACGAGATCGGGCGCATCGGGCAGCGGTGCGGTCAGGCACAGGTCGAGTTGGCCTGTGCGCAGCCGTTCGAGCATGGCTTCGGCGTAGTTTTGGACGAGCTGAAAGCGCACGCGCGGATGGTGTGAGCGGAATTCGCTCACCAGGCCGGGAACGGTCTCGGGCCCGAGAGTGTGCAGGAAGCCGAAGGCGACACGCCCGGATGCGGGGTCGGCGTCCGCTCGGACCGCTTCGGCGGCGCGTTCGATCCCGTCCAGCGCGCGTTCCACCGAGTGCAGGAAGGTGCGCCCGGCCGGGGTAAGCGAAACGTTTCTTCCGTGGCGGGCGAAGAGCGTCACCCCGAGATCGGCTTCGAGCCGCACCATGGCCCGGCTGAGCGTGGACTGCGGCACCCCGAGGTCCTGGGCCGCACGCGTCACGTGCTCGCGCCGCGCCACGGCCACGAACTGAGCCAGCCGCGGAGCGAGGGCAGCGGGCCATGCAGGGGAGGACGGTTCGGTCACGGGAGGTCTCTTCCGTTGCGTACTGGTGACATACGGCATACGCATTACCTGAGCTTTGCTGATGCTCAGATGGAACGATTATCGTCGATCCGTGCATTGGACGCATCAACGACGGGGAACCTAGCCTCGCAGCATGCCTCCCGTAGAGAGCAGCAGAGCCTCCGCCGGACCCACGACCACGGAAACACGGTCAGCCAAGCTGCTGCCCGGCACCACCGGGTACCGCCGCGCCATCCTCGCGCTCTTCGCCGCGGGCATGGCCACGTTCCTGCTGCTCTACTCCACGCAGGGCCTGCTGCCCGTGATCTCCGACGACCTCGGGGTGTCCCCGGCGCAGGCCAGCCTCACCGTCGCCATGACGACGGCAGGGCTCGCCGTGGCGTTGATCCCGCTCAGCGCACTGTCGGAGAAGTACGGGCGCACGCCGGTGATGGCCGCCTCCGTCTTCAGCGCCGCGCTGATCGGGCTCGCCATTCCCTTCTCCCCCGACCTGACCGTGCTGGTGGTGCTCCGTACGCTGCAGGGCGTCGCGCTCGCCGGTCTGCCGGCCACCGCCATGGCCTATCTCGCCGAGGAGGTCTCGCCACAGGCGATCGCCTCCGCCATCGGGCTCTACGTCGCGGGCAACAGCATCGGCGGGATGAGCTCACGGGTGATCGCGGGGTTCGTCGCGCAGTTCGCGGGGTGGCGGGTGGCGCTGTTCGTGCTGGGCGTGATCTCGCTGGTGTGCGCGATCGCGTTCCGGCTTCTCACTCCGACGGCAAGGAACTTCACACCGGCCGCGATCAGTCCGCGTGCGCTGCTGCGCACGGTCACCGGTCATCTGGCCAACCCGCTGCTCGTGCGGCTGTATGTCCTGGGACTGCTGTTCATGTCCGTCTTCGGGTCGGTCTACACGGTGCTCGGCTACCGCCTCAGCGAGGCGCCCTTCCATCTCCCCGAGGGCGCCGTCGGGTCGATCTTCCTGGTCTACCTGGTGGGCACCGCGAGTTCCGCGGCGGCCGGAAAGCTGGTGGCCGGCCTGGGGCGCCGGGGTGCGCTGTACTGCGGGATCGCGGCCGTGGCGGCGGGGCTCGTGCTGACCCTGGCGGGTTCGCTCGCCGCGGTGCTGGCGGGGCTCGTGCTCATCACGGCCGGGTTCTTCATCGGGCATGCGGTCGCCTCCGGTGCGGTCTCCCGTGCGGCGACATCGGGCCGCGCCCAGGCGAGCGCCCTGTACCTGACGGCGTATTACGTCGGCAACAGCGTGGGCGGCACGGTCGGCGCGACCGCCTTCCACACGAGCGGCTGGCCGGGCATGGTGGCCGTCGGCCTGACGGCGATGGCCGTGGCGGCGGGCGTGACGCTGTACGCGACGCGGCGTGCGGCGGTCGCGGAACGGCGGGGCGCGGCGGTCAGTTGAGGTGGAAGCGGCTCGTGGCGATCTTCACGTCGAACGGCTCGGGAATATCCTGCGACGCCCATGCATCCTTGGCCTGATCCTGGCCGCATGCAAGAATCAGGCCATGGCCGCCTTCACGCACGCCGACCGGCATCGCGTCGCCGTCCTCGTACGCAACGGGCTACTGCCGATAGAGCTGGGGATCGTGCACCGGCTCTTCGGCAAGGCCGTCTCCGGCGCCGGTGAACCGCTCTACGAGGTGGTGACCTGCACGCTCGTGCCCGGCGAGGTGCCGACCGACGCCGACTTCAGCATCAATGTGACGCATGGCCCGGAGGCGCTCGACGAGGCCGACACCGTGATCATCCCCGCCGCGCACGCGGACTACGAGCCCCGTGGGGCAACGCTCGACGAGCCGCTCGCTGCGGCGCTCGACCGCATACGACCCGGCACCAGGATCGCCTCCATCTGCACCGGCGCGTTCGTGCTCGCGGCTGCCGGACTGCTCGACGGTCGGCGGGCGACGACGCACTGGCGATCGTCCGATCAGTTCAGGAAGCAGTTTCCGGCCGTCGATCTCGACCCGGACGTCCTCTACACCGATGAGGGCGACGTACTCACCTCGGCCGGCGTCGCCTCCGGAATCGATCTGTGCCTGCACATGATCCGAAACGATCACGGCGCGGCGGTCGCCAACGAGGTGGCCCGCGGAACGGTCGTACCGCCGCACCGCGACGGCGGACAGGCCCAGTACATCCAACGGCCCGTGCCCGAGCCGCAGTTCTCCTCCACCGGCACCGCCCGTGCATGGGCTCTCCAGCACCTGGACCGCCCGCTCACCTTGCGCGAGCTCGCCGCCAAGGAAGCGATGAGCGTACGGACGTTCACTCGTCGCTTCCGTGAGGAGGCCGGGGTCTCGCCGGTGCAGTGGCTCACCCAGCAGCGCATCGAACGGGCCCGGCAACTGCTGGAGGAGACGGACCTGCCGGTGGACCGGATCGCATCCGACGCGGGGTTCGGCACGGCCGCCTCACTGCGCCAGCATCTGCAGGCGGCGCTCGGCGTGTCGCCGAGCGCCTACCGCAATACGTTCCGCTGCCCCGACCGATCATCCGATCGATCACCCGAGTCCGCGCGATCGTCCGAGCCGCGATCGTCCGAGCCGCGATCGGCCGAGCGAATGATCGTCAGGCGATCCGGTCGAGCACGATCGGGCTCGGTCCGTACACCGACGCCGCATCCTGCGGCGCGATCGTGATGCCGCTCTCCAGCGCCTGCAGCGCATAGGCGAACCGCTCGGGCGTGTCGGTGTGCAGGGTCAGCAGTGGTGCCCCCGCGGTGACGACATCGCCCGGCTTGGCGTGGAGTTCGACACCGGCGCCGGCCTGGACGGGGTCCTCCTTGCGCGCGCGTCCGGCGCCGAGGCGCCACGCGGCCACGCCGACCGCGTAGGCGTCGAGCTCCGTCAGCACACCGGAGGCCGGGGCGGTGACGACGTGCTGCTCGCGAGCGACCGGGAGCGGGGCGTCCGGGTCGCCGCCCTGCGCCGCGATCATGCGCCGCCACACGTCCATCGCGGAGCCGTCGGCGAGCGCCTTGGCCGGGTCGGCATCGGTCAGCCCTGCCGCAGCCAGCATCTCGCGGGCGAGCGCGAGCGTCAGCTCGACGACGTCCGCCGGACCGCCGCCCGCCAACACCTCGACCGACTCGCGCACTTCGAGGGCGTTGCCTGCCGTCAGGCCGAGCGGGGTGGACATTCCGGTGAGCAGCGCGACGGTCTTCACGCCGTGGTCGGTACCCAACCCGACCATGGTGCGGGCCAGTTCGCGGGCGTCGTCGATGTTCTTCATGAACGCGCCCGAGCCGACCTTCACATCGAGCACGAGCGAACCCGTGCCCTCGGCGATCTTTTTCGACATGATCGACGAAGCGATCAGCGGGATCGCCTCGACCGTCCCCGTCACATCGCGCAGCGCATACAGCTTCTTGTCGGCAGGCGCCAGGCCGTCGCCTGCCGCGCAGACGACGGCGCCGACCTCCCGCAGCACCCGCATCATCTCGTCGTTGGTCAGCTGCGCACGCCAGCCGGGGATCGACTCCAGCTTGTCGAGCGTGCCACCGGTGTGGCCGAGGCCGCGGCCGGACAGCTGCGGCACGGCGGCGCCGCAGGCGGCGACGAGCGGCGCGAGCGGCAGAGTGATCTTGTCGCCGACGCCGCCCGTTGAGTGCTTGTCGGCGGTCGGACGCGGAAGCGAGGAGAAGTCCATCCGCTCACCGCTTGCGATCATCGCGGCGGTCCAGCGGGCGATCTCGGCGCGGTCCATGCCGTTGAGCAGGATCGCCATGGCGAGCGCGGACATCTGCTCGTCGGCGACCACACCGCGCGTGTACGCATCGATCACCCAGTCGATCTGCTGATCGCTCAAACGACCACGATCGCGCTTGGTACGGATGACGGAGATGGCGTCCATGTCCATGGAAACTGTGTGTTCCTTACCTGTTGACGAGGTCGTCGGGCCCGAAAGCGTCCGGGAGCAGTTCGGAGAGCGGGCGGATGCCGTGCGCGGTGTCCACCAGCAGCGCCGGGCCGCCGTGCTCCCACAGCAGCTGACGGCAGCGCCCGCACGGCATCAGCCGCCCGCCGCCGCGGTCGCAGCAGGTGAACGCCACGAGCCGCCCGCCGCCCGTAGCGTGCAGCGCGGAGACCAGGCCGCATTCGGCGCACAGACCGAGGCCGTACGACGCGTTCTCCACATTGCACCCCACGACCGTACGGCCGTCGTCCACCAGCGCGGCCGCGCCGACCGGGAAGCGCGAGTACGGCGCGTAGGCGCGGGACATGGCCTCCCGCGCCTTCGCCCGGAGCGAGGTCCAGTCGACCCCGTCGGCCGCCGGGGGCGTCACTTGCCCTGACCCTTCCGGTAGGGCTTGCCGTCGGCCTTGGGCATCCGCAGCCGTTGTGCGGACAGCGCAAGCACGAGGAGTGTCGCCACGTACGGGGTGGCGCTCACGAACTGGTCGGGAATGGTGTTCGTCATGAGGAACCAGAAGAGCAGCAGAGCGGCGAAAACCGCGCTCAGCACGGCCTGCGGGTAGCTCTTCCGGTAGACCTTCCACCCCGCCAGCAGGGCGAGCAGCACCACCAGCAGGAGCAGCAGCGCGTGCGCGGACGGACCGCCGTCGCGCAACTGAAGGCTGTCGGTGTAGCCGAAGAGCCCGGCGCCCAGGGCGAGTCCGCCGGGCCGCCAATTGCCGAAGATCATGGCGGCGAGGCCGATGTAGCCGCGTCCGCCCGTCTGGCCCTCGTTGTAGATGTGCGAGGGGACCATGGCAAGGAAGGCACCACCGAACCCCGCAAGGCCGCCGGAGGCGATGACCGCCGCGTACTTGTACCGGTAGACGTCGACGCCGAGCGACTCGGCGGCGATCGGCGCCTCTCCGCAGGAGCGCAGCCGCAGCCCGAACGGCGTACGCCACAGCAGGTAGAAGGTGGCGACGAAGAGCACCATCGCGATCACGGTGAACCAGGAAAGCCCGGTGACCAGGCCGCCGAGGATGCCGGCGATGTCGGAGACGAGGAACCAGTGGTGGGCCTCGATGGAGGCGAGCCAGCCGGAGAGACCGGGCACGGTGACCGAAGGAACGTTTCCGACGGGCGGTGACTGCTTGGGGTTGCCGCCGAGCGTCGCCGCCTTGCCGGTGTTGAACCACATCTTGGCGAGGTACTGCGTCGCACCCTGCGCGAGCAGCGTGATCGCCACACCGGAGACGATGTGGTCGACGCCGAAGGTGACGGTCGCGATCGCGTGGACAAGACCACCGAGCATGCCGCCGATGATCCCTGCGACCAGGCCGATCCACGGGTTGGTCTGCCAGCCCGCCCAGGCGCCGAAGAAGGTGCCGAGGATCATCATCCCTTCGAGGCCGATGTTGACGACGCCCGCCCGTTCCGACCACAGACCGGCCAGACCCGCCATGCCGATCGGCACGGCCATCTGCAGCGCGCCCGCGACCTGTCCGGACGAGGTGACGTCCAGCGCGCCGGTGATAGCCCGTACCGCGGAGACCGCGAGCAGCGCGCCCGCGACGATCAGCAGCACGACCGGGGTGGACAGGCGGCGCTTCCCGCCGCCGTTGTGCACCGCCTTGGGCGCGGTGCTCGGTGCCGTGACGGCACTGGTGCTCGTCCCGCTCATGCGGCCACCTCCTGCTGCTGTCCCTGTGCGCGGGCCGCGGCGGCTAGTTGTTCGCCGACCCTGCGCTGCTGGCGGCCGACTCCGTAACGACGCACCACTTCGTAGGCGATGACGACGGACAGGACGATGACGCCCTGGATCACGCCGACGATCTCCTTGTCGTACCCGTTGAATTCCAGCCAGTTGGAGGTGCGGTCGAGGAAGCCCCACAGCAGCGCGCCGATCGCGATGCCGACCGGGTGGTTACGGCCGAGCAGCGCGACGGCGATGCCGGTGAAACCGATGCCCGTGGGGAATTCGGTGCTGTACTGGTGCGCCTCGTTGAGCAACGCCGGCATGCCGACGAGTCCGGCGACGGCGCCGGAGATCAGCATGCTGGTGACGATCATGCGCTTGACGTTCACGCCGCTCGCCTCGGCCGCCGACTCGGACTGGCCGACCGTCCGCAGGTCGAAGCCGAAGCGCGTACGGGAGAGCACGAACCAGTAGCCGACGCCCGCGAGCAGCGCGACGACGATGAAGCCCTCGATGGGGCCCGCGGCCGGGTTGGGGGTCAAGGTGAAGAACCAGCCCGACTTCGGCAGCAACGTCGTCTGCACGCTGTTGGTGTTGGAGTTGAGGTTGGCGAGCATCCCGGGCTGCAGCAGATACGCGATGATCGCCGTCGCGATCGAGTTGAGCATGATGGTCGCGATTACCTCGCTGACGCCCCGGGTCACCTTCAGCAGCCCGGCGATCCCCGCCCACATGGCGCCGACCAGCATCGAGACGATGACGATCAGCGGGATCTCCAGGATCCCAGGCAGATTGACCATGCCGCCGACGACGGCCGCGAAGAAGGCGGCGAGCCGGTACTGGCCGTCGACGCCGATGTTGAACAGGTTCATGCGGAAGCCGATGGCCACCGCGAGGCCCGCGAGGTAATAGGTCGTCGCCTTGTTGAGGATGTAGACCTGGCTGTCGCTCTTGAGGCCGTAGGAGGCCATGATCTGGAAGGCCTGGAACGGCTCCTTGCCGGTGGCGAGCAGGACGAGGCTGGTGACGACGAACGCGGCCACCACGGCGAGCACGGGCGCGGCTATGCCGAGCAGCAGCCGCTCTTTGTCTATCTTGGCGAATTTCTTCATCGGTCCTCTCCCCCGGAAAGTCCCCCGGAAAGTCCTCCGGAAAGTCGCGCGGACTCTCCTCCGGCGTGCGTGAGGTGGCCGGCGGACGCGCCGGTCATGGCGGAGCCCAGCTCCTCGGGGGTGATCGTGGCGGGGTCGGCGTCGGCGACCAGGCGGCCGCGGTACATCACGCGCAAGGTGTCGGACAGGCCGATCAGCTCATCCAGGTCGGCGGAGATCAGCAGCACGGCGAGGCCCTCGCGCCTGGCCTCGCGGATCTGGTCCCAGATCTGCGCCTGCGCGCCGACGTCCACACCGCGCGTGGGATGGGCGGCGATGAGCAGCTTGGGGTGGTGGCTCATCTCACGGCCGACGATGAGCTTTTGCTGGTTCCCGCCGGAGAGCGAGGCCGCGGTGACCTCGATGCCCGGCGTGCGGACGTCGTACGCCTCCACGATCCGCTCGGTGTCGCGGCGTGCGGCGGCCGGGTCGAGCAGGGCGCCACGGCTGTTGGGCTTCTCGGTGACGTGGCCGAGGATACGGTTCTCCCACAGCGGCGCCTCCAGGAGCAGGCCGTGGCGGTGGCGGTCCTCGGGGATGTAGCCGATGCCGCTCTCGCGCCGGGTGCGGGTGGGCGCGTGAGAGATGTCGGCGCCGTCGAGGGTGATGACACCGGCGTCCGGGTCGCGCATGCCGATGATGGCTTCGACGAGTTCGGCCTGACCGTTGCCCTCGACGCCGGCGAGGCCCAGGACTTCGCCCTTGTGGATGGTGAAGCCGATGTCGTCGAGCACGGTCCGGTCCACCCCGTCGGCGTCGGGCGCCATCAGCCGCAGGCCCTCCACGCGGAGCATCGGGACGGTGGTGACGGTGGACTCGCGCGTCTCGGGAGACGGCAGTTCGCTGCCGACCATCAACTCGGCGAGCTGCTTGGTGCTGGTGGAAGCGGGGTCGGCCGAGCCGACGGTCGTACCGCGCCGGATCACGGTGATCTCGTCGGCGACGGAGAGGACTTCGCCGAGCTTGTGGGAGATGAAGATGACGGTCAGGCCCTCGGCCTTGAGCCCGCGCAGGTTGTCGAAGAGAGCGTCGACCTCCTGCGGTACGAGGACGGCGGTCGGCTCGTCGAGGATGAGCGTGCGTGCGCCCCGGTAGAGGACCTTGAGGATCTCCACGCGCTGCCGGTCGGCGACGCCGAGGGCCTCGACGAGGACGTCCGGGCGCACCCCGAGCCCGTAGGCGTCGGATATCTCCAGGATCTTCGCGCGGGCGCGGTCGCCGATCCCGTGCAGCTTCTCGCTGCCGAGGACGACGTTCTCCAGCACGGTGAGGTTGTCGGCGAGCATGAAGTGCTGGTGCACCATGCCGATGCCGCGCGCGATGGCGTCGCCGGGGTCGTGGAAGGTGACCTGCTCGCCGTCGACGGCGATGGTGCCCTCATCCGGCTTCTGCATGCCGTAGAGGATCTTCATCAGGGTGGACTTGCCCGCGCCGTTCTCGCCGACGAGCGCGTGCACGGTGCCGCGCCGAACGGCGATGTCGATGTCGTGGTTGGCGACGACGCCTGGGAATCGCTTGGTGATACCGCGCAGTTCGACGGCGTTGGGGCCCGCGGTGGGCGGGGGTGGGCTCGGGGTGCTTGACGCGTTGATGGCGCACTCTCCTCGGGGACGAAGGAGCCGGGCGGTGAGGGGTGAACGTACCGCGCGTCTGCGCCGTCTACGCGCGTAGCGGTACGGAATTCACAAGCGGTCCGGCACACGGCGTGGGGCTCGGCAGAAAGGGCGCTTCCCCTCCCCGCCGAGCCCTCACGCCAGGTCAGGCCGTCACGGCTGGCTGCTGACCTTGATCTGACCGTTGATGATCTTCTGCTCGACCGCCTGCAGTTGCGGCTCGATGTCGTTGATGAAGCCGCCGCTGGTGGCCAGCGAGACGCCTCCGTCGGCGAGACCGTAGGTGTTGTTGCCGGTGAGCGGCTTGCCGTTCTTGACGCTCTTGATCAGGTCATAGACGGAGACGTCCACGTTCTTGACTGCGGAGGTCAGGATCGAGCTCTTGTACTGGGCCAGACCCGGCTCCTGGTACTGGTCGGAGTCGACGCCGATCGCCCACGCACCCGGGTGGTCGTGCACCGCCTCGATCGAACCGGTGCCGGAGCTGCCGGCCGCCGAGTAGATCACGTCGATACCGCGGGAGAGCATGCCCTCCGCGGCGGCCTTGCCCTCGTCGGGGCTGGAGAAGCCGGAGAGGTCGGAACCGGTGCTCAGGTACTGCGCGCTGACCACGTCGCCGGGCTTGGTGGCCTTGACGCCCTGCTGGAAGCCGGCCTGGAAGCCCTTGATCAGCTCGTTGTCGACACCGCCGATGAAGCCGATGTGACCGGTCTTCGACTTCAGCGCCGCGGCGACGCCCGCGAGGTACGAGCTGTCCGGCGTCGCGAACGTCATGCTGTCGACGTTCTTGCCCGGCACGACCGAGTCGACGATGCCGAAGGTGGTGTTCGGGAACTTGGCGGCCTCCGCCTGAACGGCGTTGGCGTAGGCGAAACCGACCGCTACTACGGGGTTGTAACCGGCGGTGGCGAGGTCGGAGAGCCGCTGCTCACGGTCGGACTCGGTGTCCGTGTTGAGGGCGGTGAGCTCCTTGGCGGTGCCGCCGAAGTCCTTGATGGCCTTGTCCAGTCCGCGCCCGGCGGAGTCGTTGAACGAGTGGTCGCCACGACCACCGACGTCGTAGGCTATGCCGATCTTCAGCCCGCCGGACGCCGACGAGCTCGAGGTGGAAGAAGAGCCCGACTGGGTCGAGCTCGCCCCACAGGCGGTGGCAGTGATCGCGAGAGCCGCGGCTATGCCCGCGGCGGCAAGCGTGGTTACCCGGCGCACTAGGGGTACCCCTTCATTCCGTCTAGCGCCCCGTCCGGCGCTGGTTCTGCGGCAGCTTAACGCGCGTAGATACGCCGTAAAGGGCAGTTTGGAAGCCGTTATCGGATCGACGCCAACGCCGGATTGCGCGCCGATCTCGGGCGGGTGACGCAGGGGTTTCGCGGCAGGTCCGGGCACGCCATCGTCCGCACCGGCCGACCTGGTCCGGCACGAGGGCGGCGGTGGACTTCGTGCCTGGGGAGAGCTGCGGCTGTCCGCAGCGTGCTACGAGGCCGCGGCGCTGGCGTCGGCCCCCTACGGTGAGGTCCTCAGGTCCGCGGCGGCGCGGCTGGGTCTGAGCCAGCAGGTTCCGGTCGGGGTGATGTGAATCGGGCAATGGAGATCGCTGCTCGGATTTCCGAGCGGCCTTGTCCATATCAACGATCAGACGATCAGGGAACGATCCCGTTCGGCGGTGTCGGCGACTCCGGTACGGGCGCGCGGCACGGCGGCGCGCGCCAACCTCGACGCCTTCACCGAGACGAAATGGTGACCGTGCGCGGTTCGCTGCCCGCGTACCCCTTCTGATCGCCTGATCAGCATCTGATCAGGCGAACCCGGGCGATCGGGCCCGATCAGTCGATCAGTCGATCAGCGCCGCTGCCGTGAACAGTTCCACGCCCACGCGGATCGCCTGCTCATCCGCGTCGAAGTCGCCACGGTGCAGGTCGCGCACGACCGCGTCGCCCATGGGACGCACGCCGAGGCGGGCGAGGGCGCCCGGGACCTGTTCCAGGTACCAGGAGAAGTCCTCGCCTCCGAGGCTCTGTTCGGTGTCCTCGACCGCGTGCGCTCCGTAGCGCGCGGTCATCGCATCGCGCAGCAGCTCCGTCGAGGTGGACTCGTTGACCACCGGCGGCACTCCACGGTGGTACGTGAGCTCCCACTTGGCCCGGTACATCGCGGCGATCTGGTCCATCACCTCGTGGATCAGGTCGGGGGCCTCGTGCCATGCCGCGAGGTCGAGGCAGCGGACGGTGCCTTCGAGCTCCGCGTGCTGCGGGATCACGTTGCACGCGTGGCCCGCGTCGATGCGGCCCCAGACCACCGAGAGGCCGGCCCGGGGGTCGATGCGGCGGGCGAGGGCGGCGGGCAGCTCGGTGGCCATCTTGGCGGCGGCCATCACCAGGTCGGTGGTCAGGTGCGGGCGCGCGGTGTGACCGCCGGCGCCGTCGAGCGAGAGCTCCAGGCGGTCGCAGGCCGAGGTGATCGGGCCGGTGCGCAGGCCGATCCGCCCGACCTCGACCTTCGGGTCGCAGTGGACGGCGAGAATACGGCCGACGCCGTCCAGGACATCGGCCTTGATCATGTCGAGGGCGCCGCCGGGCATGACCTCTTCGGCGGGCTGGAAGACCAGGCGCACCGGGCGCTGCAGCTTCCCCTCACGCTCCAGGCCGGCGAGCACCAGGCCGGCGCCGAGCACCACGGTGGTGTGGACATCGTGGCCACAGGCGTGGGCGCAGCCCGCCACCGTCGAGTGGTACTCCACGGTCTTGGTGTCGGGGATGGGCAGTGCGTCGATGTCGGCGCGCAGCGCGAGGACCGGTCCGTCGGCCGGTCGGCCGATGTCGCACACCAGGCCCGTTCCGCCGGGCATCTCGCGAGGCTGCAGGCCCGCCTGCTCCAGGCGCTCCTTGATCGCCGCGGTGGTGCGGAACTCCTGCCGGGAGAGCTCGGGGTGCATGTGCAAGTCGCGGCGGAACGCGACGAGTTCGGCTTCCAGCTCGTCGGACAGGGCGGGCAGCGGTGCGCCGGGTGCGGGTAGTGAGTGGTCCACCCCCGAAAGCGTAGGCCGCATGGCCACTCCTGGTGTGTCGATACTGATAAATCAAGCTTACGGGCGAACCGAATATCACCCCTGCGGCGCATACTCGCCCGTCTGCACGGGTATGCCTACCTGATTGAGACTTATGTCACTTCCGTACGTCCATGGTGAACCCGCGTGCTCCCCGCCGCGCGGCAGCCGCCCCGGATGGCCCAGCGGCTGCGTGAGCTGGGTGCGCCCCGCGGGCTCTGCAGGCCCTGCAGGCCCTGCGGGCCGCCGCATCAGCGGCGGGTGCCGAGCAGCCGGGCGTAGACGTCGAGCAGGGGCACCGACTGCACCTGCCAGGACCAGTGGCGCAGCGTGTCGGAGCGCTCGTAGGCCTTGCGGTATCGGCGCTCGTTGGTGAGGACGGCGCCGACCGCGCGGACGAAGTCCGCGGTGTCACGGGCGCGGAAGACCTCACCGTTGCCGAGCTCCAAGGTGGCCGCCGCCATCGCCCGTACGTCGCTGACCACGACCGGCAGCCGCGCGTGAGCGTATTCCAGGTAGCGCGCGGCGAGGGTGACTTCGTGGTGCGGCAGGTGGTGGACGGGCACGACGCCGATGTCGGCGGAGGCCAGGAAGCCGGGGACGTCCCCGGGCGGGACGTAGGGCAGGACGTGCAGCCGTGAGGCGACGCCGAGTTCGGCCGCGCGCTCGATCAGCGTATGGACGTACGAAGCATCGGAGTGCGGGACGACGAACGCCGCGTGCAGGTCGTACAGCTTGGGCAGCGCCTCGACGACGGTGAGCAGTCCGCGCTCCGGGGACACCGCACCGCTGTGCACGAGCAGCGGCACCTCGGGGCCGATCCCGCAAGCCTCCCGCACCCCTCCTCCGCGCCGGGCCGAACCGGCGTCGAAGAAGGGCGCGTTGAGAACGACGACGGGCGCCGCGGGGAGCCGGTGGCAGGCCCGCAGCCGCTCCGCGTATGCCTCGCTCACCGCGACCACCGCGTCCGCCTCGGCGGCGTGCGCGCGCTCGTCGGCGTCGCGGGCGGCCGCCGCGCGGCGGGAGGGCGTTGAGGGGACGGCTGCGCATTCGTCGGCGTCCCAGACGACCTTCACCGCGCGCCCGGCCGCCTCGGCGCGGAGCGCGGCCCGCACCGCGACGCCGAGGGTGCGGTGCCCGCGGGCGTGGACGAGGTCGGGGCGCTGCCCGTCGAGGACCGGCCCATAGGCCGCCTCCAAATCGAGCAGCAGGGGGTCGAGCCGCCGCCACGCCCGCCGGGCGAGCAGCAGCCGGGTCAGGGCGGTGGAGGCGTTGTCGAGGAGGCCGTCGGGGGCAGTACGGTGGCGGACCGCGGCGCGGAACTGGGCCGAGCGCACCGCGGTCCAGGCGCGGCGGAAGGAGAGCCGGGCGCGGGCGACCGTATGCACGGCGCGCGCGACGGTGTGCCGGGGGAACGGCCGGTATTCGATGCCGAGTTCGGCCGCCCGCGTCTCCAACAGTAAAGAACGGACAACGATACGGTCACGGCTGCAGAGGAACGCCTCTTCACTCCGGTACGCCAGCGGCCACCGCAACCCGGGCCGGGGCCGCCGCATCCGGTGCCGGTGGAGCGTCTCGGCCACCGGGACGGTGCGTATGTCGACTCCGGGGAGCCGCGGCACGGGGCCGTCGTCGGCCCGCCCGAGGAGGGTCACACGGTATCCCGCCCCGGCCGCCGCGAGGGCCACACGCTGGGCGCGGGCGTCATGTGCAAGCGCGCGGTCCGCGAGTACCGTGATGCGCGCGGTGTTCCGCGGTGCGCTTCCCATGCACCGATGGAATATGGCCCCGGTGATCGTTCAATGGATCAGGAATGAAGCCGGGTTGAACGCCCAAGGGATCTTCCGCAACTGTTACCGCCCGATCGATATCAGGCGACGCACGATCGATATCGGGACGTTACATACACAGCGTCACCGATTTTTACGGTAAGTAACTTGGTGATTTCTTGGTAAGGAATCGGCGTTAAAGCCCCAACAATGCTCCGTCAAGGACATGAACAGGCCGCGACGGGGGAAGTCCGTCGCTGTCCCCGACCCAGGGGGCGTCCAACCGCGCCGCCAATCCGGATGCGGTCCTACGCAGACAGCACGAACCGCATGAACCTTCATGACAGGAGCGCACATGACGGCCATTAGCACCAAGGGCGGTACGACCGCCGGATCGAGACACCTCCAGCGGGACGTTGGCTTCTGGGGCCTGATGTTCGTGTCGCTTGGATCGATCATCGGATCCGGCTGGTTGCTCGGCGCGTTGAATGCAGCAAAGATCGCGGGGCCCGCGTCGATCCTCTCGTGGGTCATCGCCGCTGCGATGCTCCTCGTACTCGCCCTCGTGCACGCGGAACTCGGCGGCGCCTACCCCCTCGCCGGCGGAACCGCTCGCTACCCCCTCTTCGCCTTCGGTCCTCTCGCCGGGTTCACCGCGGGCTGGATGGCCTGGCTGCAGGCGGTGACGATCGCCCCGATCGAGGTCGAGGCGACCCTGTCGTACACCGCTCACCTCAGCTGGGTGGCCAAGAACGTCACGCTCCTCAACGCGGACGGCACGCTGACCGCGGCAGGCATCGGGATTGCCAGCGTCTTCATGCTGCTGTTCACGATCATCAACATCGTGGGCGTCAAGATGCTGTCGGACTCCAACTCGATCGCGGTGATCTGGAAGACCCTCGTCCCGCTGCTGACGGTTGTCGTCCTGCTGACGCTCACCTTCCACTCGGGCAACTTCACCGCGGGCGGCGGATTCGCCCCCTTCGGTGCGCACGGCATCTTCGCCGCCCTGCCCGCGGGTGTGGTCTTCGCGCTGCAAGGCTTCGAACAGGCCATCCAGATGGCTGGTGAGGCCCGCAACCCGCAGAAGGACATCTCGCGCGCGGTGATCGTCGCCACCATCATCGGCACGATCATCTACCTGGCGCTGGAGGTCGCGTTCATCGGCGCCCTGACCCCGAGCAACCTGGTACACGGCTGGCTCAACCCGATCGGCGCCGGTGACTTCGGCCCGTACGCAACGATCGCGAGCGCGGTCGGCGCCGGCTGGCTGGCGGTCGTCCTCTACATCGACGCCGTGGTCTCCCCCGGCGGCACCGGGCTGGTCTACGTGGGCACCACCTCCCGTATCTCCTACGCCATGGGCCACGAGCGCTCGGTTCCGGGCTTCCTGTCGCGGGTGAGCCTGCGGGGTGTGCCGATCTGGTCGATCATCACCGCGTTCATCGTCGGCGAGATCACCTTCCTGCCCTTCCCGAGCTGGTCGTCCCTGGTCAACCTGGTCAGTTCGGCGACGGTGATGATGTATGGATTCGCGCCGGTCGCGCTGCACGCCCTGCGCAAGCAGGACGCCGACCGCGCCCGCCCATACAAGCTGCCGGCGTGGAAGATCCTCTCCCCGGTCGCCTTCGTCTCCGCGAACCTGATCATCTACTGGGCCACCTACCAGGCGGACTGGAAGATCTGCGCCAGCCTCGTGCTCGGCCTGATCATCTTCGCGGCGACCCGTGCTTCCCTCCCGGCGGAGCGCCGGGTGAACTTGCACTTGAAGTCGGCGATGTGGGTGTGGCCGTGGCTCGGTGGTCTGCTCATCATCGGCAACTTCGGCCAGTACGGCGGCAACGGCGCCATCCCCAACTGGTGGGACCTGGTGGTCGTGATCGTCTTCGCGCTCGCGATCTACTACTGGGCGATCACCCTCGCGATGCCCAAGGAGGACGTCGCCACGGCGGTCGAGGCCGAGGCTGAGATCGAGTACCCGGAGGCGCTGGAAGCGGCCTGATCGGCTCCGACGCCTGACGTACTGAGGGCCGGGGTGGTGCGCCAAGCGCGCACCACCGCGGCCCTCGTCGTTCACGCGCCCTCGTCGTTCACACAGAGCTCGACGTGATCGAGCTGAAGACCACCCTGCTCGCCGAGAGCGAGCGCAGGGCCGTCCGCAGGGCTGCCAGGGCGTCGGCGATCCACGGCAGCTGCTCGGGGTCGCTGCTGCGCAGGGCCTGCCAGCGCTGCTCGTCCGTCTCCCCGTACAGCAGGCTGGTGGCGACGCGGAAGCACAGCGCGCGCGGGTCGTCGCCGAATACGGCGCCGCTCAGGACGCCGACGCCGTGTTCGTCGAGCAGATGGCCGGCGAGCGAGTCGGCGTCGGTGATGCCGAACCGGGCGAGCGCCGGCCGCAGCGGCTCCAGATCGGGGTAGTGGTAGAAGGCGGCCTGCGGCGGGCGGCACACCGCACCGACGGCGGCGAACTCGGCGTGCACGGCCTTGTTGACCCGCTCGTGCAGCGCCCGCGAGGCGGCGATGTGCGCCGTGACGTCGGCGGGATCGTCGAGCACATGGGCGGCGACCTCCTGCATCGGCGCAGCGAGACTCGACCACACCTCGCTCGCCAGCCCCGTCACCTCGTCCAGCGCGCGGGTGCCGAGCTCGCCCGCGGGGAAGCGCGCGAAGCCGATACGCCAGCCGCCCAGCGCCATCGACTTGGACAGGCCCCCGGTGACGAAGCACCGCTCGGGCACGTAGGAGGCGGGGCTGGGCACCCGCTGCGGGTCGTAGGCGAGGTCGCGGTAGATCTCGTCGGAGACGACCGTGAGGTCGTGCGCCTCGGCGACCTCGCAGACCCGCCTGACCGTCTCGGCGTCGGCGATGGTGCCGGTCGGGTTGTCGGGCAGGGTGAGGATCAGCACACCGGGCTCCCGACCGCGCATCCGGGCGCTGCGCAGCGTGGCGTCGAGCAGGTCGGGGTCGGGGACGCCGCCGGCGCCGCGGGGCGTGGGCACGGTGATGGCGTGCTTGCCTGCGATGGCGGCCTGGGCGGCATAGCTCACCCACGACGGGCGCGGCAGCACCACGTCGCCCGGCAGGGCGGCCACGAGCGCGTACAGCAGGGCCTTGCTGCCGGGGGCGAGGACCATCTGGTCGCCCACGGTGGCGAGACCGCGCCGCGAGAGATGGCCGGCGGCGGCGTCGCGGACGCGCGCGGAGCCGACGACGGGCCCGTAGCCGTTGCGGCCGACGGCCTCGGCGAGGGTCGTGGCCACGGAGGGCAGGACGGGGAGCCCCGCCTCGCCGAATCCCAGGTGCACGACGCGCTCTCCCGCGGCGCGCCGGGCCGCCAACCGTTCGTTGATCGCGAGTGTGGCCGAGTGGGCGACCATGGATCCTCCGTTCGGATCGTCTGCCGACAGTTCTGCCTGCATGTTTGCCTGAATATTTGCGAGAGACTCGGTCATGCAAATCTGTTTGCGCAGATACGTTTGCACAGAAGATCAGCTATGCCAAGATGCATGCGTGCAGACCTTCGACGACCTCGCCACCGCCCTCAGGGAGCGCTCGGGAAAGCTCTCCCCCGCCCAGAAACGCCTCGCCGAGCGCGTGATGTCGGATCCCGAGGGCGTCGCCTTCATGACCGTCACCGAGCTCGCGGCGACCGTCGGCGTCAATGAATCAACCGTTGTGAGGTTCGCTACAAGCCTCGGCCTCGACGGCTATCCGGGCCTGACCCGGCTGTGCCGGGAGCGCCTGCGCGAGCAGGCTCAGCTGCTGCGCCGCTTCTCGCAGCTCGAGGCGGTCACCGGGGACGTCGGCCGCTCCCGCGACCCGCTGGAACTGGCGATGGCCTTCGACCAGGCCAACATCGCCCGCTCACTGGCCCGCGTGGACCGCGACAGCTGGGCGGAGGCCGCCAAGGCGCTCTCGTCCGCCCCCCGTGTCCACGTCCTCGGTCTGCGCAAATGCCATGCGCCCGCCTACCTGCTCGGCTATCTGCTGCGCATGCTCCGCGACGACGTCGCCACGGTGCCGGCGACCGCCGGGATGCTCACCGACGACCTGCGGCGGGTACGCGCCGGCGACTGCTTCGTCGGCATCGCCATCCACCGCTACAGCGCCGACACCGTCCGCGGCTTCCACTGGGCGAAGCGGCAGGGCGCCACCACCATCGCGCTCACCGACAACCAGGGCTCGCCGCTCGTCCCCGACGCCGATCAGAGCTTCTTCATCGACACCGCCGGGGTGTCGGTGCTGCGGTCGATGACGGCGTTCACCTCGCTGGTGCAGGCGCTCGCCACCGAGGTCGCCACCGAGCTCGGCGCCGAGGCCCGCTCCCGTCTGCTCGGTGAGGAGGAGCTGCTGGGCTTCCTCGGCGTGTACACCTCCGGCCAGGCCCCGGACCGGACCTGAGGGGCTGCTTCAGCCCCGCCCGTACCGGTCCTCCGCCTGCCAGCACGCCACCAGGCCGACCGCGAGCGACACCACCGCCCAGCCCGCCGACATCGCCCAGATGTGCGGCGTGAGCTTCCCGTAGCCGGCGAGCAGCGCATGCCGGGCCAGCTCGATGTAGAGCGCGCCCGGGTTGGCCTCCATCACCATCCGGACGGCGGCCGGGGCGTGCCCGGTGACCTTGGCGATGCTGTAGAAGACGCCGCAGGTGTACATCCAGGTACGCAGCACGAACGGCATCAGCTCGCCGATGTCGTGGTTGCGCGCACCGATGCGCGCCATCAGCATCCCGACGCCGAGGTTGAAGACCGTCTGCAGCACGAGCGCGGGAAGCAGCAGCAGCCAGCGGCTGGTGACGGGTTCGCCGGTCGCCAGACAGATGGCCACCACGACGCCCATCGACAGGGCGAGCTGCTGGAGTTGGACGAGCGTGGTGGCGATCGGCAGACAGGCGCGCGGGAAATGGAACGCCCGGATCAGCTCCAGGCGGTTGCAGATCGACCAGGTGCCGGCGGCGATCGACTCTCGCGAGTAGGTGAAGACGAACATGCCGACGCAGAGGAAGGCGATGTAGTTGTCGCCCGTGCCGTCCGTCTTCTTCAGCAGATATCCCCAGACGAACCAGTACACGGCGACATTGAGCAGCGGGGTCAGCACATGCCAGATCTGGCCGAGGGTCGCCGTCGCGTAGTACGAGGTGAGGCGGGCGCGGGCATAGGAGAGCGTGAAGTGGCGCCGCTGCCACAGCTGTCCGACGTACGCTGGCAGGCTGGGCCGCTGCACGGACGGCTTCAGGCCGTGCCGGGCGGCGAGGCGGGCGGCCTCGGAGGAGTTCAACTTCCCCGACTCTGCAGAAACTTCGGTGATCAGCGTCACGGGGCGACCGCCGGGGCGAGGGGGTTGTGGACGGCGCCTATGCCGTGGCGGGCACGGGCGGCCTGGGTGATGCCGGTCAGGAACCCCTCGGCGCGTGGTGAGGCACCGCTGGTCAGCCAGGAGGGGTCGATGTCGCACACGGCGACCTCGACGCCCGTACCGGCGAGCGCGAGCGGCAGCGTGTGGACAACGGTGGAGGGGAAGCTGAGCAGCCGGGAGCCGATCGGGCCGCGGCGTGCGACGAGTTCGAGCGGCAGGTCCGGACGGACGATCTCCAGACCCGCCTGCGTCGCAAGGCGCCGCAGCTTCTCCTCCCGCTCCCTTCGGTGCGCGAAGTAGCGCGTCGCGCCCTGGGCGCGGGCGATCGCGGTGACGGCGGCGAGGTAGCGGTCGAGGTCGACGACGCCGGTCTCCACGAGCGAGGTGCCGATGATATCGGCGCCCGCCCTGACGGCCGGCGGGCCGTAACGGGACCTGGTCCACTCCAGACGGTTGGCACGCAGTTGCGTGCCGGGCGGCGCCGTCACCGGCATGGAACTGAACAGCTCCACGCGGCGGCGCGCCCCAGGCGTGAGCCTGCGCCGGGCGGAGGCGGCGACCACGCCGAAGGCGACGTCACGCACCCCGCGCCCGCTGCGGTGCCAGCGCACCAGACGCTGCCTGCCGGCGAGCAGGGCGACGAACTCCATCGTCGCCGTGCCGTCGTCGATCACCACGAGGTCACGCGCACGGCCGATCAGCAGCAGCGCCTGCACGAAGCGCGAGAAGGGGTCGCCCAGCACCAGCCGCCGGGCGCGCAGCAGCGCGGGCGTGAGGCGCGCAAGGGTGCGCAGCGGCCCGGCCGTCGCGGTGCGCGGCTCGCACCAGCGCAGGGTGAGCCCCTCGTCACGCGCCAGCCCGGCCATCCGGCGCAGCTGGCCGCGGCTCATCGGGTCACGCGGCGGCAGCACGACGACGGTGCAGTCGGGGTCGTCGCCGGCCTGACGTTCCGTATGCACCCACTCCAGCAGGTTGAGCAGCTGGACCGGCGATTCGACGAGGGCGAGAGTCCCCGTCACTGTGCCTCCCGGTGAGCCCCGCCACGCCGGCGGCTACTGGCAACATCAGTGGCTCCGCCCCGGGCACTGCCGCCCGATCGGCGAAGGTTGACGCGGTCGTACAAGTGCGGCCCGGCAGCCTCGCGTGCGTCGCTCACGCCAAAGCCGCCGCTTCCGCATCGCCGACCACCCCGCGTACGCGGCGCAGCTTGCGCATCGGGCCGAGCTCGCCCTCGTACACCCGCTTCACCCCGTCCCCGAGCGACCGCTCGACGATCCTGATGTCACGCACCAGGCGCTGCAGGCCCGGTGTCTCGACGGAGGCGGCCTGGTCCGAGCCCCACATGGCGCGGTCGAGGGTGATGTGCCGCTCGACGAAGCAGGCGCCGAGCGCGACGGCGGCGAGGGTGGTCTGCAGCCCGACCTCATGGCCCGAGTAGCCGATCGGCACGTTGGGGTACTCGGCCTGCAGGGTGTGGATCATCCGCAGGTTGAGCTCTTCGTGCTTGGCCGGGTACGTCGACGTGGCGTGGCAGAGCACGATGTTCTCGCTGCCGAGTACCTCGACCGCGTGACGGATCTGCTTCGGGGTGGACATGCCCGTCGACAGTATGACGGTGCGGCCGGTGGCGCGCAGGGCGCGCAGCAGCTCGTCGTCGGTGAGGCAGGCGGAGGCCACCTTGTGTGCGGGCAGGTCGAACTGCTCGAGGAACTCGACGCTCGGCACGTCCCACGGGGAGGCGAACCAGTCGATGCCGCGCTTGCGGCAGTACGCGTCGATGGAGCGGTACTCCTCCTCGCCGAACTCGACGCGGTGCCGGTAGTCGATGTACGACATCCGGCCCCACGGGGTGTCACGTTCCAGCTCCCACTGGTCGCGCGGGGTGCAGATCTCCGGCGTGCGCTTCTGGAACTTCACCGCGTCGCACCCTGCGTCCGCGGCGGCGTCGATGAGGCGGTAAGCGTTCTCGAGATCGCCGTTGTGGTTGATGCCGATCTCGCCGGTGACGTAGACGGGGCGGCCGGCGCCGACGAGGCGGTCACCGATCGTGCGGCAACGGTGGGGGGTGACGGTCACGGCAGGGTCCTTTCGAAGCGTTCACATCGTTCAAGGGGTGTGTAGGTGTCGAGCAGGGGAGCCAGCGCCCGCGCGCGGCTCAGGTCGTCCGGCTCGTCGATCTCCAGCACCCGTGCGGGATCGGTCCGTACGAGCGCGGTGCGGCCGAAGAAGCGGTGGCCCACGGCGCGGAAGCCGTCGGCTCGCATCGCATAGGCGGCCCCGGTCTCCAGCAGGTCCTCGGGGCGGTCCTGGCGCCGGGGGCGGCAGGTCACGTCGTGGTTGACGCCGACGGGAACCGCGGGTCCGACGGAGTCCCCGTCACGCCACAGGAAGCCGTGGAACGGCGCCACGGTCAGCGCCGAGTCGGCGCCGTCCTCGACGACGGCGGCGGCGACACCACTGACGTCCTCCGCGGTGAGGAACGGGCTGGTGCACTGGACGAGCAGGACGGCATCGACGCGCCCGCCGTGCAACGCCTCGTAGGCGTCCATGGCGTGCAGCACGGCGGCTTCACTGCTCGCGGTGTCGCCCGCGAGCTCGGCCGGGCGGGGCAGCGGATCGGCCCCGGCGGCGCGGGCAGCCTCGGCGATCGCCGCGTCGTCGGTGGAGACGACCACATCGGTGACGAGCCGTGCGGTGCGGCAGGCGCGCACGGCGCGCGCGACGAGCGGCACGCCGCCGACGGACGCGAGGTTCTTCCCCGGCACGCCCTTGGATCCCCCGCGCGCCGGTACGACCGCAAGAACCACCACGTCGCTCACAGCGCCTCCTTCGTGAGCTTCTCCGCCCGCAAGGCGAGAAGTGCGGGCATCGTCGCCGCCCGCAGCCCGGCGGCCTCGCACGCGTCGCTCACAGCGCCTCCTTCGTGAGCTTCTCCGCCCGCTCGGCGAAAGGAGCGGGCATCGTCGCCGCCCGCAGCCCGGCGGCCTCGCACGCGTCGCTCACAGGTCCCCCATCCGTCTGATGACCGGCGCGATCCGTTGCACGCCGTGGCGGTAGGCCGCGCGGGCCGTATCGCGCAGCGCGGCGCGCGCGGCGCGCTCCGCCCGGCCCGGCTCCCGCACCCGGTGCGGGCCGGAGCCCGGGCCGGCCGGTTCGCCCTTGGCGTCGAGGTGGTGGCGGCCCAGGATTCCGGGGAGGTAGCCGGTGGCGGTGCGCGGCGTGTAGTACGGCGTCAGCGGCGGGAGCCGGTCCGCTGACGCCAGTTCGGTGACACGTTCCCGTGTCGCGCGGAACGGATCGGGAACTGCCACTCCGTGGTCGCGCAGCCAGTCGGCGTCGGCGCGCGGCAGCGTCCCCTCGTCGAGCATGTCCCACGAGGCGAGGCAGCCGGAGCCGAGGAAGTGGTGGTTGCCGAGCGGTTCGCGGACGCCGAGGTCGGTGAGGACGGCGGTGGGTATCGAGCGGTGCATCGCTTCGATCGCGGCCGTGGAGCTGACGGTGACGAGCAGGTCGGTGCGGTCGAGCACCTCGCCCATGTGGCCGTAGACCAGGCTCAGGTTCGGCGGCAGACCGCCGGGCCGCCGCCGCGCCAGCCGGGTGTACGGGAACTCCTCGATGTGCGTGGTGTGTTCTCCGAGCTTGCTGCGCAGCTTGACCAGCACCTGCCGATCGCTGTGGCGTTCGGCGTGCAGGGCGGCGCGCTCCAGTAGGTAGGTGCGGTCGGCGCGGCTGTCCGGGACCGACGGCTGGGCAGCGAAGGTCACGGTGAACGGTCGTCCGCACGCCGGGTCGTACGGTTCGTAGGGCGCGCCGTCGAGGAACGGCAGCGCGCTTTCCACGACGCTCGACGGGTCGGCGCCCACACCGGCGTAGGTGTGACGGAAACGCTGCGCGTCGTGGCGGCTGTTGGCGAGGACGACGTCCGCGCCGTGCCGCAGCAGCAACCCGTCGGCGAGCTTCTCGTAGACCACGCCGACGTACCCGGTGACGACCACGGGCCTGCGTTCGAGGCCGCGCCAGGCGCGGGCGAGCCCGTGCAGCATCGCCTGGACGGTGCCGCCCACGCACGCGAGGATCACCACGTCGCACGTCCCGCGGTCGGCCTCGCGCAGGAACTCCTCCGCCGTGATCTCGCGCAGCGAGTCGGCGGCGATGCCGAGTTCGGCCAGCTGGCGGGGGGTTGGGGTGGCGCGGCCGCGCAGCAGACGGGCGTCGAGGCGCGCGTCGGCAGCGATCCTGCGGCCCGTGAGCGCACCCCATTTCCACCGTGTGTCCGAATCGGCGAGAACGGTAATGCGACTTACCGGTGTGGCACTTGTTGGCACGCCGCAGACCGTAGGAATCGAATCGGAGCGGCGGCCCAACGATGCGGCAACAAATAGTTAACAGCGTGCCGACGGATGGGGTGGCGCGAATGCGTCACGCACCCGCCATGCGGCGTTCACCCGCCGGTACGCGTCCTGCCATCCCAAACGTCCGCGGCCCGCATAACGTTCCGCGGGTGGTCAAGCTCTCCGTCATCGTGCCGTTCTACAACGTGCAGGCATTCGCCCCCGACATGCTGAGAAGCCTTGCGTCGAATGCACGCCCGGATTTTGAATTCGTTCTGGTCGACGACTGTTCGACCGATGGCACACCGGACATACTGCAGCAGGCGGCGGCGCGCGGCGGGGTGCCCGGCGCCCGTCTCGTACGGCACGAACGCAACGGCGGGCTCGCGACCGCCCGCAACTCCGGCCTCGACGCGGCCGAGGGCGAGTACCTCGCCTTCCTCGACGGCGACGACTGGATCGGCCCCGGCTATCTGGCCGGCCTGCTCGCCGCCATCGAGAAGCTGGGCTGCGACTTCGTCCGCACCGACCATGTGCAGGCCACCGGCAGCGAGCGCACGATCCGCCGCGTACCGCACGGCAGGCGCGGTGAGGTGCTCGTTCCGCGCGATGCGATCCTGCCCGCCGACCGCTCGACGTCCGTCGACTACCCCTACGCCTGGGCCGGGATGTACCACCGCCGGCTGAAGGATGCGGGGCTGCTGCACTTCCGGGACGGGCTGCGCACCGCCGAGGACCGTCCCTGGATCTGGCGGTTGCACCGCGAGGCCGAGTCGTTCGCCGTCCTGGGGATGTTCGGTGTCTTCTACCGGCGCGGGGTTGCGACCTCGCTCACCCAGATCGGAGATGTGCGCCAGCTCGACTTCATCCGCTCGTTCGATCAAGTGCTCGCGGAGACGGCAAACGATCCGCAGGCCGATCAGCTGATGCCGAAGGCGGTTCGCACGTACTGCGCGATCATCGCCCATCATCTCAATACGATCGAGCGGTTCGAGCCGCCGATCGCGCGCCGGCTGCGGTCGATGAGTGCGGCCGCGCTGAAGCGGATGCCGCAGGACCTGCTCGCTGAGGCACTGGACTCGATGAACTTCGACCGCTCGCTGCGGCTGCGACGTCTGCTGCGTCTCAGCAGGGAGCAGGCAGCTGTCGTTGCCGGCGCTGTTGCCGGGGAAGAGGTCGCCGCCTGATGCCGCGCACCCAGATCGTCCTCGCCTCGACCCTCTACGGCGCGGCAACCGTGGCCGCCGCGCTCGACGCCGGCTGCTTCGGCCCAGCCGACCGCCGACTGCTGCTGGTCTCCAACAATGCAGCCGTCCCCGAGACCACCCCGCCGCTCGATGCCACGCATGGCTTCGCCGCGCTGCGCGACCGCTTCGACGGCGTGCTCTCCTGGAACGAGGCGATCTCTCCGTTCCATCCCAGCGGTTGGGCGCCGCGCCCGGACGACGAGCCCATGTGGGAGCGGTATCTGCGGCTGCTGTGGGGGCTCGGCGACGACGAGATCGAGCTGGCCGTCGAGTCCGTCCACGTGGAGCCGGCCCTCGCGCTCGTCCAGCTCTTCCCGTCCGCGACGGTCGACGTCTACGCGGACGGGCTGATGAGCTACGGCCCGACGCGCAACAAGCTGGAGCCGCTGGTCACCACCCGCATCCGGCGGCTGCTCCACCCCGATCTCGTCCCCGGACTGCGGCCGTTGCTGCTCTCCGAGTACGGGGTCGAACCGCAGGTGGTGCCGACGGCCGCCTTCGTCGACGTGCTGGAGGAGCTGGCGAAGGCCACACCGTTGGGCGAGCCCGCCGGGGAGGGCCCGGCGGTGCTGCTCGGCCAGTATCTGGCGGTGCTCGGCATCCTCACCGCCGACGAGGAGGAGCGGCTGCATGTGCGCATGCTGCGCGGCGCGGCGGCGCGCGGCCACCGCACCATCGTTTTCAAGCCGCACCCGAGTGCGCCGGCGCGCTGGTCGCGGCGGCTGGAGAAGGAGGCCGCGGATCTCGGCGTCGAGCTGACGGTCTTCGACGAGCCGGTCCTCGCCGAGGTGCTCTTCCAGCAGCTGCGGCCCGCGCTGGTCGTCGGCTGCTTCTCCACCGCGCTGTTCACCGCTTCGGCGCTGTACGGGATTCCGGTCGCCCGTACCGGCACCGATCTGCTGCTGCGGCGGCTGACCCCGTACCAGAACAGCAACCGGGTGCCGGTCACCATCGCCGAGGCGCTGCTCCCGGCCCTCGATCCACGGGAGGACGCGGCCGAGCCGCTCACCGTGCCCGAACTGACCGCGCTGCTGCGGGCGGTGGGCTTCTGCATGCAGGCGAAGGCGTATCCGAAGCTGCGCGTCGAGACCGTCCGCTATCTCGCCCGCCACCGCGACCGCCGTACCCGCCGCTACTTCGGCCGCCGCCGCCTCGTGGCACTCGCGCTGCCCGGCGGCATCCCCTCCGGGCTCGCCTTCCTGCCGCGCAGTCCGCTCGTCCGCAGGGTCGCGCGGCGCACGTTCCGACTGCTCAGGCTCCGCCCCAAGGGAGGCACAGGCACATGACCGCCGTCGAGGCGGCCATCCCCGCCCCCAGATCCGCGACGCCGCCGCCCGCGCCCGCGCGGCTGCGCGCCCTCGACGGCCTACGGCTGATCGCCGCGCTCGGGGTGTGCGCCTACCACTACGCGGGACGCGGCGGCGACATCACCCGCGCCTGGGGCACCTCGCCGCACACGTTGTTCCCCGCGCTCTCCGGCCCATTCTCGTACGGCTGCCTGGGCGTTCAGCTCTTCTTCGTCATCAGCGGGTTCGTGATCTGCATGAGCGGCTGGGGCCGCACGGTGCGGGCCTTCGCCGCCTCGCGCGCCGCCCGCCTCTTTCCCGCCTACTGGGCGGCGGTGCTGCTGATCACAGCGGTGTTCGCGCTTCCGTGGGTGCGCTTCCACCCCGTCTCGCCCAGCGATCTGCTCACCAACCTCACGATGCTTCAGATGCCGGTGGGCGCGCCGCGCGTCCTCGGAGTGGACTGGACGCTGTGGGCGGAGGCGCGCTTCTACCTCCTGTTCGCACTGTGCGTCCTGTGGCGCGGCGCGACGAGGCGCAGGGTGCTGCTCTTCTGCGTGCTGTGGACGGCTGGCGCGCTCTTCGCCGACGCGGCGCACAACGCGCTGCTCCAGCAGGTGCTGATGCCCGACTATGCGCCGTTCTTCGTCGGAGGCATCGGCCTGTATCTCGTCCACCGTTACGGGCACGACGCGAGCGCCTGGTCGGTCGTCGCCGTCGGCTGGCTGCTCGGCCAGCACTACGCGGTGAAGGAGCTGGTGGCCCCGGCGCACGTCGCGGCGTTCCACCACCGCACGCAGCTCACCGTGATCGCGCTGGTGACGCTCGCGTTCGTCGCCGTCGCCGTCGTCACCCTCACCCCGGCCGCCCGGACCCCCTGGCCCTGGCTGACCACGGCCGGCGCCTTGACGTACCCCTTCTACCTCGTCCACGAACACCTGGGCTGGGTCGCCATCCCCGCCCTCCACCATGACCTCCGCCTCCCGGCCGCGGCCGTCCTCGTGGTGACCCCGGCGGCAATGCTGGTCCTCGCCTGGCTCCTCCACCGCTTCGTCGAACGCCCGCTCGCGTCACGCGTCAGGCGAGCACTGACCGGCTGAAGCAGTCGAGTGCGGCAAGGGTGTGCTCGCGCTGCCGCACGTATACCGTCCGCCGCTCACCCTCAGAACGCGTCCGTGGGGACGTAGGCCCCCCACACCTCGCGGAGCGTGTTGCAGACCTCGCCGACCGTTGCGCGGGCGCGCAGGGCCTCCTTCATCGGGTAGAGGACGTTGTTCGTGCCCTCGGCAGCTTCCTTGAGCGCGGCCAGCGCCGCGTCCACTGCCGACTGGTCGCGCTCGGCGCGCAGCTTCGCCAGGCGTTCGGCCTGCTGGGCCTCGATCGCCGGGTCGACGCGCAGGGGCTCGTACGGCTCCTCCTCGTCGAGCTTGAAGCGGTTGACGCCGACCACGACGCGCTCGCCGGAGTCCGTCTCCTGGGCGATGCGGTAGGCGTTGCGCTCGATCTCGCTCTTCTGGAAGCCGTGCTCGATCGCATTGACCGCGCCGCCGAACTCCTCGACCTTGGCAATCAGTTCGACGGCCGCGGCCTCCACCTCGTCGGTCATCTTCTCGATGACGTAGGAGCCGGCGAACGGGTCGACGGTCGCCGTCACGTCCGTCTCGTAGGCCAGCACCTGCTGGGTGCGCAGCGCAAGCCGTGCCGACTTCTCCGTCGGCAGGGCGATCGCCTCGTCGAAGGAGTTGGTGTGCAGCGACTGCGTGCCGCCGAGCACGGCGGCGAGCCCCTGGACGGCGACGCGCACCAGGTTCACCTCCGGCTGCTGCGCGGTCAGCTGGACGCCGGCGGTCTGGGTGTGGAAGCGCAGCATCTGCGACTTGGGGTTCCTCGCACCGAACTCCTCGCGCATCACGCGCGCCCAGATCCTGCGCGCTGCGCGGAACTTGGCGACCTCCTCGAGGATCGTGGTGCGGGAGACGAAGAAGAACGACAGGCGCGGCGCGAAGTCGTCGACGTCCATGCCGGCCGCGATCGCGGTGCGTACGTACTCGATGCCATCGGCAAGGGTGAAGGCGATCTCCTGTGCGGGAGAGGCACCGGCCTCGGCCATGTGGTAGCCGGAGATCGAGATGGTGTTCCACTTCGGGATCTCGGCCTTGCAGTACTTGAAGATGTCGGCGATCAGGCGCAGCGACGGCTTGGGCGGGAAGATGTAAGTCCCGCGGGCGATGTACTCCTTGAGCACGTCGTTCTGGATGGTGCCGGTGAGCTTGTCGGCCGGGACGCCCTGTTCCTCGGCGACGAGCTGGTAGAGCAGGAGCAGCAGGGCCGCAGGGGCGTTGATCGTCATCGACGTCGACACCTTGTCCAGCGGGATCCCGCCGAAGAGCACCCGCATGTCGTCGACGGAGTCGATCGCGACACCCACCTTGCCGACCTCGCCGTGCGCGATCGGCGCATCGGAGTCGTGGCCCATCTGGGTGGGCAGGTCGAAGGCGACCGACAGGCCCATCGTGCCGTGCGCGATCAGCTCCTTGTAGCGGGCGTTGGACTCGGCCGCCGTGCCGAAACCGGCGTACTGGCGCATCGTCCACGGCTTGCCGGTGTACATCGTCGGGTACACACCGCGGGTGAACGGGTATGCACCCGGCTCGCCCAGCTTGACCGCAGGATCCCAGCCCGCCAGGTCATCGGGCCCGTACACCGGCTCGATCGGCAGACCCGACTCTGACTCGCGCCCCATCGTCACAACCCTCCGTCTGGCTTACCGGCTGGTAATCCCTGCCCTCGCCACGGACTGTAGCGGCGACCGTGCGAGCCGTGGAGGCCTTGAGGCTGGGACCTTGCTCACAGGGTAGGGAGCACAAGAAGAAGACGGGTGGACGAGCCTGTCGACGCGGGCGGGGCGGGGGGAAAAACACCCCGCCCGCGTCAGGCGCGGACTTCGGCCAGTAACGGGGGAACCGGCACGTCCGCGGGTCGATGACCAGTCGACCCATAAGCATCTGCGCCAGGCGGCTGAAAAGTGTTACAGCCCTCCGCCGCTGCCTGCCCGGCCGCCCGAGCGCAGGAGCGGGGCCAGCCCGGTGGAGGGCTTGGCGTGCTTGGGGCGCTTGGCGTGCCTGGCCTGTCCGGTCTGCTTGGGCTGGGCGTCCCGTGGGTGCGCGGCCTGCGTCGGCTGCGCGGTCTTCGTGATCTGCGCGGTCTTCGTGATCTGCGCGGTCGTCGTAATCTGCGGGGCTTTCGGGGTCCGCGGGGCTTTCGGGGCCTTCGTGGCCTTCACAGGGGTGTCCGCCACGTGCGAGACCGTCTCGGGGACAGAGTCCGTCAGCTGGTCCGTCAGGCCCGACACGTCGACGCGGTGGTGCTTGACCGGGCCCTTGGGGTCGGCGGGGTCCTGGCCCCGGCCGCCCTTGTCATGGCCCGGCGTGGTGTGCGTCGGCGTAGGAGCGCCTCCCGCCCCGGTACCGGCGGTGCCGGACGGACCGGCCGTCGTCGACGGCGACGCAGGGGGGGTGGACGACGGGGTGGGCGACGGCGACGGGGTGACCTCAGGATCACGTTGCGGAGTCGTGGAGTCCGTCGAAGGATGCGACGCCCCGCTCGACGGAACGGTCGCGGGATCCCCGCCCGTGCTGGTGAATGGGGACGGGATCACGCCTGTGCCGGCGGCCGCCGCAACCCCGCCGACCAGCGCGGTCGTGGCGAACGCCGCCGCCACCGCGACCTTCGCCGAGCCGGGCAGGCCGCGCAGCCGGTCCATCCGGCCCCGGTGGCGGCCAACGGAATCACAAGGGGGGCCGACAGGCGCAGCAGTGACCGCCACCGCCGTATCCGACTCAAGCGCCGCGCGGTAGGCGGCCAGCACCGCCTCCTCACCGGCCGGATCCGGCCGGCCGCCCGCGGCGGCTGCCGCCAGCAGTGCCGCCAGTGGCTCGCTCGCGCGGGCGCGACCGGGGTCGACCGGCTCACCGCGCAGCAGACGCTCGGCGGTGTGGTCGTCCAGCCAGTCTTGGCGGCTTCCGCTCATCTCACGTCCTTCTGCGTCGGCGCGCCCGCAAACGTCACACCGTCGGACGCCGAGGACGCCTCCAGCAGTTCCGCGAGCCGTCGCAAACCCCGGTGCGCGGCCGTGCGCACGGCGCCGGGACGCTTGCCGAGCACCTCCGCCGCGCTCTTCGCGTCGAGCCCCACGACGGCACGCAGCATCACCGCCTCCGCCTGGTCCACCGGCAGCCGGGATATCAGCTCCATCGCCCGCTCGGTGGCCAGCGCCTCCAGCGCCTCACCGGCGGTGTCGGCGCGGTGGTCGGCCATCCCGTAGAGCACGGTCTCGTCGCCGCCGATGGCGGGCCTGCGGCCGAGCCGCCGCACGTGGTCCAGCGCGCGGTTGCGTGCGATCGTCGCCGTCCACCCGCGGAAGCGGTCCGCGTCCCCGCTGAATCGTGCCAGGTCACGGGTGATCTGCAGCCATGCCTCCGAGGCGACATCCTCGGCGTCGGCGTCGCCCACGAGCGTGCGCACATACGCGAGCAACCGGGGGTGGACGCTGCGGTAGACGGTGCGAAAGGAGGCCTCATCGCCTCGCTGCGCAGCGGCTATGGCAGCCGTCACCTGCGCGTCGTCGCCATCTCCGTCCCGCCGCAGCACGTGCCTCATCATGCCCGATCCGTCCCCCCGAGCCGAGTCCCAGCCCCGCAGCCGGGCTGGTGTGACACTTTCCGCCCACCGGACGCTGTGTTGAGTAAGCGGCGTGCAGAACGGCGCGCGCTGCGAGACGGCGGCCGGGGAAGCTCCTGTGGGGGGAGGCGACTCCGGCCGTCTCTCACGTCCGCGCGGGCGTCCTTGTCACGCCAAGGAAACCGACAAGGACACTGTCTACTCCGCTCGTGCCCGCGCGTCTGCGCTTCCGTCCACGTAGGGGCCGAGACATTGCCCGTACGGGTGAAATTCGCGCATCTGTCGGTCAACGGCGTCCATGGGTCAGTACGTTGTCAGGGCGTCCCCATCTCGCTGCGCTTCTCCCACCCGTTCCCGTCCTGCGCTTCCCCCGCCCGTTCCCACCCTGCGCTTCTCCCACCCGTTCCCGCCCTGCGTTTCCCCCGCCCGTTCCCGCCCTGCGTTTCCCCCGCCCGTTCCCGCCCTGCGTTCCGCGTCCCGCCGCCCTGTTCCGCCTCGCGGCATCACCCCAGGAGTCCGAAGCTGGCCAGAAAGCTTCCGGCCGCCTCGTCGCCGACGGCGGCGTCCCGGCCGAGACCGTCGCTTCCGCTGCCCGCGCAAAGCCGTGGCAGCGGGACCCACGCCCCCACTCGGGACGGCAGACCAGAGCCACTGAACCCAACGGACACTCAACCGGATATTCCGTACATCCGTGACGGCCTGAGCCATCTCAACTCCATTCCCCCCAAAACCGCCGAAGCCGCGCTGCTCACCTGCTACGGCAGCCTCCGCTGGGCGCGCAGGCTCGCCGCCCACCGCCCGTACCCGGACCTCGGCGCACTGCTCGCCGCCGCCGACGAGGCCGCGTACGACATGCGCCCCGCCGATCTCGCCGAAGCGCTCGCCAACGAGACCGCCCTCCCACACCTTCCGCCCACCACGCTTGTGGGCTCCGCCGCCCGCACCGCGCTGCACGCCGCCCACGCCGCGTACGAGGCGCGTTTCGGCCACGTCTTCGTGATCTGCCTCGACCCCGAGCATCCTGGTGAGCACCTCGACCAGGTGCTCACCGGCATCCGCGCCCGGCTCGGCAACGAGCCCGACGAGGAGCGCGCGGTCGCCGCCGAGGAGCTGCGCGGGATCGCCCGCGCCCGGCTCGTCCGCCTGGTGCGCTCCGCCCGGCCCTGAACCCCGCGCCCGTTCGTTGAGCCGCTCGTGCTAGATCGATCACACCTGGCCTACCCCGGGAGCGGGAGCCGACAGCGCGTCGCTACCATGGCCGGGGCCGGTGACCGTCCCCGGCCGGGCCCGACCGACAGTGAAGCCGGCAGGTCCCTAGTCCCGTAACCGGAGGGTTTTTCCGTGCCGGCTGGAACGCTGTACCGCGGCCGGGAAGGCATGTGGTCCTGGGTGGCTCACCGAGTCACCGGCGTCCTCATCTTCTTCTTCCTGTTCGTCCACGTCCTCGACACCGCGCTCGTGCGCGTCTCCCCGCAGGATTACGACAACGTCGTGGCGACCTACAAGAACCCCGTCGTCAACCTGTTGGAGTACGGCCTCGTCGCCGCCATCCTCTTCCACGCGCTCAACGGCCTTCGCGTCATCGCCGTCGACTTCTGGTCCAAGGGCCCGAAGTACCAGCGGCAGATGCTGTGGTCCGTGGTCGGCATCTGGATCGTGCTGATGGCCGGGGCCTTCTACCCCGTCCTGCAGCACACCCTGCGCACTGTGTTCGGGAGCTGAGGAACCGATTATGTCTGCCGAGACCTCGACCCCCTCCGACGCTGTGGAGCTCACCTCCACCAGCGCGGGAACCTACAGCCCGGACAACCCCGCACCGGTGATCGAGCCGCCGCGGGCCCGCACCTCGCGCAGCCCCAAGAAGGTGAGCCGCACCAACTTCGAGATGTGGGCCTGGCTGTTCATGCGCCTGTCCGGCATCGTCCTCGTGGTGCTGGTGCTGGGCCACCTGATCATCCAGCTCGTCCTCGACGGCGGCGTGAGCAAGATCGGCTTCGCCTTCGTCGCCGGCCGCTGGGCCTCGCCGTTCTGGCAGCTGTGGGACCTGGGCATGCTGTGGCTCGCCATGCTGCACGGCGCCAACGGCCTGCGTACGGTCATCAACGACTACGCCGAGCGTGACACCACCCGCTTCTGGTTGAAGACGCTGCTCTACACCGCCACGGTGTTCACCGTCTTCCTCGGCACGCTGGTGATCTTCACCTTCGACCCGAACATCCAGTAGACCCGGGGCTGACGCGACCATGCAGATCCACAAGTACGACACCGTCATCGTCGGCGCCGGCGGCGCCGGCATGCGCGCGGCCATCGAGTCGACCAAGCGCAGCCGTACCGCCGTGCTGACCAAGCTCTACCCGACCCGCTCCCACACCGGCGCCGCCCAGGGCGGCATGGCCGCGGCCCTCGCCAACGTCGAGGACGACAACTGGGAGTGGCACACCTTCGACACCATCAAGGGCGGTGACTACCTGGTCGACCAGGACGCCGCCGAGATCCTGGCGAAGGAGGCCATCGACGCCGTCCTCGACCTGGAGAAGATGGGCCTGCCGTTCAACCGGACGCCGCAGGGCCGGATCGACCAGCGCCGCTTCGGCGGCCACACCCGCAATCACGGCGAGGCGGCGGTGCGCCGCGCCTGCTACGCGGCCGACCGCACCGGTCACATGATCCTCCAGACGCTGTACCAGAACTGCGTCAAGGAGGGTGTGGAGTTCTTCAACGAGTTCTACGTCCTCGACCTGCTGCTCAACGACGTCGACGGGGTGCGGCGCACCGCGGGCGTCGTCGCGTACGAGCTGGCCACCGGCGAGATCCACGTCTTCCAGGCGAAGGCCGTCGTCTTCGCCTCCGGCGGCACCGGCAAGTTCTTCAAGGTGACCTCGAACGCCCACACCCTCACCGGTGACGGCCAGGCGGTCGCCTACCGGCGCGGGCTGCCGCTGGAGGACATGGAGTTCTTCCAGTTCCACCCGACCGGCATCTGGCGCATGGGCATCCTGCTCACCGAGGGCGCCCGCGGCGAGGGCGGCATCCTTCGCAACAAGGACGGCGAACGCTTCATGGAGAAGTACGCGCCCGTCATGAAGGACCTCGCCTCGCGTGACGTCGTCTCCCGCGCGATCTACACCGAGATCCGCGAGGGCCGCGGCTGCGGCCCCGAGGGCGACCACGTCTACCTCGACCTCACCCACCTGCCGCCGGAGCAGCTGGACGCCAAGCTGCCGGACATCACCGAGTTCGCGCGCACGTACCTGGGCATCGAGCCGTACACCGACCCGATCCCGATCCAGCCGACCGCGCACTACGCGATGGGCGGCATCCCGACCAACGTCCAGGGCGAGGTGCTCTCCAACAACATCGACACCGTGCCGGGCCTGTACGCGGCGGGCGAGGTCGCGTGCGTGTCGGTGCACGGCGCCAACCGCCTGGGCACCAATTCGCTCCTCGACATCAACGTCTTCGGCCGGCGCGCGGGCATCGCGGCCGCCGAGTACGCGTCGCGGAACGACTTCGTCGAGCTGCCCGAGGACCCGGCCGCGCTGGTGGCCGGCCAGGTCGAGTCGCTGCGCGACTCGACGGGCACCGAGCGGGTCGCCGAGATCCGCAAGGCGCTGCAGGAGACCATGGACATGAACGCCATGGTGTTCCGCACCGAGCAGACGCTGAAGCAGGCCGTCGAGGACATCGCCGAGCTGAAGCAGCGCTACAAGAACGTGAGCGTCCAGGACAAGGGCAAGCGGTTCAACACCGACCTGCTCGAGGCCATCGAGCTGGGCAACCTGCTCGACCTCGCCGAAGTGCTCGCGGTCTCCGCGCTCGCCCGCAAGGAGTCGCGCGGCGGCCACTACCGCGAGGACTACCCGAACCGCGACGACGTCAACTTCATGCGCCACACCATGACGTACCGGGAGGTCGGCGAGGACGGCACCGAGTCGATCCGCCTCGACTACAAGCCGGTCGTGCAGACCCGCTACCAGCCGATGGAGCGTAAGTACTGATGAGCACCGCAACGGTGGACAACCCCCACTCCGCAGCGCTGGACACGGCGGAGAGCACCGCCTCGCACCTGATCACCATCACCCTGCGGGTCCGGCGCTTCAACCCGGAGGTCGCGGCCGAGGCGTCATGGGTGGACTACGAGCTGCAGATGGACCCGAAGGAGCGCGTCCTGGACGCCCTCCACAAGGTCAAGTGGGAGCTCGACGGCACGCTGACCTTCCGCCGCTCCTGCGCGCACGGCATCTGCGGCTCCGACGCGATGCGGATCAACGGGCGCAACCGGCTGGCCTGCAAGACGCTGCTGAAGGACATCAACCCGGAGAAGCCGATCACGGTCGAGCCCATCAAGGGACTTGCGGTCCTGAAGGACCTCGTGGTCGACATGGAGCCGTTCTTCCAGGCGTACCGCGACGTCATGCCCTTCCTGATCACCAAGGGCAACGCGCCGACCCGCGAGCGCCTGCAGTCCGCGGAGGACCGCGAGCGCTTCGACGACACCACCAAGTGCATCCTGTGCGCGGCGTGTACGTCGTCCTGCCCGGTCTTCTGGAACGACGGCCAGTACTTCGGCCCGGCCGCGATCGTCAACGCGCACCGCTTCATCTTCGACTCGCGCGACGAGGGCGGCGAGCAGCGCCTGGAGATCCTCAACGACCGTGAGGGCGTGTGGCGTTGCCGCACGACGTTCAACTGCACGGACGCCTGCCCCCGCGGCATCGAGGTCACCAAGGCCATCCAGGAGGTCAAGCGCGCCCTGATCACGCGCCGAATCTGACGATCCGCGCATCACGTAAGTGGGCCCCGCCGGACGCGCTCCGTCCGGCGGGGCCTTCGTCGTACGTGCGGCAAAGACACCCGCCTTCGCCGTCGAATCACTCCGCGCGCAGCGCGCGCAGGCCCCGCAGGCCGATGATCCCGATCACCGTGCCCAGGATGAAGGAGGTGATCGCAAGGAGCAGGTGGACCCAGAAGTACGCCGTCGGGTGGCCGTCGTGGAAGGCCAGGCCGCTCCCGTCGGCCCACAGGTTCTTGGCGAAGGTGATCCAGATCCACCAGCTCCAGACGCCGAAGGCGACAAGGAACCAGGAGACACGGCGGCTGAGCTTCATAGCGCCCAGTATGCGTCGGGCGCACCCGTGTGCCCGACGCGGGGGGCCTATTGCAGCACGTCGAGGGGGATGCCCTGCGTTATGGCGCGCTGGCCCGCGTCGTTGGGGTGGAGGTGGTCGCCCGAGTCGTAGGCGGGGCGCATACGGGAGGGATTGCCCGGGTCTGCGACGATGGCGTCGAAGTCGATCACGCCGTCGAAGAGGCCGCTGTGGCGGATGAAGTCGTTCACCGCGCGCCGGGTGCGTTCGCCTGCCGGCTCGTAACTGACGAATCCGCCGTACGGGGAGATCGTGCCCGCGACGACGCGGACGCCCCGCGCGTGGGCCCTCGCCACGAATGCCTTCAGACCGTCGGTGATCGTCCGGGGGTCGTGGACGTGCGGGGTCTGCTGGATGTCGTTGATCAGGTCGGTGAGCACGAGGGTTCGCACGCCCGGTACAGCGAGCGCCTGGTCCTCCCGGTGCAGGGCGCTGGTGCACGGGTGGCCGGTGGTGTCGGCCAGCAGGCGGGCGGCGTTGACGCTGTCGTTGACGATCGTCCCGGGCGCGTCCTCGTGCCGCAGCCGTTCGCCGAGCAGGTGCGGCCAGGCAGTGCGCTCGCCTCCGGTGGTGTGGTAGCCCTCGGCGATCGACGCGCCCACCACCACGGTGACCCCGCTCCCGTCCGGGGGTGCGTGGCGGGGCGCCCGGACAGCGGGGCAGCGGCCCGGCTGGTGCGCGGTCGACGCCGTGCGGGCGGGCTTCGCCGCACCGCTGCTGGTCAGGGGCAGCGCGAGGGCAACGACCGCCGCGCCCATGGCGCTCGCCCGCACGCCCGCCCTGGCCAGACTTGCCCGCCGCGTCCGGGGGTGCCTTCCCCCTCCCTCTGCCTTCGGCGGGAGGTGCCCCCTGGTGGCGAGGGGAGGACGATGTCGCTGCCCCACCTCACGCCTCCCCGGCGCCGGCACCTGCGGTCGCAGCCGCGGTCGTGGACTCGGCCGTGGCCGCGGCTGCGGCCACTGGGCGACGGCGCCGCCGGCTGCGGAGCAGAAGGCGCCTGCCGGGGCGTTCCACGCCCTCATAAAGTACCCACGCCAGGGCCAGGGAGATGGCGAAGGCCACACCCGCCGCGGCGAGCGCCTCGATCGCCGGAAGGTGCGGCGAGGAGGCGAACAGGTGCTCGCCTGCGTGGAGTACAAGCAGGTGAATCATGTAGAAGGCGAAGGAGAGTTCACCCAGGCGCACCAGGATCCGGTGCCGCCACATGGAGGGCTCGCCCTTCAGATCAGCGCACGCGGCGGCCGGTATGAGCAGTGCGAAGCCGACGATGGTCCCCGCGACATGTTCGGGGCCGTCGCCGAGCTTCGGCGCGAGGAAGTAGCCGATGATCGTCACCGCCAGGGACGCTTCGAGCCGCGGCCCGCGCCAGCGGCCGAGAAGCACGAGCCGGGCGGCGGCGGCGCCGAGGATGAACTCGGGCACGCGGGCGAGCGGGTAGGCGTAGATGTCCCAGCCCAGGTTGAAGTGCGTGTTCACCCACGGCAGCGCGAGGACGGTGAGGACGCACGCCGCGGTGACCGCCGTGAGTGCGCGGGCGGGCAGCTTCCGCAGCGCCCAGGCGAGCGCGGGGAAGAGCGCGTAGAAGAAGGCCTCGCAGGCGAGCGACCAGCTGACCGGGTCCAGCGTCTGCCACCAGGCGTGGACCCAGGAGTGCACCAGCAGCAGATTGGCCGCCGCCTCCTCGCCGGTGGGCTTCATCGCCGGCGCCATCGTGTACGCCATGAGGAGGGCGAGGATCACGGTGACGAAGTGCACCGGGTAGATGCGGGCGAAGCGCCGCCGCCAGAAGCCGGTGGCCTTGTCGTTCGGGCGCGCCGACCACATCAGCACGAAGCCCGAGAGGACGAAGAAGAACGACACGCCCGTGTCGCCCGCGTCGAAACCCCAGGACACGAAGGTCTGTCCCCGGCCCGCGAAGTAGCCGAAGTTGTGGACGTGGAGGCCGAAGACGAGCAGCGCGGCCATCCACCGCATCCCGGTGAGGGACGGCAGGTTCGACTTCGCGGCCTGCTGGGGCCGCTGTTGGGTCCGGTTGGCGGCACGCGGCCCTGTCACTACCGCGGTCACTGCCACACCTGCCGTTCCGAGCCAGCAAAAATCATGGAGGAAACCTGTCGAATGTCTTCGTGGGGGGAGTTCGCGAGCGGTCCCGCCGGGGCTGCCACAGGGGCCGCCAGGGTTGCCCGGGCCGTGGGGGGAAGGCTCCAGACACAGCTCGCCAGAACGCGTGGCCTTGAGGGGGCCAACAAGCGCATACCGTTACCTAGCGTCACAAATCTGGTCGCTGTCTGTTACCGTCACGTCTAGCCCACCCCTTGCCCGATCCAGGCAGAGGTACCTGAGTGACGGCTGTGCCTCATGGTGTCAGTCCGAGGCCCACTCGACAACAGACGGTCTCCATGGGGTGAACGGTTCCGCCCGTCGATAGTGGGCCACCTCACTCCATTGGGTCAGCTTGCTTATGTCCTCTTATCGGCTATCTCCCTGTACTTTCGCTGAGTGCCCTCGATTCACCCGGCCCTGCGCCGTCCCGTGTTGACGTTGTGTGCTGCCACCCTGGCCGGCGGCACACTGCTTTCGGCTGCTGCCCCGATCGCGTTCGCCGAAACCAGTGAGCCCGCCCCGCCCGACCACATGTCGACGACCGGCGGTGACCTGCTGGGCAGGCCCGGCACCCAGGTGCACCTCGTGCCCGGCGTCCCCGCGCCGCCGCGGACCACCGCGCGCTCGTGGATCGTCTCGGACGCGGACACCGGCCAGGTGCTCGCGTCGCACAACCCGCACTGGCGTCTCGCGCCTGCGAGCACGTTGAAGATGCTCTTCGCCGACACCGTCATCCCCAAGTTCTCCAAGGACGAGGTGCATACGGTCCAGCCCTCGGACCTCGCCGGGATAGGGGACGGCAGCAGCATGGTGGGCATCAAGCCCAACCTCCCTTACAGCGTCGCGGACTTGTGGCGCGGCGTCTTCCTGCGGTCGGGCAACGACGCGGTGCACGTGCTCGCCACGATGAACGGTGGCGTGGACAAGACCGTCGCCGAGATGCAGCAGCGCGCCAACGATCTGCAGGCGTACGACACGCACGTGGTCTCGCCCGACGGCTACGACATGCCCGGTCAGGTCTCGTCGGCGTACGACCTCACGCTCTTCGCCCGCGCGGGGCTGCAGAACGCGGACTTCCGCTCTTACTGCTCGACGGCGAGCGCCCGCTTCCCCGGGGACTACAAGAAGGGCACCAAGGACCGCGACAGCTTCGCGATCCAGAACACCGACCGCCTGCTCAGCGGCGCGTACGGTATGCAGACGTATCCCGGCATCATGGGCGTGAAGAACGGTTACACCACGAACGCGGGCAACACGTACACCGGTTATGCCGAGCGCGACGGCAAGAAGCTGCTGGTCACCGTCATGCACCCGACCGTCGGCTCCGACGAGGTCTACAAGGAGGCCGCGTCGCTGCTCGACTGGGGGTTCGCGGCGGACGGCAAGGTCCAGCCGGTCGGCGAGTTGGTCCCGCCGAAGAACTCCGAGGTGCAGGCCTCCCTCGCAGCCGGTGCGGACAACAAGACGGACACCAATGGCTCGTCGTCCGCCTCCGTGCACGTGGGCAGCTCCGGGTCGAACACCCTGGCCATGACGGCAGGGATCGGTGCGGTGCTGCTCGCGGTGCTCGCCGCCGGAGTGCTCGCGGTCCGCAAGCATTGGCCGGCGGCGGTGCAGGAACGGCTCCCGGACGAGATGCCGGAGCGGCTTGCAGACCTGTGGGCGAGGCTGCGGAGGCGAGGGCCTAGCCAGTAGTCGGCGTGCTCCGCCGCTCGGTGTTCTGCGTGGCCGTCCAGGCCGCGCAGAACAGCAGCAGCTTGGCCATGAAGTTGATCCACAACAGCAAGGCGACCGGGGTGCCGAACGCGCCGTACATGCTCTTGCCCGCAACGCCCCTGAGATAGCCGCTCATCGCGACCTTCAGCACCTCGACGCCGACCGCACCCATCAGGGCGGCCACGACGACCGTGCGGCGCCCGGGGTGGACTCCGGGCAGCAAGGTCAACAGGTAGGCGAGGAGCAGGAAGTCGACGGCGACGGCGATGACGTAACCGAGCACCGTCAACAGCACCGTGCCGCTCGCGCTGCCGGCCAGGCCGAGCCTGCCCGCGCCCCATCCGACCGCGGTGGTGGCCAGCGCCGACGCTGCGAACGAGGCGAGTCCCACGATGCCCAGACCGAGCAGCGCCACGCCGTCGGCGACCTTGCGCACCAGCGGGTTCTCCTCGACGTCCTCCTGCTCCCACACGGCCCGCAGAGCGCCTCGCAGGGATCCGACCCAGCCCATGCCGGTAAAGAACAGCAGCGCTGCCGCGATGGCGCCGACGGTGCCCGCGTTCGCCGCGAGCGAGCCGATGTCGACCTGGGAGGCCACGCCCGGAAGCTGCTTGGCGACCGTCTGCTCGAGATGGCCCAATTGACGTGGCGTCAGGAAGGCCGCGCCGATGGCGGCGCCGAGCGTGATGAGCGGGAAGAGCGCGAGAAAGCTGGTGAAGGTGACCGCCGCCGCGAGGCGAGACCACCGGACCCGCTGCAGGAGTTCGACAGCGCGCCAGGCGTGAGTGCGCATCAGCCGTGCGATCCACGGCCCGATCCAGGGAAGCCGGGTCAGCCAGTCCATAGGACGAGCCTGCCTCAGGTCCACGCCCGTACCCTCCGGGTGGCGGAACGACACGCCGTGCGCCACGCCGACCCGCACCGGGGCCGTGACGTGCGCCGTCGCACGCGAGATGCTACGTGTGGCGTGCTGTGCGCGTGCCCCTGTCCGCGGGCTCGCCGCGACGGGCCTGGTGTGGGACGGCCGGAGCGCCCTGCCCGAACGGGTAGTCGCCCGTCGTACGCCACACGCCGTCGTCACCCTGCTCGTACAGCGAGAAGCCCGTCACCGTCCAGCATGCGGAGAAGCCGGCCAGCTCCCGCTGGGCACGGTCCATCGCCTCCTCCGCTATGCCGTGCGCGACGGTGACGTGCGGGTGGTAAGGGAAGTCCAGATCGCGCCGCACCGGCCCGGAGCGCACGCGTTCCTGCAGCTCGGAGCAGTCGCGCACGCCCTCGGCGAGCTGGATGTAGACCACCGGCGACAGCGGCCTGAAGGTGCCGGTACCGGCCAGCCGCAGGCGGAACGGGACCCAAGCCGCCGCCACTGCGTCGAGGTGCTCGCGGAAGGCGGGCAGCGCGGAGGCGGCGACCTTGGTGGGCGGCAGCAGCGTGATGTGGGAGGGGATGGCGCGGGCGGCCGGGTCGCCGAAGCCGGCCCGCCGCTCCTGGAGCAGGCTGCCGTGAGGCTCCGGGACCGCGATCGACACGCCGATCATGCGGGTCCCCACTGCGCTCCTCCCTGGGCCTGGGATGCTCGGCCTCTGCGTGCCCTTCAGTGCTTGGCCGGCACGAAACCGATCCGGTCGTAGACCGTCGCCAGCGTCTCGGCCGCCACCGTACGCGCCTTCTCCGCCCCCTTGGCGAGGATCGAGTCCAGCGTCTCGGGGTCGTCCAAGTATCCCTGCGTCCGCTCGCGGAACGGTGTGACCCATTCCACGAAAATCTCGGCGAGGTCGGTCTTGAGCGCGCCGTATCCCTTGCCCTCGTACTGCTGCTCGAGATCTGCGACGGCGGTGCCGGTGAGCGTGGCGTAGATCGTGAGCAGGTTGCTGATGCCGGGCTTCGCCTCCGCATCGAAGCGGATCACCGTGTCGGTGTCCGTGACCGCGCTCCTGAACTTCTTCGCCGAGGTCTTCGGCTCGTCGAGCAGGTTGATCAGGCCCTTCGGTGAGGAGGCCGACTTGCTCATCTTCACCGACGGGTCCTGCAGGTCGTAGATCTTCGCCGTCTCCTTGACGATGTACGGCTCGGGGACGGTGAACGTCGGCCGGGCGCCCTTCACCGCGAAACGGGTGTTGAAGCGCTCGGCGAGATCGCGGGTCAGCTCGATGTGCTGCCGCTGGTCCTCGCCGACGGGCACGGCGTTGGCTTGGTAGAGCAGGATGTCGGCGACCTGCAGTATCGGGTAGGTGAACAGGCCGACCGTGGTGCGGTCCGTGCCCTGCTTGGCCGACTTGTCCTTGAACTGCGTCATGCGGGACGCCTCGCCGAAGCCGGTGAGGCAGTTCATCACCCAGCCGAGCTGCGCGTGCTCGGGGACGTGGCTCTGCACGAACAGCGTGCAGCGATCGGGGTCGAGGCCGGCCGCGAGCAGCTGCGCCGCGGCGAGCCGGGTGTTGGCACGCAGCTCCTTCGGATCCTGCGGGACCGTGATCGCATGCAGGTCCACAACCATGTAGAACGCGTCGTGGCTCTCCTGCAGCGCCACCCACTGGCGCACGGCGCCGAGGTAGTTGCCGAGGTGGAAAGAGCCTGCGGTGGGCTGGATGCCGGAGAGCACGCGAGGACGACGCTGCATGGCGGAGTCATCCCCCTGAGGGCGGTGGTGGGTGACGGGCGGGCGGTCGAGGGCCATGGGCTCATTCTCTCAGGTCCCCCAAGCGGCCCGGCACCGCTACGCGCGTGCTCCCCGGCTCCGTACGCCGCCGGCTCAGCCCAGGTCGACGGTGGGGTAGAGGGGGAACGCGGAGAGCAGGTCGGCAGCGCGCCGCGCGACCTGCGTCGAGACCGCCTCGTCCAGCAGGTGCTGGGCCTTGGACGGCTTGCCGCTCGCGGCCGTGGCGGGCTCGGTGCGCTGCAGCACGGTGTCGATCAGGTCGGCGATCTCGTCCATCTCGGCCGCACCGAGACCGCGCGTGGTCAGCGCGGGCGTGCCGATGCGGATGCCCGAGGTGTACCAGGCGCCGTTGGGGTCCTGCGGGATCGCGTTGCGATTGGTGACGACGCCGGAGTCGAGCAGCGCCGACTCCGCCTGGCGGCCGGTGAGCCCGTAGCCGGAGACGTCGAGGAGCACCAGGTGGTTGTCGGTGCCGCCGGTGACGAGGCGGGCGCCGCGACGCAGCAGCCCCTCCGCCAGCGCCTTGGCGTTGTCGACGATGCGCTGTGCGTAGGCGTGGAAGTCGATCTGCCGCGCCTCGGCGAGCGCGACGGCCTTGGCGGCCATGACGTGCGGCAGCGGGCCGCCCAGCACCATCGGGCATCCGCGGTCGACGTGCTCCGCGAGCTCGGCGTCGCACAGCACCATGCCGCCGCGCGGCCCGCGCAGCGACTTATGGGTCGTGGTGGTGACGATCTGGGCGTGCGGTACGGGGTCGAAGTCACCGGTGAGCACCTTGCCCGCCACCAGGCCGGCGAAGTGCGCCATGTCGACCATCAGGGTCGCCCCGACCTCGTCGGCGATCTCCCGCATGATCCGGAAGTTCACCAGGCGGGGGTAGGCGGAGTAGCCGGCGACGATGATCAACGGGCGGAACTCGCGGGCGGTCTTGCGCAGCGCCTCGTAGTCGAGCAGGCCGGTGGCAGGGTCGGTGCCGTAGCTGCGCTGGTCGAACATCTTGCCGGAGATGTTGGGCCGGAAGCCGTGGGTGAGGTGCCCGCCGGCGTCCAGCGACATCCCCAGCATCCGCTGGTCGCCGAGTTCGCGGCGCAGCGTCGCCCAGTCCTGCTCGCTCAGGTCGTTGACGTGGCGGACCTGGGCGCGCTGCAGGGCCGGGCTCTCCACGCGCTGGGAGAGCACCGCCCAGAAGGCGACGAGGTTGGCGTCGATGCCGGAGTGCGGCTGTACGTAGGCGTGGGAGGCACCGAAGATCGCGCGGGCGTGCTCGACGGCGAGCGACTCGACGGTGTCGACGTTGCGGCAGCCGGCGTAGAAGCGGCGGCCGATGGTGCCCTCGGCGTACTTGTCGCTCAGCCAGTTGCCCATCGCCAACAGCACGGCCGGGGAGGCGTAGTTCTCGCTGGCGATCAGCTTGAGCGACTCGCGCTGGTCGGCGATCTCCTGGCCGATGGCGTCGGCGACGCGCGGCTCGACACCGCGGATCACCTCCAGCGCGCTGCGGAACGCGGTGGACTCGGTTGTGGCGCTGGTACTCACGGGACCTCCTGCAGTGACAACGTTCGTACGACGTTAAGGACGGCCCAGGCGCTCGGCACTGCGCCGCAGTCGATCGTTCGCTTCTCCGCCCGCTCGCAGGCTCCGCGGCCGGCCTCGTTCCTCGGCCGCCCTCCCCCTGCCTTGCGGCGGGGGGACCCCTCCACCTGCTCGCGTGCGTCGCTCGCGCACGTCGCTGCGTCGTGAGCCGCTCCCCGATGGTCGTTCCCATCCCAGCGCGCCAGTCACGGCTCACGTCCACTCTATCTACATCTTCTGGTGCCCTATCGATATCCCCTATTGCGAAGTTTCATTGCCTTCTTCCGTATCCCGCGGGTGGACGATAGAAAGAGGCAGCATCCCGTCCCACGGGCAGGCATTCCCCCACCGACCAGGAATGGAGCACCTCCTTGCCCACCTCAGCGGAGCTCATAGAGCAAGCCGACGCACACAGCGCGCACAACTACCACCCTCTTCCGGTCGTCGTCGCCACCGCGGACGGCGCCTGGATGACGGACGTCGAGGGCCGCCGCTACCTGGACATGCTCGCCGGCTACTCGGCGCTCAACTTCGGCCACCGCAACCGCCGTCTGATCGAGGCCGCCAAGGCGCAGCTCGAGCGGGTCACGCTCACCTCGCGCGCCTTCCACCACGACCGCTTCGCCGCGTTCTGCTCCGAACTCGCCGAGATGTGCGGCATGGAGTCCGTGCTGCCGATGAACACCGGCGCCGAGGCGGTCGAGACGGCGGTCAAGACCGCCCGCAAGTGGGGCTACCGGGCCAAGGGCGTACCCGACGGGCAGGCGAAGATCATCGTCGCGTCCGACAACTTCCACGGCCGCACGACCACGATCATCAGCTTCTCCACCGACCCGGAGGCGCGCGCGGACTTCGGCCCGTACACGCCGGGCTTCGAGGTCGTCCCGTACGGCGACCTGGCGGCGCTCGAAGCGGCAGTCGACCGCAACACGGTGGCCGTACTTCTGGAGCCGATCCAGGGCGAGGCGGGGGTGCTGGTGCCGCCGCCCGGCTATCTCGCGGGCGTGCGGCGGATCACCGCCGAGCAGAACGTGCTGTTCATCGCCGACGAGATCCAGTCCGGCCTGGGCCGTACGGGCAAGACCTTCGCGTGCGAGCACGAGGGCGTCGTGCCCGACATGTACGTGCTGGGCAAGGCGCTCGGCGGCGGTGTCGTGCCGGTCTCGGCGGTCGTGTCGTCGCGGTCCGTACTCGGCGTCTACCGGCCGGGCGAGCACGGCTCGACGTTCGGCGGCAACCCGCTGGCGTGCGCGGTCGCGCTCGAAGTCATCGCGATGCTGCGCACCGGCGAATACCAGCAGCGCGCGGCGGAGTTGGGCGACCACCTCCACGCCGAGCTGAGCGCCCTGGTCGGAGCCGGCGCGGTGGACGCGGTGCGCGGACGCGGCCTGTGGGCCGGTGTCGACATCCACGCGGGCCACGGCACGGGCCGCGAGGTATCGGAGAAGCTGATGGAACGCGGCGTCCTGGTCAAGGACACGCACGGCGCCACGATCCGCATCGCCCCGCCGCTGGTGATCACCAAGGACGACCTGGACTGGGGCCTGACGCAGCTGCGCGAGGTGCTGGGGACGTAGCCCCGGCGCCGGGGCCCGCGGGCTGATCCACGAAGATCGGCCGGACAGGGCCGAGGCATGCCTGAGGGCCGGTGCGGTTGGCCTGTTCCCGTGCCGGCTCTCAGGCAGCAGTACGACGGGAACGCTCCCCGTCCGTCGGGACGCCGAGCGGGCGGGCGAGGCCGACCACGCCCTCGTCGAGCCGCTGCACGTGCCGTAGCACGCGGAAGGCGACCGTGCCCGGTCCCAGCGGCTCCCCCGGGACCAGGGACGCGGCGACGCTCGCACCGGATTCCACCGTTCCGCTCTGCTCGCCCTCCAAGCGCCCGATGAGCACCCGCAGGTTCCGTTCGATTCGCTCACCCGCCTGGGCGAGCCGCGGATCCGCGGCGATGCGCGTACTGCTCGGCACGAGTTCCGCGGTCGCCGCCAGGCTGCGCGCGTGGTAAGCGCACGTCTCCAGTAGCGCCACGATGTAGCGGGCCGTGCGCCTCCGTACCCGCAACGGCGTGATCGGATGCGTCAACGGCCGTGTGGAGCGCCGGAAGTCGTCGAGCGCGGTATCCAACTCCCGTGCCAGATCGAGCAGATCGGCCTCCGGCGCCTCGGGCCTGCCGCTGAGCTGATCGACCGCGGCCCGGCTGACGTCGCTGAGCCGGGAGAGCACCTCGCGCAGCTGCTGGTCGGTGCGGTGGTGGGTGCGCACCGGCAGCACGAGCAGCGCGGCGATCATGCCGCACGCCGCGCCCAGCGCCGTCTCCTCGACCCGCAGCTCCAGCACGGCCAGGCTGTAGGTGTTCAGCAGCGTGTAGAGCAGGCCGAGCATCGCCGTGATGAAGAACGACATCAGCACATACGACAGCGGCGCGGTGAAGAACGCCCCGAAGACGCAGACCAGAACGAACACGAACGCGATCCATGTGTGGTGCCCGACCAGGCCGGCGAGGACGAGGCCCGCCACCACACCGGTGATCGTGCCGAGGACGCGGCGGTAACCCTTGACGAGGATCTCGCCGGTGGAGGAGGTGTTGAGGAACACCACCCAGCAGGTGAGCACCGCCCAGTACCAACGCTGCGTGGAGAGCAGCTCCCCGCCGGCGATCGCGAGCGCGGAGCCCACGGTGACCTGGAACGCGGACCGCGTCGTCGGACGGTCGAGCCCGGTGGGTTCCGGCTCTTCCTCCGCCGCCCGCTCCATCGACGCCATGGAGACGTCCTCGGCCTCCAGCTCCTCACGCGAGCGGATGGTCTCGGGGCTGTCGTCCTCCGACTCCACCTGCAGCCCGTCGAGCGCGACGCGCAGGCCGAGGACGGCGCGGGCCGCCTCGCCGATCGCGCGGAACACGTCCTGCACGGCGAGGGAGGCCTGCGGGAGATTCTCGTCGTCGCGGTAGCCGAGCAGGCGGTTGCGGACGACGGCGAGGCCGGTGCCTCGGTCGTCCGGGGCGGCGCGGGTGATGAGCAGATGCAGTCCGCGCAGGTCGCGGCGGAGCCGGCGGGTCGTCTCGTCCTCGAACGGCGATTCCGCCGGGGTCGCCGTCGTCGCCGTGGTCCCCGGGGCCGCCGCCGACAGCTCGGGCGCGGGCGGCAGATGGAGGGTAAGGGTGTCCACACCCTGGCGATGACGGGACTTCAGCAGCAGGACGCCGAGCCGCTCGGCCGCGATCTCGGCGTCGGCGATGCGGCGTTGCAGCACGGCGGCGGTCGCCTCGTCGCGGGTTCCGGTCTCGAGGCGGCCCTGGATCATCAGCGCGCACTCGTGGAGGCGAGCGGTCTGCCGTCGCAGGTCGTCGAGAGTCTTATCCGACTGATCCCCCGGGGCCCCGGCCTCGCCGACCAGCTCCTCCTGCGCCTGGACCACCTGCGCGAGCCGGGCACGGAAGGCGCGCCGCAGCTGGGAGAGGGTGCGCTCGGGCGTGGCCGGCACGAGCGCGAAGCGCGCGACGGCCGCGCAGCACACCGCAATGACGAGCGTCGCGTACAGATGCGGGAGCAGCGCCATGCGCGCGTGGACGAAGAGCGAGACGAAGTAGATCTGGAAGCCGATCAGGCCGAGCGACGTCCCGCGGTCGCCGAACCGCCGCACATAGACGGCGGCGAAGATCAGCGCGAGGAAGGTGAGGTCCCCGACGATGACATACGGGTCGAGCAGCGCCCCGAGCGTCACGGCGAGGAGCGCGGTGGGCAGCCCGAGCGCAAGGGTGACGGCCTGGTCACGCGGGAGCGGCTCGGTGATCGCGAACGTCGCCACCATGGCGGCCATGGCACCCGCGACCAGCAGGCTCGCGGGGAGGCCGAACGCGGCAAGTACGGCGAGGGTGAGCACGATCGAACCGACGGTCCGCAGCGCCGCCGTCAGCCGCAGCAGCCCCGGATCGGAGGCGGCGTAGCCGTCCCACAGCCGGACCCACACCGCGGCGATCCCTTGACGTGCCTTTGTCATACCGCTGCCGCGCTCCCGCCCGCGCCCGTGTCCGTCCGCCGGGCACCAGGATCTCACGTCCGGCTGATCTCGCGTCCGGCTGATCTCGCGTCCGGCTGTTCCATCCGGTGGCCGTAGAGTCCCGTACGTGCTTCTTGGTTTGCTGTGCGCTCTCGGTTCGGCGGTCTGCTTCGGTACGGCGTCGGTGATGCAGGCTGTCGCGGCCCGCCGCGCGGACACCGGCGACGGCGGGGGCGGGGGCGGCGGCGTCGACGCGCGGCTGCTGATGCGTGCGCTGCGGCAGTGGTGGTACATCGGCGGGCTCGGCCTCGACGCCCTCGGCTTCGGGATGGAGCTCGTCGCGCTGCGGCTGGTGCCGATCTACCTCGTCGGCGCGGCACTGGCCGCGAGCCTCGCGGTGACGGCGGTCGTCGCATCGTGGCTGCTCAAGGCGCGCCTCGGCGGCGCGGAGTGGGCGGCGGTCGGCGTGGTGTGCGCAGGGCTCGGGCTGTTGGCGGCGGCCTCCGGTGTGGAGGGCCACGGCTCGGGCTCTCCGGCGCTGCGCTGGGGCACGTTGATCGCCGCAGTGCTGGTGCTCGCGGCCGGCGCGTTCGCCGGGAGGCTCCCGGAGCGGGCGCGGGCAGCGGCGCTGGGGCTGGGCGCGGGGCTCGGCTTCGGCGTGGTGACGGTCGCGGTGCGGCTGATCCCGGACTTCGCGATCGTGGGCCTGCTCACCAATCCCGCGACCTATGCCGTACTGGTGGGCGGGGCAGCCGCGTTCGCGCTGCTGACGACGGCGTTCCAGCGCGGCTCGGTGACCGCGGCGACGGCCGGCATGGTGATCGGTGAGACGTTCGGCCCGGCGCTGATCGGGGTGTTCGCCCTCGGCGACCGCACACGGGCGGGGCTCGCCGGCGTCGCCGTGGCCGGATATCTGCTCGCGGTGCTCGGTGCGCTTGCGCTCGCCCGGTTCGGCGAGGGCGGTGAGGGCGGTGAGGGCAGCGCGAGCGGTGGAGTCGACGAGGGCGGCGCGGAGACCGGGCCGCCCTCACCGACCGGAGATCACCCGGTGTAGCCGCTGAACGTCTGCCCGAACTGTCCGGGGTTTTGCACGATCGACGAACAGGTGGGCTAGGCGTAGGTCTCCGCACCTCCCGAGCACTCGCTGTCGTCAAGGTGCGCTGCAGGATTCACAGCGCGGGAGCATCCGGGTCGTCGCCTGCTGACAAGCCGTCGGACATCGGACGTGACGACGGCTGCGGGGGAACCGGTGGAGCGTCGGCGTCAGGCTCCGATCCGCACGACGGCGATGGTGATGTTGTCCGGGCCTCCCGCCTCCATCGCGGCCTTCCACAGCTCGAAGGCCGCCCTGCCCCCGTCGTGCTCCCGGAGGAGTTCACTGAGCGCGTCGTCGGAGACGGGGTCGGTGAGACCGTCGGAGCATACGAGGCAGCGGGTGCCCACAGACAGCGGCCGCTCGGCCACATGCGGATGGACGGGCCGGAACTTGGCGGTGCCGCCGAGCGCCTGCGTCACGATGGGCGTTGTGCGCTGCCCCGGTGCCAGAGGCGGATTGTCGTCCACGCTCACCTGGTGCAGCCCGTTCCCGTCGACGTCGAAGACCCGGCTGTCGCCGACGTTGAACGCCAGCATCGCGTCCGGGAGCACGACGACACCGGCGACCGTGGTCCCCATCCTGCCCAGCCCGGGATACTCGTCGGCCGCCTCGTAGACGGCACGGTTGCACGACTCCAGACCCTCGCGGACCGCCGATGTGCTGTGGAGCGAACCGCCGACGCGGGCGAGCCGGCGCACGACCAGCGAGCTCGCCACCTCCCCGCCCGGCTGCCCGCCGAGGCCGTCGGCGACCGCCACGACCAGCGGCGTGCCGAGCGCGAAGAGCAGGGTCTGCGGATTCTCGGTCACGGAGCTGCACAGGGTCCAGGGCCCGACGACGAGACTGTCCTCGTTGTTCTCGCGCACGAGCCCCACATGGCTCAAGGCACTCACCGAGATGTACGGCATCGGCGGATCCGCCTCCCGCAACCGCAGGCCGCCCCCGATTTCATTTTGCCGCGCCCCCGAAGGTTGCCGCAGCGAATCCGTAAGTCGAAACTTACCGTTCGTGGGACTTACAAAGATGCCGGTCTCGGCCGGGTCGGCAGCATGAGCTTTCGGCCGGTGATGGGTTACGACAGGCCCGTGACGGGGTTATGACGTTCGCACCGCGAGCAGCGGCAGGGTGGGAAGCGGATCGGGCTGAACTCCTTGGGGAGTTCGCCGGCGCGCACGACACAGGAGGAGATCTCCACGCGCACGCCGTCGCGGTCGATCCGGTACACACGCAGGGCCATGCGCGGCGCGTCGTCCCGCCGCTCGTCAGCGCTCACCGCGACCACACGTGGCAGGCGTTGATCTCCGTGACCCGCGTGCGCAGTTCGTCCATCGGGCACGCACGGCAGACGTCGGCGAGCCGGGCCCGCCACGTCGCGCCGCCGCCCGCGACGCGCAGCCGGACCAGCATGTCGTCCACCGCCACGACCACGCCCATGAGGTCCCGCGCCGTGTCCCATACGATCGCGCCCACCTCCGGGGGCTCTTCCGCCGTCATCCCTGCCGCACCTTCCGTGATGTTGCTGTTCGGGTTTGAAGCATCACGGCGTAGGGATACGATTACTAGGGGTGACGATATGAGGGCGTCCAGCCTTCACATGGGGGAAGTACGAGCTAAAACCGGGGGGAACGATGCCTGCTCCCAAGCAACTTGACCCGACGGCCTCGCTGGCGGCGCTCTACGGCGCGAAGGTGCGCAAGCTGCGCATAAAGGCGGGCTGGACACAACGCGACCTCGGCGAGCGCGTGCACGTCGTGTCCAGCCGTATCGCGCAGATCGAACTCGCCACGGAGAAGGTCCCCGAGAATCTCTCGGATGCGCTCGACGAGGCGCTGAAGGCGGATGGCGACCTGTGCGATCTGTGGTGGCACATGGTGCGGGAGACGTATCCGAACTGGTCACGACGGTTCATGGAGTTGGAGCTCAAGGCGATAAGCCGTCATGAGTTCGGGCCGGTGATCGTGCCCGGGCTGCTGCAGACGGAGGCGTATGCACGTGCGGTGCTCCGCGCCGGGCGACCCAATGACGCTGCCGATCTGATCGAGGAGCGCGTCGCGGCCCGATTGAAGCGCCAGACGATCCTCCACGGTCCGACACCATTGTGCTGGTTCATCCTGGAAGAGACCGTGTTACAACGGCCGGTTGGAGGAGCGAATGCATTGCGCGAGCAGCTCCAACGACTGCTGAAGGTCGCCCAACTTCCGCACGTGACGATGCAGGTACTCCCGCTGGACACCGGCGCACACGCCGCGCTCGGCGGCGACTTGACGATCCTGGGATTCGGGAACGGGCCGAACGCGGCCTACGTCGAAGGCTCCTACCGCGGCCAACTGGTCGAGCAGGCAGAGGACGTCGCGGAGTTCGGATACGCGTACGATCTGCTACAGGCCCAGGCGCTGACGCCAGAAGCGTCTCTTGCCGTAATCCAGTCGGCGATGGAGGACGTACGAGATGAACAGGCGAGTTCAGCTGGTAGAGGCTAGCTGGCGCAAGTCGTCCTACAGCAACGGCCAGGGCGGAAACTGCATCGAGGTCGCCGACGGCTTCCGCGACGTCGTCCCCGTCCGGGACAGCAAGGACCCGCAGGGGCCGGCCCTGATATTCGGCGCGGCGGCGTGGGCCGCGTTCACCAACGGAGTGAAAGCAGGGCATTACTATCGGTGACGCCCACCAACGCGTCGGGAAACGTTGACGCGTCGGGATTCTCCGACGTAACGTGGTGGGCGTGCCGCCTACAGACGTCTTCAGCGCACTTGCCAATCCGGTGCGTCGCAAGCTGCTCGATTCGCTACGGGAAGGGCCGCGCGCGGTCAATGACCTCGCCGGTCAGTTCGAGTTGAGCCGGCCGGCCGTGTCAGAGCACCTTCAGGTGCTCCGGCATGCCCGCCTCGTACGGGAGGAGCCAAGGGGTCGCCAGCGCTACTACCACCTTGAGCCCGATCCCCTCGTCGAGGTGCGCGATTGGCTGCATCCGTTCGAGCACTACTGGCGTGAACGGATGCGCTCACTTCGTGACCTGCTCGATGAGGAGAACAACCCATGACACAGCCGACACAGGCCGCCGTCATCCGGTGTGACCAGTTTCTGGGCCATCCGCCGGCCACGGTGTGGAAGGCGCTGACCGATCCAGAGCTGCATGCCCGCTGGTGGGCGGCGGGCGACGTACGACCGGTCGTCGGCCACCGCTTCACCCTCGACATGGGGCATTGGGGGCAGCAGCCGTGCGAGGTGATCGAGGTCGAGCCGGAGCGGCTGATCCGATACAGCTTCGCGGAGGGCTCGCTCGACACGACGATCACCTGGCGGCTCGAAGCGGAGGGCACCGGAACGCGCCTCTTCCTCGAACACGCCGGATTCGATCTCGACTCCCCGATGGGCAAGAAGGCTTTCGAGGGGATGGGCGGGGGCTGGCCGGGCGTCGTGCGCGGACTCGGCAAGCTGCTTGACGAGCATGCGTGGTAGCGGACTGACATAGCGTCAGGCAGAGCCCGGCCCCCGGTCCTGACGACTCAGGGCAGGGGCCGGGCTCAATCCGCGAGGTGCCCTCGGATCAACCGTTGACGCAGGGGTGGCCGAACGCCGGGTTGAGCGCGCCGATAACGTTGACGGTGTTCCCACACACGTTGATCGGGAGGTTGATCGGCACCTGGGCCAGGTTTCCAGAAATGAAACCGGGCGAATTATTCGCCGTACCGGTCCCGGTGGTGTCATTGCCCTGGGCCGCGGCCGTTCCGGCGCCGACAGCGACAAGACCGGCTGCGGCAACAGCGATGATGAGAGAACGCATGAATGCCTCCTAGGCGTGGACGTGGTGATCGCATCCATGCCACGCCGGAGGGGAAGCCGGACAGTTGGTATGACGGATTCACCCCATCGGACTTGCGGATCACTCAGTCGGAGTGACGCTGCGTCGGAGACATGCGCGTGGCGATGCTGATGCGGTTCCAGGCGTTGATCGTGACGCAGCTGGCGATCAGGCGGGGAAGCTCGTCCGCGTCGAAGAGGCCCGCGGCCTCGTCGTAGACGTCGTCCGGGACTCCGCGCTCGCCCAGGCGGGTAATGGCCTCGGAGAGGGCGAGGGCGGCGCGCTCCCGCGCGGTGAAGAAGGGGGTGTCGCGCCAGACGGAGACGCCGAAGAGCTTCTGCTCGGACAGGCCGATGGCTCGGGCGTCTCGCGTGTGCATGTCGACACAGAAGGCGCAGCCGTTGATCTGCGAGGCGCGGATCTTGACCAACTCCTTCACTGCCGGATCCAGGCCCGAGGAGGCCGCCTCCTCCAGGGCGCACATGGCCTTGTAGAAGTCGGGGAGGCCCGTGATCAGGTTCATCCGCCGGGGCTCGGCGGGGACCAGTGCCTCGTCGGCCTTCTCCGTGTTCTCTGTGTTCGCTGCGATCGTCATGATGACCAGGCTAGGGCCGTAGTGGCCCCGTCGTGTGGTCCACTTGAAGCATGAACGAGCGGGCCAATCCGGGACTCGACCTTCACCTGGACCTCGCGTCGGACCTCACTTCCGGGGGTGGCGTGCGCGCGGGGCTCGAGGTGGCGTTGCGCGAGGCCGCTCGGGACGGGCGGCTCGCGCCCGGCACCCGGCTGCCGTCGTCGCGGGTGCTCGCACGTGATCTGGGAATCGCCCGGAACACGGTCGCCGATGCCTACGGGCAGCTGGTCGCCGAGGGGTGGCTGACGGCGCGACAGGGGTCGGGCACACGGGTGGCGGCTCCGCCGGTGCCCACCTCCAGGCGCTCATCGCCGAAGGACATGTCCCCGTTCCCGGACACGGTGGCCGCCGGCGAGCCGCGGTTGCCGTACGACCTGAGGCCGGGTTCGCCGGATGTGTCGGCGTTTCCTCGCGCGGCGTGGGGTGCGGCGGCGCGCCGGGCGCTCATGGCGGCGCCCAACGAAGCGTTCGGGTACGGCGATCCCCGGGGGCGTATCGAGGTGCGGGAGGCGCTCGCCGCCTATTTGGCGCGAGTGCGTGGCGTGCGGAGCGAGCCGGGGCTGATCATGGTGTGCAGCGGGTTCATGCAGGCGACGGGGTTGCTGGCGCGGGCGCTGCGGGCGCTCGGCACGCGGCGGATCGCGGTGGAGGAGTTCGGCTTCCCCGTCACCCGGACGATCCTGCACCGGTCGAGGCTGGAGGCCGTGCAGCTGCCGGTGGACAGGGGCGGGGCGCAGGTGGGCCTGCTCGGCAATGGGGTGAGCGCCGGCGCGGCGCTGCTCACGCCCGCGCATCAGTTCCCCACCGGCGCCGCGCTGCCGCCGGAACGGCGTACCGCGGCGGTGGCGTGGGCGCGGCGCAGTGGCGGTGTGGTGATCGAGGACGACTACGACGGCGAGTTCCGCTACGACCGACAACCGCTCGGCGCACTCCAGGGGCTGGATCCCACGCATGTGGTGTATGCGGGGACGGCGAGCAAGAGCCTGGCTCCCGGGCTGCGGCTGGCGTGGCTGGCGCTGCCGCCGCGGCTGCTGGAGCCCGCGGTGGAGGAGAGGCGTCTGGCCGACCGTCAATCGTCCGTCGTCGACGAGTTGACGCTCGCCGAGCTGATCACCTCGGGTGCGTACGACCGTCATGTGCGCCGGATGCGGCTGCGCTACCGGCGTCGTCGTGATCGGCTCGTCGCGGCCCTCGCCGAATGCGCCCCCCGGGTACACGTGTCGGGGATCGCGGCAGGACTGCATGCGGTGGTGGAGCTGCCGCCAGACGGTCCGGCGGAGGCGGAAGTCGTCGAGCGCGCGGCCCGGCGCGGTCTCGCACTCGCGCAGATGGGGCTGTTCGGGGATTCGCGCGGGTCGGCGCTGGTCGTCGGCTACGGGACACCGCCCGAGCACGCCTTCGCGGGGGCGCTGGAGCGGCTGTGCGAGGTGCTCGCCGAGGAGGCCTAAGAGTTCGTCGCAGGTCGGACGTCCTCACCGGCGGCGCGCACGTCGATCCCTCCGATCCCGGCTATGCGGCGGCGATCGCGACCCTACCGGCGCGCGGTGAGCGACGATCCCGGGGTGAGCGTGGACCTTTCGGGTGCTGCGCCGGTCGTCCGCCTCGACCTGACGACGGGCCGGCCCACGCAGACGCGCACCGTCACCCTCTGCAGGTGACGATACGCGCCGGCGGCCGGCAGTCAGTGCTGCACGCCGGTGGAGAGGGTGAAGTCGGCGAAGTAGGAGTGCGTGGTGGTCTTCGGGCCCCAGCTGGTGTCGTGGCCGCCGTAGAAGGTGGAGAAGAACACGCCGCTGAACGGGATGGAGGAGATGCCGTCGGCGACGCCGGTGCCGTTGTAGACCTGGCTGCCGTCGAACCACACGGTGATGTCGCCCGTGGTGCGGTCGACCAGCTGTTCGACGATGTGCCAGGCGCCGTCGGCGGGCCACTTCCAGTCACCGAGGCCGAGGTCGACGCCGTAGCCGGTGGGGCCGGAGTCGGTGGGGGTGTAGAGATAGATCTCGCCGTTGTCGGGGGCGGGGCTGGTGCCCCGCCACATGTAGCGGGTGGAGAAGCCGTTGCCGTGGTTGCCGCCGGACTCCTGACCGATCTGGCCGCCGTAGATCCCGGGGAGCTTGCCGGCCTTGCCCCAGTCGTAGCCGGTGGGGAACTTCAGCGCGTACTTCAGGTCGAGGGTGGGGGAGTTCGCCAGGCTGCTGAGGCCGAGCGAGCTGAGCCGGGTGTAGAACTGCCCGCCGCCCGGATTGGGGCAGTCGGTGCAGGAGTTGGCGGACGAGCCTGCGCCGTAGGTGACTTCGAGGGCTGAGCCGTCGCCGGGGGCCCCGGCGCCGGAGACCTCCTTCAGGTCGGCCGAGCCCCACGAGCCGGTCGAGGTGTAGCCCCAGGCGGACTTCCACGACGAGGACGCGTAGCCGCTGAACTGGCCGGTCCAGGCTGCGGACGCGGCCTGGACCGGCGCGGTCGTGGCGGCCGTCAGCAGGAAGGCGGCGGCCGCGCCCGCTAACAGGGCCTTGCGGATGCGAGAGGGTCGTATGACCATGAGAGCTCCTTCACCTTCACGTACGTGAACTATGGACATGGACATGAAGCACTGTCAGGTGAAGGTAGCGCTCAGCTCTCCACCGGTCCATACATGTGCATACGTTGGTCCGGACTACTTCGGGATCCACGCCCGCCAGACGTCCGGGTGCTCTTCGACCCACTTCTTCGCGGCCGCGTCCGCCGACATCCCGTCCTGGGCGATCATCTGCGAGACCTGGTTCTGCTCGTCCTTGGTCCAGCGGAAGTTCTTCAGGAACTGGGCCGCCTTGCCGCCCTTCTTCTCGAAGTCGGCATTGAGGTACTTCTGCAGCGGGGTCGTCGGGTACGCGCAGTCGATCTCCGCAGCCGGCTTGGCCGCGCACTGGGCCGTGTACGGCGGCAGCTTCACCTCGACCATCGGCACCACGTTGAACAGCCACTGCGGTTCGTACCAGTAGGTCAGGAAGGGCTTCTTCTCCTTCGCGAACTGCTTGATCTGGGTGATCTGCGCGGCCTCGGAACCGGCGAAGACCGGCTGGTAGTCGAGGTGGAGATTCTTCACCAGCGCCTTGTCGTTGGTGACGTACGACGGCGAGCCGTCGAGCAGCTGCCCCTTGCTGCCGCTCTCCGGAGTGCGCAGCACCGAGGCGTACTTGTTGAGGTTCCTCCAGTCGAGGACGTCCGGGTGCTGGTCGGCGAAGTACTTGGGGACGTACCAGCCGATGTGGCCGGTGACACCCTCGCCGCCCGCGGAGACGATCGTCTTCTTGTTCTGGACGTACAGCTGCTCCTGTTGCGGGTGCCCCCAGTCCTCGAGGATCGCGTCCACCCGGTCCTGGCTGAGCGCGTCCCACGCCGGGACCTCGTCCACCTGCACCGTGTCGACGTGATAGCCGAGTTCGTGCTCCAGCAGATACTGCGCGACGGCGGCGTTCGCCTCGGAGCCCACCCACGACTGGACCGACAGGGTGACGGACTTCGCCCCCTGCGCGTTCGCGAACGGCGAGGTCTGCTTCGTCATGTCGGCCGCGCCGCAGCCGGTGACGGTGAGCAGGCCGACGGCTGCGGCGAGCGCACACAACACGCGCGTACGAGTCATACGGGTCCTACGGGTCACACGGGCCATGGGTCAGCGCTCCTTCCCGGCCTGGTCGGACGAGGGCTGGGTGACCCGGTCGAGCATCAGCCCCAGGCAGACGATCGCCGCGCCCGCGACCAGGCCGGTCGCCAGGTCGCCCTGGGCCAGCCCGTAAACGACGTTGTAACCGAGCGCACCGCCGCCGACCATGCCGCCGATGATGACGACGGCGAGCACCAGCACCACACCCTGGTTGACGGCAAGCAGCAACGCGGGCCGCGCGAGCGGGAGTTGGACCTGCCGCAGCTGCTGTGCGCCGCTCGCGCCGAGCGAGCGCGCCGCCTCCAGCGCCGCCGGGTCGACCTGCCGCAGCCCCTGCGCCGTGATGCGGATGACAGCGGGCAGTGCATACGCGACGGCCGCGGCAACGGCGGGCGCACGGCCCGCGCCGAAGAGCGCCACCACCGGGATCAGATAGACGAACTGCGGCATCGTCTGAAGGACGTCGAGCACCGGGCGGATCAGCGCCTCGACGCGGCGGCTGCGCGCCGCTGCCACCGCAACGGCGAAGCCGAGCGCCAGGGTGACCGCGACGGCGGCGAGCACCTGCGAGAGCGTGTCCATCGAGATGCTCCACACGCCGAGCACTCCGATCACCGCCATGGACACGGCCGCCGTCAGCGCCGTGCGCCAGGTCCCGATCAGCCACGCGAGCGCGGCGACGATCAGCAGTACGGCCCACCACGGCAGCGCCGTCAGTCCGCTGCGCAGCGGGTCGAGGATCCAGGTGGTGAAGTGCCCGGCCCAGTCGGCGGTGCCGCCGATCACCGGCACGCCCGAGTACAGGTGCGAGGTCATCCAGCCGACCGCGCTGTTGACGGGCGCCGCGATGGTGACCATCCAGCTGCCCGGCCACGTCAACGAGGACGCGGCGCGCCCGGCGGCCACGGCCGCGGCGGTGACGGCCGCGACGCCCGCCCACGCCTGCCACCCGTACGACCAGCGGGGCCCGCTCGGCTCCTCGCCGATACGCGTGCCCGCGGCGGCCGTCGTGCGGTCCATGACGACGGCGAGCAGCACGATCGGGATGCCGGCGGCGAGTGCGCTGCCGACGTCGACTGTGGACAGCGCCTGGTAGACACGGTCACCGAGGCCGCCCGCGCCGATCACGGAGGCGATGACGGCCATCGACAGCGCCATCATGATCGTCTGGTTGAAGCCGAGCAGCAGTTCGCGGCGCGCGAGCGGCAGCCGTGCGGTCAGCAGCCGCTGGCGCGCGGTGGCGCCGAGCGAGGTGACGGCTTCGAGCACGCCGTGGTCCGCGTCGCGCAGACCCAGTGCGGTCAGCCGCGCCATCGGCGGGGCCGCGTAGACGACGGTCGCCAGGACGGCGGCGGGCACCCCGATGCCGAAGATCAGCACCACGGGCAGCAGATAGGCGAAGGCCGGCAGCACCTGCATCGTGTCGAGGACGGGGCGCAGCGCGCGATACGTACGCTCCGACAAGCCGGCGGCGAGGCCGAGCAGCGCACCGACAACGACGGAGGCGGCGACGGCGGCGGCCATCAGCGCGAGCGTCTGCATCGTCGGCACCCACATGCCGAGCACCCCGCACACGGCGAACGAAGCGAGCGCGGTAAGCGCGACACGCAGCCCCGCGACCCGCCAGGCGAGCAGCGACGCGGCCGCGGTCACGCCCGTCCAGCCGAGTGCGAGCAGCAGCAGATAGACGGCGCGCACCGCGACGATGACGCCTTCGCTGATCCAGCCGAAGAAGTAGAGGAAGAGCGGGTGGGTGTCGCGGTTGTCGATGATCCAGTTGCTGGCCTGGCCGAGCGGCCCGGACAGGTCGACGGTCAGGGCGCCCGGCCAGGCACCGCTGCCCCAGCGGGACGCGGCGAACGGCACCAACACGGCGGCGATCATCGCGAGCAGCAGCAGTTTGCCGAGCCCGCGGCGGCCCGTCAGCGCACGCCACAGCGCGTTACGGGCAGGGGAGGTCGCGGTGGCCGCCATATCGGTGGCGGTTGCACTCGAAGCCATCAGGCAGCCGCTCCGGTGAGAGGAAGCCCCGCGACCACCGCGAGGAGCCGCTCGTGGTCGACGACGCCGAGGCAACGGCCGCCGTCGACGACGCGCGCCGGGCCACCGGTCCGCGCCACGGCCTCGATCGCGTCGCTGACGAGCGTGGAGGGCGCGAGCGCGGGACCGGCGTCCGCCTCGCCCGCGTCCGCGGGACGCATCGCGCGGCGCACGGTGAGCACCTGCTCGCGCGGCACGTCCCGGACGAAGTCGCGTACGTAGTCGTCCGCCGGCGAGCCGACGATCTCCTCGGGCGTGCCGCACTGCACGATCCGGCCGTCGCGCATCAGCGCGATCCGGTCGCCGATGCGCAGCGCCTCGCCGAGGTCGTGGGTGATGAAGACCATGGTGCGGCCCTCGTCGTGGTGCAGCCGCACGACCTCTTCCTGCATGTCGCGGCGGATCAGCGGGTCGAGAGCGCTGAACGGCTCGTCGAAGAGGAGCACTTCGGGGTCGACGGCGAGCGCGCGGGCGAGGCCGACGCGCTGCTGCTGGCCGCCGGAGAGCTGGCCGGGGCGGCGGCCTTCGAGTCCGGCGAGGCCCACCTTCTCCACCATCTCGGCGGCCCTGGCGCGTCGTTGGGCCTTGCCCGCGCCCTGGATCTCCAGGCCGTATGCGACGTTGTCGAGCACCGTGCGGTGCGGAAGCAGCCCGAAGTGCTGGAAGACCATGCTCGCCCGGTGGCGGCGCAGGTCGCGCAGGCGGGCGCGGTCCATGGAGCGCACGTCCTCACCGTCGATGGCGATCTCTCCCGCGGTGGGCTCGATGAGGCGGGTCAGGCAGCGTACGAGGGTGGACTTGCCGGATCCCGACAGGCCCATCACGACGAAGACCTCGCCCGCCAGGACGTCGAAGGAGACATCACGCACGGCGACGGTGCAGCCGGTGTTCTTGCGCAGCTGATCGGCGGTCAGGTCGGCGGCGTCGCTGCCGGGTACGCGGTCGGCCTTGGCCTTCGGCCCGAAGACCTTCCACAGGTTGTGCACGGAGAAGACGGGCGCGCTCATCGGGCCCCACCCCCTTGGGCCGGGGCCCCGCCGAGCAGTTCGGCGGCCTTCTCCCCCACCATAAGCACGCCGATCATCGGGTTGACGGCCGGCATCGTCGGGAAGACGGACGCGTCCGCGATGCGGATGCCGTCCAGGCCGCGGATGCGCAACTGTGGGTCGACGACGGCGAGTTCGTCGTCGGCGGCGCCCATCCTGCACGTACCGGCGGGGTGGTAGACGGTGTGCGCGACCTTGCGGGCGTACTCGGAGATCTCCTCGTCGGAGGTGATCTCAGGCCCCGGGCACACCTCGCGCTTGAGCCAGCCCGCCAGCGGCTGCGCCTTGGCGATCTCGCGGGCGATGCGGATGCCGTCGACGAGGGTCCGGCCGTCGTAGTCCTCCTCGTCGGTGAAGTACCGGAAGTCGAGAGCGGGCTTGACCGACTGGTCGGCGCTGGTGAGGTAGAGGCGGCCGCGGCTGCGCGGCTTGGGGATGTTCGGGGTCATCGACACGCCGTGCTCGGGCCGCTGGTAGCCGAGGCGCTCGGGATTGTCGGTGAAGGGGATCTGGTAGAAGTGGAACATCAGGTCCGGGCCCTTGGAAGCGGGGTCGCGCCGGATGAACAGGCCCGCGTCGGAGTCCATCGCGGAGTTGTCGGGGATCGGCCCGTCGGTCTCCCAGACGATCACCGACTCGGGGTGGTCGAGCAGGTTCTCGCCGACGCCCGGCAGATCGTGGACGACGGGAATGCCCAGCGCCTCCAGGTCCCGCTTCGGGCCGATACCGGAGTGCATCAGCAGCCGCGGGGTGTCCACCGCGCCCGCGCAGACCAGGAGTTCACGGCTCGCTCGGACGAGGACCTCCTCGCCCTCCTTGGTGCGGACGTGCACGCCGGTGGCCCGGTTGCCGTCGAGTTCCAGCTTGTACGCCCAGGTCTCCAGCATCAGATGCAGGTTGGGGCGGTCGAGGAACGGGTGGAGGTAGGCGACGGAAGCGGACGAGCGCTTGTTGTTCTCCGGGTGGTAGGCGAGGTCGAAGAAGCCGACGCCCTCGTGGAACGGTTTGGCGTTGAACCCCTCGACCCGCGGCACACCGGTCGCGGCCTGCGCCGCCTCGACGAAGTCGCGGGCGACCGCGTTACGGTCCTTCTCGTCGACCGGGACGATGTTGTTGAGCAGCCGGTCATAGTACGGGTCCATGCGGACCGCGTCCCAGCCCTCGGCGCCGGCCGCCGCCCACTCGTCCCAGTCGGACGGCAGGGGCTTGAAGCTGATCAGCGTGTTGTGCGACGAGCAGCCGCCGAGCACGCGGGCGCGGCTGTGCCGGATGTGGGAGTTGCCGCGCGGCTGCTCGGTGGTCGGGTAGTCGTAGTCGAGCTCGCTGCCGAGCAGGCCCATCCAGCGGCGGAGGGTGAGCACTTCCGGGCGGTCGACGTCCGACGGTCCGCCCTCGATGACGGCGACGCGTACCCCCGGGTTCTCGGTGAGCCGGGAGGCGATCACCGATCCGGCGGTGCCGCCGCCGATGACGACGTAGTCGTAGACGTGCTGGGACATGCGCTTGGTGCTCCTGGTGCTTGAGTGTGCTCGGTGCAGCGAAACGGACAGGTCAGCCCTTGAACCAGCGCACGGGCTGCGGCGCGAGGTTCTGGTAGACGTGCTTGGCCTCGCGGTACTCGTCGAGGCCCGACGGGCCGAGCTCGCGCCCGATGCCGGACTTGCCGAAGCCGCCCCACTCCGCCTGCGGGAGGTAGGGGTGGTAGTCGTTGATCCACACCGTGCCGTGGCGCATGCGCTTGGCGACGCGGCGGGCGCGGCCGGCGTCGGCGGTCCACACGGCGCCCGCGAGGCCGTACTCGGTGTCGTTGGCCAGCGCGACCGCGTCCTCCTCGGTGCGGAAGGTCTCAACGGTCAGGATCGGCCCGAAGGTCTCCTCGCGCACCACCCGCATGTCGCCGTGGCAGTGGTCGAGGACGGTCGGCAGGTAGAAGTAGCCGGTGGCGGGGCGGGTGCTGCTGGGCTCGGGGCGGCAGCCGCCGGCGCGCAGCGTCGCGCCCTCGGCGATGGCGTCGGCGACGTAAGCCTCCGTCTTGGCCAGCTGCTGGGCGGAGACGAGGGGGCCGCACTCGACGCCCCCCTCGGTGCCGCGGCCGAGGCGTATGAGCGCGGCGCGGCGGGCGAGCTCGGCGACGAAACGGTCCCGCACCGACTCCTCGATGATCAGGCGCGAGCCCGCCGAGCAGACCTGGCCACTATGGATGAACGCGGCGTTGAGCGCCTGGTCGACGGCGGTCTCGAATCCCTCTTCGGTGGCGCACGCGTCGGCGAAGACCACGTTGGGGTTCTTGCCGCCGAGCTCCAGGGCGACCTTCTTGACGGTGGGCGCGGCCGCGGCCATCACCTTCGTACCGCTGGCGAGGCCGCCGGTGAACGAGACGAGGTCCACCTCCGGGTGTTCGGCGAGACGTGCGCCGACGGGGTCACCGGGACCGGTGACGACGTTGCCCGCGCCCGCCGGAAGGCCGGCCTCCGCCAGCAGCCGCATCAGGTGGACGGTGGACAGAGGGGTGATCTCGCTGGGCTTGATGACGAAGGTGTTGCCCGCGACGAGCGCCGGGGCGATCTTCCAACTCGCCTGCAGCAGCGGGTAGTTCCACGGGGTGATCAGCGCGCACACGCCGACCGGTTCGTACACGACGACGCTGTGGACGTCGTCGGTGCCGGCGTCGACCACGCGGCCGCCGCTCTCGTTGACCGCGAGGTCGGCGAAGTAGCGGAAGGCGTTGGTCACGTCGTCGACGTCGATACGGCCCTCCTCCAGCGTCTTGCCCGTGTCGCGGCTCTCGGTGAGCGCGATGGCCTCACGGTCGCGCTGCAGCAGGTCGGCGACGCGGCGCAGCAGCGCGGCGCGCTCGGCGACCGGCCGCCGCGGCCAGGGGCCCTCGTCGAAGGCTCGGCGGGCCGCGGCGACGGCGGCGTCCGTGTCCTCCTTGCCGCCCTCGGCGACGACGGCGAACGTCTTGGCGTCGGCGGGGTCGAGGATCTCCCGCTGGGCGCCGGATGCGGCCGTACGCCACACCCCGTCCACATGAATGGTCTCGGCTGCCGACACTTTCGTCCCCTTCTCGCCCGGTTGCACACTGCCGTTCAACGAACTGCAAACGACAGCAAAAGTGAGCCGTGCCCGGAAGAGGAAGCCTTATGCGTTTTTGATAAACAAATGTGGCCCGGCTCACGCCGGTTGGCGTGAGCCGGGCCACACAGGAGCTTTCGCGAGCTTGGCGCGGCAGGCTTGGCGCGGCAGGCTTGGCGCGCTCAGATCAGGCCGAGGGAGCGCACCGCGTCGCGCTCCTCGGTCAGCTCCTTGACCGAGGCGTCGATGCGGGTGCGGGAGAACTCGTTGATGTCGAGCCCCTGGACGATCTCGTACTTGCCGTCCTTGGTGGTGACCGGGAAGGAGGAGATCAGGCCCTCCGGTACCCCGTAGGAGCCGTCCGAGACGATGCCCATCGAGGTCCAGTCGCCGTCCGCGGTGCCGTTGACCCACGTGTGGACGTGGTCGATGGCGGCGTTGGCGGCGGAGGCCGCGGAGGAGGCACCGCGCGCCTCGATGATCGCGGCGCCGCGCTTGGCGACGGTCGGGATGAACTCCTCGGCCAGCCACTTCTCGTCGTTCACGGCCTCGGCGGCGTTACGGCCGGCGACCTCGGCGTGGAAGATGTCCGGGTACTGCGTCGCCGAGTGGTTGCCCCAGATCGTCAGCTTCTTGACCTCCTCGACACCGGCGCCGAGCTTCTGCGCGAGCTGGGTGGCGGCGCGGTTGTGGTCGAGGCGGGTCATCGCGGTGAAGCGGTCGGCCGGTACGTCGGGGGCGGCGGCGCGGGCGATGAGCGCATTGGTGTTGGCCGGGTTGCCGACGACGAGCACCTTGATGTCGTCCGCCGCGTTGTCGTTGATGGCCTTGCCCTGCGGCTTGAAAATGCCGCCGTTGGCCTCCAGCAGGTCGCCGCGCTCCATGCCCTTCGTCCGCGGGCGGGCGCCGACCAGCAGGGCCACGTTGGCACCGGAGAAGGCCACGTTCGGGTCGTCGGTGATGTCGATGCCGCGCAGCAGCGGGAAGGCGCAGTCGTCGAGCTCCATGGCGGTGCCCTCGGCGGCTTTCACGGCCTGCGGGATCTCCAGCAGGCGCAGCTTCACCGGGACGTCAGCGCCGAGGAGCTGGCCGGAGGCGATGCGGAAGAGCAGTGCGTAGCCGATCTGGCCGGCCGCACCGGTGACGGTGACGTTGACGGGAGTGCGGGTCATTGCGATCTCCTGCTGCGCTTTGTTGTCGGTGGCGCCAGGCTATAGGACCGTAACCTCCCGCTCACGTCAGGGGCGGCAGCATCATCCTCAGCCGCACTCCCGGCGCCGGTGGCACGGCGGCGACCGTGCTGCCGTGGGTCTCGGCGATCTGGCGGACGATGGCGAGACCGAGGCCCGAACCGGGCAGCGAGCGCGCCGCCGGGGAGCGGCAGAAGCGGTCGAAGACATACGGAAGGTCCGCCTCGGTGATCCCCGGGTGACGAGGCCGGTCAGCTCGCCAGCCTGACGGCGCGCGTCCTTCGACGCATACGTGCGCTCCTTCCGCTCGTCGCGCCGGGGTCTCGTCCCGGCGCGTGAGCATCAAGGAATCGCGGCAGCCTCAGCGCAGGTCTCGCGCAACCTTACGATCCCTAGAACGACTCAGAACGGCCAGGGCGCCTCAGAACGGCCAGGGCGCCGCCTGCCACTGCAGGCAGCCCGTACCACCGAGGAAGACGACGGCCACCGCGGCGGCGGCGACGGCGCGCCGGCGACGCGCATGGCGCTCAGCGAGCACCGGATCCACGGGCTCGGACGAGTGGTATGAGCCGTGCGGGTCGTCGCGGTCCGTCAGTGCGGTGGGCCCGCCGGCTAAGTCCCCCGGTGCATCGTTCCTGCTGTGCATGCTCGCGCTCCCCCTACGAGACATGTCCCCTCCCCGTCAATCCCCGTTGAGCGCCGTTCCCCGTGACGGGCGCTACAACCTCCCTACCCAATGCGCTGCGGCAGCGGGCAGGAGGGAGGGCAGTTTCGGCCAAACCGGGCAGCGGTCAGCCGGGCAGCAGTCAGCCGCGGCCGACCGTGTACCGCACGATGCTGTCGAGGAACGGGACGTGCACGATCGGATCCGGCTGCACCATCAACGACAACAGGATGATCGCGACCCCGGCCACGCCGTAGGTGATCAGGTCCGTGAAACGGCTGCGCACCGCGAGCATCCCCACCGACGGCAGCAGCCAGCGCAGCGCAGCGCCGAGCAGCATGAACACGCCGACGACGATCAGCCCGGCCCGGAAGCCGCCCGCCGCGGTGATCGCCAGGCCCAGCCCCACCCCGCCGAGCACCGTCAGCAGCGGCCACTGACGCGCCGGCGCCGGGTGCGCGCCCCCCACGGCACGGCCCCCGCCCTCGGGCCGGGCGGTGTCCCGCGTGATCTCGGGGAACCGGCTGCTGGGCGCGTGTGAACCACGCGGCCCGGGAGACGCGCCATTCACACGCGCGCCGCCGTCCGGCGCGTCCGGCGTGGTCTGAGCTCCCATGGGTCGGCTTCTCCTCGTCCTCTCAGCCTGCAGCGGCCGCCGCCTGCCGCTCGGCGGCCTCCACGACGTTCTGCAGCAGCAGCGCCCGGGTCATCGGCCCCACGCCGCCCGGATTCGGCGAGATCCACGCGGCGACCTCGGCGACACCCGGGTGCACGTCGCCGAGGATCTTGCCGTGCTCGTCCCGGCTGACGCCGACATCGAGCACGGCCGCGCCCGGCTTGACGTCCTCCGGCTTGATCAGGTGCGGCACACCGGCCGCAGCCACGATGATGTCGGCCTGGCGCAGCTGCGCTGCCAGGTCCCGGGTGCCGGTGTGGCAGAGCGTGACGGTGGCGTTCTCACTGCGCCGGGTGAACAGCAGGCCGATGGAGCGTCCGACGGTGATGCCACGCCCCACGACGACCACGTGCGCCCCGTTGATCGTCACGTCGTGGCGGCGCAGCAGCTCGACGATGCCGTTCGGGGTGCACGGCAGCGGCCCCGGCTGGTTGAGCACGAGACGGCCGAGATTCATCGGGTGCAGTCCGTCGGCGTCCTTGGCCGGATCCATCAGCTCCAGGACACGGTTGGCGTCGATGCCCTTGGGGAGCGGGAGTTGGACGATGTAGCCGGTGCAGGCCGGGTCCTCGTTGAGCTCCCGCACGATGGCCTCGATCTGCTCCTGCGTCGCGTCACCCGGCAGCTCCCGCTGGATCGACGCGATGCCGACCTGAGCGCAGTCACGGTGCTTGCCCGCGACGTAGATGTGGCTGCCCGGGTCGTCGCCGACCAGTACGGTGCCGAGGCCGGGCGTGATGCCCTGGGACTTGAGCGCCTCCACGCGGGCGGCGAGCTCGGACTTGATCGCTGCGGCAGTGGCCTTGCCGTCGAGAATCTGGGCCGTCATGCCTCCATCCTCCCGGATGCGGGCGGGAACGTCCCAATCAGGTCCCGGCCGCCATGATCGGACATGATCAAATACGCATTTCCCGCATAGCGGCTGCACAGCGACGACTGTGACCGGCGGTATCTGGACAGGACGGCCGCGGGCCCTGGACGATGAGCCGGCCGGAAGGCTGGGTCAGGGGGGAACGAGTCGTCCTGGAGCGCCAAGGATCCGGCTCGAGAGAAGTACACCGCAGAAGGACATCCACGTGAGCTACCCGCCTGGCCCTCCCGGCCCGCAGAACCCGTACGGCTACCCGCAACAACCCCAGCAGCCGGCTGGCCCGCCCCAGCCTCAGCCTCAGTACGGCTACGCCTACGGCTACGGCTACCCGCAGCCCCCGGGGTATCCGCAGCCGCCGGGCTACCTGCAGCCCGGCACCATGCCGAGATCCTTCTACGCCAGTTGGGGCGCCCGAGTCGGCGCGTTCCTCATCGACTGGCTCATCGTCGGCCTCGTCCCGACGATCATCGGCATCATCGGCTACGTCCAGTTCATCGCGAAGGCCGTCCACAACGTGCAGGCCTGCCAGGACCAGGGCGCCACCACCTGCCCCGCCGCGGCCCACCTCGGGCTCGGCACCATGCTCCTCCTCTACGGCGCCTCGCTGCTGGGCTTCGCAGGCCAGCTGTGGCTGTCCTATCGCGAGGGCAAGACGGGCTGCACGCCGGGGAAGAAGGCGCTCGGCATCAAGCTGGTCCGCGAATCGACCGGCCAACCCGTCGGCTTCGGCACGGCCTTCGGCCGCCGCGTGCTGCAATTCGTCGACGCGCTCCCCTGCTACCTCGGCTTCCTGTGGCCGGCCTGGGACGCCAAGCGGCAGACCTTCAGCGACAAGATCCTTAGCACCATCGTCGTCAACACGCGGTGACACCGGCGCACAACGGGAGACATCTGCGGTGACGTGCCACGCCGACGTCACCGCAGTCACGCCCCGATAACACTACGCCCCGTCATATCCCGCAATTGGCCCCATAGTGGCGGGTGTGACCAGCGGTATCTGGACACGGGCTGTGTGGTACTAGGACGATGGGTCGGTCGGGCCGCGGGGGGCACGGGGGTGGAACGAGCCCTGGATCTCCGGACACGGTCCGGCTCGTCCCACATCAACCGCTCGAAGGAATCGACGTGAGTTACCCGCCCGGCCCACAGGACCAGAACCCGTACGGCCAGCAGCAGCCCGGCTTCGGCCAGCCCCAGCAGCCGCAGCAGCCCCAGTACGGCTACCCGCAGCAGCAGCCGCCTGCCCAGCCCCAGTACGGCTACCCCCAGCAACAGCCGGGCCAGCCGCAGTACGGCTACCCCCAGCAGCAACAGCAGCCGGGCTACGCCCAGACCCCGTACCCGCAGCAGGCCGGTTACGGCTACGGCCAGCCGGGCGCCGGCGCCCCCGCCGAGTACGCGGGATGGTGGCAGCGCTTCGGCGGATACTTCATCGACGCCATCATCGCGGGCGTGCCGGCCGGAATCATCAACGGCATAGCCACGGCCACAAACACCGCGGCTCTGTCGATCGTCGCATACCTCGTCTTCATCGGGGTCTGGGTGTTCCACATCTACCGCGAGGGCACCACCGGCCAGTCGATCGGCAAGGGCGCGGTCAACATCCGCCTCGTGCGCGAGTCCGACGGCCAGGTGCTCGGCTTCGGCTTGGCCTTCGGCCGCAAGATCGCCCACATCCTGGATGCGCTTCCCTGCTACCTCGGCTTCCTGTGGCCGGCCTGGGACGCGAAGAAGCAGACCTTCGCGGACAAGATCGTCAAGACGATCGTCATCAAGTCGCAGTGATTCGAGCGACTTGGATGCCGTGAGAGGAGGGCCGCACGCACCTGCCGGAAGCCGGACGTGCGGCCTTCTTGCGTCTCGCGTCAGACCGACGCGTAGGCAATGAACGCGGCCCAGGCGCCCGGTCCGAACGAGAGTGAGGGTCGCGTGACGTCCTTGGAGTCCCGGACGTGGATGGTGTGGGGGCCCGCGGCGACCTCGACGCAGTCGCCGCCCTGGGCTCCGCTGTAGCTCGACTTGAACCACTGCAGTTCACCAGGACCGTGTATCGCCTGCAGGTGCTCATCGCTCTCCTGCCAGTTCCTCGATCAGCCTGCGGGATTCCCTGGTCGTGAGTGCCTGAGCCCGGATGACCCCATAGCGGCGGTCCAATACGCTCACCTCGTCAGGCTTCGAGACGAGTTCACTGGTCCCCTGTCCCTCGATGTACGCCAACTTCCGCCCCTCAGGGGTGTCCAGCAGGACCATCGGGCCGTCGGAACCGGGATGCACCTCGCAGTCGAGTGGCATCACCTGAATTGCGATGTGCCGAAGCCGCGAGATGTCGAGCAGCTGACGAAGTTGCGCTCGATGCACGTCCCGCCCGCCGATCGTGCGCAGGATGGGCGCCTGATCGACGACAAAGCCCAATACCGGCAGAGGCTTTCGCGTCAGAAGTGCGACTGCCGCCCCAGCCGGGCTGCGGCCTGGCGCTCGATCTCGTCATCGTCCAGCGGTGGACAGTATCCGGCGATCACCGCCCTGGCGTATGCCTCCGCGTGCGACACAGCCGGTACAACGCCCGCACATCACCGCACAGCTACGGTCTGTCACCATCCGATCACTACGCAGGCTAGTCTCGCGACGGCATGGTTCAAGCCATGAACGACGAAACTCCACCCCTCGCCCCCCTACCGTCCCGAATGGGTCCCGACGGACGGTCATTGCCTGCGTCGCGCAGGCATGCAGTTCGACGCCGTACGGGTCGCCGGCGTACGCGGTGAGGAGGTGGCCGAGGAGCTCATCACCGCCACGCACGCCAACGCAGGTCCCATCGTCTGCGAAGCAAGCGGCTTTAGGCGGATGTACTTTCTCCTCGCGCCGGGAACGGCCGCCGACCGCCGCTGGCCGCCCGGCATCCAGCGCTTCGGATCGGCGCACGGCATCGTCGCGTACGTCGGCATCCCCGCCCTGAGCGGCGGCACATGGCCGCTCTTCGCCCTGCTGAGAGCAGCCATGCCGGAAGAGGACTGGCTGTGAACCGGCCGCCGCGGTGAAGTGAGAAAACTTCAGGCATGAGACAGAGAAATTGTGAAGGTACGTGCGCTTGTCACCGGCACGCACCAGTCGGCGTAGCGCACCGCACCCTACACACCCGCGCGAGCTGCCGCACACAGCACAACAATCATGCAACCGTCACAGGCCGGAGGTAGTACCTCTTCAACTGCAAGTACTACGATGGCCAGTTGTGACACCGACGGGATCAAGCCACCAGCGGGCAGCACGGTCAAATGCGTCGGATGTATCAAACCACTGACAGTGGCCACTGCGAGCGGATTGGTTACGGGGATGGCAGACCTCAAGGTCTCCTATGACTGGCTCAGTCAAACGACGTCAAATCTCAAGGCGATCCAGAACGAGCTGCAGAACACCGGGGAGCACCAAAGCGAAATCAAGGGTGCTCTCGGCTCCGGTGATATCGCGCACGCGATGGACGACTTCGCCAACAACTGGGACAACCACCGTCGCAAGATTCTCGACAAGGTCCAGGCGTTGGGAGAGATGTCCGAGAAGACGATGGAAGCATTCACCGACGTGGACAACAAGCTCAAGCACGGCCTCGACGGGCATGGCAAGAAGTAGCCGACGGCTGCCAGTCTTCGATACGGACATCCAGAACTGCGAGGAGCCAAGAGCATGGGTAGGCCGCCGGACTACGAGTGGGCTGTACTGGGCGAGGGCCAGGATCCGATTCCGGGGGATCCACAAGAGGTGCGCGACGAGTCGAACCGCCTGGGCCGCATGGCGCAGACGCTTCGCGACCAGATCGGGCTGCTGAAGAAGATCCAGGGCGACGAGAACCTGAACGTCGGCAAGTACGCCGACAAGATCCGCAGCACGGCCACCGAGCTCACCGGGGATCTGGAGAAGGTGGCCACGCGCTACGAGTCCGTGGCGACCTACCTCGGGAACTGGGCCAGCGATCTGGAGTACTCCCAGTCGGAGTCGCTGAGGGCTCTCGCCAAGGCCCAGCAGGCCGCGCCGACGGCGAATGCGCCTGAGATGAAGCCGGCCCCGGGATCGCCTCAGCCGAAGCTCACGCCGCAGCAGGAGCAGCAGCAAGCGGCCGCGCAGAAGGCGAAAGAGGCTGCCCAAGGAGAGATCGCTGACGCCAAGCGGCAGTTGGACAACGCTAAGAACCATCGCGATGACCGTGGCCGCTACTGGATGCAGAAGATAGAGGACTCCGACCACGACGACCTGAAGGACGGGTTCTGGGACGGCGTCTCCAACTGGATCCATGAGCACGCCGGTTTGATCAAGCTGCTGGCGGATGTGTGCACGTGGATCGTCACGGGGCTCGTCATTCTTTCCCTGCTTATCCCGGGACTGGACATTGCGACGGGAATCCTGGCCGGATTCATGATTGCGGCCTTGGTAGGCCATACCGCCTTGGCTCTCAACGGTGACGGTTCTTGGACAGATGTCGCCATGGACGTCTTCGCGCTCGCGACGCTGGGCGCCGCCTCCTGGGCGAAGGGAGCTCTTGAGGGAAGCGCGGATCTCGCTACCGGCCTGGGCAAGGTGCTGGGCGACGGCTCCGAGGTGGAGGAGGGCGGCGAAGCTACGGCCAAGCTGGCGGCAGACGGTGCGGATCCCGCAGAAGAGGCTTCACAGGGATTCGCCAGTCGGGCGTGGTCCGCTGTCTCGGACTGGGGCAAAGCGGTTGGCGAGAAGTTCATGGCCGGCGGCGAAAAGGACGTCGTCGAGAACATGGAGAAGATCAACAATTTCGCCGAACAGTTCCCCAACACCAGGCTTGGCGCGAACATCGTCCAACGCGCCGGCGGTCTGGTGAACGCAGTCCGCGTGATTAACGGCAGTGCCAACATTGCCGACCAGTTCGGCCACTGGGCCGGAGGCAGTGACGCGATCAACTTCATCGGAAACCTCGCGCACGGCCACGGCTTTGAGGACGGCGACATCTTCCGGCCGATTACGGAAGGCGACACTTCGCCCTCCTGGGGCGCGTTCAACGACTTCAAAGAAATGACGACCGCAGGGATCGGTTCATGACCGAGAGGCAGGAGCGCCGCCCGGCACAGAGGCCGCCCGGCCCTGTGTCCGGCTACCGGCTCGTCGTACCGAACGAATGGCACAAGGTTCCGGTCCGAAGCGGTACTGACAAGGCGATCGCCGCTCTGCTCGACAAGGCCTTCGCCAAGCACAGCCGGGACGAGGTCGCGCAGTACCGGCGTGAGCTGGAGGCCCGGCTCAAGAAGACGATCCGGCAAGCTCGCGAAAACGCCGGCGTGGACGTATTCTTGCCGCTCGGTCATCGCGAGCGGAATCTGCCGGCCTCGTTCCTCATCTCCTACGTGGAGTTCGGAAAACTCGACGCGCCCAATCCCGAGCAGGTATTGGCCGAGGTGTTGTCGACCACTGAGGGCGCAGTACCGATCGAGCTCGACGGGTCCCATGGTATGCGGACGGAACGGGTGTATGACCCTGATCCCGGACGCAACGTGGAGTATCCGTCGCGCCGCGTCGAGTACATTCTGTCAGTGCCCGGAACGGCCGACAGCTGGCTCGTCTCATCCTTCTCGACGTTCGGGGAAGGCAACCCCGACGATCAGGTGTCGAAGCTGCTCTGCACGCTGTTCGACGGGATCATGAGCACGTTGCGGTGGCAATACAGACAGGAGGCTGCGTGAGCTTCGATCAACGCAAGTCAACGGACAACTGGGCCGAGGTCGGCTGGGACCGAGAGGTATGGATCCCGGTTCCCCTCAGCTTCCAGGGCACAAAATGGCCTGACGCTGCCGAGTGGGCCACCGACTGGGCGGGTGAGCGCGTCATGCGTGCCCACGGCGAGCTGACCAAGAAGTTGATGAAGAAGGAGGTCGTGCCTCGCGCTCAGGCCCTGGTCCGCGGACGCGCCGAGATCGCCGGCAACGTGGCCGCGCACAAGATCTACTTCCACTGCCCCGACACGACGAAGACTCCCGTAGCCACCTTCATCGGCTTGTGGAAGTGCCAGGGGACAAGAGAGGAAGCGCTCCAGTTCTACGGCTACTACGGCACCAAGTCGGCTACGATCCAGCCGGAAGCTGAATGGTTCAAGACGGAGGCACTCGGGACGGGTATCAAGGCCCATTGGACCGGCGTCACCGGGCCCGGACAATATTGGCAGGCCGACTACGCCTTCCGTGACGACGAATTCGACACCGATGTACAGGTCTTCATGATGGCGTGGGACCAGCAGCGCTTCGCGGAAGTCGTTCCCGACCTGGACAACCTTGTCCGTTCGATCCGCTGCGTCCCCTCCTCCAGCAAGAGCAACTAGTTGGTGGCCGGTTGCGGGGACGTGACACTGCGTCCCCGCAACCGACTCGTGACTTCTGGGCCTCAGCCCTCACCCGATGTGCGCCCTAACGAATTCCTGGATATGGGCGACCTTCGCGCGGTATTCCGGGTCGGTCGAGAACCCGCCGCTGATCGGGGCACCCAGCTTGAACGGCCTGCCGTGGTGCTTGTACACCATGAGGACCTGGCCTGACTTCGGATCGAGCTTCACCTCGCGTACCTGGTCCCACGTCACCTTGTGCCGGTAAATGCCCCGCTTCGAGTGGATGCCCGTTTCGTCGAAGGTCGAGTACGAGCCGAACATGACGACGAAGTATATGACGAACAGCATCACCGCGAAGAACACGAACGGCACCGCAACGCCGAGTGCGCCGAAGCCGCCCGCAATCACGGCGATCAGCAGCAGGACCCCGACACCGATGATCGGCGTCCACGCCTGCCGAGTCGGGAGGGTGAAACGGAGAGCGGTCACGACGACACCTTCTTGTCAGGATCTGGTCTCTGCAGCGGCATAACGCTCCCAAAGCCTGACAAGGGTTCGCAACCGAAACCGTGAGTGGCCGATGGGCAGTTGAAGGGGAATCTGTGAAGGCTTCAGGCTCAAGGACAAAGGCCGCGCCTCCGCTCTCGCGGCGACGCGGCCTCCGCCCTCCCCGGTGCGGTCAGTGGAAGAAGTGCCGCGTGCCCGTCAGGTACATCGTCACGCCCGCCTTCCTCGCGGCCTCGATGACCTCCTCGTCGCGGACCGAACCGCCGGGCTGGACGACGGCCTTCACGCCCGCCGCCGTCAGGACCTCCAGCCCGTCGGCGAACGGGAAGAACGCGTCCGATGCGGCGAACGAGCCCGCCGCGCGCTCAGCGCCCGCGCGCTGGACCGCGAGCCGGGCCGAGTCGACGCGGTTGACCTGGCCCATGCCGACCCCGACCGTCGCGCCATCCTTCGCGAGCAGGATCGCGTTGGACTTCACCGCCCGGCAGGCGCGCCAGGCGAAGGCCAGTTCGCGCAGGCCCGCCTCGTCGAGCGCGTCGCCGCTCGCCAGCGTCCAGTGGGCAGGGTCGTCGCCGTCCGCCTGGAAGCGGTCCTTGGCCTGGACGAGCATGCCGCCCTCGATGCGGCGGAACTCGCGCCGCTCGCACGGCTCGCCCGGGCAGCGCAGCACGCGGATGTTCTTCTTGCGGGCCAGCACCTCCACCACGCCGTCGTCGTACTCCGGGGCGACGATGACCTCGGTGAAGATCTCGGCGACCTGCTCGGCCATGGCCACGCTCACCGCACGGTTGACGGCGATCACGCCGCCGAACGCCGAGAGCGAGTCGCAGGCGTGCGCCTTGCGGTGGGCCTCCGCCACATCCGCGCCGATTGCGATGCCGCACGGGTTGGCGTGCTTGATGATCGCGACGCACGGCTCGTCGTGGTCGTACGCCGCACGGCGCGCGGCCTCGGTGTCGACGTAGTTGTTGTACGACATCTCCTTGCCGTGCAGCTGCTCGGCAGTGGCGAGGCCGCCCCAGCGCCACGAGGTGTCGGTGTAGAGGGCGGCCGGCTGGTGCGGGTTCTCGCCGTAGCGGAGCACCTGCTTGCGCTCGAAGGCGCCGCCGAAGAAGGCGGGGAAGCCGGTGCCTTCATCCGTCGGGGCGTAGCCGCTCGCCTCGAACCAGCCGGAGACCGCGACGTCGTACGCCGCCGTGTGCTGGAACGCTTCGGCAGCGAGCCGCTTGCGCTGCTCCAGGGTGAAGCCCCCGTCCGCGGCCGCGCCCAGCACCTCCTCGTACCGCTGGGGGTTGACGACGACGGCGACCGACGGGTGGTTCTTGGCGGCGGCGCGGACCATCGACGGGCCGCCGATGTCGATCTGCTCGACGCACTCGTCGGGCGAGGCGCCGGAGGCGACGGTCTCACGGAAGGGGTAGAGGTTGACGACGACGAGCTCGAACGGTTCGACACCCAGCTGGGCGAGCTGCTCACGGTGGGCGTCGAGGCGCAGGTCGGCGAGGATGCCCGCGTGGATCTTGGGGTGGAGCGTCTTGACGCGGCCGTCGAGGCACTCGGGGAAGCCGGTCAGGTCCTGCACCTGGGTGACGGGCACCCCGGCGTCCGCGATCCGCGCGGCCGTGGACCCCGTGGAGACGAGCTCGACCCCGGCCGCGTGCAGCCCTCGGGCCAGCTCCTCCAGGCCGGTCTTGTCGTAGACGCTGACCAGGGCCCGGCGGATGGGCCGCTTCGTGGATTCGGGACTCACGGGACGATGACCTTTCTTCCCTCAATGCGGTAGCCGTCGCGGGCGAGGCGGCCCACGACTTCGACGAGCAGCCGTCGCTCGACTTCCTTGATGCGCTCGTGCAACGTGGTTTCGTCGTCCTCGTCGCGGACGTCGACCACGCCCTGCGCGATGATCGGACCGGTGTCGACGCCGTCGTCGACGAAGTGGACGGTGCAGCCGGTCACTTTGGCGCCGTAGGCGAGGGCGTCCCGGACGCCGTGCGTACCGGGGAAGCTCGGCAGCAGCGCCGGGTGTGTGTTGATGAACCGGCCGCCGAAGCGGTTCAGGAACTCCTTGCCGACGATCTTCATGAAACCGGCCGAGACCACGAGATCCGGTTCGTAGGAGGAGACGGCGTCGGCGAGCGCCGCGTCCCACGCCGCACGGCCACCCTTGTCCTCGTAGTCCTTGACCCGGCGTACGAAGACCGGCAGCCCGGCGCGGCGCGCCCGCTCCAGACCGGCGATGCCGTCCCGGTCGGCCCCCACGGCGACGACCTCGGCCCCGTAGCCGGGGTCGGCGGCGATGGCGTCGAGCAGCGCCTGGAGGTTGGTGCCCGAGCCGGAGACGAGGACGACGAGGCGGGCAGGGCGAGAAGGAGGTGCGGGGGGAGTGGAGGCGGGGGCCACGGCGGGGTTCTTTCTCGCGGTGGTTTCGCGGGGGTTGAGGGGGCTGGGGCCGATCATATTGTGTGGTCGTACAAACCAAGGGGTCAGGAAGATCCAGGGAACCCTACGAAGGAGCCGACCGTCAGCAACGATACCGGCACCACGCCACGCCCCCGTAGGGACGGGTGGTGCACGCTGCCGGTAGCGTGCACCATCAGGGGACTTGTACAGCTGATGGCAAGGGGATGACGCAGACAACCATGAGCAGCGGCCGCATCACGATCATGCGCGTCCCGGGGGCGGCTTCTTCCGTCTCCCCGGTCGGCGTACCAGCGGCGGCGCTGCGCGAGCAACGCACCCCGCCCCCGCCCAGCGACACCGTCGGCAGAGCCGGCACCGCCGGCGACGACGAGCACAACCCGTTCGCGCCACCGGCCAAGGACTCCCCCGACCGCCCATGGCAGCCGCGGCTTCCCGCCGACGACGGCGGCGACCGCTGGAGCAGCAACCAGCCGCCCGAGCACCGGCCGCAGCCGCCGCGCGGTGGCCCCCGCCAGCAGCCTCCGTCCGGTCCGGGTGGCGGCTCCTCGGGCCCCGGCGGCGGGATGGGGCCGCGATTCGACGTGACCGATCCGGTGCAGCGGCGCGCCCGCTACGCGCTGCTCGCCGGCATGTGGGGGCTGTTCTTCGGGCTGTTCAGCCTGCCGGAGGTGGCACTGCTGCTGGGCGCGCTCGCGCTGTACTGGGGGATCAGTTCACTGCGCGCCCAGCCGAAGGACGACGGCTCCGGGACGGCAACGGGTGCGGCGCGTTCCCAGGTGCTGGCCGCGATGCAGCCGGGGCCGCCGCGCGACGAGGCGCCGGCCACGGGCCGTCCCGCCGCCCCGTCATCGTCCCCGTCCCCGTACGCGCGGGACCAGCGCAATCCGCAGTTCACGGCGGCGGTGAGCGGGATCATCGCGGGCCTTGTCGCACTGGCGATCGTGGCGGTGACCTTCACCTTCCAGATCGTCTACAAGGACTACTACAACTGCGTCAACAACGCGCTGACGCAGCCTGCCCGCGAATCCTGCAACAGCCTGCTTCCGAAGCAGCTGCAGTCCGTCCTCGGCGTTCAGGACTGAGCGTCCACCGACTCGCTCGCGTTGTCGGCCGCGTTGTCACTCGCATGGCCCGCGGTGCGCGGCGCGGGCATCGCCTGCACGCCCGCCTGCGGTGGGCTGTCGGCCGGTGGCTCCGGCGGGTGCTTGACCCGAGCTCGCGCCGCAGGCGCGGGCCTGGGGCCGTGCAGCCGCCACAGGCTCGCGCCGACCGCCCCCGGCACGGCGACGAGCGCCGTCCAGCCGAGCGCCGCGGCCCCCGTACGCCACCCTGTCGGGCCGAAGTCCGCGAGCATCCCGGTGCCCATCGGCCCGGCGGCGTACAGCGTGACGAGCGTCGTCAGCACACCGCACCCCACCGACCCGAGTGCGGCGGCCGCGGCCGTACGCCGAACCGTCCAGCGGTGCAGGTCGGCGCGGTCGGCCACGTACCACGCGACGACGGTCCCGGAGGCGAACGGCACGGCGAGCACGAGCCAGCCCAGCCAGGTCACCGGGGTGGCGGCGACGTGCCCGGTGGGCGCGGGCAGGGCGGTGAGCAGCGGGAAGTCGGGGATCCTGGCGGGGTAGCCGTGCGCGCCTGTCGGTGATACGACGCTGCCCACGCCGACCGAGAAGCCCGGCCCGAGCGCGTACGAGGCGGCCCACACGGCGGCGTTCGGCGTGAGCGCGGCGGCCAACAGCAGGACGGCAAAGCGGTCCGAGACCGACCGGCTGAGCCGGACGATGGATTCTCCCGCAGCCAGCCCGTGCCACAGCATCGCCACCGCGGTGAGCAGCGCGCCGCCGGCGATGAGCACGGCCACGCCGACGACCGAGGCCCGGACCGCGACGCCGAGGGCGCCGCCGAGCGCGTCGTCGAGGATCTCGCGCGAGACGGGCAGCCGCAGCCGGGAGGTGCCCACCCCGGCGCCCGCGGCGACGACGGCGAGCAGCGGGACGAACAGCAGCGCGGAGGGCGGGGAGCTGCGCAGGGTGCCGTTCATGGTGACGAGGACGGCGACGAACGCGACGAGCAGATATCCCGCGACGAACCAGCCGGCGACCGCGACCGGTCCGAGCGGTTCCTCCTCGTCGGATTCTCCAGGCTCTCCTGACACTCCGAATACTCCGGACGCTCCGGATACTCCGTCGGCGACGGCCCGTACCGCCGCACGCGCCTCCTCGGCGGCGTCGACAGCGTGTGCGGTTGCCCGGTAGACGAGCCAGGCGGGAAGGGCCGTCAACAGCAGCGGGGTCACACCGATCGGCACGGTGGCACCGGTGAGGGCGTCGGTGCGCAGCAGGTCGGCGCCGTGCGCGAGCAGCCACAGGGCGGCGGCCACGTGCAGCGCGGCATTCGGGCCGCTGTCGGCGTACGGCGAGGTGATCCACAAGAAGAGCACGACGACGGCGAAGACGCCGAGCCCGAGCCCTGCCGCCACCACGCCGCCGAGCATCGCGGAGGCGACCTCGGGGGCGCGCCTGGCGAGTTCGGCGCGCCGGGGGCCGAGGGAGAGCCAGAAGAGCCGGAGCAGCCGGAGCATCGACGTCGACGGTGACATCGACGGCTGCGTCGACGGTGGTGCCGACGGCTGGGCGTTCTGCCGTTCTGTCGCCCGGGGCGCTTCGGCGGCACCATCGGGTGCTTGGGTCACATCGGTCACATCAGCCCATGCTGCCAATAACGTCCGTTCAGCCCCGGGAGCGGACGAATGGTCGTCGTGTCGCGGTGAGGCGCCACCCAACGGCGCGCAGCAAACCCTGCAAGCGCAGCAAAAGGGCGCGGGCCTGGATCCCTGGCCAGGGATTCAGGCCCGCGCCTTTCTTTCGTACCGTTTCGTACCGTTCTGCGCCTGCGGTCAGCCGCCGAGCGCGGCCCGTGCCAGGCGCGCGGTCTCGGACGGCGTCTTGCCGACCTTGACACCCGCGGCCTCCAGGGCCTCCTTCTTCGCCTGGGCGGTGCCGGACGAGCCGGAGACGATCGCGCCGGCGTGGCCCATCGTCTTGCCCTCGGGGGCGGTGAAGCCTGCGACGTAGCCGACGACGGGCTTGGTCACGTGCTCCTTGATGTAGGCCGCCGCGCGCTCCTCCGCGTCGCCGCCGATCTCGCCGATCATCACGATCAGGTCGGTCTCGGGGTCGTCCTGGAAGGCCTTGAGGCAGTCGATGTGGGTGGTGCCGATGATCGGGTCACCGCCGATGCCGACCGCCGACGAGAAGCCGATGTCGCGCAGCTCGTACATCATCTGGTAGGTCAGCGTGCCGGACTTCGACACCAGGCCGATGCGGCCCGGCTTCGTGATGTCCGACGGGATGATGCCCGCGTTGGACTGGCCGGGGGTGATCAGGCCCGGGCAGTTCGGGCCGATGATGCGGGTCTTGTTGCCCTTGGCGCCCGCGTACGCCCAGAACGAGGCGGTGTCGTGCACCGCGATGCCCTCGGTGATCACGACGGCGAGCGGGATCTCGGCGTCGATCGCCTCGATGACCGCGTCCTTGGTGAACTTCTCCGGCACGAAGATGACGGTGACGTCGGCGCCGGTGGCCTCGATGGCCTCCTTGACGGTGCCGAAGACCGGGATCTCCTGGCCGTCGAAGTCGACCTTCTGGCCGGCCTTGCGCGGGTTGACGCCGCCGACGATGTTGGTGCCGGAGGCGAGCATCCGCCGGGTGTGCTTCTGGCCCTCGGACCCGGTCATCCCCTGGACGATGACCTTGCTTTCCTTGGTGAGGAAGATAGCCATGGCTTTGGTGACCTCGTCCCTTACTTCGCAGCAGCCAGCTCGGCGGCCCGCTCGGCCGCGCCGTCCATGGTGTCCACCTGCTCGACGAGCGGGTGGTTCGCGTCGGTGAGGATCTTGCGACCCAGCTCCGCGTTGTTGCCGTCGAGCCGCACGACCAGCGGCTTGGTGACGTCCTCGCCCTTGGACTTGAGCAGCTCCAGGGCCTGCACGATGCCGTTGGCGACCGCGTCGCACGCGGTGATGCCGCCGAAGACGTTGACGAAGACGGCCCGGACGTCCGGGTCGCCCAGGATGATCTCCAGGCCGTTCGCCATGACCTCGGCGGAGGCGCCGCCGCCGATGTCCAGGAAGTTGGCCGGCTTGACGTTGCCGTGCTTCTCGCCGGCGTAGGCCACGACGTCCAGGGTGGACATGACCAGGCCGGCGCCGTTGCCGATGATGCCGACCTCGCCGTCGAGCTTGACGTAGTTCAGGCCCTTGGCCTTGGCCGCAGCCTCCAGCGGGTTGGCGGCGGCCTTGTCCTCGAGCGCGTCGTGCTCCGGCTGGCGGAACGCGGCATTGGCGTCGAGCGAGACCTTGCCGTCGATCGCGAGGACCTTGCCCTCGGGGGTCTTGGCGAGCGGGTTGACCTCGACGAGCAGGGCGTCTTCCTTGATGAAGACGGTCCACAGGCTCTTGAGGATCTCGACGAGCTGGTCGTGCAGCTCGGCCGGGAACTTGGCGGCCTCGACGATCTCGCGTGCCTTGGCGTCGGTGACGCCCTCGTTGGCGTCGACCGGGACCTTGGCGAGGGCCTCGGGCTTGGTCGCCGCGACCTCCTCGATCTCCATGCCGCCCTCGACGGAGGCCATGGCGAGGAAGGTGCGGTTGGCGCGGTCGAGGAGGAAGGAGACGTAGTACTCCTCGGCGATGTCCGCCGTCTGGGCGAGCATCACCTTGTGGACCGTGTGGCCCTTGATCTCCATGCCCAGGATGGCGGTGGCCTTCTCGACGGCGTCGTCGGGGCTGTCGGCGAGCTTCACGCCGCCAGCCTTGCCACGTCCGCCGGTCTTGACCTGGGCCTTGACGACGACCCGGCCGCCGAGACGCTCGGTCACCTCGCGCGCGGCCTCGGGGGTGTCGATGACTTCACCGCTAAGCACCGGTACACCGTGCTTGGCGAAGAGATCCCTCGCTTGGTACTCGAACAGGTCCACGCGCGTCCGTCCCTTTGCTTCTTTTGGAGGGGTTGTTGTCTGCGTGGGCGTGCCGTGACGTGATGGGCGACGGCGTGAGGACGCGATCCTGCGATCCTGCGGGGGCGCACACGTCCGCCTAGTACGCGGCATGTCCGCATCGCAGGTTATCCCTGCCCACCGCAAGGATCTAAATTCCAGATCACACCACGGCGGTGAGAACGGTCACAGAGGCGGCTGACAGCACTGCATCACGGCTCAGGCGTCGGCTGTCTGGCGCACGTTCGCCCGGACCCAGTCGACGGCGTCGCTGGTCGGCGTGCCCGGGGTGAAGATCGCGGCGACGCCGAGCTCCTTGAGCGGCGGGATGTCCGCCTCCGGGATGATGCCGCCGCCGAACACCTTGATGTCGGCCGCGTCGCGCTCGCGCAGCAGTTCGAGCACCTTGGCGAAGAGCGTCATGTGCGCGCCGGAGAGGATAGACAGGCCGATCGCGTCGGCGTCCTCCTGGATGGCGGTGTCCACGACCTGCTCGGGCGTCTGGTGCAGGCCGGTGTAGATGACCTCCATGCCCGCGTCGCGCAGCGCACGCGCGATGACCTTCGCACCACGGTCGTGGCCGTCGAGCCCCGGCTTGGCCACCACCACGCGGATCGGACCGGACACACCCATCACTGCCTCCATGCCTTGCCATGTCATGCGATGCCATCGGGCTCAAGCGTGAACGAACGTTATCTCCAGCATCCCCTACTCGGCAGTTTCACGGCGTAGAGGGAGGGGGAAATCACATGTGGGACACACATTCGCGACGCGTTCGACCCGTATACCCCTCCCGTTTTCCCGCGGCGACGGTACGGGCGGCAGGCGGACCGGTCGTGGATAGGTGGATAAGAAGAGTGCCGCCAGGGAGAGCCGCCGGCACGGCCAGACGTCGCTTCTGACCGGCCGCCCAGCAGGGCACGCGGGGGACAGGGCCGTCTCCTGCGTGCCGCAAGGAGGTGGGCCATGGGTGCCCTGTCCTTCACCAGCACCGCCGTCACCAGCGCACTGCGCGGGCTGCAGCACACCACCGACCTGATCCGCGCCACCAGCCTTGAAGTGACGATCCTGGCCGGGCACCTTCTGCTCTACCCGACCGGTGTCCTGCAAGAGCGGCTGGGCGAGGAATACGCCAAAAGGGTGATGCCGCAGCAGCAGGACGGCTCACCTCAGTCCTCGCCCACCAGCCGCCGCGTCCACGCGGCGGCCGACGGCATCCACCCGCCCGTTCTGCTGCTGCACGGCTTCGTCGACAACCGGTCGGTGTTCGCGGTGCTGCGGCGCAGCCTGCGGCGCAGCGGCTGGGAGCACGTCCAGGCCATCAACTACTCGCCGTTGACGAGCGACATCCGCCGGGCGGCGGAGATGCTGGGGCGCCATGTGGAGCAGGTTTGCGAGCAGAGCGGCCATCGGCGGCTCGACATCGTCGGGCACAGCCTCGGCGGTCTGATCGCGCGCTACTACGTGCAGCGCCTCGGCGGGGACGCGCGGGTGCGCACCGTCGTCACTCTCGCCGCACCGCATTCCGGTACGCGGGCGGTGCCGCTGGCGAGCACTCACCCCATCGTCCGGCAAATGCGTCCGAATTCCGAACTGATAGCCGAGCTCGCACTGCCCGCGCCGGGCTGCTCGACGCGGTTCGTCGCTTTCTGGAGCGGCGTGGACCAATTGATGGTGCCAGTGGAATCGGCCCGGCTCGAACACTCGGATCTGATCTCGCAGAACATCGAGGTGCGCGGGATCGGACATCTGGCCATGCCGGTCAACGGGGCGGTGGCTACCGCGGTACGCCAGGCGCTGCAGGGCGGCGCACCGGCCGCGAGCACGGTGGACGCGGCATAGCTCCTGCGTTCTCCAGTCCTGCGTTCTCCAGTCCTGCGTTCGTCAGGCCTGCGTTCGTCAGGCCTGCGTTCGTCAGGCCTGCGTTCGGCGACGCTCGCACACCTACCCGAAAGAGCGCGACAATTGTCGCCGCGCATTGGCCGTGGATAAGGTCGCCATTCGTTCTCTGCGAAAGAGGAACTGGAGAAACTGGTGGTGGACCGACGCCGTCGACGCCGATATCCGGCGACTCGCGCCGCGATGCTGACCGTCGCCGCGCCGTCCGTCGCCGTCATGGGGGTCGCAGCGGCGGCGGCGAGCAGCGTCGCCGCCGGACACAGCCCGGCCGGCATCCGTCTCACGGACGGCCTCCTGAGACGGACACCGGACGAAGGAGGCGCGACGGCGTCCCCGATCCCGGCGCCCCGGGCCGGGCAGGAACTCGCCCGCGCCGAACGGCGCGCCGCCGATGCCGCCGCGCGCGCGAGCCACGAGCGGATCAGCCTGGAGCTGAAGCAGCGTCAGGCTGAGGAGGCCAGGCGCAGGGCGGTGGCAGCCGCGCGCCGCGAGACACTGCGCGCCAAGTTCGTCCTGCCGGTGGCGCAACGCGGCCTGAGCGCCTACTTCGGCCAGTCCGGCATCAACTGGATGTCCATCCATACCGGGATCGACTTCCCCGTCAGCCAGGGCACCCCCGTACGGGCGACGACCGACGGCACCGTCCGCACGCTGTGGAATCCGTGGTACGGCAACATGGCGATCGTCACCGCGCCCGACGGCACCCAGACCCTGTACTGCCATCTGAGCGGCACCAGGGTCCGCTCCGGCTCGGTCAGGGCCGGAACCGTCATCGCCTACTCGGGCAACACCGGCAACACCACAGGGCCGCACCTGCACTTCGAGGTACGGCCCGGCGGCGGCCAGCCGATCGACCCGCTGCCCTGGCTGCTCAGCCACGGTCTCGACCCGCGCTGAGGCCGAGTCAGCGCCTGCTCACAGCTTTTCGACGGGTGCGTAACGCAACAGCAGCCGCTTCGGCTTCTCGTCGCCGAAGTCGATCGTCGCCTCCGCGTTGTCCCCGCTGCCCTTGACCGCGACGACCGTGCCGAGGCCGAACGAGTCGTGAGTGACCCTGTCCCCGACGGCGAGCGCGACCACCTCACGCTCCGTCGCCCTCCTCGCGGCGAACCCGGACGGCCCGGCGGGCCCCTTCCTGCCCACCGCCGTGACTGCCGAGGCAGCAGAGGCCGATGCCGACGGGCTGGTCCCGCCCGTGCGCCTCCAGTCGATGAGCTTGTCGGGGATCTCCTCCAGGAAACGCGACGGCGGGTTGTACGACGGCTGGCCCCAGGCGCTGCGCATCGTCGAGCGCGTCACGTACAGCCGTTCCCGCGCCCGCGTGATGCCCACATACGCAAGCCGCCGCTCCTCCTCCAGCTCCTTGGTCTGGCCGAGGGAGCGCATGTGCGGGAAGACGCCGTCCTCCAGACCGGTGAGGAACACCACCGGGAATTCCAGGCCCTTGGCGGTGTGCAGCGTCATCAGCGTGATGACACCGCCGCTCTCCCCCTCCTCGTCCTCGTCAGGGATCTGGTCGGAATCGGCGACGAGGGCGACGCCCTCCAGGAAGTCGGCGAGGGAGCCCTCCGGATGCTCCTGCTCGAATTCCAGGGCGACCGCGGCGAGTTCCTGCAGGTTCTCGATCCTGGTCTCGTCCTGCGGGTCGTGGGACGCCTGCAACTCGGCTAGATAACCGGTCCGTTCGAGCACCGCTTCCAGGACGGTCGCGGGTCCCGCGCCCGACTCGACGACCGTACGCAGCTCCTCCAGCAGCTCGTTGAAGCGGCGCACCGCGTTGACCGAACGGGCCGCCATGCCGTACGCCTCGTCGACGCGGCGCAGCGCCTGCGGAAAGGTGATCTTCTCGCGCAGGGCGAGCGCCTCGATCATCGCCTCGGCGCGCTCGCCGATGCCGCGCTTGGGCACGTTGAGGATGCGGCGCAGCGGCACGCTGTCCTCGGGGTTGGCCAGTATCCGCAGGTAGGCGAGGACGTCGCGGACCTCCTTGCGCTCGTAGAAGCGCACGCCGCCGACGACCTTGTAGGGCAGGCCGACGCGGATGAAGATCTCTTCGAAGACACGGGACTGGGCGTTGGTGCGGTAGAAGACGGCGACGTCCGAAGGCTTGGCCTCGCCCGCGTCGGTGAGCCGGTCGATCTCCTCGGCGACGAACTGCGCCTCGTCGTGTTCGGTGTCAGCGACATAGCCGGTGATCACCGAGCCGGCGCCCGCCTCGGTCCACAGGTTCTTCGGTCGCCGGCTGGTGTTGCGTTCGATGACGGCGTTGGCGGCGGAGAGGATGTTCTGCGTGGAGCGGTAGTTCTGCTCGAGCAGGATCGTGGTGGCGTCCGGGTAATCCTCTTCGAACTGGAGGATGTTGCGGATGGTCGCGCCGCGAAAGGCGTAGATCGACTGGTCGGCGTCGCCGACGACGCACAGCTCCGCCGCCTCGTCGCCGGTGCCCACCAGCTCCCGTACCAGGGTGTACTGGGCGTGGTTGGTGTCCTGGTACTCGTCGACGAGGACGTGGCGGAAGCGGCGGCGGTAGTGCTCGGCGACGTCGGGGAACGCCTGGAGCAGGTTGACCGTCGTCATGATCAGGTCGTCGAAGTCGAGGGCGTTGGCCTCGCGCAGCCGGGCCTGGTAGAGGGCGTAGGCCTCGGCGAGCTTCTTCTCGAAGACGTTCTCGGCCTGGGCGGCGAAGGTCTCCTCGTCGATCAGCTCGTTCTTGAGGCCCGAGACCTTGGCGCTGAAGGACTTCGGCGGGAACTGCTTGGGGTCCAGGTCCAAGTCGCGGCAGACCAGGGCCATCAGCCGTTTGGAGTCGGCGGCGTCGTAGATCGAGAAGCTGGAGGTGAAGCCGAGCTTCTTGCTCTCCCGGCGCAGGATCCGCACGCACGCGCTGTGGAAGGTCATCACCCACATCGCGGCGGAGCGCGCGCCGACGAGCTGTTCGACGCGCTCCTTCATCTCGCCCGCGGCCTTGTTGGTGAAGGTGATGGCGAGGATCTGGCCGGGGTGGACGCGGCGGGCGCCGAGCAGGTGGGCGATGCGATGGGTGAGCACGCGGGTCTTGCCCGAGCCTGCGCCGGCGACGATGAGCAGTGGCGTGCCCGAGTGCACGACGGCGGCGCGCTGCTGCTCGTTCAGCCCTTCGAGCAGCTGCGCGGGGTCGACGGCGGGGCGCGCGGCGCCGTCACGGTAGTACGGGTCACGGCGCGCGGGCGCGCCGAACCGGCCCTCGAAGAGGTCGTCGGGCATGTGCCCCGCCGGGTGTTCGTCGGGCGGCGGAGGCTCCTCGCCGGGCGGTTCGAGGTCGGCCAGGAAGCTGTCGTCGAAGAGGCTGCTCATCGTCGTACGAGTCTAGGCCGCCGGACCGACAGCTCGCGGGGGTCGCCGGAAGACGGCGCCCGACGAGCAGCCGTAGCGGCCGGCGTGAAGATAACAAAGCGGTTTCGGACATATCACGCACCAGGCTTCACACGAGCCACACACGTTCGCTAGCGTGCTCGACCAGGCGCCCGTCCCCCAGTTCGGCGACCAGGGCCGAAACGGACGCCTCCGCCTAATCCGGCCTGGCCGGAGCCGGGGACCCACCAACCTTTGGGGTGAATCGGTCCGAACGGGCGTCCGCACGGACGTCCGTCGCGACTGGAGGGCAGCCTTCCGAAGCCCTAACCCGACAGCTAACCCGGTAGGCGGTCCACGGAAGGAGCGCCTTCATGGCGTCGCATCGCAAGCCGCGCACTCGCACCCTGTCGCCGTCGGGCCCGCGCGCCGTCGTGGGAGTCACCTCCGCCGCACTCGCCACGATGACCCTGCTGAGCGAGCACGCCTCCGCCGCGACGACAGCGCAGCAGCCGTCCATCCAGGAGGTGCAGAGCCAGGTCGACTCGCTCAACCAGCAGGCCGAGGAGGCCACCCAGAAGTACGACCAGGCACAGGAGCAGACCGCCGCGGCGCGGCAGAAGGCCGACGCCCTCCTCACCCAGGTCGCGCAGAACGCTGAGCGGCTCAACCAGTCCCGGCGCGTGCTGGGCCAGTTCGCGGCCGAGCAGTACCGCACCGGCGGCCTCGACCAGACGGCCGCCGTCTTCCTCGCCTCCGACCCTCAGCAGTACTTCGAGCAGCAGCACATCCTGGGCAGGATGACGGCCCAGCAGCAGCAGGTGCTCACCACCTTCGAGCAGCAGCAGGCCGCCGCCGCCAAGCAGCGCACGCAGGCCGCCGACAGCCTGCAGCAGCTGAGCAGCGCGCAGCAACAGCTTGCCGCCGACAAGACCACCGTCCAGCAGAAGCTGACCCAGGCGCAGACCCTGCTCAACAGCCTCACCGCGCAGCAGAAGGCGCGGCTCGAAGCCCTCCGCAAGCAGCAGGAGGAGGAGGCGGCGCGCAAGGCCGCCCAGCTGGCCGCCGAGGCGCAGGCCAACGCCGCCAAGAACGCCGACAGCTCCTACACCGCCAAGGCCGCAAAAGCGATCGCGTTCGCCAAGGCCCAGCTCGGTAAGCCGTACGTGTGGGGCGCGACCGGGCCGGACTCCTTCGACTGCTCGGGCCTGACCCAGGCCGCCTGGGGCGCCGCCGGGGTGTCACTGCCCCGCACGACGTGGGACCAGGTCGACGTCGGCACCCGGATACCGATATCGGACGTGCAACCGGGCGACCTGATCTTCTACAACAGCTCGATCGACCACGTGGCGATGTACATAGGCAACGGACAGATCATCCAGGCCCCGCACACGGGGGCGGTCGTCGACATCCAGCCGATGACGGAGATGCCGATATACGGTGCGACCCGCCCCGCATGACTCATCCCCCCGGCCTCACGTCCACAGCACGGCGATGAAGATGTTGGCGGCGGTGAGCCCGCCGATGGCGGCGACGACGCCCGTCTCCACCGTCTCCTCGTCGCGCTTGACGTAGGCGAGACCGAGGATCACCACGAGGATCGCGGCCTTGATGCCGATCTTGATGGTGCTCAGCTGGTGGTGGCCGGCCTGGTTGAGGCCGACCAGCACCAGACCGGTGGCGAGCATCGTCCAGGCGCCGTGCAGCATCGCCGGCACGATCCGCGCCTCACCGTTGCGCATGGCCGTCATCTGGGTGAGGAACCCGCCGAGGAGTGCGGCGATGCCGATGATGTGCAGGCCGACGAAGAAGTTGATGAGCACGTCCATGGGCGCGAGCCTAATCAGCCCATAGCACGGTTCATCACTCGGGTGGGCCTTCACCGCCTATGCACGCATACGCAACGATCACGTACGGTCACTGGACGATCGCTTACGGGCAATCCCGCTCGATGCCCCGCGCCGCGGTGACGCGCGGGTCTACCGTCCCTCACCAAAGCCGCCTCCGCGGCCCCGGGAGGGAGCAGTCGCCCCGTGGCACCCATGCGAAAACCGCGAGAACCGCGAGAACAGCGGGAACAAGGCAAGCACCGAAAACCCAAGGAACCGCGGCCCCACTTCCGTACCGCCGCCACCCTCGCGATGGCGGGCACGGCGACGGCCACCGTCTTCGCCGAATCCGGCCACGCCGCGGCCCGCCCCACCCCCGAGCAGGTCAGAAGCGAGGTCGCCGACCTCTACCGCCAGGCGGAACAGGCCACGCAGCAGTACGACGGCGTCACCGCCGACGCCGCACACGCCCGCATCGAGCTCGCCGCGCTCCAGGACGAACTCGCCCGCCGCACCGAGGCGTTGAACCACAGCCGCGACCGGCTCGGCACGCTCGCCGACGCCCAGTACCGCTCCGACGGCATCGACCCGGCGATGCAGCTCATCCTCTCCTCCGATCCCGCCCAGTACCTGGAGCGGGCCGGCCTGCTCAGCCGCGCCGACGCCACCGAGGCCGGCGAACTCACCGCCCTCGCCGAACAGCAGCGCGCCACCCAGCAGTTGCGGGAGGAGGCCGCGGCCGATCTGGCCGCGCTCTCCGCCGACCAACGTGCCCTGGCCGCCGACAAGAACGCGGTCGACAGCAGGCTCGCCGGCGCCCGTCACCTCCTCGACGAGCTCTCCCCCGGACAGGCGGCTGCCGTCGCCTCCGCCGGCAGCGTCGCCCACCCCCTCACCGTCGCCGACGTCCACGCTCCGGACGCCCGCGCCGCCCAAGCGGTCGCCTTCGCCTTCGCCCAGCTCGGCAAGCCGTACGTATGGGGCGCGACCGGCCCCGGCGCCTACGACTGCTCCGGCCTCGCCCAGGCCGCCTGGGCCGCCGCCGGCGTCTCCCTCCCCCGCACCACGTACAGCCAGATCAACGCCGGCACGCGCGTTCCCGAATCGCAGCTGGAGCCGGGCGACCTGGTCTTCTTCTATGCGGGCGTCAGCCACGTCGGCATCTACATCGGCGACGGCGAAATCATCCACGCCCCACACCCCGGCGCCCCCATCCGCATCGCGCCCCTGTCCGAAATGCCCTTCGCGGGCGCGACGCGGCCCGCATGACCTGCGGCTCTTCGGGCCGGGCTCAGGATGAGGACACCACCGCGTTGCCCGCGCCTGCAAGGATCATGCCCGCAGCCCGTCAGTCCGCGTAGGCGGGAACCCACTGCGCCGCCTCGACCGCCGCGCGCAGCTCCGACTCGGACGCCTTCGGCGCGACCCCGTCCTCGACCGCCGCAAGCGCCGCCGCCGCCGCGATCTCCCGGGCCGCCTCCCGCATCCCCGTCAGCGGCGGCAGCAGCGGCACGAGGCCGTCGGCGCCGGCCGCGCGCGTCGCGCACTCGCCGACGGCGCGGGCCGCGGCCACCAGCATCCGGTCGGTGACCCGGCTGGCCCTGGCCGCCGTCACCGCAAGGCCGATGGCCGGGAAGACGTACACGTTGTTCGCCTGCGCCACCGGCACCTCGCGCCCGTCCACCTCCACCGGCGGGAACGGCGAACCGGTGGCGATCAGCGCCTTGCCGTCCGTCCACCGCGCCAGGTCCGCGGGCTCGGCCTCGGCGTGCGACGTGGGGTTCGACAGCGGGAAGATGATGGGCCGTTCGGATGACGAGGCCATCTGCCGCACGATCTCCTCGGTGAACGCGCCATGCGCCGTGGAGAGCCCGATCAGTGCCGTCGGCGCGACCTGCCGCACGACCTCGGCGAGTCCCGTGCCGTTCCAGCCGGCGGCCTCACCGTCGTCGCGCGCGTACACCCGCTGTTCGTCCGTCAGATCGGTACGCGAGCGCACCAGCAGCCCGTTCACGTCGACGAACCAGAAGCGGGATGCGGCGTCCGCCTCCGAAAGCCCCTCGTCGACGAGCGCCGTACGGATCATGTCGGCGACGCCGACGGCCGCGGAGCCCGCCCCGACCACCACGAACCGCTGGTCGGTGAGCGCGGTGCCCGCGACCGAGACCGCGGTGGTGAGCGCGCCGAGCGCGACGGCCGCGGTGCCCTGGATGTCGTCGTTGAAGGTGAGCAGCCGGTCCCGGTAACGGGTGAGGATCGGTCGGGCGTGGACGGTCGCGAAGTCCTCCCACTGCAGCAACGTGCCCGGTAGCTCCGCCTCGACCGCCGAGACGAACGCCTCGACCAACTCGTCGTAGTCGGCGCCGGTCAGCCGGTGCTCCCGCCTGCCGAGGTAGTGCGGGTTTGCGAGCAGCTCCTCGTTGTCGGTGCCGACGTCGAGCAGGATGGGGAGGGTGCGGGCGGGGTGGATGCCGCCGATCGCCGTGTAGAGGCTGAGCTTGCCGATGGGGATGCCCATGCCTCCGACGCCCTGGTCACCGAGGCCGAGGATGCGCTGGCCGTCGGTGACGACGATCACGTCCACCTCCGGGTGCGGACGGTTGCGCAGGATCTCCCGGAACCGGTGACGGTCCTCCCAGGAGAGGAAGAGCCCACGCGGCCTGCGGTAGATCGCACTGAAACGGCGGCAGGCCTCCCCGACGGTCGGCGTGTAGACGATGGGAAGCATCTCCTCCAGATGCTCGGTGATCAGGCGGTAGAAGAGCACCTCGTTGGTGTCCTGGAGCTGGCGCAGGTAGATGTGCCGGTTGAGCGGCTTGTCGTAGTTGAGGAAGGCGGCGTAGGCGCGGTCGGCCTGCTCGTCGAGGGTCTCGACGGCTGGCGGCAGCAGCCCGTCGAGGCCGAGTTCGTCGCGTTCCTGACGGTTGAAGGCCGTGCCCTTGTTGAGCAGCGGGTCGGCGAGGAGCGCGGCGCCTCGGGCGCCGGTGGTTTCGGGCCGGTAGGTCATCACGTGGTCCCATGGTTCGTTGCGTCAGGCAGTCGGGCATACGGACGGTCAGGCAGTCAGGCAGTGCCGTCTCCTCTCGATCCTCCGCCAATCCCGTTCCATGCGTCCAATACCGGTGACGAAGCGACACGTTGCGTGCGGGCACCGTCGACCTGGCGCTCACCGCCCCGCAACCGCGCGAACCGCGCGCCCGCGCACTGCGCTGGCGACGCCTGCTCACCGAGCCGCTCGGCCTCGCCGTGCCACCGGACCACCGCCTCGCCGGCCGCAAGCGCGTCCAGCTGGCGGAGCTCGCCGACGAGCCCTTCGTCGTGCTGCGCTCCGGCATGGGCCTGCGCACCATCGTCGAGGAGGCCTGCCGCACGGCCGGCTTCACGCCGCGCATCGCGTTCGAGGGCGACGAGGTCGCCACGCTGCGCGGCCTGATCGGTGCGGGACTGGGGGTCTCCCTGCTCCCAGCCCATCACACCGAGGAGCCGCGCCGCGGCGAGCGCGCGCACCTGATCTCTGTCGTCGCCCCGGTCTGCACTCGCGAAATCGGCCTGGCCTGGCTCGCCGACCGCCTCCTGCCCCCGGCCGCGCGCGCCTTCCGCGACCACGTCCTGCGCACCCGGCCGCCCCGTGCCCCGTAGGCATGGGCGGGTCGGGGCACGCTCTTAGTACGGGCCGTTGACGTTGTCGATCGAACCGTAGACGTGGTACGCGTAGTTGCACGCGGCCGTGATGTTGGCGACCGGGTCGACCAGGTTCCAGGACGTGCCGGGCACGTGGTAGGCGTTGAACGTCGGCTGGATGACCTGCAGCAGACCCTCGGAGGGCGTGCCGGCGGCGGCGTTGGAGTCCCAGTTGTTCACGGCGTTCGGGTTGCCGGACGACTCACGCATGATGTTGCGGTAGATGCCGTTGTAGCTGCCCGGTATGCCGTTCTGGGCCATGATCGCCAGCGACTGGCGGATCCAGCCGTCCAGGTTGTTCGGGTACGTCGTGGAGCTGGCCGTCTGAGCGGTGGCCGTGGACGAGGAGGTCTTGGCCACGGCGGGGGTGGCGGTCGCGGTCGCGGTCGATCCGGACGGCGAACCGGAGGGCAGGTTCAGCACCTGGCCCGGCTGGATGATGTACGGGCTGGTGAGGTTGTTCGCGCTGGCGAGAGCCTGCCAGCCGCCGGCCACGTGCTCGGCGTTGGCGATGGACGTCAGGTTGTCACCGGACTGGACGGTGTAGGTGCTGGGGCTCGCGGCCTCGGCCGTCCCCGTCGAAACCACGCCGGTCAGTGCGAACGTACCGATGGCGACGGCGCAGCCGGTGGAGACCAGACGCGTACGGGTCAGGCGGTTGAAGGCAGCAATAGGCATGGAGCGGACCTCTTCCGGGATTTGGTTGGCCGCAGTTGCCGTGTCCTATCGGCAAAAGATCCGCATTTCGGATAGCGGTGCGCTGCGGCGTGGACATTCTTAGCCGCTGGGAAATACGTCGACAATTGCCGATTTACTAAGCCGCCTAGTGGCGAGCCGGGCGATGTGGGACTTTGGTCCTGAACTGAGGGTGTCAAGGACACATAAGCCCACTAGAGCGCTTCGTAAGTGATTTACGCCCTATGTCGCACACCACACCGCAGAGCGACATAAATAGGACATGCCAAGACGAGGGCCAGCCTCCGCCGACTTCTCACATTGGCGGTGATTACCCACCTAATGACACAGAAAGGAGTTACAAGACTCAAAGGCATTTACTGCCCTAAACCGGACATACGGGTGCCATGCTCAGCGGATGTGCTCCTTGATCTTCTCCGCCTCCAACGTGATCCCTGCGAGCGGCACCACTAAGCCGCTCTACGCGCACACACACGTCGACAGGCCGCAGGCACGGTGAACGCGGCCGACGCACCGGAGTTGTCGCGTGCTCCGACAGGGCCGCCGCGCGTTCGAACGGCATCTCGCGGCGCTCACCGCACTTACCGAACAGGGCCGCGCACACCAGGATCAAGCACACAAGGCTCAAGCACACAAGGCTCAAAGGGAGTGAAGGAGGGTTCCATGGTGTCCACGGCGCCGTACAACGAGATCGCCCACTGGTACGAGCAGGAGTTCCTCCGCAGCCAGGAGGACGACCCGATCGGGGTCCACCGCGTGCTGCGGCAGCTGCTCGGTGAGGGCGCGGGCAGTTGCCTCGAGATCGGGTGCGGGACAGGGATTCACGCGAGCCGGCTGCGCGCGTTGGGCTGGGATCCCGTCGGGGTGGATCTGTCCGACGGGATGCTGCGGTACGCCCGCGGACGGCTGCCCGTCGCACAGGCGGACGCCGAGCGGCTGCCCCTGCGGGACGCGTCCGTGCCCGCCACGGTCGCGGTAGTGGCACACACCGACATGCCGGGGTACCCGGCCGTCGTGTGGGAGGCGGCGCGCGTCCTGCGGACCGGCGGGGTGTTCGTGCACGTCGGCGTGCATCCCTGCTTCTGCGGCGGGTTCGCCGACCGCGGCGATCCCGACGCCGTCGTCGTCCGGCCCGGCTACCTCGACGGCCACTGGACGAAGGAGTCCTGGACGGACCACGGGCTTCGCGCCAAGGTCGGTGCCGCGCACTGGCCGCTGCCGGAGCTGATGCACGCGTTCCTCGATGCGGGGCTGACGCCGGAACGGTTCGCCGAGGGCGGCGGACCTACCCCCACCGTTCTCGGTCTCAGGGCGCGCAAGTTCACACCAGACGCCGTGCCGTCGCCCACCGTGTCAGCTCGTGCCGGTTGCTGAGCTGCAGCTTCCGCAGCACCGCCGAGACATGGCTCTCGACCGTCTTCACGGAGATGAACAGCTGCTTGGCGATCTCCTTGTAGGCGTAGCCGCGCGCAATGAGCCGCAGCACCTCGCGTTCGCGCTGCGTCAGGCGGTCGAGGTCCTCGTCGACGGGCGGGGCGTCGGTCGAGGCGAAGGCGTCGAGGACGAAGCCCGCGAGGCGCGGGGAGAAGACCGCGTCGCCGTCGGCCACGCGGAAGATGGAGGTGACGAGGTCCGGGCCGGTGATCGTCTTGGTGACGTAGCCGCGGGCGCCCCCGCGGATCACGCCGATCACGTCCTCCGCCGCGTCCGAGACCGACAGCGCCAGGAAACGGACCGGGTGTTCGGCGTCGCCGGTGAGCGAGGCGCAGCGGCGCAGCACCTCGACGCCCCCGCCGCCCGGGAGGTGGACGTCGAGGAGGACGACGTCGGGGCGGGTGGCGGTGACGACGGTGACCGCCTGGTCGACGTCGGCGGCCTCCCCGACCACGTCGACGCCGCTCGTCCCCGTGTCGCCGATCTCGGCCTGTACTCCGGTGCGGAACATCCGGTGGTCGTCGACGAGCACCACCCGCACCTGACGCCGAGTCTGCTGTTCAGCCTGAGCCTGATCCGTGTGCTCGTGCTCGGTCATGCCGTCGCCCTCTCCATCTCCAGCTCCACTTCGGTGCCCCCGCCCGGCGCGGCGCGCAGGGACGCCTTGCCGCCGTTGCGCTGCATGCGGCCGATGATCGATTCCCGTACGCCCATGCGGTCGTCCGGCACCTGGTCGAGGTCGAAGCCGGGCCCCCGGTCGCGCACCGAGACGAAGACCTTGGCCTCCTCCACCTCCGCGTACACCTGGACCGCTTCTGCGGCGGTCCCGGCTGCGCTGCCACCGTACTTGGCCGCGTTCACCATCGCCTCACGCGCGGCCTGCATCATCGCGTAGAGAGGGTGTGCGTCGAGCGGGCAGTCGCCGACGCACACCACCTCCACCGGGACGCCGTGCGCGTCCTCGACCTCGGCGGCCGTTCTGCGTACCGCCTCGGCGAGCGTGTTCGGCTCGTCCTCCCGGCCGTTTCCCTCGGGCCGGTAGAGCCACGCGCGCAGCTCGCGCTCCTGCGCGCGCGCCAGGCGTGCGACCTCGCGCGGGTCGTCGGCGTTGCGCTGGATCAGGGTGAGGGTGTGCAGTACGGAATCGTGCACGTGGGCGGCGACTTCGGCGCGCTCCTGCGCCCGGATCCGCATCATCCGCTCCGCCGACAGATCCTGCGTCATGCGGACGAGGTACGGGCCGGCGAGGAGCGCGATGCCGACGAGTACGGCGAGCGACGCCTGCAGCATCGAGCCCAGCTCCTTCGTGGAGCCGCGCAGGAGAAGGATGCCGGTGACGCCGGCGCACACCAGGATCACGCCCGCCGCACCGCGTGCGATGGGCAGGAACCGTTTGCTGCGGCTCATCTCGACCCAGCGGGCGCGCCGCGCGTTGTCGGCCTGCCGCCACACCAGCGCGACACCGGCGCCGATCAGCAGCGTGGGCCAGATGTAGGCGTTCGCCGCTCCACCGGCGGTGAGATTCCTGACGAGCGCTCCGGCGGCGGCGACCATCGCGATCAGGGCGATGACCTGGCCCCGGTCGGGCCTGCGCAGTCGGCGGCCGCGGGCGGCCTCGGTCGCCGTGACCCCGCCGACGCCGAGCGGGACGACGAACCAGAAGATCGCGTAGAGCAGGATGCCGAGCCCCTGGATGGTGGCGAGGCCGACGAACACGATCCGCACCCACGACACCGGCAGCCCGAGATGCCCGGCGAGGCCGCGCGCGACGCCGCCGCACATCCGCCCCTCGGAGCTGCGGTAGAGCCGGCGCCGCGGCGGCGCGTCGTCGAAGTCGAGCGTGGGCATGGCTCCGATCGTCACATGCCCGGGGCTCGACCTGCATCAGGGTCGGCCCCGAGGAGTCCCTGACAGGGCAGGCTCAGGGTCACGCCAGGGTGGACACGGTATCGGCGGCCCGCGCCGCCCGTCACCATGGGAGACATGACGGAGGGCATGACGGGCGACGGGACGGCCGAGGACGGGGCGCCCGGGGACGCGCGGCCGGGGCTGACGCGCAGTCCCCGGCAGAAGGTGGTCGGCGGCGTGTGCGGGGGCCTGGGCCAGTACCTCGACCTCGATCCGGTGATCTTCCGCGTCGTCCTCGCGGTACTCGCGCTGACCGGTGGCGTCGGCCTGATCGCCTACGGGATCGGATGGCTGCTGATCCCGATGGACGGCGAGGAGGAGACCGAGCTGCGCAGGTTGCTGTCGGGACGGGTCGACGGGCCCGGTCTGACCGCGGTGCTGTGCGCGCTCGTCGGCTCGGGCCTCTTCCTGTCGACGATCGACAACAGCAGCAACGAGGTGTTCTCGGCCTGCCTGGTGGGGGCGACCGCGGCGGCCGTCTACTGGTCGCAGCAACGCCGTCGCCAGGTCCGTGCCGGCCATGCGGACCGCGAGGCGTCCTACGCGAACGCCTCCGCCACGACGTCCGACGCCCCGCCGGCCGCACAGCCGCCCCCGGCGGATGCGACCACGGCGTCGTGGTGGCGAAGCACCCCCGGCCGCACCGGGCCCGGCACCGGCACCGGCTACCTCTGGGGCCCCGAGGAGGTCGCGGGCGACGCATCGGGCGACGCCACGACGTGGCCGGCCGATGCGCCGTACGACGGCCGGCAAGGGCGGCCACCCCGCGCCCGTGATCGGGACCGTGGCCGTGACCGTACCCGCCCCCCGTACGCGCCTCCCGTGCCGCGCGAGCGGTCGTCCTTCGGGGTGGTCACCTTCCTGTTCGCGCTCGCCGCCGCGGCGGTCGCCGTCGCCGTCTCCTGGCACCACCACCCGCTCGGCACGACGCTGCAGACCGGTCTCGTCGCCGCGCTCGGCGTGTTCGGGCTCGGGCTGATCATCAGCGCGTTCATGGGACGCCGCAGCGGCGGCACCGTCGTCCTCGCGCTGCTGACCACGATGCTGCTCGCGGGCGCGGCAGCGCTTCCGACCTCGATCGGCACCGACTGGCGCCCGACCATCGTCCGGCCGGCCACCGCCTCACAGGTGCTGCCGCAGTACAAACTCCGGCCGGGCGACGGCCGGCTGGACCTCAGCGGCCTCGACCTCAAGGGCTCCACCGTGACGAGCTCCGTGGAGATGGGCGCCGGCCGTCTGCTGGTGCTCGCGCCGCAGAACGCCACCGTGCAGGTGAATGCCAAGGTCGGCGTCGGCGACCTCGACTTCCCCGAACTCGGGCCGCACGACATCACGGTGAAGCCGGGCATCCGGCGCTCGGTGACGCTCTACCCGCCGGCCGGCACGAAGTCCGCCGGCACCATCACCCTCGACCTCAAGCTCGGCATCGGACAGGTGGAGGTGGAACGTGGCCCGCTCCCGGCAGTCCCCGCAGCCCCGGCAGGCCCGGCAGCCCCGAGGACCTCGGCAGCTCAGCACAACCCGTGAGCTGCGCGTGTTCCGGCCGTCGGCGCTCATCGCGGGGCTGGTCTTCCTCGCCGTCGCGGCAGGCTTCGGCCTGGACGCGGCGGGCGCCTGGCATGCCCCGCTGGTCCTCCTGCCGCCGGTCGTCGGCGGCGGGCTCGCACTCGCGGGCGTTGCCGGGGTGATCAGCCGATCGGCAGAGCGCCGTAGGAGGCGTGCTGCGCCGGCCGACGGCGACCCCGGCGCCGGGAGATGAGCCGGTCGATCGACAGCTGCGGCGCACCGCCGATCACCAGCGGCAGCCAGGCCATCAGGTAGGCCAGGTCGTTGCCGTAGTAGTACGGGTGCGTCGCCCAGCTGACCGTCAGCCACAGACTCAACGAGATCAGTGCACCACCGAACGCCGCGATCCGCGTGAGCAGGCCCACGAGCGTGCCGAGCCCCACCGCGAGCTCACCAAAGGCGATGGCGTAGCCGACGGCGCTCGGGTCCTTCAGCGCCAGGGTGACCATGGCGGGTATCGCGGCGCTGCTCTGCACCGCGTGGAGCGAGGCGGTGATCGAGTCCGGGCCGTTGCCGTGGAAAAACGACGACGTGGTGAGCTTGTCGAGTCCGGCGTAGACGAACGTCACTCCGAGGAAGATGCGCAACGGCAGGAGGGCATAGCGGGCGGCGCTCTCGCGCACGCCCACCCGAGCTCCGGGCATCACACCGGTTCCAGACATCGCGATCTCCTTCGCTCGTCGCCGCCCCCCTTCGTTCCCGTGCGATCGTATGCCTGTCGTACGGCCCTGCAGAAGCATCAGAAGCGTCGCCGAGACGCCTTCGGACGCGTTCAGTTGAACAGGTCGGGCTCGCTGCGCGTGATCTGCTCGTACAGCGGCTGATAGTTGATCCATGCCACGAGGTCGTTGCCCAGCTGGTCGCGGGTGTGGAGCGCGTTCTCGTGGGTGATCGGGACGGGCTTCCCCGCGGCTTTCGCCGTCAGCTGCACCTGGCACGAACGCTCCATGGTGATGAACCACCACGCCGCCGCGTCCACGGAGTCGCCGACCGTCAGTAGGCCGTGGTTGCGCAGGATGACGGCCTTGTGCGGGCCGAGCGCCTCGGCGATCCGGCGGCCTTCCTCCTCGTCCACCACCACGCCCGTGTAGTCGTCGAAGAGCGAGTGGTCCTCGTAGAAGGCGCACACGTCCTGGGTGATCGGTTCGAGCAGCTCACCGAGGGCGGACAGGGTGCGTCCGTACGTGGAGTGGCTGTGCGCGGCGGCGATCACGTCGGGGCGCGCCCTGTGGACCTGCGAATGGATCGCGAACGCGGCCTGGTTGACGTGGTAGCGGCCCTCGACGACCTGCCCCGCGTGGTTGACGAGGATCAGGTCGCTGACGGTGATGTGCTTGAAGGACATCCCGAAGGGGTTGACCCAGAAGTGGTCGGTGAACTCCGGGTCGCGCGCGGTGATGTGGCCCGCGACGCCCTCCTCGAACCCGAACCGGCCGAAGAGGCGGAGCGCGGCGGCAAGGCGTTCCTTGCGGTGCTGTCGCTCGGCCGCGACGTTGTCGAACGACGGCGGCATGGCGAAGTGGAGTTGGTCGGTGGGTATCGGCTGTGGCGGGGTCAGGGGGGCCGTCGCCCCGCTGCGCGAGCGGCTGATGTCACTGTCGTCCATGCATCGGAAGCTACCGGTGAGTACCGGCGAAGGCCAGGCCCTTACCGGGGTTCTTCCCTCACGGCCCGTGGAAGTACGCCGTGCCCGGCTGGAGCCCTCCGGTCTGCGCGAACAGCTGCGGGACGGTAACCAGGAAGCGCCGTGTTGTGGTGCTTCCAGTCCCGCGGAATCGGCGTTCCGCGCGGAGGGGCCGTCGTCGAAGGTGAGTGCCGCGCACTTGGACACCAGGCAGTCGGGCCGCGCGCGGGGGCTGTCGCGTGCGCGGAGGCCGCGAGCGCGACGGAGCCCGTGATCGTGACGGCGGCAACCGCGGCCGCCGTCACGGCACTTCGCCGTCCCGTCCTCGCAGGCAAAGCGCACCACCGCCTCGCCGCAGCCCCCTTGCGGGCGTGTGGGCGCTGCTGCCCGCAGCGAGCGCGGAAACAGCACGTCCGTGGCAAAGAATCCCTCAGAGCTGGTCGATCTCCGTCAGATCGATGTCGATGGTGAAGGGGGCGCTGAGCTTCAGATGGGTATGGTGCATGCCGCTGAAGATGTAGGACTTCGTCAGCGGGTCCAGTTCGTAGACGTAGACCACCGGCCGGTCGTCCTCTCCGGTCATCTCCACCCGCCAGAAGTGGGGGATGCCCGCGGCTGCGTACTTGTGCGGCTTGGTGTCCCGGTCACGAGACTCCGAGTCGGGCAAGACAACCTCGGCAGCGAGCAGCACATCTGCGGCCTGGAAGTGCGTCTGCTTTTGACCGGCCACCGCTTCGGCACGCACGACGCAGATGTCCGGCTCGGGACCGTTACGTTTGTCGATCACCACGGTCATCTCGCGCCGTACCCTCAGCTCGGGCGGCACGGTCCGGCGCAAACCGTTGACCAGCAGGTCGATGGAAATGCTGTGAAAGGTGCGCTGCGGGCTCACGAAGACAAGGCTCCCGTCGATCAACTCGGTGTGCGACGGGAGATCAGGCAGCGTGAACAGGTCATCCACGGTGTAGCCGTCGGGCGGCGGCACAGGCCACCTAGCGGCAGCAGTGGTCAGCGGCTCGGCGGTCATGGTTCCTCCCATGGACGGGATCCTTCACCGTACGGACAGCGTACCGAGCACAAACGACAACGCCGCCGCCCAAACGAATGAGCGACGGCGTGTTCGTTGACGCGTTCGGGAGGGCTACTCCCATTCGATCGTGCCCGGGGGCTTGCTCGTCACGTCGAGCACGACCCGGTTGACCTCCGGGACCTCATTCGTGATCCGCGTCGAGATCTTCGCCAGCACGTCGTACGGCAGCCGCGACCAGTCCGCCGTCATCGCGTCCTCCGACGAGACGGGACGCAGCACGACCGGGTGGCCGTAGGTGCGGCCGTCGCCCTGGACGCCGACCGAGCGGACGTCCGCGAGCAGCACCACCGGGCACTGCCAGATGTCGCGGTCGAGGCCGGCCACGGTCAGCTCCTCGCGCGCGATGGCGTCGGCCTCACGCAGCAGGTCGAGACGGTCGCGGGTGACCTCACCGATGATGCGGATCCCGAGGCCGGGGCCCGGAAACGGCTGGCGCCAGACGATCTCGGAGGGCAGCCCGAGCTCCTCGCCGACCTTGCGCACCTCGTCCTTGAACAGCTTGCGCAACGGCTCGACCAGCCGGAACTGCAGGTCCTCCGGCAGCCCGCCCACGTTGTGGTGCGACTTGATGTTGGCCGTGCCGGTGCCGCCTCCGGACTCCACGACGTCCGGGTAGAGGGTGCCCTGCACGAGGAAATCGACGGCCTCGCCGTGCGCCCCCGCGTCGGCGACGACCTCGCTCGCGGCCTGCTCGAAGACCCGGATGAACTCCCGGCCGATGATCTTCCGCTTCTCCTCGGGCTCGGTCTTGCCGGCGAGCGCGTCGAGGAAGCGCTTCTGCGCGTCGACGACCTTGAGCTGGACGCCCGTCGCGGCGACGAAGTCCTTCTCGACCTGCTCCGCCTCGCCCTTGCGCAGCAGTCCGTGATCGACGAAGACGCAGGTCAGCTGCGAGCCGACGGCCCGCTGGACGAGGGCCGCGGCGACCGCGGAGTCCACGCCGCCGGACAGCCCGCAGATCACGCGCTTGTCGCCGACCTGCTCGCGGATGGCGGCGATCTGCTCCTCGACGACGTTGTGCGTCGTCCACGTCGGCTCCAGGCCCGCGCCACGGTAGAGGAAGTGCTCGAGCACCTGCTGCCCATACGAGGAGTGCAGCACCTCGGGGTGGTACTGGACGCCGTAGAGCTGCTTCTCGTCGCACTCGAAGGCCGCGACCGGCGCCCCCTCGGTGGCGGCGGTGACGACGAACCCCTCGGGCGCCGCCGAGCAGGCGTCGCCGTGCGACATCCACACCGGCTGTTCCTCGGGGGTGCCCTCGAAGAGCGTCGAGCCCGGGCGGGTGACGGTCAGCGGCGTACGGCCGTACTCCCGGCCACCGGTGTTGGCGACGGTGCCGCCGAGCGCCTGGGCCATGATCTGGAAGCCGTAGCAGATACCGAGAACCGGCACCCCGGCCTCGAAGATCTCACGGCTGAGCGCCGGCGCGCCCTCGGCGTAGACGGAAGAGGGTCCGCCGGAGAGGATGATCGCCTTCGGCCTCTTGGCGAGGATCTCGGCGACGGGCATGGTGCTGGGCACGATCTCGCTGTAGACCCGGGCCTCGCGCACGCGTCGGGCGATGAGCTGGGCGTACTGAGCCCCGAAGTCGACGACCAGAACGGTGTCGACGTGGGAAGCGGGAGCGGCGGGGGTCGCTGATGCCACGGGCGGCCTTCCGGCGTGAGAAGAGGGGTCTCTGCCGATTCTACCGGCGTGCGTATGCAGTCCCGTCGGCAGAGTCGGCTGACGCATGCATAATGGGTCCCATGTTCCGCAGCACACACAGCGCGCACTTCGCGTTTACCTATGGCACCGGCTGGTCCGGCTGCCATGGTCGTGCTGTCTGAGCGGACGAACTCCAGACACCCACAGGCGCCCCGGACCGGTTTCGGTCCGGGGCGCCTGTGTCGTCCGTCCGGACCGTTCGGGGCCACCACCCCAGGAGCTACGGATCATGAGCACACCCACCACGGCGACCACTACGGCCGCCTCGGCGGACACCGGTGCGCGGACGGACGAGGCCGCGGCGACGATCAGCAGCGCGCGCGATCGCATCGACGATCTGGACCGCAGGATCATCGGCCTCGTCCGGCAACGCATCGCCGTCTCCGACTCCATCCAGCAGACCCGGATCGCCTCGGGCGGGCGACGCGTGAACCTCTCCCGCGAAATGGAGATCATCGGCGCCTACAGCGCGCAGCTCGGCAAGCCGGGAACGGCGCTGGCGATGACGTTGCTCGAACTGTGCCGAGGCCGCGTGTGATAACCCGTTCGAGGGTCGTCACCCGTACGGCGCCGTGACCGGCCCCGAGAGGCTTCGTTGGACCGTATGTCCGTCCCAGCCAGGGGCGGTCAGGATTGATTACCACGCGTGGAGACCACCCAGACGCAGCTGGGTGGGTCACCGGGGCGATGAGACGTGCCTTGGACGCACGTCGTGGGACCTCGCCCCGGTGTGCTGTGACCGGTCAGCAGGGGACAGCAGCCCGGTCACGCCGAGAAAAATGGCGGTCGGTCCTAGGGACGCCTGGGGCCGGCCGCTCTGCGAGGGTTGCGCGGCGAAGCGGGATGTAGTGCACCCTACCCACCCTCACCACCGGACGCGGACACCCAACCCCCATTCGGGTGAGTCGACTGTGACTTCCCGCGACGGCGCTCCCCCCGGCACCGTCGCTCCCTGGCACCGGCGCCGCCCTGACGCCGCGTGCCGACGCGAAGGGCCCCGCGGACGACGCCGCCTTCACGGCGCCTGCGGGGCCCTTCTTGTGCCCGGGTCGCCGGGGTGGACACCCGATCACTCCTGTGATGATGGTCACTTAAATATCGGCGGCCCGCGGGCAACTGTCCGATTCCGACATGGTCTGCACCTGTCGGCGAGGTCCGTTGGTGAATCCGGCCCGGGTAAACGCTCTCCACACAGCGATCACATAGCCATACGATCAGCGCCTGCCGCACCGCGCACCCCCACCGCGACGGCCTCTCGCTTTCTTTTTCACTTCAGCTTTTCTGGCCCAGAGAGGTCTCCATGAAGCTTCGCCGTGCCTTGGTGACGGTCGCGACGACCGCAGCCATCGCCCCCGCCGCGCTGATGGCAGCGCCGGCGGCCTTCGCCGACGCCTCGGCGTCTCCGACCGCCACGGCATCCGCAACCGCGTCGGACTCGCCGACCCCGTCGTCGGCGCCCACCACGTCGGCGCCCAGCGCGTCCGCGACCGCCACCACCACCCCGACGGCGTCGCCGACCGCGAGCCCGAGCCCGACCGGTACGGCGACCAGCACGCCGACGCCTCAGCCTTACCCGACGACCTTCTGTGACCCGAGCTACAAGTCCGCGGTCCAGACCTCGATCAGCGGCCTGCCTGGGAAGATCGTGGCGGGCAGTGGATGGCACAAGTTCTCGATCACGGTGACCAATCCCTCGAACAACACGATCAAGGAAATCGGCCTGGCCGCAGGAATCACCGGCACGGACGCCCGAAACCCCTTGCCGCTCAGCCAGGTCGAGCTGCAGGCCTACGACGAGAACACCCACCAGTGGTTCGACGTCACGGACGACGGCCAGACTGCTGCAGGCGCTCTCGGCGGGGGCAACCTGCCTGGTCAGACGGCTTGGGAGTTCCCCGTGCGCCTTGACGTCAAGTCCAGCGCGCAGATCGGCAAGAGCCTGGCCGTCGGCATCGCCGGCTACCCCGACACGAACAACGACTGTGTCGTAAAGAGCGAAGTCGACTACGGAATCCAGATCGTGGCGCCCGGCACCAGCACCACTGGCAGCAAGCCGGTGGAACAGACCGGCGGCGAGATTCCGGTCTCGAAGAGCAGCTCCAGCAGCACGTCCAACACGGTGGTCCCCGCCGCCGACCTCAGCGGCTCGCTCGCGCACACCGGTGCGCCGTCGCAGCTGCCGATGATCGCCGGCATCGGCGGTGCCGCCATCGTGGCCGGCGCCGGGGCGATGTTCGTCGTGCGTCGTCGTAAGGCCGGTTCCGCCGCCTGACGCGGAACACCGAACGCAGAAAGGGCCCGCATCCCCAGGGTGCGGGCCCTTCGCTGTGAGGTCAGTCCCCCTTCGGCGGGACCGGCGGGACCGGGAGCACCAGCGTCGCGTAGGCGTGCTTCGGGACCACCTGGTTCTTCGGCTCGACGGGCGCGAGCCGGACGTACGCCTCGCCCTGCGCGGGCCGCGCGTCCTCGTCGCCCTTGTTGGGCCACAGCGCCATCGCGCGCTCCGCCTGGGCGGTGATGGTCAGTGCCGGGTTGACGCCGAGGTTCGCGGAGACCGCCGAGCCGTCCACGACGTGGATGCCGGGGTGCCCGTACAGGCGGTGGTACGGGTCGATGACACCGTGCTCCGGGTCCGCGCCGATCGGGCAGCCGCCGAGGAAGTGCGCGGTCATCGGGGTGTCCATGATCTCGCCGATGCTGCTTCCGGCGAAGCCGTTGATCTCCTCGGCGAGGACACGCGCCGCCTCCGCGCCCTCGGGGATGTACGTGGGGTTGGGCGCACCATGTCCCTGACGTGCCGTCAGCAGGCCCTTCCCGAGCCCCTTCGGCTTCAGGTACGTGGTCAGCGAATTGTCGTGCGTCTGCATCACCAGGCCGATGATGGTCCGCTCCGACCAGCGCCGGTTGGAGAGCGACCGCAGCGTCAGCGTCGGGTGCTTGACGCTGTTGGCGACGTACGACAGCCAGCGCGGCGCCCGCCCGCCGTACGGCACCTGCAGCACCGACAGCGCGCCCATCGCGTTGGAGCCCTTGCCGTAGCGGACCGGCTCGATGTGGGTGGTCTCGTTGGGGTGGACCGAGGAGGTGATCGCGACACCCTTGGTGAAGTCGGCCCTCGGCCGGCCGTGCGCCTTGCGGTAGCGGCGGTCGTCGGTCTGCGCCCCGACGAGCGCCTCGGAGTTGGTGCGGGTCAGCTCACCGAGCCGCGGCGACATCCCCGGCAGCTCGCCCCGCTCGCGCATCGTGTGCAGCAGCGTCTGCGTCCCGTACGTACCGGCCGCGACGACGACCTGCCGGGCGCGCAGGACGCTCGGGCGGGCCCTGCGGCGGTTGTCGGTGGGCACGGTGGCCACCTTGTAGCCGCCCTCGGGGTCCTCGGTGAGGCCGACCACGGTGGTCATCGGGTGGATGACGGCGCCGGCCTTCTCGGCGAGGTAGAGATAGTTCTCGTTGAGCGTGTTCTTGGCACCGTGGCGGCAGCCGGTCATGCACTCGCCACACTCCAGGCAGGCTCGGCGCGAGGGTCCCGCACCGCCGAAGAACGGGTCCGGCACCTCCTCGCCCGGCTTCGCCGTCACCGAACCGGACCCTTCCCCGCCGCAGGCGTCCTTGCCGTCGCCGAAGAAGACGCCGACCGGCGCGAGGTGGAAGGTGTCGCCGTACCCCATCTTCTCCGCCGTGGCCTTGAGATGGACGTCGGAAGGGGTGAGGGTGGGGTTGAGCCGGACGCCGAGCATGCGCTTGGCCTGGTCGTAGTAGGGCGCCAGCTCCTCCTGCCAGTCGGTGATCCCGCCCCACTGGCGGTCGGTGAAGAAGGGTTTCGGCGGAACGTAGAGGGTGTTGGCGTAGTTGAGCGATCCGCCTCCGACGCCCGCGCCCGCCAGCACGAGCACATTTCCCAGCAGATGGATGCGCTGGATCCCGTAGAGGCCGAGCGCCGGTGCCCACAGGAAGTTGCGGATGTCCCAGGAGTTCTTCGGCAGCGTGTCGCGGCTGAACCGGCGCCCTGCTTCGAGCACGCCGACGCGATAGCCCTTCTCGGTGAGCCGGAGGGCGGAGACCGATCCGCCGAAACCGGATCCGATCACGATCACGTCGTAGTCGTACCCGTCGTCCCCGTGCTCCCCGTCGTCCCCGTTGCCGTTCTGGTGTTGCTCCTCGGACACTGCGGCCAGCCTCTCTTGTCGACGTGTCGGGTCAGCGGTCAGCGGTCAGCGCAGCCGGACGGCCTTCATGGCGCGCAGGCTGCGGCTCATGAAGGCCGCATACTTCGCGTCGTCCATCCCGAATGCGGGCGCGAGCGGCATCACCCGCTGCGAGGCCACCGTCTGGGCCTCGGTGTACTTGAGGATCCCCTCGGAACCGTGCCGGCGGCCGAGGCCGGAATCGCCCATGCCGCCCATGGGTGCCTGGACGCTGCCGTAGGCGGCGGCGTACGCCTCGTTGACGTTGACCGTGCCTGAACGCAGCCGTGCGGCGACGGCCCGGCCGCGCCTGCCGTCCTTCGTCCAGACGCTGGCGTTCAGGCCGTACGGAGTCGAGTTGGCGCGCTGGATCGCCTCGTCCTCGTCGTCGAACCGGTAGACGGAGACCACGGGACCGAAGGTCTCCTCCGTGCAGACGGCCATCGGCGGCTCGACGCCGTCGAGAATGGTCGGCTCGTAGAAGAGCGGGCCCACGTCGGGACGCGGACGTCCGCCCGCCAGGACGGTCGCGCCCTTGGCCACGGCCTCGTCCACGTGCCGGGTCACCGTCTCCAACTGCCGTTCCCCGACCAGCGATCCCATGTCGGCGCCGTAGGCGAGGCCCGAGCCGAGGCGCAGCGCGCGCGTGCGCGCGGCGAACTTCGCGAGGAATTCGTCCGCGATCGAGGAGTGCACGTAGAGCCGCTCGATGGAGATGCACAGCTGGCCGGCGGAGGCGAAGCAGGCGCGGACCGCGCCCTCGGCCGCCTTGTCGAGGTCGGCGTCGCTCAGCACGAGCATGGCGTTCTTGCCGCCGAGTTCGAGCGAGCAGCCGACGAGCCGGGCGGCGGCGCGCTGCGCCACGTCACGGCCGGTACGGGTGGACCCGGTGAACGACACGTAGTCGGCGAGCTCCACGACCGCCGGGCCGACGACCGGCCCCTCACCCAGCACGACCTGCCACACGGCCGGCGGCAGCCCGGCCTCGATGAGCTGCTCGCGCGCCCACAGGGCGGTGAGCGCCGTCTCGGTGTCGGGCTTCATCACGACGGCGTTGCCGGCGGCGAATGCGGGCAGTGCGTCGCCGACGGACAGTTCGAAGGGGTAGTTCCACGGCGCGATCTGCCCCACGACACCGCGCGGCTGACGCAACTCGGTGACCTTGGTGAGCACGGGCACGGTACCGGTGTGGCGCCTGGACCGCAGATACGCGGGGGCCTTGCGCCCGTAGTGCCGTGCGGCGACGGCGACGGCCTGCAGCTCCTCGTGCGCGTGCAGCCGCGTCTTGCCCGTCTCCAGCTGGATGAGGTCGAGCACCTCGGACTGGCGGCGCATGATGAGGTCGTGGAACCGCAGCAGGACGGCTGCGCGCTGTCGAACGGGCGTGGCCGCCCAGGCCCGCTGCGCCTCGCGTGCCGCGTCGAACGCGACGGCGACGTCCTCGGGGCTCGCCTCGGGCAGATCGGCGAGCTTCTCCTGAGTGAAGGGTGTGTGGTTCGCGGTGCGCCCGCTCCCTACGACGCCACGCGTGAGCCGCGCGACCAGCTCGGGCGTGATCACGTCCCGCGCTCCGCGCCCGCCGGCCGGTGCCACGGGGTTGCGTCCGTCGGCCCCGTCGTGGCTGCTGCGGCTGTCCTGAGTGGCCTGAGTCTCCTGCGCGTCCGTCATGTCCGCGAGATTACGACCCCGACGAGCTCTTGTGTACCCGTCGGTAACCCCTTTTCGCCTCCCTCTTGCCTCCGCCCCGGGATTTACGTGGTGCCGAGCCCCCGCAGCGCGTCGCCGATCGCCCGGTGGAACGTCGGGTACGCCCAGATCTGCTCGCGCAGCACCTCCAGCGGGACGCGCCCGTGCACGGCGACCGCCAGCGCGCCCAGGATCTCCCCGCCGTACGGGCCCGCCGCCGTCGCTCCGACCAGCGTGCCGCTCGTCTCGTCCGCCACGACCTTGATGAAACCCTCGTTGCCCACCCGGTGCACATAGCCCCGGCTGCTGCTCGCCAGGTCGGCGTATCCCGTCCGCACCGCGAGCCCCTTGCCGCGCGCCTGCGCCTCCGTGAGCCCGACCGCGCCCACCTCCGGATCGGTGAAGGTCACCCGCGGTACCGCGTGGTACGAGGCCACCGCCCCGCCTTGGCCGAGAATCCCGCGGACGACGATCTCCGCCTGGTACATCGACATGTGGGTGAAGGCTCCCTTGCCGGTGGCGTCGCCCAGCGCCCATACCCCGGGACGCCCGCCGACCGGCGGTACGACGCGCAGCCTGTCGTCGACGGGCAGCGCCCGCAGATCCGGGTCGACGTCGATGGCGACCGCGCCGAGTCTGGCCAGATCGGTGCGGCGTCCGGTGGCGACGAGCAGCCGTTCCGCGGTCAGGCGTTCGCCGCGTTCGCAGTTGGTCGTGAAGCCGACGCCGTCCCGGTACGCCACGGAGCCGACCAAGGCGCTGGTGTGCACGTCCAGGCCGTCCTCGGTGAGCACACGCAGCAGCAGCTCATGGGCCTCCGGCTCCTCGCCGGGCAGCAGTCGTGGCATGCCTTCGACGATGGTGACGGCGGTGCCGAACCGGTTGAAGGCCTGACCGAGCTCGAGCCCTATCGCGCCTCCGCCGATCACCAGCAGCGAGCGCGGCACTTCGGCGGCCTCGATCGCCTCGTGATTGGTCCAGAAGGGGGTCCCGGCCAGGCCCGGGATCGGCGGCACGGCGGGTTCGCTGCCCACGGCCAGCACGATCGCCCGGCGGGCGCGGATCTCGGTCTCGTTGCCGTCGGCGTCGGCGACGGTCACCTGGTCCGGCGCGGTGAGCCGTCCGGTGCCGCGAACGAAGCGCGTCCCGCGCCCGGTCAGCCGGTCGACGGCGATCTTGTCGTCCCAGTCCGCGGTGGCCTCCCGTACCGCGCGGGCGGCCAGCCGCCAGTCCGGGTGCACCATGGCCGTACCGGCGTGTCCAGTGATGCGGCGGCCCTCGGCCAGCAAATCAGCGGAGCGCACCATGATCTTCGACGGGATGCAACCCCAGTAGGGGCACTCACCGCCGACCAGCCTCTCGTCGATTCCGACGACGTCCAGGCCTGCCTCGGCGAGCCGCCCCGCCGCGTCCTCCCCGCCGGGGCCGAGCCCCACGACGATCACATCCGCATGATCCACGCGCGCGGAAACCATGGCGCCCTCCTCGCTGGCTCCTGGCAGACGGGGCGACAGGTGGTGTACTTCCACCGTACGCGCCCTGAAGCCCGGTCGCGCCGGTTACGCCGTACGGGTGACGCGGCGCCCGCTAACCGCCGGCGCGGAAGGTCTGCGCCGCCGCGGCGAAGTCGGCCGCGATGTCCGTCTGCTGGTCGGCGGGTCCCATCATGAAGACCACGTCGAACCGTCCGCCGCGCAGGGTGACCAGATTGCCCGCGTACAGCTGGGCGCCCGTGCCCGGCCGGCTCCAGGTGAAATCGCCCTCGGCGGCAGGGCCGTTCGCGGTGGTGAGCTGCTTCGTTCCGGAGGACGAGGCCCACTGGCTGGCGCGATAGTCGGCCAATTGCGGCTCGTCGCTGATCTGGTAGGTCATCGGGTTGTCACCGGCGGAGGCGGCCGAGCCCTCGCCGAGGGCGACGATCAGCTGGAAGTCCCCGCCTCCGCTGGAGAAGATCACCTCGTTGCCGCGGACGCTGCGCGTCCAGCCGTTGCGGACGGCCACCGAGAAGTCGGCCGGATCGCTGCGGACGGTGAAGTCCGGGCCCACGTCAGGGGTCTGGGTGGCGGACTGGTCGCTGGGGGTCGGGGTGTTCTGGGTGGCGGACGCTGGGGGCGTGGCAGGGGTGGACGACGGCGCCTGGGCGTTGGCCGTGCCCCTGTCGTCACGCGGCATGAACGCCGCCGCGTAGACCAGGAACGCCAGCAGAACGACCAGGATCAGCCCCAGCAGCCAGATGCCCAGATGTCGCGGGCTGCGGTCGCTGCGGCCACGGCCGCCGCTGCGCGCATGACGGCCGTGGGGCGCGTGCGGCGCGTGCGGCGGGTGCGGCGGGTGCGGCGGGTGCGGCGGGTGCGGCGGCGTGTCCTGCGCCCGCTGCGGCCTTTGCGCGCCCTGCGCCCTGCGGCGCCTGCGCAGCCGCACCAGCTCGCCTCTGCGCCGTACGACGGGGAGCTTGCGCGGATCGCTCGGCACTTGGACGGTTCGGCTGCCGATCTCCGGCTCCGGCGCGGAACGGACCAGCGAGCGCAGCCAGCCGCGCAGCTCCTCGAACTCCGGGCGCTCGGCGGGGTCCTGACGCAGCAGGGATTCGACGACCGGCCGCAGCGGACCGCACTCCTCGGCGAACGCGGGCGGTTCGGCGCAGACGAGCTGTACGAGCTCCGCGGCGCTCTCCTCGGGGAACGGCGGATGCCCCTGGACACAGCGGTAGAGCAACGAGCCGACCGCCCACAGGTCTGCGGCGGGGCCCACCGGCGGGGCGAACTGCCAATTGTCGTGGACGGGCCCCGCCTGTTCCGGCGCCCAGCGTTCGGTGACCGGGCCGACGACGGCGATGCGCGCCTGCCGTGCCCGTTCGAGCGCGAGCGCGGAATCGGGGCCTCCCCACACTGTGCGTTCGGCCGCATCGCCCGGCGCGCCGCTGTCCGTTGCGGCCAGCACCTCCTGCGGCACCGGGTCGTAACCGCACAGCGCCTCCTGGGCGGCGCCCAGTGCCAGACCGTCGAGCATGGCGCGGCCGTCTTCGCAGACCAGGACGGTACGGGCGGTGATGTTGCGGTGCGCCCAGCCGTGCACGTGGAGTGCGCGCAGGCCGCCGAGCACGTCCGCGGCGATCTCGGCGGCGCGGTAGGGACCCAGCGGCTGTTCGGCGATGAGTGCGGCGAGGGGGCGGGCAGGGACGAGTTCGGAGACCACCCACAGGCTGCCGCCCTCGGTGAAGACGTCGAAGACCTGGACGAGACCGGGGTGGTCGGGTATCGCGGCCGCAGCGCGTGCCGCCTCCAGCGCACGCCGGGCCGACGCGTCCGCGCCGCCGGGCCCGCCCTCGTCCTGTCCCTCTCCCTCGTCCCCATTCGGCCCGCCGGGACGTCCGTCGAGATCCGCGTCGACGACCTCGGGCAGGAGCAGTTGACGGACGAGGACTTCCTGTCCGCTGTAGGTGTCGAACGCGCGGGTCTCCATGAGGTCGAACTCGTCGGCGGGCGGGCGGGGCAGACGATAGCGGCCGGCCAGTATCCGTCCGGCGTACTCGTCCACGGCTCCTCCCCTCGCGCGCGGTGCCTCCAGCACGATACGTGTGGAATGGCGGTCAGTTGACCGGTTCGAACGTCTCAAAAAACGTCTGACGCAGTTGTGCGCAGCTCTGAGCGTTCCACTCGGCGACCGGGCACGTGATCATGATGGCGTATCCGGCGTGGCCGGTGGACAGTCCGCGGTCGAGCACGCGCATCGTGGTGCCGCCCTCGGAACGGGTGAACGACCAGTCGGCCGCCGTCACAAAGGTGCGGTAGGTGATGGTCTGGATGCCGAGACCCTTGTAGTCGTTGCTGGTCGATCTGACGGCGGGTTCGAGCTCGCGCCAGGCGGCGGCCGCGTTGGCGCGGGGGGTCGGGCTGTAGTCGACCTGGACGCGCGGATATCCGTTGCCGGATGCGGCGAAGATCGCGCCGGAGTTCTGCCCCGAGGTTCCTATGCGGTGCCAGCCGGCGGGCAGCGCCATCGAGAAGTGGAACTGCGGATCCCGGTAGAGGGTGAACCCGGCGGGCAGGGCGGGCGCCGTGGGGTGCTCGGAGGCCGCGAGGCCTAGATCGCCGGCGGCGGTGCCGGCGCGGGGGGCGCCGGTGGTGTGCACCGAGCCGTGCTTGCCGCCGTTCGCGCCGCGCTTGGAACCGTCGCCCGAGGCGAGTTGGGTACCGATGATCACACCGAGGACGGCGAGCGCGATCACCGCGGCGACGATCACGAGCCTGCGGCGCGGGATCACGTCGGTGAGCGGCGCGCGCCCCGATGTGACGCGGGCGATGGCCGCCACCGGCTTCTCCGGGGCGGCGGCGGGCGTCGGCGCGGACGTCACCTTCTTCGCCGCCTTCGACGCCTTCGACGCCTTCGACGCCTTCGACGCCTTCGACGCCTTCGCCTCCGGGAGGGGGTCGGGGGCGGGGACGTCGGTGGGCGTCGGCTGCGGGTCGGCGGGGATCGCCATCGTGCGGGTCCGTTCGGCGACAGGGGTGTCGGGCGCGTTCTCCGCCTCGATCAGCAGACTTCGCACCGCGGCGTCGTCAAGTCGCTTGGCCGGATCCTTGATCAGCAGGCCGTGGATCGCCTCGGCGAGCGGCCCGCTCACCTTCGGCGTCCGCAGCGGCTCGGTCATCACGGCGGTGAGGGTGGCGATCGCCGACCCCTTGTCATACGGCGGGCGGCCCTCGACCGCCGCGTAGAGCAGGGCGCCGAGCGACCACAGATCGGAGGCGGGGCCGGGCCGTTGGCCGCGTGCGCGCTCGGGGGAGATGTACGAGGGGGCGCCGACGAGCATGCCGGTGGACGTCACCGACGGGTCGCCCTCGACCTGGGCGATGCCGAAGTCGGTGAGCACGACGCGGCCGTCCTCGGCGATCAGGACGTTCGACGGCTTCACGTCGCGGTGGAGGATGCCCTCGCGGTGCGCGGCGCGCAGCACGTCGAGGACGGCGAGGCCGACTTCGGCCGCGCGTCTGGGAGTCAGCGGACCGTCGGCTCTGATCGCGTCGGAGAGCGAGCGGCCCTCGACCAGCTCCATCACGATCCACGGCCGGTCGTCCTCGTCGACGACGTCGAAGACGGTGACGGCGCCCGTGGTGCGGATCCGGGCCGTCGCCTTCGCCTCGCGCAGGGTGCGGGTGACCAGGCGGCGCTTCTCGTCCTCATCCACATTGCCCGGAAACCGCAGCTCCTTGACGGCGACGGTACGGCCCAGGGTTTCATCGACTGCCCGCCACACCGTGCCCATTCCGCCTCGGCCGAGGACCTCGCCGAGGCGGTAGCGGTCGGCGAGGAGACGGCCGGTGGTGCCTTGCGCCTGGGTCATCAACGTCCTCTGCAGTTCGATGTGACGATGTGTCGGGCGCGAACGTGAGTCCTTGTGTCCGTGCCGCTGCCCTGTCCCATCATCCCCTGTAGATAGGACAGGGGTGCGGCTGACCCCGGATTCCGGCGCCTTCCGGACGCCTCAGTGGCCGGGACGGAAGGTCTTCCGAGCGGTCTCCCAGTACGGCTCGAACGTCGACCACTCGGCGTCGGGCGCGGAGAGATAGACGGCGTACTCGGTGCCGCCCTCCTGACCGAAGTCCAAGTCGATGGCGTGGTAGGCGCGCACCCGGCCCTGCCACGTGTACTCCCATATCGCGGCGGGCTGCTGGACGCCGTCGACGGTCGTCGTGGTCGTGTTCATCCGCAACAAGTGGTAGCCGGGCGACTGCTGCTTGACGACCGGTTCCAGGTCCTGCCAGTGCTTCAGGGGGCTGGGCCCGGCGAAGTCCAGGATGCTCACCTTGAGGTCCGCCTTGCCCGCGAGGTCCACGAAGTCGACCTCGGTGCCGTCGGCCTCCACCTTCCGCGTCCAGCCGGCGGGGACGGCCATGGTGAAACCGGCGGGGTCCTGGTCGATGCGGTAGCCGGGCGGTGCGGTGGGCGAGGGCGCGGTGGACGGCGACGTCGAAGGGGTCGTGGACGGCTTCCGGGCGGGGCTGCCCGCCGAGGGGTGGCCGAGGGTGCGGCTGAGGGCGTATCCGCCGACCGAGAGCGCGGCGACGAGGACGGCTACGCCGCACCAAGCCGCCGCGCGCCGGCTGCGGCGACGGGAGCTCGTCGGCGCCGTCGGGGTGTCGGGCTCGGCGACGGGGGCGGTCGTGGTCGTGGTGGCCGGCTCCGCGGGCGGGGGCGGCTGGGGCGCCTGGGCGCCGACGACCTCGGTGCTCGTCTCGGACCCGCCCCAGGACGGCGCCGTGCGGCCTCCGCCCGACGAGCCTGCAGCCACCGTCTCCACCGACGACACCAGCAGCCGCTCGACCTGCTCGGCCGTCATCCGCTGCTCGGGGTCCTTGGCGAGCAGCGACTCGATGAGGGGGGCGAGGGGCCCGGCGTGCTGCGGCGGCTCGACCGGGTCGGTGGCTATCGCGTACGCGGTCTCTATCGGGGTGTCGCGGTGGAAGGGGGCCTGCCCCTCCACGGCCTGGTACAGCGTCGCACCCAGCGCCCACAGGTCGGAGGCGGGGCCGGGCGAGCCACCGGTGATGCGTTCGGGGGCGAGATAGTCGAAGGAGCCGATGAGTTCACCCGTTCGGGTGAGCGTGGAGGTACCGGTGGCGGAGGCTATGCCGAAGTCGGTGAGCACCACGCGGCCGCCGGGCCAGCCGTCGTCACCCTCCGTTCCCGCTTCTGACTCCGTATCGTCCACGCCCAGCAGGACGTTGGCGGGTTTGACGTCGCGGTGCAGCACCCCGGCGCGGTGCGCCGCGCGCAGGGCGGCGATCATCCCGCGGCCGATGCGCGCGGCCTCGCGGGGGGTGATCGGCCCGTCCTCCTTGAGCACATCACCGAGGGTGCGCGAGCGCACGTACTCCATGACGATGCAGGGCAGGCCCTCGTCCTCGACGACGTCGTGCACGACGACCACGTTGGGGTGGGTGATGCGGGCCGCGCTGCGGGCTTCGCGGCGGGTGCGTTCGTACAGCGTCTCGCGCTCGTCGTCGTGCAGATGCGGCGAAACGCGCAGCTTCTTGACCGCGACCTGGCGGCCGAGCAGCTCGTCCTGGGCCCGCCACACGGTACCCATGCCGCCCCGGCCTATCAGCTCGGCCAGCCGGTACCGCCCCGCCACCAGCCGCCCCTGGTCGGTCACCTCGCGCCCCTCTCCGTCCCCCGCTGCACCGCCGTGCCGTCAACCCTCGGCGACCACGCACCGTCAACCTAAAGGGGAACGATATCGGGAGCGCCCAACCGTGCGGCGTCCGCGGTCAGATCGTCGGGCTGCCGCTGCGACTCCCGCTCGGCCTCGACCCGCTTCTCGTAGTGCTCCACCTCCTTGCGCGTGTGCTCCCCGTCCCAGCCCAGCACCGGTGCCATCAGCTCGGCCGCCTCACGTGCACTCAGCGTGCCGCGGTCGAAGGTCTCGATCGAGATGCGGGTGCGGCGGCACAGGACGTCGTCGAGGTGGCGGGCGCCCTCGTGCGAGGCCGCATAGACCACCTCCGCACGCAGATAGTCGTCGGCCGCCTCCAGCGGACGGCCCAGCGAGGGGTCGTCGGCGATCAGGTCGAGCAGCTCCTCAGTGAGCGATCCGTACCGCTTGAGCAGGTGTTCGACGCGCGCGACGTGCAGTCCCGTGCGCGCGGCGATGCCCGCCCGCGCGTTCCACAGCGCGTGATAGCCCTCGGCCCCGGCCAGCGGCACCTCCTCTGTGCAGCATTCCGCGACGCGGCGGTCGAGCCCGTGCACGGCCGCGTCCACCGCGTCCTTCGCCATCACCCGGTACGTCGTGTACTTGCCGCCCGCCACGACCACGAGCCCCGGCACCGGGTGCGCCACGGTGTGCTCGCGTGACAGCTTGCTCGTCGCCTCCGACTCCCCCGCCAGCAGCGGGCGCAGCCCGGCGTACACCCCCTGCACGTCGTCGCGGCTGAGTGGCACCGCGAGCACGGAGTTGACGTGTTCCAGCAGATAGTCGATGTCGGCGCTGGACGCGGCCGGGTGCGCCTTGTCCAGATCCCAATCGGTGTCCGTGGTGCCGACGATCCAGTGCCTCCCCCACGGGATCACGAACAGCACGCTCTTCTCGGTCCGCAGGATCAATCCGGTCGACGAATGGATCCGGTCCTTCGGCACGACCAGATGGATGCCCTTGGATGCTCTGACGTGGAACTGCCCCCTCTCCCCCACCAGTCCCTGTGTCTCGTCGGTCCACACCCCGGTCGCGTTCACGATCTGCCGGGCCCGGACCTCGTACTCACTGCCCTGCTCCACATCCTGCACCCGGGCACCGACAACGCGTTCCCCCTCGCGAAGGAACCCGACGACCCGCGCCCGGTTGGCGGTGAGTGCGCCGTAGCCGGCCGCAGTGCGCACCAGCATCGCCACATAGCGCGCGTCGTCCACCTGGGCGTCGTAGTACTGCAAGGCGCCGACCAGGGACTCCTTCTTCAGACAGGGCGCGACGCGCAGCGCGTGGCGGCGCGTGAGATGGCGGTGGCGCGGCAGCCCGCGGGCGTGCCCTGACGAGATCGCCATGGTGTCGTACACCGCGACACCGGTACCGGCGTAGAGCCGCTCCCAGCCTCGGCCGGTGAGGGGGTACAGAAATGGCACGGGCCTGACCAGGTGCGGCGCAAGCCGCTGCAGCAGCAGGCCGCGCTCCTTGAGCGCCTCGCGCACCAGGGCGAAGTCGAGCATCTCCAGGTAGCGCAGGCCGCCATGGATGAGCTTGCTGGAGCGGCTGGACGTGCCCGAGGCCCAGTCCCTGGCCTCGACGAGACCCGTCGTCAGGCCGCGCGTCGCCGCGTCGAGGGCGGTACCCGCCCCTGTCACGCCTCCGCCCACGACCAGGACGTCGAGCTCCTGCTCAGCCAGGCGGGCCAGCGCCTGTGTGCGCTCCCGCGGACCCAGTTGTGCCGTCCTCACGTATGCCTCCCGATCCGCGACCGGTCGCCTCCGCGAGCGGCGGCCGCCCGCGTCGCTCATCCCGCCTCTCCGATGGTGGCCGAGGGCGGCGACGCGCGCCACACGCCGCATCCAATACTAAATATCAGTCATATGTCTGCTTAGCCTTAAATGGACTCATTCGGGACTCGTGACATGCGCGGAGTCCTCAGACTGAACCTCCGACCTCCGGGAGGGGACTGACCATCATGCCCTCGGACCTCGCCGTCATCGGCCTCGGCCACTTCGGACTGCCCCTCGCCCAGGCCGCCACCAGCGCCGGCATCGGCGTCTTCGGCTACGACACCGACCAGGCGACCGTAGACGGCCTCAACGCCGGCCGGCCGACACTCGAAGGCTTCAGCGCCTCCGACGTGCGGCGCATGGTGGCCGGCGGCTTCCGCGCCAGCGGCGACCCCGCCGGGCTTGGCAGGGCCCGCACCGCCGTGATCTGCGCACCCACCACGCTCGGGGAAGACCGCAGCCCGGACCTGACCGCCGTCGGCGACGCCGCCCGCACCCTCGCCGCCCAGCTGCGCCCGCACTCCACCGTCATCCTGGAATCGCCCGCCTGCCCCGGCACCACCGAGGAATTCCTGCGGCCGATCCTCGAAGAGGGCTCCGGCATGCGGGCCGGCCGCGACTTCCACCTCGCGTACTCCCCCACCCGCCTCGACCCCGGCAACCGCGTCTACACCGTCGCCAACACTCCCAAGGTCATCGGCGGCCTCACCCCCGCCTGCACCGAGGCCGCCGCCGCCTTCTACAGCCGCATCTGCGAGCGCGTGGTGCGCACCCGCGGCACGCGCGAGGCCGAGGCGGTCAAGCTGATGGAGACCAACTACCGGCACGTCAACATCGCACTCGCCAACGAGATGGCCGTCTTCTGCCACGACGCCGGCATCGACCTGTGGGACGTGATCCGGTGCGCCGAGACCAAGCCCTTCGGCTTCCAGGCGTTCCGTCCCGGCCCCGGCGTCGGCGGCCACAGCATTCCGGTCGACCCCAACCGCCCGCCCCACCAGAGCCGCCAGAGCACCGCCCCGGGCCGTCAGCTGCGACCGCTGCGGCTGGTGGAGCTGGCACGGGAGGTCAATGAAGGCATGCCGCGCTATGTCGTCCAGCGCTGCGCGGCGCTGCTCAACGAGCACGGCAAGTCGGTGCGCGGTGCCCGCGTCCTGCTGCTCGGCGTCACCTACAAGGCGGATCTCGGCGACCAGGAGGGCGCACCAGCGCGTGAGATCGGTGCCCGGCTGCTGGAGTTGGGCGCTGCCCTGAGCTACCACGATCCGTACGTGCCCGAATGGCGGATCTGCGGGCGGACCGTGGAGCGCGCCGACTCGCTGTGGGAGGCTGCCGCCGACGCGGACCTGACGGTGCTGCTGCAGCACCATCGCACTTACGACCTGCAGGGGCTTGCCGTCAAGGCGCAGTTGCTGCTCGACACCCGTGGGGCGGTTCCGGCGGGTGTCGCCGCCCGGCTGTGATGTGCCTACGGCTCCCGCTGATGCTTGCGTCGCGCCTGACGCATCTTCCACACCCCCGCGAGCAGAACGAGCACCACGCCGCCCACCACGATCGTGATGGCGCCCGCCGACACCTTGCTGATGTTGACCTGGAACGTCATCGGATCGCCCCACGGCCGCCCGTTGACGGTGGTGTAGAGCTGCGCGGTGACCCGTACCGGGCCGTTGGCGTGCGCCGTGACGTGTACCTGCTCGGTATGGTTGGCGGCCGCGGGGGCCTGCACCGCCGTACGCGGGGTGACGACGATCAGCCGTTGCGGCGCACTGGAGGTGACGCGCAGTTCGAGCCCGGCGAGCGGCTGCTGCAGCCCGTTGGCGACGGTGACCGGGACCGACGCCGAATTGCCCGCCACGGTGATGGTGCCGCGCTTCTGCAGCAGGTGGACGGAGGCAATCGACGCATCGACGTATGCCTCCACACCGCCCCCGTACGAGGTGGCGTCCTGGCGGTCACCGCGCCACCCGTTGGAGACCGCCCGCAGCATCGCCCGGTGCACCGCATCGGTGATCGGTGAGGAGTCGGAGAGCACCTGCGTCAGCTTCTCCAGGTCCGGCTGCACTCCCGCAACCGTCCCCAGTTGGGAGCGGGTCAGCTCGCTTTCGCTCAGCCCCTCCGGATAGTCGGTGGCGCCTGCCACCTGCGCCGACGGCAGAGCCGGCCGGGCATCGGCGGACGGTCCGGACCCCACCTGGCCGAGCCCGACGAGCTTGACGAACCCGGCGGCCTGCGCGGCGCGCAACGCCTCGGAGAGCACCGTCGCGGTCTCAGCGGGCATCTGCCGGGGCGGTTCCACGACGATGCCGCCCGGGTGCTGCGGTTCGCGCTGCTGGGTCTTGAGCAGATCACCGAGGAGCTGCTGCCGTGCGATCAGCTGATCGCCGTCGCCGGACAGGTCGCGCGAGAGCACGGCACGCGTCGCGGGCTCGGCGACCAGCGCGGTCGCCCCTCCGCCGAGCCGGACCTGCGGCTGCGTCGTCCCCGTGGACAGGCCCTCGCCAGAGGCGATGAAGGTCTTCAGGCCGAAACGTTCCGCCAGTGCGGTGACGGAGGTGTCGAGCGCCCCGCCGTACGGCCACGCCACATCGGTGCGGACGTGCATGCTGCCCGGAACGCCCAGCACGTCCCGGGCAGCCGTCCCCGCCTGTTGCACCGAGCTCCCCAGCACCCCCAGCAACGCCGCGTCGCCAGGCGCGTGATGCGCGATCGAGGCCAGGTCCGGGTCGGCGTACGGCAGCGCGACGACGTCACGCCCGGCCACCGCGCTCCTGGCTGCGGCCAGCCAGGCGGCAGCGGCCTTACCCCCGGTGCCCTGGACGCTGTCCCGCGGATCGCTGCTGTCCGGCGTCCTGGCGACGCGATAGCCGCGAGTCATCGCCTTCGCCTCGTCCAGCAGCGCCGGATCGACCGTCCAGGTGACCGACAGGCCAGCGCCCGCCGCCACCACCTGCTGGAGTCTGCCGCCGACCGCCAACTCGGTGGCGAGGTCGTCGTCACGGAACACCGGCTGTGCGGCAGCGCCCTCACCGAGCGAAACCGCCTCCAGGTGCGGGGTGTCGGTCACGGGCCACACCACGGCTACGTTCAGAGGCTTGCCGCCGCTGGGGTTGGAGCTGCCCGCGCCCGAGGGATACCAGGGCAGCTCGGTTGCGGCGAGGCCCAGCACGCGGCCGTCGGACCCGACGAGGTCCACCGCGAACCGGTAGTCGCCCGTTGCGGTGAGGCCGAGGGCCGAGACCGGGACCTTCAACGTGAACGGAAGGCTCTGGCCAGGGGTGAGGGAGGCGAGCGGCTCGACATGGCCGATCTCACCGCCCTCGTCGATCCGCACGCCCAGGTGGGCGCCCACGATCTGGCGGGCGCCGTGGTTGTCCAGCGTGCCGGTGACGGTGAGGGTGTCGCTCTGCTGCGGCGCTGCGGGGGTGAGCGTCGAGAGCGTCACCCCCACGGGGTAGGGGGCCTGGCCCGGGGCATCACCCGTGGACGACGTACCGCCGGTCGGACCGGCGGACGGACCGGCGGACCGCCCTGTCGCGCCGGCCGACAGCGGCAGGGCGAGCGCGAGCAGGGCGACGACCAGGGCCGTGACGGCGGCGCGCAGGGCATGACGTAGCGCCCCCGCTGCCCACCGTCCTCGATCCGGCACCTGCCCGCGCACCCCCTCCTCCTGATTGCCTACACGCCTGCGACCGCCGATCGGATGCGCTCGTCACCCAAGGCGGGCCGCGGCCAGGCGGTGTGGCTGCGCCTCGAGGACGGGCCGGTATGTGCCGTACTCCTCGACGCACTTGCCCGCGCCGACGGCCACGCAGTGCAGCGGCTCCGCGGCGACCAGCACGGGGACGTCCAGCTCCTGCCTGAGGCGTACGTCGAGCCCACGCAGCAGAGCGCCACCGCCGGTCAGGACGACTCCTCGTTCCATGATGTCCCCCGCCAGTTCGGGCGGGCAGGTGTCCAGGGTGTGCCGGACGGCGTGGACGATCGCGTCGACCGGCTCGGCGATCGCCTGCCGCAATTCGTCGGCGCCGATGTCGAGGGTCTTGGGCAGCCCGCTGACCTGGTCCCGTCCGCGGATGCGGCAGCGGTCGGGAGGCAGCAGGCTCTGCGTGATCCCTTCGATCCCGCCGTCGCTGCCGGAGTCTGTGCCTGTGCCTGCGTCCGTGTCCGTGTCGTCGAGCCGTACGCGGACGGCATCCTCGCCCGCGGACCCGGCGCCGGCCTCCGCCGCGCTGTCCCGCTCGATCTCCCGGTCCAGGCGGCGCAACTCGTCCGACCAGTAGCCGACCGGAGAGGCCGAACCGATCGTCGCCTTCAGCTCCTCCGCCGTCCGCTCGCCGATCAGCAGGCAGTGCTCACGCTTGACGTGGCTCACGATGGCCGCATCGATGGCGTCGCCCGCCGTCCGGACGGACCGCGCCGCCACGACCCCGCCCATCGAGACCACGGCGACCTCGGTCGTTCCGCCGCCGATGTCGACGACCATGGACCCCGTCGGCTCGTTCACCGGCAGCCCGGCGCCGATCGCCGCCGCCATCGGCTCCTCGATGAGGTGGACCTGGCGCGCGCCCGCCCCCATTGCGGCCTCGACGACCGCACGCCGCTCGACGCCGGTGATGCCGGACGGCACGCAGATCACCACCGTCGGCCGGTTGAAGCGGCGGGTGCCGGCCACCTTCCGCACAAAGTACGCAAGCATCCGCTCGGCCATGTCGAAGTCGGCGATCACTCCGTCCCGCATCGGGCGGAGGGCGACGATGTGCGAGGGCGTTCGGCCGATCGTGCGCTTCGCGTCGCGGCCGACGCTGACCACCTCGCCGTCGACCGCGTTCACGGCCACCACTGACGGCTCGTTGAGCACGATCCCTTCGCCTTTGACGTACACCAATGTGTTCGCGGTGCCGAGGTCGATGCCCATGCCGCGTCCGGAGAACGACTTCTTTTGCGCCATAACACATGATTATTACTCATAGTCGTATTTATCTGATGGTTGCCACGGCATCCGGTCGCCCGATCGCGCACGGCCAGGGCCCCGGACTCGGCGAGTCCGGGGCCCTGTACGCCTGGTCGGTGGCGGTGCGTCAGCACCGTTCGCGCGGCGGCCTTCTCAGCGGCGGCCTTCTCAGTGGGTTCTTCTCAGTGGGTTCTTCTCAGCGGTTCTTGGCGGCGACCGGCGCCACCGTGACCTCGACCCGCTGGAACTCCTTCAGATCCGAGTAGCCGGTCGTGGCCATCGCGCGCCGCAGCGCGCCGAAGAGGTTCATCGACCCGTCCGGCGCGTGCGAGGGGCCGAGCAGGATCTCCTCCGTCGTCCCCGCCGATCCGAGGTTCATCCGCTTGCCGCGCGGCAGCTCCTCATGGACCGCCTCCATGCCCCAGTGGAAACCGCGGCCGGGGGCGTCCGTGGCCCGCGCGAGCGGCGAGCTCATCATCACCGCGTCCGCGCCGCACGCGAACGCCTTCGGCAGATCGCCGCTGGCTCCGAAGCCACCGTCCGCGATGACATGCACATAGCGGCCACCCGACTCGTCCATGTAGTCGCGGCGGGCCGCGGCGACATCGGCGACCGCGGTCGCCATCGGCACCTGGATGCCGAGGACATTGCGGGTGGTGTGTGCGGAGCCGCCGCCGAAGCCGACGAGGACGCCGGCCGCGCCGGTACGCATCAGGTGCAGCCCTGCCGTGTAGGTGGCGCAGCCGCCCACGATCACCGGCACGTCCAGCTCGTAGATGAACTGCTTGAGGTTGAGCGGCTCGTGCGCGCCGGAGACGTGCTCGGCGGAGACCGTCGTCCCGCGGATTACAAAGAGGTCGACGCCCGCGTCCACGACGGCCTTGGAGAACTGCGCCGTGCGCTGCGGCGAAAGCGCTGCCGCCGTGACCACGCCCGACTCGCGCACCTCCTTGATCCGCTGGCCGATCAGCTCCTCCCTGATGGGAGCCGCGTAGATCTCCTGCAGCCGGCGCGTCGCCGACGTGTCGTCCAGCTCGGCGATCTCGGCGAGCAGCGGCTCGGGGTCCTCGTAGCGCGTCCACAGCCCTTCGAGGTTGAGCACGCCGAGGCCGCCGAGACGGCCGATGCGGATGGCAGTCTCGGGGGAGACCACCGAGTCCATGGGCGCGGCCAGGAAGGGCAGCTCGAAGCGGTAGGCGTCGATCTGCCAGGCGATCGAGACCTCCTTGGGGTCCCGGGTGCGCCGGCTCGGGACGACGGCGATGTCGTCGAATGCGTAGGCCCTGCGGCCGCGCTTGCCCCGCCCGATCTCGATCTCAGTCACTGTTCGCCTTTCTTCGTGGCCTGCGCGTCCAGTATCCCAGGGCGTGGCTGAGGGGGGTACGCATGCGTACCCCCCTCGTCGCAGCCGGGCTGCTCAGCCCACGTGGTAGTTGGGCGCCTCGGTGGTCATCTGGATGTCGTGCGGGTGGCTCTCCTTCAGCCCCGCGGCGGTGATGCGCACGAAGCGGCCGCGCTCCTGCAGCTCCGGCACCGTGCGGCCGCCGACGTAGAACATCGACTGACGCAGGCCGCCGACGAGCTGGTGGACCACCGCGGACAGCGGCCCGCGGTAGGGCACCTGGCCCTCGATGCCCTCGGGGACGAGCTTGTCGTCGCCGCCCACGCCCTCCTGGAAGTAGCGGTCCTTGGAGAAGGACTTGCGGTCGCCGCGCGACTGCATGGCGCCGAGAGAACCCATGCCGCGGTACGACTTGAACTGCTTGCCGTTGATGAACAGCAGTTCGCCGGGCGACTCCTCGCATCCCGCCAGGAGCGAGCCGAGCATCACCGTGTCCGCGCCGGCGACGAGCGCCTTGGCGATGTCGCCGCTGTACTGCAGGCCGCCGTCGCCGATCACCGGGACACCGGCCTGCTTGGCGGCGAGCGCCGCCTCGTAGATCGCGGTGACCTGCGGGACGCCGATGCCGGCGACCACACGCGTGGTGCAGATCGAGCCGGGGCCGACACCGACCTTGATCCCGTCCGCGCCCGCGTCGATCAGCGACTGCGCGCCGACGCGCGTGGCGACGTTGCCACCGATCACATCGACCGCCGCATTCGACTTGATCTTCGCGACCATGTCGCCGACCAGCCTGGAGTGGCCGTGGGCCGTGTCGACGACGATGAAGTCGGCACCCGCCTCGATCAGCGCCTGGGCACGCTCGAACGCGTCGCCCGTGACGCCGACGGCCGCGCCGACGAGCAGCCTGCCCTCCTTGTCCTTGGCGGCGTTGGGGTACTTCTCCGCCTTGACGAAGTCCTTGACCGTGATCAGGCCCTTGAGGACGCCCTCGTCGTCGACGAGCGGCAGCTTTTCGATCTTGTGGCGGCGCAGCAGCTGCATCGCGTCGTGGCCCGAGATCCCGACCCTGCCGGTGACCAGCGGCATCGGCGTCATGACCTCGCGCACCTGACGGCTGCGGTCCAGCTCGAAGGCCATGTCGCGGTTGGTGACGATGCCGAGCAGCTTGCCCGCCACGTCCGTCACCGGGACGCCGCTGATGCGGAACTTGGCGCACAGCTGGTCGGCCTCGGCGAGGGTGGCGTCCGGGTGCACGGTGATCGGGTCGGTGACCATGCCGGACTCGGAGCGCTTGACGAGGTCGACCTGGTTGGCCTGGTCAACGATGGAGAGATTGCGGTGGAGCACGCCCACACCGCCCTGGCGGGCCATCGCGATGGCCATCCGGGCCTCGGTTACCTTGTCCATCGCCGCCGAGATCAGCGGGATGTTCACCCGTACGTTCTTCGAGACGCGCGTCGAGGTGTCGATCTCGTCCGGTGCCATGTCCGACGCCCCAGGGAGCAGCAGCACGTCGTCGTAGGTGAGCCCGAGGAAACCGAACTTCTCGGCCACTCCGTCGGCGTTCGCAGTCATGACACCATCCCCACTGAGGTCTTGCCCGGCGTGGCATCCCATGGTACTGGGGTTTGGCGTGCTATCGGCCCGCGGCGGTTCCGGACCACGGGCGGAGCGCGACCGGGCACGGCCGGAGCACGGTCCCGGCGGCTACGCGCTCAGCCCGGAGGCGTCCTCCGCCCGCATGGCCTCCGCCTGTTCGGCCAGCGCCCGCAGCCTGCTCAGCGCCCGGTGCTGCGCGACTCGCACCGCACCCGGCGACATCCCGAGCATCTGGCCGGTCTCCTCGGCCGTGAACCCGACGGCGACCCGCAGCAGCACCAGTTCGCGCTGGGTTGCGGGCAGATTGGCCAGCAGCGCCTTGGCCCACTCGGCGTCGCTGCTGAGCACCGCGCGCTCCTCGGGCCCGAGCGAGTCGTCCGGCTTCTCCGGCAGGTCCTCGGAGGGAACGGCCGTGGAGCCGGGCCCGCGCATGGCGGAGCGCTGCAGATCGGCGACCTTGTGCGAGGCGATGGCGAAGACGAACGCCTCGAAGGGGCGCCCCTGGTCTCGGTAGCGGGGCAGCGCGCACAGCACCGCGAGACAGACCTCCTGGGCGAGATCCTCCACGAAGTGCCGTGCGTCGCCGGGCAGCCGGGACAGTCTCGTGCGGCAGTAGCGCTGCGCGAGCGGATGCACATGGGCGAGCAGGTCATGCGTGGCCTGCTCGTCGCCGGCTACGGCACGGCGCACGAGGGCTCCGATGGCCTGCCCGGCCGCGTTCTCGTCGTCGCGCACCGCTCCATGGTGCCTGGTCGCTCTGGCGTCCGTGGCACCGCGTCCCGACTTGTACCCCGAAGCGTTATGCGACCCGGTCCGCGACGGCACCGTGTGGGGCCGCGATGCCGGGGCGGACGCCGCTGAGGATGCAGGTGAGTGCGGCGCGGTGGCCGGTGCGGCGGCCGCGGTGTCTGCCGTCGGTGCGATCGGCGAGGCCGGCGACGTCGGGAGCGCGGCCCTCACGGAGGCCGTAGCCGTCATGCCGCTCACCCGCTGCCCCTCCCGACTGTCTCCCGCCACCCGCGCCGACCCGCCCGCGCGCTGCCGCTCGTCCCCGAGGAAGTCCATACCCCAAGCATGCGTCCTCGCACGGGCATCCGGAACGTAGCGGGGTGACGCGCTCGCCCGAAGAGCGTGACGACGGACACGTCGCAGCGCGCCGGCGATGTCGCCGGCGCCGTCATCAGCGTCGCTCGCCGCGTCGCCGGCGCCGTCACCCGCGCTGTCGTCCGCACCGCCCGGGATGCCGACCAGGACATCGCCGCCCGTCCCCGACAAGCCCTGGGCTGGACGGCGATTCCCGGGGCTCCCCGGGCACGGCCGCACATGGAGCCGTCCTCAGCGGACCAGGCCCCAGCGGAAGCCGAGTGCCACCGCGTGCGCCCGGTCGGATGCGCCCAGCTTCTTGAACAGCCGCCGGGCGTGCGTCTTGACGGTGTCCTCGGACAGGAACAGCTCGCGGCCGATCTCGGCGTTGGAACGGCCGTGGCTCATCCCTTCGAGCACCTGGATCTCGCGCGCGGTGAGGGTGGGCGCCGCGCCCATCTCGGCCGAGCGCAACCGGCGCGGGGCGAGCCGCCATGTCGGGTCGGCGAGCGCCTGCGTGACCGTGGCGCGCAGCTCGGCGCGCGAGGCGTCCTTGTGCAGGTAGCCGCGGGCGCCTGCGGCCACGGCGAGCGCCACTCCGTCGAGATCCTCGGCGACGGTGAGCATGATGATGCGGGCGCCGGGGTCGGCGGACAGCAGCCGCCGTACCGTCTCGACACCGCCGAGACCAGGCATCCGGACGTCCATCAGGATGAGGTCGGAGCGGTCGGCGCCCCAGCGGCGGAGGACTTCCTCGCCGTTGGCCGCCGTCGTCACGCGCTCGACGCCGGGCACGGTCGCGACCGCACGGCGAAGCGCCTCTCGGGCAAGCGGGGAGTCGTCGCAGACGAGGACGGATGTCATGACCGCCCTCCGCAGCTGATCCGCTTCACGTTGAGCCTCCAGGCTGGTACGAATCGTCACCGGTGGGGCTGACGGCGTCGGGCATGTGCCCGATTTGCCTGCCGTCCAACCACCTCCGCACTCTCAACGACGCTCACTCGAAAGAGTTACGGAGTTTGGCAGCCGCACCCGACACTCTACGTGATCACACCGACACAGATCAGCTCCACCGCACCGCGAAGTGGCGCATCCCGTCGCGCCCGGATGCACATCGGGCGCACACGACGGCTGCGCGGGGGCGCCGCCAGGGCCGGACAGGGCCCTGACCAGGGGCCGAACGGGGACGGCAGCGGGGCCGGCCAGAGGCCGACCCGTGGGCGTGATGTCCAGTTTTTGAACTGTTTGGCGGCATTTCTTACCGAACGCGGTTGTCGAGCGCTAGATTTGCGAAGAGTCATATTTACATCCAGTTAGACACTGATTGTGTCCGGCCGCGGGTCTGCGTCCCGTCGGCAGCGATCCGGATCCGGCAGATCTCTCGAGGAGATGAGCAATGGCAGACTTCTCCCGACTCCCTGGCCCCAACGCCGACCTGTGGGACTGGCAACTGGTGGCCGCGTGCCGCGGCGTCGACAGCTCGCTGTTCTTCCACCCCGAGGGCGAGCGCGGCGCAGCCCGCAGCTCACGCGAGGCCGCGGCCAAGGAGGTGTGTATGCGCTGCCCCGTGCGTGTGGAGTGCGCGGCGCATGCGCTGGCGGTCCGCGAGCCCTACGGCGTATGGGGCGGCCTCACCGAGGACGAGCGTGAGGAGATGATGGGGCGCTCTCGCAACCGGGTAATGAGCAACCAGAACAACTGAGCACCGCGAGCACTCACGCACCGACGAAGAATCGTTTCTGCACTCCGGTTTCCATAATCCGATTTTCGCAATCCGCCACCCATGGCTTCGCACCTGCGGGGGTGCGCAGCGGGATGCGGCCGCGCTGCGGCCGAGCGCTCCGACGACTCCGGCCGGAGCCGGGCCGGAGCCGGGCCGGCTCCGGGCCGGTCACCGACGCGCCGCGTGCACCAGCTGCTCCAGCATCGCCTCGACCGCAGGCACCCTCGCCAGATCGGGCAGGGTCAGCGCCACCACCTCACGCCGCACGGCCGGCCGCACTTCGGCGAACGTCACGCCCTTCGGGTGAACGGATTCGAGCGCGAGCTCCGGCAGCATCGCCACGCCGAGCCCCGCACCGACCAGGCCCGCCACCGCCGGGTAGTCGTCGGTGGCGAAGTCGATGCGGGGGGTGAATCCCGCCCCCTCGCACACCGCCACCAGGTGACGGCGGCAGCGCGGACAGCCTGCAATCCACTGCTCCTCGGCGAGCTCCGCCATCTCCAACGGACGCCCGGCCTGCGCCTCCTCCGCAAACCGGTGCCGGGAGGGGAACAGGCCGACCAGCCGGTCGGTGAGGAGCGGGCGCACCACCAGGTCGCCCCACTCGTCCTCGGCGCTCTCGGCCGCCGCAGCCGGCATGTCCAGGTAACGGAAGGCGAGCGCAATCTCACAGTCGCCGGCGCGCAGCATCTCGACCGACTGCGGCGGCTCCGCCTCGACCAGCGAGATCTGGGCGGCGGGGTGTTCGGCACGCATCTCGGCGAGCGCAGTCGGCACCAGCACCGAGTTGCCCGAGGGGAACGACACCAGCCGCACCCGACCGGCGCGCAGCCCGGCGATCGCGGCGAGCTCCTCCTCCGCGGCGGTGAGACCGGCGAGGATGCCGACGGCATGGCGGGCAAGGGACTCCCCCGCTTCGGTGAGGCGCATCTCGCGGCCCGTCCTCACCAGCAGCGGGGTGCCGACCGACTGCTCCAGAGCCCTCATCTGCTGGCTGACGGCGGGCTGCGTGCAGCCGAGCCTGCGCGCCGCCGCGGAGAAGGAGCCGGTCTTGGCGACCGCGCGGAACACCCGCAGATGCCGAGCCTCGATCATGTGTCGACTATAAGCACTCCTTAGGGTTAAGTGCCAGAAATTTTCATGGACTTTCAGATAGGCGGGGTGCAGGCTGGGACCATGGACAGCCTGGAGAGCCTGGGGGGCTCCGAGTTCCCTTCGCAGACGCAGCCGTACACCGCTCCTTCGACGCGCTCGACCCACTCCACCCACTTGACCGACTCGACCCATTCGGCCCGCTCGGCGACCGCGCCACCGGGGGTGGCGTACCTCAACACCGCGTCCGCCGGGCTCGGTCCGGCGAGGGCTGCGGTGGCCCTGCGGCGGGCGGTCGACGCCTGGACCGTCGCCGACCAGTCGGCATACGAGCCGGCCGTCACCGCGGCGCGGGCGTCCTTCGCGCGGTTAGTCTCCGTCCCGGTCGAACGGGTCGCGGTCGGCTCGGCGGTTTCCGTGCACGTCGGACTGATCGCCTCCGCACTGCCGCCGGGGGCCGAGGTCCTCGCCGCCGAGGGGGATTTCAGCTCGCTGGTGAACCCGTTCGCCGTCCGCCGCGATCTGAAGCTGCGCGTGGTGCCGTTGGAGAGCATCGCCGACGAGGTGCGCGGGGGCACGTCGCTGGTCGCCGTCAGCGTCGTGCAGTCCGCCGACGGCCGAGTCGCCGATCTCGCCGCGATACGGGAAGCGGCTGCCAGGCACGGTGCACGCACGCTGATCGACGCCACCCAGTCGGTGGGCTGGCGGCCGATGAACGCCGCCCTGTACGACTACGTGGTGGTCGGGGCGTTCAAGTGGCTGCTCTGCCCACGCGGGGTCTCCTTCCTGGTGGTCGGCGAATCCGCCGCGGACGAGCTGGCGCCGATCTTCGCGGGCTGGTCGGCCGGCGCGGACCCGTGGCTGAGCACCTACGGCCCCGTGGCCGAACTCGCCGACTCGGCACGGCGGTTCGACATATCGCCGCCCTATATCCCCTACGTCGCCGCGGAGCAGTCGCTCGCGCTGATCGAGGAGACAGGGGTGGAGCGGATCGGCGCCCATGACACGGCGCTGGCCGGGCGGTTCCGCGCCGGGCTCGACGAGCTGGGAATCGGGTACGCGCAGGGCGGCGCCGGCGACTCGCCGATCGTCGCAGTGCGCGGGCTCGGCGACGCCGCGGCGCAGCTCGCCCGGGCCGGGGTGCTGGTCTCACCACGGGCGGGGCATCTGCGGGCCTCCTTCCACCTGTACAACTCGGCGGCCGACGTCGATAAAGCACTGGACGTCCTCGGAGGTCTGCGACGTACCGTTGAACGATGAGGCTTGTCTCGGTCAACATCGGCGCCCCACGCCCCAATCCGTGGAAGGGCCTGAGGCACACCGGGATCGACAAGTGCCCGGTGACGGGACCGGTGGCGGTGAGCGCACCGGGGCCCAAGGGCACGGGAGCGGTCGGCCTGGCGGGCGACCGGGTCTACGACGTGCAGCATCACGGGGGTGATCAGCAGGCGGTCTATGCATACGCGCGTGAGGATCTCGACGGCTGGGAACGGGAGTTGGGCCGTGGCCTGTCCAACGGGATGTTCGGCGAGAACCTCACCACCAGCGGACTCGACGTCAATGGCGCGCTGATCGGCGAGCACTGGCGGATCGGTGCCGACGTGGTGCTCCAGGTCTCCTGCCCGCGCATCCCGTGCGGCACCTTCCAAGGCTGGATGGAAGAGGAGGGCTGGATCAAACGGTTCACGCAGGCGGCGCTGCCGGGTGCGTACCTCCGGGTGATCAGCCCCGGCGAGATCCGGGCGGGGGACGAGATCACGGTGCTCGACCGGCCCGATCACGACGTGAGCATCTCCGTCGTCTTCCGCGCGCTCACCGGCGAGCCGGAGCTGCTCACCCGGCTGCTGGGCGTCGACGCCCTCCCCGAGGAGGACAGGGCCAGGGTACGCAAGCGGCTCGGGCAGGCCGACTAGCCTTCGTCCATGACCACCTCACTCATCACGGGGGCGACGGCAGGGATCGGCGCGGCCTTCGCCCGGCGGCTGGCGAGCGACGGGCACCGGCTCGTGCTCGTGGCACGCGACACGAAACGGCTCGACGACCAAGCGGCACAGCTGCGCCGTGATCACGGAGTGCACGTCGAGGTCCTCGCCGCCGACCTGTCGACCGACGACGGGATCGCGGCCGTAGAGGCGCGTCTCGCGGACCGTGACAGGCCGGTCGACGTGCTGGTGAACAACGCGGGATTCGGCATCCGCGGCACCTATCCGGACGCCCCGTTCGCCGACGAACTGACGATGCTCAAGGTGCACTGCGAGGCGGTGCTGCGGCTGACGACTGCTGCGACGCAGGCGATGCGCGATCGCGGCCGCGGCTTCGTGATCAACGTCGCGTCGGTGGCGGCGTTCGTGCCGCGCGGCACGTACGCGGCGACGAAGGCGTGGGTGGTGAGCTTCACGCAGGGTGCGGCGCGTGATCTGGCGGGCAGTGGTGTGCGGTTGCTGGCGTTGTGCCCCGGCTTCGTGCGGACGGAGTTCCACGAGCGCGCCGGCATGAACGTCGACGGCATCCCCGGCTGGGCGTGGCTCGACGCCGACAAGGTCGTGGCGACCGCGATCCGCGACCTGGCGCGGGGCCGCGTCGTCAGCGTGCCCGACCTCCGTTACAAGGTGGCCGTCGGGCTGGCGAAGGTGGCTCCGAGCGGGGCGTTCGGCCGCGTCTCCAGCACGGCGGGCCGCCGCTTCGGCCCCCGCTGAGGGTTCGCCGAACGCGGCAAGGGCGGGCACCCCTCGGGGTGCCCGCCCTGTGTCGTACCGGTCCGACCGGAGGTCGGTCAGTGGGCGTGGCCGTGACCGTGGCCGTGGGCAGCCTCGGCCGGCTCCTCCTCCTTCTTCTCGACCACCAGGGTCTCGGTGGTGAGCAGCAGGGAGGCGATCGACGCGGCGTTCTCCAGCGCGGAGCGGGTGACCTTCACCGGGTCGATGACGCCGGCCTTGACCAGGTCGCCGTACTCGCCGGTCGCGGCGTTGAAGCCGTGGCCCTTCTCCAGCTCGCCGACCTTGGAGGTGATGACGTAGCCCTCGAGGCCCGCGTTCTCGGCGATCCAGCGCAGCGGCTCGACCACCGCGCGCCGCACGACCGCGACACCCGTGGCCTCGTCGCCGGTCTTGCCCAGGCCCTCGGTGAGCACCTTCGCGGCGTGCACCAGCGCGGAGCCGCCACCGGAGACGATGCCCTCCTCGACCGCGGCACGGGTCGCGGAAATCGCGTCCTCCAAGCGGTGCTTGCGCTCCTTCAGCTCGACCTCGGTGGCCGCGCCGACGCGGATCACGCACACGCCGCCCGCCAGCTTCGCCAGCCGCTCCTGGAGCTTCTCGCGGTCCCAGTCGGAGTCGGTGGTGGCGATCTCGGACTTGATCTGGGCGATACGGCTCTCGACGTCGGCCCTGTCGCCGGCGCCGTCGACGATCGTCGTGTCGTCCTTGGTGACGGTCACGCGGCGGGCGGAGCCGAGCACGTCCAGGCCGACCTGGTCGAGCTTGAGGCCGACCTCCTCGGCGACCACGGTGGCGCCGGTGAGGGTCGCCATGTCGCCGAGCATCGCCTTGCGGCGGTCACCGAAGCCGGGGGCCTTGACCGCGACGGCGTTGAACGTGCCACGGATCTTGTTGACGACCAGCGTCGACAGCGCCTCGCCCTCGACGTCCTCGGCGACGATCAGCAGCGGCTTGCTGGAGTTGGCCTGGATGATCTTCTCAAGCAGCGGCAGCAGGTCCGCGATGGCGGAGATCTTGCCCTGGTGGATCAGGATGTACGGGTCCTCGAGGACGGCCTCCATCCGCTCCTGGTCGCTGACCATGTACGGGGACAGGTAGCCCTTGTCGAAGGCCATGCCCTCGGTGAAGTCCAGCTCCAGGCCGAAGGTGTTGGACTCCTCGACGGTGATGACACCGTCCTTGCCGACCTTGTCCATGGCCTCGGCGATCAGCTCGCCGACCTGCTGGTCCTGCGCGGACAGCGCAGCCACGGCGGCGATGTCGGCCTTGGAGTCGATCGGGCGCGCGGTGGCGACCAGGTCGTCGGCGACGGCCTTGACGGCCGCGTCGATGCCGCGCTTCAGGGCGGCCGGGGAGGCGCCCGCGGCGACGTTGCGCAGACCCTCGCGGACCAGGGCCTGGGCGAGCACGGTGGCGGTGGTGGTGCCGTCACCCGCGATGTCGTTGGTCTTGGTCGCCACCTCCTTCACCAGCTGGGCGCCGAGGTTCTCGTACGGGTCCTCGACCTCCACCTCGCGGGCGATGGTCACACCGTCGTTGGTGATGGTGGGTGCGCCGAACTTCTTGTCGATGACGACGTTGCGGCCCTTGGGGCCGATCGTCACCTTCACCGTGTCGGCAAGCTTGTTGACGCCGCGCTCCAGGGCGCGGCGGGCGTCCTCGTCGAACTTCAGGATCTTGGACATACCTGCGTGCTACCTCGTCTTCTCCACGTCAACGACCACGCCCCGGGTCCCCGGTCGGATGACGCGGAAAACCCGGGGCAGGGTCACGGCACTTGCGTATGCGCCGGAATCAGGATTACTTCTCGACGATCGCGAGAACGTCGCGCGCCGAGAGGACGAGGTACTCCTCGCCGTTGTACTTCACCTCGGTGCCGCCGTACTTGCTGTACAGCACGACGTCGCCGACCTTGACGTCGAGCTCGATGCGCTTGCCGTCCTCGAAGCGGCCCGGGCCCACGGCCAGGACGACGCCCTCCTGGGGCTTCTCCTTGGCAGTGTCCGGAATGACCAGGCCCGAGGCCGTGGTCTGCTCGGCGTCGAGCGGCTGGACCACAATGCGGTCCTCAAGCGGCTTGATGGCAACCTTGGTGCTGGCGGTCGTCACGATCCGACCTCCCCCTTCGGAGAGCTCACGGGAGTGTGTGTCTTGGGGTGGCGACCTGGTAGATCCGTCGTCGCGGGTGCCGGATCTGCCTCGTCGCTGTTCTGGCACTCCCTCTTGGAGAGTGCCAGTAGCGAGACTATGACGCGCCTAGCACTCAGTCAACCAGAGTGCCAATGAACCGCTCCTGCGGCGTGTCCGGTCCGGTGAGCGGCGCTGCGAGAATGGGCGAGTGGATCTCGACGCGTTCTCCGCGCTCCTGGACGACGAGGGGCAGGCGCTGCTCGCCTCGCTGCGCCACCACGACCCCGCCGACGAACTCGCCACGGCGACCCGGCTGCGGCGCGAGCACCCCGCCGCACTCGTCTCGGCCGCGCTCGGACAGGCGCGGCTGCGGCAGCGGGCGGCGGCGAAGTTCGGCGACGACGCATACCGGATGTACTTCACCCCGGACGGCGTCGAGCAGGCGACGCGCACCGCAGTCGCCGAGCACCGCGCCGCACGGTTCGCCGCCCTGGGGGTGCGGCGCCTCGCCGACCTGTGCTGCGGCATCGGCGGCGACGCGATCGCGCTGGCCCGAGCCGGCATCGAGGTCCTCGCCGTCGACCGCTCCGAACTCACCTGCGCCGTCGCCCGCGCCAACGCGCAGGCGCTCGGGCTCGACGGCCTGATCGAGGTGCGGTGCGCGGACGTCACCCAGGTCGACACGGCGCCGTACGACGCGCTGTTCACCGACCCCGCACGACGCGGCGGACGCGAAAAGAAGGCGCGAAGCGCTTCCGCAGAAGGGCGGTGGCGGGCGACGGGCGGGCGGATCTTCGATCCCGAGGCGTACTCGCCCCCGCTGTCATGGGCGGTCGAGGCGGCCCGCACGCTCCCGCACGCCGCGATCAAGGTCGCCCCCGGCATCCCGCACGAGGCCGTCCCCGAGGACGCGGCGCCCGAATGGGTCTCGTACGCGGGTGACGTGAAGGAAGCCGTGCTGTGGTTCGGCACGGACGATTCCATACGGGCGACGCTGCTCCCCAGCAGCGCCGGCCTCACCTCGGCGGGCCTGCCGGCCCCCGCCGTCGGCCCCGTCGGCCGCTACCTCTATGAGCCGGACGGCGCCGTGATCCGCGCCCACCTGGTCGCCGAGGCCGCCGCACACCTGGACGGCCGGCTCATCGACGAGACGATCGCGTACATCACCTCCGACGAGCTGCGCGCAACCCCGTACGCCACGGCCTACGAGATCACCGACACGCTCCCGTTCAACCTCAAGAAGCTCAAGGCGCTGCTGCGCGAACGCCGCATCGGCACCGCCGTGATCAAGAAGCGCGGCTCGGCCGTCGAACCCGACGAGCTCCGCAGGAAGCTCAAGCTCGACGGCCCGAACTCCTGTGTCGTCGTCCTCACCCGCGTCGCAGGCGCCCCTACCATGCTGCTGGCGCAGGCTGTCCCAACGACTCGAACCGCCAGCGGTGCACCGGGCGCCGCACCAACTCCCCTGGTGGATCGGTAAGTTCGGGGACATCGGCGTCGTACGAACCGTCCCACCACGTGATGACGAGCACGCGGTCGCCCGGCGCCGCGAACGTCTCACTGCGCAGCGGCCGGACGCCCGGAAGCCGCTGACCGCGCACCCACTCCAGCAGCTCGGCGCCGCGGCCCTCCGCCGCGCGCGCCTCCCACATCAACGCGACCGTCATCGGTGCACGTGCCCCGCGTCGGCGCCCGTCCCCGGGATGTGCGGCTCGGTCACCGGCAACGAGGAATCCGCGGGCAGGTCCAAGGAGGACGGTGCGACATTCCGCGCCACCATTTCGGCACCGAGCGCGGCCACCATCGCCCCGTTGTCCGTGCACAGCTTCGGCCGCGGCACGCGCAGCTCGATGCCCGCGTCGGCGCAGCGCTCCTGGGCCATCGAGCGCAGCCGCGAGTTGGCCGCGACCCCGCCGCCGATCATCAGGTGGTCGACGCCGTTGTCCCGGCAGGCGCGGATCGCCTTGCGCGTGAGCACGTCGGTGACGGCCTCCTGGAAGGACGCGGCCACATCCGCGACCGGCACCTCCACGCCCTCGCGCCGCCGCTCCTCGACCCACCGGGCGACCGCCGTCTTCAGGCCGGAGAACGAGAAGTCGTACAGCGGGTCCCGCGAGCCGGTCAGACCGCGCGGGAAGCGGATCGCCTGCGGGTCGCCCTCCCTCGCCCGCTTGTCGACGACGGGACCGCCGGGGAAGCCGAGCCCCAGCACCCGCGCCACCTTGTCGAACGCCTCGCCCGCCGCATCGTCGATGGTCGAACCGAGAGTGCGCACGTCGGAGGTGATGTCGGGCGCGAGCAGCAGCGAGGAGTGCCCGCCGGAGACCAGCAGCGCCATCGTCGGCTCCGGCAGCGCGCCGTGCTCCAACTGGTCGACGCAGATGTGCGACGCGAGGTGGTTGACGCCGTAGAGCGGCTTGCCCAGCGCGTACGCGTACGCCTTCGCCGCCGACACGCCGACCAGCAGCGCGCCCGCAAGCCCCGGGCCCGCGGTGACCGCGATCCCGTCCAGATCGCTCGCTGCGAGGCCCGCCTCCTTCAGGGCCCGCTGGATCGTGGGGACCATCGCCTCCAGATGCGCCCGGCTGGCCACCTCCGGCACCACACCGCCGAACCGGGCGTGCTCATCGACGCTCGACGCCACCGCGTCGGCGAGCAGCGTGTGCCCGCGCACGATGCCGACCCCGGTCTCGTCGCAGGAGGTCTCGATCCCGAGAACCAGCGGTTCGTCAGCCATGGATCTTTCCTTCTTCGTGATCAGTAGCAAGGCGCATGACGAGCGCGTCGACGTTGCCCGGCTGGTAGTAGCCTCGCCGGAAGCCGATCGGCTCGAAGCCGAAGCGCTCGTAGAGGCGTTGCGCGCGCGTGTTGTCGACCCGCACCTCGAGCAGCACCTCACGGCACTCGAACGCACCGGCCTGGCGCAGCAGATCGGTGAGCAGCCGCGCGCCGAGGCCGGTGCCCCACTCCTCGCGGGCCACAGCGATCGTCTGGACATCACCCATACCGGCGACAGCCGCGAGCCCGGCATACCCGATCAGGCGACTGTCCTGCTCCGCGACGACGTAGTAGCGCGTGGCCGCGGGGTGCCGGGCGCCGGCGAGCTCCGACCAGAACATCCCGCGCGACCACGCGTCGTCCGGGAACAGCTCCTGCTCGATCGCCATCACCGGCTCGATGTCCCACCAGCGCATCTCGCGCAGCACGACCGTCACTTGGGAAGTACCGCCTTGTACGCCGCGGGCACTTGGGCGTCCGGGCGCCGCAGATACAGCGGAAGCGGCGGCAGGAACTCCTCACCGTCGGCGAGCTTCGCGGCCGCGAGCGCCGCCAGCGCGCCCGCGGACTGGTCGGCGGGCGGACGGACGTCGGCGAACACCTCGGGGTAGAGCGCGGCACCGGCGCCGACCACGGGGAGCCCGGCCACCTCCGCGGCGATGTCACCCGGACGGTCGACGGCGGGACCGGTGGCACGGGTCCGCGGGCCGTCGTAGCGGGCCCAGTAGACCTCCTTGCGCCGTGCGTCCGTCGCCACGACGAACGGGCCGCCGAGACCGGCCACCCCCGCCGCGTAGGCGAGGCCGTCGAGGGTGCACACACCGTGGACGGGGATGCCGAGTGCGTCCCCGAAGGCGGCGGCGGTCACCAGACCGACGCGCAGCCCCGTGTACGGTCCGGGGCCGACGCCGACGACGATGCCGGTCACGGCGTCGAGCCGCACGCCCGCCTCCCGCAGCACATGGTCCACCGCGGGCATCAGCAGCTCACCGTGGCGGCGGGCGTCGATACTCGTCGACTCGGCCAGCACGGTGGTCCCGTCGTGGACGGCGGCGGTGACGGCGGGAGTGGCGGTGTCGAAGGCGAGGAGCAGCACGGTTCACAGCCTACGGCCGTTGCGGTGATGCTCCGTGATCCGAGTGGTCACGGCAACGGACCGACGGCCTGGAAAAACAGCTCATCAGGCAAGCCCAGTGCTAACGTCACCGCATGGCTAGGATCGCCTCCGGCACCATCGTGGCCGCGCTGACCGCGGGCGCGCTGGCCGTCATCGGCGTGCTCGCCTGGCAGGCCTCGGCCTCGCCCGACCACAACGGAAAGGCACGCGCCCTGGCGACCGCCGGCGCCCGTCCATCCGCCTCGCCGTCGAGCACCCCCTCCGGCAAGGCCGCCGGGCTGCCGAGCGCTTCCGGCGAGGGCAGGCGCGTCGTCTACTCGCTCGCGCAGAAGCGCGTGTGGCTGGTGGGCACGGACGGCCGGACCGAACGCAGCTTCACCGTCGTGCCCGGTTCGGTGTCGCCCCAGCCCGGTACGTACGCCGTCACCTCGCGCTCCGACCGCGTCACGGGCACGGACGGGGTGGCCGTCGAGCACGTGGTGCGGTTCGGGTCCGTCGGCGGGACGACGATCGGCTTCAGCGCCGCCGTCAACGGTTCGATGCCGACTCCGGACCCGGCGAGGCGCACCGGTGGCGTCCGGGAGAAGCCGGCTGACGGCGATGCGATGTGGCACTTCGCCCTGCTCGGCGCGAAGGTCGTCGTCGTTCCCTGAGCCCCCGAGCCTCTGAGCGGCGTCTAAGCAGCGTTCCGGCGCCCCGGGCCGTCCAGCTCCTCATGGTTCTCAGCGCGCTCTCCCGGGGCCGCAGGAGGCGTGCAGACGGCATGCGCAGCCTGCCCCGCGGCGAGCAGCGCGCTCATCGACGGCGCGGCGTTGCCCTCCGCGGGCTGCTCGGGTTCCGGCGCCGGTGCGGACCGGTCGTCGGCTGACATGTGCGCCTCCTGGGGACAGCAGCCAGGACGATCTCTTTCCACTCCAGCAGAACACGCCCGGCACCCGCCGTGCAACATCTTGCCGACGCGCTGTCGGAAAGTTGGCGGAAGAGACGAATCACCCGGCGGTCACACGGCGAGCGGTGTCAGGTCGACGCCCTCCCAGCGCGCCCCGACCGCGATGACCCGGACCTCGCGCACATCATCGGCATCCTCGCCCATCCCCCGTTCGATCAGCACGTGCAGCCGCTCGTCCGACAGCTCCTCGACCTTGCCCTCGCCCCACTCCACGACGACGACCGACTCCGCGAGCGACACGTCGAGGTCGAGGTCCTCCATCTCGTCGAGGCCGCCGGAGAGGCGATAGGCGTCCACATGGACCAGTGCCGGCCCACCGGTCAGCGACGGGTGCACGCGCGAGATCACGAACGTCGGCGAGGTCACCGCCCCGCGGACGCCGAGCCCTTCCCCGAGTCCGCGGGTCAGCGTCGTCTTCCCGGCGCCCAACTCCCCGCTGAGCAGCACCAGATCACCCGGGTGCAGCATGGCGGCGAGGCGCCGTCCCAGCTCCCGCATGCCGTCCGCGGTCTTGACGGTGATCCGTGCCTGCTCCTGTGTCGTGCTGCTCATGCCTTCGGATGCTACGCGGAACCGGGCCCACCCCACGGCACTACGCACCCGCTGCCTCCGCGATCTCCGAGGCAGCGGCAGCGCCGAGCTCCCGTACCGCGTCCGGCAGCGGCGCCCGCACCTCGTCGGCGACGCGCGCCAGCAGCGCCGCGAGGTGACCGTTGACCAGCTCCGGGTATTCGAGCATCACCAGATGCCCCGCGTCGGGCACGACGACGAGCTCGCATGCGGACAGCCGTTCAGCGATCGCGACGCTGTGCTCGCTCGGCGTCAGCAGGTCCTTGTCGCCCGCCATGACGAGGGCGGGCCGCCCGTCGAGCGCCGCGAGCGACTCGGCCTTCTCGTGCTCGGTGAAGGCCGGGTAGAACTCCGCGACGACGTCGATCGGCGTCGACTCGATCATCCGCTCGGCGAGCCGCGCGACGCCCGGATCGACGTCGTCCGAGCCGAACGAGTACCGCTTGACGACCCCCGCGAACAGGTCGGCCGTCGCCCGCCTCCCCCGTTCGACCAGATCCGCCTGGCTGCCCAGTGCCCGCAGCAGACCGGGGGCGAGGGCACGGAAGGCGCGCGCGCCGACCGCCGGCAGCCCCAGCGACACGGCCGCCAGCTTGCCTGTCGATGTCCCTGCGAAGAACACCCCTGCCACACGCTCGGCGACCAGCTCGGGGAACTGATCGGCGAGCGCCATGATCGTCATACCGCCCATCGAGTGCCCGGCGAGCACCAGAGGCCCCTCGGGCGCGGCGGCATCGATGACTGCCTTCAGGTCGCGGCCGAGCTGGTCGATGGTGGCGGGGCTGCCGTCGATCTGCGCATGCCCCCGCTCGGAGCGGCCGTGGCTGCGCTGGTCCCAGTAGACGGCCCGTACGTGGCCGCGCAGCGCCGCACGCTGGAAGTGCCAGGCGTCCTGATTGAGGCAGTAGCCGTGGCTGAAGACCACGGTGAGCGGCGCGTCGGAGCCACCGCGCCGGAACAGACCGCCCAGCGCCTTGTGCATGCCGTTGGTGCCGCCCTGCGCGCCGGCGTCGATCTCCTCGGTCTCGTAGTACAGGGCGGTGCCGTCCTCTGCGACGGCCAGCCCCGGCTCGCCGCGCAGCGTCCCGTACGGACCGGCCGCGTCCAGGGCGAGGCGCGCCTTGCGGCGTATCTCGCGGCCGACCGTCATCCGTTCTACCGCCACGCCCGCGGCGGCACCGGCCGCGACAACGCCGATCGCCGCGCCGACGAAACCGGCCTGCTTGCCGGCGCGCGCGAGGAGGCCCAGAGCCTGCTGTCCCGGCTGCCCCGGCCGAACAGCCGCGGCGACGGCCTTCGCCGCCGCCTTGCCGGTATCCGCGGTGCTGTCGCTCATGGTGGTTCAGCTACTCCCCTGTGCTGACGCGTCTCCCGCTGTCCGTATAGACGCGCGGCACTCGGGCCCCGATCCGAGTGACGATCTCGTATGCGATGGTGCCGGCCGCTCGCGCCCAGTCCTCCGCGGTCGGCTCACCCTGGTCACCAGGGCCGAACAGTACTGCCCGATCGCCCACCTCCGCCGCGTCCCCCCCGAGATCGACGACGAACTGGTCCATCGCGACCCGTCCGGCGACCGTGCGCCACTTGCCCGCGACCAGCACAGGACCGGTTCCCGACGCGTGCCGGGGAATGCCGTCGGCATAGCCGAGCGGGACGAGCCCGAGGGTGGTCTCGCCGGGGGTCGTATACAGGTGGCCGTACGACACGCCGTGGCCGCCCGGAACCCGTTTGACGCTCGCGAGCTTGGCGACCAGCGACATCACCGGCCGCAGCCCGTAGTCGGCCGGCGAACCGAGCTGCGGCACCGGCGAGATGCCGTACATGGCGACACCGGTACGGACGAGGTCGAAGTGCGACTCGGGGAGGGTGAGGGTCGCCGGGGAGTTGGCGAGGTGCCTCACCTCGGGCCGCAGGCCCACCGCCTCGGCGGTGGCCAGCGCCTGCCGGTACGCGGTGAGCTGTGCGGCGATCGACGGGTGACCGGGTTCGTCGGCGCAGGCGAAGTGCGACCAGACGCCGGTGACCCGGATCAGGCCGTCCCGCTCGGCGGCGCGGGCGGCTGCGGTGAGCTCCGGCCAGTCGGCGGGCTGGCAGCCGTTGCGGCCGAGGCCGGTGTCGGCCTTGAGCTGGACGCGGGCCATCCGCCCGGCGGCGCGGGCGGCGGCGACGACCTCCTCCAGCGCCCATCTGGCGCTGACGGAGATGTCGATCTCCGCCTCGACCGCCTCGCGCCACGGTCCGCCCGGCGTCCACAGCCAGCACAGCACCGGGCCGTCGACACCGGCCGCGCGCAGCGCGAGTGCCTCGTCGGGCGTGGCGGTGCCGAGCCACGTGGCGCCCGCCTCACGGGCCGCGCGGGCACACGGGATCATCCCGTGGCCGTAGGCGTCCGCCTTCACCACGGCCATCACCTCGGCCCCTGCGGCGCGGGCACGCAACGACCGCACGTTGGCGCGCAGGGCCGCCAGGTCGATCTCGGCCCACGCGCGCAACGCATCGGGCTCGCCACGCCAGCGGCTGAGGTCAGCGGAGTCCGGGTCGCTGCCCGGGCGCACGGTCTCGTTCATCCCCGCCAGTGTCTCAGGCATCACCGGTGGCCCGGTACCGGCGGGTGCGGTCGGGCACCGGCGGCCCGTGAGCGCTCAGGCGTGGCCGGGAACGTGACCCCACAGGTAGACGCGGTCGCCCCTGCGCAGCACGCTCCACAGACGGCGGGCATCGGCAAGCCGCATGTTCACGCAGCCGAACGAGCGATGCCGCGACCTCACGCTCCCGTAGATGCCGTGGAAGGCCTCACCGCGGTCGAAGAACTGCGCATAGGGCATCGGCATGCCGTAGAGCGAGGAGACGTGGTAGCGGTGCTTCCAGTAAACCCGGTGCATGCCGTTGCGGGTGCGGTAGCGGCCGTAGCCGGTGCGGATCCGCACCGGGCCGAAGACGATCCGCCGCCCGTGCTGCACCCACATGATCTGCCGGTTCTGGTCCACGCAGGCGATACGGAAATTGCCGGTCGGGCAGCGCCCTGCGGCGTTCGGGTTGGTGATGCGGGTGATGCCGGTGGTGTGCGTGATGTGTGTCACGCGCCGCCGCGGCCGGAGGCGGTGCACGAGGCGCATATGCCCGTGACGGTGCGGATGGCGGCCACGCAGACGGTGCAAGGTCACAGGTCCGGCGTATCCGATGGCCGGGTGGATGCCGTGCGTGCGCTGGTAATGGCGGATCGCGACGCAACTGGCGCGCGTCTGCTGTCCGTACATCAACAAGTGCAGGAGGCGCTCGATCTGCGTCTGATACGGACCGGTGTGCGGGTCGCAGTAGGGGATCTCCGGCCAGCGGACATCGCGGTGCCAGCTGACCGGCACGACCGGCAGGCCGAGCAGGGACTGGAGCGCCGAAACGTCTCTGCGGCCCTCGGCCACCGCCCCGCGCGACATGCCCGGCGTACGCATTACCGGCTTGTCGTACTTTCCGTACGCCGCGGCGCTCCCACCGGCCGTCAACGGCAGTGCCACCGCAGCGGCGAGCACCGCCGCTCTCATCCGTTTCAATCCAGACATCGCACTGGCCCTCCAGGTATGCGCGAGGCCTTCGCGCAGCGATTGGACGGCTTCAGCCATACGCCTTGTGGCCGTCGGTTCGGCCACACATTTCCCGCGCCCGGGCGCAAGTCCACCCCTTCGCCCGGCACCACATCCCCCGGAGGGCCGTACGCAGCCCGATGCCCGCCCACCCCGTCCCCGTAAGCTGACCCCCATGTGCGGAATCGTGGGATACGTGGGCGGCCAGAACGCCCTCGACGTCGTCATCGCCGGGCTGAAGCGGCTGGAGTACCGCGGCTACGACTCGGCGGGGGTCGCTGTGCTCGCCGACGGCGGCCTTGCCGCGGCGAAGAAGGCGGGCAAGCTGGCCAACCTCGAGAAGGAGCTCGCCGACCGGCCGCTGCCCAGCGGCACCGCCGGCATCGGCCACACCCGGTGGGCCACCCACGGCGCCCCCAACGACACCAACGCCCACCCGCACCTGGACAACGCGGGCCGCGTCGCCATCGTCCACAACGGCATCATCGAGAACTTCGCCCAGCTGCGCTCCGAGCTCACCGACCGCGGCCACGAACTGCTCTCCGAGACCGACACCGAGGTGGTCTCCCACCTCCTCGCCGAGGCCTACTCCTCCACCGGCGACCTCGCGGAGGCGATGCGCCAGGTCTGCCGCCGCCTCGACGGCGCGTTCACCCTGGTGGCCGTCGACGCCGACGCACCCGACGTGGTCGTCGGCGCCCGCCGCAACTCCCCGCTCGTGGTGGGCGTCGGTGACGGTGAGAACTTCCTCGCCTCCGACGTGGCCGCGTTCATCGCACACACCCGTGACGCCATCGAGCTGGGCCAGGACCAGGTCGTCGAACTGCGCCGCGAGGGCGTCACCGTCACCGACTTCGACGGCGAGCCGGGCGACGTGCGCGAATACCACGTCGACTGGGACGCCTCGGCCGCCGAGAAGGGCGGCTACGACTACTTCATGCTCAAGGAGATCGCCGAACAGCCCAAGGCGGTCGCCGACACCCTCCTCGGCCGTATCGACGTGAACGGCCGCCTCGTCCTCGACGAGGTCCGTATCCCCGCCCACGTGCTGCGCGAGATCGACAAGATCGTCATCGTGGCGTGCGGCACCGCCTTCCACGCCGGGATGATCGCCAAGTACGCGATCGAGCACTGGACCCGCATCCCCTGCGAGATCGAGCTGGCCAGCGAGTTCCGCTACCGCGACCCGATCCTCGACCCGCGCACCCTCGTCATCGCCATCAGCCAGTCCGGCGAAACCATGGACACGCTCATGGCGCTGCGCCACGCCCGCGAACAGGGCTCCCGGGTGCTCGCCATCTGCAACACCAACGGCTCGACGATCCCGCGCGAATCCGACGCCGTGCTCTACACGCACGCGGGGCCCGAGGTCGCCGTCGCCTCGACGAAGGCGTTCCTCACCCAGCTCGTCGCCTGCTACCTGGTCGCGCTCTACCTCGGCCAGGTACGCGGCACCAAGTGGGGCGACGAGATCCACTCCCTCGTCCGCGAACTGTCCGACATCGCCAAGGAGGTCGAAGAGGTCCTGGAGACGATGGAGCCGGTACGGGAGCTCGCACGCTCGCTCAAGGACAAGAACACCGTGCTCTTCCTCGGACGGCACGTGGGCTACCCGGTGGCGTTGGAGGGCGCGCTCAAGCTCAAGGAGCTCGCGTACATGCACGCCGAGGGGTTCGCGGCGGGCGAGCTGAAGCACGGGCCGATCGCGCTGATCGAGAACGACCTGCCGGTGGTCGTCGTCGTCCCCTCACCGCGCGGGCGCTCCGTCCTCCACGACAAAATCGTCTCCAACATCCAGGAGATCCGCGCACGGGGTGCCCGCACGATCGTGATCGCCGAGGAGGGCGACGAGGCGGTCGTCCCCTACGCCGACCACCTCATCCGCATCCCGGCCACGCCGACGCTGCTGCAACCGCTGGTGGCGACCGTCCCGTTGCAGGTCTTCGCCTGCGAGCTGGCGACGGCCCGCGGCAACGAGGTTGACCAGCCGCGCAACCTCGCAAAGTCCGTCACCGTCGAATGATCATCGGTGTCGGCATCGACGTGGCCGAGATCGCACGCTTCGAGGAATCGCTGCACCGGACGCCGAGCCTGGCCCAGCGGATCTTCACCAACGGCGAGTTGTACCTGCCGGACGGGGAACGGCGCGGCGTCGCCTCGCTTGCCGCCCGGTTCGCCGCGAAGGAGGCCCTGGCGAAGGCGCTTGGCGCGCCGTCAGGGCTGCACTGGCACGATGCGGAGGTCCTCACGGAGGACTCGGGACGCCCCCGACTCGCCGTCACGGGCACGGTGGCGGCGAGGGCGGCGGCGCTCGGGGTCCGGGAGTGGCACGTGTCGCTCAGCCACGACGCGGGTATCGCATCCGCGGTGGTGATCGCCGAGGCGTGACGGGCGCTGGGCGCTGGGCCTTGGGGGTCGGTTCGCGTGTTTCCCGCGGTTGCGGCTGGGGTGGGGTGTTTTTCC
>NZ_JANFNG010000015.1 GCF_024436035.1 Streptomyces humicola
CGAACAATCCACCGACGCCATCGTCATCCACCACCCCGAAGCCACATACTTCAACGCGCGATGACATGAGGTAACAGGCTGACCACGGTACGGCGGGCGTCACGCGCGCCAGATCTGTAACAGTCGTACACTGGACGATCCGGTAGAGGCCGGTCGCCCGCCGTGAAGCATGGCGTGCGACCGGCCTCTCCGCCCCCCTACGGAGGTGCAACCCGGATGACCAGCAGCATTCCCGCCGTCCAGTCATGGCAGGCCGATGGCCCGGCCCTGCAGGCCGTGCTCCTCGACATGGACGGCACTCTGGTGGACACCGAGGGATTCTGGTGGAAGGCCGAATCGGAGGTCTTCGCCGAGCTCGGACACGTCCTCGACGAAGAGCACCGGCACGTGGTGGTCGGCGGTCCGATGTCCCGGAGCGTCTCCCATCTGATCTCCGTCACCGGAGTGGACCTCACCCTCACCGAGCTGTCGGTGCTCATCAACGCGCGCTTCGTCGACCTCATCGGGCGCGGAGTCCCGTTGATGCCGGGCGCACGCAGGCTGCTCGCCGAGCTCGCCGCCCACGAGGTGCCCACCGCGCTGGTCTCGGCCTCGCACCGGCAGATCATCGACACCGTGCTGCGCTCGCTGGGGGCGGAGTACTTCGCGCTCTCAATCGCCGGTGACGAGGTGCGGCGGACCAAGCCGCATCCCGATCCCTACCTCTTGGCCGCCGCGGGTCTGGGCGCCGATCCGGCGCGCTGCGTGGTCGTCGAGGACACCTTGACCGGAGTCACCTCCGCCGAAGCGGCCGGTTGCCGGGTGCTCGCGGTTCCTTCCCTCGTACCCATCGGGCGAGCCCCGGGACGCAGTGTGGTGCCGTCCCTGGAGCACGTGGATCTCGCGTATCTGCGGGCGCTGGTCGCGACGTGACGGGCGCGTGGAAGGCGCACCGGATGTCCTCAATCGTCACCACGACCGCCATCACTTGCTAGGTGTGATGTTTATCACTCGCCCCCCGGTCGACAGTCGAACATGTGTCTGCTCCTGACTCCGGTGACGGTACGTGAGTGGCGTCATTGTGTCCTGATTGGTCACACCGGGCGGAGAACGTTCCGGCGTCCGGATATCGAGACAGTCGATGCCGTTATCGCGGCGTGATGCCGCCTCAACTTCCCCGTGTTCTCGTGGGTTCGAGCGTTCCCACTAATGTCCTTGCTGGTCAATGCAGCCGCGTGCGCGGGGGCGCGAGGCGGCACACCAACCACCGGCGGCAGGACTGCAGTTGCCGGTAGGGATGATGTACGGGGGGGCGGGCGGCGCCGGCGTAGCGCCATCCGCAGCTGGAACCGCCGACGCCGATGAGGGAGACCAACGAGGATGAATCGCAAGCTACTGGTGCTGCCGGCCATGGTGGGGCTCATTGCTCCCGCTCTGGCGGGATGCGGTGGTTCGAACGGCGGCAGCGGTGGCAGCGGCAATGCCATCGTCGTGGGCACGACCGACCAGATACAGACGAGCCCGGGTGACGGCGCTCCGCTCGACCCGGCTGCCGCGTACACCATCGACGAATGGGACGTGCTGCGCAACACCTTCCAGACGTTGCTGAGCATGCCGCCCACCGGCACCGACCCGGTTCCGGACGCCGCTTCGTCCTGCTCGTTCACCGACGCGGCCGGCCAGAACTACCGCTGCACCATGCGCAGCGGCCTGGAGTTCTCCAACGGCGATCCGCTCACCGCGACCGACGTGAAGTTCTCCATCGACCGGTCGCTGCACATCCAGGACCCCAACGGTCCGTCCTCGCTGCTCGACAACATCGCCTCCGTGCAGACGCCGGACGACTCGACCGTCGTCTTCCATCTCAAGACGCCGGACGCCACCTTCCCCTTGAAGCTCGCCACGCCGGCCGCGGCCATCGTCGACAGCAAGGTCTACTCGGCGGACAAGGTCCGTGACGGCTACCAGATCACCGGCTCCGGCCCGTACACGCTGGACTCGCTCACCCCCGGCGACAAGGCGGTCTTCTCCAAGAACCCGCACTACAAGGGCGCGTACACGCTCAACAACAGCAAGATCGAGCTGCGGTTCTTCAAGAGCTCCGAGGCGATGCAGTCGGCGCTGCAGGCCGGGACCATCGACGTGATGAACCGGACGATGACCCCGGCCCAGATCGCGGCTCTCCAGACCAGCACCGCCAAGTCGCAGAGCCAGAACATCCAGCTGACCCAGGCGCCTGGCACCGAGATCCGCTACCTGGTGTTCAACACCAACGACCCGTCGGTGAAGAACGTGGCCGTGCGCAAGGCCGTGGCCCAGCTCGTCGACCGCGAGGCGCTGGTCCGGGACGTGTACGCGCGCACCGCGCAGCCGCTGTACTCGATGGTCCCGCAGGGCATCACCGGGCACACCAACTCGTTCTTCAACCTCTACGGCGACCCGAACCCCGCCGCGGCCCGCTCCACGCTCCAGAAGGCCGGCATCTCCACGCCGGTGCCGCTCACGCTCAGCTACACCACCGATCACTACGGAAGCGTGACCGCGCAGGAGTTCGCCGAGCTGAAGCAGCAGCTCGAAGCGAGCGGCCTGTTCACCGTGACGCTGCAGGGCGTGCCGTGGCAGCAGTTCCGGCCCGATGAGCAGAAGGGCAAGTACGCCGTCTACGGGATGGGCTGGTTCCCCGACTTCCCTGACCCGGACAACTACATCGCCCCGTTCTTCGGCAAGAACAACTTCCTCGGCAGCCCGTACAACAACAGCGACATCGAGAACAACCTGATCCCGCGCACCCGCCAGCAGGCGGAGCGCAGCTCGACGGTGGGCAGCTTCCAGCAGGCCCAGGACGAGATCGCGCAGGACGTGCCGTTCCTGCCGCTGTGGCAGGGACAGCAGTACCTGGCGGCCAGGTCCGACATCACCGGCACCGAGTGGGCGCTCAACGCCTCCTCCGAGCTGCAGTACTGGGAGCTCGGGCGCGGCGTGACGAGCTGACCCCGCTCATCCGGGGAGCCCTGGGACGGCTCAGGCCGTCCCGGGGCGGACCAGGCCGCTCTCGTATGCGTACACCGCGGCCTGCACCCGGTCGCGCAGGCCGAGCTTGGTCAGGACGTGCCCCACGTGCGTCTTGACCGTGGTCTCGCTGACGAATAGCTCGGCCGCGATCTCCGCGTTCGACAGGCCGCGCGCCACCAGTTTGAGCACCTCGACCTCACGCTCCGTCAGCGTGTGCAACGCCTGCGGCACTGGCTCGTCACCCGACGGCAGCTTGCCCGCGTACTTGTCGAGGAGCCGCCGGGTGATGCTCGGCGCCAGCATGGCTTCTCCCGCCGCGACGACCCGGATCGCCTGCACGAGCTCGGCGGCTGGGGCGTCCTTGAGCAGAAAACCGCTGGCGCCCGCGCGCAGCGCCTCCACCACGTACTCGTCCAGGTCGAAGGTGGTCAGCACCAGCACCTTCGCCGGGCCGTCGCGGCCCGGTCCGGTGATCTGGCGGGTGGCCTCCACCCCGTCCATCCGCGGCATGCGGATGTCCATGAGCACCACGTCGGGCTGGAGCGCCCGCACCTGTTCGAGCGCCTGCACACCGTCTCCGGCCTCGCCGACGACGGCCAGGTCGTGCTCCGCCTCCAGGATCATCCGGAACCCGGTGCGCAGCAGCGGCTGGTCGTCTACCAGCAGGACGCGGATAGCCACGTGATCTCCTCCACCTCGGCCAGGTCGGATCGGCCGATCCCCCATTCTTCCCTAGCGCGCCTGGTCCACCGGCACCGCCCGCGGGGCGGGAACGGGCAGCGGGTACACCGGGGGAGTGCCGCCGAACTCGGGACAGAACTGCTGATGGTCGCACCAGTCACAGAGCCTGCCCGGCCGCGGCCGCCAGTCGCCGGTCTCGGTGGCGCGGCGGATCGCGTCCCACAGAGCGAGCAGCTTGCGCTCCGTGGAGCGCAGATCGTGCTCACCGGGGTCGTAGGTCACCACGTCGCCGCTGCCGAGGTAGACCAGTTGCAGCCGCCGTGGCACGGTGCCGCGCAGCCGCCACAGCACGAGCGCGTAGAACTTCATCTGGAACAGCGCCTCCGCAGCGAACTCGGGCCTCGGCGCCTTGCCCGTCTTGTAGTCCACCACGCGCAGCTCGCCCGTCGGAGCCACATCCAGCCGGTCCACGTAGCCGCGCAGCACCAGCCCGGAATCCAGCGTCGTCTCCACGTACAGCTCGCGCTCCGCGGGTTCGAGACGTGTCGGGTCCTCCAGCGAGAACCACCGCTCCACCAGCGCCTCGGCGCCCTGCAGCCACTGCGCGAGCCGCTCGCCCGCCGTCTGCTCCCCGCCGTCACCGCCGCTTGCGCTGTCCCCGTGGTCCGGGAACAGCTCGGCGAGCTCGGGCCGGGCCGCAAGCAGCCTCTCCCACTCCGGGGTGACCAGCGAGCGCGCCAGGGCTGCCGTGCGCTCGCCCGCCGGTACGTCGAAGAGTCTTTCGAGCACCGAGTGCACGACCGTGCCGCGGGTGGCGGCGGGGCTCGGCTTCTCCGGCAGCTTGTCGATGACCCGGAACCGGTAGAGCAGGGGGCACTGCATGAAGTCGCTCGCACGGGAGGGCGACAGCGAGGACGGAGGCCTGGCGGCGGGGGGCCGGGACGCGGCGGGTTCTGAGGGTTCGGCGGGTTCGGTCGTGGTGCCCATGGCAGCAGACCCTACGGCCTGCCACTGACACCCTACGAACCGTCGTTACCATCGACGTCGGACGCCCACGCACTGCATGATCGGTCCGGTGGGTTCATCGAACGATGGGGACAGCGTGAACAGAGGCGGGCAGCCGCAGTCCGGCAAACCCGAGCGTGAGGCGGGCGGCGGCATCCTGATGGGCCGGCCGTTCGGCGTCCCGGTCTACGTGGCCCCCAGCTGGTTCCTCGTCGCCGCCCTGATCACCTGGGTGTTCGGGGGCCAGCTCGACCATGTGCTGCCCGGTCTCGGTGCCGCACGCTACCTGGTCTCGCTCTTCTTCGCAGTGGCCTTCTACGCCTCCGTGCTCGTCCACGAACTCGCCCACACCGTCGCGGCGCTCCGCTTCAAGCTGCCCGTGCGCCGCATCCAGCTGCAGTTCTTCGGTGGGGTCTCCGAGATCGAGCGGGAAACGGAAAGCCCCGGGCGGGAATTCGTCCTCGCCTTCGTCGGCCCGCTGCTCTCCCTCTTCCTCTCCGGCGTCTTCTACCTCGGCATGCGAGGTGTCTCGCCCGGCACCGTGCCGGGCGTCCTGCTCGCCGGGCTGATGATCAGCAATCTGATCGTCGCCGTCTTCAACCTCCTGCCCGGCCTGCCGCTCGACGGCGGCCGGATGCTGCGCGCCGTGGTGTGGAAGATCAGCGGCAAGCCCATGACGGGCACCATCGCGGCGGCCTGGACCGGCCGGGCGCTCGCCGTCGCCGTCCTGATCGGCCTGCCGATGCTCTCCTACACCGGGGCGATCAGCGACACCGCGGCGAGCAGCGGAGCCGACTCGCTCACCGACGCCCTGCTCGCGGCGATTCTCGCCGCCATCATCTGGACCGGCGCGGGAAGCAGCCTGCGCATGGCCCGCCTCCGCGAACGCCTCCCCGAGCTGCGGGCCCGCACCCTGACCCGCCGGGCCGTGCCCGTCACCCCGGACACCCCGCTCGCCGAGGCGCTGCGACGTGCGAACGAGGCGGGCGCACGGGCGCTGGTGGTCGTCGACTCCCGCGGCAACGCCACCGGCCTGGTCCGGGAGGCCGCGATCGTCACCGTCCCCGAGCACCGCCGCCCGTGGGTCGCCGTCAGCGGGCTCACCCAGGACCTGCGGCCCGGCATGCGCGTCTCGGCGGAGCTGGCGGGCGAGGAGCTACTGGAGAGCCTGCGATCCAGCCCGGCGACCGAGTATCTCGTCGTGGAGCCCACCGGCGAGATCTACGGAGTGCTCGCGACCTCCGACGTCGAGCGGGCCTTCCTCCAGGCCATGGGGACGGCGCCGACGGGCCGCTGACCTCCGATACCCTGGAGCACATGTCCGAACCGACCGGTGCAGCCCGCCGTCGCGGGCCCTTCCAGGTCGGGGACCAGGTCCAGCTCACCGACCCCAAGGGACGCCACCACACCTTCACGCTCGAAGCCGGGAAGAGTTTCCACACCCACAAGGGTTCCTTCCCGCACGACGAGCTGATCGGCGCTCCCGAGGGCACTGTTGTGCGTACCACCGGGAACATCGCCTATCTCGCGTTGCGCCCGCTGCTCCCCGACTACGTCCTGTCCATGCCGCGCGGCGCCGCCGTGGTCTACCCCAAGGACGCGGGGCAGATCCTGGCCATGGCTGACATCTTCCCCGGCGCGCGTGTCGTCGAGGCAGGCGTCGGCTCCGGATCGCTCAGCTGCTTCCTGCTGCGCGCCATCGGCGACCAGGGCATGCTCCACTCGTACGAGCGACGGGCGGACTTCGCGGAGATCGCCGCGCAGAACGTGCGCCGCTACTTCGGCGCGGAGCACCCCGCCTGGCAGCTGACCGTCGGCGACCTGCAGGACCACCTCTGCGACACCGACGTCGACCGTGTCATCCTCGACATGCTCGCGCCCTGGGAGTGCCTCGACGCGGTCTCCAAGGCGCTCGTCCCCGGCGGCATGCTCTGCGCGTACGTCGCCACCACCACCCAGCTCGCCCGCACCGTCGAGGCGATCCGGGAGCACGGCACCTTCAACGAGCCGTCCGCCTGGGAAACGATGGTGCGCACCTGGCACGTCGAAGGCCTCGCGGTGCGGCCCGACCACCGCATGATCGGGCACACCGGCTTCCTGCTCACCGCCCGCCGCCTCGCGGACGGCGTCGAGCCGCCGCTGCGGCGGCGTCGGCCGTCTAAGGGCGCGTACGGGGAGGACTACGCAGGGTGGGGTGGCGAGAAGGACACCGCTCCTGGGAGTGGCAGCGGCGGGACGCCCCCAGCGGGCTGAGAATCGCCTCATCAACTCATCGGCGCCGCCGCCGGTTCCGTCACGGGAACCGGCGGCGGCGCCTCGTCGTCCCCACAGACGCGGCGCCTCACACGACCCGCGCCCCCGGCTGTTCCGGAGCCCTGTGACGTATGGCACCATGCTGGCCACCGATCACGCTCCACAGCACCCGCTCGAGCCCCAGGAGACAGCCGCGTGCAGCTTTCGGCAGGTCCGGACCTCCCCCACGCACGAAGCCGAGCCGGACACTGGCTCGCGACCGCCGCAGCGCTCGCCGCAGCCATCGGGGCGGGCACCTTCGTCCCGCACTCCGATGCCTCCGCCACCGCGACCGTCACCGAATCCTCCGGTGACGTGACACAGGGTGCGCCCGACCCGGCCGACGCCCGCTTCCCGCTGCACTGCGGGGGCGTGCCGGTGGACGTGGTCAGCCAGGCCTCCGCAGACCTCGACGGAGACGGCCGCCTCGACACCGTGGCAGTGGTCCGCTGCGACTCCCCGACGGGGACGCCGCCCAGCGGAATGTACGTCCTGTCACCTCCAGCCACCCCCGCGTCGCGGCCGCGCATCACTGGAACCCTGCTCGACCCTGGCAAGGGGCTCAGTGTGAAGGGGCTCGAGATAGACGGCCGCACCGTCGCGGCGACGCTGCTCGGTTATTCCTCGGATTCCGTGCCGCGCTGCTGTCCGGACCTGTCGCGCGGCTTCACCTGGAGCTGGCGCGATGGCCGATTTCTTACGCTGCCGGATCCCGGCGCGGGAAGTGTGTGAAAGGTGACCCGAATCACTCGGTACCGGGGCCGTACACCTCGGTGCCGTCGGACACGCGGCGTACATGGATGCACTCGCCCGGGCACTCCTTGGCCGAGTCCGCCACCTCGCTGATCAGCGGCAGCGGCACCGGCACGGTTGCCCCGGCCTCGGTCCGCAACTGGTCGTCATCGCCCTTCACGTAGGCGAGCCCGTCGATGTCCAGCTCGAATACCTCGGGTGCGTACTGCGCGCAGATGCCGTCACCGGTGCACAGATCCTGGTCGATCCAGACTTCAAGTGCTTCTCCGGCCGCCTCGCTCACGGACACCTCGCCTGCCGTTCGTCGTTCGCGTACCCCGGGAAGAGACCGTCCCTGACGGGTGTTGACCGAACCGACGATACAACCGGTCGCTTTCCGATGTTGTTGGGTGGGTATCTCCCTGGCGTGGGGACGTGCGCAAGGGTGAAGATCGGACACACCCCGACCGGGTTTGTGATCTAGGGGTTTCAACCCGCACCGGCCCAGGTAGGGTCTGAAAGCGTCCAGCTCCCCTTGGAGGAGGTGAGGACCGTGGCAGCCCACGACGACGACATGAACCGTGGCAACCGGCCCGCACGGGGTTCGGAGGACCCCGCGAGCCAGGTGGCCTTTCTCGAGCAGGAGATCGCCGTCCTGCGACGCAAGCTCGCCGACTCTCCGCGTCACACGAGGATTCTCGAAGAGCGGATCGTCGAGCTGCAGACCAATCTGGCCGGCGTGTCCGCACAGAACGAACGACTCGCCAATACGCTCCGTGAGGCGCGCGACCAGATCGTGGCCCTCAAGGAGGAGGTCGACCGGCTGGCTCAGCCGCCCGCCGGGTTCGGCGTCTTCCTGCAGGCCAACGAGGACGGGACGGCGGACATCTTCACCGGCGGCCGCAAGCTGCGGGTGAACGTCAGCCCCACCGTGGAGCTGGATGAACTCCGGCGCGGCCAGGAGCTGATGCTCAACGAGGCGCTCAATGTGGTCCAGGCCATGAGATACGAGAGCGTCGGCGACATCGTCACCCTTAAGGAAGTCCTTGAGGACGGCGAGCGCGCCCTGGTGATAGGGCACACCGACGAGGAGCGGGTGGTGCGGCTCGCCGAGCCGCTGCTGGACATCACCCTGCGCGCCGGCGACGCCCTCCTGCTCGAACCGAGGTCCGGCTATGTCTACGAGGTCGTTCCCAAGAGCGAGGTCGAGGAGCTCGTCCTCGAAGAGGTGCCCGACATCGACTACGACAAGATCGGCGGGCTCGGCAACCAGATCGAGCTCATCCGTGATGCGGTCGAACTCCCTTACCTCTACCCGGACCTGTTCCGCGAGCACCAACTGCGGCCGCCCAAGGGCGTGCTGCTGTACGGCCCGCCCGGCTGCGGCAAGACGCTCATCGCCAAGGCGGTGGCCAACTCCCTTGCCAAGAAGGTCGCCGAGGTCACCGGCCAGCCCGCGGGCAAGAGCTACTTCCTCAATATCAAGGGCCCCGAACTGCTGAACAAGTACGTCGGCGAGACCGAGCGCCACATCCGCCTGGTCTTCCAGCGGGCCCGGGAGAAGGCGAGCGAGGGCACGCCCGTCATCGTCTTCTTCGACGAGATGGAGTCGCTCTTCCGCACCCGTGGCTCCGGCGTCAGCTCGGACGTGGAGAACACCATCGTCCCGCAGCTGCTCGCCGAGATCGACGGTGTGGAGGGCCTGGAGAACGTCATCGTCATCGGCGCCTCGAACCGCGAGGACATGATCGACCCGGCGATCCTGCGCCCCGGCCGCCTCGATGTGAAGATCAAGATCGAGCGTCCGGACGCGGAGGCCGCCAAGGACATCTTCTCCAAGTACCTGATCCCCACCCTGCCGCTGCACGCCGACGACCTGCAGGAGCACGGCGGATCCTCCGAGGCCGCGGTCGGCGCGATGATCCAGTCCGTGGTCGAGCGGATGTACGCGGAATCCGAGGAGAACCGCTTCCTGGAGGTCACGTACGCCAACGGGGACAAGGAAGTCCTGTACTTCAAGGACTTCAATTCGGGTGCCATGATCCAGAACATTGTGGACCGGGCGAAGAAGATGGCCATCAAGGACTTCCTCGACCACAATCAGAAGGGCCTTCGTGTCTCCCACCTGCTCGCCGCCTGCGTGGACGAGTTCAAGGAGAACGAGGACCTGCCCAACACAACCAACCCGGACGACTGGGCCCGGATCTCCGGAAAGAAGGGCGAGCGGATCGTCTTCATCCGCACGCTCGTCACCGGAAAGCAGGGCGCCGACACCGGCCGTTCGATCGACACCGTGGCCAACACGGGGCAGTACCTGTAAGACGCCATCCGGCTGCGGGTACCGGGCCACCGGTATCCGCAGCCGGACGCTTTTCGCCGGGTCCCGGCCGAAGCCGAGGAATGACTGTAATGATCTCCCCACTGCCGCGCTCGCGTTCTAGGCTCTTCGGTACCGCCCCACGCAGTGCGGCGACCCCGCTTCGGACCGTCGCACCCGGGCCGGAAGTGCACTGGCACTGGAGCGCCGACCCCAGCGCGGGGCGGAGCCGGGCAAGGAGGGCCGCATGACCGTACGGCGCGTGATGGGGGTCGAGACGGAGTACGGGATCTCCGTCCCCGGCCACCCGAACGCCAATGCCATGCTCACCTCGTCCCAGGTGGTCAACGCCTATGCGGCGGCGATGCACCGGGCGCGCCGCGCCCGCTGGGACTTCGAGGAGGAGAACCCGCTGCGGGACGCCCGCGGCTTCGACCTCGCCCGCGAGACGGCGGACGCCAGCCAGCTCACCGATGAGGACATCGGTCTGGCCAATGTGATCCTCACCAACGGCGCCCGCCTCTACGTGGACCACGCCCATCCGGAGTACAGCGCCCCCGAGGTGACCAATCCGCGGGACGCGGTGCTGTGGGACAAGGCGGGGGAGCGGATCATGGCGGAGGCCGCCGAGCGCGCCGCCCAGCTGCCCGGTGCACAGCCCATCCACCTGTACAAGAACAACACCGACAACAAGGGCGCCTCCTACGGCACCCACGAGAACTACCTGATGAAGCGGGAGACGGCGTTCTCGGACATCGTCCGACACCTCACCCCCTTCTTCGTCTCCCGGCAGGTGGTCACCGGCGCAGGCCGGGTCGGCATCGGCCAGGACGGCGGCGAGCACGGCTTCCAGATCAGCCAGCGCGCCGACTACTTCGAGGTCGAGGTCGGCCTGGAGACGACGCTGAAGCGGCCGATCATCAACACCCGGGACGAGCCGCACGCCGACGCGGAGAAGTACCGCCGGCTGCACGTGATCATCGGCGATGCCAATCTCTCCGAGATCTCCACCTACCTCAAGCTGGGCACCACCTCGCTCGTGCTGTCCATGATCGAGGACGGCTTCATCGCCGTGGATCTCGCGGTCGACCAGCCGGTCCGCACGCTGCACCAGGTCTCACACGACCCCACACTGCGACGGCTGATCACGCTGCGTAATGGCCGCACGCTGACCGCGGTGCAGCTGCAGATGGAGTACTTCGAGCTGGCCCGCAAGTACGTCGAGGACCGCTACGGCACGGACGCCGACGAGCAGACCAAGGATGTCCTCACCCGCTGGGAGGACGTGCTGGGACGCCTGGAGACCGATCCGATGAGCCTCGCGGGCGAGCTGGACTGGGTGGCGAAGCTCGAGCTCATGGAGGGCTACCGCAGGCGCGACGGCATCGGCTGGGACTCGGCCCGCCTCCACCTCGTCGACCTGCAGTACGCCGACGTACGCCCCGACAAGGGCCTGTACAACCGCCTGGCGGCCCGTGGACGCATGAAGCGGCTCCTGGACGAGAACGACGTCTCACAGGCCCGTATCAAGCCTCCTGAGGACACCAGGGCCTACTTCCGGGGCCGCTGCCTCGAGCAGTACGCCGACGACGTGGCCGCGGCCTCGTGGGACTCGGTCATCTTCGACCTGCCCGGCCGTGACTCTCTGCAACGCGTCCCCACGCTGGAGCCGCTGCGCGGCACCCGCAACCATGTCAAGGAGCTGCTCGACCGCTGCCGTACCGCGGAGGATCTTGTCAGGGTCCTGTCCGGGGGCTGAAACGGCCGCGGAACGGGAACCATCGAGGTAGCTCCCGGACGTTGGGGAAGAACAGGCCGGATGTCAGACCCTGCGTATAGGGTCTGATCTTGTAGGGGTCTGCAGGACACGGCGACACGGCAACCGAGCGGGGTGAGGGACATGGCTACCAAGGACACCGGCGGGCAGCAACGACAGACGCGCACCACCGAGGAGATCGAGGAGACCGCCCCGGAGGCGCAGGCCTCCGAGGACCTCAAGGAACGCCACGAGAAGCTCTCGGACGACGTGGACTCCGTCCTGGACGAGATCGACGACGTCCTGGAAGAGAACGCCGAGGACTTCGTTCGGTCGTTTGTGCAAAAGGGCGGCGAGTAGGCCGCTTCGTCCCCGTCCCGTGTCCGAGCACAGGTCTCGGACACGGGACGGATGACTGGCACGGCCGGGGGTAAGGTCCGTGCAGTGATCGAGGACCGGCAGCCGTCCGGGGGGATGCCCGGGCCGGTCCGCCGCCATCGTGGGAGGAAACGCGTGGGAGCCAACATCAGCAGCACCGGGCGTCTGCCGGCTGCCTTCCTGACGCCGGGATCGTCGTCGTTCATGGACTTCCTCGGCGAGCACTCTCCCGAACTGCTCCCGGGCAACAGGACCCTCCCGCCGGTCCAGGGGGCGGTGGAGATCCCGCACGGGACGACGATCGTCGCCGCCGCCTTCCCCGGCGGCGTCGTGCTCGCCGGTGACCGCCGGGCGACGATGGGCAACATCATCGCGCAGCGCGACATCGAGAAGGTCTTCCCGGCCGACGAGTACTCGGCGGTCGGCATCGCGGGCACGGCCGGTCTCGCCGTGGAGATGGTCAAGCTCTTCCAACTCGAGCTCGAACACTATGAGAAGATCGAGGGCGACGTGCTGTCCCTCGAAGGCAAGGCCAACCGGCTGTCGACGATGATCCGCAGCAATCTCGGCATGGCGCTGCAGGGCCTCGCCGTCGTCCCGCTCTTCGCCGGGTACGACCTCGACCGCGAAAAGGGCCGCATCTTCAGCTACGACGTCACCGGCGGCCGCTCCGAGGAGCACGGATTCGCGGCGACGGGATCGGGCTCGGTCTTCGCCCGCGGCGCACTCAAGAAGCTCTACCGCGACGATCTGACGGAGCAGCAGACCACCACGCTGGTCGTCCAGGCGCTGTACGACGCCGCCGACGACGACTCGGCGACCGGCGGCCCGGACATGGCCCGCCGCATCTACCCGATCGTCACGGTCATCACGGACGAGGGCTTCCGCAGGCTCACCGAGGCCGAGTCGTCCGAGATCGCCCGTGCCGTCCACGAGCGCCGCCTCGAACAGCCGGACGGCCCGCGGGCCGCGATCCTCTAGCAGCCAGCAGGGCCACGTAAACCGACAGAAAGGGACGGATAGCCGGTGTCGACGCCGTTCTACGTCTCACCCCAGCAGGCCATGGCGGACCGCGCCGAGTACGCCCGCAAGGGCATCGCGCGCGGCCGCAGCGTCGTCGTACTGCAGTACACCGACGGCATCGTGTTCGTCGCCGAGAACCCGTCCCGCGCCCTGCACAAGGTCAGCGAGATCTACGACCGCATCGCCTTCGCCGCGGTCGGCAAGTACAACGAGTTCGAGAACCTGCGGATCGGCGGGGTCCGCTACGCCGACCTGCGCGGCTACACCTACGACCGCGACGACGTCACGGCCCGGGGCCTGGCCAACGTCTACGCACAGACCCTCGGCACGATCTTCTCCAGCGTGGGGGAGAAGCCCTACGAGGTGGAACTGATCGTCGCCGAGGTCGGCGAGAGGCCCGAGGACGATCAGATCTACCGCCTGCCGCACGACGGCTCGATCGTCGACGAGCACGGCGCAGTCGCGGTCGGCGGGAACTCCGACCAGATCGGCAGCTACCTCGACCAGCGGCACCGCGACGGCATGTCGCTCGGCGAAGCGCTCAAGCTCGCCGTGGAGTCGCTCGGCCGTGACAACAACGGCGGAGAACGGCAGCTCACCGCCGAGCAGTTGGAGGTCGCCGTACTCGACCGCACCCGTCCGCAGCAGCGCAAGTTCCGGCGCATCCTCGGCCGCCAGCTCACCCGGCTCCTCGAGCCCGGGGCCGGAACGGAGGGTGAAGCGGGGGAGACGTCGAGCGCCGAGGACGCCGAGGAGGAGTAGCCCGGGACTGACGCGGAGAAAGGGCAGGGATGGCTGCGGGGTACCTGGAACTGCTGCGCGCACGGCACGCCGTGCGCCTGCTCACCGGCACCCTGATCGGACGGCTGCCCAACGCCACGGCGGCTCTGGCCATCGTGCTGTTCACGCGCGCGCACGGCGGCGACTACACCCTCGCGGGAGCGCTGTCGGCCGTCTACGGCCTGGGCACGGCCGTGGGGCAGCCGCTGCTCGGCCGCCTGGTCGACAGGCGCGGCCAGCCGCGCGTGATGCTCCCCGGCGCCCTGGTCTCGTGCGCGGCGATGGCGGCCTTCGCCGCCACCGGACCGCGTCCGCTCGTACTCGCCTGCGCCGAGATGGCCGTCGCCGGTCTCGCCACCCCGCCGCTCGAAGGCGGTTTGCGTGCCCTGTGGCCCAGCGTGGTCGGCCGCGAGGAGCAGGTCCACGCCGCGTACGCGCTGGACGCCGCCGCGCAGGAGGTGATGTTCGCGGCCGGACCGCTGCTCGTCACGCTCCTCATCGCGGCCGCCTCGACCGGTGCCGCCGTGCTCGTTCTCTCGCTCATCGGCGTGGCCGGCACGCTGCTCGTCGTCACCGCCGGTCCTTCGCGGCGCTGGCGGGCCGAGCCGCGTGAGGCGCACTGGCTCGGGCCGCTGCGCTCACCCGGACTCCTCGCTCTGCTGGGCACCTTCTTCTTCGTCGGTGTCGCTCTGGGCTCGATCGCGGTGGCAGCGGTGGCGTACGCGGACGCCCATGGCGGTGGCATGGTCTCCAGCTATCTGCTCTCCGCGCTCGGCGCGGGGGCGCTGGTCGGCGGGGTGGCCTACGGCGTACGGCACTGGGCGGGCCCGCCGGAGCGGCGGCTGCGGGTCCTGGTGGTGCTGCTCGCGGCCGCCTACGTGCCGCTGGTGACCGTGCCCGGCGTGGCGCTGATGACGGCGCTGGCGGGGCTCTCCGGGCTCTTCCTTGCGCCGGTCCTGGCGTGCGCCTTCGTTGTCGTGGACCGTCATGCGCCGTCGGGGACGGTCACCGAGGCGTTCTCGTGGATCGTGACCGCGTTCGGCGTCGGCGCGTCGGCGGGCACCGCGATTGCGGGCCCGGCGGCCCAATACGGCGGCGCACCGGCCGGATTCGGGGTGGCAGCCGCGGGGGGTGTCGTCGCCCTGCTGGTATTGCTGGGCAGCGGCAGGTTCCTCCGGGTTTCAAACACCCGCGAGTTGCATCGTCACGATGTGAAGAAAACTGATCGAATCGGCACCGTCGAACCCGGTTTCAGCAGCAGTCATCAGGCGTAATGTTCAGTCATGGACCGCCGCATTTTCGGATTGGAGAACGAGTACGGCGTCACCTGCACGTTCCGGGGACAGCGACGCCTGTCGCCGGACGAGGTGGCGCGGTACCTCTTCCGCCGTGTCGTGTCATGGGGTCGCAGCAGCAATGTCTTCCTCAAGAACGGCGCCCGCCTCTACCTCGACGTGGGTTCGCACCCGGAGTACGCCACCCCGGAGTGCGACAATGTGACCGAACTGGTCACCCATGACAAGGCCGGTGAACGCATCCTGGAAGGCCTGCTCGTCGACGCCGAACGCAGGCTGCACGAGGAGGGGATCGCGGGCGACGTCTATCTGTTCAAGAACAACACCGATTCGGCGGGGAACTCCTACGGGTGCCACGAGAATTACCTGGTGGCCCGGCACGGCGAGTTCTCGCGTCTTGCGGACATCCTCATTCCGTTCCTCGTCACCCGCCAACTGCTCTGCGGAGCGGGCAAGGTGCTGCAGACCCCGCGCGGTGCGGTGTACTGCGTCAGCCAGCGGGCCGAGCACATCTGGGAGGGTGTCAGTTCCGCGACGACCCGCTCCCGGCCCATCATCAACACCCGCGACGAGCCGCACGCGGACGCCGAGCGCTACCGCAGGCTGCACGTCATCGTCGGCGACTCCAACATGTCCGAGACGACCATGCTGCTCAAGGTCGGTGCCACCGACCTCGTGCTGCGCATGATCGAGGCCGGCACGGTGATGCGCGACCTGACCCTGGAGAACCCGATCCGGGCGATCCGCGAGGTCAGCCACGACATCACCGGCCGCAGGAAGGTCCGGCTCGCCAGCGGCCGGGAGGCATCCGCCCTGGACATCCAGGAGGAGTACTACTCCAAGGCAGTCGACTTCTGCGAGCGCCGCGGCATCCGCACCGGCGTCGTCGACCAGGTGCTCGACCTGTGGGGACGGTCCTTGGAGGCGATCGGGTCCGGCGACCTCGGCCTGATCGACAAGGAGATCGACTGGGTGATGAAGTACCAGCTCATCGAGCAGTACCGCAACCGGAACAACATCACCATGTCGCACCCGAGGATCGCGCAGATAGACCTCGCCTACCACGACATCCATCGCCGTCGTGGGCTGTACTACCTGCTGGAGCGGCGCGGGCAGGCCAAGCGGGTCTGCAACGACCTGCGCATCTTCGAGGCGAAGTCGGTGCCGCCGCAGACCACCCGGGCGCGGCTGCGCGGCGATTTCATCCGCCGGGCGCAGGAGCAGCGCCGCGACTTCACCGTCGACTGGGTGCACCTGAAGCTCAACGACCAGGCGCAGCGCACCGTGCTGTGCAAAGACCCCTTCCGGTCCGTCGACGACCGGGTGGAGAAGCTCATCGCCGGAATGTGACCGCCCGCAGGCGCTCACCGAGAGCGTCAACGGCGGCAACGGCGTCAACGGCGTGACGCGGGCCTCGTGCGTTCCTCGTACGGGGCCTTGCGTACGCCGTAGAGTGGCCCGCGTTCACTCCGCAAGACCACCGATGAGCTGAGGCAAAGTTGCGTCGTGTCGCCGCTGCCCTCGTCGTCCCGCTGTTGCTGCTCACTGCAGCGTGCGGCGACGGCAAGGGCTCTTCCGCATCCTCCACCCCGCTTCCCGCTGTCACCGCCGGGGCCAAATTCGGAGAGAAACCGACCGTGGCGAAGGGCTCGGGCAATCCCCCGGGCAATCTCGTCGTCAACACCCTGAGCCGGGGCAACGGCCCCACGGTGCACAAGGACGACTTCGTCTCGGTGAACTACCTGGGGCAGCTGTGGAACTCCGACCAGCCGTTCGACAACAGCTATGACCGTGGCCAGCCGCTCGGCATCCAGGTCGGCGCGGGGCAGGTGATCAAGGGCTGGGACCAGGCGCTCGTGGGACAGAAGGTGGGAAGCCGGATCGAGATGTCGATCCCGCCGGACCTGGGCTACGGTGCCCAGGGACAGCCGCCGACCATCCCGGCCAACTCCACGCTGGTCTTCGTCGTGGACATCCTCAAGAGCACCTCGGGCTCGGGCACCGCCAAGGGTGCCGTGCAGCCGCAGAACGACGCGAGCCTGCCCAAGGTCGGCACCAACACCGACGGCAAGGCTCCGAGCATCGACGTGCCCAAGACCTCGGCGCCCAAGAGCCTGGTGGCGAACTACGTCATCGAGGGCAACGGCCCGGCGGTCAAGAGCTCGGACACGGTGATCGTCCAGTACAAGGGCGTGCTGTGGGACGGCGGCAAGCAGTTCGACAGCAGCTACGACCGGGGCCAGCCCGCCTCCTTCGCGCTCAACCAGGTGGTCAAGGGCTGGGCCGAGGGCCTGACCGGCAAGAAGGTGGGCAGCCGGGTGCTGATCGTGATCCCGCCGGACCTGGGCTACGGCTCCCAGGGCAACCCGCCGACCATCCCGGCCAACGCCACGCTGGTCTTCTCGGTCGACATCATCGGGACTCTGTAAGACTGTTCACGTTGCACATGACGCACGAGGGAGCTTTTTCGTGAACATCGACAAGCCCGAGATCGACTTCCCGGGCGGCGAACCGCCGGCCGACCTGGAGATCAAGGACATCTGGGAGGGCGACGGGCCCGAGGCGAAGGCGGGGGACACCGTCTCCGTCCACTACGTGGGTGTCTCCTTCAGCACGGGTGAGGAGTTCGACGCGAGCTGGAACCGGGGCAAGCCGCTCCAGTTCCAGCTGGGCGTCGGCCAGGTCATCTCCGGCTGGGACAAGGGCGTCCAGGGGATGAAGGTCGGCGGGCGCCGTCAGCTGACCATTCCGCCGCACCTCGCCTACGGCGACCGCGGTGCGGGCAACGTGATCAAGCCGGGCGAGACCTTGATCTTTGTCTGCGACCTGGTCTCCGTCTGATCGACCCGATCGTTCCGCGTCGGATTCTGGCCATTCGTGGCCGATCCGCTTCGGCCGGTGGCCCTTGCCCGTTGGCAAGGGCCACCGGCTTTTGCGCTCCGTCCCGTCAGCGGTACGGTCTCGATCGAGAGCTTCATAGACGGGAAGGACGAGGGTGCGTCGATGGCGATCGCCAAGGCCGAACGCCTGATGAACCTGGCGCTGTGCCTGATGAACACCCACCGCCCGCTCACCAAGCGCGAGCTGCGCGCCTCCATCGAGGCGTACCGGGAGGTGACCTCCGAGGACGCCTTCAACCGGATGTTCGAGCGCGACAAGGACGACCTGCGCGAGCTCGGGCTCGTCATCGAGACGGTCGACGCTCTGGACGGCGAGACCGGCTACGTCGCGCGCCGTGACCGCAACCGGCTGCCCGAGATCGCCCTCGACGCCGAGGAGGCCGCGGCGCTGGCGCTCGCGGCCAAGGTCTGGCAGCAGGCGCGGCTCGCCGGCGCCGCCAGCGGAGCGTTGCAGAAGCTCCGGGCCGCGGGCGTGCCGTTCGACGACAGCACCGCCGACCCGGCCGAAGGCCATGGAGGGTCGCCCCAGGGAGTAGGTGGAGTGATCGAGCCGCGCATCCCTGCGCACGAGCCGGCCTTCGAGCCGCTGATGCTCGCCGCCCGCGACCGCAGGCCCGTCTCTTTCGACTACCGCAAGGCCAACGCGATACGCCCCGAGCCCCGCCACGTGGAGCCGTGGGCGCTCGAGTGCTGGCGCGGCCACTGGTACCTCGCCGGATGGGATCGGGACCGGCAGGCCGGCCGCGTCTTCCGGCTGAGCCGTATCACCAGCCGGATCCGCTCCCGCGGCGGCTCCTACACCGTCGAGGTGCCCGACCACGTGGACGTACGGCAGACGGTGGAGCGCTGGGCCGGTGAGGGCGCCACCGCCACCGCCCGGATCCGGCTGCGGCGCGGCGCCGGCTACCCGCTGCGCGCCAGGGCCGTCGAGACCGTCCCGGTCGACGCCGAGTGGGACGATCTGGAGATCCCGTACGGGCACGGACTCGATGCCTGGCTGGTGGAGTTCGGCCCAGACGTGATCGTGATGGAGCCCGCCGAGCTGCGCGCCGAGGTTGTCGACCGCCTGCGCGCCGTGGCCAAGGGCTGAGGGGGAGAACCGGGCATGTCGAACGCCATCGACCAGACCCGCCGGATGCTGTCCCTGGTGACGTATCTTCGCGAGCGCCCGGGCGCCCGCGTCAGCGACGTCGCCCGCGCCTTCGGGGTGAGCGAGGCCGAGCTGATCGGCGACCTCAATGTGCTGCCGATGTGCGGCACCAGCTTCCGCGGCGGCGACCTGCTCGACATCGACACCGACGGCGAGCGCATCTGGTGGCACAACGCGGGCGGGAACGCCGACGTCGCCCAGCCGCTGCGGCTCGCCGCGGACGAGGCGACCGCACTGCTGGTGGCGGCACGGGCCGTCGCCACCCTCCCCGGTCTGCGGGAGAGCGACCGGCAGGCGCTGCTGCGCGCCTGCGCCAAGCTGGAGGCCGCGGCGGGCGAGGCGGCCGGGGCCAGTGCACGCCTCTCCGTCACCTTCGAGTCCGAGGGCAGCGTCTTCGCCGACGTCGACCGGGCCATCGCCGAACGGCGCCGGCTGTGGATCCGCTACTACTCCCCGTCGCGCGACGAGCTCACCGAGCGCGAGGTGGACCCCATCCGGCTGTTCGCGGTGGGCCACACCTACTTCGAGGCGTGGTGCCGCCTCTCCGAGGACCGGAGGATGTTCCGCCTCGACCGGGTAGCCGAGATCAAACTGCTCGACGAGGCTTCCGACCCGCCGCCGATCGAGCCCCGCGACCTGTCGGCCGGCCTCGTCCAGCCGGCGGGGGACGACCCCGAGGTCGTCGTCGAGGTGGGTCCCGGCGGCCGGTGGGTGGCCGAGTACTACCCGTATGACAGCGCGGAGGAGCAGCCCGACGGTGGCCTGCGCATCACCTTGCGCACCCCCGACCCGGGCTCGCTGCGCCGCCTCGCGCTCCGGCTCGGGCGCGACGGCCGGATCGTCTCGCCGCGCGCCCTGGCCGACAGCGCCCGGCAGGCCGCGGTACAGGCGCTCACGGCCTACGACGAGGCCCACGACGCGCACGACGCCCATGACGGGCACGAAGGGGAGGACTGAGGGTGAAGGCGATGCAGAGCGTGGTCTTCAAGGCCGCGTGCCCCGACTGCCGGGGACGGTTCGAGCTGGCGGCCGCCGCCCTGCGGCTGGCCATCGGCCGCACCGCCAGGACCACGTTCTACTACTTCACCTGCCCCGACTGCGGCTCCTGCGTCCGCAAACCGGCCGGTGAACGCATCGTCCAGCTGCTCACCGGCGGGGGCGTGCGGACCATGCGGCTGCACGTGGGGTGAGCCCAGGGCGAGCGTGGGGCGAGATCCCACCCGGCGTCGGCGACCCACTAGGCTCACGCCATGCTCTGGCTCTACGTGTGCACCGCCCTGGCGTTCTGCGGCATCGCCGTGCTCGGGGTCCTCGGCATCCGCGTCTACGTGGAGGCGGAACGCCTGGCGCGCCAGGTGGGCGACAGCTCGCGGCGGATCGCCTCGGCCGCCGACGAGTTCCAGCGCAGCGCGGAGCCGCTCGCCGCACGCGCCGGGGAGATCACTCGCAGCTGATCGCGGCCTCGAATCCAGGCGCCGCCCAGGGGTAGGCTTACCGCCGTACATCACCCCCTGTGTAGCCTGACATCAGCCGACTCCGTCGGCGGGCTCAAGCCGACGACGGCTGCCGCACGAGATAGGGACGTGGGTTGCTCAAGTCCGCCCGCAAGCAGAAAGACCCCGAGGGGCGGATGCCGCTCGCGGACCACCTCCGTGAACTGCGCAACCGCCTGATCAAGTCGCTGCTCGCGATCGGCGTGGTGTGCACCTTCGCGGTCATCTACCACAACGAGCTCGCGGACTTCCTCACCCACCCGCTGCTGAAGTCGGTGGGCTGCGTCAACGGCTTCGGCCAGGTCGCCAAGCATGGTGAGCACTGCGCGAACCTCACCATCTCAGGGCTGATCGGACCGTTCTCGATTGCTCTGAAGGTCGGCCTGATGGCGGGCATCGTGGTGGCCTCCCCGATCTGGCTCTACCAGCTGTGGGCCTTCCTCGCCCCGGGCCTGCACAAGCATGAGAAGAAGTACGCGCTGAGCTTCGTCGGCGCCGGCGTCCCCCTCTTCGTCATCGGCGCCTGGTTCGCGTACTCGATCATCCCGACGGCTGCGCAAGCCCTGCTCAGCCTCACCCCCTCGCACGTCAGCAACCTGGTGGACCTCTCCGGGTACCTCGATCTGCTGGTGCGCATGGTGCTCGTCTTCGGCTTCTCCTTCGAGCTGCCCCTGCTGCTGGTGCTGCTCAACTACGGCGGCGTGGTGAGCGGCAAGCGGATGCTCGGCTGGTGGCGCTGGAGCGTCATGGGCATCGTCGTCTTCTCCGCCATCGCCGTGCCCAGCCCCGATCCGCTGTCGATGCTCACGCTGGCCGCGCCGATCTGCGGGCTGTACTTCATCGCCGTCGGCATCTCCCTGGTGCACGACAAGCGCAAGGCACGGCGCGCCGACGACGGCCTCAGCCCCGACGAGGCCTCCGACCTCGACCTGACGCCCGAGGCGCTCCCCGACGTCGAGCGGGTCTCCGCGCCCGCCCTGCCCGAGCGGCCGAGCAACCTCGACGACGGCGGTTACGACGACGCCACCTGAGCCACCCGCCCGTGGGGCGTGTGACGCTGTGCTTGCCGTAACCGAAATGATCAAGCGGGCTGTCAGAGGCGGCCGGTAGGCTCGTAGGCACAATGACCGACCAGATCTCACCAGCCGAGCGCTACGCGGCCGCCCGGCGTCGCGCGACCGAGCAGGCCACGCCTCTCGGCTCCTTCCGTGAGCTGTACGACTTCCCGCTCGACCCGTTCCAGGTCGAGGCGTGTGAGGCCCTGGCCGCGGGCAAGGGCGTCCTCGTCGCCGCCCCGACCGGCTCGGGCAAGACCGTCGTCGGGGAGTTCGCCGTCCACCTCGGCCTGGCCGAGGGGCGCAAGTGCTTCTACACCACGCCGATCAAGGCGCTGTCGAACCAGAAGTACGCCGATCTCGTCAAGCGCTACGGGCCCGAGAGGGTCGGTCTGCTCACGGGTGACAACAGCGTCAACGGCGATGCGCCGATCGTGGTCATGACCACCGAGGTGCTCCGCAACATGCTGTACGCGGGCTCCCAGGCGCTGGCCGGCCTCGGGTACGTCGTGATGGACGAGGTGCACTACCTGTCCGACCGCTTCCGCGGAGCCGTGTGGGAGGAGGTCATCATCCACCTCCCCGACTCCGTCACCCTCGTCTCGCTCTCCGCCACAGTCTCCAACGCCGAGGAGTTCGGCGACTGGCTCGACACCGTCCGCGGCGACACCGCCGTGATCGTCACCGAGCACCGGCCGGTCCCGCTGTGGCAGCACGTGCTGGCCGGCCGCCGGATGTACGACCTGTTCGAGGAGAAGGACGGCAGCCGGCCGGGCCGGCCGAACGACGACGGCCGCATCGAGGTCAACCCCGACCTGATGCGCCTCGCCCGGATGGAGAACAGCCGCCCGGTCAACCCGCGCGACCGGCGTCGCCGCGGCTACGAGGCGGACCGCGAACGCGAACGCCGCCGGCGTGCCAGGATCTTCACCCCGAGCCGCCCCGAGGTCATCGAGCGGCTCGACTCCGAAGGCCTCCTGCCGGCCATCACCTTCATCTTCAGCCGCGCCGGGTGCGAGGCCGCCGTCCAGCAGTGCCTGTACGCCGGATTGCGGCTCAACGACGACGAGGCGCGCGCCCGCGTCCGGGCGGTCGTCGAGGAGCGCACCGCTCCCATCCCCAGGGAGGACCTCAACGTCCTCGGCTACTACGAGTGGCTGGAGGGGCTGGAGCGGGGCATCGCCGCGCACCACGCCGGCATGCTGCCCACCTTCAAGGAAGTCGTCGAGGAGCTGTTCGTCCGGGGTTTGGTGAAGGCGGTCTTCGCCACCGAGACGCTGGCGCTGGGCATCAACATGCCGGCCCGCTCCGTCGTCCTGGAGAAGCTCGTCAAGTGGAACGGCGAGACGCACGCCGACATCACGCCGGGTGAGTACACCCAGCTGACCGGGCGCGCGGGCCGCCGTGGCATCGACGTCGAGGGCCACGCCGTGGTGCTGTGGCAGCGCGCCCTCGACCCCGCCGCGCTCGCCGGTCTCGCGGGCACCCGCACCTATCCGCTGCGCTCGTCCTTCAAACCGTCCTACAACATGGCGGTCAACCTGGTCGGCCAGTTCGGGCGGCATCGCTCGCGCGAACTGCTGGAGACCTCCTTCGCCCAGTTCCAGGCCGACAAGTCGGTCGTCGGCATCTCCCGCCAGGTGCAGCGCAACGAGGAGGGCCTCGCAGGCTACGAGGAGGGCATGACCTGCCATCTCGGTGATTTCGCCGAGTACGGGCGGTTGCGCAGGGAGTTGAAGGACCGGGAGACCGAACTCGCCCGGCAGGGCGCGGCGTTGCGGCGCGCCGCGGCCGCCGAGGCGCTGGAGAAGCTCAAGCCGGGGGACATCATTCATGTGCCTGCCGGCAAGTACGCAGGGCTCGCTCTCGTCCTCGACCCGGGGATGCCCGCAGGACGCAGCCCCGGGCGCCAGCACCACCGCCATCCGGCCGCCGAGTACAACGACGGGCCGCGCCCGCTTGTCCTGACCGCCGAACGGCAGGTCAAGCGGCTGGCGCAGGCCGACTTCCCGGTGCCTGTCGAGGCGTTGGACCGGATGCGGATCCCCAAGTCCTTCAACGCCCGCAGCCCGCAGTCGTGCCGCGACCTGGCCTCCGCGATGCGCTCCAAGGCCGGGCATCTGGAGCCCGGGCGGCACCGCAGGCAGCGCTCGACCGCCGCCGACGACGCCGAGATCGCCCGGCTGCGCACGGCAATCCGCGCCCATCCCTGCCACGGGTGCGACGAGCGCGAGGACCATGCCCGCTGGGCCGAGCGCTACTACCGGCTGCGCCGCGACACCCAGCAGCTGGAGCGGCGCATAGAAGGCCGCACCAACACCATCGCCCGCACCTTCGACCGGATCTATGCCCTGCTCACCGAGCTCGGCTACCTGGAGGGCGACAAGGTCACGGCGGACGGGCGGCGGCTGTCCCGGCTCTACGGCGAACTCGACCTGCTGGCGAGCGAATGCCTGCGTGACGGGGTCTGGGAGGGTCTGGGAGCGGCCGAACTCGCCGCCTGCGCCTCGGCCTTGGTGTACGAGGCGCGGGCCGCCGACGACGCTCTCCCGCCGAAGCTGCCGGGCGGCAACGCCAAGCACGCGCTCGGCGAGATGGTGCGCATATGGGGCCGGTTGGACGCCCTGGAGGAAGCGCACAAGATCAACCAGACCGAGGGGGTGGGCCAGCGCGAGCCCGACCTCGGCTTCGCCTGGTGCGCGTACCAGTGGGCCTCGGGCCACAGCCTCGATTCCGTGCTGCGCGAGTCGGACATGCCCGCAGGCGACTTCGTCCGCTGGACCAAGCAGTTGATCGACGTACTCGGCCAGATAGCGGAGGCCGCCTCGGAGGGGAGCACGGTACGCCGTACCGCCCGCAAGGCGGTCGACGGTCTGCTGCGCGGTGTGGTGGCCTACTCCTCCGTCGGCTGAGGCGGATCAGCGCGCGATGGCGTCGAGCAGCCGCTGCAGCGAACCGCCGAGACCCCAGCGGCGGGAGAGCGCCTCCAGCGCCTCCGGCCGGCGCGGTCCTCTGGGCAGCGCCACCTCGACGTCCGGCAGCGGTACCTGGCGGGAGACGCGTACGACCTCGGGCGCCACCGAGACGTACAGCCGTGCCTCGTCGAGACGCCTGCGCTGAGCCGGGGGGAGCCTGGAGGCCGGATCGTCCACCGCCGCCATGATCCCGGCGAGGCTGCCGTACGTGGCCAGCAGCTTGGCCGCGGTCTTCTCGCCGATCCCGGGCACGCCCGGCAGCCCGTCGCTGGGATCGCCGCGCAGCAGCGCGAGATCCGCGTAACCGCTGCCGTCCACCCCGTACTTCTCGCGCAGCAGCGCCTCATCGGTGACCTGGAGCGTGCCAACGCCCTTGAGCGGGTAGAGCACCCGCACTCCGCGTGCGTCGTCGACGAGTTGGTACAGGTCGCGGTCGCCGGTGATGATGTCCACCGGGCCGGACGCCTGGGCGGTGAAGGTGCCGATCACGTCGTCCGCCTCGTACCCCGGTACGCCGGCCCGGGCGATGCCGATGGCGTCGAGCACCTCCTCGATCACGGGCACCTGCGGGGAGAGCGTGTCCGGTACCTCCTCGATGTCCGCGCCCCCCTCGACCTCCTCCGCGACGCGGTGCGCCTTGTAGGACGGGATCAGGTCCACCCGCCACTGGGGGCGCCAGTCGGCGTCCATGCACGCCACGAGGTCGTCGGGCGCGTGGTCGCCGACCAGCCGGGCGATGAAGTCGAGCAGCCCGCGCACCGCGTTGACCGGTGTGCCGTCCGGGGCCCTCACCGAGTCCGGCACGCCGAAGTACGCGCGGAAGTAGAGGCTGGCGGTGTCGAGAAGCATCAGACGTCGGCTCACGCAGATGATGATGCCCTACCGCGGGCCGACGGGAATGACTGGAACAGCGCGTGCAGGACGACGCCGGTGAGCGTCCCGGCCACCACACCGCTGCCCAGTACGGTCTGCACCCAGCCCGGGAACCCCAGATAGAGCGTGGGGACGACGACCGGGAGCAGCCCTGCCACGAGGGCGAGCGCCGCCACGGCGGACTCGCCGCGCCCGGCCAGATCAGCCCGCTGGAGCATCCGGATGCCCATCACCGTGATGGCCGAGTAGATCACCAGTGCGCTGCCACCGACCACCGGCTGCGGAATCCCGGCGAGCAGCCGTGAAAGCGGCGCCACCAGTCCGGTCACGATCAGCAGCACGCCCGCGCCCGCCGTCACGAAGCGGCTGCGTACGCCGGTGAGGTGGACGATCCCGATGTTCTCCGAGCTCGTCACCAGCAGCGAGGTGCCGAACAGAGCACCGACGAGCGACACCAGCGCGTCCGCACGCACGACCCGGGGGACGTCGCGCGCCGCGTCGGGCACGCGGCCCACCGCCTCGCTGTTGAGCACGGTCTGGCCGGTCGCCTCGGCGAGCGAGGAGAGGGCGAAGACCAGCAGCGGCAGCGCGGCGAGCAGATCGAAGCGCGGCGCGCCGAACGGGAGCGGGCTGGGCAGCGCGGAACCGTGGCCGCCGGACGAGGCGAACGACCCGAGCCCCGTGGTCACCGCGATCACCGCACCGGCCGCCATCCCGATCAGCACCGCCGACTGCCGCCACGCCCCGCGCAGCAGCAGGAAGCACAGCACCGTGGAGGCGACCGTCACCCCGGCGAGCACCACCGCCGACGGTGCAGGGCGCACCGCCTGCGCCCCGGTCCCGGTGATCAGCTGCGCCGCCACCCGGATCATGCTCACCCCGATCAGCAGCACCGTCGTCCCCAGCACCAGTGGCGGGAACAGCGGCACGATCCTTCGGTAGAGCGGCACCACAGCAATCAGCAGCGCCGCCGCGAGCAGCACCGAACCACTCGCCGTCGCGGCACCGTGCGCCCTGGCGATCTGCAGGAAGAGCGCGGCCGCCGCCCCGCCGGGGAGCATGACGAACGGCAGCCGCGCCCCGACCCCGCGCACCCCGAACGACTGCAGCAGCGCTCCCGCCCCGCACAGGATCAGCGTCGCGCTGAGCAGCGCGGCCGTGCGGCCCGCGGACAGCCCGATCGCCTGACCGGTGAGGAAGGTGGTGGAGACCGGCGTGGCGATCATCGCGAGCACGTGCTGCACGGAGAGCGGCACGAGGCGCCGCCACGGCAGCCGCTCGTCGACCGGGTGCACCACCGGGGGCACGCCGGCGGCCGCGGTCATGACCGGGTCCCGTCGGGGTGCACCACCGGGCGCACGCCGGCGGCCGCGGTCATGACCGGGTCCCGTCGTCGAGCCAGGGCACGTCCTGCGCGCCGTAGCGGTAGGCCCGGAAGACGGCGTTGGGCTCGGCCGGGAAGAGCCTGCGCACCTCGGACTCCTGGTAGGCACCGAAGTACGGGATCACGTACTCCCAGCACAGGTAGCCGTCCGCCGTCACCTCGAAGAGCCGCCCGGACGGCGAGTCCGTGACGAACGTGTTCCCGTTCGGCAGCCGCTGCGCGCTGCCCATGAAGGGCGCGAAGAACGACTCGCGCGCCGGGTCGTGGTATTCCCAGACCACCTTGCCGCTCGATCGCTCGATCTCGATGACGCGTGAGAACGGCACGTCCCATCCGGGCCGGAAGACCCCGTTGTCGAAGACGAGGAAGTTGCCGTTCTCCAACTCGGTGGGGTGGTGCTGCTGGGAGACGACGCCGGGCTCGGAGCGCCAGACGACCTCGCCGGTGGAGCGGCTGATGACCACCACCGCGGAGACGCTGCGCAGGCTGGAGAGAATGTTCCCGTCGGCGAGCGGAGTGACGCTGTTGACCAGCGGCCAGTGTTCGCGCGAGTGGTGCGGGTGGAGCGGGAACTCCTGCCGGTCGAGATGGTCGGCCGCGCGCCAGGACCAGGTGACCGTCCCGTCCGCGTCGACCTCCTGGATGGTGTCGGCCCACACTGTGCCGTCCGGCTCGGAGCCGGGTATGCCGCCGCCGACGGATGTGGCGGCGGCGCCGGTGAGGGGTTCGACGGCGGTGTAGAGGATGCGGCCGTCGCCGAGGTGGTTGGCGTCGTGGTGCTGGAGGGGGTCCTGGTGCTCGCTGAGGATCGTCCCGTCGGGCGCGGCGGTGAGCATCACTCCGCCGCGGTACTTGTGCCACATCGGGAACAGGGAAGGTTCGTCCGGCAGCACGCCGTTGTACGCGAGCGTGCCGTCCGGCAGCAGCCGGGCGTGCCGTCCGGGCCGGTACGGGAGGTTCCACTGGTGCACCACCGCGCCGCGCGCGTCGATCAGGTACACCTCGCCGCTGCCGGTGAGCGGGGCGAAGAGGGTGCAGCCGTCGAAGGCGGCGTCTGCGTCGAGTGCGATCAGGCCGGTGCCGCGGCGTCGGCGGGAGTTCTGGTCGACGGTTGCCATGACTGCTCTCCTCCTGGTCAGACGGGATGTATCAAACTTTTTTTGATACCGGCAAACACGTTAGGGGTTAGGCTGCCTCTGCAACAGGGGTAAGGGGCGGTTACCGATCGGTGCGTCATGGGGACGACATCGCCCCGACACAAGCGCGACGGGACGGGAAGCGACGTGAGGGACGAAGCAGCGGGGCCGCGGGTCGGTGCCGCCATCAGGCGGCAGCGGCGGGCCATGGACCTCACCCTTGCCGAGGTGGCCCGCCGCACCGGTCTTTCCGTCCCGTTCCTCAGCCAGATCGAGAACAACCGTGCCCGGCCGAGCATGCGCTCTCTGCAGTTGATCTCCGACGCCCTGGACACCACCGCCGTGCAGCTGCTCGCCGCGTCGGAGGCGCCACGGCGGGTGGATGTCGTCCGCGCCGGGACCCACGCGGGCCTGACAGGCGCGGGGGAGGGGCGGGCCCGCCCGCTGGTGCGCGGCCACCACCAGCTGCACGCCCTGGAGTTCACCGGTGAGCACGGCGCCGAGCGCGTCTTCGAGCACCGCAACGACGAGATCCTGTACGTCGCCGACGGAGAGGCCGAGGTGGAGGCGGACGGCCACAGCTACCGGCTCTCGCACGGCGACACCCTTTACCTCTCCGGCGGCGTCAAGCACCGTTGGCGTGCCCTGGTCCCCGGCACCCGCGTCGTCCTCGTCGGCGTCGCCGACCACATCGACGTGGCTGCCGACCCGCACCGCTGACCGCCCCCCACGTCCAGGACCGCCCCGAAAGGCCCGACCATGCGCGTCGTCTCACTCGTACCGTCGCTCACCGAGGCCATCGCCGTCACGGCGCCCGGCCTGCTCGTCGGCGCGACCGATTGGTGCACGCACCCCGCAGGGCTCGACGTCGTCCGCATCGGCGGCACCAAGAATCCCGACACCGGGCGCATCCTCGCCCTCGCCCCCGACCTCGTCGTCGCCAACGAGGAGGAGAACCGGGCACCCGACCTCGACGCGCTGCGCGCGGCAGGGCTGCGGGTGCTGGTCACCGAAGTACGCAGTCTGGAGCAGGCGTTCGCCGAGCTCGACCGGGTGCTGGTGTGGGGCTGCGGAGTGCGCCGGCCGGCATGGCTGGACGAGGCGGAGGCCGCATGGCGCGCGCTGCCGGCGCCGGACGGCCGCGTGCGTGCGGTGATCCCGGTGTGGCGGCGGCCGTGGATGGTGCTGGGACGGGACACCTTCGCAGGCGATCTGCTGGCGCGGCTCGGGATCGACAACGCCTACGCGGACCACGCCGAGCGCTACCCCCGTGTACCCATCGGCGAACTCGCCTCCTGTGGCGCGGAGTTGGCCGTCCTGCCCGACGAACCGTACCGGTTCAGTGCGGACGACGGCCCCGAGGCCTTCCCCGGGCTGCGCACCGCTCTCGTCAGCGGCCGCCATCTCACCTGGTACGGGCCCTCGTTGAGCCAGGCGCCCGCCGTCATCGCCGAGGCGCTGCGAGCAACGTGCCGCTGACCACCCCGCGGGTGGTACGGACGGCGGCCACCGCCCATGCCATCAGCAGGCACAGGTACAACGCCATCGCCAGCCAGCCGAATGCGTGCAGTCCGGTGTGCCGGGCGAGCCCCGCCGCACCCGTCACGCAGGTGCCGACGGGAAAGGTGAACGCCCACCACGTCATCGCGAACGGCATGCCGCGCCGCGCCGCCCGCACCACCATCGCCCCCGCGAACGCCAGCCACAGCAGCGCGAATCCCATCACCGGCACCCCGTAGAGCACGGCGAAGGCGCCCATCGCAGCGGCGTACGGCTCGGGCACCACACCGTCGGCGGCATCGGCGAGATTGCCCGTCGCGGTGACGGACTGGCCGAGCGGCCCGAGCACCAGGAAGAGCGCAGGCGTGAGCGCCGTCGGCAGCGGACCTTCATGCACGAGACGGGAGAGGATCAGCGGCAGGATCGTGAGCGTCGCCAGCAGGCTCAGCCCGAACATGGCGTAGCAGCCGAGCAGCATCGCCTCCCGCCACTGCCCGGCCGGAAGGCGGCCGACCAGCGCCGGACCCAGCGCCGCCGAGACCATCGGCGCCACGACCGGCAGCAGCCACACCGGCGAGGCGCTCCCCCGCTCGATCCGGTGACGGGTCACCATCAGGTACGGGATGCCGGCGGCCGCGGCGAGGCCGGTCACCGTCCCCGCGCTCCACAGCACCGCGTCCACCACGGTGGCGGCGCGCGCCCCGACGATGTCCGAGCCGACCGTGAGCGTGCCGCCGCCGACCGCGAGCAGGGCCATCGACAGACACCCGTAGAACGGGGCGACCGCCGGGTCGAGGAGGTGACGGCGTGCCTGGTCGGTGTGGCGTACCCAGTGCACGGCACGGGCGGCGAGGAGCGCGGCCAGCATCAGCAGCGCCAGGGCCCATGCGGTGACGCGCCCGGCGTGCACACCGGGGACGTCCGCCGGCACCGCTGCACCGGCGGTGGCGAGAATGGCGGTGCCCATCACCGCGGCGTACCAATTGGGGCCGAGGTCCCGGACGAAGGAACGCCCGGGCGTACAAGCCGGAGCGAGGGACCGGGACTGCGGCGGTGCGAGTGTGGCCATGGCCTCAGGCTCGCCGCTGGGCGGTCCGCCCACTAGAGATCAATCCGCTCTCAGGGCATAAGCTGGCTTTATGAGCAGCGAGCGTCATGACGGCCGGCGGGACGCAGGGCCGCTGGCCCATCGCGTACCGGACCTCGGCGCCCTGGAGCTGCTGCTCGCCGTCGCGCGCCTCGGCAGCCTGGGCCGCGCCGCGCGCGAGCTGGGCATCACCCAGCCCGCTGCCAGCTCCCGCATCCGGGCCATGGAGCGACAGCTTGGCGTCGGCCTCGTCCAACGCTCGCCCACCGGATCGCGGCTCACCGAGGCCGGAACGCTCGTCACCGACTGGGCGCGTCGGGTGATCGAGGCCGCGGAGGGGTTCGCAGCGGGCGCGGAGGCGCTGCGCACCCGCCGTGACTCGCGGCTGCGGGTGGCCGCGAGCATGACGATCGCCGAGTACCTGCTGCCCGGCTGGCTGATCGCCCTGCGGGACCGGCGGCCTGAGCTGGCCGTCTCGCTGGTGGCCGGGAACTCCGCCGCGGTGGCCTCGCACGTGCTCGACGGCCAGGCCGACCTGGGCTACGTCGAGGGGCTCGATGTGCCCAGCGGCCTCGACGGGACGGTCGTCGCCCGCGACCGGCTGGTGCTTGTGGTCGCCCCCGGCCATCCCTGGGCCCGCCGGCGCACGCCTCTCGGCGCCCAGGAGATCACCGCCGCCCCGCTCGTCCTGCGGGAACAGGGATCGGGGACCCGGCAGGTGCTCGACACGGCGTTCGCGCCACACGGCGGGATTGCCCCGCCGCTGCTCGAACTGGCCTCCACGACGGCGTTGAAGGCGGCGGCGGTGAGCGGGGCAGGACCCACGGTGCTCAGCGAACTGGCCGTCACCGACGAGCTCGCGGCCCGCCGTCTGGTAGAAGTCCCCGTCGAGATGGCCGGGCTGGAGCGTGAGCTGCGCGCGGTGTGGCCCGCGGGGCAGCGCCCGGCCGGCCCCTCCCGTGATCTGCTCGCGCTCAGCCTGCGGCGACCGTAGAGCGGGCGGCGCCGGATCGGGCGGCCGCCACCAGCGCCTTGATGACACGCAGGTCGTCGCCCATCTCCGGGTGCCACTGCACGCCGAGGGCGAAGCGGTGGCAGGTGAACTCAACCGCCTCGATCGTGCCGTCCTCCGCCGCAGCGGTCGCGATCAGGCCGTCGCCGAGACGGTCCACGCCCTGGTGGTGGTGGGTGGCCACCGGGGTGGCCCCGTCCAGCACGTCGCCGGCGAGCACACCGGCGGACGGCGTGACCGCATGGCCGGTGAAGACGCCCACCTGCGGGTTGTGCCCGTCGTGGCCCACCCGGTCCGGCAGGTGCTGGACGAGGGTGCCGCCGGCGTGGACGTTCATCAGCTGCATGCCGCGGCAGATGCCGAGCACGGGCAGGTCACGGTCGAGCGCGGCGGCGAGAAGGGCGAGCTCCCAGCGGTCGCGCTCGGGCACGGGGTCGCCGGCACGGGGGTGCGGCTGCTGACCGTAGAGCGCGGGATCGAGGTCCTCCCCGCCCGCGAGGACGAGGCCGTCGAGCCGTTCGACGACAGCGGCCGCCGTGGCGGGGTCGTCCGGCGGCAGCATCACGGCGAGACCACCGGCGGACTGCACGTGCCGGGGGTAGGCGGCCGGAAGAAGCGCCGCCGGCAGCGTCCACGCCGCTCCCCAGCGGGCTTCGGTCAGATAGGTGGTTACACCGATCAGCGGCGGCCTGTCCAACGTGCGCTCTCCTCTCGCGGCGGTTTCCGGCGGCTTCTCGACGATCGCCCCGTCGAGCATACGTACGCCCCAATGGTTCCCGTGAAGACCTTATTCACGTGGCTCTTACGCGCGCGGCTTCCTACAGCAGGAAGCCGCGCAGCAGCGCCGCCGTGCCGGCGCAGTGCTCCCGCATCACCTCGCGGGCGCCGTCCGCGTCGCCTTCCAGTACCGCGTCGAGCAGCGCCGCGTGCTGCACCTGCGAATGCTCCAAGTTGCGCACCAGCAGCGGGATGCAGTCGAGCAGGTCGTTGACAGAGGCGCGCACGCCCGCGTAGGCGGCGGCCAGCGACGGTGACCCGGAAAGCTCGGCGAGCGTCAGGTGCAGCCGCGTGTCGAGCCGGCGGTAGTCGCCCAGCGGTGCGTCATTGGTTGCGGCCAGGCACTCACGCAGCCGCTCCTGCTCCGCCGGGCCGAGCCGCCGGCCGGCGCACAGTTCGGCGGCACCGACCTCCAGCACCTCGCGGAAGCGCAGTGCGTCCTCCAGGTCGATGCCCGCGACCTTGCGCCGCAACTCCTCCTGGGTGTCCTGGCCGGAGGACGCCGTCGTCAGCGCACCCGCCCGGTAGCGTACGAAGGTGCCCCCGTACCGGCCGCGCCTGCTCTCCACCAGGCCCTGCTCCTGCAGCACCTTCAGCACCTCGCGCAGGGTCACCCGGCTGATGCCCATCCGGTCGGCCAACTCCCGCTCCGCGGGCAGCCGTTCGCCGTACGGCACCAGGCCGAGCCGCAGCACCTGCAGTATCTGTTCGAGCGCCTCCTCGAAGCCGCTACCCGCGCGTACCGGGCGCAGCACGGGTGAGAGCCGGTCCGCCTCGTGCGTACCGTCCGTCACCTGACTCCCACTCATCGACCGCCTCCCGGACCGTCCTGGACCCTCCCGGACCGTCGGCGACCGTCCGGGACCTCTTCCCAAGTAAAGGTTCTACCGCATACCTTAAGACATCCAGGTTCCCGACAGGAGGCTTACCCCGTGGCTGACCGCACACCGCCGCTCTCCGTGGACGAGCTACGGCGGCTCGTCGATTCGGGCGCCGTCGACACCGTCGTCCTCGCCTTCACCGACATGCAGGGCCGCCTGCAGGGGAAGCGATTCGCCGCCCGCTTCTTCCTCGACGAGGTGCTCGAAGGAGGCACCGAAGGGTGCAACTACCTGCTAGCCGTCGACGCCGACATGAACACCGTCGACGGCTATGCGATGTCCTCCTGGGAGCGCGGCTACGGCGACTTCGCCATCCACGCCGACCAGGCCACCTTGCGGCGCACCCCCTGGAACGAGGGCACCGCACTGCTCCTCGCCGACCTCGCCTGGCACGACGGCACGCCCGTCGCCGCCTCCCCGCGCCAGATACTGCGCCGCCAGCTCGACCGCGTCGCCGAACGCGGCTGGACGGCACTGGTCGGCACCGAGCTGGAGTTCATGGTCTTCAACGACACCTACGAGGACGCCTGGAAGTGCGGCTACCGCGGACTGAACCCCGCCAACCAGTACAACGTCGACTACTCGGTGCTGGGCACCGGACGCGTCGAGCCGCTGCTGCGCCGCATCCGCAACGAGATGGGCGCCGCAGGGATGACCGTGGAGTCCGCCAAAGGCGAGTGCAACCTCGGCCAGCACGAGATCGCCTTCCGGTACGACGAGGCGCTGGTCACCTGCGACCAGCACGTCATCTACAAGACGGGTGCCAAGGAGATCGCCGCCCAGCAGGGGTCGGCGCTCACCTTCATGGCCAAGTACGACGAGCGCGAGGGCAATTCCTGCCACATCCACCTCTCGTTGCGCAACCAGGCGGGCGACCCAGTACTCGCCGACGACAGCGGCGAACACGGCATGTCGCCCACGATGCGCCACTTCCTCGCCGGGCAGCTCGCCGCCCTGCGCGACTTCACCCTCCTGTACGCGCCCAACATCAACTCCTACAAGCGCTACCGCCCCGGCTCCTTCGCCCCGACCGCCGTCGCCTGGGGCCCCGACAACCGCACCTGCGCCCTGCGCGTCATCGGCCACGGCCACTCCCTGCGCTTCGAGAACCGCGTGCCGGGCGGCGACGTCAACCCCTACCTCGCCGTCGCCGCGATGGTCGCGGCCGGCCTGTACGGCATCGAGCACGAGCTGGAACTGCCCGACCCGTGCACCGCAAACGCCTACGTCGGGAACGCGGTCCACGTACCGGCGACGCTGCGCGAGGCGGCTGAGCTGTGGCAGGCGAGCGACCTGGCGCGTGGCGCCTTCGGCGACGAGGTCGTCGACCACTACGCCCACATGGCGCGCGTCGAACAGGACGCCTACGACAGCGCCGTCACCGACTGGGAGCGCTACCGCTCCTTCGAACGGATGTGAGGACACCCTTGCCGGAGCACCGCACGCAGGACCCGACCGAGCACCAGGTGCTGAACCCCGCCACCGAGGAGGTGATCGCCACCGTTCCGGCCACGCCGCCGGACCAGGTCGACGCCGCCGTGGCCCGCGCGCTGCTCGCCCAGGGCCAGTGGGCCCGCCTGCCGGCCGCCGACCGCGCCCGGCAGCTTCGCCGCTTCGCCGCCGTCGTCGATGAACACCTTGAAGAACTGTCCGCGTTGGAGGTGCGGGAGGCCGGCCACCCGATCGGGAACGCCCGTTGGGAGGCGGGCAACGTACGCGATCTGCTCGACTACTGCGCCGGGGGAGCGGAGCGGCTGGGCGGCGCCCAGATCCCCGTCCCCGGCGGCCTCGACGTCACCTTCCACGAACCGCTCGGCGTCGTCGGCGTCATCGTCCCGTGGAACTTCCCGATGCCGATCGCGGCCTGGTCCGCGGCGCCGGCGCTCGCCGCGGGAAACGCGGTCGTGGTCAAACCCGCCGAGACCACCCCGCTCACCGCGCTGCGCCTGGCCGAACTCGCCCTGGAGGCGGGCCTTCCCACAGGGCTGCTGCAGGTCCTTCCGGGCGCAGGGCCGGTCACCGGCACTGCACTCGTCGACCATCCGCACGTCGCCAAGATCGTCTTCACCGGTTCCACAGCCGTCGGCAAGCAGGTGATGGCCCGCTGCGCGGGCCAGGTCAAACGGATCACCCTGGAACTCGGCGGCAAGAGCCCCAACATCGTCTTCGCCGACGCCGACCTCGAAACGGCGGCCGCGGCAGCCCCCATGTCGTTCCTCGACAACACCGGGCAGGACTGCTGCGCCCGCAGCCGCATCCTGGTCCAGCGCAGCGTCCACGACAGGTTCCTGGAACTGCTCGAACCCCACATCAAGGCCGTCACCGTGGGCGATCCCACGGATCCCGCGACACAGATGGGCCCCCTGATCTCGGCGGCGCAGCGCGAGCGCGTACGGTCCTACGTCCCCGAGGACGCGCCCGCCGCGATCCGCGGCAGCGCACCCGGCGGGAAGGGCTTCTGGTACCCGGCCACCGTGCTGACCCACGTGGCCGAGGACGCGCCCGCCGCGACCGAGGAGATCTTCGGTCCCGTGGCCGTCGTCCTGCCCTTCGACGACGAGGCCGACGCCGTACGGCTCGCCAACGCCACCCGCTACGGCCTCGCCGGATCGCTGTGGACCCGCGACGTCGGCCGCGCGATCCGGGTCTCCCGGGCCGTCACCGCGGGCAACCTGTCCGTCAACTCCCACAGCGCCGTCCGCTACTGGACCCCCTTCGGCGGCTTCGGCGAATCCGGCCTGGGCCGCGAGCTGGGGCCCGGCGCCCTGAGCGCCTTCACCGAGACCAAGAACGTCTTCATCAGCACGGAGGAGTGAGCAATGACAGACCAGGCACGCGAGGTCGTCTGCCGCCGACTGCCCGGCCGTACGGCCGTCGTCACCGGAGCCGGAAGCGGCATCGGCCTGGCCACCGCCCGCCGGCTCGCCTCCGAAGGCGCCAACGTGGTGTGCGCCGACATCGACGAGGAGGCGGGCAAGGCGGCCGCCGGCGACGTGGGAGGCCTGTTCGTGCGTGTCGACGTCACCGACGCCGAGCAGGTCGAGGCGCTCTTCGCGGTAGCCCACGACGCTTACGGCTGCGTCGACATCGCCTTCAACAACGCCGGCATCTCGCCCCCGGACGACGACTCGATCCTCACCACCGGCATCGACGCCTGGCGGCGCGTCCAGGAGGTCAACCTCACCTCCGTCTATCTGTGCTGCAAGGCGGCGCTGCCCTACATGCAGCGGCAGGGCCGGGGCTCCATCATCAACACCGCCAGCTTCGTCGCCGTGATGGGCGCCGCCACCTCGCAGATCTCGTACACCGCCTCCAAGGGCGGCGTACTGGCCATGTCACGCGAGCTGGGCGTGCAGTTCGCCCGCGAGGGCATCCGCGTCAACGCGCTGTGCCCGGGGCCGGTCAACACACCACTTCTGCAGGAGCTGTTCGCCAAGGACCCCGAGCGGGCGGCGCGCCGGCTCGTCCACATCCCGCTCGGACGGTTCGCCGAGGCCACCGAGATCGCCGCCGCCGTCGCCTTCCTCGCCAGCGACGACTCCTCGTTCATCACCGGCTCGGAGTTCCTCGTCGACGGCGGCATCGCCGGGGCCTACGTCACGCCGCTGTAGTCCTCTGCAGCCATCACAGGAAGGTCTTGCCCTCGCCGCGGTAGGTGGGCACCGTGCCCACCACCCGGTCGCCCTCGACGAGATGGAGCTCGGCGAAGCGCTCGCACAGCTCCCCGGCCTTGGCGTGCCGGAACCACACCTTGTCGCCGATGAGCAGGTCGTCGGCGGCCGAGCCCAGGAGCGGCGTCTGCACCTCGCCGGCGCCCTCCTGCCGGTCGTACGAGAGACCCGCGGGCAGATACGGCTCGGGCAGCCGGTCGCGTCCTGCCGCCCCCGACGCCGGGTAGCCGCCGCCCAGCACCGTCACCACACCGACCCCCGGACGCCGCACCACGGGCTGGGCGAAGAGCGCGGCCGGACGCCCCCGGAACGAGGTGTAGTTGTCGAACAACCGCGGTGCGAACAGCCCCGACCCCGCGGCGATCTCCGTCACCGCTCGCTCGGCCGCCGTGTGCTGGACGCTGCCCGTGCCGCCGCCGTTGACGAACTCCAGCTCCGGTGCCACCGCGCGGACCGCACGCACCACCTCCGCGCGGCGCTCGGCGAGCTCGCGCCGCGCGGCGGACTGCACCAGTCGGACGGCGCGCGAACGCAGCGGACGGCCCGCGATCGCGTCCCCGACACCGGCCACATGCCCCTCGTAGGCCATCAGCCCCACCAGCCGGAAGCCCGGGCGCCGCACCACCGCCCGGGCCAGATCGGCGAGTTGGGCGGGACGGCTCAGTGGCGAGCGGCGCGCGCCGATCCGCACCCGGCGGCCGAGTAGCCGCAGGCTCGTGTCCAGCTCCAGGCAGACCCGTACCTCCTCGCTGCCACCCGCGCGCGCCGCGTCGATCAGGTCGAGCTGGGCGGTGTCGTCGACCATCACCGTGACGGCGCCCGCCAGCTTGGGATCGGCGGCGAGTTCCGCATAGCCGCCGCGGTCCGCGGACGGATAGGCGAGCAGCACGTCCTCGAACCCGGCACGGGCCAGCCACAGCGATTCGGCGAGCGTGAACGCCATGATCCCGGCGAAACCATCCATACCGAGCGCCCGTTCAAGCAGCGCACGGCACCGTACGGACTTGCTCGCCACCCGGACCGGCTTGCCGCCCGCGCGGCGCACCAGATCGGCGGCGTTGGCGTCGAACGCCGCCAAGTCCACGATCGCCAGCGGCGCGTCGAGAGCAGCGGTGGCCCGGTCGTAGCGGGCCCGGTCGGCAACGCGATCAGCCATGCGGGCAGCTTGCACTGTTCGCGTCCCGGGGGCAACGGCACGAACAGGAGCGGACAACATACGGACTGCCGGACGCGCGCACAGTCACACACCGTAGAGTGGCCGTCGAACCGGGTCCCCGCGGTCGGGACCGGGCATGATGGCCACGTCGTGAGGCGTGTACGCGCTGGGCAGGAGGGGGCACCGGGTGGGCACCGGAGTCGACGGCGGCGGACGGCGATTCCCCGGCCGCCAGGGACCGACCGGCCGGCCTCACCCGCCCCTGACACCCCCTGCGCCGCCCCCGTTTCCACCGATGCCACCGATGCCGCCGGCCTACCGGCCGACGGCCGCGCCGTATGCCGTCCCGCCGGGACCGCGGCCGCGCTACACCCCGCCGTCCCCGCACGCGACCCTGCCCCCCGAGGTGCAGCGGCGCGTGGCCCGTGGCAGGGCCGTGGCCGGAGTGTGCCTGGTGGTAGGAATGGGCCTTCTGATCGGTGCGGCCGCGGGGTACTCGATAGGCGGCTACCCCGCCTCCGCACAACCGGCCGCCCAATCCACCACGGCCGCCTACGCCGTGACCCACGACCTGTGGCACAACGTCCCCGTCGACACGCTCTTCCCGCCCACCGTGAACGGCCCGGGCGCCGGGCCGGGCGGCGCCGACCGCACCTGGACCCGCGTCGGTGTCGCACCGGACAGCGACTGCGACGGCGCGTTCGACCCCGCACTGGCGAAGACGCTCGCGCCGGTCGGCTGCCGGCGGCTGGTGCGCGCCACGTACACCGACTCCACATCGAGCGACGTCACCACCGTCGGTCTGCTCATCACCCGCGCCGACCCGGCTGGGATGGCCCGCCTCAGCGCCGCATGGAGGGCCCAGCACCTCGGCCAGGACGCCGAGTTGATGCCCCGTCCGGTCGCCTTCCCCGGTACGGATTCGACGGGATTCGGCCTCGCACAGCGCGCGAGCTGGCAGGTGGACATCCTGAACGAGCTGCCCGCGGTCGTCTACGCGGTGAGCGGCTTCGCCGACAGCCGTACCGTCACCGACCCCCAACCCGCCGCCGCGGCCACCATCCAGGGCGCCACCAGCGCGCCCGCCCAGGCAGGACTCGGGTACGACGCCCGCGGCCTGACCATCGCGATCGAACAGCGCCTCGTGGCCGCCACCCGGGCCGCGCTCCACGAGTCCAGCGCCGGAGCCGCCCGATGACGCCCACCCGTCTCCCACCACCACCCTCAACGGACGCCCTTCGGGCGACGGTGGCGCCCGTCCGTGTCCCGCGTCCGGCGCGTACCGCCGCCACCGCCCTGCTCTGCGCTCTCGCCGCCGTCGTCACCGTGCTGCTCCCGGGCGCCCCGGCGGCGTTCGCCGACTCGATCCGCGACCAGCAGTGGCCGCTGCAGGTGCTCGACGCACAGCAGGCTTGGCAGACCTCCAGGGGGCGCGGCGTCACGGTCGCCGTCCTGGACACCGGGGTCGACGGCAGCCACCCGGACCTGACCGGGCAGGTGCTGCCCGGCACCGATCTGATCGGCTTCGGCGCCAAGCCGGGCGACGGCGACTGGGCCCGGCACGGCACCGCCATGGCGGGCATCATCGCAGGCCATGGCCACGGTCCCGGCGGCAGCGACGGCGTGATGGGCATCGCGCCCGAGGCGAGGATCCTGCCCGTGCGGGTGATCCTGGAGGACACCGACCCGCAGCGGCAGCGTGCCCGCGACACCCGTGGCGGCGCGCTCGCGCAGGGCATCCGCTGGGCTGCCGACCACGGCGCGAACGTCATCAACCTCTCGCTCGGCGACGACAGCAAGTCCGCTCATCCCGACGCGGACGAGGACAACGCCATCCAGTACGCGCTCTCCAAGGGCATCGTGGTCGTCGCCTCCGCCGGCAACAGCGGCCAGCAGGGCGACCCGGCCTCGTACCCGGCCGCCTACCCGGGTGTCATCGCCGTCGCCGCGCTCGACCGCTACGGCAGGAGGGCCGCGTTCTCGACCTCCCGCTGGTACGCGGCGGTCGGCGCGCCCGGCGTCGACGTGGTGATCGCCGACCCCGACCGCCAGTACTACGAAGGGTGGGGCACCAGCGCCGCCGCAGCCTACGCCTCCGGAGTGGTCGCGCTCATCCGCTCGGCGGATCCCCGCCTCAGCCCCGCCCAGATCAAGCAGGTGCTCGAACAGACCGCCACCGACAACCCGCCGGGCGGGCGCAACGACGACGTCGGCTACGGCATGATCGACCCCGTCGCCGCGCTGCAGGCGGCCGCAAGGCTGACACCTCAGCCGGAGGCGCCCGCACCCGCCGCGTACGCCAAGCAGTACTTCGGCCCGGGGCCGCAGCCGGTACACGCCCAGGCCTCGTCCGGCATCGGTGCGGGACCGTGGATCGATCTGGGCTGTGCGATCGCCGGAGCGGTGCTGATCTCGGCCACCGCGGCGATCCGGCTGCGCGTGAGCCGCGTCAGCGGTCAGCCGTGGTCTACGAGCTGAGGATCGCCTGCACGGCGGTCTGCGCAACGCTCCCCACCAGCGACGTGCCGGTGGCGCGTGAGGCATTGCCGCTCGACAGCACGGCGATCAGCACGCCGCGCCCGTCGGCCTCGACCCGCCCGATGCTGTTGATGTCCCACAACTGCGTGGAGGTCCGCTGCATCAGGCCGTTCTTCGCGGCGCTGCGCGAGGCGTCGTCCGCCGCCTCCGAGACGCCCCAGCCCTGATTCGGAGGCGCCGCCCGGTCCAACAGCCCCTGGGCGTACTTCTGCGACGCCACGTTCAGTTCGGAGTCGTCGCCGAACACCGCACGCAACAGCGTGACCTGGTCGGCCGCGGTCGTCCGCGTCAATCCCCACATCCCGCCGGGCCCGCCGCGGGTGCCGGTCAGGCCGAGCCGCTGGTTCGCCGCGTCGAGGCCGGGGGCGCCGCCGATGCCGTTCCACAGTGCGGTCGTCGCGCCGTCGTCGCCGCGCCCGATCATGGCGGCCGCGTAGCCCCGCTCCTCGTCGGTGGGGGAACGTCCCGCTTCCTGCGCCTGCAGCAGCAGCGCGGCGAGGATGTCGACCTTGACGATGCTCGCGGTGTCGTACGCGCCGCGCCCGTACACCCCGCCGTCACCCGTCACCGTGTCCAGGACGGCGACCGACACGACGGCGCCGTGCGTATCCATGGAGCCCACCGCCCGGGCCAGCGCGGCGTCCATCTCGCCGGCCTCCGCGCTCTTGCTGGTCGTGTACTCGGCGGGGCCGCTTATCACCAGACCCTGCGCACGCGACTGCGCCTTGACGAACTCCGCGCCCGCGAGGGCGCTCACCGCGAGCATCACCGTGACCGCGCAGGCGCTCGCCGTCGACCTGGCGGTGCGGCGCATGCCCCTTGCGCGACGCCGCGAACCGCCAGGTCTGTCCTTCCCCATGGGGTGCAACGTTACGCAGCGCATCTGCGTGAGTGCTGAGCCGAAGATGAAGACCCCGTGAGAAAACGGCGGATCGGCCGGCCGCTACGCTCGTGCGGTGGCAGGAAAGAACATCCCGGACCCGGGCTTCTCCGATGACGACGGAACCGCCGACCCCCGCCTTGCGGCTGCGCTCTCCGCTTACGCCGCCGATCCCGCCGGGGACGCAGCGGAAGCCGGAGTGCTCGCGGCGCTGCCGGGCGCGCGGCTCCTGGTGCCGGTGGTCGCCGTGCTCGGCGAGTCCGAGAAGGGGCCGGACGGGCTGCGCCGGGAGAAGACGAGCGAGATGGCGGTGCCGACCATCCAGGCGCCCGACGGCCGGCGGGCGCTGCCCGCATTCACCTGTACCGACTCCTTGGCGCGCTGGCGCGCCGACGCCCGGCCCGTCGCCGTACCGCTGCACCAGGCGCTGCAGGCCCTCGCGCACGAGCAGGCCGACACGCTGCTGATCGACATGGCCGGGCCGGTCACCTACGCGCTCGCCGGGCCGGCGCTGCACGCACTCGCCTCGGGACGCGACCGCCTCGACCCGCTCACCGACCCTGCCGTCGCCGGCGCCGTACGCGACGTGGTCGCCGCCGAGCCGAGGGTGCTCCGCGCCCACCTGGTTGCGAGCAGCGACAGGACGACGGACGGCACGGTCGGACTGGTCATCGATTCCACCGAGGAGGTGGGTGCCGTCGCACGGCGCGTGGCGACGGCGCTCGCCGCTGACGAGGCGCTGCGTGCGCGACTCGTGCGCGGCCTCGACCTGGCGCTGCTCCCCGACGGCGTACGAATGCCGGGCGAGCCGCTCTTCAGCCGTACCGAGCCCCGGCCTTAGCGGCCTTAGCGCCCGAGTACCGGGCCGGTGAACTTCTCGCCCGGACCCTGGCCCGGCTCGTCCGGCACGACCGATGCCTCACGGAACGCCAGCTGGAGCGACTTGAGCCCGTCGCGCAGCGGACCGGCGTGGTAGGAACCGATCTCCGGGGCGCCGGCCGTGACCAGGCCCGCCAGCGCGGTGATCAGCTTGCGCGCCTCGTCGAGGTCCTTGTGGTCCGCCCCCTCCTCGGCGAGCCCCAGGTTCACCGCCGCCGCGCTCATCAGGTGGACCGCCACGGTGGTGATCACCTCGACCGCGGGGACGTCGGCGATGTCTCGGGTCATGGTGTCGAAGTCCGGGGTGCTGCCGGTGGAGGAGGTGTCGTCGCTCATGACGCACACGATAGGCCCCATTCGGACGATTACTCCCTTCGCCCGGACACTGCTATGCTTGGAGATCGACCGGCCGGACACCAGTGTGCCCGGCCCGCAAGTGGAGCTCCCGACTCCCACCTGACCGGCCTACGGGTCGGCGGGTCCGGTCAGGCAGTAACCCTGTCACACGATGTGGTGGCTGCCCGATGCGCCCCCGCGGAATATGCGCGGCGGTGCTCCCGGTTGAGAGGAGCCCCGCCTGTGTCCCGCACGGGGGCGTTTTTCACGTCCCGATGTGCGGGGTCACCAGTGAAGACCATGCGCGGCTGTCCGCCAGGCGGCCGCGTGGTGCAACCGAGGAGGCCCCATCAGCGCCGAGCCCCGCATCAACGACCGGATTCGCGTCCCTGAGGTGCGACTCGTCGGTCCCAGTGGCGAGCAGGTCGGCATCGTGCCGCTTGCCAAGGCCCTGGAGCTTGCCCAGGAGTACGACCTGGACCTGGTCGAGGTGGCAGCCACTGCCCGCCCGCCGGTGTGCAAGCTCATGGACTACGGAAAGTTCAAATACGAGTCGGCCATGAAGGCCCGTGAGGCGCGCAAGAACCAGGCGCACACGGTCATCAAGGAAATGAAGCTCCGGCCGAAGATCGACCCGCACGACTATGACACCAAGAAGGGTCACGTCGTCCGGTTCCTCAAGCAGGGCGACAAGGTCAAGATCACGATCATGTTCCGAGGCCGCGAGCAGTCCCGCCCCGAGCTGGGCTTCCGGCTGCTGCAGCGCCTCGCGGAGGACGTCCAGGAGCTCGGCTTCGTCGAGTCCAACCCCAAGCAGGACGGCCGCAACATGATCATGGTTCTCGGTCCGCACAAGAAGAAGACCGAGGCGATGGCCGAAGCCCGCGAGGCGCAGGCCGCCCGCAAGGCCGGTCGCCAGCCGCAGGAGGAGCCGAAGCAGGAGCAGAACAGCGCTCCCGCCGAGGCCAACTGAGGCACCGCCCATCAAGAGGCCCGGGGCACCGCTCCGGGTGACGCAGTGCAGCAATGCAGTGCAGTAATGCAGTACTGACGCTCTCCGTGCGCGCTCAACCGGCGCGTACGGGAGGGCCAGCGACGAGGAGACGAACGGCGCCATGCCGAAGAACAAGACGCACAGCGGTGCGAGCAAGCGGTTCAAGGTCACCGGCTCCGGCAAGGTGCTGCGTGAGCGGGCCGGCAAGCGCCACCTGCTCGAGCACAAGTCGTCGAGGCTCACCCGCCGCCTGACCGGCAACGCCGAGATGGCCCCGGCCGACGCCAAGAAGATCAAGAAGCTTCTCGGCAAGTGACGGCCGCGCCCCGACCGGGGCGCGCCATCCGAACCGGGACCCATTCGCTTTGGACCGTGTGAGTACCACCACGGTCCCCTACAAGGAGTTACGAAGTGGCACGCGTCAAGCGGGCGTTGAACGCCCACAAGAAGCGCCGGGCAATCCTCGAGCAGGCCAGCGGCTACCGCGGTCAGCGTTCCCGCCTGTACCGCAAGGCGAAGGAGCAGGTCACCCACTCCCTCGTCTACAACTACAACGACCGTAAGAAGCGCAAGGGCGACTTCCGTCAGCTGTGGATCCAGCGCATCAACGCCGCTGCCCGCTCCAACGGCATCACCTACAACCGCTTCATCCAGGGTCTGAAGGCGGCCAACATCGAGGTGGACCGCAAGATCCTCGCCGAGCTCGCTGTCAACGACGCGAACGCCTTCGCCGCGCTCGTCGAGGTGGCCCAGAAGGCGCTCCCGAGCGACGTCAACGCGCCGAAGGCCGCCTGAAGCTCGTCAGCGTTCCGGACCCGCAGGCCCAAGCCTGCGGGTCCGTGTGCTGTCCGACACCGCGCCGATCGCACCGATCCGAATCCCGAAGCGAGCATCACGCCATGGCGAGCCCCGAGCTGACCTCCCTGCGATCCCCGCGCGTCACCGCCGCCCGGCGGCTGGCGAAGCGGAGCTTCCGCGGCAAGGAGCGCCGGTTCATCGCCGAGGGCCCGCAGGCGGTCCGCGAGGCCGTCACCCACCGGGGCGGCACCGGCCGGACGCTGATCGAGCTCTACGCGACGCCCGAAGCCGCAGAGCGCCACGCCGAGCTGCTCGCCGCGGCCCGCGCCGCGGGCGCCCAGGTGTTCATCGCGACCGAGGCGGTCGTCGCCGACATCTGCGACACCGTCACCCCGCAGGGCATCGTCGGCATCTGCCGCTTCCTGGACTCGCCGTTCGAGGAGATCCTGCGGTCTGCACCCAGGCTCGTCGCCGTCCTCGCGCACGTGCGCGACCCCGGGAACGCCGGCACGGTCCTGCGCTGCGCCGATGCCGCCGGGGCCGACGCCGTCGTCCTCACCGACGCCTCTGTCGATCTGTACAACCCCAAGGCCGTCCGTGCCTCCGTGGGCAGCCTCTTCCACCTGCCGGTCGCCGTCGGTGTGCCCGTCGAGGCGGCCGCGGCGGGGCTGCGCGCCGCGGGCGCGCGGGTGCTCGCCGCCGACGGCGCCGGGGAGCGGGACCTCGACGCCGAGCTCGACGAGGGGACGATGGGCGGGCCCACCGCCTGGATTTTCGGCAACGAGGCGTGGGGCCTGCCCGAGCAGACGCGCGCGCTCGCCGACGCGGTGGTGCGCGTGCCGATCCACGGGCAGGCAGAGAGCCTCAACCTCGCGACCGCCGCCGCCGTCTGTCTCTACGCATCCGCCCGTGCGCAGCGTGCTCCCGGAGGGTGCCGCAGCGTGACCTCCAGCTAGTAATGTGGCGGGCCGGGCCCGAGAGGGGGTACGGGGATGAAGACCACGACGTCCGGCACCACGACCACCACCGCCGACACCACTGATCCCTGCGGCCTGCCCGCACCCGGCCTTTCCGGGTTGGGTGTGACCCCCGACGACTTCCCCGACGGCCTGGTGATCGCCGACGAGCACGGCCGTGTCATCTGCTTCAACGCCGCCGCCGCCCGTCTGACCACCCTGCGCCCGGCCGAGGCGATCGGCCTGCCCATCGAGCGAGCGCTGCCCCTGGAGGACCTCGAAGGCCGGCGCTGGTGGGCGCTGACCGACCCGTATCACGGGCTCGCCACCCGCGTCGGCCAGCCCGAGCGCAATCTGCTGCTGCCCGGCGGCCGCGAGGTGCTGGTCACCGCCCGGTACTTGCGCGACGAGCCCGCGGGCCCGGTGCGGCGTCTCGTCATCGCCCTGCGCGGCACCGAGGCCCGCCGGCGTACCGAACGCAGCCACGCCGAGCTGATCGCCACCGTTGCGCATGAGCTGCGCTCGCCGCTCACCTCCGTCAAGGGGTTCACCGCGACCCTCCTCGCCAAGTGGGAGCGGTTCACGGACGATCAGAAGAAGGTCATGCTGGAGACCGTCGACGCCGACGCCAACCGTGTCACCCGGCTCATCGCCGAGCTCCTCGACATCTCCCGCATCGACTCCGGGCGCCTCGAAGTGCGCCGCCAGCCCGTCGACATCGCCGTCGCCGTCCGCCGCCACGTCGACGCCCGGATCGCGGCCGGCATCCCCCGCGAGCGCTTCGACGTCGCCGTGGGCCGCGGGCTGCCCGCCCTGTGGGCCGATCCCGACAAGGTCGACCAGGTGCTCGGCAACCTGCTGGAAAACGCGGTGCGCCACGGCGAAGGAAGGGTCACCATTGAGGTGACCCCGGATGTGCTGCCTGGCGCGTCCGGCAAGCCCGGCACGGAAGGAACGGCCGTCACCGTGAGCGACGAAGGCCCCGGCATCCCCGAGGAGTCGATGAGTCGCGTCTTCACCCGCTTCTGGCGGGGCAACAAGCGCGGAGGCACAGGGCTGGGCCTGTACATCGTCAAGGGCATCGTCGAGGCGCACGGCGGGACGATCACGGTGGGCCGCGCCCCGGGCGGCGGCGCCCAGTTCCGATTTATCCTGCCCGTCGGGACTCCGGCCTTCCTGGCCTGACCCCTCCCGACGGGCTTCTTCAGTCGTCCACCGTCCCCGCTCGGTGACCAGCTCGTGATCATCGGGCCGGGCGCGGTCGCCCGCCCATTAGACTCGGCGTTTGGCGCAGGCCTTGGCGCAGGCCCGACCGCGCTCACACCACCGGAAGTACGGGAAGAGATGTCGGCACCCAATAAGTCGTACGACCCTGTCGAGGTCGAGGCACTGAAACCTGAAGAGATCGAGCGCATGCGCGACGAGGCGGTCGCCGCCATTGCCGCCGCGCCCGACCTGGAGGCGCTGCGCGAGGTGAAGGCTGCCCACGTCGGCGACCGCTCCCCGCTGGCGCTCGCCAACCGCGAGATCGGCGCCCTGCCGCCGCACGCCAAGGCGGACGCGGGCAAGCGCGTCGGCCAGGCCCGCGGCGCGGTGAACAAGGCGCTGGCCGCCCGCCAGGAGGAACTGGAGGCCGAGCGCGACGCCCGTGTGCTCGTCGAGGAGGCAGTCGACGTCACGCTTCCCTACGACCGCGTCCCGGCCGGCGCGCGGCACCCGCTCACCACCCTGGCCGACCGCATCGCCGACGTCTTCGTGGCCATGGGCTACGAGGTCGCCGAGGGCCCGGAGGTCGAGGCGGAGTGGTACAACTTCGACGCCCTCAATATCGCGAAGGACCATCCCGCCCGCACGATGCAGGACACCTTCTTCGTCAACACCGGCGGCGGGGACGGCACCCGGCTCGGTGACGGCCTCGGCCCCGGCGACTCCGGCGACGTCGTGCTGCGCACCCACACCTCCCCGGTCCAGATCCGCTCGATGCTCGACCGCGAGCCGCCCGTCTACGTGATCTGCCCGGGCCGCGTCTACCGCACCGACGAACTGGACGCCACCCACACCCCCGTCTTCAACCAGGTCGAGCTGCTCGCCGTCGACGAGGGCCTGACCATGGCCGACCTCAAGGGCACCCTCGACCACATGGTGCGCTCCCTGTTCGGAGAGGGCCTGAAGACCCGGCTGCGCCCCAACTACTTCCCCTTCACCGAGCCCTCCGCCGAAATGGACATGGAGTGCTATGTGTGCCACGGCGCGTCGGTGGGCGACCCCGACAACCCGTGCCGCACATGCTCCTCAGAGGGCTGGATCGAGCTCGGCGGCTGCGGGATGGTCAACCCCCGGGTGCTGACCGCCTGCGGCGTCGACGCCGACAAGTACAGCGGCTTCGCGTTCGGCTTCGGCATCGAACGACTGCTGATGTTCCGCCACAACGTCGAAGACATGCGAGACATGGTCGAGGGTGACGTGCGCTTCACCCGGCCGTTCGGGATGGAGATCTGATGCGGGTCCCGCTTTCTTGGCTGCGGGAGTACGTCGACCTGCCGGCCGCCGAGACCGGCCGCGACGTGCAGGCCAAGCTCATCGACGCAGGCCTCGAAGTCGAAAGGGTCGAGCAACTCGGCGCCGGGCTCAAGGGCCCGCTCGTCGTCGGCAAGGTGCTGGCCATCGAGGAGCTGACGGGCTTCAAGAAGCCGATCCGGTACTGCCAGGTGGACGTCGGCACCGCGGGGGGTACCTCCCAGGCCGGAGGCTCTGGGGGAGGCACCGGCGAGCCGCAGAACATCGTCTGCGGTGCGACCAACTTCCGTGTCGGCGACAAGGTCGTCGTGATCCTGCCCGGCGGTGTGCTGCCGGGCAACTTCGAGATCTCGGCGCGCAAGACCTACGGCCGCGTCTCCGAGGGCATGATCTGCTCGGCCCGCGAACTGGGCCTGGGCGACGACCATGACGGCATCATCGTGCTGCCGCCCGAGCACGAGGCCGGCACCGACGCGATCGAGCTGCTCGAACTCGTCGACGAGGTCCTCGACATCGCCGTCACCCCCGACCGCGGCTACTGCCTGTCGATGCGCGGCGTCGCCCGCGAGACGGCGATCGCCTACGGGCTGCCGCTGCGCGACCCGGCGCTGCTCGATGTTCCCCCGCCGAACCCGTACGGCTACGTGGTCAAGGTCTCCGACCCCGTCGGCTGCGACCGCTTCACCGCGCGCACGGTCACCGGACTCGACCTGGAGGCGCACTCTCCGATCTGGCTGCAGCGGCGCCTGCAGAAGGCCGGGATGCGGCCGATCTCCCTCGCCGTCGACGTCACCAACTACGTCATGCTCGAACTCGGCCAGCCGCTGCACGCGTACGACAAGAACCGTCTCGACGGCCCTATCGGCGTGCGCCGTGCCCAGCCGGGCGAGAAGCTGACCACCCTCGACGGTGTGCAGCGCGTCCTCGACCCCGAGGACCTGGTGATCACCGACAACTCCGGACCGATCGGCCTGGCCGGCGTGATGGGCGGTGCCCACACCGAGATCGCCGACGCCGTGCGCGACGAGGAGACCGGCGAGGTGCGGGGCACCACCGAAGTCGTCATCGAGGCGGCGCACTTCGACCCGGTCGCCGTCGCGCGCACCGGGCGCCGCCACAAGCTGATCTCCGAGGCGTCCAAGCGGTTCGAGCGCGGCGTCGACCCGGAGGCCGCCTCGGCCGCGGCCCAGCGCACCGTCGACCTGCTGGTGCTGCTCGCCGGCGGCACGGCTGAGGCCGGGGTCACCGAGATCATTTCGCCGTCCGCGCCGCGCACCGTCTCCATGGCGGCCGACCACCCGGACAAGGTGGCGGGCATGGAGTACGGCCGGGAGACCGTGGTACGCCGCCTGCAGCAGATCGGCTGCGACGTGTACGGCTCCGACGAGCTCGTGGTCACGGTGCCCAGCTGGCGCCCCGACCTCAGCGAGCCCAACGACCTCGCCGAGGAGGTCATCCGGCTCGAAGGCTATGAGGCGCTGCCGTCCACCCTGCCGAACGTCCCGCCGGGCCGCGGCCTCACCGAGTCGCAGCGGCTGCTGCGCCGCATCGGCCGCGCGCTCGCGGGAGCCGGTTATGTCGAGGCACCCACGTACCCGTTCCTCGGCGAGGCGGTCTTCGACCAGCTCGGCATCGACGCCGGTGACCCGCGCCGCCGTACCGTCACCCTCCTCAACCCCCTCTCCGACGAGGAGCCCGCGCTGCGCACCACGCTGCTGCCGGGGCTGCTCGGTGCGCTGCGGCGCAACGAGGGGCGGGGCAACCGCGATCTCGCGCTGTTCGAGACCGGCCTGGTCTTCCTGCCCAGCGGAGAGGAGCCCGCCCCGCCGCGGCTCCCGGTCGACCGCCGGCCGCTGGACGAGGAGATCGCCGCCCTCGACGCCGCACTGCCGCACCAGCCGCGCCACGTCGCGGTGGTGCTCGCCGGAGCGCGCGAGCAGGCGGGCTGGTGGGGTCAGGGACGCCCCGCGGGCTGGGCCGACGCCGTGGAGGCGGCCCGCACGGTCGCCCGTGAGGCGGGCGTCGAACTGACCGTCTCCAGCGCCCAGTACGCCCCGTGGCATCCGGGCCGCTGCGCTGCGCTTCATGTGCGAGTCGACGGCGAGGAGACCCTCGTCGGCCACGCCGGCGAGCTGCACCCGCGGGTCGTCAAGGCGCTCGGCCTGCCGGAGCGCACGGCGGCGATGGAGCTCGACCTGGAGCTGCTGGAGCGCGCCCGCACGGGGGCGCTGGTGGCGCCGCGCGTCTCGACGTTCCCGGTGGCGACGCAGGACGTGGCACTGGTGGTGGATGCTTCGGTGCCGGCCGCCGCGGTCGAGTCCGCGCTGCGCGACGGCGCGGGCGAACTCCTCGAATCATTGCGGCTGTTCGACATCTTCACCGGCGAACAGATCGGTGAGGGCAAGAAGTCGCTCGCCTACGCGCTGCGTTTCCGCGCCCCCGACCGCACGTTGACGGCAGAGGAGACGTCGGCCGCCCGCGACGCGGCGGTCGCTGCGGCCGCCGAGCGCACCGGAGCGGTGCTGCGCGGCGCGTGAGTGCCCTCGCGAGAGCCTGACGTTGTGGGTGCGGCCGGCGAGGGAGCCGGCCGCACCCACACATCTGGACATCTGGAACGGCCGGCCCGATCGATGTCATGCGTTCCGGTGCGCCGAGGCGTCAATTGCCCTGAATGTTGGTAGATCTGTGGTTATGGCCACCGCAACTGCCGCCTCAGAAGGCGCCCGTTCGTCAGCCTTCACCGGTGAACTCCTCGTTGTCATCGGCCCACCGGGAGCTCGTCGCACTTCGCTGCTGCGTGACCTCGCCGAGCGGTTGCGCCCTGCCGGTGATGCGTTGCGCCTCGACGATCCCGACGCCGGACTCGACGCGGCCGCGCGGGTGCGCATGTGGTCGGCGCTGCGTCGTACGGCCGAGGCCGGCGCCACCGTCATCGCCGCGTGCACGTCGGCGGAGAGTGCTGGAGCGGCACCGCACCGCACCGTGCTGCTACCCAGGTAGCGCCGGAGCTTTGGCCATAGATCTCTGCCCAAAACGTGCGAATCCGTATTTCCCGGAATAGCCTGAAACAGGTCCCCTTCCCCACGACGACTGTCACCACGACGACTTGAAGGCTCCAAGGACACTCCGGACACTCAGCCGAGATCAGGAGGAGCGCCGTGAACGCCACAAAGTCCAGCGGTTCGATCCGTTCCGTCCGTGCAGCCGCCATCGGTGCCGTCACCGCCGCCCTGTTGGCCGCCGGTGCCCTCGGCGCTTCCGCCGCACCGAGCGCGGGCGCGGCCAAGAAGCCGTCGCCCTACCCGAGCCACATGCTCCCGTCGTCCATGCCCAGCAGCTCGTCCACGCCCAGCAGCGCGATGGGCTACATCACCATCAGGGCCACCCCCGCCACGGTGGCATCCGGCAAGCCGGTGGTGTTCACCGGCCGCACCCAGGGCCTGAAGATCGGCACCAAGCTCACCCTTCAGGAAATGGTCAAGGGCAAGTGGGTACCGCTGCGGGCGACCACCACCGTCACCAAGGGCAGCAGCTACAAGCTCAACGCCACGCTCAAGGCCAAGGGCACGCAGCAGCTGCGCGTCGTGGGCGCCATGACGGCGTCCCCCTCGACCACGGTGGTCGTGCACTGACGCACTCCGCAGCCGCCCCGCCGAGCGTTTGGTCGGCGGGGCGGCTGCCGGGCCGTGCGCTGCAGGCTTCCCAATGACGTTGTCAAGCGGAGCTGGTTCAGCGCTGGATGGTGACGACCATCTGCGGCAGCGTCCTGCCTGCTATGGAGCCAGAGGGGACGTTTCCTATGCGTACTGCGCCCATCGCACGGTAGAAAGGCTCGGCATTCGGGTCCGCGTCGATCATGAGCTGGGCGAACCCCAGTTCTCGCCCGGCAGCGATGGTGTGTTCGAACAGCAGGCGGCCGATCCCCTGGCCGATGACCTGCGGCTCGACGAACATCATGCCCAAAACGCCTGTGGGTGGCTGTCCCTCGAGAGTCGTGAAGCCCAGGATGCGGCTGTCCCGGTCAGCCACCGTGGCTCGCCGACGTGCGACCTCGCCCGCGACAACGGTGAGCTCGTCTCGGCAGGCGTCAAGGAACTCGGCGTCATAGCCCCAATGTGCCTTGGATCGAAGCGCCAAGTCGCTGAGGATCTCGGCTTCCGTCACCCGCGCCGGCCTGATCAGCACGTTCATCCACGCCCCCCGTCAGATATGGGTCTGTCGATCTTCGCACCCCGCAGCCGCGCGGAGAAGGATGCGATGACCTGCGGCAAGACAGGGACGGACGCTCAGCATGCCGTTGCCGGAGGTGCGACTTGGTAGCACCGTCGGTCGGGGATCAGGGCCCACAAAACGTTGACGCGTCGGCGGGCAAGGGCCAGCACGGCCTGGACGTGACGTTTCCCTTCGGCGCGCTTCCTGTCGTAGAACCGGCGCGAGTTGGGGTCGCGCTGGATGCTGATGAGCGCGGAGGTGTAGAAGACCCGTTGCAGGCGTCGGTGGTATCGCTGTGGCCGGTGGTGATTGCCGCTGACCTGGCCGGAGTCGCGCGGAGCGGGGGTCACTCCGGCGAAGGCGGCGAGGCGGTCGGCGGTGGGGAAAGCGTCCAGGCTGCCGCCGGTCGCGACGAGGAACTCGGCGCCGAGGATCGTGCCGATGCCGGGCATGGACTCGATCACTTCGGCGAGTTCGTGCTCGTGAAACCGGCCCTCGATGAGCTTGTCTGCCTCGGCGATCTTCTCGTTGAGGGCCATCACCTCCTTCGCGAGGGTGTGCACCATCTTCTCGATAGCGCTCTCGCCCGCGACGGCGGTGTGCTGGCGCTCGGCGGCCTCGACGGCCTTCGTCGCCAGGGTCTCGGAGCCTCTGACCTTGCGGTTGCGCAGCCAGGTGGTCAGCCGACGGATGCCGGTGCGGCGGATCGCCGCCGGGGTCTGGTAGCCGGTCAGCAGCGTCAGCGCTCCGGTGGTGCCGAGGTCGACAGCGCGTTCCAGCGCCGGGAACATGCTGGTCAGGAGGGCCTTGAGCCGATTGATGGTGCGGGTGCGGTCGGCGACCAGGTCAACGCGACGGTCGGTCAGCAGCCGCAGCTCGATGGCGTCGTCGTCGCCAGCGCGGATTGGCTGCAGGTCACGGCGCATGCGGGCTTGGTCGGCGATCACGTGGGCGTCCCGGGCGTCGGTCTTGCCCGCACCGCGGTAGCTGTCGGAGGCCCGGTTGACCGCGATGCCAGGAATGTAGACGAGCTCCTGCCCGTGGTTGACCAGCAAGGCGATCAGCAGACCGGGCTCCCCACCGGTCATGTCCATAGCCCAGGTGACCTGATCTCCGTCGGCGAGGTCAAGGACATCACCGATCAGCTGCAGCAGCTCAGGTTCGTCGTTGGCCACCCGCCGCGACAGCAGAGTGGCGCCCTCAGCATCCAGGACAAGGCAGTGGTGGTGGGTCTTGCCGCAGTCGGTCCCGGCCCATATCCGGCTCATCGTGCTCCAACTCGTCGTACTTGCAGTGCGTACCACGGACGACCTCGCCGGCATTGCTCTACACAGCGACCAGTTCGCATTTCCCAATCGGCGGCCGAGTCGTCGTGGGGAGCCGGGCGGCCAAGCCTTGCGAGCCATGGTCGGCAGCCGCATGAAAGCCACACCCAGCTCCCCTGGGTGCCACAACCCTACGAATGGCTGGGGCGGACCCAGGAAGAAGGTAGAGCCGCATGAGGCGCAATCACCCGCTCGGCCTATGGCAGGTCGCCCGCCGACGATGATCGGCCGAGGGTTGGGAACGGAAACTCATCCGTCGGACCACCGGAGGTGGACCGTGTTGACATCCCCGAAGCTGCGACAGCAGGCGCTGGCCGGCACGCTGCTGGGCGCCATGATGTTCGTCCTGCCGGCCTGCTCCAGCACGCCATCTCACAACGCTGCCGGAGGCAGCGCGGCCCAGCCGGTGGCGGCCACGTCCAGCCCGAACCCGGTCAAGCTGGCGAAGACGAAGTTCATCGCCAATGCCAGCCTCGCCGCGGGCGCCACCTACCAGTGGATCTACAAGCCGTTCAAGGCAGGCACGTTCAAGAAGGGCGCCAAGGGGCGCACCGCGGCGTTCATCAAGGCAGGTCTCGCCGGAACGTTCGCCTACAACCGGCTGAAGGCGGCCATCAACGACGCCAAGGGCGACCCGCTGCTCTCCAAGGCCGTCGCGCCGCTGACCGGCAGCGTGGACGGGCTCAAGGCGCTCGCCGCCAAGATGAAGAGCGGCAAGGCGAGCGACGCCGACTTCAACCAGTTCAACAACACCTTGAACTCCGTCAAGTCGGCCGGGGCCGGCCAGGGAGCCACGGTGACCAACAATGTCCCGTCCCCGAGCCAGATCGGCGCCCGCTGACGGCCGACCGATCCCGCTGACCGCGCTGACCACGCCGTCGGTGCCCGCGCTCCCGCGTGGAGCGCGGGCACCGGTGTATGGGTGCGTGCGCCCGGTCAGGCGTAGTCGTAGAACCCGTGGCCCGTCTTCCGGCCGAGACGGCCGGCGTCGACCATGCGCTGCAGCAGCGGGGGAGCGGCGTACAGCGGCTCCTTGAACTCCGCGTACATCGAGTCGGCCACCGATGCGACGGTGTCCAGGCCGATCAGGTCCGACAGCTTCAGCGGGCCCATCGGGTGGGCGCAGCCGAGCTCCATGCCGTTGTCGATGTCCTCACGCGTGGCGATGCCGGACTCGAACATCCGGATCGCCGAGAGCAGGTACGGGACCAGCAGCGCGTTGACCACGAAGCCGGAGCGGTCCTGGGCGCGGATCGCGTGCTTGCCGAGGACGTCGGCCACCAGCCGCTCGGCGCGTACCAGCGTCTCCTCGCCAGTCGTGAGCGCAGGGATCAGCTCGACCAGCTTCTGGACCGGGGCGGGGTTGAAGAAGTGGATGCCGAGCACATGGTCCGGGCGCGAGGTGGCGACCGCGAGCTTCACCAGCGGGATCGAGGAGGTGTTCGAGGCGAGGATCGCGTCCGGCCGCGTCACCACCTGGTCGAGCACCTGGAAAATCTCGGTCTTGACCTGCTCGTTCTCGACGACCGCCTCGATCACCAGATCGCGGTCGGCGAACTCCCCGAGGTCGGTGGTGAAGGTGAGGCGGGCCAGCGTCTCGTCCCGCTCCAGCTCGGTGATCTTGCCGCGCTCTGCGGCGCGGTCGAGGGAGTTCGTCAGCCGCGTACGGCCCAGCTCCAGCGCCTCACCGGTGGTCTCGGCGACCTTGACGTCAAGACCGGAACGGGCGCAGACCTCGGCGATGCCCGAGCCCATCTGGCCGCAGCCCACTACCCCGACGAAACGGATGTCGCTCAACGCGCTTCCCTCTCCCTCTGCACAGTCGCTGCCCCGGATCACAGGGCGGCAGGCGGCGGACCACCCCGTCGGCGACGCCCGGCGCCATTCGCGACCCTACACTGCACACCAGGAGGCCGGGGTGGGCGATCCCGGAGGGTGGATCCCGGGCATTGGCATGCCCCTGCCGCTCCATGCGTCCGCGGCGCACCGCGGCGCACCGCGGCGCGCCGAGGATCGGCGCCCCATTGCCCGCGGCCCGTCATCTCCCGCATCATCGGCGGGACATGACGGGCAGCCAGGGATGGTGGCCATGATGCGACGCAGGCAGTTCACGGCGGCGGCGGCGACGGCCGTGGCGGCGATCGGCGGGAACCTGACCGCGGCCTCTACCGCAGCGGCCCGCGACGGCCGGGAGGGCCCGGACGACCTGCCCGCGCAGTTCCGGGGCGCATGGATCGCGAGCGTGAGGAATCTCGACTGGCCGTCCAGGACGGGCCTGTCGGCCGCCGAACAGCGCAGCGAACTGGAATCGCTGCTCGACACCGCGGTGCGCCACCGCCTCAATGCGGTGTTGCTGCAGGTCAGGCCGACCGCGGATGCAATGTGGCCGTCCCGTTTCGAACCGTGGTCGCAGTACCTGACCGGCACCCAGGGCCAGGACCCCGGCTGGGACCCGCTGGGATTCGCGGTCGACGCCGCCCATCGGCGCGGTCTGGAGCTCCACGCCTGGTTCAACCCGTACCGGGTCTCGCTTCAGGACGACCTCGGGAAGCTCGCCCCACGCCACCCTGCCCGCCGCCACCCCGAATGGGTGGTCCGCTACGCCGGACAGCTTTACTACAACCCCGGACTGCCCCAGGTGCGCCACTTCGTCGAGGCCGCGATGCTCGACGCCGTCGCCCGCTACCCGGTGGACGGCGTCCACTGGGACGACTACTTCTATCCGTACCCCGTCGCGGGCGAGGAGTTCGACGACGACGAGGCCTATGACGCGTACGGTTCGGGCTTCGGCGACCGCGGCGACTGGCGCCGCCACAACACCGAGCTCCTGGTGCGGGAGACGGCGGCCCGCGTACGGCGGACCCGGCCGCGCGCCCGCTTCGGCATCAGCCCCTTCGGGGTGTGGCGCAACCTCTCGACGGATCCGCAGGGCTCGCACACCAGCGCGGGCACCCAGAGCTACGACGACCTGTACGCCGATTCACGCGGCTGGGTGCGCAAGCGGCTGATCGACTACATCTGCCCGCAGCTGTACTGGAACATCGGACTGCAGGCAGCCGACTACGCCGAGCTCGTGCCGTGGTGGGCGGAGGTGGTGGCCGGCACCGGAGTCCACCTCTACGTCGGCGAGGCCCTCTACCGGGAGGGAGCCGCGGGGCAGCCCGCGGCCTGGCAGGATCCGCGGGAACTCTCCCGCCACCTCACCCTCGACGAGGAATGGCGGGAAGTGCTCGGCAATGTGTTCTTCTCGGCGAGGGATGTGGCCGCTGACCCGATCGGGGCGATGCGGCGGGTTGTCGAGGACCACTATCCGACGCGGGCCCGCGTCCCGCACTGACGTACCCGTCTGACGCGCGGGCGACGTACACGCGCGCAGATGGGACGCGCGCAGACGGAACATGCGCACACGAAACCCACGGCGGGGGTACGTCGTCCGCCGGGCGGGACGTCCCCCCACCCTGGTCCCCGGTGCGATCGCTCAGCGTGAACCCGGGGGTTCGGCTGTCTTGTCCAGGATCACCGAGTCGGGGCCCGGCGACACCACGCCTTCGTGGCCGTCCTCGAACCGCACCCGGAACGGCGGTCCTCCGTCCGAGCCGAGTACCTCGAGAATCTCGCCGACCTCGTCATGCTGTCCGACGATCCTGCCGTGCCTGAGAAGCTTGTCGCCTTTGTGTGCGTGCATCAAGATGACCTCCCGCCAGGAGTGCCTGCCGACGGACTCGGCCGATGTCAGTTCCGGCGCAATACCCCAAGTCTATGCGCGCCTTCGCGGCTTGCACCTGCTCGGCCGGGGCCGTATCGCAGCCACCGCGACCGATCCCCTACCCTGCGGTAACCCACTGCCGTTCCCGTGCGCCGGGCCGACGAGCCTTCGAGGATGGAAACGATGTCGTACGACGCCGATGTGATCGTGGTCGGAGCAGGTCTCGCGGGTCTCGCGGCCACCGCTGAGCTGGCCGACGCGGGCCGCAAGGTGATCCTTCTCGACCAGGAGCCACGGGCCTCGATGGGCGGCCAGGCATTCTGGTCCTTCGGCGGCCTCTTCCTCGTCGATTCGCCGGAGCAGCGGCGGATGCGTGTACGGGACAGCCACGAGCTCGCCTGGCAGGACTGGCTGGGCAGCGCGGGCTTCGACCGGCCGGAGGACCACTGGCCCCGCCGCTGGGCCGAGGCGTACGTGGACTTCGCGGCCGGTGAGAAACGGTCCTGGCTGCACGCGCAGGGCGTGCGCTTCTTCCCCGTCGTCGGATGGGCGGAGCGCGGCGGCTACCTGGCGACCGGGCACGGCAACTCCGTACCCCGCTTCCACATCACCTGGGGGACCGGACCGGGGCTGCTCGAACCGTTCATACGGCGCGTCGAGGCGGCGGCCGAGCGCGGCCTGGTCGAGCTGCGGTTCCGGCACCGCGTCACCTCGCTCGGCCGCAGTGCCGGCGCCGTGGACACCGTCGGCGGCGAGGTGCTCGAAGACAGCGATGCGGCACGCGGGGTCGCCAGCTCACGCACCGTCGTCGGCACCTCCGAACTACGCGCTCAGGCCGTGATCGTCACCTCCGGAGGCATCGGCGGCAACGTCGACCTCGTCCGCGAGAACTGGCCGGAGCGGCTCGGTGAGCCCCCGCGGCGCATGCTCTCCGGCGTCCCCGCCCACGTGGACGGCCGCATGCTGGGCGTCACCGAGCGCGCGGGCGGCCGCATCATCAACCGCGACCGGATGTGGCACTACACCGAGGGCATCGAGAACTGGAACCCCATTTGGCCGCACCACGGCATCCGCATCCTGCCGGGCCCCTCCTCGCTGTGGCTCGACGCCCGCGGGCAGCGGCTCCCCGTGCCCCTCTTCCCGGGCTTCGACACGCTCGGCACCCTCGAACACATCATGACCACCGGGTACGACTACACCTGGTTCGTCCTCACCCAGAAGATCATCGAGAAGGAGTTCGCCCTCTCCGGCTCCGAGCAGAATCCCGACCTCACCGGCAGGAACGTCCGCGAGGTCCTGGGCCGCGCCCTGCCCGGCGCTCCGGGCCCGGTCGAGGCGTTCAAGCGGCACGGCTCGGACTTCGTCGTCGAAAAGGACCTGTCGTCGCTGGTGCGGGGGATGAACGCGATCACCCCGGAGCCGCTCATCGACGAGGAGGCGCTGCGCCGCGAGATCACCGCGCGCGACCGCGAGATCGGCAACACCTTCACCAAGGACCTCCAGGTCATGGCGGTGCGCGGGGCGCGCAACTACCTCGGCGACAAGCTCGTACGCGTCGCGGCACCGCACCGCCTCCTCGACCCCAAGGCCGGCCCGCTCATCGCCGTGCGGCTGAACATCCTGACCCGCAAGACGCTCGGCGGCCTGGAGACCGACCTGTCGGCGCGCGTGCTCGCCGACGGCGGCGAGCCACTGCCCGGCGTCTACGCGGCCGGCGAGGTGGCGGGCTTCGGTGGCGGGGGAGTGCACGGCTACCGCTCGCTCGAAGGCACCTTCCTCGGCGGCTGCCTGTTCTCCGGGCGTACGGCGGGACGCGCGGCGGCCAAGGCGGTGGGCTGAGCGGGCCGAACGGGCCGCTCCGCGCGTGAGGGCCGTCCACAGCAGGGGGCATGAACCGCGGGCGGGGGCCCTAGGGCGGGGCGGCCGGCGCGAGGCCACCTTTGCGCTCCGCCTCGGCGGCATCGGCGCCGCCGGTGTGCTCAGCCTGTGGGTGCCGGTCGGGCGGGGCTTCTCCCCCGCGCTTCCCGGGGGCTCCAAGGATCTTTGCATAAAAGTTCGGTGCGCCGTATAGTCATGCCATCGACGGTTGGAGGCTTCGATGGCATTCCGGGCAGCGGTGGCAGGGGCGAGCGGGTACGCGGGCGGCGAAGTGCTGCGCCTGCTGCTCGCGCACCCCGAAGCCGAGACAGGCGCGCTCACCGCGAACTCCAATGCGGGTGAGCGGCTCGGCGCGCTTCAGCCGCATCTGCGACCGCTCGCCGACCGTGTGCTCGAACCCACCACGGTCGAGGCGCTGGCCGGGCACGATGTGGTCTTCCTCGCTCTGCCGCACGGCCAGTCCGCCGCCGTTGCCGAACAGCTGGGCAGCGATGTGCTGATCGTCGACTGCGGTGCGGACTTCCGCCTCCAGGACGCCGCCGCGTGGGAGAAGTTCTACGGCTCGCCGCACGCCGGCACCTGGCCCTACGGCCTGCCTGAGCTGCCGGGCGCCCGTGAGGCACTGCGGGGCTCCCGGCGGGTCGCGGTACCCGGCTGCTACCCGACTGCCGTCTCGCTCGCACTCTTCCCGGCGTACGCGGCCGGGCTCGTCGAGCCCGAGGCCGTGATCGTCGCCGCCAGCGGCACCTCCGGCGCGGGCAAGGCACCCAAGCCGCATCTGCTGGGCAGCGAGGTGATGGGCTCCATGAGCCCGTACGGGGTCGGCGGTGGCCACCGGCACACCCCTGAGATGATCCAGAACCTCTCGGCGGTGGCCGGCCGGCCGGTGACCGTATCCTTCACGCCCACCCTTGCCCCGATGCCGCGCGGCATCCTCGCCACCTGCAGCGCCAAGGCCGCCCCCGGCGTCTCGGAGGGCCTGCTCCGCGAGACGTACGCCAAGGCGCTCGACGCCGAGCCGTTCGTCCACCTGCTCCCGGAGGGCCAGTGGCCGTCCACGGCGGCGGTGTACGGCTCCAACTGCGCGCTGCTGCAGGTCGCCCACGACGAGTCCGCCGGCCGGGTCGTCGTCATCAGCGCGATCGACAACCTCACCAAGGGCACCGCGGGCGGCGCGGTGCAGAGCATGAACATCGCCCTCGGCCTCCCGGAGGAGCTAGGGCTTTCCACGACGGGAGTCGCACCGTGAGTGTCACCGCAGCAAAGGGCTTTACGGCGGCCGGGGTTGCCGCCGGGATCAAGGAGAGCGGCACCCCGGACCTCGCCCTGGTGGTCAACCAGGGGCCGAACCTCGCCGCCGCAGGCGTGTTCACCTCCAACCGCGTCAAGGCCGCGCCCGTCCTGTGGTCCGAGCAGGTGCTCAAGGGGGGCCAGGTCTGCGCCGTCGTCCTCAACTCCGGTGGCGCCAACGCCTGCACCGGGCCGCTCGGCTTCCAGGACACCCACGCCACCGCCGAGAAGGCGGCGGACGCACTCGGTCACAGCGCAGGCGAGATCGCCGTCGCATCGACCGGACTCATCGGCCTGCGGCTGCCGATGGACAAGCTGCTGCCGGGGATCGACAAGGCCGTCGCCGAACTCTCCCCGCACGGCGGTGAAAAGGCCGCCATCGCCATCAAGACCACCGACACCGTGCACAAGACGGCCGTCGCGGCCCGCGACGGCTGGACCGTCGGCGGTATGGCCAAGGGCGCAGGCATGCTCGCCCCCGGTCTCGCCACCATGCTCGTCGTCCTCACCACCGACGCCGACGTCGACGCCGCAGGGCTCGACGCGACGCTGCGCGCCGCCACGCGCACCACGTTCGACCGGGTCGACTCCGACGGCTGCATGTCCACCAACGACACTGTGCTGCTGCTCGCCTCCGGCGCCTCCGGCATCACTCCGCCGCAGCAGGAGTTCGCCGACGCCGTGCACGCCGTCTGCGACGACCTCGCGCGCCAGCTCATCGGCGACGCCGAGGGCGCGTCCAAGGACATCCGCATCGAGGTGGTCAATGCGGCGAGCGAGGACGACGCCGTCGAGGTGGGCCGCTCCATCGCCCGGAACAACCTGCTCAAGTGTGCGATCCACGGCGAGGACCCCAACTGGGGCCGGGTGCTCTCCGCGATCGGGACCACCTCCGCCGTCTTCGAGCCCGACCAGCTGAACGTCGCCATCAACGGCGTATGGGTGTGCAAGAGCGGCTCGGTCGGCGAGGACCGCGACCTGGTCGACATGCGCTTCCGCGAGGTGCGCGTCACCGCCGATCTGGCCGCGGGATCGCACTCCGCCGTCATCTGGTCCAACGATCTGACCGCCGACTACGTCCGCGAGAACAGCGCCTACAGCTCATGAGCTCCCCCAACCCCCGGCCGGGGGTACCCCCGCGCAAACACACCGCACTGCCCAAGGCGCAGACGCTCATCGAGGCGCTGCCCTGGCTCACCCGCCACCACGGCAAGACCGTCGTCATCAAGTTCGGCGGCAACGCCATGGTCGACGAGGCGCTGAAGGCGGCCTTCGCCCAGGACGTGGTCTTCCTGCGCCATGCCGGCCTCAAGCCCGTCGTCGTGCACGGCGGCGGCCCGCAGATCAGCGCACAGCTGGAGAAGCTGGGCCTGACGTCGGAGTTCAAGGCGGGCCTGCGGGTGACCACGCCGGAGACGATGGACGTGGTCCGGATGGTGCTCGCCGGCCAGGTGCAGCGGGAGCTCGTTGGACTGCTCAACCAGCACGGACCGCTTGCCGTCGGCATGACCGGCGAGGACGCGCACACCATGACCGCCGTGAAACGGTACGCCGAGATCGGCGGCGAGAGCGTGGACATCGGCCGCGTCGGAGAGATCACCGAGATCGACGCCGGCGCCATCCAGGCGCTGCTCGACGACGGCCGCATCCCCGTCGTCTCCTCGATCGCCCGCAGCGCCGACGACGGTCATGTCTACAACATCAACGCCGACACCGCGGCAGCAGCACTCGCGGCCGCGCTCGGCGCCGAGACGCTGATGGTCCTCACCGACGTCGAGGGCCTGTACGCGGACTGGCCCAACAATGACGACGTCATCAGCCAACTCACCGCGAGCGAGCTGGACAAGCTGCTGCCCGAGCTGGCCAGCGGCATGGTGCCGAAGATGGAGGGCTGCCTGTACGCGGTGCGCAATGGCGTGCACACCGCCCGCGTGATCGACGGGCGGGTGCAGCACTCGATCCTGCTGGAGATCTTCACCGACGAGGGCATCGGGACGATGGTCGTTCCCGATGCGCAATCCGATGCGAACGAGGCCGAAGGGGGCCGGCGATGACGAACGCGAACGCGGCGCTGACCGGGCGGTGGCAGGACGCCCTGATGGACAACTACGGCACCCCGCGCCTGCCGCTGGTCCGCGGTGAGGGCGCCCGGCTTTGGGACGCCGACGGCAACGAGTACCTCGACTACATCGGCGGCATCGCCGTCAACGCGCTCGGCCATGCGCACCCGGCGGTCGTCGAGGCGGTCTCCGGCCAGATCTCCCGGCTCGGCCACGTCTCCAACCTGTTCATCGCCGAGCCCCCGGTCGCCCTTGCCGAACGGCTGCTGCGGCTGTCCGGCCGCCCCGGCCGGGTGTACTTCTCCAACTCCGGTGCGGAGGCGATCGAGGCCGCCTTCAAGATCGGCCGGCGCACCGGGCGTCCGCACATGGTCGCGACCACCGGGGGCTTCCACGGCCGCACCATGGGCGCCCTCGCCCTGACCGGCCAGCCCGCCAAGCAGGAGCCGTTCCGGCCGCTGCCCGGTGACGTCACGCATGTGCCGTTCGGGGACATCGAAGCCCTGCGGGACGCCGTCACCCATCACACCGCCGCCGTCTTCATCGAGCCGATCCAGGGCGAGAACGGCGTCGTCGTACCGCCCGAGGGATATCTGCGCGCCGTCCGTGAGATCACCCGGGCCACCGGCACCCTGCTCGTCCTCGACGAGATCCAGACTGGCGTCGGGCGCACCGGCCACTGGTTCGCCCACCAGGCCGAGGGTGTCGAGCCCGACATCGTCACTCTCGCCAAGGCGCTCGGCGGCGGGCTGCCGATCGGCGCCACCGTGGCCTTCGGCGACGCCGCCGGGCTGCTGACGCCCGGTCAGCACGGCTCGACGTTCGGCGGCAACCCCGTCGCCTGCGCCGCCGCACTCGCCGTCCTCGACACGATCGAGAACGAGGGGCTGCTGGAGCGGGTCAAGCGCACGGGGGAGCGGCTGCGCAGCGGGACCGAGGCGATCGGGCACCCGTTGGTCGACCATGTGCGCGGCGCGGGGCTGTTGCTGGGTATCGTGCTCACCGAGCCGCTGGCACCGAAGGTGCAGCAGGCGGCTCAGGACGCTGGATTCCTGGTGAACGCTCCCGCACCCGACGTGGTGCGGCTCGCCCCTCCGCTGATCCTCGGCGACGACGAGGCGGACGCGTTCGTCCGGGCGCTTCCCGGCGTCCTCGACGCGGCCCGCGGCTGACCGGGCCACGGGGAACGACGATCCGGAGACTGACGACGATGACCGAGGCGCACCCAGGCGGCGGCCAGGCCGTACCGCAGACCCGCACCGCGCGACACCGCCGGATCGTGGACATCCTCAACCGGGAGCCGGTGCGGTCGCAGAGCCAGCTCGCCAAGATGCTGGCCGACGACGGGCTGAACGTCACGCAGGCGACGCTCTCGCGCGACCTGGACGAGCTGGGCGCGGTCAAGATCCGCAACTCGGGGGGCGAGCTGATCTACGCGGTGCCGTCGGAGGGCGGATTCCGCACCCCGATGGCACCGCTGGGGGAGTCGGTCAAGGAACAGCGGATGGCGCGTCTCGCCGGGGAGCTGCTGATCTCCGCCGAGGCGTCGGCGAACCTCGTGGTGCTGCGCACGCCGCCCGGCGCCGCCCAGTTCCTCGCCTCGGCGATCGACCAGGCGGAGGTGCACGACATCCTCGGCACGATCGCGGGCGACGACACCGTGATGCTGATCAGCCGCGACCCGGACGGCGGCCAGCCGCTCGCCGACCATCTGCTGCGGCTCGCTGAGAGCCACCGCTGAGTAGCCCGTTCGCGGGCACTTGCAGCCGGATCTCTCCGGAGACTTTGATTTCCATACGGACTCATGCATACTTATACCCAGCACCGCATGGATCCCCATGGATGCCCGCCCACCCCGCACGCACTGTGAATGGAGAAAGCCGTGACTGAGCGCGTCGTACTCGCCTACTCCGGCGGCCTGGACACCTCCGTCTGCATCGGCTGGATCGCCGAGGAGACCGGCGCCGAGGTCATCGCCGTCGCCGTTGATGTCGGCCAGGGTGGCGAGGACCTGGAGATCATCCGTAAGCGGGCGCTCGCCTGCGGCGCCGTGGAGGCGGAGGTCGCAGACGCCAAGAACGAGTTCGCCGACGAGTACTGCCTTCCGGCGATCAAGGCGAACGCCCTCTACATGGACCGCTACCCGCTGGTCTCGGCCCTCTCCCGGCCGACGATCGTCAAGCATCTGGTGGCCGCTGCCAAGAAGCACGGCGCCGACACCGTCGCCCACGGCTGCACGGGCAAGGGCAACGACCAGGTGCGGTTCGAGACCGGCATCGCCTCCCTCGCCCCCGACCTGAAGTGCATCGCGCCTGTCCGGGACTACGCGATGACCCGGGACAAGGCGATCGCGTTCTGCGAGGAGAAGAACCTCCCGATCGCGACCACCAAGAAGTCCCCGTACTCCATCGACCAGAACGTCTTCGGCCGGGCCGTCGAGACAGGCTTCCTCGAGGACATCTGGAACGCGCCGATCGAGGACGTCTACGAGTACACCCAGAACCCGGCCACCCCGCGCGACGCCGACGAGGTGATCATCACCTTCAAGCAGGGCGTTCCGGTGGCGATCGACGGCAAGCAGGTCACCGTTCTCGAAGCGATCCAGCAGCTGAACACCCGGGCCGGCGCGCAGGGTGTCGGACGGCTCGACATGGTCGAGGACCGGCTCGTCGGCATCAAGTCGCGTGAGGTCTACGAGGCCCCAGGCGCGATTGCCCTGATCGCCGCCCACCAGGAGCTGGAGAACGTTACCGTCGAGCGGGAGCTCGCCCGGTACAAGCGGCAGGTCGAGCAGCGGTGGAGCGAGCTCGTCTACGACGGCCTGTGGTTCTCCCCGCTCAAGCGGGCGCTCGACGGCTTCATCGCCGAGGCCAACCAGCACGTCACCGGGGACATCCGGATGACGCTGCACGGCGGCCGGGCGGTCGTCACCGGCCGGCGCTCCGACGAGTCGCTCTACGACTTCAACCTCGCCACCTACGACACCGGTGACACCTTCGACCAGTCGCTCTCCAAGGGCTTCATCGAGATCTTCGGCATGAGCAGCAAGATCGCGGCGAAGCGGGACCTCGCGCAGTGAGCAGTCAGCAGGACGTACGGCTGTGGGGCGGCCGGTTCGCGGGCGGACCGGCTGAGGCCCTCGCCAAGCTCAGCGCCTCCGTCCACTTCGACTGGCGGCTCGCCCCCTACGACATCGCCGGCTCCCGGGCCCATGCCCGGGTGCTGCACAAGGCCGGTCTGCTCACCGCGGACGAGCTGCAGCGCATGATCGCGGGCCTCGACCGGCTGGAGGCCGACGTCGCGGATGGCACCTTCACCGGCACCGTCGCCGACGAGGACGTGCACACCGCGCTGGAGCGCGGCCTGCTGGAGCGGCTCGGTCCCGAGCTCGGCGGCAAGCTGCGGGCCGGCCGTTCCCGCAACGACCAGGTGGCGACGCTCTTCCGGATGTACCTGCGCGACCACGCCCGGATCATCGGCGGGCTGATCGCCGATCTCCAGCAGGCGCTCGTCGGCCTCGCCGAGGCGCACCCCGACGTCGCCATGCCCGGCCGCACCCATCTGCAGCACGCCCAGCCGGTGCTCTTCGCCCATCATGTGCTCGCCCACGTCCAGGCGCTCGGCCGGGACGCGGAGCGGCTGCGGCAGTGGGATGAGCGCACCGCCGTCTCCCCGTACGGGTCCGGCGCCCTGGCCGGCTCGTCGCTCGGCCTCGACCCGCAGGCCGTCGCCGCCGAGCTCGGCTTCGAGCACGGCTCGGCCGCCAACTCCATCGACGGCACCGCCTCGCGCGACTTCGTCGCCGAGTTCGCCTTCATCACCGCGATGATCGGCATCGACCTCTCCCGGATCGCCGAGGAGGTCATCATCTGGAACACGAAGGAGTTCTGCTTCGTGACGCTGGACGACGCCTACTCCACCGGTTCGTCGATCATGCCCCAGAAGAAGAACCCGGACATCGCCGAGCTCGCGCGCGGCAAGTCCGGGCGTCTGATCGGCAACCTGACCGGTCTGCTCGCCACGCTCAAGGCCCTCCCGCTGGCCTACAACCGCGATCTGCAGGAGGACAAGGAGCCGGTCTTCGACTCCTGCGACACCCTCGAAGTCCTGTTGCCGGCCTTCACCGGCATGATGGCCACCCTCACCGTCAACCGTGAGCGCATGGAGGAACTGGCGCCTGCCGGCTTCTCGCTCGCCACCGACGTCGCCGAGTGGCTGGTCAAGCAGGGCGTGCCGTTCCGCGTGGCGCACGAGGTCGCGGGGGAGTGCGTCAAGGTCTGCGAGACGAACGGCATCGAGCTCGACGAGCTGACGGACGAGCAGTTCGCGGCGATCTCCCCGCACCTGACGCCTGAGGTGCGCAGCGTGCTGAACGTGGCCGGTGCGCTGGCCGCCCGTAACGGACGCGGTGGCACCGCACCCTCCGCGGTCGCCGCGCAGCTTGCCGAGGTCAAGGCGGATCTCGCGGCCCAGCGTGAATGGGCGGACGCCAAGCGGTGAGCCCGGCAGTTCCGCACAGGGCCCGGTCACCCGTCGATGGGTGACCGGGCCCTGGCGCATGCACGTCGGGCTGCGGTGCGGGATTCGATTGAGACATTCCCGTCTCATACGATGTACGCTGGTCTCATGAGCCTCGACCGGGACCAGGTGCTGCGGGAGGCCGCCGCGTTGCTCGCCCGCCGGCCGACCGCCTCGATGGACGAGATCGCCAGGGCGGCCGGGATCAGCCGCGCCACCCTGCACCGGCACTTTCCGGGACGCGACGCCCTGGTGCGGGCGCTCGGCGAGCTGGGCATCGCCCAGGTGGAGGAGCGCCTGGACGCCGCACGAATCGAGGAGGGCGACCCGGTGGCCGCGGTACAGCGGCTGATCGAGGAAGCGATGCCCGTGTCCGGCTTCCTCGCCTTCCTCTACGGCGAGAATCAGCTCTACGACCTGCCCGGCATCACCGAGGGCTGGTCGCGCGTCGACCGGCGGGTCGGCGCGCTGTTCCGGCGCGGCCAGGAGGAGGGCGTCTTCCGCTTCGACCTGACGCCCGCCTGGCTCGGCGAGGCGATGTATGCGCTGATCGCCGCCTCCGGCTGGTGCGTCCAGGACGGCACGGTGGCGCGCAACGACTCCGCGCGCATGGTCAGCGAGCTGCTGCTCGGCGGGATGCTGCGGAGGCCGTCATGACCTCACCTGCGCTGCGCGAACCCGTCGTCGCTCACGGCTCAGCTGCCGGGCGCCCCGATCCCGCCCGCTGGTGGGCGTTGGGCGTGCTCGGCCTCGCCCTGCTCGTCGTCGCCGTGGACGCGACCGTGCTCGGCCTGGCCATGCCGTTCCTCAGCGACGAGCTCAAGCCGTCGCCCACCCAGATGCTCTGGATCGGCGACGTCTACTCCTTCGTCATCGCCGGGTTCCTGGTCTCCATGGGCAGCCTCGGCGACCGGATCGGCCGCAAGAAACTGCTGCTCACCGGCGCAGCCGCGTTCGGCGTCCTGTCGTTGCTCGCCGCCTACGCCGCCACCCCTGCGATGCTGATCGCCGCTCGCGCGCTGATGGGCGTCGCGGGGGCGACTCTGATGCCCTCGACGCTCGCGCTGATCCGCAACCTGTTCGAGGACCCGCGCGAGCGCAGCCTCGCGCTCGGCACCTGGGGCTCGGCGTCGATGGCGGGAGCCGCGCTCGGGCCGGTCCTGGGCGGCTTTCTCCTCGAACACTTCTGGTGGGGCTCGGTCTTCCTCATCAACATCCCGGTGATGGGCGCGCTGATCGTCGTCGGCGCCAGGCTGCTGCCCGAATCGCGCAATCCGGCCCCCGGCCCGTGGGACACCGTCAGCGTCCTGCTGTCGCTGGTGGGGATGATCGGCGTCGTGTTCGCGATCAAGGAGACGGCGGCGTACGGATTCGGCGCGGCCCGCACCGCCGCGGGCGTCCTGGGCCTCGGCTGCCTGGCCGCGTTCGTCCGGCGCCAACTCACCATCCCCGAACCGCTGCTGAACATGCGGCTCTTCCGCAACCGCGGCTTCACCGCCTCCGTCCTCGCCGACCTGCTCACCGTGGTGGGCCTGTCCGGGCTGGTCTTCTTCCTCTCCCAGTTCCTGCAGATGGTGCAGGAGCGCTCGGCGCTGCAGGCCGGGCTCGCCGAGATTCCGGCAAGCGTGGGCGCCGTCGTGACCGGACTGCTCGCCGGACACGCGGCCAGGCGCTACTCGGTGCGTGGCGTCGTCGCCGGTTCGCTCGCCGCGATCGGGGTCTGTCTCGCGGCGCTGGTGACGGTCGCACCGCACACCGGATATCCGCTGCTGGGGGCGGTGTTGCTGGTGGTCGGCATGGGCGCGGGGTTCTCCTTCACCGTCACCGCCGACGTGATTCTCTCCGCCGTCCCGCAGGAGAACGCGGGCGCCGCGTCCGCGGTCTCGGAGACGGCCTACGAGCTCGGAACGGCGCTCGGCATCGCCGTGCTCGGCTCGATCGTCACGGGCCTGTACTCGGGATTCGCCGTTCCGCACGGTGTCCCCGGCGCCTTGGCGGCGCAGGCCGAGCAGTCGCTGCCCGGTGCCGTCGAGGCCGCGGCGCGCCTGCCCGGCCCCACTGGCGACGCACTACTCACCGCCGCGCAGGGCGCCTTCAGCGACGGGCTGCGGGTCGCCTGCGGCGTGGGTGCGGTCCTGCTGCTGGTGGCGGCGGCATGGGCGTGGCGGATGCTGCGCGGTCAGGAGCTGGCCGGACAGGTCCCGTCCGGGCGGTGACGAGTTCGGTGACTAGGCCGCCTTGCGGTGGTCGGAGGCGGAAGCCTTCGCCTTGGTGGCGTAGACGTCCACGTACTCCTGGCCGGAGAGCCGCATCACGTGGCTCATCACCTCGTCCGTGACCGCCCGCAGCACATAGCGGTCGCGGCCCATCCCCTCGTACCGCGCGAAGCGGAGCGGCTCGGCGAAGCGGACGGTCACCTGGCTGATCCGCGGCAGTCCCGCGCCGGACGGCTGCACCCGGTCGGTGCCGATCGTCGCGCACGGCACCACCGGCGCACCGGTCATCAGCGCCAGTCGGGCGACCCCGGTGCGGCCGCGGTAGAGCCGGCCGTCGGGGGAGCGGGTGCCCTCCGGGTAGATGCCGAAGACCTTGCCCTCCTCCAGCAGCCGCTGGCCGGTCATCAGTGCGGCGACGCCTCCGTGCCCGCCGTCCCGGTCCACCGGCACCATGCCGCCGATCTCGCCGAAGAACCACGCCATCAGCCGCCCCTTGATGCCGCGGCCCGTGACGTACTCGTTCTTGCCGACGAAGAAGACCTGCCGCTTTACCACGAGCGACAGGAAGATCGAGTCGATGAAGGTGAGATGGTTGCAGGCCAGGATCACCGGCCCGCTGTCGGGGATGTTCTCCGCTCCCTCTACCCGTGGGCGGAACAGGACGCGCATGAGCAGTCCGAGCAGCGCCTTGAGCAAGATGCGGAACAACGGGCCCTCCGGTCGTGGTCGGCCGATCACAAGTGATCACAGGTGACGGGACGTGGAACGTAATCCGATCCCCCGTCGCCCCAGGTGAGGACCATACTCGCGGCTACGGGCGAGTTCCACGCGGGGTTCGTACGGACGATACACAGAGTTGACACAGGCGGGTGACCGGCGGCCCGAATCCGCACCGCCAGGTAACCCGCCGTGCACAGGATTCCCGTTATGACGCCCGGTATGACATCGCGCACCCTCCCGGCGCGCCTCGCCAGGCTGGGACCGCTGCTGGCCGCGGAGGCCGCGGCCGAAGCCGGGCCTGCCGGCGCCGATCCGCGTGACCTCGAACAGGCCGTGTGGCTGCGGCTCTTGGAATGCGGCGGCCCTCCCTCCGAGTCGCCAGCGCGATGGCTGAGGGACGCCGTCCGCGCCGAGGCGCGCGGATTCCGCCGTCGCGGGCGCCGTGAGGTCCCGTACGACGACCGGTCCCCCCGCGTACGGGCGGCTGCGGCGGTGGCGCCGTCGGCCGAAGGGGAGGTGATCGCCGCCGAGACCAGGGAACTGCTGCGGGCCGCCGTCCGCCGCCTCCCGGGCCGCTGCCCGCAGCTGATATCTGCGCTGTTGTCCCGTTCCGACCCCACGTACCACCAAATTTCCCGGGAGTTGGGAATCTCACAGGGCAGCCTCGGGCCGCTGCGCTCGCGATGCCTCGGCTGTCTGCGTGCACTGCTCCGGACGGAGGTTGAACTGCCGCAACTACGGGGTACACAGGGGTAAACAGTCGGCGACAGGGCGCTCTTGACGTGTCCGGACCGATTCGGAAGCGGGCACGTCAGCCGCGGCCGTCGCCCGGACGACTGTGCGATCATCGGCGCCACGGAATCGGTGTGAACCCACCCCGACTCCGGTCAAGGGCACACATCCCGGGCGCACACCCTCACCTTCCGCGTCCGGGAGGACTCACAAGGGGAGGCCTGCGCACACATGGGCATGAGCGTGACCATCTCTACGGCGACCGACGACGACGCCGAGAAGATCCTCAAACTGCAGTACCTCTGCTACCAGCGGGAAGCCGAGCTGTACGGCGACTACAGCATCGAACCCCTCACCCAGACCCTCGATGCGCTCCGTGAGGAGCTGGCCAGGGGATGCGTGCTGGTGGCCCGGCTCGGCGAGGAGGTCGTCGGCTCGGTGCGCGGCGTCGTCGACGAGGACGGGACGGCACGCATCGCCAAGCTGATCGTCCACCCCCGCATGCAGCGCCACGGCCTCGGCGGGCGGCTGCTGCGCGCCATCGAGGAACGGCTCGCCGTCGAGCGCGAGGCCAAGCGGTACCGGCTGTTCACTGGTCATCGCAGCGAGGGCAACCTCCGGCTGTACCGCAGGCTCGGTTACGCCCAGACCGGCACCGAGCAGGTCAACCGGAAGCTCAGCCTGGTCACCCTGGAAAAGCCCGTCGGCGACGGCCGCGCCGTGACAACTGGCCGCTCCGCGGCGGGGGCCGCCGCCACGTCATTCGCCGCCAGCGCCTAGCCCCTGCGGTGTTGCAGCGCCCTGGGCCGGCTCCGCGGCGCTCCCGCGCCTCGGAGCCGGCCCGGAGGTCGCGCGGACAGGGCCCGCGGCGTCGCGTGCCAGGGGGCACCTCCCTGCGCAGGCAGGCGGAGGCTCTCGCCCCCTGGCCTTCGGCCGGGGGCACCCACGGGCCGCACCGCGCTCTCCACTGCAGCTGTGCGCGGGAGATGCCCCCTCGCATGCAGCGCCGCTGCGCCGCCGACGGAGTCGGCTGAGGTGGCACAGCCTTCACGCAGCAGGCCCAGGCCCCTGGCCTTCCGGGCACGGGGAACCCCCGGCCCTGGCCCCCCTCCTTGACCCGCGCTCCCTGTCCGCGCGACCAGTGCGCAGCCACAGCATGCCCGTCACCGGGAGCACCAGCGGGATGAACAGGTAGCCCATCCCGTAGTACGACCACACCGTCTGGTCCGGGAAGTCGGACGGCATGACGATGGTCAGCGTCCCCACGATCAGCACCCCGGCCAGCTCCGCACCGCAGCACACCAGCGCGAGACGCCGCGCCGACTCGCCGCCGCGCACCAGCGTCACCAGGATGAAGGCGTACACCACCGCCGCGACGGCGGACAGGATGTACGCCAGCGGCGCCTCGTGGAACTGCGCGATCAGCTGGTAGAGCGAGCGCGACCCGGCAGCCACGGTGAACAGCCCGTAAAGGCTCACCAGCAGCCGCCCCGGCCCCTCGCCGATCTTTCGCGCGTCAGCCATGCCCGCCTCCCCAGATGTCGAACAGCCGTACTTCGAGCACGGCGAGGACCAGCCCGCCGGCCGTCACGATCGCCGAGCCCCAACGGGTGCGCTCCATCAGCGACATGAAGCCGGCCGCCGGCACGGCGAGAAGCGCGCCCGCCAGATAGGCGACGAACATGACCGTCCCGCCGACGGGCTTGCGGCCCTGCGTCAACTCGACGATCCCCACCACCAGCTGGGCGAGCGCCAGCACGCTCACCACGGCCATGCCGATGAAGTGCCAGTCCTTGGTGGACTGGTCCCGTGCGGTGGCGTATCCGCACCACGCGGCCAGGAGCAGCGAGGCGGCCGAGACGGCGACGGTGAGCCAGGTGATCACCACGCGCTCCGCAAATCGGCAGGGAACGGACAGGGGTGTACGAGCATGCCGTGACTCTATTACGGGCCTTTGGCCCCGATGCACGGGCCCCGCCCGGCCGCGTAGGGTCGGGGATCATGATGCTTCGCACCGACGCCCTGTTGTTCGACATGGACGGGACCCTGCTCTCCTCGATGGACTCCGTGGTCCGGTGCTGGGCCCGGTGGGCCGAGGAGTACGGGATCAGCGCGGAGCGCTTCGCGCAGGTGCAACTGCACGGCCGGCTCGCGGCCGACATCGTCGCCGAGCTGCTGCCCGCGGAGCAGGTGATCGGCGCGCTGGCGCGCATCGAGGAGCTCGAAGTGCAGGACGCGGACGGCGTGATGATCCTTCCGGGCACGAAGGCGCTGCTCGCGTCGCTCCCGGGCGACCGCTGGGCGGTGGTCACCTCCGCCACCCGAAGGCTCGCCGAGGCGCGGCTCGCCGTCGCGGGGATCTCGCCAGGACTGCTCATCAGCGGCGGTGACGTGCGGCGCGGCAAGCCGGACCCCGAGCCGTTCCTGCTCGCGGCGGGCAAGCTGGGCTTCGCCGCGGGCCGCTGCACCGTCTTCGAGGATGCCCCGGCCGGACTCACCGCGGGCCGCGCCGCCGGGATGACCACCGTGGCACTGGCCACCACGCACCACCGCTCCGAGCTCGTCGCCGACGTCGTCGTCCGCGACCTCTCCGAGGTATCGGCGCGCGTCCGCGCCGGGGGTGCAGACTCCATCGAACTCGTCTGCGGCGCGTAAGGCAGCTGTCCGCGATGCGGACACGGTGACCGGAATGCGAAACCCGACGGGCGCTTCTGGTTTACTGGTGCGCATGACCGAGACGAACAACCGCAGCCGTGCGACCGAGGCGACCATGCCCGGTGTTCGTCCCATGTGTCGAATGCGTCCGTGTCGAATGTGCGCACTCTGAGGGCCCGAGCCTGAGTCCCGCGCTCACGCCCCGCACAACGGACACTCCATGACATCCCTGCAGCGCGCCGACGTGCGTTCCGGCGTTCTCGCGCCAGCCGTCCCGCGCTGCCGCTGAGCCTCCAAGGGCCGCCCCTCCCGGGGCCGAGCCATGCCGAAATCCGAGACGAATGCCCCGTACGCGTGCCGACACCGGCCGCGTACTCGACAGTGACGGACATCCAGTGATCACCACAACGGGCCTGAGGAAGGTCTACCACTCGCGAGGCCGCGAGACCGCCGCGCTCGACGGCGTCGATCTGCACGTACGCGAAGGCGAGGTGTACGGAGTCCTCGGCCGCAGCGGCGCCGGCAAGAGCACGCTCATCCGCTGCGTCAACATGCTGGAACGGCCCACCTCCGGCACGGTCGAGGTCGACGGACAGGACCTCACCGCTCTCGCCGGCCGTGGCCGGCGGTCCCGGGCCGAACTGCGCGCCGCGCGCAGCCGGATCGGGATGGTTTTCCAGCACTTCAACCTGCTCTCCTCGCGCACGGTCCAGGGCAACGTGGAACTGCCCCTGGAGATCCTCGGCGTGACCGGCCAGGAACGCGCCCGCAAGGCGCGCGAGCTGCTCGATCTGGTCGGCCTCACCGACAAGGCGAAGGCGTACCCGGCGCAGCTCTCCGGCGGGCAGAAGCAACGCGTCGGCATCGCCCGGGCGCTGGCCGGCGACCCCAAGGTGCTGCTCTCGGACGAGGCCACCTCGGCGCTCGACCCGGAGACCACCCGCTCGATCCTCCAGCTGCTACGGGACCTGGGCCGCCACCTCGGCCTGACCGTCCTGCTGATCACCCACGAGATGGACGTCGTCAAGGCCGTCTGCGACTCGGCGGCGCTGATGAAGGCCGGACGCATCGTGGAATCGGGCACCGTCACCGAGCTGCTGGCGACCCCTGGCTCCGAACTCGCGCAGGAGCTCTTCCCCGTGGGCGGCGAACCGTCCGGTGAGGGCCGCACCGTCGTCGACCTCACGTTCCACGGCGAGGCGGCGACCGAGCCGGTCATCTCCCGGCTCTCGCGCACCTACAACGTCGAGGTGTCGATCCTCGGCGCGGCCATCGAGACGTTCGGCGGGCGGCAGGTCGGCCGGATGCGCATCGAACTGCCCGGCCGCTTCGAGGAGAACGTGGTGCCGATCGGCTTCCTGCGCGAGCAGGGGCCGCAGGTCGACGTCGCGGACGTGGCCGCCGACGCGCGGAAGGAGCTCGTGAAGTGAGCTGGGACGACATACAGCCGCTGCTCGTACAGGCCTGTCAGGACACCCTGTTCATGGTGGGCTGGTCGGCTTTGATCGCCGTACTCGGCGGACTGCCGCTCGGGGTGCTGCTCGTGCTCACCGACCGCGGGGGCCTGGTGCAGAACGCCACGGTGAACAAGGGCATCGGCGTGATCGTGAACATAGGCCGTTCGGTGCCCTTCATCATCCTCATGGTCGCCCTCATCCCCTTCACCCGCTTCGTCGTCGGCACCAGCATCGGAGCCGAGGCGGCCATCGTGCCGCTCGCGGTCGGCGCGATCCCGTTCTTCGCGCGGCTCGTCGAGACCTCCGTACGCGAGGTCGACGGTGGTCTGGTGGAGGCCGTCCAGGCGATGGGCGGCTCCACCTGGACCGTCGTACGCAAGGTGCTGCTGCCCGAATCCCTGCCCTCGCTGGTGTCGGGCCTGACGACCACGGTGGTGGCACTCATCGGCTACTCCGCGATGGCGGGCGCCGTCGGTGCCGGAGGACTCGGCAGCCTCGCCGTGACCTACGGATACATGCGATTCGACACCGGGGTCATGCTCATCACCCTCGCTGTGCTGGTGGCCGTCGTCAGCGCCGTCCAGCTCATCGGCGACCTCGCCGTACGCGCCCTGGCCGGCCGCAGCCGCTCACAGACCATCTGACCGCATCACCGCATCAGCAACACCCGGGAAAGAGGCACTTTTCGTGCGTAACGCCATAAAGATCACCACGTCCGTCCTCGCGGCAGGAGCGCTCGCCCTCGGCCTTGGCGCCTGCGGCTCATCAGGCGCCAAGAAGGAGAGCGCCGACGCGCCGCTCGTCGTCGCCGCCAGCCCCACACCGCAAGCCCAGATCCTCGACTACGTCCGCGACCGCCTCGCCGCCTCGGCCGGACTCAAGCTGGAGGTCAAGGAGTTCAGCGACTACGTCACGCCCAACACCGCGACCGAGGACGGCAGCGTCGACGCCAACTTCTTCCAGCACAAGCCGTACCTCGACGACTTCAACAAGAAGAACGGCACCCACATCGTGCCCGTCGTCGACGTCGAACTCGAACCGCTCGGCGTCTACTCGCACAAGATCAAGGACTTGAAGCAGCTCAGGGACGGCGCGACCATCGCCGTGCCCAACGACACCACCAACGAAGGCCGTGCCTTCACGCTGCTCCAGGCCGCCGGCCTGCTCACCCTCAAGCCCGGCACCGGCGATGCCGCCACCCCTGCCGACGTGGCGGCCAACCCCAGGCACCTGAAGTTCCAGGAGCTCGACGCCGCCCAGACCCCCCGCTCCCTCGACGACGTGGACGCGGCCGTGATCAACGGCAACTACGCCATCGAGGACCACCTCGACCCGCAGAAGGACGCCCTCACGCTGGAGAAGGCGGCTGGCAACCCCTACGCCAACTTCCTCGCGGTCAAGGACGGCAATCAGAATGACCCGCGGGTGCAGAAGCTGGCCAAGCTGCTCAATTCCCCTCAGGTCAAGCAGTTCATCGAGTCGACCTTCCACGGCGCCGTGATCCCGGCGTTCGGCAAGGTCGCGTCGTAAGCGCGTCGCGGCCCCCGGCGGGGGCGGCCGCTCAACCGCCCTCGCCGGGCCGCCAGTGCAGCCAGTACACGTCCGTCGTGTACGGCATCTCCAAGCGTTCGCGTCCGCGCGTCGCCTCGTGCCGTTCCAGCACCTCCACCGCCTGTGCCCGTACCCGTTCCTGCTCAGCAGCGCCCAGCACGAGGATGTGGCTGGAGGACATCATCCGTTCCACCACGTCCGCGACGGTCGTCGAGTGCGGGTTGGGCCAGTGGTTCTCGGACACCGGTGACCAGCCCGGACGGTCCCGGAACGCGTCACGCCACCCGTCGTCCAGCGGGCTGGGCAGGTCGCGCTGCGCGAGACGGAAGTAGATGTCCTGGAAGTCCCGCACCCACTCCACCGAGGTGTCATAGCGGTTCCACACCAGTCCGAGCGCGCCGCCGGGGCGCAGCAGCCGCTCCACCTCCGTGAGCGCCTGGCCGCCCGCGAACCAGTGCCAAGACTGCGCCGCCACCACGGCGTCCGCACAGCCGTCCGGCAGGCCGGTGGACTCCGCCGTGCCCGCCGTCACCGCGACCCCCGGCAGCAGCTCCGCAAGTCTGGCGCGCATCTCCGCGACCGGCTCCACGGCGATCACCTCGGCCCCGGTCAGGGCGAGCAACCGGGTGAACTTCCCTGTACCCGCGCCGAGATCGACGACTGTGCGCCCGGCTTCCAGCGGCAAGGCGTCCGCTAGCTGGGCGAGTGCCGCCATGGGGTACGAGGGCCGGGAGCGCTCGTAGCCCCCCGCCGCACGCTGGAATCCGACTCCTGCTGCGTGGTGGATGGTCACGCGGGCAGACGGTAGCAGGACCGGGTGACAATGAGGGGAACAATCAGTGCCCTCCGTGCTCGTCAACTGCGGTACGTACCAATGCTGTTCGCCCTGTCCAGCACCTGTGTGCGTACGACACCCGATCCCACCCTGCGCTGCACGCGGGGCCCCCGATGCTGCATGCTGTGCTCTTCACGGCTCTTTACACGGGGCTCGGCGAGGAGCGGCGCATGACATCCACCTTCCCGGACATCTCCATCAGCACGGAGCGGCTCGTGCTGCGTGCGTACGAGGAAGAGGACATCCCGGCGCTGACGGAGATGATGAACGACGAGCTGGTCACCGCCTGGACCTCCGCACCGCACCCGTACACCGAGGACGACGCCCGTGGCTGGATCACCGGTCGCGCGCCCGCGGAGCGGAGCGAGGGCCGCGGCATCGTGCTGGCCGTCGGCGAGTTCCTCACCCAACGGCTCGTCGGCACCGTCCACCTGCGCAACACGGACTGGCGGTGCCGCAGCGCCGAGGTCGGCTATCTGATCGCGCCCTGGGCGCGCGGCGAGGGATATGCCTCGGAAGCGGTGCTCGCCGCCGCCCAATGGCTCTTCGCCGACCAGAAGTTCGAGCGTCTCGAGCTGCGCACGGCCGCGGACAACACCGCGGCACAGCAGGTCGCGCAGAAGATCGGCTGCATCAGCGAAGGGGTGCTGCGCAACGCCGGCATAGTGCGCTCGCAGAACGAGGACGGCAGCTGGCTGCAGGTCCGCACCGATCTGATCGTCTGGAGCCTGCTCCCCGAGGACCTCGACGGCGTCACCGGCCGCGTCTCGGACGACGCCGGGTACGCCGCCTACCCCGACTGGCGCTGACCGGCCGGGTTAGTGTGTCCCCGCAGGTCTGCGCCCGGGTGACGGACGAGACCCCGTAAGGCACGACAACGGACACACACGACCGAAGGACGACGAAGGACGACGATGGCCGACCGCGTCACGGTGATCGGGTGGGACGGCACGCCGCCGACCGACGCGGCACGCTCAGCGATCGGCGCGGCCACCTTGGTGGCGGGCGCACGCCATCTGCTGGCGCTGCCCGACGTGCCGGCCGATGCCGAACGGGTGCTCCTCGGCAGCATCGACCTGGCCGCCCGCAGGATCGCCTCCCATCGCGGCACGGCGGTCGTGCTCGCCGACGGCGACCCGGGCTTCTTCGGCGTCGTACGGGCGCTGCGCAAGCCGGAGCACGGGCTGGAGGTCGAGGTCGTGCCCGGGGTCTCCTCGGTCGCGAGGGCCTTCGCACGCGTCGGCATGCCCTGGGAGGACGCGAGGATCGTCGTCGCGCACCACCGCACACTGCGGCGGGCCGTCAACGTCATCAGGGCTTACCCGAAGGTCGCGGTGCTGACCGCGCCGGGTGCGGGCCCTGCCGAACTCGCTCTCATGCTCGGCGGCGTGCACCGCACCTTCGTGATCTGCGAGGCCCTCGACACCCCGCGCGAGGAGGTCTCCGTCCTCACCTCCGACAAGGTCGCCGACCACAGCTGGCGCGATCCGAACGTCGTGCTCGTCATCGGCGGAGCGTCCGCGGCGGAGGGCACCGGCTGGATCGCCGGGCAAGAGCCGGGCTATCCGGGCCCGTTGCGCGGCTGGGCGCTGTCCGCGGAGGAGTACGGCACACGCACGGACTCATCCGCCCAATTGCGGGCACTTCAACTGGCCCGGCTCGGCCCGCGCACCGGGGATCTGATGTGGGACATCGGTGCCGGCAGCGGGGCGGCCGCGGTGGAGGCGGCCAGGTTGGGGGCCGCTGTCATCGCCGTCGACCGCGACGCCGACGCCTGCGGACTGATCACCGCCAACGCCCGCCGTCACGGCGTGCAGCCGCAGGTCGTGCACGGCACCGCCCCGCACGTCCTGGAGGACCTGCCGGAGCCGGACATCGTACGGATCGGGGGCGGTTCTGCCGCGGTCGTCGCCGCCTGCGCCGCGCGCCGTCCGGAACGGATCGTCACCAGTGCGACAACGCGGGACGAGGCGGAATCATGCGGGCGCGCGCTGGCGGAGGGCGGATACGCCGTCGAGCGGTCACTGCTGCAATCGGTCGAACTGGACGACGAGTGGGCCGAAAGCGAGCGGACGACCGTGTTTCTCCTCTGCGGCCGCCGCATGTGACGGTCGCTCCCTGTACGGCGCCGCCCCTTGGCGGCGATGTGCTGCGATCGCGCGGTAGGCTGGCGGACCGTTGTGCCACCTCACGGTGTCGATGTGTCGATCTGTCGACGTGTGGATTGGTTGACGCGCGCCTTGGTTGACCGACGTGGTTGACGAAGCGTCGGACCATCACGCGTCGAGCAGCCGCGCCCTTCGCCGCCGGAGGCGAGCGCGGCGTCGGTGACGGGCTCTGCGGGCCGCAGTGACATCAGCCGCTCCCGCGGCGGACCGGGGGAGTGGCGTAGTCCACATCGCTCAGGGCGTGAGTTGGGTGCCGCGGCGCGCGAACGGCCGGGACAATGGTCGTCCCGTGGTGGTCGTGCCGCTTGTCGCATGCGCTCGTTCTTGTTTCGGGTGGCTTTGCGCCGCGGCCGTCGGCGCACTACGGGGCTGGAAGGAGCGATACCGATGGGCGAGGGGCACGCATGACTGACACCGGCCCGGTCCCCGGCGAGGGACTGCCGGGGAACGCTGGGGCAGAAGCGGTTCGGCAACCGCACGCCGGACAGCCGGCGGACAGTGGCGCCGGGCAGCGAGCAGCCGCTCCCGGCTGGGGCACCGAACCGTACGAGGCCCCGGCGGCTCCCGCGTACACCTTTCTCGACCAGCCGGAGGGCGCCGACACGCTCGCGGGCGCCGAGGACGACGACGATCTGCTGCTGATGCCCGGCCCGCAGGGCTCGTGGAGCGATCCGCAGCCGGTACCGGCGCAGCCCGGGCCCGTACAGAGCGCCACCGTGCAGCCCGCTCAGCCCGCGCAGCCGGCGGACGTGACACCGAAGGCCCCGGCACCTGCCGCGTCCGTCACACCTGACGCACCGTCGGCTCCCTCGGCTACCGCGGCCGCCGAGGAGTCCGTGGCCGTGCCCGTGCCTGGGACCGGCACCCCCGCGGCTGGCGTGCCGGCGGCGCAGGCGCAGCCGGAGGCCACGGTCCCGCCGTCGCCCGCTGCCGCTGAGACCGGGGCACACGAGGCCGGCGGGCGCGACTCGGGGTCGATCGACCTCGGGGAGGTGCGCGTACCGCCGCCCGCACCGGCCGCGCCGCCCACGCCGGCGGCGCCCGCCCCTGCGTCCGGGCAAGCCGCGCCCGTCCGGCGCCCGTTGAACTTGGGGCCGCCCGTCGCGGAGCCGACCGGCGGCGTCTCGGTCCGTTCGCTCGCCGACCGCGGCCCGACCCCTGTCCCCGTACGGCAGCCCGGCCCGCCCACCGCCGGGCCCGAGTACCTCGATGTGCCCTCGCCCTCCGAGGGAGTGTCGATCCCGGCCCAGCAGACCGGCGAGGGCCCCGATGCTGCCGCCGCCCCCGCATGGAACGGCGAGCCTCCCGCGGCCCCGGCACCCGTGCCCGCCCCCGAACCGCAGTCCGGGGAACCGCAGTCGGCCGAACCCGCACCGGCCGAGCCCGAAGCCGCCGCAGCACCCGCGCAGCCGGCCGGAGAGGTGGTTGCGGAGACGGCCGCCGAGGTGGTGGCCAAGGCGCCGGAAGCGCCCGCAGCCGGCCCCGCCGTCCCGGCCGGCCCCGCCGTCCCGGCCCAGGGCGGGCCCGTGCCGCCCTCCGGGGCGCTGCCCGCAGCGGTCGACGAGCCCGGCGGTCTCGCCGATCTCGACCGCCAACCGGTCATGCACCAGCAGCAGCCGGTTCCGATCGTGCCGGAGCCGCCGGCTCCCGCCGCCGTCCCGGTCCCGCAGGAGCAGCCCCAGGCCGACACGCCCATGGGCGAGGTCGTCGCCGAAGCCGAGGCCGCCCCCGAGGCGGTGGTGGCCGCGCAGCCCGCCTCCGCAGCGCCGCAGGCCGAGCCGGAGCCTGTGCCCGATCCGCAGCCCCGGGCGCAGTCGCTGCCGGAGCCGCCCGCCGCGCAGGGCGATGCCGCTGCCGATGCCACCGAAGTCCCAGACCGCCCCGAGCTGCCCGAGGAGGCAGCCGGCCCGCACCCGGCCGAGGCCGAGGCACTGCCCGCCGAGGCCCTGCCCCTCGCCGGTGCCGGCACCGCCGCCGGGTACGACGCGGCCGTTCGCGACGCCGTGCACCGCGTCATCCGGGAGCGCCGCGACATCCGCAACGGCTTCCGCCAGGACCCGATCCCGCACGACGTGCTGATCCGCGTCCTGGAGGCCGCGCACACCGCGCCCAGCGTGGGCCACTCCCAGCCCTGGGACTTCGTCGTCATCCGCTCCGCCAAGACCCGGGAGAAGATGCACGAGCTGGCGATGCGGCAGCGCGACGCATACGCCAAGTCGTTGCCGAAGGCCCGCGCCAAACAGTTCCGCGAGCTGAAGATCGAGGCAATCCTCGACACGCCGGTCAACATCGTGGTGACCGCAGACCCGACACGCGGAGGCCGCCACACCCTCGGCCGCTACACCCAGCCGCAGATGGCGCCCTACAGCTCCGCGCTCGCGGTGGAGAACCTCTGGCTCGCGGCGCGCGCCGAAGGCCTGGGCGTAGGCTGGGTGAGCTTCTTCGACGAGCGCGAGATGGTCCGCGAACTCGGCCTGCCCGAGCACCTGGAGGTCGTCGCCTACCTGTGCATCGGGTACGTCGACGAGTTCCCCGAGGAGCCCGAGCTGATGCAGGCGGGCTGGTCCAAGCGGCGCCCGCTCTCCTGGGTGGTGCACGAGGAGGAGTACGGCCGGCGCGCCCTGCCCGGCGAGGAACCGCACGACCTGCTCGACGAAACCCTGCGCGGCATCCGCCCGTTGGACGCCAAGGCGCTCGGCGAGGCGTGGGAGCGGCAGAAGCGGATGACCAAGCCGTCCGGCGCGCTCGGCATGCTGGAGATCATCTCCGCACAGCTGAGCGGCCTTTCGCGGCAGTGCCCGCCGCCGATCCCGGAGCCCGCCGCCGTCGCGATCTTCGCCGGCGATCACGGGGTGCATGCCCAGGGCGTCACCGCCTGGCCGCAGGAGGTCACCGCGCAGATGGTGGCCAACTTCCTCGGCGGGGGAGCGGTCTGCAACGCCTTTGCCAACCAGGTGGGCGCCGAGGTGTGCGTCGTCGACGTGGGCGTGGCGGCCGAACTGCCCACCACGCCCGGGCTGCTGCCGCGCAAGGTCAGGCACGGCACCGGCGACTTCACCACCGGTCCCGCGATGGCGCGTGAGGACGTGCTGCGGGCTATCGAGGTGGGCATCGACACGGCCAGGGACCTGGTGGCGGCGGGGAACAAGGCCCTGCTCACCGGTGAGATGGGCATCGCCAACACCACCGCTTCCGCCGCGCTCATCGCCGTCTACACCGGAGCAGACCCGGCCGAGGTGACCGGCCGCGGCACCGGCATCAACGACGAGATGCACGCCCGCAAGGTCGACGTCGTGCGCCGCGCCCTCGAACTGCACAAGCCCGATCCGGCCGACCCGATCGGGGTGCTCTGCGCGATCGGCGGGCTGGAGCACGCGGCGATGGTCGGTCTCGTGCTCGGCGGCGCGTCGCTGCGCACGCCGGTGATCCTGGACGGGGTGAGCGCCGGAGCCGCCGCCCTCGTCGCCCGTGCCATCGCTCCCGAGGCGCTGGCCGCGTGTATCGCAGGACACCGCAGCGCCGAGCCCGGCCACGTCGCGGCCCTCACCAAGCTAGGGCTGCGCCCGCTGGTCGACCTCGACCTGCGGCTCGGTGAGGGCACCGGGGCGCTGCTCGCGCTGCCCCTGGTGCAGAGCGCCGCGCGTGTCATGCACGAGGTCGCCACCTTCGACTCCGCCGGAGTCACCGAGAAGGAGTGACCGAGACGCCGTCCGCCCGCGCCGGGGCCGTCCGCCCCGGCGCGGCAGGCTGCGCGCCCGTAGGGTTGGGCACGGACCCGTCTCGTACTCATGTCACACATCGCACGAGGAGTCTCACCGTCATGGACCGAACCGACACGCCCGCCTACCCGGTCGGACTGCGGCTGGCCGGACGGCGTGTCGTCGTCGTCGGGGGAGGCCAGGTGGCGCAGCGCAGGCTTCCCGCGCTGGTCGCGGCCGGAGCGGACGTCCTCGTCGTCTCGCCATCCGCCACCGCCTCCGTCGAGGCGATGGCCGACGCCGGCGAGGTGCGCTGGGAGCGGCGCGCCTACCGGCCCGGCGATCTCGAAGGCGCCTGGTACGCCGTGGTCGCCACCGACGACCCGCGGGCCAACGCCGCCGCCTCCGCCGAGGCCGAGGAGCGCCGCGTGTGGTGTGTGCGCAGTGACGACGCCGAGGCCGCCACCGCCTGGACCCCGGCCACCGGACGAAGCGAGGGAGTCACCGTCGCCGTGCTCACCGGTCGCGACCCGCGCCGCTCCGCGGCCGTGCGCGACGCGGTCGTCGAGGGGCTGCGGGACGGCACTCTCGCCGCCCCGCACCACCGCGCCCGCACCGCCGGTGTGGCGCTGGTCGGCGGCGGCCCCGGCGACCCGGACCTGATCACCGTGCGTGGACGCCGGCTGCTCGCCGAGGCCGACGTGGTCATCGCCGACCGGCTCGGCCCGCGTGATCTGCTCGACGAACTGCCGCCGCACGTCGAGGTGATCGACGCCGCCAAGATCCCTTACGGGCGGGCGATGGCCCAGGAGGCGATCAACAACGCGCTGATCGAGCACGCCAAGGCGGGCAAGGCCGTGGTGCGGCTCAAGGGCGGCGACCCGTTCGTCTTCGGCCGCGGCATGGAGGAGGCCGAGGCGCTCGCGGAGGCCGGCATCCCCTGCACCGTCGTGCCCGGGATCTCCAGCTCCATCAGTGTGCCGGGCGCCGCCGGGATCCCGGTCACGCACCGCGGCGTGGCACATGAGTTCACCGTCGTCAGCGGGCATGTCGCGCCCGACGACCCGCGTTCGCTCGTCGACTGGGCGGCGCTCGCCCGCCTGCGCGGCACGCTCGTGCTGATGATGGCCGTCGAGCGGATCGGCGCGATCGCGGCCACGCTCATCGCGCACGGCAGGGCGCCCGACACGCCCGTCGCGATAGTCCAGGAGGGCACGACGGCGGCGCAGCGGCGCGTGGACGCGACGCTGGCCACGGTCGCCGAGACCGCGGCCGCCGAGGGGGTCCGTCCGCCCGCGGTGATCGTGGTCGGCGAGGTCGTGGCCGTAGGACGGCGCGTGCGCGGCGAAGGTAACCACGGGTAACCCATTGCGTCACCGCCGTTGGCACCACGGTCCGAAGAAGGCAGTATCACCCTGTGGCTGAGCTCATCACGATCGATGACCCCGATGACGCACGTCTGCACGACTACACCTCGCTGACCGACGTCGAGCTTCGGCGCCGCCGCGAGCCCGCCGAGGGCCTGTTCATCGCCGAGGGCGAGAAGGTGATCCGGCGTGCCCGGCACGCCGGTTACCGGATGCGGTCGATGCTGCTGTCGGCGAAGTGGGTCGACACCATGCGTGACGTCATCGATGAGGTGCCCGCACCGGTCTACGCGGTCAGCCCCGACCTCGCCGAGCAGGTGACGGGCTACCACGTCCACCGCGGGGCGCTCGCCTCGATGCAGCGCAAGCCGCTGCCGGACGCGCGGGAACTGGTGCGCACCGCGCGACGCATCGTGGTGATGGAAGCAGTCAACGACCACACCAACATCGGAGCGATCTTCCGCAGCGCCGCGGCCCTGGGCATGGACGCCGTACTGCTCTCGCCGGACTGCGCCGACCCTCTCTACCGGCGCTCGGTGAAGGTGTCGATGGGCGCGGTCTTCGCCGTCCCGTACGCCCGGCTGGAACGCTGGCCCCGCGACCTGGAGACCGTGCGGGAAGGCGGATTCCGCCTGCTTGCGCTGACGCCGGACGAGAAGGCCGCCGTGATCGACGAGGTCGCCGCCCGCGGTCTCGAACGGGTCGCGCTGATGGTCGGCGCGGAGGGCGACGGCCTGTCCACGAGAGCGCTGGTCGCCGCGGACGAGTGGGTGCGCATCCCCATGGCGCACGGGGTCGACTCGCTCAACGTCGGCGCCGCGGCCGCAGTGGCCTTCTACGCGGTCGCCACCGGCTGATCCCGGGCGCGTCGCGCGCCCGGGACGCCACGCCGAGAAGCCACGCCGGGCCCGCGCCGCCGCTCAGCCCGCCGCGGGCAGGTCCACCGCAGCGGCGAGCGCCGTGCGGTGGTGGCCCGGCGTGCCGAGTGCCGCCTCGTCCGCCTTGGCCCGCTTCAGGAACAGATGCGCCGGGTGCTCCCAGGTCATGCCGATGCCGCCGTGCAACTGCACGCACTCCTCCGCAGCGTGCACCGCCACGCCCGCGCAGTACGCCTGAGCCACGGCCACCGCAACCCGCGTGTCGTCGCTCCCGGAAGCCAGCGCATCGGCCGCCGCGCGCGCCGCCGCCCGTGCCGAGACCACTTCGAGCCACAGGTCCGCCAAGCGGTGCTTGACTGCCTGGAAGGACCCCACCGGACGGCCGAACTGGTGCCGTTCGGCCAGGTGTTGGACGGTGGTCTCCAGGCACCACTGGGCGATGCCGAGTTGCTCGGAGGCGAGCAGCCCCGCCCCGGCCCGCAGCGCCCCGTCGAGCGCGGCCGCGGCATCCGGCGCCTCCAACCGCCGCGCGGGGGCGCCCGCGAGGCCGACGTCGGCGATCGGGCGTGTCAGGTCCAGCGGCACGGGTGCGGTGATGCGCGCCGCCGCGGCTTCGACGGCATACAGCCCCGGCCCCTCGGGGCCGACGGCCGGAACGACGAGCACACCCGCGGCGGTCGCATCGGCGACACTGGTCAGCGTGCCGGTCAACTCGCCGTCGGACGAGGCCCGTACGGCCCGGGGGAACGGCACGCCGGGCGCCGCGGTGAACGGGACGGCGAGCGCCGCCACTGTCTCACCGGACGCGAGCTGCTGGAGCAGCGCCGCGACCGCCTCGTCCTTGGTGTCGCACCCGAGCAAGGCGCAGGTGGCGAGCACCGCGCTGGTCAGGAACGGTACGGGCGTCACGGCGGCGCCCAGCTCCTCCAGGACGACGGCCGCCTCGCGCGCCGACGCCCCCTGGCCACCGAGCCGTTCGGGCACCAGCAGCCCCGCAGTGCCGAGCGCGCCTGCGAGGGTGCGCCAGAGCTCCGGGTCGTACGGCGTGTCGCTCTCGCAGCGGGCCAGCACCGCCGAGGGCGGGCAGCGGTCGGAGAGCAGTGCGCGCACCGAGGCCCGCAGCTCGTCCTCCACGTCCGAGTAGAGCAGATCGGGGGATGCGGGCGTCGTCTGCGAAGTCGACAAAGTCTGCGGAGTCGGCGTGGTCATCGGGGCAGGTCCTTCCAGGCGACGTCCTTGTCGGTGCGCGGCTCGGCGGGCAGGCCGAGCACCCGCTCGGCGATGATGGTGCGCAGGATCTCCGAGGTGCCGCCCTCGATGGAGTTGCCCTTGGCCCGCAGATAGCGGTAACCGGCGTCGCGGCCGTAGAAGTCCACAATCTGCGGGCGGGTCATCGACCAGTCGCTGTACCGCAGCCCTTCCTCGCCGAGCAGTTCGAGTTCGAGTCCGCTGATCTGCTGGTTGAGACGGGCGAAGGCCAGCTTCACGCCCGAGCCCTCGGGGCCGGGTGCGCCGGCAGCCAGCTGCTGGCGCACCCGCTCGGCGGTGAGGCGTGCCACCTCGGAGTCCACCCACAGCCGCAGCAGGCGGTCGTGGAGCGCGGGGGTGCGCAGCTCCGGCCGCGCGCGCCAGGTCGCCGCTGCTGCGCCGATCATCCCGCCCTCGCGTGGCACACGCGTGCCGCCGATGGCGACCCGCTCGTTCATGAGCGTGGTCTGTGCGACACGCCAGCCCTCGCCGATGTCACCGAGCCGGTACGCGTCGGGGATGCGCACGCCGGTGAGGAAGACCTCGTTGAACTCGGCCTCGCCGGTGATCTGCCGCAGCGGGCGGACTTCGACGCCCGGATCGGTCATGTCGCAGACGAAGTAGGTGATTCCGCGGTGCTTGGGCATCTCCGGGTCGGTCCGGGCGATGAGGATTGCCCAGCGGGCGTTGTGGGCGTTGGACGTCCACACCTTCTGGCCGGTGACCACCCAGTCGTCGCCGTCGCGCACCGCCCGGGTGCGCAGCGACGCCAGGTCCGAGCCGGCGTCCGGCTCGCTGAACAGCTGGCACCAGACCTCTTCGCCGGTCCACAGCGGGCGCAGGAAGCGGCCCCGCTGCTCCTCGGTCCCGTACCGCAGGATGGTCGGAGCCGCCATGCCGAGGCCGATGCCGATCCGGCGCGGGTCGTTGTCCGGCGCCCCCGCCGCCGCCAACTCCGCCTCCGCGACGGCCTGCAGGGCGCGCGGTGCGCCGAGACCGCCCAGGCCCTCGGGGAAGTGCACCCAGGCAAGGCCCGCGTCGAATCTGGCGCGCAGGAAACCGAGCCGGTCGGTCGTTGCCGGGTCGTGGGCCGCGAGCAGCTCACGGACGCGGCGTCGCACCTCCTCGGCGTCCAGGCCAGGCTCGTCCGTGCCGGTGGTCGTCATGCGTCACGTCCTCTCCGGTGCGCTCATGCGCTAAGCAAGCGCTTAGAAACGTAACCGACCCAACGACCGGTACGCCACCCCCTTGCGACGTTCGCCTCGCGGAGACATCAGGGCGAGCGGGGACATCAGGGAGCGGGTGAGGCCGGCGCGGTCACCGTGGAACCGGTCGGGCCCAGGCCGCGGGCCGGGCCCTGGCACCCCTGCGCCGTCGCGATGCCCAGCGCGACCAGCAAGGTGACCGTGAAGAAGACGATCAGCCGCTGGCGCAGAAGCCCGCGGTCGGGGCCGCCCGCACCGCCGGGACGGCGCGCGGGCGCCGAGCGTGCCGGTGCCGTGCGCGAGCCCGGCGGGCCGTGCCGCGCCGACGTGCGCGGGCTGCTCTGCCGGGCGCCGCCCTGACGCGCCGATGCGGCGCGTGCCGCGTTGCCGTGCGGCGGTGTGCGCACGGGGCCACCGCTCGCGGCGCGGGAGGACTGATCGGCGCCCGGGGCCCTGCGATGGGTCTGCTGCTGCGTGTACTCCTCGGCGCGCCGCCCCGTCGGACGCTCCACGCGAGGTGCCGTCGGTTTCGCGGCCGGGAGCGTCTCACGGCGCACCACGTCGAGGCCGCGGGCCTCACGCGCTGCGATCTCCGCCAGGCGCTCGGCCAGGCGCGATGTGCTCGGCCGGTCCTCCGGCTCCTTGGCGAGACAGGCATGGATCAGCGGTGCGAGCGAGTCCGGCACGCCGCTCAGATCCGGTTCCTCGTGCACCACCCGGTACAGCATCACCTCGGAACTGCCCTGTCCGAAGGGCGAGTCGCCGGCCGCCGCGTACGACAGCGTCGCGCCGAAGGCGAAGACGTCGGTGGCGGGTGTGACGGCGGCGCCCCGCACCTGCTCGGGCGCGAGGAAGCCCGGGGAGCCGACGGCCGTGCCGACGTGGGTGAGGGTGGAGGCGCCCGTCGCCCAGGCGATGCCGAAGTCGATGATGCGCGGGCCCTTGGGGGAGAGCAGGATGTTCGACGGTTTCAGGTCCCGGTGCACCACGCCCGCGTCGTGCACCGCCACCAGGCCCTCGGCGAGCGCCGCGCCGATCGCCGCGACCTCCGCCGGGGGCAGCGGGCCGCCCGCGCCCACCTTGTCGTAGAGGGAGGGACCGGGTACGTACTGCGTCGCGAACCACGGCCGTTCCGCTTCGAGATCGGCCGCGACCAGACGCGCGGTGCAGCCGCCGCGGATGCGCCGGGCCGCGGAGACCTCGCGTGCGAACCGGTGACGGAACTCCTGATCCTCCGCCAGCTCGGGCCGGATCACCTTCAACGCCACCCGCTGACCGCGCTTGTCCGAGCCCAGGTAGACCACGCCCATGCCGCCGGCGCCCAGCCGCCTGTGCAGCTTGAACGTGCCGACGACACGCGGATCCTCGCGCCGGAGCCGCATCATCGCCATGTAGTCCCCTGCCTCCGGTGGGGAGGCCCCACTCCGCTGCCCGTCTGTCGGTCTGTCGGTTGCCAGTCTGCCGTTCTGACGTGGCACAGCTTACGGACTGACCGGCCGGTGCGCGTGTAAGGCGCCGCCAGCGCCAACGGTGGGAATGTCAGTGGGCGGTGGGATCCTGGGGTCATGGGGAACGGTCCGCCGAGGCGCCGGGGCGGAGCTTGCCCCCGCCATCAACAGTCCGCCCATGAAGGGGGATTGACGGCATGAAAGGTGACCGCGTGGAGATAGTCGTCGATGCCGGTGACACGATACGTACATATGACGTAGTGGCCACTCGTGCGGGACGGCGGGTGGAGACGGCGGTATGGCGTGGTGTGGTCGAGGTGAGCGAAGTCACCAGGAGCGGTTCCGTGGTACGCACGGCACGGTTCATGTCCAGCCGTGTCCTCGCCCTGGTCGAGCAACCGGTGGAGCGCGACGACGAGCAGGCGGACGCGGAGTCGGCGCGCCCGCGGCGCCGTGCGGCGGCCCTCCCCTCCGGGATCACCCCGGAACCCTGAGAGGCGCCTCCACCCAGCGGAGTATGCCGCCGCCTACGGAGTCATCCTCCGGGAGGCCAGGCAAGCGGTACGACGGCATGACGACCCTGGCTTGGCGCGCGCCTACTGTTGAGGCCAAGCGGCGGGCGCAGCACTCGTCCCCCGAGGCCAGACGCCCGTCGCTCCACGTTGAGGACCACGGGGAGAGCATGATGACGGACACGGCGATACGTGCGGTCAGGCGCGCCCGCGACCTGACCTCTGCGGCCCTGTCCGGGGAGCGCCGCGCCTCGGGGACCCGCCACCCGCTGGCGGCCGCCGCGATGGCGGTGCCGCCGGCCGTGCTGCTCGTCGTCGCGTTCGGCGGCTGGCACGCCGTGGTCATACAGGCGTCGTCCGTAGCCGGGTTGATGGGGCGCTGAGCGGCGCCCCGGGGTCCGGGAGAGCGGCCCGGACGGGGACACCGGCGAAAACCCCGTGGGGACGGGGGCGAGCGGACGGCAGGAGAGCCCGGACACCTGGGGGAGGTGTCCGGGCCTCACATTCTGCAGAGCAGAGGTGCTTCCGGCGTGTCCGGCGCAGGGATGCAGAACCGGAAGAGGGACGCAAAAGGCGGAGGCCGGGGCTGTGGCCCCGGCCTCCGCCGTGCGGTGTGGACGATACTGGGATTGAACCAGTGACCTCTTCCGTGTCAGGGAAGCGCTCTCCCGCTGAGCTAATCGTCCTCGTCGCCCTGGCGACGTGGAAGACAGTAGCGCATCCGCCGCCACCTGCGCCAATTCGGCTCCGGGGTCCGGGTCCGTCCGTCGTCGTCCGTGAGCGTCTGCCTCGGGTGGCTCCCTGAGTGGCTCCCCCGGTGGCTCCCTGGCCTACGCGAGGAAGGCTCCTCCGCTCGATCGAGACGGAGGAGCCCGATCAAGGAAGCTACCCTCCTGGTGCGATTGCTTCAGCCAGCGTGTTGTGGACCGACGGAGTGAGGCCATGGGTACCGCCCATGATCCGGAAGAGCCGTTCCACGCGGCCCGGGGAGACCACGAAGCGAACCGTGTGCCCTTTCTGCTGTGCCTTGCGGTGGACCGCATTGAGCATGCCCAACCCGTAGGCGTCGCAAAAGCTGACATCGGTCAGGTCCACGATGACCTGGGTCGGCTTGCCGTGGTCGGCCAGGAGATCGTTGACGTATCCGCGGAGCTGTGAGGCTGTGGCCAGGTCGATTTGGCCTGCCACGATAGCGACCGTCCAGCCGTCGACGCGGCTCGACGACAGGTCCAGGTGTGCCGCTACTCCCTTCCCATTCGTTGATTGGCCGGCCATAGGTATCTCCGCTGGTGGTCATTGCCCCCCTCACTTTGATCATCATTCCGCCGGGAGGATGCAGATAGAGTCGTCCGGCCTCTGGCGAATGCACCATTCGTCACGTAGCCGGGGGTGGTTGAGGCCCGACGGGCCCATGCCATTGAGACCATCCATCTGGCCAGACACGCGGGCGGGTTCGGCACGTGCCCGAGAGGTCGGCGTAGCGGCTTTGGGCTGCCATGGGGCTAGAGATCATGGGGCCTCACGCTGGTTCGCGAATCGGGCTGGTGGCGCCTTGCCCATCGGCAGTAGCCCGTCTACTGATCAGCCGCCCGGCTGACCAGCGAGACAGAACAAGCCCACGACTCTGACCAGTTCAGATGCCCGTCGGCTTCTGTCAACGTTGGCCGACCTCACACGGCCCAGAGAAGCCCCGGACTTGGCGTCCCGGCCGTCGCTGTGGGACGAGGCCCCATCCGCACGGATGGGGCCTCTGGACGGACGCGTGATCCGGCTCGACGGCACGCGGCAGGAGCTGATGGATGGCCCACCTGTTCGCTTCGTGATCAGTGCTCGTCGCGACGGTGTTGGCGATGGTTGTCGCGACGGTGTTGGCGATGGTGGTGGCCGTTGATCTCGATCTTGTTGATGGTCTTGATCGTGATGATGAATACCTCGCACCGACGATGACGTTGCTTGTGTTCCTTCTGCGGCTTGCGCTCCTTCTTCGAAACGCCGATACCGTTTTCCTTGTGCTCAGGGTGCACCTTGACGCACTTGACCACGCGCGTGGCTTTCGGGTGCTTGTCGTGGTGCCTTGCCGGGGAGTGGCCGGCGGCGAGTGCCGTCGGGGTGCTGAGGGCGAGAACCGCTACGCCGCTGAGGGCTGTGGTCGCTATTCGTGTGAGGCGCATGGGAGAACCTCCGCCTTCTGAGCGCAGCGCCGGGCCTTTACGCGCCGAAGTCAATTAACTGCGCTCTGTGCGTGACCGACGCTAGGTAACCCCCATCGCCCCTGCCATCCAGATAATCCATTAGAGGTACTACGCGCGCAGCCATGGACTGAGGTCGGTGGAGCGGCTTTGGGCTGGAGCTGCCATGGGGCGAGAGATCGGGGCCCGTAAGCTGTTGGCGACTCGGGCGGTCTGTGGACCTGCCCGCTAAGGCCCGATGTGGGCCCCGATCTTCGAGGCTCGCCTCAGTGTGAGCCTGGTTGTGGCCTGGTCGTCTTGATAGGCGCAGGGTCGGTCGTAGTCGGTGGGTGGCTCGGAGGCTCGCTGCTCTGCTGAGGGGCTTGCTTGGGATTTGTCCCCGCCGGCTGCGGCTCGGGCTGACCGGATGTGGCTTGATAGGAGAGTGGCAGCAGCCTTGCCCGGCGGAGCCGGGGCCGGAGCGGGGCGAAGGCAGGAGCGTCGGCCCCGGCGGTGAGCCGGGGCGCGTGCCGCCTTGATCTACTGGGACGAGTCGAAACAGCGCTGGGTCGGGGCGATTTCGCTCGGTTACACGCCGTCAGGACGACGTCGCCGTCCCAAGGTCTATGGCAAGACCAAGACCGAGGTGCGCGGCAAGCTTCGTGAGCTGCGGAAGGAGTTGGAGGTTGGCGACCGTACGCCAGCGAACTACGCCGTGGCGGACGCCGTGAACGACTGGCTGGCTAGGGGGCTCAAGGGCCGTGACCCGGCGACCGTGAGCAAGAACCGCATCCTGGCCGAGAAACATGTCTTGCCCCTGCTGGGCCGTGCGAAGTTGCGGGAGCTGACCGCCGACGATGTGGACGACTGGTTGGATGATCGTGCTGAGGTGCTGGCCACGTCGTCGCTCCGTGTTGTGCTGTCGATCTTGCGGCGGTCGATCGATCACGCGATGCGGCGGGACAAGGTACGGCGCAACGTCACGTTGCTTGTCGAGGTGCCCGAAGGACAGGCCGGACGGCCGAGCAAGTCACTGACCTTGGACCAAGCCCGAGCGGTGCTGGCTGCGGCGCGGTGGTCTCGGCTCTATGCGTACGTGGTGCTCTCGTTGCTGGTTGGCGTGCGGACCGAGGAGGCACGGTCGATGACCTGGAAGCACGTTCACTTGCGCCCGGCTGGCGACGTGCCCCCGCATGCGGAGGTCTGGCGTTCGGTGCGGCGGCATGGGGACACCAAGACCCGCAAGAGCCGTCGGACGCTCAAGCTGCCCGCGCTGGTTGTCGCAGCCCTGGTAGAGCATCGCTACCGACAGCAAGATGAACGGATCGCCTACGGGCTGCTGTGGGACGCCTCCGACTTGGTGTTCGCCACGACCACCGGTCAGGTGCTCGATGCTGCCAACGTGCGCCGGGCGTTTCGTTCGATCGTCAAGGCGGCGGGGTTGGCGCCGGAGTGGACGCCTCGGGAGTTGCGGCACAGCTTCGTGTCGCTGATGTCCGATCACGGCATCCCGGTGGAGAAGATCGCCCGCGTGGTCGGCCACGGCAGCACGACCACGACGGAGGTCGTCTACCGGAAGCAGATCCGACCGGTGATCACCGAGGGGGCCGACACCATGGATGTGATCTTCGGCGAGCCGGCTCACGAGGCTTGATCAATCCGCCGGTGGCTCCCCGGTTTGGCTCCCCGCACACCACAAGGGCCTGATCCAACGAGTGGATCAGGCCCTTGACCTTGTGGACGATACTGGGATTGAACCAGTGACCTCTTCCGTGTCAGGGAAGCGCTCTCCCGCTGAGCTAATCGTCCGAGGTGGAGACGGGATTTGAACCCGTGTAGACGGCTTTGCAGGCCGTTGCCTCGCCTCTCGGCCACTCCACCAGTGTGGGGGCCAACGACCCCCATCGAGCGGACGACGGGATTCGAACCCGCGACCCTCACCTTGGCAAGGTGATGCTCTACCAACTGAGCCACGTCCGCGTGCGTCGTGATCCCGGGGCGCTCCGCGTCCCGGCGACGTGTTGAACTCTAGCGGATTCCCGCGTCAGCTCAAATTCCGTTTGCGCTGCGTGCCGCGCGGATGACCAGCACTTCTCCTACGGCGCCTCTTCCGGCCTCCCGGTACTGTCACCGGTTGAGAGCTGCTGCACGCACCAGGGAGATACCGTGTCCGACCTCTCGCCGATGGCCAGATTCGGCGATCTGCTCGCCTGTGACCTGCGCGATGTCACCACCGACCTCGGCGCTCTCGACTCCCGTGGGTTCTGGGTGGTGGCCGCCGGTTTCGAGGGGCGGACGGTGTGCGCGCGCTTCGGACGGGTGATCACCGCGCCCGGGGCCGCCGGGCACGACTGGCACGGTCCCGACCGCGGCGCGTGGACCTCGTCGCTCGGACGCCAGGAGTACATGGCCGGGGTGCGCCGCATCCGCGAGTACATCGCGGCCGGCGACGTCTACCAGGCCAATCTCTGCCGCGTGCTCACCGCACCGCTGCCGCGGCCCCAGGACGCCGACATCGCCTCCCTCGCGGCCGTGCTGGAGCGCGGCAACCCCGCCCCCTACGCCGGGGTGATACGCCTGCCCGCACACGGGGTCGAGATCGCCACCGCCTCCCCCGAGCTCTTCCTGCGGCGTGACGGCCGCACCGTGGAATCGGGACCGATCAAGGGCACCGGCCGCAGCGCTGCCGACCTGCTGGACAAGGACCACGCCGAGAACGTGATGATCGTCGATCTGGTCCGCAACGACCTGGGACGCGTCTGCGCACCCGGCTCGGTCACCGTGCCGTCGCTCTGCGCCGTCGAGCCCCATCCGGGCCTGGTGCACCTGGTCTCGACGGTCCGCGGCGAGCTGCGCGACGGCGCCGGATGGCCCGAGCTGTTCGAGGCCACCTTCCCGCCCGGGTCGGTCACCGGCGCGCCGAAGTCCAGCGCCCTGCGGATCATCCACGCGCTGGAGGCGTCCCCGCGCGGGCCGTACTGCGGCGGTATCGGCTGGGTGGACGCCGACCGCCGCACCGCCGCCGTCGCGGTCGGGATCCGCACCTTCTGGATCGAGCGCACAGCCCCGGGCGGCCCCGTCCTGCGATTCGGCACGGGCGCCGGCATCACCTGGGGCTCGGATCCCGAGCGGGAATGGGACGAGACCGAACTGAAGGCCGCACGGCTGCTGGCGGTAGCGTCGGGTGTACACGAGACGATCGGAGGTGCAGGGCGTTGACGCAGCAGATCTGGGTGGACGGCGGGCTCAAGGACGCCGACGGCGCGACGGTGTCCGTCTTCGACCACGGACTGACCGTCGGGGACGGCGTTTTCGAGACGCTCAAGGCGGTCGACGGCATCGCGTTCGCGATGGACCGGCATGTCGCCCGGCTCGCCCGCTCCGCGCGCGGACTGGGACTGCCCGAGCCGGACGCGGACGAGGTCCGGCGCGCGTGCGCCGCCGTGCTCGAAGCCAACCCGATGCCCTGTGGGCGGCTGCGCGTCACCTACACCGGCGGAGTCTCCCCGCTCGGCTCCGACCGGGGCCACAGCGGCCCGACCCTCGTTGTCGCACTCGGCGAGAGTTCGCCCCGCCCGGACACCACGGCCGTTGTCACCGTCCCCTGGGCGCGCAACGAGAAGGGCGCGCTCGCCGGGTTGAAGTCCACCTCGTACGCCGAGAACGTCGTTGCGCTCGCGCGCGCCCACGAACACGGCGCCACCGAGGCGCTCTTCGCCAACACCCAGGGCAGGCTGTGCGAGGGCACCGGCTCCAACGTCTTCGTCGTCGTCGACGGCGAGCTGCTCACCCCGCCCCTCGCCGCCGGATGCCTCGCAGGGATCACCCGCGAGCTGGTCGTCGAGTGGGTCGGCGCGCGCGAGGCGGATCTGCCGTTCGAGATCCTCGCCGAGGCCGACGAGATCTTTCTGACCTCGTCCCTGCGCGACGTGCAGGCCGTGCACCGGGTGGACGATCGCGAACTGCCGGGCGCGCCGGGACCCGTCACCGCCAAGGCGATGCGCGTCTTCGCCGAGCGCTCGGCCGCCGATCCGAACCCGTGAACCGGTGACGTGGCGGGGGAGGACACAGCGGGGAGTGACACGATGACCACCACCTTGCGCCCCGTCGGACCGGAAAGGCTCGGCGACGACGGAGCACGCTCGCGGCGCTTCGCCGTGTGCGTCAACGGCCGCCCCGTCGGCGCGGTCGAACTCGCCACCGACACGCGCCTTGGCGCCTACGAAGGGCGGATCGTTTCACTCGCCGTCGACGAGCCGGACCGGCGGCGCGGACGCGGTACGGTCGCCGCCCTCGCCGCGGAGGAGGTGCTGCGCGGCTGGGGCTGCCGCCGGATCGAGGCGGCCGTCCCCGAGAGCGCCGGCGCGGCGCTGCGCCTCGCTACGGCGCTTGGCTACACCGAGCGCAACCGCACCATGCTCAAGCAGCTGGACGCCACCCCGCCCGAGCTCCCCGACGGCTGCTCGGTACGGCCGATGGGGGAAGACGAGTACGCCCGCTGGCACGTCGACGAGCGCGACCGCTTCATCCGCAGCCTGGCGGAGCACGGCGTGCCGTACGAGCGCGCGGTGGCGAAGGCCGACGCCACCTACCACAGAACGCTTCCGGACGGTGTGCACACCGCCGATACGGCCCTGCGCCTGCTCGCTCACCACGGCACCGACGTCGGCCGGCTGTGGCTGCGGCTGCGCGACCCGGCCGACGCTCAGGTCCCGGCGCGGGTCTACGACGTCGAGGTGGACGAGCAGCACCGCGGCCGCGGACACGGGCGGACGCTGATGCTGGCCGCCGAGCGGGAGTGCCTGGCCGCCGGGGTGCGCAGCCTCGGACTCAACGTCTCCGCCGGCAACGCCCCTGCACTGCGCCTGTACACCTCGCTGGGCTACCGCACCACGACCCGCTTCATGGCCAAGGAGCTGTTCTAGCCTGATCCAGCCCGTCTGATCTAGCCCGCGGCGCCCTCGCCGGCGAGCAGTTCGTCGGCGATCCGCTCGATCCGCTCCCGCAGCCCCTCCTGGCTCTTGCCGCCGTCGAGCCGCACTCCGCCGATGACGTACGACGGTGTGCCGGTGATCCCGATCGCCTTGCCCTCGGCCTGGTCGGCGTCGACGGTGAGGGTGTGACGGCCGTCGATCAGCGCGGTGTCCACCTCCTCGGCGTCGAGTCCGAGCTCGTCCGCGATCTCCACCAGGAGCCGCTCGCCCCGCGAGCCCAGCTCTTCGGCGCGCCCCAGCACCGCTTCCACGTACGGCCAGCCGCGTCCCTGCGCGAAAGCTTCCTCGGCGGCCTGAGCGGCGGCGAAGGAGTGCTGGTGCTTGTCCAAGGGGAAGTGGCGCAGCTCGATCCGCAGTGCGTCGCCGTACCGGGCGCGCAGGACGTGCAGATCCTGCAGGGCGGTGCGGCAGTCGGGGCACTGCAGCTCGCACCAGACTTCCAGTACCGGGGGCAGTGCCGAGGGCCGGGCGGATGGGGGCGGGGCATCGTTCATGCACTCAGTCTCCCAGTGCCGTCGGGCAGTACCCGCGCCCGCCCCTCGCACCTGGGGAGGAGCCGCACCCCGAGATGTCCCTGAAGACCGGTCGCCGCACGGTCCGCAGGACCGTCGGGCGGTGCACGATGGGAGTGGACGCACATCCCGGCGTGTAAGGAGCGGACGATGCTGACCGAGACCGTGTGCGTGGCGCTGTCGGGCGCGGGACTCGCGGTCGCGCTGCTGACGGCGTGGCGGCGCCGCTTCCTGCGCGCCACGCGGATCGCGGCGGTGGCGCTGCTGCCCGTGGGTCTGTACATGACCGGGCTGATCACCCTCGGCAGCAGGGTCGGCGAGGCGATCGGCAGCTGGGGCGCGGGCCTGGTGCTCAAGCCGACGGTGTGGGCGGGGTTCGCCGTGCTCGCGGTCGCCGTGGTGCTGTACGTGGTGACGCGCTTCGCCGCCGCTCGCGGTGGCGGGAAAGCGGTCGAGGGCGGGGCGGCCAGCCGTGCGGTGGCGCCCACCACCTCCGCGCCGGCGATCGGAGCGGGCGGCAAGGCCGTCGAGCGGCAGCCGAAGGAACGGAAGGGCAGCGGTGCGGCCGACGACGGCCTGTCCGACCTCGGGGACATCGAGGAAATCCTCCGAAAGCACGGTATCTGAGCGGGACACCAGCGGCATTCGAGCGGCGTTCGGGCGGCATCGGAGCGGCATCGGAGCGGCATCGGAGCGACGCGGGCGTGTTGCCTCCAACCGCGGCACGGCGCTGCGCGATGATCGTCCCGGCTGTGACCAACTCCCGCTCGTGGACAGCGACTTGAGCCTCACGAGGGCGTACGGTTGTGCGAGCAAGCCCCCTGTCGAGTGACCTACGATCTGTTGAGGCCACGCTCCGATGAATGACGAGCCCCGTGGGTGCCTTTTCGCTCTCTCCCAGCCGCCGCTGATGCTCTTTCTCGCCGTGATCGGCACCCTGCTGCTGTTCGGTGCCTGTTACGACCTGTGGTGAGTACGACGTGCGGTGAGCGCGACCAGAAGTGAGCCGGCCGCGGGCGGTCAGCCCGCGGCCTCGCGCTGCCGTGCCCGGTAGGCGGCGACGTGGAGGCGGTTGCCGCAGGTGCGGCTGTCGCAGTAGCGGCGTGAACGGTTGCGGGACAGGTCGACGAAGGCGCGACGGCAGTCGGGCGCGGCGCAGCGCCGCAGTCGTTCCCGTTCCCCGGCGACCACCAGGAACGCCAGCGCCATGCCGCCGTCGGCCGCGAGATGGTGCGCGAGCGAGGCGCCCGGCGCGAAGTAGTGGACGTGCCAGTCGTAGCCGTCGTGGTCGGTCAGCCGCGGCGTGGTGCCCGCCTCGGCGACGAGCGTGTTGATCAGTTCGGCGGCGGTGCGGTCACCGGAGGAGCCGAAGACCTCGGTGAATCGGTCGCGCACCCCGCGCACGGCCGTGAGGTCGGACTCGCCGAGCCGCCCCACGTCGCTGACCCGGTTGCGCGCCACGAAATCGTGCAGCGCCTCCAGATCGAACAGTCCTTCGCTTCCCTCGCTCTCGGGCGCGGTGTTGATCAGATCCACCACGCAGTCGAGGGCGCACCGGGTGTCGTGATTGATCAGCACGGTCTCGCTCCCTGCGCTCCCTGGCCGGAGATCTGTCGGGTGACTCTAGCGCGCAGGGGCGCTGTGCGAAGCGCCGTACGGCCGTCCGCGGCCACATGCACGTATGCCGCCGGCGCAGGGGGACTGCGCCGGCGGCATACGCGTGGTGACCCTGGTGCCACCGGTGCGTGCAGGGCGTGATTCGGGTCCGCGCCGTCCCCCCGAGTCAGGACGGCCGCGGATGGTGCGCGGTCTCAGCTCTCCGCGAGGATGTGGGACAACTCCGTATCCAGGTCGAAGTGGCGGTGCTCCGTGCCGGGCGGCACTGCGGCATCGGTTCGCTTCAGGAACGACTCCAGAGCCCGCGCGGGGGCCTCCAGCAGGGCCTCGCCCTCCGGGGAGCTGAGGGCGATGCATACGACGCCCTGCCCGTGGCTCCGGGAGGGCCAGACGCGGACGTCGCCGGTGCCGGTGGGCCGGTGGAGGCCCTCGGCGAGTAGGTCGCGGGCGAAAACCCATTCGACCGTCTCTTCGGCGCCGGTGTGGAAGGTGGCGTGCACGGCATAGGGGTCGGCCGTGTCGTACCGCAGGCCCGCGGGTACGGGCAGTGAGGATTCGCTCGACACAACGAGGCGCAGGTGCAGCTCGCAGCTGACCGTGGTGTTCATAAGCGCCAGGGCCTTTCGCTCAGTGTGCGCTCGGGGATTCGCACGTCGGCGAAATCGACATGCCACCTGCGGGGACGTTGTAAACCCCTCTGACTGGTTTGTGCGGCTTCTGGTACTTCGTTCGGACCATTTCCAGCCTCCCTCGGTGGGCCGACCTGGTGACCTTGCGGGACCCCGAGTGTGTGCCCATTGAACTACGGAGAGTGATGAATGTTCGGGAGGTGGGCGCTCCTGTCGTCCGGAGGTGGTCAGGAGCAGCCGCTGACATGCGGTAATGTTGCTCCCGCGCCGGGGCGATTAGCTCAGCGGGAGAGCGCTTCGTTCACACCGAAGAGGTCACTGGTTCGATCCCAGTATCGCCCACCCGGAACCCGGAAGCCCGAAAGTCGTGATGACTTCCGGGCTTTTTGGCATGCACGCGCTGCGTCTGCAGGATGCTGGATCCATGGACTGGTGCCGCTATCGCTTTCGCAGCGTCTGGCCGCTCGACCCGGCGCCGGAGCGCGTCTACGCGGTCCTGGAGCGGGCCGAGGAGTATCCGCGCTGGTGGCCTCAGGTGCGCGAGGTCTCCCGCGTCGACGACCGGGTGGGCGTCGTCCGGATGCGTTCCGCCCTTCCCTACGAGCTGTGCGTCACGGCTCGCGAAGCGCGCCGGGACCCCGCGGCGCGGATACTGGAGATCACCATGACCGGCGATCTCGACGGGTGGGCCCGCTGGAGGCTGATTCCGGGTCCGCGCGGGACGGGGACACAGGCGGTCTTCGAGCAGGACGTGATCGTCCGCAAACGGCTGATGCGCGTGCTCGCGGTGCCGGCCCGCCCGCTGTTCCGTGCCAACCACGCGGCGATGATGCGCGGCGGGCGGCGCGGGCTGACCGAGCTGCTCGCCGCCGGCGACGGCGCGGCAGACCACCGGGATGCCGTTTGAACGCGGGGTCCCGCGCGCTGTATTGTTCAGGGCGTGCCGCGGCGGCCAAGGCCCCGCGAGCAGATGATCAGGGCGATTAGCTCAGTGGAAGAGCGCTTCGTTCACACCGAAGAGGTCACTGGTTCGAACCCAGTATCGCCCACACCGAATTCACCCGTGCGGCCGTCACCTTGCTCACGCAGCCTCCGGAAGCTCGGGACGCAACGGCCACGCCGGGTCGCACGCCTCCTGCGAACCGTTCCTCGCAAACCACGCCTGCAGTCCGCGCGCCTGCGCCGCATGCCACAGCGCCTGCCGTACGTGCAGCTCGGCAACCGACATCGACCCCACGCCACGGTCGCGGAAGCGCCGTCCTATCGCGCGCACCAGTGACAGCGCCGCAAGCGCGTCCGCCCCCGCGTCGTGCGCATCGGTCAGCTCCACCCCGTAGTGCGCGCACAGATCCGTCAGCGTGCGACGGCCCTTGCGGTAGCGGTCCGCGTACTTGTCCAGCACCCGCGGATCCAGCACGCACAGAGGGCTGTGCTCCAGGTACACGGCGAGCGGTGTCGCACGGTGACGCTTCAACTCCCGGTCGAGCAGCGTCAGATCGAACGGCGCGTTCATCACCACCAGCGGAACGCCCGCCGCCGACTGCGCGGCAAGCGCCCGCGCCAGCTCCTCGACGACCGGCCCCGGCGGCCTGCCGTGGAGGCTGAGGAACGCGTCCGTCAGCCCGTGCACCGCGGTCGCCGAGGCGGGCACCGGCACACCCGGATCGACCAGCCACCGCGACGTGCGCGGCTGGCCCCCCTCGGCGTCCTGGACGACGAGCGCCGCAGACACGATGCGATCGCGCTCCACGTCCACGCCCGTGGTCTCCGTGTCGAACGAGGCGAGAGGTCCCTCGTACCAGCGCGCCATGGCCGGCTCCTTGCGTGGGTGACCGAAGGTGACGAGAGGGTGAACCCCGAGCGGCTGCACGGCGGTTGCGGCCTGCGCGGACGTCCGTCTGTCCGTATTTCTACCCGTGACGGCGTGTCAATGAACCGTACCCGTTTGCGGATCATTTCCGGCGGAGAAGACAGAGTTGACGGACCGTTCGAATTCGGGCGCTCCGGCGGGGAAATGCAACGCAAGCGGGGAACGAACCAACGCAAAGCCCGGAAGGCACGGCAGCAGCCATGGCGCTCGCGCAGCCAGAACCGGGCGGGCTGCTTCCCGAGCGGACCGCACCGCTACGGGGAGGGCTCGCCGTCACCAGCTGTATGGAGACCCTGCAGGTGGGGTATCTGCACGCGGTCGCCGCGGCCGCGGGCTGCACACTGGCCCAGCCATTTCCGGACAACGGCATCGACTGGCACATCAGTCACAGCTCGCGCGGCCATGCCGTCGACGACGAGGTCACCATCAAGGTGCAGCTCAAGTGCACCTACCAGGTGGCACCGCGCCCAGCGGGCCCGTTCTTCTCCTTCACCCTGGAGAACGAGCATCTGGTCAAGCTCGCCCGCTCGCCGGTCTCGGTCCACAAGATCCTCGTCGTGATGCTCGTGCCGCGCAGCCAGGAGCAGTGGCTGCGCGCCGGTCACGACCGCATGGAGCTGCGGCACTGCTGCTACTGGACCAACCTCGCCGGCCATGCCGTGACCGGCAAACACAAGACGACCGTACGCATCCCCACCGCGCGCATCTTCGACGACCGGGCACTGTGCGAGATCATGACGCGGGTCGGGGCTGGAGGGAGACCGTGATGCGCCGCACCGCGGAAGGCCGCGCCACCGCAGGCCCCACCCCCGGGGAGCCCGAGCTGCCCGACCCCGAGCGCGTCGACCCCGAGGTGCTCACCGCGCTTTTGGTGCGCCATGGATGGGAGCGCCGAGGAGGCGAGAGCGGGCGCTACACCCGCTGGACCCCACCGGGCGCATCCGGCACCCGGTACGGGACGGGCACCAGCCTGCTGGTGCCCGCCGCTCATGGTTACGGCGACTACTCCGACCTGCTGGGCGAGGCGCTCACCGCCCTCGCCCGCTCCGGCGCACCCTCCGCCCGCGATGTGCTGCTCGAGCTCGCCGTGCCGGGCGACGAGATCTGCTGGCGGCGGGAGGTTCCGCAGATCGCGGGCGCGGTGCCCTGGACCGCCGCCGACCAGCTGCGCGGCGCGGCGCGCGCCATGCTCACCTCCGCGGCGCGGGCCGCGCGGGGCACCGCCGCGTACTTCGGCCAGCGCCACGGCCGGTACGCCGACACCTACCTCGACCAAGTGCTCATCGGGCCCGCCAACGGCGGCCATCTGCTGACGGCGTACGCACCCGCGCCGGACGGCCGTGCCGTCACCGGCACGCTGCTGCGGGCGCTGCAGGCCACTCGCGACGCGATCGACTACCAGCGCGCCACCGGCGGCATGGAGGCCTTCGACGCGGCCGTGGGCCTCGGCGTATGCCATGAACTCGTGGAGTCGGTGGTGCACTTGGTGCGCGACACCGAAGGCGTGGAGATAGCCCTGTCCTGGTCCCCATCGGCGGGGCTGCCCACAGGCATGGCCGCGCATCCCGAGCCCGTGGACTTCTCGCCGGGCGACCTGCCCGCCCTCCAGCGCGCCTCCGCGCGCTTCGTACGGGCCGAGCCCCCCGTGCCCGTCCAGGTGACCGGCACCGTCGTCCGGCTGCGCAGCACCCGGCCGGCCGGCGGCGGCACGGTGCGGCTGCGGGTGCTGGCCGGCGCCGACGTGCGCCACATCCGCGTCCGCCTCACCGAGGACGCCTACCGCGTCGCCGTCCACGCTCACCTCGCCGGGCTGCCGCTGCGGGTGAGCGGCAAGCTGGAGAGCCGCGGCGGGTTCCGTCGCATGACCGGGGCCACCGGCGTCGCGCCCGTGCCCGTCGAGGAGGAGGAGCGCGAGGCGCTGCTGAAGTCGCTGCACGAGGGTGAGGCATAGGTCCGCCGAGGGCTGGAGCCGCCCCGGAGCCCCGCCCGCACCGCCCATCCGGCGTCCGTATCACTTCGCGCGCACGGCCTGCGGCTCGGTACGATTCAGCGGTGCAGCTATCGCTGCCCTGAAGCGAAACCGCGAGGCAGGAGAAACCGGTGTCCGACGTCCGTGTGATCATCAAACGCGATTCCGCTGAACGGGAAGAGCGGGTGGTCACGACGGGCACAACCGCCGCGGAGCTTTTCGACGGCGACCGCACCGTGGTCGCCGCTCGGGTCGCCTCCTCCGGCCGCGCAGCGGTGCTGAAGGACCTCGCCTACCCGCTCGCCGACGGCGACGAGGTGGAGCCGGTCGCCATCGACAGCCAGGACGGGCTCGACATCCTGCGCCACTCGACCGCGCACGTCATGGCCCAGGCCGTCCAGGAGCTCTTCCCCGAGGCGAAGCTGGGCATCGGCCCGCCGATCCGGGACGGCTTCTACTACGACTTCGATGTCGACAAGCCGTTCCACCCGGACGACCTCAAGGCCGTCGAGAAGAAGATGCAGGAGATCATCAAGCGTGGGCAGCGGTTCTCGCGCCGCGTGGTCTCCGACGAGGCCGCCCGCGAGGAGCTGGCGGGCGAGCCGTACAAGCTCGAACTGATCGGTCTGAAGGGGTCGGCCGCCGAAGCGGCCGAGGGCGCCTCCGCTGAGGTCGGAGGCGGCGAGCTGACCATCTACGACAACCTCGACGCCAAGACCGGCGAGCTGTGCTGGAAGGACCTGTGCCGGGGCCCCCACCTGCCCTCCACCCGCGTCATCCCGGCGTTCAAGCTGATGCGCAGCGCCGCGGCCTACTGGCGCGGCAGCGAGAAGAACCCGCAGCTGCAGCGGATCTACGGCACCGCGTGGCCGTCGAAGGACCAGCTCAAGGCGCACCTGGACTTCCTCGCCGAGGCCGAGAAGCGTGACCACCGCAAGCTCGGCAGCGAGCTCGACCTGTTCTCCATCCCGGAAGAGATCGGCTCCGGCCTGGCCGTCTTCCACCCCAAGGGCGGGGTCGTCCGCCGCGCCATGGAGGACTACTCGCGCAGGCGCCACGAGCAGGCCGGGTACGAGTTCGTCTACACCCCGCACGCGACCAAGTCGACCCTGTTCGAGAAGTCCGGCCACCTGGACTGGTACGCCGACGGCATGTACCCGCCCATGCAGCTGGACGAGGGCCACGACTACTACCTCAAGCCCATGAACTGCCCCATGCACAACCTGATCTTCGGGGCGAGGGGCCGGTCCTATCGCGAACTGCCGCTGCGGCTGTTCGAGTTCGGCACCGTCTACCGCTACGAGAAGTCCGGCGTGGTGCACGGCCTGACCCGGGCCCGCGGGTTCACCCAGGACGACGCGCACATCTACTGCACCAAGGAGCAGATGGCCGACGAGCTCGACTCACTGCTCACCTTTGTGCTCGACCTGCTGCGCGACTACGGCCTGGAGGACTTCTACCTGGAGCTGTCCACCAAGGACCCGGAGAAGTTCATCGGGTCGGACGAGAACTGGGAAGAGGCCACCGAGACGCTGCGCAAGGCCGCCGAGAAGCAGGGCCTGGAGCTGGTCCTGGACCCGGCCGGCGCCGCCTTCTACGGCCCGAAGATCTCGGTGCAGGCGAAGGACGCCATCGGCCGCACCTGGCAGATGTCGACCATCCAGGTCGACTTCAACCTGCCTGAGCGGTTCGACCTGCAGTACACCGCCGCCGACGGCTCCCGCCAGCGCCCGGTGATGATCCACCGCGCGCTCTTCGGCTCGATCGAGCGGTTCTTCGCAGTCCTGCTGGAGCACTACGCGGGCGCCTTCCCGGCATGGCTCGCCCCCGTGCAGGCGGTGGGGATCCCGATCGGCGACGCGCACGTGCCGTACCTGGAGGAGTTCGCCGCCCAGGCCAAGGCCAAGGGAGTGCGCATCGAGGTGGACTCGTCGACGGACCGCATGCAGAAGAAGATCCGCAACGCGCAGAAGTCGAAAATCCCGTACATGGTGATCGCGGGCGACGACGACATGGCCAACGGAGCGGTGAGCTTCCGCTACCGGGACGGCTCGCAGAAGAACGGCATCCCGCGCGACGAGGCGATCGCGGAGATCGTCGACGCCGTGGAGAGCCGGATCCAGGTGTGACGCGAGACCCGCGCGAGCGGGTCGTCAGGGGCGGACCGATCGGTCCGCCCCTGGCCACGTCGCGGCCCGCAAGAGGCGAATATGCTGGCCCGCATGACGAGTGAGCCGGAGCAGCAGATCGGGGTGGGGACGCCGGACGCGTTCCAGCGCCTGTGGACCCCGCACCGGATGGCGTACATCCAGGGCGAGAACAAGCCGAGCGGTCCCGGGGCCCAGGACGGCTGTCCCTTCTGCACGATTCCGGCCAAGTCCGACGAGGACGGGCTGATCCTCGCCCGGGGTGAACACGTCTACGCGGTGCTCAACCTCTACCCGTACAACGGCGGGCACCTCATGGTCGTCCCGTACCGGCACGTCGCCGAATACACCGAGCTCGACGCGGACGAGACCGCGGAGCTCGCCGAGTTCACCAAGCAGGCGATGAGGGCGCTGCGCGCGGCCTCCGGCGCACACGGGTTCAACATCGGGATGAACCAGGGGACGGTGGCGGGCGCGGGCATCGCCGCCCACCTGCACCAGCACGTCGTGCCGCGGTGGGGCGGCGACACCAACTTCATGCCCGTCGTCGGCCACACCAAGGTGCTGCCTCAGCTCCTCGCCGAAACCCGGACCATGCTCGCGCAGGCCTGGCCGCAGGGCTGACCGGCCGTCCGGTCAGCCCTGCCCGAGGGCCGGGTCACGCATCGTAAGCGTCCGCCCGCCGCGGTTCCACGCCCTGGACGACGTTGCTGAGGAACAGCGACCTCGTCCCGAACCGCTCGGTGTCCACGCCGTTCTCCTCCAGCACCGACAGCGCCGCTGCGTGCACCGCACGCAGCACCGGTGTCGCGGCGCGCAGCGCGTCGTCGGACATGAAGCGGTGCTTCCACGGCTTGTCCGCCCACGCCGAGCGCAGCCCGAACGGCTCGGGAAGCGTCAACTGGCCGCCGAAGAAGTCCAGTACGGGCGGGAACCAGGTCAACGGCGCCCGTGCCGCCAGCCGCACCACCTCGCCGGGCTCCACCAGCGGCAGCTGCACCGTCTTGGTCTCCCAGAACTTGACGGACTTGGAGACCTCTTTCTCCTTCGGCGCGGGCTTGGCGGTGAAAAGCGAGTGGACCGGCCCGAGCGCGTGCCCGGTCACCTCGATGCGCAAGGTCGCGTGCAGCACGGTCACCGTGATCAGCAAGGTGATGACCAACTGCCCGTCCCACAGCACGAACTGCACACCGAGGTAGTGCCGGTTGCCGCTGCCGAACTGCTGCTCGTTGCATATCCGCTGCAGCTCGAAGTCCTTGACGGTGAACGCCTCCACCTCGGCGCCGGTGGGCCTGCTGATCTCCGTGGCATTCTCCCCGAGCGGTGCGACGATCCAGTGCCGTATCGACGGCTTGGGGAAGCCACCGGTGTGCAGCGGTCCGCGTTCCAGCTCGCCGAGCTTGGCCTGGATGGCCTTGATCACGTCCCAGCTGCGGAACGGGTGGATCTCCGGCATGCCCTGCGGCACGAGCTCCTCGGCCAGCTGCCAGCTGCCCCAGCGCGGGCCCATGCCGAGTATCCCCTTGGGGCCGGCGTAGAAGACCACATTGCTGTTCTGCTCCGCGGCGAGCGCAACGAACGACTGGCGCATCCGCTCGGCACGCTCGTCGTTGGGGTGCTGCGGCACCGCCTCCGGGATCTGGGCGCCGACACCCGACCCGGACAACAGCCCCGACCAGCGATCCCGCAGATCCACCGCGGTGCGCTCGCAGATGCGCCGCGCGATGATCCATCCGATCACCGGCACCACCATCATCGCCCGCAGGTACCACGCGCCCAGGCCATGCAGCGGCGGCCGCCAGATCAGCAGCAGCGTCCCGAGGCCCGCGACCGCGATGACGAGACCGCCGAGGGCTCCGGCGCGAGCCCCCTCCGCCTTCGCCAGCCACCTGCGCAGCTGGAAGGCGATCAGCCAGATGAGCACACCCGGCAGGAACAGCAGGCCGCAGACTGCCATCACCACGGTGAGACGGGCATCGCGGGCCTGCCGGATGCGGTTGGCGGCGAGGCAGTGCTCGACGACGGTCTGCGGATCCGTGCCGAAGGACTGCACGGTCTCCTTGCGCGCCCCGCCGAGCATTCGCACCTGCACCGCCCGTGCGAACGCCTCACCCAGATTGGGTTCGAAGATCGACAACCTCGGTGGTCTGACGCCCGTCGCCGGGTTCGCCTTCACCAGCGCGTCCACCCGGCCGTCGCGGTAGGCGGCGGACGACAGGGCCTGCGTTGCGGCCGTCTGTCCGTCCATGCCGATGAGCGGGACCTGAGCGCCCGGGCTGAAGTCGAACTCCACGCCGGAGAATCCCGAAAGTGCAGACACCCAACGCCCCCATCCCGCAGTACGACCACCCGATCACAGCGTATCGGCCCGATGCCCCGCACGTCAGGGCATCGGGCTCCCAAGGGCGGGCGCTACGAGCGCTCTTCCCTGAGCTTCGCGGAGAGTTGAGGCGGCATCGGTTCGTGACGGGCGTACGAGCGGCTGAAGCGCCCGGTGCCGTGGGAGAGCGAGCGCAGGTCGATCGCGTAGCGTCCGATCTCGATCTCGGGCACCTCCGCGCGCACCAACGTCCGCCCGGGACCGGCCGGTTCGGTGCCGAGCACCCGGCCCCTGCGCCCGGCGAGATCGCTCATCACCGGACCCACATACTCGTCCGAGACCAGCACTTTGACCTCATGGACCGGCTCCAGCAGATGGATCCGGGCATCGCCGGCCGCCTCCCGCAGCGCCAGCGCGCCCGCGGTCTGGAAGGCGGCGTCGGAGGAGTCCACCGAGTGCGCCTTGCCGTCGAGCAGCGTCACCCGGATGTCGACGACCGGGTAGCCGGCGGCGACGCCTTTCGCCGCCTGAGCCCGCACCCCCTTCTCCACCGAAGGGATGAACTGGCGCGGCACCGCACCGCCGACCACCTTGTCGACGAACTCGATCCCGGAGCCGACCGGAAGCGGCTCGACCTCGATCTCGCAGATTGCGAACTGCCCATGCCCGCCGGACTGCTTGACGTGCCGCCCGCGCCCAGCGGCCTTCTCACCGAACGTCTCGCGCAGTGACACCTTGTACGGGACGCCGTCCACCTGCACCCCGTACCGGCCGCGCAGCCGCTCCAGCGCCACGTCCACATGCGCCTCGCCCAGGCACCACAGCACCACCTGGTGGGTGTCCTGGTTCTGCTCCAGGCGCATCGTGGGGTCCTCGGCCACCAGACGCGCGAGGCCCTGCGAGAGCTTGTCCTCGTCCGCCTTGCTGTGCGCCTCGATCGCCACCGGCAGCAGCGGGTCCGGCATCACCCACGGCTCCATCAGCAGCGGGTCGTCCTTGGAGGACAGGGTGTCGCCGGTCTCGGCACGGGTCAGCTTCGCCACGCACACCAGATCACCGGCGACGGCCTTCGGCACCGGGCGCTGGACCTTGCCGAACGGGCAGGACAGCGCACCGATGCGCTCATCGACGTCGTGGTCCTCGTGGCCGCGGTCCTCCATGCCGTGTCCGGAGACGTGTACCGTCTCGTCGGGCCGGATCGTCCCGGAGAAGACACGCACCAGGCTGATCCGTCCCACGTACGGGTCGGAGGAGGTCTTGACCACCTCGGCGGCGAGCGGGCCGTCCGGGTCGCAGGACAGCGGCTGCCGCGGCCCGCCGTCCGGCGTGGTCACCGGGGGCACCTCGCGCTCCGCGGGCGTCGGGAAGCCGCCGGTGATCAGCTCCAGCAGCTCCAGAGTGCCCAGGCCGTGGCGCGCGCCCTCGGCCGGCGGGGCGGCGGCGAGCACCGGGTAGAAGGTGCCGCGGGCCACGGCGCGTTCCAGATCCTCGATGAGCGTCTTGAAGTCGACCTCCTCGCCGCCGAGGTAGCGGTCCATCAGAGTCTCGTCCTCGCTCTCGGCGATGATCCCCTCGATGAGCCGGCCGCGCGCCTCCTCGATCAGCGGCAGGTGTTCCGGATCCGGGTCGCGCTCGACGCGCTCGCCGGAGGAGTAGTCGTAGACCCGCTGCGAGAGCAGGCCGATGAGACCGGCCACGGGGGTGTGGCCGTCGGGCCCCTCTTCGCCGTGCAGCGGCAGGTAGAGCGGAAGCACCGCGTCCGGGTCGTCGCCGCCGAAGGCCCGGCCGCAGATGGCCGTCATCTCCTCGAAGTCGGCGCGCGCGTTCTCCAGATGCGTGATGACCACCGCGCGCGGCATCCCGACCGCGGCGCACTCCTCCCACACCATCCGCGTTGCGCCGTCGACGCCCTCGGCCGCCGAGACGACGAAAAGGGCCGCATCCGCTGCCCGCAGACCGGCCCTCAGCTCCCCGACGAAATCCGCGTACCCGGGGGTGTCCAGTAGATTGATCTTGATGCTGCCCCACTCGATCGGGACCAGCGACAGCTGGACCGACCGCTGCTGGCGGTGCTCGATCTCGTCGTAGTCGGAGACCGACGTGCCGTCCTCGACACGGCCCGCCCGGTTCAGCGCGCCGCCGGCGAGTGCCAGCGCCTCGACCAGGGTCGTCTTCCCCAAACCGCTGTGGCCGACCAGCACCACGTTGCGCAGCCCCTCGGGCCGGTCGGCCGTCGGCGCCCCTCCGGCGGCTCCTGCGTGTACATCTCGCCTGTCGCCCATGTCGATGCCTCCCGCTCATGCCTCACTGCACGGTGACTGCCCTCATGCTGCTGCCGACGAGGGCAGGGATGCTCTGAGTCCGGCTCCTATGTGCGCAGGCAAGGACGCCAAGGCCACGCGAATCCTCAGGCGGCTGCGGCGACGCCCGCGGTACCTTCGACCTTCCCACGCTCGTCACGCTGCGTCCATACGTCGTACGGGCGGTGGTACCCATCCCGTACCCGGCCGGTCACCTCGGGTGTCCGCGCCCGGGACCGGTGCAGGTTCTGGCCGGGTGACTGCGGGACGTGGCGACGGGCTCGCGTGACTACGATGGGGCGGCCGGTGGCCACAGGGGCCACACTGCACCCACAACCCCCGGGAAGGCCATGCTGAACAAGTACGCGCGTGCGTTCTTCACGCGTGTTCTGACACCGTTCGCCGCGCTGCTGCTGCGCTTGGGCGTCAGTCCGGACACGGTGACTCTCATCGGTACCGGGGGCGTCGTGGCGGGCGCGCTGGCCTTCTATCCCAGGGGTGAATTCTTCTGGGGCACAGTCGTCATCACGCTGTTCGTCTTCTCCGACCTCGTCGACGGCAACATGGCCCGGCAGATGGGCCGCTCCAGCCGGTGGGGCGCCTTCCTCGACTCCACCCTCGACCGCGTCGCCGACGCGGCGATCTTCGGCGGGCTCGCGCTGTGGTATGCCGGAGGTGGCAAGAACCTCGTTCTGTGCGCCGTGACCCTCTTCTGCCTGGCCAGCGGCCAGGTCGTGTCGTACACCAAGGCACGCGGCGAGGCCATCGGCCTGCCGGTGAACGTCAACGGGCTCGTCGAGCGTGCCGAGCGCCTGGTGATCTCACTCGTCGCCTGCGGCCTGTCCGGACTGCACGCGTTCGGCGTGCCGTACATCGAGGTGCTGCTGCCGATCGCATTGTGGATCGTCGCCGCGGGCAGTCTCGTGACGCTGATCCAACGGGTGGTGACGGTGCGCCGCGAGGCCGCGGAGGCCGACGCGGCCCAGGGGGGAGGGGAGACCGCATGAACGACCGACTCAACGACGCGCTCTACGGAGCCGGGTGGGCCGCCGTCAAGCGGCTGCCCGAGCCGGTCGCGAACGCCCTCGGCCGGACGATGGCCGACATCGTCTGGCGGCAGCGGGGCAAGGGCGTGCGCAGGCTGGAGTCCAACCTGGCGCGCGTCGTCCCCGACGCCACCCCCGAGCAGCTGTCTGCCCTCGCGCGCGCCGGCATGCGCTCCTACCTGCGCTACTGGATGGAGTCGTTCCGGCTGCCCGCCTGGAGCAAGGAGCGCATCCGCACCGGCTTCGAGCCCAAGGACCTGCACCACCTGGAGGAGGGCCTGGCGGCCGGCAAGGGCGTGGTCCTCGCCCTGCCGCACATGGGCAACTACGACCTGGCCGGCGCCTGGGTCACCACCAAGCTCGGCGTGCCCTTCACCACCGTCGCCGAGCGCCTCAAGCCCGAGACGCTCTACGACCGGTTCGTCGCCTACCGCGAGGGCCTCGGCATGGAGGTGCTGCCGCACACCGGCGGCGCCGCCTTCGGCACCCTCGCCCGGCGACTGCGCTCCGGCGGTCTCGTGTGCCTCGTCGCCGACCGGGACCTGTCCGCCTCCGGGATCGAGGTGAAGTTCTTCGGCGAGGCCACCCGGATGCCCGCGGGGCCTGCGATGCTGGCCGTACAGACCGGAGCGCGGCTGCTCCCGGTCACCCTCTGGTACGACGAGACTGCGGTGCTGCGAGGCCGGGTGCACCCGCCCGTCGACCCCCCGCAGATCGGCACCCGCGCCGAGAAGGCGGCCGCGATGACCCAGGCCATGGCCGACGAATTCGCCTCCGGCATCGCCGAGCACCCCGAGCACTGGCACATGCTGCAGCGACTGTGGCTCGCCGACCTCGTGAGCGACGCGCGAGTGGGCGGAGAAGCGAGCGGAGAAGCTGACGCGCGCCCGGACAGCGGGGCGCCGGACGGCCCCGGAACGGAGAAGAGTTGAGGATCGGGATCGTCTGCCCGTACTCCTGGGATGTCCCCGGCGGCGTGCAGTTCCACATCCGTGACCTCGCCGGACACCTGATCGCACTCGGCCACGAGGTGTCGGTGCTCGCCCCCGCCGACGACGACACTCCGCTGCCCCCGTACGTCGTCTCCGCCGGACGCGCCGTTCCCGTCCCGTACAACGGCTCGGTGGCCCGGCTCAACTTCGGTTTCCTCTCCGCCGCGCGGGTGCGCCGCTGGCTGCACGACGGCGCATTCGACGTCCTCCACATCCACGAGCCCGCTTCGCCCTCGCTCGGGCTGCTCGCCTGCTGGGCCGCCTCCGGGCCCATCGTGGCCACCTTCCACACCTCCAACCCCCGCTCCCGGGCCATGATCGCCGCCTATCCGATCCTGCAGCCGGCACTGGAGAAGATCAGCGCCCGCATTGCGGTGAGCGAGTACGCCCGACGCACCCTCGTCGAGCACCTCGGCGGCGACGCGGTCGTGATCCCCAACGGCGTCGACGTCGACTTCTTCCGCAGCGCTGAGCCGAAGCAGGAGTGGCAAGGGGGGACGATCGGCTTCATCGGCCGCATCGACGAGCCGCGCAAGGGCCTGCCCACCCTGATCCGGGCCCTGCCCGAGATCCTGCGCCGCAGGCCCGGCACCCGGCTTCTCGTCGCAGGACGCGGCGACGAGCAGGAGGCCGTCGACGGGCTCGACGAACAAGCCCGCGGCCAGGTCGAGTTCCTCGGCATGGTCAGCGACGAGGACAAGGCGCGGTTGTTGCGCAGCGTCGATGTGTACGCGGCCCCCAACACCGGCGGAGAGAGCTTCGGGATCATCCTGGTGGAGGCGATGTCGGCGGGCGCCCCCGTGCTCGCCAGCGACCTCGACGCGTTCCGCCAGGTGCTCGACGGGGGAGCGGCGGGCGAGCTCTTCCCGGTCGAGGACGCCGACGCCCTCGCCGATGCGGCGGTACGGCTGCTGGACGACCCGGAGCGACTCGCCCGGCTGCGCTCGCTCGGCTCCAAGCACGTGCGCCGCTTCGACTGGAGCACGGTCGGCCGCGACATCCTCGCCGTGTACGAGACGGTCACCGACGGAGCGGCGTCGGTCGCCGCCGACGAGCGGACCGGGCTGCGCGCCCGGTTCGGCCTCGCCCGCGACTGAGTAGCCTTGCCGCCCGTGACCACCACGTTGATCTGGATCGCCGCGGCGGGCGTCGCCGTCGTCCTGCTGGGGCTCTACCTCAGCTGGACCGCGGGACGCCTGGACCGGCTGCATGCGCGCATCGACGCCGCACGCGCCGCGCTCGACGCCCAGCTGCTGCGCCGCGCCTCGGTCGCGCAGGAGCTCGCCACCGCCGGCGTGCTCGACCCCGCCGCGTCCATCCTGCTCTACCAGACGGCGCACGCCGCACGGCAGGCCGAGGACGAGCACCGCGAAGTGGCCGAGAGCGAGCTCAGCCAGGCGCTGCGCGCCGTGTTCGCTGAAGCGGACGCCGTGCAGGCTGTGCGGGACGCCCCCGGCGGCCCCGAGGCGGCGAGCGAGCTGACCGCGGCGGTGCGCAGGACGCCGATGGCGCGGCGGTTCCACAACGACGCGGTGCGCGCGGCGCGGGCCGTGCGGCGCCACTACGTGGTCCGCTGGTTGCGGCTCGCCGGGCACGCACCGTTCCCGCTGGCGTTCGAGATGGACGACGAGCCGCCGCCGGAGCTGCTGGCCGACGGTAGCGACGACGACGGTGGCACCTCAGACGCCGGCAGCGCGGGCCACTGACCTCGGATTGGCCCTTGAACCGGTCCCGTGCATCCGGTTTTGTCAGCTGTGCAGCGGCGGACCGGCCGAAGTGGACCTGACGGCAGGTCCGCCGTGACAATCAGCCGACTCCGTCGCGGGCGTTTCGCACAGCCCTACGATGGGTTCGTAGCACTTATCGCATCGAGTGAGGTCAATCCGTGTCCAGCACGTCCCCCAGCACCACTGCCCCCGCCTCTGGCGAAGCTCCCGTGACCGGCACCGCGCGCGTCAAGCGCGGCATGGCCGAGCAGCTCAAGGGCGGCGTGATCATGGATGTCGTCACGCCGGAGCAGGCGAAGATCGCCGAGGACGCCGGTGCCGTCGCGGTCATGGCTCTCGAGCGCGTCCCTGCGGACATCCGCAAGGACGGGGGCGTGGCCCGCATGTCGGACCCCGACATGATCGAGGGCATCATCAACGCCGTCTCGATCCCCGTGATGGCCAAGTCCCGGATCGGCCACTTCGTCGAGGCCCAGGTGCTGCAGGCGCTCGGCGTCGACTACATCGACGAGTCCGAGGTGCTCACCCCGGCCGACGAGGCCAACCACAGCGACAAGTGGGCGTTCACCACCCCCTTCGTCTGCGGGGCCACCAACCTCGGCGAGGCCCTGCGCCGCATCACCGAGGGCGCGGCGATGATCCGCTCCAAGGGCGAGGCCGGCACCGGCAACGTCGTCGAGGCCGTCCGCCACCTGCGCCAGATCCGCGGGGAGATCAACCGCCTGCGGTCGATGGCGGAGGACGAGCTCTACGTCGCCGCGAAGAACCTCCAGGCCCCGTACGAGCTGGTCAAGGAGGTCGCGACGCTCGGCAAGCTGCCCGTCGTGCTGTTCAGCGCCGGCGGTGTCGCCACGCCGGCCGACGCCGCGCTGATGATGCAGCTGGGCGCCGAGGGCGTCTTCGTCGGCTCCGGCATCTTCAAGTCCGGCGACCCGGCGCAGCGCGCCGCGGCGATCGTGAAGGCGACCACCTTCTACGACGACCCGAAGGTGATCGCGGATGTCTCCCGCGGGCTCGGCGAGGCGATGGTCGGCATCAACTGCGACGACCTGCCCGAGAACCAGCGGTACGCCAACCGCGGCTGGTAAACGCTGTACTCACCCGGTGGGCAGGCCCGCAGGGCCTGCCCACCTGCCGTGAACCGCTTCATTCCCAGAGGTATTCGAGGTACTCCGTTGTCGACGCTGTCGTCCGCCCAACCCACCGTCGGTGTGCTCGCTCTGCAGGGCGATGTGCGCGAGCACCTGGCCGCGCTCGCCGAGGCCGGCGTCCTGGCCCGTCCGGTCCGCCGCCCCGAGGAACTGGAGGAGATCGACGGCCTGGTGATCCCCGGCGGGGAGTCCACCACCATGTCCAAGCTCGCCGTCGCCTTCGGCGTGCTCGACCCGATGCGCGCGCGGATAGGGGCCGGCCTGCCCGCCTACGGCTCCTGCGCCGGCATGATCATGCTTGCCGACAAGATCCTTGACGGCCGGGACGACCAGGAGACGATCGGCGGCATCGACATGACCGTGCGCCGCAACGCCTTCGGGCGGCAGAACGAGTCGTTCGAGGCCGCGGTCGAGATCACGGGCGTCGACGGCGGCCCCGTCGAGGGCGTCTTCATCCGTGCCCCGTGGGTGGAGTCGGTGGGGGCCGACGTCGAGGTGCTCTCGCGGCTTGCCGACGAGACCATCGTGGCCGTCCGCCAGGGCAACCTGCTGGCCACCTCGTTCCACCCCGAGCTCACCGGCGATCACCGGGTCCACCGGCTCTTCGCGGAGATCGTCCGCGACGCTTCGTGAGACGCCTGGCGAACGGGGCGGAGATCGGATCCCGGTAGGATCGCAGGTATTCGTTAGCAAGTTGGTGACGTGAAGGAGACAGGCGGATGTCCGGCCACTCTAAATGGGCTACGACCAAGCACAAGAAGGCCGTGATCGACGCCAAGCGCGGCAAGCTCTTCGCGAAGCTGATCAAGAACATCGAGGTCGCGGCGCGTACCGGCGGCGCCGACCCCGACGGCAACCCGACGCTGTACGACGCCATCCAGAAGGCGAAGAAGAGCTCGGTCCCCAACGACAACATCAACCGTGCGGTCAAGCGCGGTGCGGGACTCGAAGCCGGTGGCGTCGAATACCAGACGATCATGTACGAGGGCTACGGTCCGAACGGCGTCGCGGTGCTCGTCGAGTGCCTCACCGACAACCGCAACCGCGCCGCATCGGAGGTGCGCGTCGCGATGACCCGCAACGGCGGCTCGATGGCCGACCCGGGTTCGGTGTCGTACCTGTTCAACCGCAAGGGTGTCGTGATCGTGCCGAAGAACGGGCTGAGCGAGGACGACGTGCTCGGCGCGGTCCTCGACGCGGGCGCCGAGGAGGTCAACGACCTCGGCGAGGCCTTCGAGGTGCTGAGCGAGGCCACCGACCTGGTCGCGGTGCGCAGCGCGCTTCAGGAGGCCGGGATCGACTACGACTCGGCCGACGCCAACTTCGTCCCGACCATGCAGGTCGAGCTGGACGAGGAGGGCGCACGCAAGATCTTCAAGCTGATCGATGCGCTGGAGGACAGCGACGACGTCCAGAACGTCTTCGCCAACTTCGACGTCCCGGACGAGATCATGGAGAAGGTCGAGGCCTGACGCAGCCTCAACCACCGTACTGCGGTACTGCGGAACCGGGCCGGCAGGGCAACACGCCCTGTCGGCCCGTCCCGTTGTCAGTACAGCTGTCAGAGCCGCCCGATAACCTGCTGGAACAGGTGGACGAGCGGACCAGCGGACGAGAGGGGGTGGAGCGCATGCGGGTACTCGGCGTGGACCCGGGGCTGACCCGGTGCGGTCTCGGGGTGGTCGACGGCGCCCCTGGACGGCCGCTGCGGATGGCGGCCGTGGGCGTGGTGCGCACTGCCGCGGACGACGGGGTCGGCGCGCGCCTCGTCGCCATCGAACGCGGCATAGAGGCATGGCTGGATGAGCACCGCCCCGAAGCGGTAGCGGTGGAAAGGGTGTTCAGCCAGCACAATGTGCGTACGGTGATGGGCACCGCGCAGGCGAGCGCGGTCGCCATCCTGTGCGCCTCGCGCCGCGGCCTGCCCGTACACCTGCACACCCCCAGCGAGGTGAAGGCCGCCGTCACCGGCAGCGGCCGCGCCGACAAGGCACAGGTCGGCGCCATGGTGACGCGGCTGCTCCGGCTCGATGCACCGCCGAAGCCCGCCGACGCCGCCGACGCCCTCGCGCTCGCCATCTGCCACATCTGGCGCGGCACCGCCACCGGCCGCCTCCAGCAGGCGGTCGCCGCACACGCCCACCCCAGGGGCTGAGGAAAGGACCGAGGAGAGCAGCGCATGATCGCGTTCGTCAGCGGGCCCGTCGCCGCACTCGCACCCGACACCGCCGTGATCGAGGTGGGCGGAGTAGGCATGGCCGTCCAGTGCACCCCCGGCACCCTCGCCCGCCTGCGCGTGGGCGAGCGCGCGCGCCTGGCCACCTCCCTCGTCGTCCGTGAGGACTCCCTCACCCTCTACGGCTTCGGCGACGACGACGAACGCCAGGTCTTCGAGCTCCTGCAGACGGCAAGCGGCGTCGGTCCCCGGCTTGCGCAGGCCATGCTCGCCGTCCACTCGCCGGACGCGCTGCGGCTGGCGGTCGCGCGCGACGACGAGAAGGCGCTGACCGCCGTCCCCGGCATCGGCAAGAAGGGCGCCCAGCGCCTCCTGCTCGAACTGAAGGACCGGCTCGGCGCCCCGGCCGGAGCGCCCGCACCGGTCGGATCCCCGGCGGCCGCCGTCACCGTCCCCGCCCAGTGGAGCGACCAATTGCACTCGGCGCTCGTCGGTCTCGGTTACGCACCGCGCGAGGCGGAGGAGGCGGTCGCAGCCGTCACGCCCGAAGCGGATGCCTCCGCCGCCGACGGCGCGTCCCCGAACGTGTCGGCCCTGCTGCGCTCCGCCCTGCGCACCCTGAACCGGACCCGCTGACGCCGCCCCGCACCCGCACCACCCCACCTGAGGAACGGAACCGCATGACCTGGGACGAGACCGGCGAAGCCGTCACCGACCGGCTGGTGGCCGCATCCGCGGACGGCGAGGACCGCGCCGTCGAGGCGGCGCTGCGCCCCAAGGATCTCGGTGAGTTCATCGGCCAGGAACGCGTCAGGGAACAGCTCGACCTCGTGCTGCGCGCGGCCCGCGCCCGCGGCGGCACCGCCGACCACGTGCTGCTCTCCGGCGCTCCCGGCCTCGGCAAGACCACCCTGTCGATGATCATCGCTGCCGAGATGGGTGCCCCCATCCGCATCACCTCGGGCCCGGCCATCCAGCACGCGGGAGACCTCGCCGCGATCCTGTCCTCCCTCACCGAAGGGGAGGTGCTCTTCCTCGACGAGATCCACCGCATGTCGCGGCCGGCCGAGGAGATGCTCTACATGGCGATGGAGGACTTCCGCGTCGATGTCATCGTAGGCAAGGGCCCGGGCGCCACCGCCATCCCGCTCGAACTGCCTCCCTTCACCCTCGTCGGTGCCACCACACGAGCCGGCCTGCTGCCGCCGCCGCTGCGCGACCGCTTCGGCTTCACCGGTCACATGGAGTTCTACGCCCCCGCCGAGCTGGAGCGCGTCATCCACCGCTCCGCAGGACTGCTGGATGTCGACATAGAACCGGACGGCGCCGCCGAGATCGCCGGCCGCTCCCGCGGCACCCCGCGCATCGCCAACCGGCTGCTGCGGCGAGTGCGCGACTACGCCCAGGTCAAGGCCGACGGCTTGATCACCAAGGAGATCGCGGCTCGCGCCCTCGACGTCTACGAGGTCGACCTGCGCGGCCTGGACCGGCTCGACCGCGCCGTGCTCGACGCGCTGCTGCGGCTCTTCGGCGGCGGCCCGGTCGGCCTGTCCACGCTCGCCGTCGCCGTCGGTGAGGAGCGCGAAACGGTGGAGGAGGTGGCCGAGCCGTTCCTGGTGCGCGAGGGACTGCTGGCGCGCACGCCGCGTGGCCGTGTCGCCACGCTCGCGGCATGGGCGCACCTCGGCCTCGTCCCCCCGCGGCACAACGACGCGGGCGGCTCGCAGCAAGGCCTCTTCGGGCCCTGACGGTATCCCGGCCCGCGGCGGGCTCACGCCCGGTCGGCGCGGGGATTCGCCGCTTCCGGAACGCAGGTGTAATGCTGGACGTTGTTTCCGTTGTTGTCGGGGTGCGGGTTCGCCTAGACTCCGCCGATGCCCACCCCTCCCGGGCGGCATCCCCCATCCAAACCTAGGCCGCATGCACGTGGCCCCACGAAGGAATCTCCTCAGGCCGTGAACATCGCCACGCTCCTCCCTTTCATCCTCATCATCGGCGTCATGCTCCTCATGACGCGCTCGGCGAAGAACAAGCAGCGCCAGGCCCAGTCGATGCGCGACCAGATGCAGCCCGGCTCGGGCGTGCGGACGATCGGCGGCATTATCGCCCTCGTCAAGGAGGTCCGTGACACGACGGTCCTGCTGGAAGTCGCTCCCGGCGTGCACTCGATCTACGTCAAGAACGCCATCGCCGCCGTCCTGCCCGAGGAGGAGTACGACCGCCTCGTCAACAACGACGTCCCGCTGACGTTCGACGACGCGCCGGCCGAGGAGCCCGCCGACGAGCCGGCCGAGGCCGCCGCCGGCGAGAACGACGAGCACGCCGTCGCCGACGTCGAGGACGCGGCCGAGAACACCGCGGAGACCGCAGAGCCCGCGAAGAACCGCGCGGACGGCGACAAGTAACACCAGGCTCCGGGGCTAGGCTCTGGAGTTGCCGTCCGGTACGTCGGCACGTCCTCACAACATTCGTGGCCGTCCCGCGGACAATGACATCCGCGGGGCGGTTGGACAGGGAGAAACGAGAAGGTGGCAGCACCCAAGAAGGGGCGCCGGTCTCCGGGGGCCCATGGGCATCCCGGCCGCGCGCTGGCGGTGATCCTGGTGGCACTGGCCGCGCTCGTGGGAGGGATGTTCCTCTCCGGCAACACCAAACCGAGGCTCGGCATCGACCTCGCAGGCGGCACCGAGATCACGCTGACGGCGAAGAGCACGCCGGGCCAGCAGAACGCGGTCAACCCGACCAACATGGACACCGCCAAGAACATCATTCAGCAGCGTGTCAACGGTGTGGGTGTCTCCGAGGCCACGGCACAGGTCCAGGGGAGCAACAACATCATTGTTGACATCCCCAAGGGCACCAACACCGAGCAGGCCGTCAAGCTGGTCGGCACCACCGCGCAGCTGTATTTCCGGCCGGTGCTCACCGAGGCCGCCGGCACGCCGGCCTCCGCGCCCAGCCCCTCGTCATCGCCCTCGCCGAGCAGCTCCCCCTCGGCCTCGTCCGGCGCCAAGGCCCACTCCGGCAGCTCCGCCAAGCCCTCGGCGAGCCCCTCGCCGAGCTCCACCACCCAGGGCCGAGCCGTCACCGGCGCCCTGAAGAGCAGCGCGTCGAGCTCCCCGTCACCCTCGCCCTCCCCGTCGGCGGGCTCGAGCGGCCTGGACCTGTCCATCCCCGCCAATCTGCAGAGCCAGTTCAACGCACTGGACTGCTCCAACGCCGCGCAGCGGGCCAACGCAGGCGAGGGCGCCAGGCCCGGTGACAAGACCATCGGCTGCAGCCAGGACGGCAAGACCAAGTACGTGCTCGGCGCGGCCGCCGTCGCCGGCAAGGACGTCTCCAAGGCACAGGCCGTCTACGACACGCAGACCGGCGCAGGCTGGATCGTCACCCTCAACTTCGACGGAACCGGTTCCAAGCAGTTCACGGACGTCACCGGCGAGCTCGCCAAGCAGCAGTCGCCGAACAACCAGTTCGCGATCGTCCTGGACAACCAGGTCGTCTCCTCGCCGGAGGTCTCCTCGGCGATCACCGGCGGCAGCGCCCAGATCTCCGGCAACTTCACGCAGCAGTCCGCCGAGGACCTCGCCAACGTGCTCTCCTACGGAGCGCTGCCGCTCACCTTCAACACCTCCGACGTCACCACCGTCACCCCGCAGCTCGGCGGCCAGCAGCTGCAGGGCGGCCTGGTCGCCGGCGCCGTCGGCCTGGTCATCGTCGTGCTCTACCTGCTCGCCTACTACCGGGGCCTGAGTTTCGTCGCCGTGGTCAGCCTGATGGTCTCCGCCGCGCTGACGTACAGCATCATGAGCGTGCTCGGCCCGGCGATCGGGTTCGCGCTGGACCTGCCGGCGGTCTCGGGTGCGATCGTGGCGATCGGTATCACCGCCGACTCCTTCATCGTCTACTTCGAACGCATCAGGGACGAGCTACGCCACGGACGCAGCCTCGCCCCCGCCGTCGCACGGGCCTGGCCGCGCGCCCGGCGCACCGTCCTGGTGTCCGACTTCGTCTCCTTCCTCGCCGCGGCCGTGCTGTTCTTCTTCTCCGTCGGCAAGGTGCAGGGCTTCGCGTTCACCCTGGGCCTGACCACCCTGCTCGATGTGGTGGTGGTCTTCTTGTTCACCAAGCCGCTGATGACGATCCTGGCGCAGAGGAAGTTCTACGCCAGCGGCCATCCGTGGTCCGGTCTCGACCCGAAGAGCCTGGGCGTCCAGGCCCCGCTGCGCCGCGTCCGCCGCTCGGCCCGCCCCGAAGTCAAGGAGGCCTGATGTCCCGGCTCGGTAATCTCAGCCACCGACTGCACCGGGGCGAGATCTCGGTCGACTTCGTCGGCAAGCGGAAGTACTGGTACGGGTTCTCGATCCTGGTCACCATCGTCGCCATCGTCGGCCTCGCGGTGAACGGCCTGAACAAGTCCATCGACTTCTCCGGCGGCGCGGTCTTCACCACGCCCAGCACCTCGATCTCGGTCTCCGACGCCCAGTCCAAGACGGAGTCGGTCGCCGGAACCGGTCACGACGTCGTCGTGCAGAAGCTGGGCACCGGCGGCCTGCGGATCCAGATCAGCGGGCTGGACGAGTCGACCGCCGCCCCGATCCAGCAGAAGCTCGCCACCGATCTGGGGATGCCGACCAACTCCATCAACCCCCAGGTCGTCGGACCGACGTGGGGTGCGGAGATCACCCAGAAGGCCGAGTACGGTCTCGGCGTCTTCATGGTGCTGGTGGTGGTCTACCTCGCCATCGCCTTCGAGTGGCGGATGGCACTGGCGGCGCTTGTCGCCCTGATCCACGACATCACCATCACCGTCGGTGTCTACGCGATCGTCGGCTTCGAGGTCTCGCCCGGCACCGTGATGGGCCTGCTCACCATCCTCGGCTACTCCCTCTACGACACCGTCGTCGTCTTCGACGGTCTGAAGGAGACGACCAAGGGCATCACTGCGCAGAGCCGCTACACCTACAGCGAGCTCGCCAACCGCAGCCTGAACCAGACGCTGGTGCGTTCGATCAACACCTCGGTGGTTGCGCTGCTGCCGGTCTCGGCGCTGTTGTTCATCGGCGGCGGGATGCTCGGCGCAGGCATGCTCAACGACATCGCGCTCGCGCTCTTCGTGGGCCTGACCGCCGGGGCGTACTCCTCGATCTTCATCGCCACCCCGATCGTGGCCGGGTTCAAGGAGCGCACCCCGGAGATGGCCGCGCTGCGCAAGCGGGTGCTGGCCAAGCGCGCGGCTGCCGCCAGAGGCGAACAGGAATCGCAGGATGCGGAGGCGGAGGCCTCGGAGAGCGCCCTGGAGGAGGCCGACGGCGAGCCGGTCGACGCCGCCGCCGCGACGGCCGGGGTCGGCGGCCAGCGACGGCAGCCCGCCTCCCGCAACCGCGGCCGCGGCCGCCCGTCCGGCAAGCGCCGCTGAGCGGGACGGGGGGAAGGCCATGACGGCGACGGACATCGCCCATCCCGAGCTGCGCAGCCTGCTGCTCAGCCGGATCCGGGACGTTCCCGACTACCCGCAGCCGGGTGTGGTGTTCAAGGACATCACCCCGCTGCTCGCGGACGCGGCCGCGTTCGGCGCGCTCACCGAGGCGCTCGCCGCGGTGTGCGTGCGCCACGGCGCCGACAAGGTCGTCGGGCTCGAAGCGCGCGGCTTCATCCTCGCCGCACCGGCCGCGGCGCGGGCCGGGATCGGCTTCGTCCCGGTCCGCAAGGCGGGCAAGCTGCCCGGTACGACCCTCACCCAGGTGTACGAGCTGGAATACGGCAGCGCCGAGATCGAGGTGCACCAGGACGCCTTCGCCCCCGGCGACCGCGTGCTCGTCATCGACGACGTGCTCGCCACCGGGGGCACCGCCGAGGCATCGCTGCAGCTGATCAGGCGCGCCGGAGCCGAGGTCGCGGGCGTCGTGGTGTTGCTGGAGCTCGGTTTCCTGGGCGGCAGGAGCCGGATCGCGCCCGCCCTCGCCCAGGCGCCGCTGGAGGCCCTCGTCGCCCTGTGACGCCGCCGGGCCGCCCTGGAGGGCGCGGCACGCGGCAAGCCCCGGCAGATCGATACCATGGGGGTTCCGGCACGTACAGCGCCGGGACCCCCGCTTGAGGAGTGCCCTTGCCAGACGAGGCCCATCCGCTCACCGCCCGGGGCGGGAACGACACGCCGACGGCCGCTCCGGCTCCCTCCGGCACGCCTGCGGACGGCAGCGGCACCCGGCCGCCCTCCGAAGCGCCCGGTGCACGTTCCTTGCGGCCTGCGGCAGGGCCCACGCCGGTCCGCAGCAGTGGTTCCTCCAGCCGTGTACGGGCCCGCCTCGCCCGTCTCGGCGTGCAGCGCTCCTCCCCGTACAACCCGGTGCTGGAGCCCCTGCTGCGGATAGTGCGCAGCAACGACCCGAAGATCGACTCCTCTGGACTGCGGCAGATCGAGCGGGCCTACCAGGTCGCCGAGCGCTGGCACCGCGGCCAGAAGCGCAAGAGCGGCGATCCGTACATCACCCACCCGCTCGCGGTCACCACGATCCTCGCCGAGCTCGGCATGGACCCGGCGACGCTCATGGCGGGCCTGCTCCACGACACCGTCGAGGACACCGAGTACGGCCTCGACACGCTGCGACGCGACTTCGGTGACCAGGTGGCGCTGCTGGTGGACGGCGTCACCAAGCTGGACAAGGTCAAGTTCGGCGAGGCCGCGCAGGCCGAGACGGTCCGCAAGATGGTCGTCGCCATGGCCAAGGACCCGCGCGTCCTGGTCATCAAGCTCGCCGACCGGCTGCACAACATGCGCACCATGCGCTATCTGAAGCGGGAGAAGCAGGAGAAGAAGGCCCGCGAGACCCTGGAGATCTACGCCCCGCTCGCCCACCGGCTGGGCATGAATACCATCAAGTGGGAGCTGGAGGACCTCGCCTTCGCGATCCTCTACCCCAAGATGTACGACGAGATCGTGCGCCTGGTCGCCGAGCGGGCGCCGAAGCGCGACGAGTATCTGGCCGTCGTCACCGACCAGGTCCAGCAGGACCTGCGGGCCGCGCGCATCAAGGCGACGGTCACCGGCCGGCCGAAGCACTACTACAGCGTCTACCAGAAGATGATCGTGCGGGGCCGGGACTTCGCCGAGATCTACGACCTGGTGGGCATCCGCGTCCTCGTCGACACCGTCCGCGACTGCTACGCGGCGCTCGGGACCATCCACGCGCGGTGGAACCCGGTGCCGGGGCGGTTCAAGGACTACATCGCGATGCCCAAGTTCAACATGTACCAGTCGTTGCACACGACGGTCATCGGGCCCAGCGGCAAGCCGGTCGAGATCCAGATCCGCACCTTCGACATGCACCGCCGCGCCGAGTACGGCATCGCCGCGCACTGGAAGTACAAGCAGGAGGCCGTCGCCGGCACTTCCAAGGTGCGCAGCGACAGCCCCAAGTCGGGCAAGGGCGAGGACGCCGTCAACGACATGGCGTGGCTGCGCCAGCTGCTCGACTGGCAGAAGGAGACCGAGGACCCGGGCGAGTTCCTGGAGTCGCTCCGCTTCGACCTGTCCCGCAATGAGGTCTTCGTCTTCACCCCGAAGGGCGATGTGATCGCGCTGCCGGCCGGGGCGACGCCCGTCGACTTCGCCTACGCGGTCCACACCGAGGTCGGCCACCGCACCATCGGCGCGCGCGTCAACGGACGGCTGGTGCCGCTGGAATCGACGCTCGACAACGGCGACCTGGTGGAGGTCTTCACCTCCAAGGCGCCCGGGGCCGCGCCCTCACGCGACTGGTTGGGCTTCGTCAAATCCCCGAGGGCCCGCAACAAGATCCGCGCATGGTTCTCCAAGGAGCGCCGCGAGGAGGCCATCGAGCAGGGCAAGGAAGCCATTGCCCGCGCGATGCGCAAGCAGAACCTGCCCATCCAGCGGGTGCTCACCGGCGACTCGCTCGTCACCCTCGCGCACGAGATGCGCTACCCGGACATATCGGCGCTGTACGCGGCGATCGGCGAGGGGCACATCACCGCGCAGTCGGTGGTCCAGAAGCTCGTCGACGCCCTCGGCGGCGAGGAGGGCGCGACCGAAGACATCGCCGAGGTCACCACCCCGTCGCGCAGCCGCGCCAAGCGCCGTGCCACCGCCGACCCGGGCGTGATCGTCAAGGGCGAGCGGGACGTGTGGGTCAAGCTGTCGCGGTGCTGTACGCCCGTCCCGGGCGATCCGATCATCGGCTTCATCACCCGGGGCAACGGCGTCTCCGTGCACCGCGCGGACTGCGTCAACGTCGACTCGCTCTCCCAGCAGCCCGAGCGGATCATCGAGGTCGAATGGGCGCCCACCCAGTCGTCCGTCTTCCTCGTCGCCATCCAGGTCGAGGCTCTCGACCGCTCGCGTCTGCTCTCCGACGTGACGCGGGTCCTGTCCGACCAGCACGTCAACATCCTCTCGGCCGCCGTGCAGACCTCCCGCGACCGGGTCGCCACCTCGCGCTTCACCTTCGAGATGGGCGATCCCAAGCACCTGGGGCACGTGCTGAAGGCGGTCCGCGGCGTCGAGGGTGTCTATGACGTCTACCGCGTCACCTCCGGCCGCCAGCGCTGACGAGCACGAGGAGGCGCCCGCCTCCTCGTGCTCGTCCTGTGCCGCTGTGCTCAGCCGCCGAACTCCTGCAGACCCTTCAGCGCCTGGTCGAGCAGCGCCTGACGGCCCTCGAGCTCCTTGGCGAGCTTGTCCGCCTTGGCGGCGTTGCCCGCGGCACGCGCCGCGTCGATCTGCGACTGCAGCTTGTCGACGGCGGCCTGCAGCTGGCCGGTGAGCCCCTCGGCGCGCGCCCGCGCCTCCGGGTTGGTGCGGCGCCACTCGGCCTCCTCGGCCTCCTGGATCGCCCGCTCGACCGCGTGCAGCCGGGCCTCGATCTTCGGCCGCGCGTCACGCGGCACATGACCGATGGCCTCCCAGCGCTCGTTGACCGACCGGAAGGCCGCTCGCGCAGCCTTCAGATCGGTCACCGGCAGCAGCTTCTCCGCCTCGGTGACCAGCTCCTCCTTGCGCGTGAGGTTCTCGCGCTGCTCGGAGTCGCGCTCGGCGAAGGCCTCGCCGCGCGCGGCGAAGAAGACGTCCTGGGCGCTGCGGAACCTCGTCCACAGCTCCTCCTCGGCCTCCCTCTGGGCGCGCCCCGCCGCCTTCCACTCCGCCATCAGCTCGCGGTAGCGGGCCGCGGTCGCACCCCACTCGGTGGAACCCGACAGCTCCTCGGCCTCGGCGACCAGCTTCTCCTTCACGCGCCGCGCCTCTTCGCGCTGCGCGTCGAGCGAGGCGAAGTGCGCCTTACGGCGCTTGGAGAACACCGATCGCGCATGGCTGAAACGGTGCCACAGCTCGTCGTCGGTCTTGCGGTCCAGGCGCGGCAGGCTCTTCCACGTGTCGACCAGCGCCCGCAGCCGGTCGCCTGCGGCCCGCCACTGCTCGCTGACGCTCAGCTGCTCGGCCTCGGCGACCAGCTCCTCCTTGGCGTGCCGTGCCTGGTCGCTCGCCTTCGCCTTGGCGGCCTTGCGCTCCTCCCGGCGCGCCTCGACCTCGCCGGTCAGCGCGTCGAGCCGCTTGAGCAGGGCATCCAGGTCGCCGACGGCGTGGGCCTCGGCCACCGACGCCCGCAGATGCTCGATGGCGGTCGTCGCGTCCTTGGCCGACAGGTCGGTCGTGCGCACCCTGCGTTCGAGGAGGCCGATCTCGATGACGAGTCCGTCGTACTTGCGCTTGTAATAAGCCAGCGCCTCCTCGGGAGAGCCCGCCTGCCACGAGCCGACCACCCGCTCACCATCGGATGTCCGCACGTACACGGTCCCCGCCTCGTCGACGCGTCCCCATGGGTCGCTGCTCACAGCGCCTCCTCCACGTGATGCCCCGTCCGCCGCACAGCGCCCGGGCATCGTCCACAGTTTCCTCCGGCCGTGCTGCGCCCTGCGTGGCGACCGGCCGGTCCGACGGTCCGCTGATCGCTGCGGCAGCCGTCGGCGCAGGCACCCTATACAACGCCAACATAGGCGACCCGCGCCCCGGCTGTCCGCATCCAGCGCGATGAGAAGTTCAGGACCGGGTGACGGTCGCCTTGTTGATCACTACGGTGGCGTTGGGCGCGCCGTCGCCCTGACCGCTGGATTCACCCGCCGCGGCGATCTTCTGCAACACCTTCATCCCTGCGGGGCTGATCGTGCCGAACGGCGTGTAGCTGGGCGCGAGCGGGCTGTCCTTGTAGACGAGGAAGAACTGGCTGCCCCCGGTGTTCGGGCCGCTGTTCGCCATCGCCACCGTGCCCGCCGGGTAGGTGACCACGTCCTGGGCGTTCTTCTTGCCGAAGGCACCCAGGTTCTCGTCGGGGAGCTTGTAGCCCGGCCCGCCGGAGCCGGTGCCGGTCGGGTCACCGCACTGCAGCACGTAGATGCCCTGGGTGGTCAGCCGGTGGCACTTGGTGTGGTCGAAGAAGCCCTGCGCTGCGAGGAAGTCGAAGGAGTTCACGGTGTGCGGGGCCGCGGCGGCATCGAGCTTGAGGCTGATGTCGCCGCAGGTCGTCTGCAGGTCCATCGTGTAGTTCGCCTTGGTGTCGATGGTCATCGCGGGCGGCTGCTTCCACTGCTTGGTGCCGGGGGAGCCGGGCGCCGCCTTGGCGCACGGGTCGGGAGCCGTCGACGTGGGCGAGGCGGCGGTCGGCGTCGTGGAGGACGCGGCGGCGGCCGACGACTTCGTCCCGACGAGGCCCACGGAGGCGTAGGTGGCGGCCACCGCGGCCACCACGACGGCGACGACCGCACCGGCGATGATGCTGCGCCGCCGCGCCCTGGCACGCTGCTGCGCACGGCGCTGCTGCTGGCGTTCGTACTTCTCCCGAGCGAGCTGCCTTCTGCGCTGTTCCTTCGACACCACTTCAGCCGTCTCCTGTCGCTCTTCGACCCAAACGTTTCCGCTGACAGCGGATTCTCGCGCCCGTGACTCCCCACGACCACGACATCGCGGAACTTACTGGTTCGCGATTGCCGCCGCGCCGCCGGTAGGCTCTTGGACTGCCAAGACGCTGCGGACGACCTGAAGGACGATCGTGCTCATTGCCGGGTTCCCCGCCGGGGCCTGGGGGACCAACTGCTACGTGGTCGCCCCCGCCGCCGGTGAGGAGTGCGTGATCATCGACCCCGGGCACCAGGCTGCCCGCGGTGTCGAGGAGACCCTGGCCAAGCACCGGCTCAAGCCGGTGGCCGTCCTCCTCACCCACGGCCACATCGATCACCTGGCCTCCGTCGTCCCGGTGTGCGGCGCCCACGACGTGCCCGCGTGGATCCACCCCGAGGACCGCTACATGATGAGCGACCCGGAGAAGGCGCTGGGCATCTCCATAGGGCAGCCGCTCATGGGGGAGCTGACCATCGGCGAGCCGGACGACGTCAAGGAGCTGACCGACGGGGCAGGCCTGCACCTTGCCGGACTGGAGCTGACCGTGGCGCACGCCCCCGGACATACCAAGGGGTCGGTGACCTTCCGGCTGCCCGAGACGGGGGACGTCCCCACCGTGCTCTTCTCGGGCGACCTGCTGTTCGCCGGCTCCATCGGACGCACCGACCTGCCCGGCGGCTCCCACGCCGAGATCCTCGAATCGCTGGCCCGCGTGTGCCTGCCGCTCGAGGACTCGACCGTGGTGCTGTCCGGCCACGGCCCCCAGACCACCATCGGCCGCGAGCGCACCGCCAACCCGTTCCTTCGCGAGGTGGCGGCCGGCGGCCTCGGAGCCGGAACGACGGCTCCGCGACGAGGAATGTGACGACTGCTGTCTTGAGTACCTTCTCCGCCCCCAAGGGCACGTACGACCTGATCCCGCCGGACTCCGAGGCCTTTCTCGCGGTCCGTGAAGCCATCGCCGCGCCGCTGAGGCGCGCCGGGTACGGCTACATCGAGACGCCCGGCTTCGAGCACGTCGAGCTGTTCTCGCGAGGCGTCGGCGAGTCGACCGACATCGTCACCAAGGAGATGTACACCCTCACCACCAAGGGCGGTGACGAGCTCGCACTGCGCCCCGAGGGAACCGCCTCCGTACTGCGCGCGGCGCTGCAGGCGAACCTGCACCGCGGCGCGCTGCCAGTGAAGCTCTGGTACTCCGGCTCGTACTACCGCTACGAGCGCCCGCAGGCGGGGCGTTACCGCCACTTCTCGCAGGTGGGCGCCGAGGCGCTGGGCTCCGAGGACCCGGCGCTCGACGCCGAGCTGATCATCCTGGCCGTCGATGCCTACCGGTCCCTGGGCCTGCGGAACTTCCGGCTACTGCTCAACTCCCTCGGCGACAAGGAGTGCCGCCCGGTCTACCGGGCCGCGCTCCAGGACTTCCTGCGCGGTCTCGACCTCGACGAGGACACCCGCAGGAGGGTGGAGATCAACCCGCTGCGGGTCCTCGACGACAAGCGCGAGGCGGTGCAGAAGCAGCTGACTGGTGCCCCGATGATGCGCGACCACCTGTGCGAGGCGTGCAAGGAGTACCACGAGCAGGTGCGGGCGCTGCTCACCGCGGCAGGCGTGGAATTCGAGGATGACCCCAAGTTGGTGCGCGGCCTCGACTACTACACCCGCACCACCTTCGAGTTCGTCCATGACGGACTCGGATCGCAGTCGGCGATCGGCGGCGGCGGCCGCTACGACGGCCTGTCCGAGATGATCGGCGGGCCCGCGCTCCCGTCCGTGGGCTGGGCGCTCGGCGTCGACCGCACCGTGCTCGCGCTGCGCGCCGAGAACGTCGGGCTCGCAGCGGAATCCCGCACCGAGGTGTTCGCTGTGCCGCTCGGCGACGAGGCTCGCCGCGCTCTCTTCGGCGTTGTCACCGAGCTGCGCCGCGGCGGGATCGCGGCCGATTTCGCCTACGGCGGCAAGGGGCTGAAGAACGCGATGAAGTCGGCGAACCGGTCCGGTGCGCGGTACGCCGTGGTCGCCGGGGAGCGGGATCTCGCCGAGGGCGTCGTCCAGCTGAAGGACCTGCAGAGCGGCGAGCAGTCGCCGGTGCCGCTCGATGCGGTCGTCACCGAGGTGCGCGGGCGCCTGGCCTGAGGCCCTGGTCTGTGAGGAGCGACACCGTTCGCGGTCGCGGATGCACGGTCCGTCAACACCGGCCCCGCCCTGTACCGGCCGGACGCACCGGGGCCGGAGGCGGGGCGGCCTGGTGCACAATGAGCCCTGCAGCAGGTGTACCCGTATCCCAGGTGTATCCGCAGACCTAGCGAATGGCGGCAGAGGCGATGACCACATCGGCGCTGGACGAGGCCCGCATGCATGGATCGAGGCAGGAGCCGGAGGGCAGGGGCGGCATCGGCGCGAGCCGTGCGCTCGGTGTGCTGCTCGTGGTGTGCGGGCTGCTCGGCCTGATCGCCTCCTGGTACATCACCCTGGACGAGTTCCAGCTCTACAAGAACCCGAACTTCGTCCCGGCGTGCAGCATCAACCCGATCATCTCCTGCGGCAACATCATGAAGAGTGCCCAGGCGAAGGTCTTCGGCTTCCCCAACCCGATGATCGGGCTGGTCGCCTATCCCGTGCTGATGTGCGTCGGCATGGGGCTGCTGTCCGGGGCCCGCTTCCGCCGCTGGTTCTGGCTGGGGCTGCAGGCGGGCACGCTCTTCGGCGTCGGCTTTGTGACCTGGCTGCAGGACCAGTCGCTGTACTCGATCGGTTCGCTCTGCCCGTGGTGCATGCTCGCCTGGGCGGTCACCATCGCCGCGTTCTGGTACACCCTCGTGCACAACATCAAGCATGAGGTCATCCCGGTAGGGGGCGGTGTGCGCCGGGCCGTTGCCGAGTTCCACTGGGTGGTCCCGGTGGTCTGGTACGGCCTGCTGATCATGCTCATCCTCGTCCGCTGGTGGTCGTACTGGAGCACGCTCCTGTGACGGCCGGCCGCGCCGGCCGGACTGTCAGAGGCGTGCCATAGGCTTCCTCGCGTGGAGCCCGACCTGTTCACCGCCGCTGCCGAGGAACGCAACGAGAGGGAGCCGGCCAGTAGCCCGCTCGCCGTCCGGATGCGCCCACGCGTCCTCGACGAGGTGGTCGGCCAGCAGCACCTGCTCAAGCCGGGATCACCGCTGCGCCGCCTCGTCGGCGAGGGCAGCGGCGGCCCTGCCGGGCCTGCCTCGGTGATCCTTTGGGGCCCGCCCGGCACCGGCAAGACGACGCTCGCCCATGTCGTCAGCAGGGCCACGCAGCGCCGCTTCGTCGAGCTGTCGGCGATCACGGCGGGCGTCAAGGAGGTCCGCACGGTCATCGAGACGGCGAAGCGCGAATCCGGCGGTTACGGACGCGAGACGCTGCTCTTCCTCGACGAGATCCACCGCTTCAGCAAGGCCCAGCAGGACTCGCTGCTGCCGGCCGTCGAGAACCGCTGGGTCACGCTGATCGCCGCGACCACCGAGAATCCGTACTTCTCGATCATCTCGCCGCTGCTGTCGCGCTCCTTGCTGCTCACTTTGGAGGCGCTCACCGAGGACGATCTGCGCGGACTGCTGCACCGCGCCCTCGACGACGAGCGGGGGCTCGGCGGTGCCGTCGCCCTCCCCGAGGAGACCGAGGCTCACCTGCTGCGGATCGCCGGTGGCGATGCCCGGCGGGCGCTGACGGCGCTGGAGGCGGGCGCGGGCTCGGCGATCGCCAAGGGGGAGCCGCGGATCAGCCTGGAGACGCTGGAGGAGGCGGTCGACCGCGCGGCGGTGAAATACGACCGCGACGGCGACCAGCACTACGACGTGGCCAGCGCCCTGATCAAGTCGATCCGCGGCTCGGACGTGGACGCGGCCCTGCACTATCTGGCGCGCATGATCGAAGCGGGTGAGGACCCGCGGTTCATCGCCCGGCGGCTGATGATCTCGGCGAGCGAGGACATCGGGATGGCCGACCCGACGGCCCTGCAGACCGCCGTCGCCGCGGCCCAGGCGGTCGCGCTGATCGGCTTCCCCGAGGCTCGGATAGCCCTGTCCCAGGCGACGATCGCACTGGCACTCGCCCCCAAGTCCAATGCCGCGTACCTGGCGATCGACGCCGCCCTCGCCGACGTCCGCAAGGGGCTTGCGGGGCCGGTGCCGCCCCACCTGCGTGACAGCCACTACAAGGGCGCGAGCAAGCTAGGCCACGGCCAGGGGTATCAGTACCCGCACGACCTGCCCGGCGCGATCGCCGCCCAGCAGTACGCCCCGGACGAGGTGCACGGCAAGCGCTACTACGAGCCCACGCGCTACGGCGCGGAGGCCCGCTACGCCGACGTGCTCGACCGTGTCCGGGGCCGTCTGTCAGGGGAGTGACCCTTAGGCGGGCGGCTGCTCGCGGTACTGCTCGAGACCCTGCGCGGTCTGGGTGGGGACGAACTCCGTGATCCGGTATTCGCACACGTCGGCCGTGACGAAGGGGTCGGTCGCCGCCACGGCCTCGATCGTCGCCCGGTCCGGCGCCACGGCGAGCATGATCCCGCCGTCGCGCGGCACCTTGCGGCCGGAGGCCAGGAAGTATCCGGCCGCGTACTGCTTCTCCAGCCAGGCGATGTGGTCCGGGAGCGCGGCTTCGACGCGCTCGATGGGCGCGGTGTAGGTCACTTCGAGAACGAACATGATCCGCACTCTATGCGCCGGGCTGTTCCTCGGCCGCCTCACGTGCCGCGTCGAAGAGCGAGAGCATAGCCTGACGCAGTCCGCCGACGTCGCCCACCGGGCGGGGGAAGTCGAAGCGCGCATCGAATGCCCCCTCACGGCCGGTGAACCGCAACCGCAGTCCGAAGCGGTCGAGCGCCAGCGGCACCGGTCGGCGCCCGGCTGCGCACCGTCGGCCGCCGTCGCACGCCCCGGCGAGCGCGCCGAGCCATCCGAGATGCTCCTCGTGGCAGGCCGCGAGATGCTGCAGAAGCTCCGCCTCCTGCCGCGCCAACGGGTCGGGCGCGGCGGCCGCGAACTCCTCGGGCCCGAGCTGCTCGGCGCCCCACAGATCGTCCACACTCGCCTCGCCGACCTCCAGCCGCAGCCACTCCGGTCGCCCGCGCGGGTGTGCCGGGGTCAGCCATCCCGCGACCCAGGCGCGGCCTCGGATGCGGTGCGGTACGGCGACCGGCGCGACATCCGAGAGCTCCAGCACGGCCGCCACGTCGTCCGCCTCCGGGGTCCCCCATGCCACGGGCCCGGGGCGCGTCGCGGCACGGACGGCGGGGGAGTCGGGCGTGAAGCGCAGCAGGAGATCGCCGCCGTCGTCGACGACGCGCTCGTCGGGGATCAGTCCGGGCGCGGCCGCGCCGTACTCGTGCCCGTAGAGGCCGGGAATGGCCAGCACGGCTGACGAGTTACCCTCGACGAGAGTTCGCACGCGCTCGGCTGCCGATGGCATCCGAGCCGTTTTTTCGCCGACGGGACGCGGCTGACCACGCTCTTGCATGGGGTTCCCGGGTCGAAACATGCGATCTCCTTCGATAAGGTAAGGCTAACCTAACGTACATGGAGGTCTGGACAACGTGAACCAGTCGCGTCCCAAGGTCAAGAAGTCGCGCGCCCTCGGCATCGCGCTCACCCCGAAGGCCGTCAAGTACTTCGAGTCCCGCCCGTATCCACCGGGCGAGCACGGCCGCGGCCGCAAGCAGAACAGCGACTACAAGGTCAGGCTGCTCGAAAAGCAGCGCCTGCGCGCGCAGTACGACATCAGCGAGACGCAGATGCGCCGGGCGTACGACCGCGCCCGCAAGGTCGAGGGCAAGACCGGCGACGCGCTGATCGTCGAACTCGAACGCCGACTGGACGCCCTCGTGCTGCGCGCCGGTTTCGCCCGCACGATTTACCAGGCCCGGCAGATGGTCGTGCACGGCCACATCGAGGTCAACGGCCGCAAGGTCGACAGGCCCTCCTTCCGGGTGCGCCCCGACGACGTGGTGACGGTCCGCGAGCGCTCCCGCGACAAGACCCCGTTCCAGGTCGCGCGCGAGGGCGGCTGGGCGGGCGACGGCGAGGCGCCGAAGTACCTCCAGGTCAACCTGCAGGCACTCGCCTTCCGCCTGGACCGCGAGCCCAACCGCCGGGAGATCCCGGTGATCTGCGAGGAGCAGCTCGTCGTCGAGTACTACGCCCGCTGATCCGGCCCGCTGATCCGGCGTCGCGCGTCCGCCTCGCCACAGGCCCGTCTCTGCCGCTAATACGGTGCGAAGACCGATGTCCGGCGCGATAAGGTCGGTACCTGCCGCCCGCACACGCCGGACCGTGCCCGGCGTGACCACCGGACCCGCATCTGATCCAGGTCCCGCCGTGCCATCCGGGCCCATCCGGCCCCGGGCGGACGCCGACCGACGTGAAGCGAAGGAGCGCGCAGCTGTGTCCGGTGGAGAGGTGGCCGGCCTGATCGTGGCCGTCTTCTGGGCGATCCTGGTGTCCTTCCTGGCCGTGGTGCTGGTCAGACTGGCCCAGACGCTCAAGCAGACCACCAAGCTTGTTGCGGGCGTGACCGAGCAGGCCGTACCCCTGCTAGGCGAGGCCACTGCGGCGGTGCGCTCCGCCCACACCCAGCTCGACCGCGTGGACACCATCACCGCCGACGTCCAGGAGGTCACCGCCAACGCCTCGGCGCTCTCCTCCACCGTCGCCTCCACCCTCGGCGGCCCGCTGGTCAAGGTCGCAGCCTTCGGCTACGGGGTGCGCCGGGCGGTCGGCAAACAGGCCGAGGAGGGCCTGCCGGGCAAGCGGCGGACCGGTCGCGCCGGGCGCCGCACCGTCATCGTCGGCAAGAGCCTGCCCGCCGCCCGCCGGGGCGGCCGCAGCACCCGAGGGAAGGGCTGACACGAGATGTTCCGCCGCCTGTTCTGGTTCGCCGCCGGTATCACCGCCGGAGTATGGGCGACCATGAAGGTGAACCGTGCCGCGCGCCGCCTGACCCCCGACAGCCTCGCCGCGACCGCCGCGGACCGCGCCATCGAAATCGGCGGCAGGGCGCGGCAGTTCGCCCACGACGTGCGTGAGGGCATGAACCGTCGCGAACTCGAACTCAATGACGCACTGGGCCTCGCCGAGGCCCCGGAAGCAGAACTCCCCGGGCAGCGCTCGGAGATCGTGTACAAGCAGAAAGAGGGCCACTGATGGAGTCGGCAGAAATCCGCAGTCGCTGGCTGCGCTTCTTCGAGGAGCGCGGGCACACGGTTGTGCCGTCGGCGTCGCTCATCGCCGACGACCCGACCCTGCTGCTGGTGAACGCGGGCATGGTCCCCTTCAAGCCGTACTTCCTGGGTGAGACGGCCCCCCCGTACAAGCGCGCCACGAGTGTGCAGAAGTGCGTGCGCACCCCGGACATCGAAGAGGTCGGCAAGACCACCCGGCACGGCACGTTCTTCCAGATGTGCGGCAACTTCTCCTTCGGCGACTACTTCAAGGAAGGCGCCATCAAGCTCGCCTGGGAGCTGCTGACCACGCCCCAGGACCAGGGCGGCTACGGCCTGGAGCCTTCGAGGCTGTGGATCACGGTCTATGAGAAGGACGACGAGGCCGAGCGCATCTGGCGTGATGTGATCGGCGTCCCGGCCGAGCGGATCCAGCGCCTGGGCATGGGCCCGAACTTCTGGTCGATGGGCGTGCCTGGGCCGTGCGGCCCGTGCTCGGAGATCAACTACGACCGCGGGCCCGAGTTCGGCGCCGAGGGTGGCCCGGCCGTCAACGACGAGCGCTATGTGGAGATCTGGAACCTGGTCTTCATGCAGTACGAGCGCGGTCCCGGCTCGGGCAAGGAGGACTTCGAGATCCTGGGCGATCTTCCCGCCAAGAACATCGACACCGGTCTCGGCCTGGAACGCCTGGCGATGATCCTGCAGGGCGTGCAGAACATGTTCGAGATCGACACCTCGCGCATGGTCATCGACAAGGCCACCGAGCTGACCGGCGTGCGCTACGGCGCCGACCACACCTCGGACGTCTCGCTGCGCGTGGTCGCCGACCACATCCGCACCGCCGTGATGCTCATCGGCGACGGAGTGACCCCAGGCAACGAAGGGCGTGGCTATGTGCTGCGCCGCATCATGCGCCGGGCGATCCGCAACATGCGGCTGCTGGGTGCCACCGAGTCGACCGTCGGCGAGCTGGTCGACACCGTGATCAAGGCGATGGGCCCGCAGTACCCGGAGCTGGTGGAGGACCGCAAGCGCATCGAGACGGTGGCGCTGGCCGAGGAGAGCGCCTTCCTCAAGACGCTCAAGGCCGGCACCAACATCCTCGATGCCGCCGTCAGCGACACCAAGGCCACCGGCGGCACCGTCCTGGCGGGGGAGAAGGCCTTCCTCCTCCACGACACCTGGGGCTTTCCCATCGACCTCACCCTGGAGATGGCCGCCGAGCAGGGCCTTTCGGTGGATGAGGAGGGCTTCCGCCGCCTGATGAAGGAGCAGCGGGAGCGCGCCAAGGCCGACGCCAAGGCGAAGAAGACCGGCCACGCCGACCTGTCGGCCTACCGCCAGGTCGCCGACACCTCCGGCGCCACGACCTTCACCGGCTACACCGACCACGAGGGCGAAGCCACCGTGGTCGGGCTGCTGGTCGACGGCGTGCCGTCGCCGGCCGCCTCGGAGGGCGACGACGTCGAGGTGGTGCTGGACCGCACCCCGTTCTACGCCGAGGGCGGCGGCCAGCTCGCCGACACCGGCCGGATCCGCACCGAGTCCGGTGCCGTGGTCGAGGTGCGCGACGTGCAGCAGCCGGTGCCGGGGGTGAGCGTCCACAAGGGCGTGGTGCAGGTCGGCGAGGTCACCGTCGGGGCCGGCGCCCACGCCGCGATCGACGTCACCCGGCGCCGGGCCATCGCCCGCGCCCACTCCGCAACCCACCTGACCCACCAGGCGCTGCGGGACGCCCTCGGGCCGACCGCCGCCCAGGCGGGGTCGGAGAACTCCCCCGGCCGTTTCCGCTTCGACTTCGGCTCGCCGACCGCCGTTCCCGGCTCGGTGCTGAACGATGTCGAGCAGAAGATCAACGAGGTGCTCGCCCGTGAACTCGACGTCACCGCCGAGGTGATGTCGATGGCCGAGGCGAAGAAGCAGGGCGCCATCGCCGAGTTCGGCGAGAAATACGGCGACCGGGTGCGTGTGGTGACCATCGGCGACTTCTCCAAGGAGCTGTGCGGGGGCACGCACGTGCACAACACCGCCCAGCTCGGCCTGGTCAAGCTGCTCGGCGAGTCGTCGATCGGCTCCGGCGTGCGCCGGGTGGAGGCGCTGGTGGGCGTGGACGCCTACAACTTCCTTGCCCGCGAGCACACCGTCGTCGCTCAGCTCACCGATCTGCTCAAGGGCCGTCCGGAGGAACTCCCGGAGCGCATCTCCGGGATGCTGTCCAAGCTGAAGGACGCCGAGAAGGAGATCGAGCGGTTCCGCGCCGAGAAGGTGCTGCAGGCCGCCGCGGGGCTCGCTCAGGCTGCCCAGGACGTGAACGGCATCGCCCTGGTCACCGGGAAGGTCCCGGACGGCACCGGCGCCGACGACCTGCGCAGGCTCGTCCTCGATGTGCGTCAGCGCATCACTGGCGGCCGCCCGGCCGTCGTCGCCCTGTTCACCGTGGCCGGCGGCCGCCCGCTCACCGTCATCGCCACCAACGAGGCCGCCCGCGAGCGCGGCATCAAGGCCGGCGAGCTGGTCCGTACCGCCGCCAAGACCCTCGGCGGCGGCGGAGGCGGCAAGGACGACGTCGCCCAGGGCGGTGGCAGCAACCCCGCCGCCGTCGACGAGGCCGTCCAGGCCGTCCACCGCCTCGTAGCCGAGAAGGCCTGACGAGAAGGTCTGGCGAGAAGCAGGAGCAGGAGCGGAGACGATGCGACGCGGCAGGCGGATCGCCATCGACGTCGGAGAGGCCCGGATCGGGGTCGCATCCTGCGACCCCGACGGGCTCATCGCCACCCCCGTCGAGACGGTTCCCGGGCGGGACGTCCCGGCGGCCCGCCGCCGCATCAAGGCGATCGTCGAGGAGTACGAGCCGATCGAGGTCGTCGTCGGACTGCCGCGTTCGCTCAGCGGCAGGGAAGGTCCGGCGGCAGCCAAGGCCCGGGCCTTCGCCCAGGATGTAGCGAAGGTCATCGCACCGGTCCCGGTCCGGCTGGTCGACGAGCGGATGAGCACCGTCACCGCCGCCCAGGGGCTGCGCGCCTCCGGTGTGAAGGCCAAGAAGGGCCGTTCCGTCGTCGACCAGGCGGCGGCCGTGGTGATCCTGCAGAGCGCGCTCGAATCCGAACGCACCTCGGGCAGAGCGCCCGGCGAGGGCGTCGAAGTGGTCATCTGATCGCGATACGGTAACGTTCCGCGCCGAAGCGGCGGGCTTCCTCAGCCGCGCCACAAGCGCCGGCAAGAGCCGCCTCGCGTAACCAGGAGACGACCCATGAGCGACTACGGCCAAGGGCCGGCTCCACGACCGTGGCATCCGGACGACCCGCTCTACGGGGATCCGTACGGCAGCTACGACGGCACCTACGCCTCCCACGACCCCTACGCGGACGGCGCACCGCAGTACCCGCAGCAGGCGCCCCAACAGCAGTACGGCCCGCAGCAGTACGGCCCGCAGCAGTACGGCCCGCAGCAGTACGGCCAGTACCCGCAGCAGCCGCACATACCGCAGCAGCCCCAGTGGGACACCCAACCCCAGCCACAGGTCCAGGCCTACGGCGGCTGGGAGACGGCACAGGCGGGCCAGGCCGGATACGTCACGCCCCCCGCCGATCCGTACGGCAGCCCCGCGCACCCCTACCGGCCGTCCGGCTATGCACCGCAGCCGGCCCCCGGCCAAACGGCCGAGTGGCACGCCCCTGTCGACGAGCCCGGGCCGTTCGACGAGCCGGACGAGCCCGAGACGCACCCCTTCTTCACCGACGCCCCCGGCAGCGACGACTACGACGACGACCCGGACGGGAAGCGCCCGGGCAAGAAGAAACGTCGTAGCGGCTGCGCCGTCCTGCTCGCCTTCGTCGTGCTCGGCGGCGTCATAGGGGGCGGTGGCTATGTCGGCTACCGCTACTACGAGAACCACATCGCCGCCGCGCCCGACTACGTGGGCGGTGGCATGGGCAGCGTCACCGTCGATGTCCCGAACGGCGCGACACTGGCCCAGATCGGCAACATCCTCAAGCAGAACGGCGTCGTCAAGAGCGTCGAGGCCTTCACCGCCGCCGCTGCCGGCACCAGCATCCAGGGCGGCAGCTACACCCTGCACCGGCAGATGTCCGCCGCCTCCGCGGTCGCCCTGATGACCAACGGCTCGGCCCAGAACGCCCTGGTCATCCCCGAGGGCTGGCGCGCCACCCAGGTCTACGCCGCGCTCGACACGTACCTCGGCCTTGCACCCGGGACCTCCGCCGCGGCCGCGAAGAGCGCCAACCTCGGGCTGCCCTCGTATGCGGGCGGCAATCCGGAAGGCTTCCTCTACCCGAGCCGCTACAGCATCGGAAAGAGCACAAAACCGGCCGACGCGCTCACCCAGATGGTCAGCCAGGCGCAGTCCGAGTTCGCCTCGGACAACCTGCAGGCGCAGGCCCAGGCGGTCGGGAAGAGCCCTTACGAGATCATCGTCATCGCCAGCCTCATCCAGGCCGAGGCACAGCAGCCCCAGGACTTCGGCAAGGTCTCCAGGGTCATCTACAACCGGCTCCAGCAGCAGATGGCGCTCGGTTTCGACTCGACGATCAACTACGCCAAGGGCCGTTCGACGCTGCACACCACGACGGCGGACACTCAGTACCCGTCCCCGTACAACACTTACCTCCACAAGGGCCTGCCCCCCGGGCCGATAGACAACCCCGGTCACCAGGCCATCGAAGCGGCGCTCAACCCGACGGCGGGCAACTGGCTGTACTTCGTCACCGTCAAGCCCGGTGACACCCGCTTCACGGACAGCGCTGCCGTACAGCAGCAGAACGTCGAGGCGTTCAACCAGTACCAGCAGGAGCACGGCGGCCAATGAGTCTTATCGTCCGGCGGGCGGCGGTCCTCGGGTCGCCGATCGCGCATTCGCTGTCACCGGTTCTGCACCGGGCCGCCTACGCGGCGCTCGGCCTTCAGGGGTGGGAGTACGGCCGGTACGAGGTCGACGAGGAAGGGCTGCCCGGGTTCGTCGAGAAGATCGCGGCCGATCCGGTGCCCTGGGCGGGTCTGTCGCTGACGATGCCGCTGAAGCGCGCGGTGATCCCGCTGCTGGACGAGCTCACCCCGACCGCCGCGTCGGTCGAGGCCGTCAACACCGTCGTCTTCACCGGCGACGGCCGACGCACCGGCGACAACACCGACATCCCCGGCATGGTGGCAGCGCTGCGCGAGCGCGGTGTCTCCCGGGTGGAGTCGGCGGCGGTACTCGGGGCCGGCGCGACCGCCTCGTCGGCGGTGGCCGCGCTCGCGCAGATCTGCACCGGCGAGGTGACGGCGTATGTGCGCAGCGAGGCCCGGGCGGCCGAGATGCGGCAGTGGGGGGAGCGGCTCGGGGTGGTGGTCCGGACCGCGCCGTGGTCCGAGGCGGCCCGTGCGCTTGCCGCGCCGCTGGTGATCGCGACGACGCCGGCCGGCACCACCGATGCATTGGCGGATGCGGTGCCCGAGCGGCCGGGCGCCCTCTTCGACGTTCTGTACGAGCCGTGGCCGACGCCGCTGGCGGCGGCATGGGCGGCGCGCGGCGGCGCCGTCGTCGGCGGACTGGACCTACTGGTCCACCAGGCGGTGCTGCAGGTGGAACTGATGACCGGCCGCAGCCCCGCGCCGCGGGAGGCGATGCGCACGGCGGGCGAGGCGGCCCTCGCCGCCCGCTGATCCGCCGCCGACCCGGCATACCGCCCTGTGGACACGTTCCCGTCCCGCGGCCGTGGCATGGGAAGATCGGACAAGGAACGTCTGGCGGGCGCGTGACGGGCGCCCGGGAAAAGATGGGGAGCACCGTTGAGCAGGTTGCGTTGGCTGACGGCGGGCGAGTCGCACGGCCCGGCCCTGGTGGCGACCCTGGAGGGATTGCCTGCCGGAGTGCCGGTGACCACGGAGATGGTGGCGGACGCGCTTGCACGGCGGCGGCTGGGGTACGGCCGGGGCGCCCGGATGAAGTTCGAGCGGGACGAGGTCACCTTCCTCGGCGGGGTGCGGCACGGGCTGACCCTCGGCTCTCCGGTGGCGGTCATGGTGGGGAACACCGAGTGGCCGAAGTGGGAGAAGGTGATGGCGGCCGATCCGGTGGATCCGGCCGAGCTGGCGGAACTGGCGCGCAACGCCCCGCTGACCCGGCCGCGGCCGGGTCACGCGGATCTGGCGGGAATGCAGAAGTACGGCTTCGACGAGGCGCGGCCGGTGCTGGAGCGGGCCTCGGCGCGTGAGACGGCGGCCCGGGTGGCGCTGGGCGTGGTCGCGCGTTCGTACCTGAAGGAGACGTGCGGGATCGAGATCGTCTCGCATGTGGTGGAGCTGGGCGCGGCGAGGGCGCCGTACGGGGTGTACCCGGCCCCGGGCGATGTCGGGCGGCTCGACGCTGACCCGGTGCGGTGCCTGGATGCGACGGCGAGTGCGGCGATGGTCGCCGAGATCGACCAGGCGCACAAGGACGGTGACACGCTCGGCGGTGTGGTCGAGGTGCTGGCGTACGGGGTGCCGGTGGGTCTTGGCTCGCATGTGCACTGGGACCGCAGGCTGGATGCGCGTCTTGCGGGTGCGCTGATGGGCATTCAAGCGATCAAGGGCGTCGAGGTGGGTGACGGCTTCGAGCTGGCTCGGGTGCCGGGTTCGAAGGCGCACGACGAGATCGTTACGGGGCAGGGAGGCATCCGGCGGGCGTCGGGCCGTTCCGGTGGCACGGAGGGCGGCCTGTCGACGGGTGAGCTGCTGCGGGTGCGGGCAGCGATGAAGCCGATCGCCACGGTGCCGCGGGCGCTGGCCACGGTGGATGTCGCCACGGGTGAGCCGGCGCAGGCCCATCACCAGCGCTCGGACGTGTGTGCGGTGCCGGCGGCTGGGATCGTCGCGGAGGCGATGGTGGCGCTGGTGCTGGCGGACGCGGTGGCGGAGAAGTTCGGCGGCGACAGCGTGGCCGAGACCCGCCGCAATGTGCAGGGTTTCCTCGACAACCTGGCGATCCGATGAGCGGGCCGAAGGTCATTCTGGTGGGGCCGCCTGGCGCGGGGAAGTCCACCGTGGGGCAGGTGCTCGCCGAGCGGCTGGGTACCGGGTTCCGTGACACGGACGCGGACATCGTGGCGGCGCAGGGGCGCGCGATTTCGGACATCTTCGTCGAGGACGGCGAGGAGTACTTCCGTGCGCTGGAGCGGGCTGCGGTCGCAGAGGCGCTTCGGTCGCATCCGGGTGTGCTGGCGCTGGGCGGCGGTTCCGTCCTGGACACCGGGACGCGTGAGGCTCTCGCCGGGCTGCCGGTGGTCTTCCTGGACGTAGGTCTGAAGGATGCGGTGCACCGCGTCGGCCTGGACGCCGCCCGGCCTCTGCTCGCGGTCAATCCGCGTGCCCGGTGGCGGGAGTTGATGGAGGCCCGGCGCCCGCTGTACACGGAGGTCGCGGCTGCCGTGGTGCTCACCGACGGCCGCAGCCCGCAGGACGTGGCCGAGGAGATCCTGGACGTACTGGAGTTGAAGAAGGCATGAGCGCAGGTCCCATCCGCATCCCGGTCGGCGGCACCGCGGGCACGTCCCCGTACGAGGTGCTGGTCGGGCGGCAGTTGCTCGGCGAGCTGCCCGGCCTGATCGGCCGTGCTGCCCGCCCGTCTCCCACCACCGCCCTCAACCGAGGCGCTGCGCGACACAGCGGTGTTCAGCGCGTTGCGGTGTTGCATCCCGAGGCGCTGGCCTCGACCGGTGAGGCGATCCGGGCCGATCTGGCCGAGCAGGGCTATGAGGCGATCGCGGTGCAGCTGCCCAACGCCGAGGAGGCCAAGACGGCCGAGGTGGCGGCGTACTGCTGGAGCGTGCTGGGGCAGACGGGATTCACCCGCACCGATGTGATCGTCGGCGTCGGCGGCGGTGCGACCACCGACCTGGCCGGCTTCGTCGCGGCGACCTGGCTGCGCGGGGTGCGCTGGATCGCGGTGCCGACCACGATCCTGGCCATGGTCGATGCGGCGGTCGGCGGGAAGACGGGGATCAACACCGCCGAGGGGAAGAACCTGGTGGGCGCCTTCCACCCTCCTGCCGGCGTGTTGTGCGATCTGGCCTGCCTGGACTCCCTGCCGGCCCACGACTACGTCTCCGGCCTGGCCGAGATCATCAAGGCCGGGTTCATCTCCGACCCGGTGATCCTCGACCTTATCGAGGCCGATCCGCAGGGTGCGTGCACGCCTGCCGGCCCGCATACCGCCGAGCTGGTGGAGCGCTCGATCCGGGTGAAGGCCGAGGTGGTCTCGCAGGATCTGAAGGAGTCGGGGCTGCGGGAGATCCTCAACTACGGCCATACGCTGGCGCATGCGATCGAGAAGAACGAGCGCTACACCTGGCGCCACGGCGCCGCGGTCTCCGTCGGCATGGTCTTCGCCGCCGAACTCGGCCGCATGGCGGGCCGGTTGGATGATGCGACCGCGGACCGGCACCGCACGGTGCTGGCCGCCGTCGGCCTGCCGCTCACCTACCGTGGCGACCAGTGGCCGCGGCTGCTGGAGACGATGAAGGTCGACAAGAAGTCGCGCGGCGACCGGCTGCGCTTCATCGTCCTCGACGGCCTCGCCAAGCCCACGGTGCTGGAGAGCCCCGACCCGGCGGTGCTCGCCGCCGCCTACGCGGAGGTCGCCGCGGGCGGAGAAGCGAACGGAGGAGCACTGTGAGCCGCGTCCTGGTGCTCAACGGGCCGAACCTCGGGCGCCTCGGCAGCAGGGAGCCCGACGTCTACGGCGCCACCTCCTACGCAGGACTCGTCGAGCAGTGCACCGAGCTGGGCAAGGAGCTCGGCCTGGAGGTCGAGGTGCGGGAGACCAACGACGAAGGGGAGATGATCCGCTGGCTGCACGAGGCGGCCGACGGATCGATCCCCGTCGTGCTCAACCCGGGTGCGTTCACGCACTATTCGTACGCGATGCGGGACGCCGCCGCCCAGCGCACCGCCCCTCTCATCGAGGTGCACATCTCCAACCCCTACGCCCGTGAGGAGTTCCGCCACACCTCGGTCGTCGCTGCCGTCGCGACCGGCACCATCGCGGGCTTCGGCATCGGCTCGTACCGCCTCGCGCTGCGCGCCCTGGCCGATCAGCTCACTGCATAACCAGCGACACGAGACGGAGCAGCCCGACATGCAGCATGCTGGGGGGATGCCGCTGACACCGCCTCACGGGCCGCTGCGAGGGCGTGCCGACGGCTGGATCCCGCCGTCGCCGCAGCACGGGCCAGGGCCGCTGCAGCCGCCGCCCGCCGGACCGCCTGCACATCCCGGGCCGCCCGGGCCGTCATCCGGCTCGGTGCCACCCGCCGCCCCCGGCTGGCCCGGCACCACCGGCCCCGTACCGGCAACTCCCGCCCCGGCCACCGGACAGTTCCCGCTGCCCCCCGCCTCACCCGTCCCCGTGCCGCCCGCGCCCGCCGCACAGATGCCCTCCGGACCGGTGCACACCTCGGTCGCGGTCCTGCTCATCGGGCCGGCCGGAGCGGGCAAGACCACCATTGCCCGGCACTGGGCGGACCACCGTTCCGTGCCGACCGCGCACATCAGCCTGGACGACGTCCGCGAGTGGGTGCGCTCCGGTTTCGCCAATCCCCAGTCCGGCTGGAACGAGAGCTCCGAGGCCCAGTACCGGCTCGCCCGGCGCACCTGTGGCTTCTCCGCCCGTAACTTCCTCGCCAACGGCATCTCGTGCATCATCGACGACGCCGTCTTCCCCGACCGGCCCGTCGTCGGCCTCGGCGGCTGGAAGCGCCATGTCGGCCCGGAACTGCTGCCCGTCGTGCTCCTGCCCGGCCTGGAGATCGTGCTGGCCCGCAATGCGGAGCGCACCGGCCATCGCCGCCTGTCCGACGAGGAGGTCGCCCGCATACACGGCCGCATGGCCGGCTGGTACGGATCGGGGCTTCCCATCATCGACAACTCCCAACTGGACGTGGCGGCCGCCGCCGAGGCGCTCGACCAGGTGATCCGCACCAGCCTGAGCCGCACCGGCCGGTGAGCGGCGGGAGGTGAGCGGCGGGAGGTGAGCGGCGGGAGGTGAGCGGCGCACGGATGCGGGGCCGGATGCATTCTTCCCGTCCGGACGCGCTGGAACGGCCGCGCGCGGCCGTGACGCGTACGCTCGGTGCATGTCCGACGTGCACGCTTCCCGTCGGATGCGCCTGCGGGACCGGTGCATCGTGTCCGGGACAGCCGCGGCCCTGGTGTCGAGCCCGGCGAACGTCCGCTACCTGACCGGGTGGTCGCCGCCCGGCGCGGTACTGCTGCTCGCCCCGGCGGAGGACGTCATCGTCCACTGCCCGCGCACCCCGGGCGAACCGGCAGAGGGCCAGCCGCCAGAGGACATCCGCTGCGTCATGCTCTCGTCCGCGGCCGGTGACGCCGTCGTGGCCGCCGCCGGCCTCTTTCCGGGACTCGGCGCCGACAGCCTCGCCGTGGAGGAGCACCACCTGACCGTGGCGAGGCACCGGGCCGTCGCCTCGGCTGTGCCCGGCCTGCGCCTGACCGACCTCGGACAGGCCGTCGAGCAGCTGCGGCTGGTCAAGGACGAGGACGAGATCGCCTGCCTGCGGATCGCCGCCGAGATCACCGACCAGGCGCTCGGCGAGCTGCTGGAGTCGATCCTCGTCGGCCGCACCGAACGGCACCTCGCCCTGGAACTGGAGCGCCGTCTGGTCGACCACGGCGCCGACGGCCCCGCCTTCCCCACCTACGTCGGCACCGGCCCGCACTCGGGCGCCCCACGTCATGTCCCCACCGACCGGCGGGTCGAGGAGGGCGACTTCCTCTCCGTCTGCCTCGGCGCGTGCTATCGCGGCTATCGCTGCGAGGTGGGGCGCACCTTCGTCATCGGCACCGCGCCCGCCGCCTGGCAGGTCGAGCTGTATGATCTTGTCTTCGCCGCACAGCGGGCCGGACGTGAGGCGCTGCTGCCGGGCACAGCCTGCCGGGACGTGGACCGCGCGGCCCGCCAGGTGATCCAGGCGGCCGGGCACGGCGAGGCGCTCGCACCGTGGACGGGCCACGGCGTGGGACTCGAAATCGATGAGGACCCTCGGATCACGCCCTCCGCCATGGGTAAACTGGACGCTTGTGTGCCGGTCACCGTCGAGCCGGGGGTCCATTTCCCGGGCCGGGGCGGCGTCCGGATCGACGACACACTCGTCGTACGCCCCACGGCGGACGGCGGGCCCGAGCTACTCACCATCACGACCAAGGAACTGCTCGCCCTGTAGCGCTCGCCCCGCGGCGCCGGCGTCGGCGGGTGTCCCTGGTCCCGATGCAGCACTTTCAGGAGATTCCGCGACCGTGGCCACCACGAACGACCTCAAGAACGGCCTGGTGCTCAAGCTCGAAGGCGGCCAGCTCTGGTCCGTCGTCGAGTTCCAGCACGTCAAGCCCGGCAAGGGCCCTGCTTTCGTCCGCACCAAGCTGAAGAACGTGCTCTCCGGCAAGGTGGTCGACAAGACCTTCAACGCCGGTGTGAAGGTCGAGACGGCCAACGTCGACAAGCGCGGCATGCAGTTCTCGTACAAGGACGGCGAGAGCTTCGTGTTCATGGACATGGAGACCTACGACCAGATCCACATCAGCCCGGATGTGGTCGGCGATGCCGCCCACTTCCTGCTGGAGGGCTTCGACGCCGTGGTGGCGATGTACGAGGGCAACCCGCTCTACGTCGAGCTCCCCGCCGCCGTCGAGCTCGTCGTCGAGTACACCGAGCCCGGCGTCCAGGGCGACCGCTCCACCGGCGGCACCAAGCCGGCCCGTCTGGAGACCGGCTACGAGATCGGCGTCCCGCTCTTCATCACCACCGGGGAGAAGATCAAGGTCGACACCCGCTCGGGTGAATATCTCGGCCGGGTGAACAGCTAACCGTGGCTGCCCGCACCAAGGCCCGCAAACGGGCCTTCCAGATCCTTTTCGAGGCGGACCAGCGCGACGCCGCGCCCAAGACCGTCATGGCGGACTGGATCCGACTCGGGCGGACCGACGACCGGCAGCCGCCGGTCACCGAGTACACGATGCAGCTCGTCGAGGGGTACGAGGCGAATGCCGCCCGCATCGACGAGCTCATCTCCACCTACGCGGTCGGCTGGACGCTCGACCGGATGCCGGCGGTCGACCGCAATGTCCTCCGGCTCGGCGTGTACGAGCTGATCTGGGAGGACGACACGCCTGACGCGGTCGTGCTCGACGAGGCCGTGCAGCTCGCCAAGGAGTTCTCCACCGACGAGTCCCCGGCGTTCGTCAACGGGCTGCTCGCACGGCTGATGCAGCTCAAACCGACGCTGCGCCGCTAGCAGATGCACAAACCGCCGGGGGTGGGGGGGGGGGGG
>NZ_JANFNG010000016.1 GCF_024436035.1 Streptomyces humicola
ACATCACCCGCCCGAGCGACCCCAACAACGATCAACGAGAACGTCGAAAGTCGAGGAGTCATATCCGCCCGATTTTCGGCGAGTACTACGGCAACCCCCGGTGGCCTGGCGTCCGAGTCGTCCCCCCTCCCGGGTGTGATCGACCAACCATCTCAGCGCGTTGAGGATCGCACGTGACCGCCGTTGCTGAAGCACGTCGCCGTCCGGCCCATCAACGACCACGAACTGGAACGTGACCGCGAGTGCTTGGTCCTTCCGGCGGGGTTCGCTGCCAACCTCGCGGGCGTTGCCCCGCGACTCGTCGCTGTGCTCGACGCTCATGGACTCCACGGTGCTCCGCCACGCTCAGCATCACAGTCCCCCGATGGTAGGACGGTTCGGTTCCAATGAGCGCCCCTCAGCACAAAGAACGAACCATGGAGACGCGTGCGCCTACCCGGCCTCCTGCGGCTACCCCGACGATGGCAAGTCACGCGACCGGAGCGCGCGGCGTGTTCGCGAAGGCGGCGTAGCGGTCGAGGGCGGGGACAGCATCGTCGTACGTGGTCGCCTCGGTGACGGGGCGCGGGCATTCGAGACGCTGTGCCCAGGGTGTGGGCGACGGTTGAACCTTAGCAGCGCCGTTGTTCCAGGTTGTCAGGCCGGTGTGGCGCAGGTCATAGACATGCCTGTCCAGCGGCGTTTTCTGCTCCTGCTCGCTCAGCACCTCCGCGCGGGCCTTCTTCCATCGTGGATCTTCCTGCTGTCGGTTCCACTGCTTGCCGACCTCCGGCGTTGCCGTGTGGAAAAAGCAGCTTTCTCTCGACATGGACAGTGAATACATCGTCGGTCACGGCTGCGAGGTGAGGCTGCGCCCGATGATGAGCCGCATGATCTCGTTGGTCCCTTCAAGGATCTGGTGGACCCTCAAATCCCGGACGATCTTCTCCAGGCCGTAGTCGGACAGGTAGCCGTAGCCCCCGTGCAGCTGCAGCGCCTGGTTGGCGACCGAGAAGCCCGCGTCGGTGCAGTAGCGCTTGGCCATGGCGCACAGGTCGACCGCGTTCGCGGCGCCCTCGTCCAGTGCGGCAGCGGCGCGCTGGAGGAGCGCCTGTGCCGCCTCAAGCTCTGTCGCCATGTCGGCCAGTTGGAACTGGATCGTAGGCTGGTCCATCAGCCGGCGGCCGAAGGCCGCGCGGTCCCGCAGATAGCGGACGGTGCGCTCGAACGCGCTGCGTGCGCCGCCCAGCGAGCAGGCGGCGATGCTGAGGCGTCCGCCGTTGAGAGCGTTCATCGCGATGCGGAAACCGGTGCCTTCGGCACCGAGGCGGTTGCGCACGGGAACCCGCACGCCGTCCAGGATGACCTGGCGGGTGGGCTGTGCTCTCCACCCCATCTTGCGTTCCTCGGGGCCGAAGGAGAGCCCCTCCATGTCCTTCTCCACGACGAAGGCGGAGATGCCTCGAGGGCCTGGCTCCCCGGTCCTGGCCATGACCAGGTACACCTGGGAGGAGCCCGCGCCGGAAATGAACTGCTTGGTGCCGGTGAGCACGTACGCATCGCCGTCGCGGACCGCCCGGGTGCGAATAGCGGCGGCGTCCGAGCCAGCGCCAGGCTCTGTCAGGCAGTAGCTGGCGAGATCGTCCGTGCGGCAGAGCCTGCCGACCCAGCGATCGCGCTGCGCCTGGTCGCCTTCGGTGTCGATCACCGTCGCGACCATGTTGTGGATGGACAGATAGGCGGCGATCGAAGGGCATCCTCCGGCCAGTGCCTCGAACACCAGGATCGCGTCGGCCCGGGAGAGCCCGGACCCGCCGGACTCCTCGGAGACGGTGACGCCGGCCATGCCCAGGTCGGCCGCCTTGCGCAGGATGTCGACCGGAAAGTGCCGGTCGAGGTCCCAGTCCACGGCATTCGGCGTGAGGTACTCCGCAGCGAAGTCCAGCACCGTTCTATAGATGACTTCCTGATCGTCTGTCATGGAGAACACGGCGATCACCTCCCCGAGCCTGCGATGGTGGACAAAATGCCCTCTGCCTCGCCCTGGTCGAGTCCGAGGTCGTCGAGCAGGACCTGCAGCGGACCCGTGTCCCTGCCGGGGCCAGGAGAGCGGCGACCGGCTCCAACGAGCTCTTCCGGGGTCACCCGCAGCTCCCCTTCGGCGGCGACCGCCACCCATGGCGCGAGATCCGGCGCGCCGAAGGCCCTGAGGCCGGCAGCCAGCGCCTCCCGGAAGAAGTCACGCTCGCCCGGAGCCAGTCCGCGGTAGAGCTCGACCGTCAGCTCACGGAAGATAACGGCGTGTCCGCTCTCGTCACGGCGGTGCATGTCGACCGTGATCCTGTTCATGGGCTGAATGCCGGAGTCCGATGACAGGCCGGAGAGGAAGGCGTTGATGGTGGTCTCGGCCGCGAGGGCGAAGGCGACGTCGGACAGGTCGCGGCGCAGGCCGGTGAGCCCGGCGAGGTACTCCTCGCGTCGGGTCACCACGGACCAGTCACACGGGTCGAAGTGGAGCGAACCGAGGTCGCGGCGGCGCCGGGTCACGCCCACCGCGTTGTGGCACATCAGGATGTGGTAGTGCTCGTCGATTATGGTCTGGTGTATTGCCGAGACGGCTGCCTCGTCATGCCGTACCGGCACCCGCTCATCCAGCATCAGCCGGCAGGCGGGGAGGATGATCTCGTTCTCGATAGCCGTAGTCTTCATGTTGTAGGCGATCCAGGACGCCGACAGAATCCTCTGCCTGGCATCCACGTCGGCCTCGGCGAAGGCGTCGATATCACGGAAGGGCACCAGGCGCTCCGGAAAGTCGGGGCGATCCGGGTCGAAGTGACCGTCGAGGTCGAGTTCGTCCTTCTTGACGGCAACGCGCTTTCCCCACCGGCGCGACAGCTGGACCAGGAGATCTCGTTCGAAGGCGGGCTTCCCTGGGGTGCTGCTGTTCTCGGGCATGGTTTCCTTCGTCATCAGTACAGGGGCGACGAGCAGAAGAGGTCCAGCTGCGCCCTCCAAAAGGGCGCCTTGACGGCTTCGCCCGCCGTCATCGCCTTACCGACCCAGCCCGCTACCGGGCGGATGCCGTGCAGGGCGTTCACCGCCCAAACCTCCAGGCCGTCCAACTGCCGCAGCTCGGGCGCGGGCGACTCCAGCACCGTCCTGATGCCGGCGCGGGCCGCCTCGTCCAGCAGGATCCGCCGGGTGACCCCGGGCAGGATCGATGGGGTCAGCACCGGAGCGCACAGGACATCACCTCGCCACCACAGGAGGCTGGTTGTCGTCCCCTCCAGGACCCTGCCCTGGTCGTCCAGGAGCAGCGCCTCGTCCGCTCCGGCGGCGACCGCCTCGGCTCGCAGCGTTGCCAGTAGGTCCAGGTCCGGTCCCTTGCGCGTGGGGTGGAGCCTCCGGTCGGGGCGGGGGCTGGCCCACATCCGCAGGGCTGAGCCGGGTTCCGGGGCCGGCCGCAGCCACAGGCGCAGGCTGAACGAGCCCTGTGCGGGCTCCACCAGCTCGACCCGGGGGAACCAGCGGCCCTGCTCGGGTATGGCGGCGACCGCGGCTTCGAAGAAGCGGGCCGCGTCGAACCGGGCTGGGCCCGGTCCATCGACAACCGCGCGCAGGAACCGTTCGGCGTGCCACTCGATCCTGCGGACGCGGCCGGCATCGGCGAGCCAGGAGTCGGCGACCCGGAGGGGCGCGGCGGCCGACTCATGCTCAGGGAGCGGCTCGAGCTGCTTGTCCTGTGACGACCAGCGCAGACGCTCGGCGATCACGTGGTCGGACTCCAGGCGCGCAGTGGCGCGGCGGCCTTCAACAGCATCTCCTGGTACTCCTCTTCGCGGTCGGAGTCCAGGACGATCGCGCCGCCGGCCCCGATGCTGAGCCGGTCACCATGCCGGACCGCGGTCCGGATGACGATATTGAGGTCCGCGCCGCCGGAGAGCCCGAAGTAACCGAGCGAACCCGAGTAGATGCCGCGGGCCTCGGTCTCCAGGCGGTCGATGATCTCCATCGTCCGCTTCTTGGGCGCTCCCGTCATCGATCCGCCGGGGAAGCAGTGGCGGACCGCGGCGACCGGGGTGCATCTGGGGTTCAACCTGCCGCGGATGGTGGAGACGAGCTGGTGGACAGTGGCGTAGGACTCCACGGCCATGAACCGATCCACCGTCACCGTGCCGATCTCGCACACCTGACCCAGGTCGTTGCGCAGGAGGTCGACAATCATCAGGTTCTCGGCCCGCGTCTTGTCGTTGGAGGACAGCTCGGCCGCGAGCGCGGCATCACGCTCAGGATCGCTGTCCCGGGGCGCGGTGCCCTTGATCGGCTTGCTCTCCGCCCAACCGTCGCGGCCGATGCGCAGAAACCGCTCGGGCGAGGAGCAGAAGACCGCGGTTGGCCCGTTGCGGAACAGTGCCGCGTACGGCGCCGGGTTCACCTGGCGCAGACGTAGGTAGAAGGCGAGGTCATCGTCGTCGAACGGCAGATGTGCCTTGTTGGTGAGGCATATCTCGTAGCTTTCGCCGCGGATCAGCTGCCGCTGGCATTCGTCGACGCTCTCCCGGTATCCGGCCGCGTCGCGCACGAAATAGGGCTCGGCGCTGTGCGCCAGCGGCTGCACGCCGTTGGCTGCCGTCCGCTGCCGCGCCGACTCCTCCTGGACGGTCAGCAACTGGGTGGTGAGCGTCCCAAGCCACTCCTTGGCGTGGAGTGCGCTGTCCTCGTCGTCTTGGTGCACGGCTAGGACGTAGGTCTTGCTCTCTTGGTGGTCGACCGCTATCAGCCGGTCAGCGAAGGTCCACATCGCGTCGGCGGTCTCCGCCTGGTGGGCCTGCTGCGCACCGCAGTCGGCCTTGATCTCGTATCCGAGGTACCCGACGTAGCCCCCGGTGAAGTCGAAAGGCAGATCCGGTGCGTCGACACGGCGCTCGGCCAGGCGGCGGTCCAGCACCTCGAAGATGTCGCCGCTCTCCACCCGCACACCGCCGGTGTCGCGGACCGTGACGACCTTCGAGCCGGCTTGGTAGGTGAGGGTCTCGCTGAGGGGCCCGTCGGCGTTCCCCATGAAGGAGAAGCGGGAGAGCCCCTCCTCAACCCGGCTGCTGTCGAGCCAGAAAGAGGTGGACGAAGAGGCGAAGAGCTGGCTGAAGGCGGCGTCGGTGGGTACCGCGAACGGCAGGACGGCGGTCTCCAGGTAGTACGCCGATTGTTCCTCGTCGTTCGATAGCGGCGGACGGGGGTCACGTGCGCGTGCTGATGTCGACAAGACCGACGCGGCGTTGGTTCCGGCCTCGCGGGTGAGGTCGCGGAAGTTGGCAAGGAGCAGGCGGCCGTGCTCGGATGCGATCGACTCGGGGTGGAACTGAACTCCCCACCGAGCGAGTTCGCGGTGGCGCAGGCCCATGATCACGCCGTCCTCTGCCCAGGCCGTGGCCTCGAGCTCCGGGGGGAGTGGTTCCTCAGCGCACAGGGAGTGGTATCGCACCGCGGTGAACTCCTGTGGGACTCCCGCGAAGAGCTCTCTGCCGTCGTGCGTGATCCGCGACAAGTAGCCGTGCCGGGCCTGCGGCGCGAGTCCGACCCGCGCCCCCGCCAGGTGCGCTATGGCCTGATGGCCAAGGCACACCCCCAGGATGGGAAGATGCGTGCGGGCCAGGACGTCGGCGACGTGGCCGAGGTCCTCCCGCTTCTGCGGGCGGCCCGGCCCCGCAGAGATGACGATGTTGTCGAAGCCGCCGAAGTAGGACGAGGTGAGCAGAGCGTCGTTGTTCTTGACCACGACCGGTTCAAGCCCGTTCACCTCCGCGATCAGCTGGAAGAGGTTGAACGTATAGGAGTCGTGGTTGTCTATCAGCAGGGTCCGCATTGCAATTCCCCCTCGTGTATTGGAAGCCGATCTATCTGAGGCGCACCACGACACGCACGGCCGCAAGTTCCGCTCCTTCTTGCGACGTCACCGACATTGCGATCACCACCTGGTTTCCCGCGAGTTTCTCGGTGACAGACCCCGAGACGTGGAATCGGGCCCCGACGTCGTCGTCCGGCAGCAGCACCGGTGCCAGAAACCGGGCCTGTTGCTCCACAACAGCCGCGGGATCGCCCGTCCATTCGTTGACGACCGTGAGCGCCTTTGCCTCGGTCAGCGGGCCGTGCGCAACGACATGCGGCATACCGACGCTCCGAGCCACCCGCTCGTTCCAATGGACGCCGACAAAATCGAGCCCAGCCCCGCAGTACCGGATCTCGTCGACCAGCCGGATCTGGAAATCACGCCCGGGAATGGCGGTGCCGACTTCAACCTCCGCATAGGAGGGCGCAGCTGACGTTGTCGTCACGCCGCCACCCCCGCCGCTGTCCCGCGCGAGATCATCTTGTCGTTGATCGTGGTGACTGGTTCACCGGATTCTGCCTCGATGCGGTGCTCCATGTGCAGCAGTTCGTGGCGGCCGATATCACGGATCTCCTTGACCGTGGTCCTGAACCAGAGCCGGTCGCCTACGTAGATCGGGCGGTGGTGCAGGACCCGCTGATCCCCAAGAAGGCACACCGGCTTCTTCGCCTTGCCCAGCGCGGGATCGGTCAGCGGCCAGGTCCCCATGCGGAACCACAGGGTGGTGGCGAAGGTCGGCGGCGCGTACGGGGCGGGATGCCCGAGATCCGCGGCGGCCTCCTCGTCGAGGTAAGCGGGATGCGTCTCGCCGATGGCCACCGCATATTCACGGATCTTTTCTCGGCCGACCTCGTAGACATGGTCAGCCTTCCATGAACGGCCGATGAATTCTCGATTGAATGGCATTCTCGTATTTTCCTTTTCCTCTTTGTGGCCGAACAGCATCCGGTAGCAGTGCGTCGTTACACACTTGCAGCAGGAAAGGAGTGACTCAAGCGCGGCGTGTCACGCAGGCAGGCGCAATGAATGGCAGGAGTTTGGACAGGCTGGACGCGACGTGACCATATCGACCAAAAATCCAGCCGGAGCTCCTGCATGGAACCCCCGTGTAGATCCCCCCGTGTAGATCCCCCGTGAACATCTGGCGCGGTAATCATGATTCCGTGCGGCCTCATCGAAACCTGGGACGGGAGAACCCGTCAAGGGTGTGTGGCTCAGGTCACACATCCTCGACGGGTCGACGTCGCGGCGTCACCAAGCCCCGTCCTGAAGGGAGTTGCAGCCCAACAGCAAACTTAAGGGAGGGTCAGGCGCCCTTGGTCGCTGGAAGGATGTCCGAAAGCTGGGCAGCCAGCCGCGGCAGCTTGCGGGTGGTCGCGTCGTCCGCCGACAGCGCGGTGAAGAGCTTGGTACTGGGCGCGTCCACCACGGCGAGCTTCACGTAGTCCACGGTGAGCAGACCCAGCCGAGGGTGCATGAATTGTCGCCGAGCGGCCCTGAAGTCGCGGATGTCATGACCGTCCCACCAGGTGCGGAATTCGGCGCTCGCCTCGCGCAGAGCCGCGGTTAGATGGTCGAAGCGCGGGTCTCCGATGTTGCGTTCGGCGTCGGCACGGTACTGCGCAAGCAGGCTCCGCGCCTGCGCTGGCCAGTCAACCAGCAACTCTCGCATGTGAGGCTCGGTGAAGACCAGCCAGATGATGTTGCGCTCATCCTCGTCGCGTGCCGAGGGGTCGCCGATCAAACCCGCTTCGGACCGGTTCCAGGCCAGAAGGTCCCACGCAGCATTCAGAATGTAGGCCGGGTTGGGGTCGAGCGCGTCCACCAAGCGCTGCAGGGTAGGGCCGACGCCGACGGGCAGATCCGTCTCGGTCGACGGCTGTTCGCCACCGAGCCACAGCAGGTGCCGGCGCTCGGCCTGGTCCAGCTTCAACGTGTTGGCAAGGCTCTCCAGCACCTGACGGCTGACGGTGATGTCCCGAGCCTGCTCAAGCCACGTGTACCAGGTCATGCTGACCCCGGAGAGCTGCGCCACTTCCTCTCGCCTCAGCCCTGGAGCCCTGCGCCGGGGCCCGGCGATGATGCCGACGTCGGCCGGGGTCAACCTGTTCCGGCGCGAGCGGAGGAACTGTGCAAGCGCGCGGCGACGGTCCTCGTGCGCCATGTCCTTCCTCCGCGTCTCTCCAACGCTCAGGGTGGTGGTCAGGACACCAGCATAATCCCTGTCTGTTCCCCAACGAGGGACTGGGCGAAACTCGGCCCATGACTCAGACTCAGCCCCCAGACTCTCCTGCCCGCGCCCTTGACAACGCGCGGTCAGCATCCTCTGGAGCGGGTGAGCCGACATCACCGTGGCGCGCACTGTCCGTTGTACTGATCGGCGCCTTCATGGCGATCCTGGACACGTTCATCGTGCTGGTGGCGGCCCCCGCGATCCAGTCAGGCCTGCATGCCAGCGATGCCGACATCCAGCTGATCATGGCGGGCTACCAGCTCACCTATGCCGTGGCCCTCATCACCGGCGCCCGCCTTGGCGACCTCTTCGGCCGCCGACGGCTGTTCGCGATTGGGATGGGGCTGTTCACGCTCTCCTCCGTGGCCTGCGCCGCAGCACCCAACGCCGACATGCTGATCGCGGCGCGCCTGGTGCAGGGCCTGAGCGCGGCAGCGATGTTCCCGCAGGTGTTCGCGATGATCCAAGTCCTGGTCCCCGCGCAGCAGCGACCCAAAGCCTTCTCCGCCCTCGGGGCCGTGATCGGCTCTTCCACCATCATCGGTCAGCTCCTGGGCGGTGCGCTGATCCAAGCGAACCTCTTCGGCTCCTCCTGGCGCCCGGTGTTCTGGGTCAACGTCCCGATCGGGCTGGTCACGCTGCTCCTGGTCGCGCGCTGGGTTCCGGAGTCCCGAGCTGCTGAGGCCCGGGGACTCGACCTTCGCGGCGCCTCCGTGCTGACCGTCGCCCTCGCCATGCTGGTCGTCCCCCTGATCGAGGGGCGGCAGGCGGGTTGGCCGCTGTGGACCTGGCTGAGCCTGGCAGGCAGTCTCCTGCTCTTCGTGGTCTTCGCCGCGGTGGAGCGTGGTGTTGACGGACGGGGCGGCTCTCCGTTGCTGCAGTTGCGCCTGCTGAAGCAGCGCCCGTTCGCGGTGGGCATGACGTTGGTCATCATTGCCTACGCCGGCATCAACTCCTTCTTCCTCGTACTTTCGTTGACGCTCCAGGACGGGCTCGGTCAGAGCGCGCTCGGGGCGGGCCTGGTCTACACGCCGCTGGCGCTTGCCTTCTTCGCCGCCAGCATCTCCGCCGGCCGGCTGGCCCGGCACGGCCGGACGGTACTCCAGGTCGGCGCCCTGGCGGGCGGCGTCGGCTACGTCGTCACGATCTGCATCGCGCTACTTGCCGGCCACTCGCTGAGCGCATGGGCTCTCACCCCCGGGCTGCTGCTGATCGGCGCCGGCAACGGCCTGCTGGTCACCCCGCTGCTGAACGCCGTCCTCTCCCAGATCGGCCCGGGCGAGGTCGGCATGGCATCAGGGGTGCTGTCCACCGGGCAGCAGGTAGGTGGGGCACTCGGCGTGGCCGCGATCGGAGTCATTTACTACAACTACCTGGGGACCGCAGCTCACCCGTCGGTGGCAGAGTTCGGCCATGCCTTCGCCATGGCCGCGCTCTTCAACGTGACCCTCGCCGTGGCGATCTCCGCCCTGCTGCCGGTACTGCCACGGGCCAAGAAGGCGGCTTCCTGACGCAGGTCGGGCGAGACGCTTCGTCGGCGTTCGGCGGCGCCCCGACCGCGGCATCGGGGCGCCGCGTCACGGGTGGTGGCCCGGCCTCTGCGGGCATCTCTTGACGGGGCATCACGGCAAGGCCGGTCGGGGCCGGTGGCCATCCGCAGCGGCACCTCGCGCACCGCCGATGGAGGACCCCAGCGATACGCGACTCCGTCCGGCATACCGCCCAGACCTCCGCCCCCTTGGTATGTACGTGATCACCGAGACCGATGAGCGCACCACCCGCACCGCCGCCGGGGCCATGTTCAGCCTGGCCGCGCCCAGCCAGGGCAGCGCCGAACTGAGCACCTGGCGAGTCGAATTCGGCGCCAACCACGCCACCCCGGTGCACCCGATCGATCGCGAGCAGGTCTGGATGCCGATCGCCAGTGCCTTCGAGGTGACCGTCGACAACGAGACCGAGACAGTGAAGGCCGGCCAGGCCGTCATCATCCCGGCCGGCGCCACACGTCACCTCAAGGCGCTGGAGGACACCCAGACCCTTGTCGCGATGGTTGCCGGCGGAAGGGCCATGGTTCCGGGCAACGACGAGAAGGTCGCTCTTCCCTGGGCTGAGTGAGCCCCACCACAGACCGCAGCTCGGCCCCCTGGGACCCCCGTCCACGGGGCCGAGCTGCTCCAACGTCCGAGCGAACCGGTGGCATCAACCGGACATGCCGCGACCATCGGCGACGCCCCCGAGGTCACGCAGCCGACAGCGCATCTCACATAACGGGACCCGCCAGCAGGCCGAACCGGCGCAAGCAAGCCGAGACCTGGGCACTCACGGCTTGCTGCCGTGAAGCCAGGTAGAAGTGCCCGCCCGGGTGGACCACCAGCTCGAACGGGCCGGTGGTCTCCAAGGCCCACCGTCGCGACTCACCGACCGGCACCCTGGGGGCAGCGTCACCAGCCATCGCGACGACAGGACAGCTCAACTTCGGCCCCGGGCTATGCCGGTAGTTCTTCACCGCCCGGAAGCTGAAATCTCCGAGGGCGTCCGGATCCTGCGCGTGCAGCGGTGGAAACAGAAACGTCGTCCCGGACATGAAGCACTCCCCCTTCTCCCCGTACGACCCCGAGTGGCTCGCCCATCGGCCCTCCTTGAGGAGGATGGTGCGCGGCATGGCCTGGTGCCCGCAGCGTACTTCGCAGACCACACCACCGAACACCCCCGGGCTGGACGGCTGCCACCTGCAGACCCGACGCGAGCCACACCGTTGGCGTACACCCCAACACCACACGACGCCGCGCCAATGGAATGCATCAGACGAGAACTGGCGTTCGCCTGCCACGGCGACACCGTCATCGTGCACGCGATGGACCGTGATGATCACGCGCAGGTGCCACGCTGCAGGATCAAGCGGCAGGGCGGCCCGCAGGAGCAAGGCCAAGGCGCCGGGCGTTAACCGCTGTACTTCTGCTGCTCAACCCCGCAGTTGGCGCACCGGCCGGATGCCGGCACCCTCGCGCAAGAACTAGGTTGCGTCATCTTATCCATGCGGATAATCTTATCCGCATGGATAACGAACTCTATAGGCGTGTCCGCGCCCTGTTCGCCACCGTGCTCGTCCTCTCCTTCGCCACCCTCGGCATTGCCGCTCTCATCGGCGGCAATGCCACCGTGTGGGTCCGCGGCACCATCGTCGCCGCGATCGCCGCTGTGCTCATCGCACTGGCCAGGCGGGCCTTCCGTGGCAGCCGCGCCGCTTACCTGCGGATGCGGTTGATGTCCACGGCCGCGCCGCTCGCGATTGTGATCATCGTCGCCCTGCCACACGACGGCTTCCCGGTCTGGATGAAGGTCGAGCAGGCCGTCGTCGGCGTCTTGCTGCTGGCGGTCGCGGTCATGGTGGGTCGCAAGGCCGTACGCCAGGCCTACCCCAAGGCCGGTCAGCAGGTCCGATGAGTACGACCACCCGTCAGGCGGCGACCGCAGCCCGCAAGGACCAGATCATCCGCGCTGCAATCGCCTTGCTGGCCGAGCGCGGCTACCAGGCCACCACCTTCGAGGCCATCTGCGACAAGGCCGGACTCAGCAGCAAGCGACTGATCACCTACCACTTCTCCAGCAAGGACGAGTTGTTCGCAGCCGTCGCCGACCAGATCGTCACCGACGCCGAAGCGCACATGCAACCCGCCCTCGGCGCCGCAACCGACGCTCGTGAACTCCTGGCCGCCCTCATCCGGGCGAACGTGGCATTCATTGCAGGCCATCTCGAACAGATGCGAGCGCTCCAGCAGATCATCCTCAACGGCGGCCGCGCCTGGGACCGGCACCACCTCGAATCGCTGAACCGACTGGCCGGCCTGTTCGACAACGGCCAGCGCACCGGCGCTTTCCGGCCCTGCAACTCGCAGATCATGGCGGCGGCGCTGCGAGCGTCGCTCGACAGCACGTACGGACTGCTGTCCGCGGGCCTCGGCACACAACGATGCGCCAGCGAACTGGTCGAGCTCTTCGACCGCGCCACCCGGCCCGCATAAACGCACGCGACCGGCCCCCGCAGATCACCGAGCACAGCCTCGACCGGTGACCGGCTTTGATGCAGATCAGCGCCGCCACGGATGCACTTTCCGGCACCCCGCAGCGTCATTGCGCTATCCCTGCCGTCCCCATAGGTCTTGCAAGGCGCGGTTGAAGGCTGCGGGTTGTTGTGTGTGCGGGTAGTAGCCCGGGACGCGAAGCAGGTGTCCGCCGACAGCGTCGGCCACGGCCTCAGCACAAGCCATCAGCGGCTCGCCCACGTAGGTGCGGTAGAGGTCAGGCGCGTCCTTCCAAGTGCCGCAGATGACCAGGGTCGGCCAGGGAGCGTTCCGTAGGGGCTCCAGTGGTACGTTCGCCTCCCACACCGGGCGTTCGCGCATCGAGGTCGCCACGGCCCGCAGCCGTTGCGGGGTGGGTTCCGGCATGGCCATCTGAAGGCCTTCGGTCGAGGCGCGCAGGTACTGCTCTGGCGTGACCGTGTCCGGCACGGCGGCGGTGCTGTTGTCTACTCGCTCCAGCATGGCCCGTACGACGGGATGGTCTGCGGCCGCCGAGAAGGCCGAGGGTTGGATCAGTGCCAGCGACCGTACCCGTTCGGGCCGTCGTCCTGCGGCGAGCATCGCCGCCCGCTGCGGGTCGTCGAAAACCCGCAGATCGCTGGGGTTGCCATCTGTGACGACGTATTTCCACGAGCACAGGGTGCCGGTGGCGGAGGGATACGGCTGTGCGGCCGCGCTCTGATCGGCGGTGGCGCTGGAGACCGGTGTGGCGGTCGCGTTCCTGGGTGCCGGGTCGGCCGTCCCGGAGCCGAGTAGATAACCGGCGATCAGCCCTACGGCAAGGCCCGCCATGAGGCCGACTGCGGCTCCTGCTCTGTGAGTGGACGGCCGCAGGGCCACTGGGAGCCGTCGTCGCTGCAGGGTGCCGGGAGACGGCGCAGCATCGTGGTTCACGTCCGGGACTGGCCCGGGGTGCCCGTCCATCCGGCTCTTCTCGGCGATCGCCGCTTCCCACAGCCCGCGGAGTGCTGCCGGTTCGCCGCCGAGTGCGGCGCAGAGCTTCTGGACCGTCGGCCAAGTCGGTGTAGCCCGGGCTCGAAAGTACCGCGACAACGTCGAATCGCTGATCGAGACGTCCCGTTCGAGAGCGCGCAGCGTCCTGCCCGACCTGGTGTGCATCGCCCGCAATGCCTGTCCCAGGGCGAGTCGGGCGGACGCACCGGATCGTGCTTCCCCAGGCTGCTTCATCGTCCCCCTGTTGTTGCTTCATCTCGTCCCGGGATGGATGTCCCGGCTGGTCACGGTGGTAGCGGCCGCCAAAAAATCCCGTCAAGCACTACAGGAGTTGTCCACGCCAACCGTACCGGTAAGGCTCGTCGCACAGTCTTCGCCTGACCACGGGGGCGGCGGAGCAAGAGAGATGGAGGGGCAGGGAGATGGACCTGCGAACGAAGAGTGTCGGCATGCTCGCGTCGATGGCGGCGTTGGGTATGGCGATCACGGGGGCGACGCCCGCGACGGCGGCCACCGCCGCCAGCCGACCGGCGGGCCATGCCACGGCCGAATCACCGGCGGAATACGGCAGACAACAAAACCTGAACCACCATAATCCCGGAAGAATCGCTGCTCTTGTCCTTGCCCGGGCCACCCATGCCCGGGCAAGGACAAGAGCAGCACGTGGCTTCCCGCCACGCCGCAGCCGCCAGGGTGCTTCGGATGGTGGCCCTCTGCGCGCTTGTATGGCCTACGCGGCGTACGAGTCCGCCTCGGTGTCTCCCGCTCACGCTAAGAAGGCACATTGGGGCAGGCTGCGGCCTCGACGAGTTGATCTCCCCACCCATATGGAAACGGGAGCGAACATGGGTACCACGAACCACAGTCTTGACGCCGATGTCCTGCACATGCCCCACTGGCGGCTGCCTGCCGACGAGCCGCCAGGCGCTCGCGTGTGACCGCTCAGGCGCACGTCCAGGCGCACGTCCGACGATCGGGATCTGCCGTGACACGGCCTCGCTGAACGCCCGGATATGCGCTCCGAAGCAGTCCGTCACCTTCCGTGACTACGGCAGCCGCACGAACCTGCAACCTCCGAAAGGCGTTCCTCCGCGTGTCAACGCAACTAGCCGGGCCGCCCGACCGGGTCCGCGTCGTGGCGGTCCTGTTGCTTCATGCGGGGCGCTGCCACTGCGCCGACAATGGGAGGCGTGAGCGAGATCTCGCAGCGCTTCGACCCTGCGGACGACCCGAGGCGTCGCGGCAGCCCCGCGCGCGTGCAGATCTTCCAGTGGCTGCGTGCGCGCGACACGGGGCTGTCTGCGCTACGCCGAGCAGGCCGAGCCGGAGTCGTCATACCAGCGGTCTTCGCCGTCGCCGTGGAGCTCATCGGTGATCCGACCGTTGCCACTTTCGCGGCCTTCGGCGGGTTTGCGACCCTGCTGTACGTCGACTTCAGCGGTCCCATGCGCGAGCGGCTGTCGGCGCAGACCGGCCTGGTGCTTGCCGAAGCGGTCTTCGTCTGCCTGGGAACCCTGGCGTCCCAAGTGGTCTGGGTGGCTGTCGTTGCCACTTTCATCATCGCCTTTTTCGTGCTGTTCGTGGGCGTCGTCAGCTCTGCGCTGGCCGGGTCGGCGACCGCGCTCCTCATCAGTTTCGTCCTGCCGGTCACGCTGTCCGGCTCGGTGAGTTCGATCCCGGAGCGGCTCGGGGGCTGGCTACTGGCCGGCGTGGCATCACTGGTTGCCGTCGCCGTACTGTGGCCCGCACCGGTCCGCGAGCCATTGCGGCTTTCGACGGCTCAGGCTTGCGCGTTGTTGGCTCAGCGGCTGCGCGCAGAGGTCGACTGTGTTCGCGGGGACTTGGTGCCGGCGAACAGCGCGGACTTCAACGTGCTGGCCGAACGGGCGGCCGGTGCGGTCACAGCGCTGCGCACGTCGTTCTTCGGCACGTCCTACTGCCCGACTGGACTCACCACGTCGGCGCGCGCCCTCATTCGCCTGATCGACCAGGTGGTGTGGCTCGATGCGATCCTCGCGCGAACGCCCCTGGACGTGCGGCCCGGTTCGACCGCAGCGGCAGTCTGTGAAGTCAAGTTGGAAGCCGCGACGCTGCTGGAACGTGGCGCGGCGTTGCTTGAATCGGTCAGTGGCGATCCCCACCAGCTGGAGTCCGATCTGAGACGCCTGCAACGGGCGCGGGAGGCCATGGGGCGCGCCGTCACATCCGCTCTCCCGGTGCACGGCGCCCGGAGACCTTCGCATGGGGTGTCCGACAAGGCAGTGACAGACTTTGTCAGCTCACTGGCGCCGAGCTTTCGCGCCCAGGAGATGGCTTTCGCGATCTCGGCGATCGCCATGAACATCGAACTCAGCGTGGCCGCCCGCCAGCGCAGTTGGTGGCAACACCTTCTGGGACGCCGTCCCGTCGGGGAGACCTCCCCGCTGTCCTCCGCACAAGAGCGCCTCGGAGCGCACGTCGAACGTCACTCGGTGTGGCTCCACAACAGCGTGCGCGGGGCGATGGCCCTGGGCCTGGCCGTGCTCATCGCCGAAATGACCGGCGTGCAACACTTGTTCTGGGTCGTCTTGGGCACGCTGGCCGTACTGCGCTCCAACGCGCTGAACACCGGCCAGAACGCCCTGCGCGGTCTACTGGGAACCGCCGTCGGATTCCTTATCGGTGGCGGGCTCATCTTCGTTCTGGGCACGAACACCACAGTCTGCTGGCTGCTGCTTCCGCCCGCTGTGGTCTTCGCCGGTCTTGCGCCTGCCGCTGTCTCGTTCGCCGCCGGCCAAGCCGGCTTCACCACCGCGCTGCTGATCCTGTACAACATCATCGCTCCCGCAGGGTGGAGAACCGGGCTCGTCCGCATCGAGGACGTGGCCATCGGCTGCGCGGTGAGCCTCGTCGTCGGGGCGTTGTTCTGGCCACGCGGAGCGGGCCCGGCACTGGGCCAGGCACTGGCCGAGGCATTCTCCGACAGCGCTCGTTACCTGCACCGCGCGATCGAATTCGGTCTCACCCCTTGCGATGCACTCGTGCCGAGTGCACCCACACCACGCGAAGACAGCCGTCGGGCAGCTTCGGCGGCCCGCCGGCTCGACGATGCCTTCCGCGGCTTCCTCGCCGAACGCGGCACCAAGCACATCCCCCTGGCAGGCGTGACGACATTGATCAACGCAGTCGTCGTGCTGCGACTCACGGCCGACGCCGTACTCGAACTCTGGGGAGGCGACGATCGTGCGCCCGAAGGGGACCGAGCCGCGGCACGCACGGAGATCCTTCATGCCGCAGCGCCGCTTGTCGATTGGTATGAGAAGACCGCGCGAGCACTTGGGGGGACGGGCACGGTTCCCGACCAACTCAACAGCACGCTCGCAGCCGGCTGCCTCATCGAGGCCATGCGCCGGGACCTCGCGGAAGAGGACGGGCAGGGAGCAGCCACAGCGGTCAAGATGATCTGGACCGCAGACCACATCGACGCGGTCCGACATCTTCAAACGGAGATCCTGGAGCCCGCGCGAGCGGTCTCCGAGCAGCACGTGCCTCACGCATGGCTTGCCGGACGCCGGACCTCACCCACTCCAGGGTGAGCCGCCGCCTCCAGTGCCCCCTACAGGTCGGTCCCGGCGCTGACAACTCCTGCAGCGCCACAAGGTCGGGCCTGTGTCAGACGGTCTCAGTCCAGGGCGGACTGCACCGTGGGGGTCAGCAGGGCAGTCAACTCGCAGATGTCGTCAAGGGCGTCGAGACCGAGGACGGCGTTCTCAATGGCGGTTCGGCGGCCGGGAGAGACCACTGATTGGGCCAGGCTGCGGTACTTGTCGACGATCTCGGCATTGGTCAGCAGCCGATCGCCGGTGCCGCGGGGGTGGGCGACGACCGCTTCGCGGGTACTGCCGTCCTTCAACGTCAGGCGCAAACGGGTGGTAAGCCTCTCGTCGACCGGGAGCTGGTCGTAGGACTGCTCGTGGTGCGTCTCCGTGCGGTCGATCAAGGCCCACACGTCGTCGCGGTTGATCCGCTCCTCGGCGAACTGCCTGATGAGCACATCCCCGTCGATGAGCGCCACCGCCACGGCGTAGGCGACGTTCATCTGGGCGCCGATCGGCTCCAGGGGGCGGACCGCCTGCCATCCTCCGTGGCCGTAGGCGGCCTCCGGTATGTCGATCTCGATTCGCTCGATCTGCCCGGCCGCCACCTTGTGCTCGGACCGCAGCTGGAGGGCCGCGTCGATGGCGGCGTGCAGGAGTCCCATGGCGGCGTATGCCTTCACCGCGATACGTTCGACCTCCCAGATCGAGCCCAGGCCCGCCGTGATCTGGCTGGCGTCGGGTTTGTGGCCCTCGCCAAAGGTCGAAAGGAAGCCGCCGTAGTCACGCTCGAAGACGCGCTTGATTCCCACATAGCCGGATGCGGCGAGCGCGGCCGCGGTCAAGCCGTTGCGGGAGGCGAAGCCGTGCTGCATACGCTTGACCATCGACTCGAACTGCGCGGCCATCAGGCCGCAGGACTGGGTGGCGGCGATCCCGAGGGCGTCTTCGAATCCGGCGGCGTCCAGTCCGTAGAGCTTTCCGGCGGACGCGGCGGCCGAGTGGGTGCCGAAGACCACACCTGAGTGCCAGCCGCGGGAGATCATTTCGAGGCCCCCCAGCGCCATGCCGACGCGCGGCCCCGTCTCGTAGCCGAGGATCGCTCCGAGCAGGACGCGAGATCCTGAAACCTCACCGACATGCGGGGCGGCCGCGAGCATGGCGGGCAGGACCAGCGCGTTGCTGTGCAACGGGGCGAGCGGGTGGTAGTCGTCGAGTTCGAACCCTTGGATGAAGCTGGAGTTGAGCATCGCCGCCGACGGGGCGCCGGTGGTGCGGCTGCCCCAGCCGATGAGCACGGCGCTCCCGGCGTTGTCCAGCGCGGTGACCCCCTCGACGCCCTTGCGGGAGACGGGAAGCTTGGCGCCGACCAGGGCGCAGGCGACGCCGTCGAGCAGCAGATGTTTGGCACGCTCGCGGACAGAGGACGGAACGTCATCCAGTGTGGTGGCGGCGAGCCAGGTGGCCAACCTTCCGGTGGGACCGGAGGGATCGGTGGGGGCTCTGCCTGTCTTGCGGGCCGCCTGTGCGGGTTGTCCGGGGCTGCTCATGGCTTCTCCCCTCTTCCGTCAGTTCCAGTGTCGTCTTTCGTGCGTGATCTCGCGCGGTTACACATGATGCACAGTGGGCTCCCTCACCGCTCCGGTCCCGAAGCGGCCTGCGGTCGTTCTTCACGGGCCTCAACAGAGCCCGCAGGATCGGGAAGGGCTGCCCGGCTGAGCGGCCGCAGACAGGCGACCCCTGTCGTCCGAGCGCAGCATGGCCATCATGCATCCGGGACCGCGCAGCCCCGACACGCAGACATCGAGGCGGCGAAGCAGCAACGGCTGCGCTGGGTCGCCACCATGCAGTCTGGGGCGCGTCACGCGGATGGCCCACCCCGGTCGCACTGCGGCTGCATCCGGTGCTTGCTGTTCGTGAGACGGGTCCTCTTCCGAACGACGTAACGCGGTTTTCGGGTCTCGCGGGCCGAGCAAGACCTGCGGCGCCGCGGCACGTGGCTACGGCATCCGGTATGTGGAGGTGTCATGCGGCTTGGATTCACCCAGGCTCGCCTCGCCGCGGCGCTGGTGCTTGCCATCGTCGCCGCGGTGAGCGGCTGTGCCGCCAGCGCCTCGACGTCAGCGTCGCAGTCCCCGTCCGTGCGGGAGGGATCCCCGCTGCAGGAACCGCAGCAGTTGGTGAGCCATAACGGGTTCCTGCAGGTGCGGCTCGTCGTAGAGCGGCGCCGGGTGCAGGTGGCCGACCGCACGCTGTGGGCTCTGACATACAACGGTCGCTATATGCCACCCACGCTACGGATCCGGCCCGGAGACAGGGTGGAACTGGCGATGGAGAACCGGCTGGGGCAGTACACGAACTTGCACGTCCACGGGCTGCACGTGTCGCCGAGCGGCAACTCCGACAACATCTTCTCCTTCGCGCCGACGGTGGACCTGAGCCGCGCCGCCGTCGCCGCGCGGCGCACCCTCGTGTTCTCCGAGAACTCGGCAGGGACCCGTTTCTTCATCAACGGCAAGCAGTTCGACATGAACCGTGTTGATTTCCGGTCCAAGCTGAACACTGTGGAGGAGTGGACCGTCCGCAACGACAGTAACGAGGAACATTCGTTCCACGTGCACGTCAACCATTTCCAGCTGATGAGCATCAACGGAAAACCGCACCAGGGTCACGGCCTGCAGGACACCGCGAGCGTTCCCGCCAAGGGGCAGTTCGTCATCCGGATCCGCTTCAACACCTTCGTCGGCAAGACCGTCTTGCACTGCCACATCCTCAACCACGAAGACGCGGGCATGATGGCCGTGCTGGAGATCGTCAAATGACCGGTTTCGTGCAGGTCATCAGCGAAGAGTCCCATCTGGAGGAGCAGCACGACGAATACCGCCGCACACTGGAGCGCCTTGAGGAACCGGCAGTCGAGATCGTGCGGAACGTGCTGCGGCGGCCTGGCCTGCTGACCCGGCCGCCGGCCGCGCCATGCGTTCTTGGACCGCAGAACGAGAAATTCCCGCGGGCAGGGGTGACGAGGGCTCTTCCGTCGCCCTGATACGAAACCAGACGTTCAGGTTCTTCTTTGGAGGTGGGCATGAGAACCACCATGTTGGGGATGAAAATTTCTTCGACGACAGCATCGCGCGACGCCCGGAAGGGACACCCGGTAGGTCGGCCGCCGCGGGCTGGCGCAGTGGCGACCCGCGGTCACGCGCCCAGGCGGGACGCGGCCTGCCCAAGGAAGGAACAGCACGGAACGGCCCCCACTCGGAAGGGGAAGGCGGTTGAGGGACTTCTGGCGTATGCGACACAGCCGTCGGCCCGGCCGCCGCGGCGTGAGGGCGCTGGAGCCGCGCGGACCGGCGGTCGAGGAGGGCACCGAGCCGGATCCACGGTTCACCTTCGCCAACGAGCGCACCTTCCTCGCGTGGTGCCGCACAGCCCTCGCCCTGGTGGCCGCCGGGCTCGCCATCACGCAACTCCTGCCTCCCTTTGCAGGGACCCCCTGGGGTCGGCGCGCCATCGGCGTGCCGCTCATCGCGCTGGGTGCCCTCGTGGCTGCGGTCGGCTACGTGGACTGGGGGCGTAACCAGCACGCCCTGCGTCTGGGCAGGCCGCTGCCCCGAACAGTCCTGCCGCTGATCCTCACCCTGGTCGTAGCCGCCGAGTGCGTGCTGGCTGCAGTTCTCGTGCTGTCCTCCGGGAGGGCGGCCCGGTGACGGGCCCCGAGCGCCCCGAGCGCGCTCGGCGGCGAGCACCCGAGGACGTCGAGGATCTCGACCCGGGCCGGGCCCGTGAGCGCACCCACCTGGCCTGGCGCCGTACGGCCAGCTCCTTCACCGCGGTCAGTGCGGCCGTGGCGAAGTTCGACCCGGCCGGCGGAGTGGCACTGCTGGTGATGGCCGCCGGAGTGTGGACCATCGCGACGCGCCATGCCGCATGGCGACCTGACTGCACGGGCGCCTGGGCGCGAGGCCGGGCTGTGCGCACGATCGCCCTCATCACCGGGCTCACCGCCCTGATCTCGCTCCTCGTCGCGGTGTTCGCCGAGGGCCGGCCGTCCTAGCCACTGGGCCGAGCAGCGCCGTTATGCCGACGTGGGGGTTCCAGTGAGTCGGCGACTCCTTCGCAGCCTCCACCCAAGGGTCGGTGATCGTGGGTGGTGAGTGAGCGCTTGATTGGCTGACCGGCGTGCTCGTTGCGCCGGATGGCTGCGGTCATGTCGAGGATGCGCTGAAGTACGCGGGCCGCGACGCCAACATGCCTCGACACGCGGCGGTAGTAGTGGCGGTCTCCGATCAAGGTCTTCGGCGTCACTCAACCTGGGCGTGATGCCCACGGCCGGCCGTCGCGCGGCCAACTGCGGAGAAGCCTTCAGCAGGTCATCGGTCTTCCTCTGCAGTGCAATCGCCAGGCAGTCCAAGTCACCATTCGCGCAACGACATTGGACTCCCGGGTCTCATGCCCATAGCAATCGCCTGGAATCGATCAGCTAGGCCGGGTCCGGCTCCACCAAAAGCCGCGCGTAGTTCGCCATCGAGCGCTGGTAGCGCGGAAGGTGCGGGGCCAGAGCGCGCACGGCAACCGACACCGCCTCGCGCTCGCGGCCGACGTCGACCAGGCACAGGGCCAAAACGGCCGAAACGGCATCAGCCAGCACTGCGGCGTCCGGGTCGTAATTCTCGGCCTCCGCCGTGAGCAGCACCACCGACTCCTCCACCCGGCCGATGTTCCGCAGCGAGCTCGACATCTGGATAACCGCGCGGCGGCGTCGTATCCCTGCCAAGCCACCCTCCAGCGCCTCCTCGTACAGCGGAACGGCTCTGTCGGAGTGGCCGGTGGAGTCCCAGGCGCAGGCGCGCTCGAAGGCGGCGATCGGGCTTTCCTTCGGCAGTTCGCCGGCAAGCTCGCAGATCCGCGCGCGGAAGTCGGCCTCGCCGGCCTCACCACGCGCGTAGTATTCGTCGATCTCGGCCCATGCCTGCGCACTCCGGCGCTCCCAGTCGTTCATGTCGATCTTCTGGTCCATGCGGTGCAGCGTCGCACGGACGTACCCTTCCGTCTACGGACTCTCGGCGCTGGGAGAGTCGCGATGCCGCGAATACTGCAGCAGATCGTCGACCTGCGCGAGGCTGTCTCGGACGTCACAAACTGCAGTTGACCCCTCGCGCACTGTCTCGCGCAGCCATCCCCTTCGCCGAGGTCAGCATCTGTGCAGCTGAGCGCTCAACCGAAGTTGCACTCTTCCGAACTGGGGGCGGTGCGCGCTGGTCGCTCTTCCGCGGTTGGCTTGACCGGGCTATCGGGACTCCACCGGCCGCTCGCTCAGGTGCTGCCTCGATCGGGGCGAACCAGTGCAATGTGCTGGCCACGTTACCCAGCGGCGAGCGCCTTGCTGTAGACCGTCGAACTTCAACGCACCGTCATCCCAATCCGCTCGTAAAACGACAGCGCTCCGGTGTCCGAGTGCGTCCACAGCGTGGAGGTTCGCTTTCCCTGCTGGTAGAAGGTACGGAAGGTGTGCTGCAACATCACGAAGCGTCGCGCTCCCACGCTTCAGTCCGCCATGCGGTCGAGGATTCCCACCGGACCCAGGACGATGATCAGATCGCCGGGGGCGAGCCGCACACCGGGTTCGGGGTTCGCTGCGACCGTGCTGCTCGGCTTTCTCAGCGCAAGGATCGCCACGCCTGCGTAGCGGGTTCTCGCCTCCATGACCGTCAGGCCGTCCAGTCGCGAGCCCGGCCGGACCGCCACCTCTTCAAGCCGGATGTCCGGGCCGAGATCGAGCAGGTCCACGACCTCGCGCATGGAAGGCTGCACGGCGAGCAGAGCCATACGCCGACCGCTGAGTCGGTAGGGGGAGACCACTTCGTCGGCACCTGCACGGATCAGTTTGTCCACGGACGCGCTCTCAGCGGCGCGGGCGATGATGCGCAGGTCCGGATTGAGCGCCCGTGCGGTGAGTGTGATGAACACGTTGGCCGCGTCGGAGTCCACCGCACAGATCAGGCCCTGGGCACGCTGGATGCCGGCCCGCCGCAGGACCGCCTCGTCGGTCGGGTCTCCGGCGACGTGAAGAATCGCGTGCTCTGCAATCGTCCCCGCCAGCTCGGGCTTGGGCTCGATCACCACCCCGGTGCGCTCTTGCCGTCGCAGCTCTTCCACCACGGCCCGGCCCACCCGTCCGAAGGCGCACACCACATAGTGCCCGCTGAGCCGGTCCACGCGTTTGATCATCCGGCTCCTCCGCATCCATCGTGCGACCTCCCCGGAGGCGACCACCTCGGTCCCCACGCCAATGGCGGTGAAAAGTGCCATGACGCCGAAGAAGATCAGGGAGATCGTGAAAACCTTGCCGCCGGAACCCTGTGCTGGGCCCTGGCCCACGCCCACGGTGCTGAGGGTGAGCACGGTCGTGTAGAAGGCGTCCAGCAGGTCCTTGCCCTCGACAAGCCAGTACCCCAGTGTTCCGTAGATGAGCGCCACCACGACCAGCGTGATGGGCAGCTTGAAGCGTCCGAACATCCCTCCCCCGAGTCGCGGCGGTCTCGTCCGGAACGGGCGCCAAGGCACTCTCCCAGGCGGCTTTGTCCAGCCTCGCAGCCGCATGGGCGCCTCCGTACCGCCGTCCGTCACCCTGCGTCACCGAGGCGCTCTCGATCAGCACGTCCCGGCATCGGACGGCTCCGTTGCCAGTGTCCGCCGCTCCTCGGCGGCCTGCGCGGCGAGCCGCCGGCCGGTGGACGGTGGACGGTCGACGGTCCCTACGGCGTCTTCAGGACCGTAGGGATCTCTTTGTGCTGACTGCGGCCGAAGAGGAAACTCGCGATGTCGTCGTGCTGTTGCGTCTGCAGTCGATCCACACACCCACGGCGAGCAGCGCAAGCGCAAGGATCACGGCCACAGTGATGGCTGCGTTCATCCCTCTACCACTACCACCTGCCCAATCCGGGTACGCCCGCTGGCGATAAGGACCCGGCGGCGACTTCGGCATGTCGAACTCGCCGAATTCGCATTCATGGGGCACGACGAGCAGGTCCCAGCGGCCCGTGCTGTTGGACACTACGCGGATCTGGCACCGGCCCCGCCCGGCAGGTAACCATCCCAGATCGATCATTCGCCCGGCGATCGCGATCCGGCACAGGGATCCGCAACCGCAGGTTGTGATCACGCCTCGCACTGTCGAAGGGCCGGTTCGGCAGGGCACTGCTGAGACACCGCTCACGCGCAGGTCGAGTCGGCCGACGGAGCTGTCGTGCATCCCGCGCCGCACGCGACGTTCACAGACCTGCCTTCGACCTTGCCGGTCGGCGCGCGGATGTGTCGTGCCCGGTCACGTCGACCAGTGCCCCGTTGGGCCGTTGAGGTGCTCCCGTGCGCCGGTTCACCGGGGCGGGCAAGGGGGCGAGAGGGTGCCGGTGGACGAGCCGGGTCTGGTAGACGACCAGGACCACGAGCAGGGCAAACAGTGCCGCGGAACCCCATAGGGTGCCCCAGCCCAGGCCACCTTCGTCCGCAGGTTTGGTCAACGAGTCGCCGCCGGCCGCGCCCAGCGGGCGCGTGAGGACGAACGCCAGCCAGAACAAGGCGGTGCCGTTGATGCTGGTCAAGTAGTGCGCAGCAACGATCAACAGCATGATGCCGGCGATGACGAGGAATGCGTTGCGGAACCCCAGGCCGGTGTCGTCGGACAGCCAGTCCCCGCTGGACGTGCCCAACGTGTTCGAGGTCAGGATCGCGATCCAGTAAAGGATCTCGCCCTTACGGCTGGCGATGTTCTCCACGTCACAGGTCTGCCCGGTCCGCCACCACACGAGGAAGACAACGGCCAGAACACTGGTGAGGATCACCGCGCCCCAGGCGTAGCCGATGCCATTCGGGGCACTACCGTGGCCGAACCCGCGGTTCATGAAGTCGGAGATCTCAGTGCCGACCATGCTGGTGCCCAGGACCACCGCCCAGAACAGGGCCGAATGGAACCGCTTGGCCCGCAGCTGAGCCACCACAACGACCAGAAAGAAGACCAGGAAGACCAACGCGGTGACGACATAGCCGAGCTTGAAGGTGATTCCCAACAAATCGCCGGACGTTTCCCCCAGGGTCACCGCGACGGTCTTCAACGCCCAGAACAACACCGTCACATGGGGCAGCTTGCGCAGCACATGACCGGCCCGGCCGGGCGCTGCGACACTGAACCTCTCTGTGGCCATCCCTCTCCGATCCATCAGTTTCTCGATGACCGGGTCCGCGCGATGTAGCGCACGGGGCTGCTTCCGGCTTCGACGGAGCTCTTGCGATCGACCCTGATCGGCTGAGCGGGAGACCGTGACACACAAAACACTGGTCTCTTCGCGAAAGTGTCATTTTTTCGCCACGTGGCACAGAGCTTCGTGATCACCATCGTGCCCCCTACGGCGTGCCCGACGATCTCATTTCCTGGCCGCCGCACGTCATCGCCACCCGAAGGAGTGAACTGAACCGCTGACGGATTGATGCTCAGCCCCGAAGCCAAGGCGAGAGTGCGCGTCGCAGCGACCTGACTGTTCGTCTGAATCGTTCGGGGTAGCTGAGTCCCCGTGTCCAGCCCCACGCAGGACTGCAGCGTGAGGTCTCATGAGGGAGGTCCCTGGCCGAGCCGGCCGAGCCGACCTGGCCGTGGACGGGACAGTGGGCTGCACGCGGTAGCGCGGGACGCGCACCTTCGTGCGCCCCGGCGTCGGCTGACCCTCACCACCACCGATGACCTGCCCGGGACCGACGGCTCCTGACCGTCCAGTGAAGATCGAGATGCGTGTTGCGCGAGGGACGCCAAAAATCGAAGAGAGCAGTGGACAGTCGCCGATCAGACGATCAGAAAGGTGACGACTATGCGGAGTCGAACCGTACGCGCTCTGGCCACCAGCGCCGCCGCGGCCATGCTTGCCGCTGGGGCGGCCGTGGCCACCACGGGGCCGGCCTTCGCGACGCCGGCGGCGCACGCCAGTGTGACCACCAGCCAGCACACCCTCACGACGAAACACTGCAGGACCGTCAAGGGCCATTACAGGACAGTTACCTCCCACGGCAAGACCAAGAAGGTCTGGGTCAAGCCCTACAAGGTCTGCTCCAAGAAGTAGGAGCCGCCATGGGCGCCGGGCCGTCAAACGCCCGGCGCTCGCTCTCGACGGTCATGACCGGGGCCAGGGACGACTGACTGCCCGACGAGCCCGAGTCCGACATGCCGGACGACGTACCCGAACCGGGGCCCGGCCCCGGACGGGCCGGGTCGCCCGCCCTGGCCCGGTCCGCCGGGTGCCCGCGCCGCGCTCACCCATGCGGCGGTGGTGATTCGTTCGCGCCGAGCCGGTTCTCGGCGCTCATCGCAGCCCGTTCCGCCTCGGTCGGCAGCCGCCGGCCCGCCCAAGCCGCGTATGCCGCGGCATCGTTCCGGGAGACGTGCGCCACGGGACGGTCGCCGCGGTCGGCGAGGGTGCGGCCCGGGCTCTCCGGCCGGTTCCCGGCGGCGCACTGGACCCCGCACCACCAGAGGGCGCGCTCGGGACGTGGAGCGCCGCGGCGCAGAGCGGCGGGGAGGAATGCGGCGCAATGAACGGTTCGCCCAGCGCGCCACCGGCGACTACCGGCACACCGACTGGCTCTACGGCGCGGAGGCGAGCCGGCCGAGCCATTCGCGCAGCAGCGCCGCCTCGGCCGCCGTGAAGGAGCCGGGCGAGCGTGGGAGCACGGCGTCGAGGGCGATGGCGCGGGAGGCCACCGAGTCCGCACCGTCGGCGGGTGCGGCCTGAGTGGTCAAGGTGGCGAGGACGGCGTCCCGGGTGCGGGTCGACAGTCCGAGGTCGCGGGCGTCGGAGGGTGCAGAGATCAGGGCGAGGGCGACGCCGGTACTTGTGGCCTGGATCATCTGCGCCGCCTGCTCGACGGGGACGCGCAAGCGGCCTGCCCGCGCCGCGCGCCCGAGCATGGCCAGCAGGATCCGGTGGGTGTCCTCGGCCGCGGTGGGGCGCTCACCGGGACGCACCGCTCCGTACATCAGCACATAGAACGAGGGGTGCGTCAGGCCGAACTCGACATGCAGGTCCCAGCCGCGCCGCAGATCCTCGACGGGATCCTCGGTGACCGCCATCGCCTGCTTGTCCGCCAGGTACCGCTCGAAGCCGTATGCGGTGACGGCGTCCAGCAGGCCCTTCTTGTCTCCGAAGAGCCGGTAGAGCGTGGGAGCCTGTACACCGGCCGCGGCGCTGACCGCGCGGGTGGAGACGGCGTCGGCACCGCCCTCGGCGAGCAGGTCCGCCGCGGCGATGAGGATGCGTTCACGGGTGTCCAGATTCTCCTCGGCCGACATGGAATCAATGTTACACGACAACCGTTATCATCGATAACCGCGTGGCCCCGCCGCCAGGACCCGGGAGCGCTACGGGACGAGTAGGGCCCGGAACTGCGCCTTCCCCATGTTCGGGAAGGTGGTGCTCGGGCATGCGGAGGAGACCGCCGCAACCGAGGTGGTATGGACCTACGTCGGCGGGGAGTTGGTCTGGTCCCGGTGAAAGGGCCGCGCGGGTGACGCACACCTGTCATCGTTGGCGCGCACACGCACCATCCCGCCGAATGGCTGACCGGCCCCGCGCGTCGCGGGCCGGGTTCACTCCAGCGGTGCCGTCCCGGATGCAAGCAACCGTCATATGTCGTGTCCTCAGATCAACGGCTCCACACGGTCACTGGGCGAAGGGCACACGACATGAACGGACGCATACGGATCCTCGGGGTGGCGGCCACGGCGATCACACTGTTGCTCGGCGCCGCTCCGGCCTCGACGGCGGCCACCGGTGACCAGCTCACCGCGGTGCCCCAGCAGGCCGCCGGCTCGGGGCTCTGGCTGGCTCCCACGGAGGACGCGTACCGCGTCTCCCTCCCGTACGGCGTATCCGGCGGTTGGATGTCAGGCCACCACACGGGCATCGACCTCGCAGTCCCGTCGGGGACGCCCGTGTACTCCGTGGGTTCGGGCACCGTGGTCTTCGCCGGATACTCCGGCGACTACGGCAATGCGGTCACCATCCACATGCGCGACGGCTACTACACCCTGTACGCCCATCTCTCGCGGATCCGGGTCCGCCGCGGGCAGCGGGTCACCGCGGACACCCGCATCGGCTACTCCGGAGCCACCGGCCGGGCGTCCGGCCCCCACCTCCACTTCGAGGTCCGTGCCCGGCGCGGCTACGGCTCCGACGTCAACCCGGTGAGCTACCTCGCCCGGCACGGCGTCGACCTGCTCGACTGATCACTCGGCGCGTACGGCCGCGCGCAGTCGCTTCCGGTCGAGCTTGCCGACGCTGGTCAGCGGTATCTGCGGGACGATCCGCACCTCGCGCGGATACTTGTTCGCGGCCAGGCGCGCCTTCGCATGCTCGATCAGGTCGTCCGCGGTCGCATGCGCGCCGGGGCGCAGCGAGACGAAAGCCATCACCTCCTCGCCGAGCCGGGGGTCGGGCCGGCCGACTACTCCGGCCATGGCGACCGCCGGGTGGTCCATGAGCACGTCCTCGACGTCGCGCGGGAAGACGTTGAACCCGCCGCGGATGATCAGGTCCTTCTTGCGGTCCACCACGTAGAGGTAGCCGTCGGCGTCCAGGTGGCCGATGTCTCCGGTGTGCAGCCAGCCGTCGGCCAGCGCCGACTCGGTGACCTCCGGCGCACGCCAGTACCCGGACATCACGCCGGGCGAGCGTACGCAGATCTCCCCGTCGTGTCCGGACGGCAGGGGCCGGCCGGCCTCGTCGCGGATGCTCACCTCGCACCCGGCCACCGGCCGGCCGACGCTTCCCGCCCGGCGCATGCCCAGGGGGTTGGTCGAGATGAGGGACCCCGACTCGGTGCAGCCGTACCCCTCGTAGACCGTCACGCTCTCCACCCTGGCCTCGAACTCCCTCCGGCTCTCGGCGGGCAGCGGGGACGCGCCGGAGGAGACCGCGACCAGGGCGGACAGGTCCCACTCCTCCAACGGCTGGGCGAGCAGCATCTGGATCATCGAGGGCACCAGCGTGCTGCGGTGCACCTTGTGGCTCTGGACCAGCTCCAGCCAGCCGGCCGGGTCGAACCAGCGCATCAGGATCGTCCGATGCGGCTCCCTCTGGTGCAGGCCGGTGCAGGTGACCAGCAGTCCGTAGGCGTGCGCGAGGGGCAACGGCAGCAGCGTCCGGGTCAACCCCTCGCCCGAGGAGGCCTGTTGGCTCGCCGAGCCGCACCACAGCAGGTTGGCGTGGGTCAGGGGCACGCCCTTGGAGCGGCCCGTCGTGCCGCCGGTGTACAGCAGAGCGGCCAGGTCGTCGTCGCCCCGGTCTGCGATCGCGCCCGGCTCGGTGGCCGACACCTCGGCGAAGTCCAGCACCGGCACCGGGGCGGCGGGGTCGTCCTCGGCTCCGGGGGCCAGAACGAAGCGCACCCCCGCCACGCAGCCGACCGCCGCATTGACCTTGGGCAGGAACTCGGCCGTGGTGACCACCGCGACCGCACCTGAATCCGCCAGCACGTGGCGCAGCTCATCCTCGGTGACGAGGAAGAGCACCGGTGTCACCACGACACCCGCGCGCCAGGCCGCCTGGTAGGTGATCAGCACCTCGGGGCAGTTGGCCATCACCACGACCACGCGGTCGCCGGGTCGCACTCCCAGCCCGGCCAGCCCGGCTGCCAGCCGGGACGCCCGGTCGGCCAGTGCGGCGCTGGACCACCAGGTGCCCTCGAAGTGCAGCGAGTCATAGCTGCCATGCAGCTCCAGTTGGCGCTCTGCCTGCCTGGCCAGATTCCGTTCAGCCACAACGAGTTCCCATCCCTCGAACGATGGCGACCACCGCACGATAGGCACCATCGGCCGCCACCGGCCAGGACGGCGTCACGGCCAATGTGTTCGCGATGCGTGACCTGAGCGGCTGCGCACCCTCCAACACCCGGACCAATCCTGCTGACCTCCTGCTGACCTGTGCCGTCTAGACTTCCCCGGATGACGACCGTGAAGCGCGACGTACTCGACGTGCTCGACGTGCTCTACAAGGCCGAGCCGGGCGACCGGGGACAGTGGCTGGATGTGCACATGCCCGCGCCTGCCCCGTCCGCCACGCCCGTCGTTCTTCTCTGGCACGGCAGCGGTCGCAATGAGAAGGACGTGCTCGTTCCTCTGGCACAGGACGTGGCGCGGTACGGCGTGCTGGTGTTCGTTCCCGACTGGCGACCCGATGCGCAGGACAGGGGGCGAGCTGATCTGCTGGCCTCCCTGCGCTACGTCCGTGATCACGCCGCATCGTTCGGTGGCGACCCGGCTCGGATCGCGCTCGCCGGCTGGTCGGCCGGCGCCGGCGCGGCGGTGGGAATGGCACTGGCACCCGAGCCGGACGGCGGCTGGCGTCCCTCGGCTGCGGTCGGTATCTCCGGCCGCTACGACATGCCTGCACGCAGCACCGGATCCGCCCCGCTCTCCGATCTGGAACGCTGCGGGCTGCCCCCGGTGCCCATCCACCTGGTCCACGGGGTCGAGGATGCAGTCCTGAGCAGTCGGCACTCCCATGACTTCCACATCGCGCTGCAGGCCAACGGATGGCCGGCGCACCTTGTGTCACCCGCCACCGACCACGCCGGCGTCGTCATGACCGAGTACGACCCCGAGCAGGGCCGCTGCCGTCCCGCCCGAACCGACCATGCGATGCGCGCCGGCCGGGCAACCGCAGGCGTCATCGCACGCGCCGCCCGTGAAGCGGCCGGCGGACGGGCGACGTGATCCGCGTACGCGTTCCGGTCGGCGACGATGCCGCGCGGTGGGCGACCCGCAGGCGGCGCCGCAAGGTTGTGCTCGTCGCCCACAACGTCACGTCGGCAACCCGGCTGCTGGACGTGCTCCCGCTGTTCCATGACGACCTGCGGATTCAACTGCTCGCGGCCTGCCCGGAATCGTCGGCGGTCAGATCCGGGATCGCACCCCCTCGTCGTCCGCACGGATCAACGGTAGCGGGACGGTGCGTGCCCCGCTCCCGTCCGGTCGGCGCGCCGCCACTACGCTCTGGGGCGGCAGAACGCCACTGGCCTGGCAGCAATGACGCAACGATCTGGACGGGATTCCGATGCGCTACCTGGTACGCGACCGCATGTTGGCCTTCCACGAGGAAGCCTGGATCGAGACCGAACACCGGGAGAAGGTCTTCAAGGTCAACCGGAAGCTGTTCCGGCTGCGGCGCACCTTCGACTTCGTGGACACCCAGGGCAACCATGTGGCCAGCATCGTCAGGAAGGCGCTCACCTTCCACCACACCATCCTGATCAAGCGGAACGGCGAGCTGGAGGCCCGGTTCAGCAAGCGGGTGTTCAAACTCTTCGGCGATCGCTTCAAGGTCACCCTGCGGGACGGGCAGCAACTGCGGATAAACGGCAACTTCTGGGACCGTGAGTTCGACATCCAGCAGGACGGCACCACGCTGGCGCATGTCTCCCGGCGCTGGTTCAGCATCCGGGACGCCTACGCGGTCGACGTGCTGAGCGACCAGGACGCGACCCTGCTGATCATCCTTGCGGTCTGCGTGGACCACACGCTTCAGGACATGAAGGGCGAGAAGTTCACCAACCTCTGATATCGGGCAATCGCTTGACTTCGGTTCCGAACGCCAAATCCTGTCCCCGCCTCGAATGCCACGACTACGGCCGGAACCGTGCACCCGGCTGAGCGGCAGCCCACCTCACCAGCAGGGCTGGTCCAGTCCATTGACGGCGCCGCTCGGCCGCAGTACGGTCCTGCGGACCAGTGACGGTTAGGAGTCTTTCCTAACAGATTCCGTGACATCCCGACCGGGAGGATTGTCATGTTCAGACACCCTCGTCTCACCGCCGCCGTGGCGGCATCAGCCCTGTTACCGTCCGCCCTGATCGCGCTCCTGGCACCCGCCGCGCACGCCGCCGGTGCCTTCCCCTCGCGCTACGCGGCACCGTATCTGCAGATCAGCGGCGGTGACGCCAGCGACATGGCCGCGGACATGCGCGCCAGCGGTGACAAGTACTACTCGCTGGCCTTCCTGATACCGAAGTCGGGCTGTACGCCGAAGTGGGAGGACGACAACTCCTCGGTGGGCGCTTTCCGTTCACAGATCAACGCCCTGAAGTCGGCGGGCGGTGACGTCATCCTCTCGTTCGGCGGCGAGTCCGGAGGCGAGCTGGCCCAGACCTGTACCTCTGTCTCCGCGCTGACGGCCGCCTATGCCAACGTCGTGCACACCTACGGGGTCACCCGGCTCGACTTCGACATCGAGGGCAGCGTGCTGGACGACACCTCCGCCAACTCCCGCCGCGACAAGGCGCTTGCCGCGCTCCAGGCGCAGAACCCCGGTGTCCAGATCGACTTCACGGTGCCGGTGGACCCGGGCGGCATGGAGTCGAACGCCACGACCATGCTCGCCGATGCACGGAGCAAGGGCGTCAAGGTGAACCTCGTCAACATCATGACGATGGACTTCGGAGACGGTCAGAACGCTCTCGCGGACGCCGAATCCGCGGCGGACGGCTCCGCCCCGCAGCTGGCCCACGTCTTCGGCGTCTCCTCCGGCCAGGCCTGGGGGATGCTGGGCCTGACGCCCATCGCGGGCCGGAATGACGACAACGAGGACTTCACCCAGTCGAACGCCGGCACGCTGGAGCGCTTCGCGGCCTCCAAGGGCGTGCAGGAGCTCTCCTTCTGGGAGGTCGACGGCTACGACAAAGCCTCCGGCTACGCCTACTCCAAGATCTTCAACAAGATCTGAAGTCTTGCCGGCCCGGTGCCGGAATCCGGTGGTGGCGTCGGCGGCGCCAGCAGCCGGTCAGTGGTCGCGGTGGTGCTGGGCGGGCTGGAAGAGCTCGACGAGATTCCCCGCAGGATCCTTGACCAGGACCTGGCGGCCGCCCGGGCCCGTGACGATCTCGTTGCGGAATGGAACTCCGGCTGCGCGCAGCCGGGCCACCTCCGCATCGAGATCGTCGACGGTGAGGTAGATCCGGTTCCATCCGCCCGGGCTCGGGGTGGCGCCGTCGGGCATGGGACGTGCGCCGGAGCTCGTCGGGCCCGAGAGCAGCAGCCTCAGGTGACCGCGGACCACGTCGGCAAAGGCGGGCGCAGCGCTGCGGCGCAGCGTGAATCCGAGGTGCGCGGTGTAGAAGTCCACGGCGGCTTCCACGTCGTCGACGATGTACCGGATGTTGGCCAGGTCTTCCTGCTCGGTCATGAGTGCACCTCCAAGCCTGAATCCCAGGAGCCACATCATTCACGGTACATCGGTCCCGCCCGGGCCCGGACGGCAGCGGTGACGGCCGGCCGCGTCAGACGGCGGCGTCAGACGGCTGTGGCGGCCTTGTCGAGGGGGGCGGTGTTGACGTGGGCGTTCCTGCCGCGGACGGTGGTGAACTTCAAGCCGTTGGCGAGGCACTCCTTGTGGGCTTCGCAGGGTTCGGTCAGGATCTCGTCCGGGTCCTCCCAGAGGATGTCCCAGATCTTGGCGTGATGGACCATGTCCGCGTGGTTGCCCCGGTGCTCGTAGCGCACACGTTTGGGGTCGCCCGCCTGCCCGTGCGGAAGGGGGCAGACGACGAACAGCTCCTTGCGTGCCGCCCCGTCCTCTTCCTCCGGCGGCACCGGTTGCGCTGGTTGCGCTGGTTGCCCGTTCGCGGCCAGCTGTCCGGCCCTGTTCCGTGCGACGGGCCTCTTCGACGTCGTGGCGGGTTCGGTGGGCAGGTCCTGGCCCCTGGTGTACAGCTCCGCGAATGACTCCAGGCTCACATCGCAGCGCCCGCACACGTCGATCCGGCGCTGCGGTCCGTCCAGGGCGATGATCCGGGTGCGCACCGCGGGTACGTTCGGCATGCCGAGCATGTCGCACCAGTCGCACACCAAGCTGATGGTCTGCGCCATCACCGGGCCTTCCTCGACGAGACACGGGCCGCCGCCCTGATCTCCTGGGCCTCCATGGTGTGCTGGATGCTGGCCAGGCGCAGCACTCCCCTGGCGTCACCGGAGATGCGTCCCTGGCCTGGCGGCATCTGGTAGCCCTCCGGGTACTCGTAGGAGTTGCTGACGATGCGGCCATAACTGTCAAGAACCTGATGGCGCTTGGCGGTGCAGCGCCTGCAGGCCAGGGTGCGGTCGAAGCCGCCCTCCTCGTTCAGACTCGCCTTGTGCGGGCCCCAGTTGTGGCCGAGTTCCCGGCACTGCAGCCACTTCGCCGGCAGGTCCGCGGCATAGCTGCGCACATTTTCTATATCGGCAAACTGCGTTGTCGCTTCCATGGCCCGACAGGGTAGACCACGCTGGTTGAAGCGGTAACGCCCCGTCCGGGTCATGGTGGACGAACACCCACGGCAAACCACCCAGGACGACATCGATGTCGGTTACCGCAATCGCCGGAGAACGGATATGTCCTATGCTCCCGGCACGTTATGAACGGCCCCGATGAACACCTGCCGCGCGCACTCCGGATGGCCGGACCCGATGGCCGGACCCGATGGCCGAACGCCGGTGCCTGAATCCCGGCGCCCGAACGCCGATGCCCGAGCGGACGGCACTGCCTCGCCGGGTGCTTCGTCGACGGTGCTCCTTGCCCGTCATGGCTCACCCGCACCGGCTCGCCCGTACTGCCTCTCCCGTTCCCCGTCCGGTGTGCCCGTCTCACCCCGCACGGCCCTGGCCTGGACCGTCCGGACCTGCCCGGGCCGGCCGGAGGTGACGATACTGGGAGATGAGGGCACCACCACCGCCGCTTGAGGAGGCGGGTTTGCGTGATCACACGAGTGCGGATGCCGTACCGGCATCTGACGCCGCCTGCCAAGTCGGGGCCCCCGCGTGAGCCGCCCAGACCGCCGAGCGGGCCGGCCCAGCCGCGCGGCGGGCGGTGGATCGTGCTGTGGATCCTGGCCGCGATGGCGATCGTCCTGCTGCTCGCACGGGCACCGTCCGCACCGCACACGACACCGCTTTCCTACAGCGACTTCGTCGGCAAGGTCGGCGCCGGCCAGGTGCAGATGGTGGACATCAACGACAAGGGGTCGGTCAGCGGCACCCTCAGGGACGGCACGAAATTCACCACCCAGATCCCGACCGCGCTGGGCACCGGGGCCCAGCTGCAGCAGCAGCTGACCTCGCACCACGTGCAGATCACCGCGAGCCAGAGCAGCGGCGGCTCCTCCCTGCTGACGGTCGTCCTGTCCTTCCTGCCGTTCCTGCTCCTGATCGGCTTCTTCCTGTGGATGGGGCGCCGGGCCGCCGGTGCGATGACGGGCGGGCTGAGCGCCATCGGCCGCTCGCGAGCGAAGATCATCGAGGCGGAGCGGCCGACCACCCGGTTCGACGACGTCGCCGGGTACGACGGGGTCAAGCAGGAGATCAGCGAGGTCGTCGATTTCCTGCGCAACCCCGCCCGCTACACCGCCGCCGGCGCCAAGGGCCCACGCGGCGTGATCATGGTCGGGCCGCCCGGCACCGGAAAGACGCTCTTCGCCCGCGCCGTGGCAGGCGAGGCCGACGTGCCGTTCCTGTCGGTGACCGGCTCCGCGTTCGTCGAGATGTTCGTCGGCGTCGGCGCCTCCCGGGTCCGCGACCTGTTCGAGGAGGCCCGCAAACGCGCCCCCTCCATCATCTTCATCGACGAGCTCGACGCCGTCGGGTCGCGTCGCAGCGGCGGGCAGCGGCTGGGCGGCAACGACGAGCGCGAGCAGACCCTCAACCAACTCCTCGCCGAGATGGACGGCTTCGACCAGTCCAGTGGCATCGTCGTCCTGGCCGCCACCAACCGCCCCGAAGCCCTCGACCCGGCCCTGCTCCGCCCCGGGCGCTTCGACCGTCAGGTCACCGTGCCGCTGCCCAACCAGGCCGAGCGGGCCGCGATCCTCGCCGTCCACGCCCGCGGCAAGACCCTCGCCGACGACGTCGACCTCGACGCCGTCGCCCGCGCCACCCCCGGCTTCTCCGGCGCCGACCTGGCCAATCTGATCAACGAGGGCGCCATCAACGCCGTACGCGACAACCGCACCCGGATCCGGCGGAACGACCTGGAGGCCGCCCGCGACCGGGTCCTGCTCGGCCGCAGGGAGAGCTCCAACGCCCTGCTGCCCGAGGAACGCCGCTCGGTCGCCGTCCATGAATCCGGCCACGCACTCGTCGCGGCGCTGTGCGAGCACGCCGACCCGGTCGCCAAGGTCACCATCCTGCCCGCCGGTGTCACCCTCGGCGTCACCGAGCAACTCCCGGAAGCAGAACGCCACCTGTACAGCGAGGCCTACCTCACCGACCTGCTCGCGGTACGGCTCGGCGGCCGGGCCGCAGAACTCCTCGTCTTCGGCGAGGGGTCGACCGGCGCCGCCAACGACCTGGCCGGCGCTACGCAGATCGCCACCCGCATGGTCCGCGAGTTCGGCCTCTCCCCCGAACTCGGCCCGATCGGCTACGCCTCCCCGCAACCGCACTACCTCGGCGAGACCGGCGAAGAGCTCACACGGCCCCCGTACTCGGAACAGACCCAGCGCGTCGTCGACCAGGAGGTCGCCCGCCTGCTGCGCCAGGCCGAGCAACGCGCCGTGGCCCTGCTCCGCGAGCACCGCCCCGCCCTGGACCGGCTCGCCGACCTCCTGATCGCCCACGAGACCGTCGACGGATCGGTCGTACTCGACGTCCTGCGCCAGGAACCCGCAGGAGGTCACGTGGGACAGCCTGAGTCGGCGATCACGTAGTAGCCCGGTGAGGTCTCCTCGAGAGTGTGGGTGACGTACGTGTTGTACAGGCCCATGTCCTGGCGGGAGCCGTCCGCATAGACCTCCCCGAGGTTGTTCGTGGCACGGCCCGCGGCGACCTGGTTGTAGTTGTCGTCGGTGAAGCACTGCGGCATGTAGCCCGTGGTGGTCGCGCTGACGGCCGCCGACGGCGTGCCCACGGCGCCGGAGGAGTCGACGGCCGCGACGGTGTAGCTGTACGTGGTGCCGCTCGCCAGGCCCGTGTCGGTGTACGAGGTCGAGGTGGTCGAGCCCGCCTCGGTGCCGTTGCGGCGGACGTCGTAGGAGGCGGCGCCGGAGACCGCGTTCCACGAGAGCGAGGCAGAGGTGCCGGTGGTCCCGGTGGCGATGACACCGGTGGGCGCGGGCAGGGTGCCGCTGCCGCCCGAGGAGCCGGTCAGCCCCCAGAACTGGGCGGTGTAGTAGCTGGAGCAGATGTAGTTCAGGTAGTACGTGCCGGTACTGCCGCACTGATCGGTGGCGGAGCCGGGATTGACGGCGAGGCCGTGTCCCATTCCGGAGATCGAGTACGTCTCCACGGCAGGTTTGCCGAAGGAGTCGTTGTAGACCGACTCGGTGGTGCCGCCGGGCAGCGACTGGGTGCTCGAGGGTGTCTGGCTGATGCCCCAGACGTTGGTCCACCCGTCCATGTTGTAGGTCAGCTCAGCGGGGTTGACGGTGGTGTCGGAACTGCCCTGCCAGATCGCCACGCGCGGCCACGGCCCGGTGTACCCCGGGTCGGAGTTGCGGATGAGGTCGCCCCACTGCTGCACGGTGTTGTTGGTGGTCCCGGAGGTGCAGTTGGTGTTGGTGATGCCGCTGGTGGAGCACTGTGCGGCGGGCCCGGAGTCGACCGATCCTCCGGCGAAGACGTCCGGGTAGTCGGCGAGCATGTCGGCCGTCATCCCCGCGCCCGCCGACAGTCCGGTGATATAGATCCGGCTCGGGTTGACGTGGTAGTTACTCTCGGCGTACTGGACCATCTGATAGATCGACAGGGCTTCGCCCTGGCCACGGCCGTCGTCGGATGGCGTGCCCCAGTCGAAGCAGTTGAGGATCGGGTTGCTGGTGGACGGCTGCTCCGCGAACACCACCGCGAAGCCGTACATGTCCGCATACTTGGGCCAGCCGGAGTTGGTGTAGTAGTCGTTCGCCGACTGGGTGCAGCCGTGCAGCGCCACCACCAGCGGCGCATTGGTGGGCAGGTTGGCCGGCAGGTAGCTGTACATGTTGAGATTGCCGGGGTTGGAGCCGAAGCCGGTCACCTGCGTCAGTCCTGCGGCAGACGCGGTCGGTGACCCCACGGTGAGAACTCCGGCGAGGAGTGCGAGCACTCCTGTGACGGTGGCGATCCACCGCCGGCGTTGCGGCGATGTCGGCAGAAGGGACATGGCTGGCTCCCGGGTGGGTGGGACGTGGACGTGGACGTCGCGTCTGTAGCGTGGGACCCACCCGGGCGGCTGGGCATGTGCCCGTCATCCAGTTTTTACCAGTCCGTCATAGGGCGAGCCGCCATGGCGGCGTCAGGCCATCAGGTCAGACGGCGCCGGATCCACCAGCCGCAGAACCCCGCCAGGAGAACGGCGAGTCCCAGTCACCGGGAGATGGATATGCCGGACGCGCCCGGGGTGCGGCCGGCGCGGCAGCCGCCCTCGCACCGAGCGACCGACACCGCCGCAACCGCCCCGAGCGGTCAGGCCGCCGTCTTTGCGCCCGGAGGGCGCGAGACGACAGCCGCACCCGGTGATGCACGATGCCGCCCCGCGGCGCGCCCGCGCACACCCCTCGCCCCCGAACGCTCACCCCTTGAGCCTGGCCACCGGCGGCCTCGGGGAGCAGCGCACGGCTGGCGAACACGACGCCCGGCACCCGCATACCGCCGTGCTGGGGGATCCGGAACCTGAACGGCGTTTCCTCGACGATCTCCGGGCCCGCCGACGGGGTCGGCTGATGGCCCTTGTCCATCACGCGCATCACGACCGCCTCCTTCGCGCGTGCCTCCGACGGTTTGCGTTCGACCGCTCACACGTCCAAGGTCACCGAGCAGCTCCATCCATCGGTGCCGTGGGCGAATGAAAGGCCGTGGAGTGTCACCGCCTTCGGTGCCGCCCCCGTGACCGGGAGCGAGAGGGCATCGGCCATGTGGAATACGGCCCTCAGACCGCCAAGCAACGGGGCGAGCTCGACGTCGACGGGTATCTCGTCGGCGACATCGAGGCGGTAGACGACCTCGTCGAGCAGCGCCACGAGCAGGTCCTCGTCGCGTTCCCCGCCGAGCACGACCTCGTGTCTGCGCAGCGCCTGCGCGTCGGTGGTGTCGACGAACGCGTCGACGACGCCGTGCACCGCCTGGGCCATGCACTCCTCACGGGTCGGGGGCCCATGCCTCGACCCGCAGGTCCGCGGTGTGCGGTACGCCGCGGTGACCGGCCGGTGAAGCGGTACGTGCCGGTCCCGTCGCCACCATCGCCAACCGCCTCCTCCTACCCCCGGTCCTGGTGCCCCCGTCTCCATCGTCGCGCCGATGGGCCCGATGCGGACGGTTCCGCTGTGTCGTCGGGCGTCTACACACCGCGTTCACGACGCCAACACCTTCGACGGCACGTCTTCATAGACGGCGCACCTTCATAAAAGCGACAAAGCGGCCGTATGGTGGCGAAAAGGTGCCGCGCACCTCCAGCACTGGGGGAGGCTCCCATGGCCGGCCCGAAGGGCTTTCTCACCACACCACGCCATTCCTGCGACCGCCGCCCCGTGCACGAGCGGGTGCAGGACTGGAACGAGGTCTACGACGGCCAGAGCTTGCTGCCGATCATCAACGCGCAGGCAGGGCGCTGCATGGACTGCGGCATCCCCTTCTGCCACAGCAGCTGTCCGCTGGGAAACCTGATTCCTGAATGGAACACGCTGGTCTCGCGGGACGCCTGGGACGTGGCGAGCGAACGGCTGCACGCCACCAACAACTTCCCCGAGTTCACCGGCCGCCTCTGCCCCGCACCGTGCGAGAGCGGCTGCGTGCTCGCCATCAACGCGGACCCCGTGACGATCAAGGACATCGAGATGTCCATCGCCGACCGCGCGTGGCAGCACGGGCGCGTCCAACCCCTGCCTCCGCAGCGGCTCTCCGGCAAGACGGTCGCGATCGTCGGCTCGGGGCCGGCCGGCCTGGCGTGCGCACAGCAGCTCACCCGCGCCGGCCACACGGTCGCGGTCTACGAGCGCGAGGACCGCATCGGCGGCCTCCTGCGCTACGGCATCCCCGAGTTCAAGATGGAGAAGCACCATCTCGACCGCCGTCTCGATCAGATGCGCGCCGAAGGGACCAAGTTCCGTACGAATGTGGCCGTCGGCACCGATGTCGACGCCGCCGAGCTGAAAGCACGCTACGACGCACTGGTGATCGCGGTGGGGGCGCACGCCTGGCGTGATCTTCCGCTGCCGGGGCGGGAGCTGGCCGGAATACATCAGGCGATGGTGTATCTGCCGCTGGCCAACCGGGTACAGGAAGGCGATCTGCCCGAGTCGCCGGTGACCGCCGAGGGCAAGCACGTCGTCATCATCGGAGGCGGGGACACCGCCGCCGACTGCCTGGGCACCGTGCTGCGCCAACGGGCCGCCTCCGTAGTCCAATTGGACATCAACCCCCGGCCGGGCGACGAGCGCTCCCCCTATGAGCCGTGGCCCGTCCATCCGCGCATCCACCGGGTGTCGCCCGCGCACGAGGAGGGCCGGGAGCTCGCCCGCCGGGCCGGCAGCGAGGCCGTCGCCGGCCTTCCGCTGCCGGAGGACGACGAGGACGTACGGGTCTTCTCCGCCTCCACCGTGCGCTTCGAAGGCGACGCGGACGGGCATGTCCGGGCGCTTCATCTCGCCGAGGCCGAACCGGGGACGCGGCGGCCCGTGCCCGGCACCGAACGGTGCATCCCGGCGGATCTGGTACTGCTCGCCCTCGGGTTCTCCGGGCCCGAGCGCGACAGCGGCATCGTCGACCAGCTCGGCCTCCACTTCGACGGGCGCGGTGCCTTCGCACGAGACGAGAACTACGCCACCGGCACACCGGGTATCTTCGTGGCGGGTGACGCGGGGCGCGGCCAGTCACTGATCGTCTGGGCGATCGCGGAGGGCCGCTCCGCCGCGGCCGCGGTCGACCGCTATCTGACCGGATCGACGGAGCTGCCCGCCCCGGTCAGCCCCACCGACCGTCCGCTGACGGCCTGACACCACCGCGCAGGCATGGACGGACGCCGCTGATCCGACGAAGATCGGGGGAACGTGAGCGGCGGGACGAGAGGCAAGGCAGACGATGAGCGAGGCGGAGCCGCCCAGGGACTGGGCGGCCTTCCAGTACGAGATCTACCTGAACGGCATGACGGGTGCCGTGCCGCGGCTGCCCACCGATCTGACGCTGCTGGAAGAGGTGACCGAGCAGCGGCTCGGGACGGGTCCCGTCGGCTATGTGGCGGGCAGTGCGGGCAACGGCCGCACGGCGCACGCCAACCGGGCGGCACTCGACCGTCTCCGGATCGTCCCGCGCGTGCTGCGGGACATCAGTAAGCGTGACCTGTCGGTCGAGGTGCTGGGCGCGCGGCTGCCGGCGCCGTTCGCGCTCGCCCCGGTCGGAGTGCTGTCGATCATGCATCCGGGGGCCGAGCCGGCAGCGGCTCGGGCCGCCGCCGCGCAGGGCGTGCCGTTCATCCTCTCGTCGGCATCGAGCACACCGATGGAGAAGGTCGCCGAGGCCATGGGCGACTCCGAGCGCTGGTTCCAGCTCTACTGGCCGAAGGACCGCGATGTGACGCTCAGTTTCCTGAGCAGGGCCAAGAAATGCGGCTTCAGCGCGCTCTTCGTCACCCTCGACACCCCGCTGCTCGCCTGGCGTCCGCGCGACCTCGACCAGGCCTACCTGCCCTTCCTGCACGGCGTCGGCACCGCTAACTATTTCACCGACCCGGCGTTCCAGGCCGGACTCGCCAAGCCGGTGCATGAGGACCTCAACGCGGCCGTTCTGCACTGGGTGCAGATGTTCTCCGACCCTTCGAAGACCTGGCCGGACCTGGCGTTCCTGCGCGAGAACTGGGACGGGCCGATCGTGCTCAAGGGCATCCAGCATCCCGACGACGCGCGCAGGGCGGCAGACTTCGGTGTGGACGGGATCGTGGTCTCCAACCACGGCGGGCGGCAGGTGAACGGCGCGATCGGCTCCGCCGACGCGCTGCCCGGTGTCGTCGAAGCCGTCGGCGACCGTCTTACCGTGCTCTTCGACAGCGGCATCCGCACGGGCGACGACATCTTCAAGGCGCTCGCGCTCGGCGCCCGAGCGGTGCTGCTCGGCCGCCCCTACGCGTACGGGCTCGGGCTCGACGGGCAGGCGGGCGTCGAGCATGTGATCCGCTGCCTGCTCGCGGAGTTCGACCTCACCCTCGCGCTCTCCGGCCACAGCACGCCCGGGGAACTCACCCCCGACGCCCTCGCCCCGATCTAAGCAATCGACATATAAGGACGAATAACGGTATGGCCCTCAAAAACGTTCTCGCCGTCGTCTCTCCGCACGTCGGCGGCCGGGGTGCGGGCGCCGCGCTGGCCGGGATCTTCGCCGATCAGGCGCGCGTGACCGTCGTCGAGTCGTCCGACGAGGATCCGGGTGCACTGCACGACGCCCACGTGATCATCACGGGGCTGGGCCCCGTCACCAGCGAGCACATCGGCGCCGCCCCGGATCTGCAGCTGATCCAGTGCGCCAGCCACGGCTTCGACTACGTCAACGTCGACGCCGCGCGCGAACGGGGGATTCCCGTCTGCTCCATCGGTTCCAGCGGCGCAGAGAAGCAGAACGTCGCCGAGCAGACCTTCGCCCTGATGCTGGCGCTGGCGAAGCAACTGATCCCGGCGCACACCGCCCTCGTCGACGCCGACTGGGCACTGCCACGCCTGCAGCAGTCGATCACCGAGCTGTCCGGCAAGACGCTCGGCATCATCGGCCTCGGCCACATCGGCGAGGAGGTGGCCCGGCGCGCGGCCGCCTTCGACATGAACGTGGTGTATGCGGCACCGCGCCCCGCGCCACCCGAGGTCGAGCAGCGACTGAGCGCCCGGCGCGTGGAGTTGACGGAGCTGCTTCGCACCGCCGACTACGTCTCCTTGCACGCGCCGCTCAACGACGCGACCCGGCATCTGCTCGACGCCGAGCGGCTTGCCCTGCTCAAGCCCACCGCGTTCGTCATCAACACCGCCCGTGGCGCCCTCATCGACCAGGACGCGCTCGCCGATGCGCTCGCGGCGGGCACCATCGCCGGGGCCGGCATCGATGTCTTCGATCCCGAACCGCCCACGGCGGCACTGCGGTTGCTGCGCGCCCCGAACGTGGTGTTGTCGCCGCACGTCGCCGGGGTGACGAGGGAGACGCTGGTGCGCATCGCCCTGGCGGCCGTGCAGAACGTCGCCGACTTCCTGGAGGGCAAGCCGCCGCGCGATGTCGTCGCCTAGCCGGTTTAGCAGGTGGGGAGGCCGGGGACTGGGACATCGTTGGCGCCGCCCCTGATGTAGACATCGCTCACGTAGACGTTGGTGTGGTGGTCGTCGTCGGTCTTCGCCCACCAGATGTTGGTCCACTGGCCGTAGGTCTCCCGGTAGCCCAGCGACCCGACCGGTTGGCCGCTCTGTGTCAGATTCGAGGTCGATCCGTCCCCTGGATCCTCCATCGTCGCGACGCCGAAGTCGGTGAGCACCACCCGGCCTCCGCGCTCCAGCAGCACGTTGCCGGGCTTCACATCACGGTGCAGGACGCCCACCGCATGCGCCGCGCCGAGCGCGTCGGCCACCTTCGCGCCGATCGCGGCGGCCTCGCAAGGACGTCGCCGCACCGCAGTTCGGCGCCGTCGCCGAGAACGCCACGCTGCTCGGCGGCGTCACGACGTACCGTATGCCGGACAGCCGCCGCAGGGAGTTCACCGGGCTCACGCGCTTTCCCGGGGGCCTGGTGGCGGCCGGTGACGCCGTCGCGTCCTTCAAACCGATCTACGGTCAGGGGATGACGGCGGCAGTTCTGCATGTTCGTGCCTGTCGGCGTATCTGCGCTCCGGCGCATCGCCGCACGAGCCCGCGTGGGAGTACTTCCGGCGGGTGCGGGTCGTCGACGCCGCATGGCAGCTGTCCCTAAGAATGTGCTCAGCATGCGCGCCCACCCGCGCACCCTTACGCGGCACGCCGCCGACGCGCCACGGCTGACCGAAAAGAGCGGTCACGACGGGGTTCCACCGGCAGCAGGCTTGGGACGAACGGCACCGCACGGGGGCCGACGGGGGCCGGTGAAAGCCGGGAAGGTGTGCATGATGCTCTATCAGAGGTGTCCCGACGGGACCTGGGAGACAGCCCGGACCCTGCCGCAGCCGCGGCTGCGGCAGGGCGTGATCTCCTATCGCGGTTTGCGGTTGGAACTCGGGCGGCCACGGCGCCGGTTGGAGGCGCCGATCGGAGCGGTGGCGCTGTGGCTGGGTTTCGGCCGGCGGGTGCGGGTGACGCGGTCGGCCGGGCCCTCCGCCTGGTTCGACTGCTGCCTCGCCGGGCTGCAGACCCGTGCGTCGCTCGGCGAGCACGACGGGCGTCTGGAGGGGGTCGAGGTGATGCTCGCCCCCTGGGCGGCCTTCGCGCTCTTCGGCATCCCCATGCACGAGTTGTCGGAACGGGCCGTGGATCCGCACGAGGTGATGGGACGGCGCATCGACGCTCTCGTCGATGCCCTCGCGACGGCGGCGGGCTGGGCCACGCGTTTCGCGCTGCTCGACGCCGCACTGGAGCGCTGGACGGCCGAGGGACCGGTGGTCTCCGCACCCGTCGTACGCGCCTGGAGCAAGCTCGCCCGTACCGGCGGCGCGCTGCCCATCGCACGTCTCGCCGCCGATGTGGGGTGGGGCGAACGGCAGTTGGAGAACCGCTTCCGGGACCAGATCGGGCTGCGCCCGAAGGCCGCGGCCCGGGTGGTGCGCCTGCAGCGCGCGATGAAGCTGCTGGATGCCGGGCGCCCGCCCGCACAGGTCGCGGGCGTGTGCGGCTTCTACGACCAGGCGCACTTCAGTGGCGAGTTCAAGGCAATGACGGGCCGCACCCCATCGGAGTTCACCTCCGAGCGGAACGGGATGGACAGCATGAAGGCGGGCCGGCCGATGGTGGACCGGCTCAGCGGCGCGGTCACCAGCGTGCTGCTGTCCGAAGCTCCCGGAGCACGGATTCACGAGTGCGGATTCATGAGTGCGGATTCTTCCAAGACCGGGGCGCTCTTGTCGTGACATCGTTGCTTCGAAGCAAGCGTCCGATGGTTCTGGGGGGAGGACCAGCGACGCCGTGCGCGCGAGGTGTGCGGCGGCCGTGGGGCACGGGAGAACTCATGGCTGCCTGCGATCCCGGACCCTGATCGCCGCCTCGGCCGCGACGTGTGCTTCATCCGGGACGCTCCGCGCTCCCGGCACCGCGCGGCGCCGCGGATCCACGCTCCGGTGGTCCGCGGGGCCGCGTTCCCCCCGTACGCGATATGCGACCGGCATATTTCATCCGCGACGGGAGAGCCATGAAACCCATGAACACGTACCAGCGCATACTCGTGCCCGCGGCCGCCGCCGCGCTCCTGGCCGGGGGCGGCGCGCTCGCCGCCCCCGCCTCCGCCACGGCAGCGGCACCACGGACACCCGTGGCACATGTCACACATGCGACACCGACGACGGTGTACGTCTACGCGACCGACGTCCACCTGCGCGAGTGGCCGAACACGCAGTCCGTCATCCTCGCCACCGTCTCGCACATCCATCTCTCCGACTGGTGTCAGACCGACAAGAACACCACGCCCGTCGCCGACCCGAGCGGCGGCACCAACCCGTGGTGGAGCAAGGTCACGCTGACCACAGGCAGCGACGACGCGTGGGTGAGCAACGTCTTCCTGCAGGGCGGCAGGAAGATCGCCGGCGTCCCGGACTGCTGAGCCGCCCACCGCCGTACCGCGCGCGCCGAGCGGCGTGCGCGGTACGGCGGCCTCATCTGCTGTACCTACCGGTATGTACGATGGCGGCATGGATACCGCGGAACGGCTGATCGAGAGCACCCGGGAGCTCCTGTGGGAGCGCGGATACGTCGGCACCAGCCCACGGGCGATCCTGCAGCGCGCAGGCGCCGGGCAAGGCAGCATGTACCACCACTTCAGCGGCAAGGAGGACCTTGCGCTCGCAGCCGTGCGCCGCACTATCGACCAGATGCGCGCCACGGCCGACGTCCTGCTCTCCGCTCCCGGCGCAGCGCCCGAGCGCATCACGTCGTACCTGCGGCGCGAGCGCGACGTGCTGCGCGGCTGCCCCGTCGGCCGACTGACCATGGACCCGGAGATCATCGCAAACTCGCGGCTTCGCCAGCCCGTTGACGAGCTCTTCGGCTGGCTGCGGCGGCGGCTCGCCGACGTGGTCGCGGAGGGGCAGGCGCGCGCCGAACTCGATCCCGGCCTCGATCCGGAGGCGACCGCCGCGGCCGTCGCCGCGACGCTGCAGGGCGGTTACGTCCTGGCCAGGGCCGCCGGCTCGCCCGAACCGTTCGACCACGCCGTCGACGGCATCCTCGCCCTCCTCACCTGCCCGGCCACCTGAGGGAGTTCACGCTCCATGTACACCATGCAGTACCAGATCGCCCTGCCCGCCGACTACGACATGGGGATCATCCGTCACCGGGTCGCGGCGCGCGGCGGCCTGACCGACGGCTTCTCCGGCCTCGGGATCAAGGCCTACCTTGTCCGCGACCGCGCATCGGGATCGCCCGTCAACGAATACGCACCGTTCTACATCTGGCACGACGTCTCCGGCATGAGCCGGTTCCTGTGGGGCAGGGCCGGATTCCACGGCATCGTGAGCGATTTCGGGCGCCCGGCGGTGCGGCACTGGACCGGCGCCGGGTTCACTTCGGGACCGTCCGTGCGGACGACTCCGCGCGCCGCCACGCGCCGCACCTGGCGCCTTCCGGCGGACGCCGACCCCGCCGAGGTCGTCGAGCGCGAACTCGGCGAGCTGCGGCTGCACGCCATCGCGCCCGGCGCGCACTCGGTTTCACTCGCCGTCGATCCGCACCGGTGGGAGCTGGTCCGCTTCACGCTCTGGGAACAGGCCACCGCCGCCCGGGCCGAGCAGGACGGCGAGCGGGACGGGGAAGAGGACGTCGTCCGGTACCAGGTGCTCCACCTGAGCTCCCCGCACCTGGACGACCTTCTCACCCTCGACACTAATGTCACCGTTACGCCGGGTCTGCGTCACAAGTGATCCACAAGCCCTTTCGGTGCGCGGGCGTTCTCGTTGTCCGGACACAGGGTGGCTGATCACCAGTCACCGCCTTGTGGGCCTTGTGGAAGAGGTACGAGATGCCCGATTGCTCGCTGTGGTCGTACGCCGAGATCGCCGCGCACATCAAGGTGCGCACCGACACTGTCCGTTCCTACCGAAAACACGGCCTGCTGCCCACGCCGGATGTCGTGGAGGGCGGCAAACCGTTCTGGTATGCGGACACCATCCGCCTATGGAGCTCACGCCGGCCGGGCAACCGCGGACGGCGTGACCTCGACCGGTGACGGATCACGAGGGCGGTCGGCGGTGCGGCGACGCCGACGCTGTGGCGCCGCTGCCATGCCGCGGACACGCCGAGCCGCCCGGGGTCGCAGGCGCCATACCCCTGGGGGGTATAATCGCCGTACTCGGAGCCGACGAGGCACCGCACCACCGGAGGGAACCATGACCGACAACACCGCCACCGCCCCCGGCAATGCCACCACCGTGGTTTACGCCGTCTCCGGCATGAGCTGCGGGCACTGCGAGAAGGCCGTGGGCGCCGAGCTCACCGCACTGCCGGGCGTGATCGACGTCCGGGCCGACGCCGCCTCCGGCCGCGTAGCCGTGAGCTCCGTCGAGCCGCTGGACGACGACGTGGTGCGCGCCGCCGTCGACGAGGCGGGTTACAAGCTCGTCGGCCGCGCCTGACCGCCCTCGCAGTCTCAGCGGCCCAGCAGCTCGCCGCCGTTGCACTGCAGGATCTCGCCGGTGATGAATCCCGCCTCGGGCGAGGCGAGGAAGACCACCGCCGTGGCGACATCCCCGGGACGTCCCACCCGGCCGATGAGGGTGCGGCCGGCCCGGCGCGTCAGCTCCGCTTCGTTGAGGCGGCCGCCGAAGAACTCGGTGCCGGCGACCGTGCCCGGCGCGACCACGTTGCATGTGATGCCCTGGGGGCCCAGCTGGGCGGCGAGCGAGTGGTTCCAGGCGTGCAGCGCGGCCTTGGAGGCACCGTACGAGCCGCCGCCGCGCAGCGCGGCGAGCGAGGTCACCGTGATCACCCGGCCCCCGTCCGGGGTGAGCCGGTCGCGTACGGACTCGGTGAGCAGGACGGCCGTCAGCACATTGCGCTCGAAGTCGCCGCGCCAGCGGGCCAGCACGCCGTGCGGCCCGGCCCCGACGGCGAGTTCGCGGCTGCCCGCATTGTTGACGAGGACGTCGATACGGTCGGGCAGACGGTCGAGCGCGGCCTCGACGTCGTCGGGATCGGCGAGGTCGCAGGCGATCGGCGTCACGTCGAGACCGTGGGCCGCGCTCAGCTCGGCAGCCGCCTTCCGCAGCACCTCGCGGCGCCGCCCGACGATCACCACATGATCACCGGATCCGGCGAAACGATCGGCGATCGCCCGCCCGATGCCTGTACCGCCTCCGGTGACCACGACGGTGCGGCCTCGCGGCGCCACCGTCCCGCCCTCGACATCGCCGCCCTGTCCGTGCCCGATCTCTGCCATACGCTCCGCCCACCCCGACACACCGGTTCTGACTGGGCGTTTAACGCTACGGGATGGCGCATTCACTACCCCGACCAGGGGTGGGCCGCGATCAAGGAGACCCAGATCACACGATCGGGAACGTAACCATCGGCCCCTGTTGTTGGTCTAGGTATCGAACACCGGGCTCCCGGCGGACCTGGTGTGGCGATGGGCGGGCCGTCTTGGGGGACGGTCTGTCGCGCGGCCGGGGCGAAGTACCCGGGGAGCTTTGAGCGGCCCTCCCGGACCGTTTCGTCCCGGCAAGACGCCGTCGGCGCACAAGCGCCCGGTACGGACCCGTGGGGGGATCCGCTTCCGGGAGGACAGGCGCCCCGCGACCGGACCCGTGGGGGGATCCGGTGCGGGGCGTCCTGGCTATGCCGGGCGGGCGCTATGTCAGCGGCTCTCCACCGGGACGTAGTCGCGCAGCTCAACGCCGGTGTAGATCTGGCGGGGGCGGCCGATGCGGGAGCCCGGCTCCTTGATCATCTCGTGCCACTGGGCGATCCAGCCAGGCAGCCGGCCCAGCGCGAACAGCACCGTGAACATGGTGGTCGGGAAGCCCATGGCCCGGTAGATCAGGCCGGTGTAGAAGTCCACGTTCGGGTAGAGGTTGCGCGAGACGAAGTAGTCGTCGCTGAGGGCGTGTTCTTCCAGCTTCAGGGCGATGTCGAGGAGTTCGTCGGACTTGCCGAGCGCGGAGAGCACGTCGTGCGCCGCCGCCTTGATGATCTTCGCGCGGGGGTCGAAGCTCTTGTAGACGCGGTGCCCGAAGCCCATCAGGCGCACGCCGTCTTCCTTGTTCTTCACCTTGCGGATGAAGGAGTCGACGTCGCCGCCGCTCGCCTGGATGCTCTCCAGCATCTCCAGCACGGCCTGGTTGGCGCCGCCGTGCAGGGGACCCCACAGCGCGTTGATCCCGGCCGAGATGGAGGCGAAGAGGTTCGCCTGCGAGGAGCCGACGAGGCGCACCGTGGAGGTGGAGCAGTTCTGCTCGTGGTCGGCATGGAGGATCAGCAGCTTGTCGAGGGCGCTGACCACGACAGGGTCGAGCTCGTACTCCTGGGCCGGTACGGCGAAGGTCATCCGCAGGAAGTTCTCGACGTAGCCGAGGTCGTTGCGCGGATAGACGAACGGGTGGCCGACGGACTTCTTGTAGGCGTACGCGGCGATCGTGGGGAGCTTGGCGAGCAGACGGATCGTCGAGAGGTAGCGCTGCTCCTCGTCGAACGGGTTGTGGCTGTCCTGGTAGAACGTCGACAGCGCGCTGACCACGGAGGACAGGATCGCCATCGGATGCGCGTCGCGCGGGAAGCCGTCGTAGAAGCGTTTGACGTCCTCGTGCAACAGGGTGTGCTGTGTGATGTCGCCCTTGAAGGCGCTGAGCTCGTCGACGGTCGGCAGTTCACCGTTGATGAGCAGGTAGGCCGTCTCGAGGAACGTCCCGCGCTCTGCGATCTGCTCGATGGGGTATCCGCGGTAGCGGAGTATCCCACGCTCACCGTCGAGGTACGTGATCGCGGACTTGTACGCCGCGGTGTTCCCGTAACCGCTGTCCAGGGTGACCAGCCCGGTCTGGGCACGCAGCTTGCCGATGTCGAAGCCCTTGTCACCGACGGTGCTCTCGACCACCGGGTAGCTGTACTCGTCGTCCCCGTACCGCAGTACTACAGAGTTGTCGCTCACGTCATCCCTCACCGACGTTGTGCCTCTTCTTCGAGGTGCCCTGACTGCTTCTACCTTCCCCCATTTGCCGCACACACGTGCACCCGGGGTCACCCAGACGGCCAGGAATGGCACGCAGTGCCCATCTTCTCTCCCGGATGGCCGGTTCCACACCCTGGTGACTCGCCCGCGGCCTCAGTCACGTATGGCACCCATGAGCCGGTGATCCAGAGCCGTGAAGCGTCTGCCTGCCGAAACAGTCCGCACCGCCTGCCCCAGCGCCCGCTTCGACCCCACCAGGACGACCAGGCGTTTCGCCCGCGTCACGGCGGTGTAGAGCAGATTTCGCTGAAGCATCATCCAGGCGCCCGTGGTGACCGGAATCACCACCGCCGGATACTCGCTGCCCTGGGAGCGGTGGATGGTCACCGCGTAGGCGTGCGCCAGCTCGTCCAGTTCGTCGAAGTCGTAGCCGACCTCCTCGTCCTCGTCGGTCAGTACGGTCAGCCGCTGCTCCTCGCTGTTCAGTGAGGTCACGACGCCGACCGTGCCATTGAAGACGCCATTCACTCCCTTTTCGTAATTGTTTCTGATTTGCGTGACTTTGTCGCCGACGCGGAAGATCCGGCCGCCGAAACGGCGCTCCGGCAGATCGGGGCGTCCGGGGGTGATCGCCTGCTGCAGCAGGCCGTTGAGTGTCCCGGCTCCGGCCGGCCCCCTGTGCATCGGCGCCAGCACCTGCACGTCCCGCCGCGGATCGAGGCCGAAGCGCGCGGGAACGCGACGGGATGCCACATCCACCGTCAGCCGCCCCGCCTCCTCCGTGTCGTCCTCGGTGAAGAGGAAGAAGTCCGGCAGCCCCTGGGTGATCGGCGGAACGCCCGAGTTGATCCGGTGAGCATTGGTCACCACACCGGACTGCTGCGCCTGGCGGAAGATCCTTGTCAGCCGCACCGCGGGCACCGGACTGCCCTCCGCGAGCAGATCCCGCAGCACCTCGCCTGCACCCACGCTCGGCAACTGGTCGACGTCGCCCACAAACAGCAGGTGTGCCCCGGGCGGCACCGCCTTGACCAGCTTGTTCGCCAGAATCAGATCGAGCATGGAGGCCTCGTCGACCACCACGAGATCCGCGTCGAGCGGCCGCTCCTTGTCATACGCGGCATCCCCGCCCGGTTTCAGCTCCAGCAGCCGGTGCACGGTGGAGGCCTCGGCGCCGGTCAGCTCCGCCAGGCGCTTGGCGGCCCGTCCGGTCGGCGCGGCCAGCACCACCTTGGCGCGCTTGGCCTGCGCCAGCGTCACCACCGACTTCACCGTGAACGACTTGCCGCAGCCGGGCCCGCCTGTGAGCACCGCGACCTTCTCGGTGAGGGCGAGCCTCACCGCCTGCTCCTGCTCGGGCGCCAGGTCGGCCCCCGTACGGTCCTTCAGCCAGGCCAGCGCCTTGTCCCAGGCCACGTCATGGAAGGCCGGCATCCGGTCCTCCGGCCCCCTCAGCAGTCGTATCACCTGGGCCGCGAGCGACAGCTCGGCACGGTGGAACGGCACAAGGTAGACCGCCGAGAGCGGCTCGCCGCCCTCCGCGTCCGGCACCCGCTCCCGCACCACGCCTTCCTCGGCCACCAGCTCCGCCAGGCAGTCGATCACCAGCCCGGTGTCGACCTGGAGCAGCTTGACGGCGTCGGCGATCAGCCGCTCCTCCGGCAGGAAGCAGTTCCCGTTGTCGGTGGCCTGGGAGAGCGCGTACTGCAGACCCGCCTTGGCCCGCTCCGGGCTGTCGAACGGGATGCCGACGGCCTGGGCGATCCGGTCGGCCGTCAGAAAGCCGATCCCCCACACATCCGCCGCCAGCCGGTACGGCTCGTTCTTCACCACCGAGATCGAGGCGTCCCCGTACTGCTTGTAGATCCGCACCGCGATCGAGGTCGAGACGCCGACGCCCTGGAGGAAGACCATCACCTCCTTGATCGCCTTCTGCTCCTCCCACGCGGCGGCGATCTTCTTCGTGCGTTTGGGGCCCAGACCCGGCACCTCGATGAGGCGTTCCGGCTCCATCTCGATGATCTCCAGGGTGCCGGTGCCGAAGTGCTCGACGATCCGCTCGGCGATCTTCGGGCCCACGCCTTTGATCAGGCCGGAGCCGAGATAGCGCCGAATCCCCTGAATGGTGGCCGGCAGCACCGTCGTGTAGTTCTCCACCGTGAACTGCTTGCCGTACTGGGGATGGGAGCCCCAACGGCCCTCCATGCGCAGCGACTCACCGGGCTGGGCGCCCAGCAGCGCCCCGACCACCGTCAGCAGATCGCCCGAGCCACGACCGGTGTCGACACGGGCGACCGTGTAGCCGTTCTCCTCGTTGGCATACGTGATCCGCTCCAGGACGCCTTCGAGGACGGCGAGCCTGACCTGCTGCTCCCCCGGGGAACGCCCCCCGGCACCCCGGACCCCCATGGCCAGGCCTCCCTCCGCACCACGTTCCGCAATAGCCGCACCGACCGCGATGTGATCGACGGTACCGCCCCTCACCGACAGCGCATCAGGCTGTGGATAACCTGCCTGTGGACAACTCACCGAAGGAAGTCACCGGATGCACCGCTACGACCTGCTGGTCGTCGGATCCGCCAACGCCGACCTGGTGATCCGCGTCGACCACCGGCCGGCCGCCGGCGAGACAGTCCTCGGCTCCGACCTGGCCACCCACCCCGGCGGCAAGGGCGCCAACCAGGCGGTCGCCGCCGCCCGGCTCGGCGCCCGCACTGCGCTGCTCGCCCGCGTCGGCGACGATCCGTACGGCCGGCTCCTCCTCGACACCCAGCGCGCCTCGGGCGTCGACACCGATGCCGTCCTCACCGACGACGGGCCCACCGGCGTCGCGCTGATCACCGTGGATCGGTCCGGCGAGAACAGCATCGTGGTCTCCCCCGGCGCCAACGCCCAGCTCTCTGCCCGTGACGTGCGCGCCGCCGAGCCGCTGCTCGCCGCCGCGAAGGTGGTGTCAGTGCAGCTGGAGATCCCGCTGGACACGGTCGCCGCGGCGGTGCGCACCGCGGCCGCCGCCGGTACCCGCGTGGTGCTGAACCCCTCGCCGCCCGCCTCGCTGCCCGCCGATGTCCTCGTGGCCTGCGACCCGCTGGTGGCCAATGAGCACGAGGCGAAGCTACTGCTGCGCCGGCTGCCGGACGGCCCGCCCGGCGCCCCCGAGAGTTGGGCCGAGGGCCTGCTTGCACTGGGCCCTCGGTCGGTTGTGGTGACCCTGGGCGCCGCAGGCGCGCTCGCCGCCGACCGTACCGGCATGGTCCGCGTCCCCGGAGTGCCGGTCGAGGCGGTCGACACCACGGGCGCCGGCGACGCGTTCACCGGCGCCCTCGCCTGGCGGCTCGGCGCGGGAGACGACCTCGAGGCCGCCGTGCGGTACGCCGTACGGGTGGGTGCCGCCGCCGTCACCAGGGCAGGAGCCCAGGAGTCGTACCCGACGGCGGCGGAAGTGACCGGGCGGTAGCGTCGTCCTCCTTTTGGACGAAACCCGTCTGGCCATTCTTTTGAGGGCCTGACCTGGGAACTCGACGTAGCGTCGAAGACGACCGGTGCGCGGCCCCGATGACGTGGCCCGCCCGGCGCCCCCGACGACCACCGACGACCCAGCGGCTCGGGGCGCCGCCCGTGGACGGACGGGCGGCGTCCCGCCCAGGAGGCCCACTATGACCCGCACCCTCCCGCGCAGGGACGGAGCCCGCCCTCTGCGGCCCCTGCTGATCGCACCGCTCGCCGCGCTGCTCCTCGCCGCGCTCACCGCCCTCACTGCCTGTTCGGGCGTCATCTCGTCGCCGTCGTCGAAGCGGTCGGCCCCCTCCACGTCGGCGTCCAGTTCCTCCGGCGGCGACATATCAACCGACGACGGCGACTCCTCCATATCCCCCGCACGGGTGACCATCGCGTCCGTCGGCGTCGACAGCCCCCTGATGCAGCTCGGCCTGAACAGCGACAGCACCGTCGAAGTCCCGCCCGCCGACAAGGGCATGACGGCCGGCTGGTACGCCGGAAGCGCCGTCCCCGGGCAACCAGGCCCGTCCGTGATCATCGGCCACAACGACACCCGCTACGGCAGGGCCGTCTTCCACGACCTGCGCACCGTCAAGCCCGGCGCCGACGTGGCGATCCGTCTGTCGGACGGCAGGACCGTGCACTACACCGTCACCAGCCTCCAGCGCGTCAGCAAGAGCGCCTTCCCGACCGAACAGGTCTACGGGCCGGCTTCCGGCCACGTCCTGCGCCTGATCACCTGTGACGGCGTCCTCGACGCGAACGGGCACCCCGTGGACAACCTGATCGTCTACGGAGTACAGCGCTGATCCGTACGAAGGGGATCGTCGGTGCGACGGGCGGTCTCGGCGGCTTCGTCCCGCCATTGGTGACGGGGGCGATCTACGGCAGCAGACACTCGCACGCGATCGGCTTCATATTGCTGTCCGACCCCGCCCTTGCGGGGGGTGTCCACACCTGGACGCGGATAACGGAGCGCGGGCGGGGCGCAGGGACGGCCGGCGGTCTCGGGTGCGTCGCCGGCGCGAACGAGGCAGCAGCGGTAACGAACGGGAGCGGCGAGGGGGCCCGGCCGTTGCCGGGCCCCCTCATATCCCCCCTGCCCCCTCCGGTTCCCCGAGCCCCCCTTGGGAACCTGATGCCGAGTACGACACCGTACGCGGCCGGATGGTTGCAGTCGGGAGCCGTAATTAGCTCGATGGCGGGACTAGGCGACGTGAGTGCGATAACGGTCGGCGACCTCGGCGATCACCTCACGGCCGTCTCGCGCCCACAGCGCCGGGTTGAAGATCTCCACCTCCACGGCTCCCGGGTAGCCCACCGCATCGACGCGTTGCCGGAACCAGCGCAGCTCCACACAGCCGTCGCCGAGCTGGCCGCGGCCGAGCAGCACGCCTTCGGGCAACGGTGTGACCCAGTCGGCGAGTTGGAAGGCCGCGATCCGTCCCCCTGCCCCGGCCCGTGCGATCCCGGCGGACACCGTGTCGTCCCACCACACGTGATAAGTGTCCACCACCACGCCGACCTGGTCGGCCGGGAAGCGCTCGGCGAGGTCGAGCGCCTGGCCGAGGGTGGAGACAACGCAGCGGTCGGAGGCGTACATCGGGTGCAGCGGCTCGATCGCCAGGCGCACCCCCCGCTCCGCCGCGTAGGGGGCGAGCTCGGCGAGGGCGTCGGCGATCCGCTCCCGGGCGCCGTGCAGATCGCGGCTGCCGGCCGGGAGGCCACCGGAGACCAGGACGAGAGTGCCGGTGGACAGGGCTGCTGCTTCGTTGATCGCGGCCCGGTTGTCGGCGAGGGCTGCCGCCCGGGCATCGGGGTCGGCAACCGTGAAGAACCCCCCGCGGCACAGCGAGGTGACGGTGAGTCCGGCATCGTGCACGGTCTTCGCGGCGCGCTCGACCCCGTAGTCCTGGACGGGGGCGCGCCACAGGCCGACGCCGCCGATCCCCAGCTCGGCGCAGTGCCGGGCGAGTTCGGGGATCGGCAGCTGCCTGACGGTCTCCTGGTTGATGCTCAGCCGCGCGAGGACCGCCCGTCCGGCGTCGGAGCCGGAGCCGGAGCCGGTGTCGGAGTCGCCGCAGTTGTCAGTGGTCACTGAGACACTCCGTGGAGAGAGAGGAGGGATGCCATTCGGAAGGCTGCGAGGCTGGGATCGGGGAAGAGCCCGAGGGTGTCGGCGAGTTCGTACGCACGCGCGAGGTGGGGCAAGGAGCGGGCGGACTGCAGGCCGCCCACCATGGTGAAGTGCGACTGGTGGCCGGAGAGCCAGGCGAGGAAGACGACTCCCGTCTTGTAGAAGCGGGTCGGGGTGGAGAAGAGGTGACGGGAGAGTTCCACGGTCGGGTCGAGCAGCGCACGGAAGCCTTCGATATCGCCGGTGTCCAGGGTGCGGACGGCCGCTGAGGCGATGGCCGCCAGCGGGTCGAAGATGCCGAGGAGGGCGTGGCTGAAGCCCAGTTCGTCCCCGGCGATCAGATCGGGGTAGTTGAAGTCGTCGCCGGTGTAGCACCGCACGCCCTTGGGGAGTCGGCGGCGCAGTTGGATCTCGCGGTGCGCGTCGAGGAGGGAGACCTTGATGCCGTCGACCTTGTCGGGATGGGTGGAGATGACCTCGAGGAAGGTGCCGGTGGCGACATCGAGGTCCTCGCTGCCCCAATAGCCGGTGAGTTGCGGGTCGAACATCGGGCCGAGCCAGTGCAGGATCACCGGTTGGCTCGACTGTCGGAGGAGGCGTACGTATGTATCGATGTACTCGTCGGGCGTCTTGGCGAGCGCCGCCAGCGCCCGGGAGGCCATGAGAACCGGCTGCGCGCCGCACTCCTCGACGACGGCGAGCTGCTCCTCGTACGCAGCCGTCACCTCGGAGAGCGACACGGCCCCGGTGAGCTGGTCGGTGCCGACGCCGCAGGCGATCCGGCCGCCGGCCGACCGCGCCTCCGCGGCGGAACGGCGTATCAGTTCGGACGCGCCGGCCCAGTCGAGACCCATCCCGCGCTGCGCGGTGTCCATCGCCTCGGCGACGCCGAGCCCGTGCGCCCACAGGTGGTGCCGGAAGGCGAGGGTGGCGTCCCAGTCCACGGCGGCGGGCGCGCCGGCGGCGGTGCGGAACGGGTCGGCGACGACGTGCGCGGCGGAGAACACGGTGCGGCTGCGGAAGGCGCCGCCGCCGGCGGCGGCGTCGTCGTCGTCGAACGACCGTGGCATCTGCCGTGGCCGGTAGGAGCGCAACGCGCCGTCGTCGCCGGGCAACCAGAGCTGTCCCCGTCCGCCGTCACCCCCGTGCAGTCCGGCGGCCTCACCTGCGCCGCTCACGGCACCCTCCGGTGAGCTTCTCCGCCCGCTCGGCGAAACCACATGCCCGCCACCCCGTGCACCCCGGCGGCCTCACCTGCGCCGCTCACAGCGCAAGCTCCGGGACGTCGAGACGGACACCTTCCGCCGAGGACTTCATGCCCAGTTCGGCGAGTTGCACTCCGCGAGCGCCGGCGAGCAGATCCCAGCGCCACGGCTCGTTGAGCATGACGTGGCGGAGGAACAGCTCCCACTGCGCCTTGAAGCCGTTGTCGAACTCGCCGTTGTCCGGGACCTCCTGCCACTGCGAGCGGAACGACTCGCTCACCGGCAGGTCCGGGTTCCATACCGGCTTGGGGGTCGCCGAGCGGTGCTGTGCACGGCAGTTGCGCAGTCCCGCGACGGCGGAACCCTCCGTTCCGTCGACCTGGAACTCGACGAGTTCGTCCCGGTTGACGCGCACCGCCCACGAGGAGTTGATCTGCGCGACGACTCCGCCCTCCAGCTGGAAGATCCCGTAGGTGGCGTCGTCTGCCGTCGCTTCGTACAGCTTGCCGTTCTCGTCCCAGCGCTGCGGGATGTGCGTGGTGGTGAGCGCCTGGACGGAGGTGACGCGGCCGAAGATGTCGTGCAGGACGTACTCCCAGTGCGGGAACATGTCGACGGTGATGCCGCCACCGTCCTCGGCCCGGTAGTTCCACGAGGGACGCTGGGCACTCTGCCAGTCGCCCTCGAAGACCCAGTATCCGAACTCTCCGCGCACCGAAAGGATCCGGCCGAAGAAGCCCCCGTCGACCAGGCGCCTCAGCTTCAGCAGCCCGGGCAGGAAGACCTTGTCCTGGACGACGCCGCTCTTGATCCCGCCGTCGCGGGCCAGCCGGGCCAGCGCCAGCGAGTCGTCGAGGGTCGTGGCGGTGGGCTTCTCGCAGTACACGTGCTTGCCCGCCGCGATGGCCGTCCGTACGGCCGTGACCCGCGCCGACGTCACCTGGGCGTCGAAGTAGATCTCGACGGACGGGTCGGCGAGAACGGCGTCCAGGTCGGTCGACCAGTGGTCCAGGCCGTGCCGTTCGGCGAGCGCGCGCACCGCGTGGTCACGTCGTCCCACGAGCACCGGTTCCGGCCACAGGGTGGTCCCGTCGCCGAGATCGAGGCCGCCCTGTTCGCGGATGGCGAGGATGGAGCGGACGAGGTGCTGGCGGTACCCCATCCGGCCGGTGACACCGTTCATGGCTATCCGCACTGTCTTGACGGTCACACGCGCCCTCCCATTCGACTGCTCGCCCGCCCCCAAACGCATAGCAAGCGCTTTCTATGAGGTTAGGCTATCTGCCTCGGCACCCGACTTCAAGATGTGACCGCCTGCCGGGCGGCAGCGGTCGCCCCCGGTGAGACGATGTGCCCGGGACAGCATGTGACAAAGCGCGACGGGCGGGACGGACAGGACGGCAGGACGCGGCCCGGGACGTCTGAGGAGCCCGGGACGTCTGAGGAGCCCGGGAGGTCTGAGGAGGCAGTGCAGCGATGACAGTGACCCTCGCCGACGTGGCGGCTCGCGCCGGGGTGTCCGCGGCAACAGTCTCGCGCGTCCTCAACGGCAACTACCCGGTCGCGGGCACCACGCGCGAACGCGTGATGCGCGCCGTCAACGACCTGGAGTACGTGGTCAACGGCCACGCCCGTGCCCTCGCCGCTGCCACGTCCGATCTGGTGGGCGTGCTGGTCAACGACGTTGCCGACCCGTTCTTCGGCATCCTCGCGAGCGCCGCGCAGACCGAGATCGGCCGCGGTTCCGAGCACGGCGGCGGCAAGCTCGCGGTGGTCTGCAACACCGGCGGCTCGCCGGAGGCCGAGCTCAACTACCTCACGCTGCTGCAACGTCAGCGCGCGGCTGGGGTGATCCTCACCGGCGGCGCGGTCGAGGGCACCGAGCACACCCACGCCGTCGCCGACAAGCTCGCCCGGCTCGCGGCCGACGGCACCAAGGTGGTGCTGTGCGGCCGGCCGCCGCTGCCCCCGGACGAGTTCTCCGGAGAGGAGAGCGCGCTCGAGAACGATGACGCCGCCGCCGTGACGACGCTGGCGTTCGACAACCGCGGCGGTGCCCGGCGGCTCACCGAGCACCTGCTCACCCTCGGCCACCGCCGGATCGGGTACGTGACGGGCCCCGCGAACCGGACCACGACCCGGGACCGCCTCGACGGCCACCGGTCGGCGCTCGCCGATGGCGGCCTGGCCGTGACCGCCGACCGCCTCACCGTCCACGGCGACTACAGCCGCGCCTCCGGCTACGACGCAACGCTGGAACTCCTGCGTCGCGACCCCGATTTGACGGCCGTCGTCGCCGCCAACGACACCATCGCCCTGGGCGCATGCGCAGCCCTGCGCGAACGGGGCATGCGGATCCCGCAGGACGTCTCCGTCGCCGGCTTCGACGATCTGCCGTTCAGCATCGACGCGACCCCGGCGCTCACCACCGTCCGCCTGCCGCTCCATGAGGCAGGGGCCCGGGCCGGGCGGCTGGTGATGGGGCTCGAATCGCCGCCGCCAGGCGGAGTCGCCACCGTGCGGGCCGAATTGATGGCGCGTGCCTCCACCGCGCCCCCGGCCTTCGCGTAGAGACTGCGGCGGCAGCGTAGAGCCTGCGGCCGCAGGAAGCGCGCGTCGTGCCGATCCGCACACCGCCCCACGGCGGATCAAGCCGATGACGCGCCCGACGCGGACGACAGGGCGCCGGGCAGGGCCTCCGACATGGCCTTGGTGGTGGCGAGCCCGTTGGTCAGCGTGCGCGGGAGCGAGACGGGGTGGTTCTCCGGCGAGAGCTTGGCGGTGGCACCGGGGACGGCGGAGACGGGGGCGGTGACCAGCCGCGGGTCGCTCTTGCCGGATTCCAGCCATCCGAGCTGGGCATCGCCCGTCTCCTTCGAACGGAACTTCAGCGGGTCGCCGAGGCCGAGCGCCGGTCCGGCGGTGCGCAGCGGCGAAGCCGGGGCGTCCACGTCGACCCGGCCCGGCCCGGCTCTGCCACCTTGCCGTAACCGGGAAGTGGTGCGCTCAACCCCAGCCCGGGGGTATGGCGGGCGACGGCGAGCGGGCCCGACGAGAGGCTCGGGGAGCGCGGAACCGGGCCGATACCGCGCGGGCGGCGGGGGCGCGAGCGGAACAGCCGGGATGGAGCCGCTGAGGGACGGGCCCGGCAGTGGGGCGGACGTCTGCCGCAGTACGTCCCCGAGCGGCGCGTTGACCGGCACCGTCGCGTGCGACAACGCGTCCTCGGTGGAGGCCACCTGAGCAGACCTGAGTTCCACGGCCGAGGCCACCGATTGCCCGGCGGCTGCGGTGGCGCCGAACGCGAAAAGTAATATACCCGCACGAGTGGAAAACTTCATCATTCTGCCCGTCCTGCTGTCGATGGATTACTGACGTGCCGCCGCGACGAATCGGCCGCGAATCGATTGGCGTTCGCCCTGCCGCGAGGCCGGTGAACACACCTTGAACGAACAAGCCGACCACGCCCGAGATAGCGCCAGTCCACCCGATCGGCCCAACCGGCCACCGACTCGGCATATTTACCGACAGCAGTTCCACTTACGAGGGATTACCCGCCTTGACGATTCGCCACTTCGAGCGATCAACCAACCCGCGCGCACTTCGTTGATTGAAAGTGTTCCGAACGCAGGGCGTTCCGGATGCAGTTGATTGAGGTGTTCCGAATGCAATCACCCATCGAAGCATTCCCCGCCCCCTCTGCGCGCTGGAAGACAAGGATCCAAGCAGGATGATCAAGAAGGCTCTTGCCACGGCCGGCGTCACTGCCGCGGCCGGCTCGCTCCAAGGCGACGGGGGCACCAACATCACGGGCACCTGGGGCGATCGCAGCCCGAATTTCCATTTCCTGGACAACCCGAACATCTGCCTGCCGCAGATCAAGGACGTCCAGGTCGCCAACCTCGTGGCAGTTCAGGTTCCGGCCGGCGTGGGCAACCAGGCCACCAAGCAGATCTGCAACCAGGGGCAGACCACACATGGCACCGGCGATGGTCAGCTCTCGCACCTCATCGGCTGACGCCGACCGTTCACCTCACAACTCGGCATCTCACCTCCCTCCTGCAGAAGAGAGAAAAGAAACATGATGAACAAGGCCCTTGCCACGGTCGGTATTACTGCTGCCGCCATTGGCATGACCGCCGCTCCCGCCATGGCGATCGGTGACTCCGACGGCTTCGCGGCATCGGCGCAGGGCAACGGTGGCAACAACGCGACCGGAACGCACGGCAACCAGAGCCCGAACTTCCACACGCTGGACAACCCGAACATCTGCCTGCCCGAGATCAAGGACATCCAGGCAGTCCAGGCGGTGGCGGTCCAGGTTCCGGTCGGCATCCTGAACCAGACCACCAAGCAGATCTGCAACCAGGGCCACACCACCCAGGCCACCGGTGACGCGCCCCTGTCGCACCTCATCGGCTGACCAGGCGTCAAACTGACGATTGTCATGTCTGGCCCGGCCCGGAACCCCCGGACCCGGGCCAGACCTGTCTCCGGCCGGGAATCCGTCGAACACCATCCGACCTCTGTCCGGGCGAGCAGGGCCGTGGTGCAGTGGTCAAGGATCGTGACGTCTGTGTAGCGTCCGGGGTGTGAAGCTCGCGTTCTCGACACTCGGCGTCCCAGGACTCCCCGTCGCCCAGGTGATCCGCCTCGCCGCCGAGAGCGGCTTCCACGGGGTGGAGTTGCGCGCCCACGGCACCGAAGAGCCGGTGCATGCCGGTCTCACCCGCGCCGAGCGCTCCGACGTGGCCACACGCTTCGCCGACGGCGGCGTGGAGATCCTCGCGGTGGCCTCCTACGCCAAGGCCGCCGCGGCCGGCGCGGACGATCCCGTCCTCGATGACATCCGTGCGCACGTCACGCTCACCGCCGACCTCGGCGCATCCTTCGTGCGCGTGTTTCCCGGCGGCGGCGAGCTGCCCGTCGGCGAGGCCGACACGATCGCTGCCCGCCGGTTGGCCGCCGTTGCCCCCTACGCCGCCGACAAGGGCGTAAGGGTGCTGCTCGAAACCCATGACTCGCACCGTTGTGCCGCCGACGCGGCCCGCGTGCTCGGGCTCGTCGGGCACCACTCGGTGGGCGCGCTGTGGGACGTGATGCACACCTGGCTCGGTGGTGAGCAGCCGAGCGCCTCGTATCCCGCGCTCGCGCCGTACCTCGGATACGTCCAGGTCAAGGACATCGCCTCGCGCGAGGACACCACACCGCTGCCGCTCGGCGAGGGTGTGCTGCCGCTGTCCGAGTGTGTCGAGGTGCTCAGCCGCGAGGAGTGGGACGGCTGGCTGTGCTGGGAGTACGAGAAGCGGTGGTATCCGCAGGTCCCGGAGCTGCCCGGGCTGCTGCGCCCTGCGTACGACCATCTGTCGCGGCTGCTCGGCGAATCCGCCTGATCGAGTGATCGTCTGATGGGCGTCGTCTGCCTATCCTGATGAACAGGGCACGCGGGGGGAGTGCAAGGGGGGCATCGTGCACGCATCACGAACGAATCGGTATCGGCCGCGTCGGCATCGGCTACTGGCCACGGCGGGCGCACTCACGGGGTTCATGTGTGCGCTCGCGGCCGTCCTCGCAGGCTGTATGACGGACACAGGGCCGACCGGCAGCGGCGCGTACACGCCGAGCGCCGGCAGCTCAGCGGGCTCCGAGGCGAGTGCTCCGTCAGGCGTGTTCCTGGCGGCGGGCGCGTGTGCGGCCCGAATACAGACGAGCGGCGGTGTCTCCTTCCGAGAGGTGGCGTGCAACGACCGGTCGGCCGTCGCGAAGGTGACGGTACGCCGGACGCGAGGCGATCCGGGCGAGCCCGACTGTCCCGACGTCACCGACTTCGTGCTCGCCGTCCAGGGCGGAAGGGCGAAGGAGACACCGTCCCCCACGGGCACGGGCACGGGCACGGGCACGGGTGCGAGCGACGGGTATGCATGCATGCGCAATCTCCGGCCACCGCACCCGGGCGACCCGGGCGGCGGCGGAGGGCCGAACACCATCGTCGGGGACTGCGTCTACGACGCCGGGCACAACGAGGTGAAGGAGACCGCCTGCGACGGCGGCGGCAGCAACGGCCACGCCCTGCAGTACAAGGTCGTTGCGATCGTCACCGACCGCGCCGGCTGCCCGCAGACCACCGCGCTCTATATAGGCGTGCGCAAGGGCGAGGTCGGCTGCGCCCGCCGGCTGTGACCCCCAGGACAGGGCCAGGGGGCCGCACCCCGCGGTCACGCCACGGCAGGCTCCTCGTCACCGAGGTACGTCCGCCACAGCTCCGCGTACCTGCCGTCCCGCGTGAGCAGCTCGCGGTGCGTGCCGTCCTCGACGATGCGCCCGCGGTCCATCACCACCACGCGGTCCGCCCGCGCGGCGGTGGTGAGCCGGTGGGCGACCACCAGCGTCGTCCTGCGCACGGCAAGCCGGTCGGCCGCCTCGTTGACCAGACGTTCCGTTGCCAAGTCGAGGGCTGCGGTCGCCTCGTCGAGCAACAGCACATCGGGATCGACGAGTTCGGCGCGGGCGAGCGCGAGCAGTTGGCGCTGTCCCGCCGAGAGGTTCCTGCCGCGCTCCCCCACTCGGTGCAGATAGCCGTCGGGGAAGGTGGCGATCATCGCGTGCGCGCCGACGGCTCGCGCGGCGGCCTCCACCTCCGCGTCGGTCGCGTCCGGCCGTCCGTAGGCGATGGCGTCGCGCACCGTGCCCTCGAAGAGGTAGGGCTCCTGCGGTACGACGCCGAGTCGGCGCCGGTATCCGACGGGGTCGTACTGGCGGATGTCGGTGCCGTCCACCCGTATCGCGCCCGATGTCGGGTCGTAGAACCGGGCGACCAGTTTGACCAGCGAGGACTTCCCGGCGCCCGTCTCCCCGACGAAGGCGACGGTCTGGCCCGCGGGGATCTGCAACCGGATCGCCGACAGCGCCTCCGGCGACTCCTCCGCCTCGCCGTCGCCGTAGGCGAAGCTCACGTCGTCGAAGACGATCTCGCCGCGCAGTCCCTGCGCCGCGACGGCCTCGGGGTGCTCCGCCGTGGGTGTCTTCGTCGGCACCCGCAACAGCTCGCGGATCCGCCCGAGCGAGATCGACGCCTGCTGGTAGCCGTCGAAGACCTGCGACAGCTGCTGGACGGGCGAGAAGAACAGGTCGATGTAGAGCAGATAGGCCACCAGCGCGCCCGCGGTCAGCGTGCCGTGGCCGACACGCCCGGCGCCGACGATGAGCACGAGTGCCGCGGCAACGCTGGAGAGGAACTGGACAAAGGGGAAGTAGACGGAGATGTACCACTGGCCACGCACTCGCGCCGTGCGATATTCGTCGCCGCGCTCCGCGAACCGCCGCCCACCCGCCTGCTCGCCGCGGAAGGCCTGCACCACGCGCATCCCGGCGACGTGCTCCTGCAGATCGGCGTTGACCACGGCGATCTTGTCCCGGGCGAGCCCGTACGCGCGCACCGACTTGCGCCGGAAGACGACGGTGGCGATGACGAGCGGCGGCAGCGTTGCGAAGACGGTGAGAGCGAGCCCGGCGTCGAGGGCGAGGAGTGCGACGAGGATGCCGAAGAAGGTGAGCAGGCTGACCACGGCGGTGACGAGCCCGGTCTGCAGGAAACTGGAGAGCGCGTCGACATCCGTGGTCATCCGGGTCATGATGCGGCCGGCCAACTCGCGTTCGTAGAAGTCGAGTCCGAGCCGCTGCAGATGAGCGAAGATCTTCAGGCGGAGCGAGTACAGCACGCGTTCGCCGGTGCGGCCTGTCAGCTGCGTCTCGCCGACCTGCGCAGCCCACTGCAGCAGAACGACGACGAGGGCGGCGATCGAGGCGACCCATACTCCGTGCAACACCATCCTGTCCACGCCCTGGTCGATGCCGCTCCTGATCAGCACGGGAAGCAGCAGCCCGCCGATCGCGTCCGCGGCGACGAAGACCAGGCTGAGCAGCAGCGGACCCCGGAAGCCGCGCAGCATGCTGCGCAGTCCGAAGTCGGGATCGGCGGCGCGGGCCTTGCGTCCGTCGACGTCGGGCGTGTCGGTGGCGGCCGGGAGCGCGGCGACCCGCGCCAGCAGCTCGGGGGTGGCGGGCATCCCGGCGATCGCCCCGGCTATGCCGGGCCTGGCGGCCGCGGGTCCCGGGGTGTGCTGCGCGTCGTCGGCGGCCGCGGCGGCGGCCCGTTCCCGGGGCCACAGAGCCAAGGTCACGCCGTCGACCGGGTGGCGCGGGGCCGGCCCCTCGGCAGGCGCGTGGCCGGGCCCACCGTCGGGCGTGGAGTGCAGCTGCTCCCAGGGCACCCACGTGCGTGCGGAGCCGGCCGCGGGGCCCCGCGCGATCGCCGTCCCACCGCCCGCGCCTGCCGACGACTCGCCGTCCCACTCCACGAATCCCGCCGAATCGGCCGGGGTGTCGTCACTCGCCAGCTCGTCGGGGTCGGTGAGCAGGGTGCGGTAGCGGGCGCAGCGCTGTTCCAGCTGCTCATGGGTGCCGATGTCGACGAGCCGCCCCTCGTCGAGGACCGCGATCCGGTCGGCGAGGGCGAGCGTGGAGCGGCGGTGGGCGATCAGCAGCGTCGTACGACCCGCCATGACCTCTCGTAGCGCCTCGTGGATCTCGGCCTCGATGCGCGCGTCGACGGCCGAGGTCGCGTCGTCGAGGAGCAGCAGCCGCGGGTCCGTGAGCACTGCACGAGCGAGCGCGACGCGTTGCCGCTGGCCGCCGGAGAGCGTGAGCCCCTGTTCCCCGACGACGGTGTCGTATCCCTCCGGCAGCTCGCAGATGAAGTCGTGTGCCTGTGCAGTGCGGGCCGCCGCGAGGATCTCCTCCTCGGTCGCACCTGGCCGTCCGTAGCCGATGTTGGCCCGGATGGTGTCGGAGAACAGGAAGCTGTCCTCGGGCACGAGGCCGATGGCCGCGCGTAGCGAGTCGAGCGTCAGCTCGCGCACATCCTGGCCGCCGACGCGTACGGCGCCGCCCGTCACGTCGTAGAAGCGGGGCAGCAGGAGTGAGAGGGTGGACTTCCCGGAGCCGGAGGCTCCAACGACGGCCATCGTCTCTCCGGGTTCGACGCGCAGCGAGAAGTCGTCGAGCACCGGACGCGCGCGCCTCCACGGTCCGTCTGATCCACCCGGTCCACCCGTTCTGCCTGATCCACCCGTTCCGCCCGATCCATCCGATCCGTACGCGAAGGTGACGGCGTCGAACTCGACGGTGGCGACTGCGTCCGCGGGCAGGTCGCGGGCGTCCGGCGCCTCCTTGACCAGCGGCTCGGTGTCGATGAGCTCGTAGACGCGCTCGACGCCCGCTCGTGCCTGCTGACCGATGGTGAGCATCATGGTCAGCATCCGGACCGGGCCGGTGAGCTGGGCGAGGTAGGTGGAGAAGGCGACGAAAGTCCCGAGGCTGATCTCGCCCTTGACGGCCATCCAGCCGCCGAGCGCGAGCATGGCGACTTGCCCGAGCGCGGGCACGGCCTGAAGCGACGGGTTGTACCGCGCATTGAGGCGGATGGTGCGCAGTCGTGCGGCGAACAGGCGCAGGCTCACCCGGCGCAGCTTCTCCTCCTCCTGCTCCTCCTGGCCGAAGCCCTTGACGACCCGTACGCCGGTGACGGCACCGTCGACGACGCCGGCGACGGCCGCAGCCTGCCCCTGCGCGTACCAGGTGGCGGGGAAGAGGCGTTTGCGGCTGCGGTCGGCGATGAACCACAGGGCGGGCGCGACGGCGAGGGCGATCACCGTGAGCAGCGGGGACAGCACCGCCATGATGATCAAAGACATGACGAAGAGCAGCAGGTTGCCGATCATCATCGGCAACATGAAGAGCATGCCCTGGATGAGTTGGAGGTCGCTGGTGGCCCGGCCGACGACCTGTCCGGTGTTGAGCTCGTCCTGCCGCGCGCCGTCGAGCCGCGCGAGGGACGCGAACATCTCGTTGCGCAGGTCGTACTGGACGTCGAGGGCGAGGCGCCCGCCGTAGAAGCGCCGCACGTAGGTGCACGCGTACACCGCGAGCGCGGCGACGACCATCAGGACCGCCCAGGGCGCGATCGGCTGGGTGTGCTTGACGATCACGTCGTCGATGATCACCCGCGGCAGGAGCGGGACGAGTGCGGTAACGGCCATCCCGGCGAGCGAGGCGCCGAGCGCCAACAGCACATTGCGCCGGTACCGCCAGCTGTGCGCGGTGATGCGCCGCAGCCACCCCTGCTGCCCCTGCGATCCGCCTCTCGCCGCCACCCGAAACCTCCGTCGCCCGTGGTCCGCGCCGTCCCCGTCGGCTGCTGCCGCAGGCTCCAACGCGCAGGCATCCGGATTTCATCCGTCCGCAACAAATGGACGCCGAAGGTCGCAGTGAGGTACGTCTGCGGACCTAGACCGTGCGCGGCTGCGCCGAGTCCGCGACCGGATCGACCGGATCGACCGGGAGTACGTACAGCAGCTGGACGTCTGGGCGCTCGCCCACGGCGCGCACCGCCGTAGGGCTACCTGATGAACACGGCGCATCGAGAGCGCGATGGCGCTACCGCATCGCGGTGACCTCAGCGTCACCGAGGTCCGCTTCGCGGTCGGCTGCTCGTCGCTGGACACCTTCAGCACTCGCTTCACCCAGCTGGTAGGCGTGCCGCCCAGCGTCTGTCGGCGCCACGCGACGCGCGCGACGACGGGGGTTCCGTGGTGTGTCGCGAAAAGGTGACCAGACCGATCAGGATTCGAGAAGCGGGGACCTCCGAGCCGCAGCTAGCGTGACCGCCATGGACATCGCCATTCATCCGAGTTTCCTCCGCACGACGACCCGGACGCATCCCTGGACTTTTATCGTGACTGCCCGGAGGTGATCCCGGTTGGTTATCCTCCTTCTCTTGCGGGCTGGGCCCGGTTAAGACGAAGGGCCGACGGCGAAATCGCCATCCGGGGCGATCGGGCTGTCGTTTCCGGACTTCCCGTTCGTCTTCAAGCCAGACAATCCCTTCCAGACCGACGACTTCAGGAGCGACCATGACCGGCTCTTCCACCCAGGGAATCAAGACCGTGCTGCATCCCGTTTCCGACCTGGCGACGGCCAAGGAGGTGTACGCCGCCCTGCTCGGCGTACCGCCGCAGGCCGGTGAGCCCTACTACGTCGGCTTCGAGGCCGCGGGCCAGCACATCGGGCTGGTGCCGGGCGGTGGACCGCAGGGCATGACCTCACCAGTGGCCTACTGGCACGTGCCAGACCTCGAGGCGAAGCTGGCCGAGGTGACCGCTGGGGTGCCACCGTGAAGGAGCCCGCGCACGACGTCGGTGGCGGCCGCCTGGTGGCCACCGTCACCGACCCCGATGGCAACGTCCTCGGGCTGCTTCAGGACTGATGAGTTTCCGAGCCCCGCTCCCGCGCTCAGCGTCGTCGCGCACCGAGCACCGGCTCACCCGTGACAACGTCGTCCGAGTGACCAGTGCCTCGGCGGACTGGCGCCGTACCTGGTGCCGCTGTCCTTCGACCGGGAGGGCGAGGCGCTGCTGATGGGCACGCCGACGGCCAGTCCGACAGCCCGACAGCCCGACAGCCCGACGGCCCGACGGCCCGACCGGCAGGAACCTGGGCGACACGGTCCGTTCGGCTGGGGCTCGGCCACATCGCTACGTGTCCATGATCGAGGGCAAAGTCGCGGTCCTCGAGATCGACGCGCTGCCGCAGGAGCGGGGTGCCCGGTTCGTCGCGCACACCGGCTTCGACCCGCGTGCGCCGGCCACGCCGTACCGCTGATTCCGCATCTTCCCGCATCCAGGCTTGGCGCGAGGTGAACGAGGTGCTCGACCGCGAGCTGATGCGCGGCGGCCGCTGGTTGGTCTCACGCCTCGGCCGGGTGCGCTGCGTGGCCGGGGCCAGAGGCTCCACGGGCCGAAGCGAAGGAGAACCAGACGTATTGCTCGAAGCTGGTTGGATCGAGCCAGGCGACGCCGACGGAGACCGCGGAGGCGGCCCCGCCTAACAGATGGAGACACGATGAGCATGACCGCGAGGACGGACACGCAGTCGCCTGCGCTGCACGTTGCCGACAGCCACGATTTGATCCGCGTGCACGGCGCACGCGAGAACAACCTCAAGGACGTCAGCATCGAGATACCGAAGCGCCGGCTGACGGTGTTCACTGGCGTCTCCGGCTCGGGCAAGAGCTCGCTGGTGTTCGACACGATCGCCGCGGAGTCGCAGCGGCTGATCAACGAGACGTACAGCGCCTTCGTGCAGGGCTTCATGCCGACGCTGGCGCGGCCCGAGGTCGACGTACTCGACGGGCTGACGACCGCGATCATCGTCGACCAGCAGCGGATGGGTGCCGACACCCGCTCCACGGTAGGCACCGCCACCGACGCCAACGCGATGCTGCGCATCCTCTTCAGCCGGCTCGGGCAGCCGCACATCGGCTCGCCCCAGGCTTACTCCTTCAACGTCGCCTCGATCAGCGGGGCGGGCGCGGTCACGCTCGAGCGCGGCGGGAAGACCGTGAAGGAGCGGCGCAGCTTCACCATCACCGGCGGCATGTGTCCGCGCTGCGAAGGCCGGGGCACGGTCTCCGATATCGACCTCACCGAGCTCTTCGACGACTCCAAGTCGCTCGCCGAGGGCGCGATCACCATCCCCGGCTATAAGGCGGGCGGCTGGAACTATCGGCTCTACAGCGAGTCGGGCTTCTATGACCCGAACAAGCCGATCCGCAAGTACACCAAGAAGGAGCTTCACGACTTCCTCCACCGCGAGCCGACCAGGATGAAGATCGCGGGCATCAACATGACCTACGAGGGGCTGATCCCGCGGATCCAGAAGTCGATCCTCGCCAAGGACCGGGAAGCGATGCAGCCGCATGTCCGGGCGTTCGTGGACCGGGCGGTCACTTTCACCGCGTGCCCGGAGTGCGGCGGCACCCGGCTCAGCGAGGCCGCCCGGTCCTCCAAGATCAAGGGGGTCAACATCGCCGATGCGTGCGCGATGCAGATCAGCGACCTGGCCGGATGGGTCCGCGGCCTCGACGAGCCGTCGGTGGCGCCGCTGCTGGCGGCGCTGCAGCAGACCCTCGATTCGTTCGTGGAGATCGGGCTGGGCTACCTCTCGCTCGACCGGCCGTCGGGCACGCTGTCGGGCGGCGAGGCGCAGCGCGTCAAGATGATCCGCCACCTCAGCTCCTCGCTCACCGACACCACCTACGTCTTCGACGAGCCCACCACGGGCCTGCACCCCCATGACATCCAGCGGATGAACGACCTGCTGCTGCGGCTGCGGGACAAGGGCAACACCGTGCTCGTCGTGGAGCACGAACCGGAGACGATCGCGATCGCCGACCACGTCGTGGACCTCGGCCCCGGCGCCGGTACGGCGGGTGGCACCGTCTGTTTCGAGGGCACCGTCGAGGGGCTGCGGGCCAGCGGCACCATCACCGGCCGCCATTTCGGCGACCGGGCCGCCCTCAAGGAGACGGTGCGGAAGCCCACCGGCGCGCTGGAGATCCGCGGCGCGACGGCGCACAACCTGTGCAAGGTCGACGTCGACATTCCGCTCGGGGTGCTTGCCGTCGTCACCGGTGTCGCCGGCTCCGGCAAGAGCTCGCTCGTCCACGGGTCGATTCCCCGCGGCGCGGGTGTGGTGTCGGTCGACCAGTCCCCCATCAAGGGTTCCCGGCGGAGCAACCCGGCGACGTACACCGGACTGCTCGACCCGATCCGTAAGGCGTTCGCGAAGGCCAACGGCGTGAAGCCGGCGCTGTTCAGCGCCAACTCCGAGGGCGCCTGCCCCAACTGCAACGGCGCCGGCGTCATCTACACCGACCTGGCGATGATGGCCGGCGTCGCCACCACGTGCGAGGAGTGCGAGGGGAAGCGGTTCCATGCATCGGTGCTGGACCACCACCTCGGCGGCCGCGACATCAGCGAGGTGCTCGCGATGTCGGTGACCGAGGCAGAGGAGTTCTTCGGCGCCGGCGAGGCGCGCACGCCGGCCGCGCACGCCATCCTCAACCGGCTCACCGACGTCGGGCTCGGCTATCTCAGCCTCGGCCAGCCGCTCACTACGCTGTCCGGCGGCGAGCGGCAGCGGCTCAAGCTGGCCACCCACATGGCCGAGAAGGGCGGCGTCTACGTCCTCGACGAGCCGACCACCGGCCTCCACCTCGCCGACGTCGAGCACCTGCTCGGCCTGCTCGACCGGCTGGTGGACTCCGGCAAATCCGTCATCGTCATCGAGCACCACCAGGCGGTCATGGCGCACGCCGACTGGATCATCGACCTCGGCCCCGGCGCCGGCCACGACGGCGGCCGGATCGTCTTCGAGGGCACACCCGCCGACCTCGTCGCCGCCCGCTCCACCCTCACCGGCGAGCACCTCGCGGCCTACGTCGGCACCTGACCGAGGCCCTCGCGGACACCGTGAGACGAGTTCTCCCACCTGTTTCGGCTCGTCCCAGTGAACCGGGAACGGGGCGTGTTCGCTTGCTGGGTGGGGACGGCTCGAACTGCCAGTCGTGCCAGGCGCTTAGTGGGGTATGGCCGAGCGCGTGCGCAGACGTTGCCTGACGCATCACGCTAGGTCGCGTCCGGACGCACGTCCGCACTCGTGTCCGGGGCCGCCTCCGGCAGGTGCGTCGGGGCGAACATCCGCAGGACGGCCGGGAGGACGAGGACGGACGGGCCGGGGGTGGCAAGGGCCTTGGCCAGGTCGTCCTGGAGCGACTCGGGGCTGGTGCGGTGCGCCGGGACGCCGAAGGATTCGGCGAGCGCGACGAAATCGGGGCGGGTCAGCTCCGTGGCCGTCGCGGCGCCGAAGGCCTCCGTCATGTATTCACGCAGGATGCCGTAGCCGCCGTCGTCGACGATGAGCCAGGTGACCGGCAGGTCGTACTGGCGGGCGGTGGCCAGATCCGCAATCGAGTACATGGCGCCGCCGTCGCCGGAGACGGCGAGCACCGGGCGGGTGCGGTCCGCCGCGGCGGCGCCGAGGGCCGCGGGGAAGCCGTAGCCGAGACCGCCTGCGCCCTGCGCGGAGTGCATCGGCCCCGGCCAGGCGGACCACGCCCAGTAGGCGAGGATCGTCATGTCCCAGAAGCTCGGTGCGTCCGGGGGAAGCGCGGCGCGCACCGACGCAAGGATGTCCTGTTCCGTGTCGAGGTGCTGCGCGGCGATACGGGTGCGGACGCGCGCCAGCAGACGCGCCGCGGACTTGGCAGCCGTGCCGTCGTCCGGGCGGGAGTCGACCGCTGCGAGCAGCTCCGCCAGCGCGAGACGGGCGTCGGCGTGGATGCCGAGGGCGGGATGGTTGGACTCCAGCTTGCCGAGGTCCGCCTCGATCTGGATGACCCGGCCGCGGGGGCGCAACGTGTGGTAGTTGGAGGAGAGTTCACCGAGGCCCGAGCCGACGACCAGCAGCACGTCGGCGTCCTCGAGGAAGTCCGTGGTGTGACGGTCCTCCAGCCAGGACTGCACAGACAGCGGGTGTTCCCAGTCGAAGGCGCCCTTGCCCCCGAAGGTGGTGGCGACCGGGGCCGCCACCTTCTCGGCGAGGGCGAGGAGTTCGGCGTGCGCACCGGAGCGGACGACGCCGCCGCCCGCGAGGATCACCGGGCGCTCGGCGGCGGAGAGCCGGCGCGCCGCCTCGGCGATCAGCTCGGGGCGCGGACGCAGCGGACGCGGAGCCGCCACCAGCTCCGTTACCGGAGGCACGTCGGGCACCGCGAGCAGCGCGTCCTGCGGGATCTCCACCCACACCGGGCCGTGGGGCGCGGTGAGCGCCGATTGCCAGGCGTCGGCGATCGCCGAGGGGATCTGGGACGCCGTACGCACCGGGTGCACGGACTTGACGATGTCGCGGAACGACGCCTTCTGGTCGGCAAGTTCATGCAGGTAGCCATGGCGGCCGCCGCCGAGCCCGGCCACCGGCACCTGGCTGCCGATGGCGAGGACGGGCGCGGAGGCCGCGGCCGCCTCCTGGAGCGCGGCCAGCGTCATCAGTGCGCCGGGCCCGGTGGAGACCAGCAGCGGGGCGACCGAACCGGTCACCCGCGCGAAACCGTCCGCCGCGAAGCCCGCGTTGTTCTCCACCCGGAGCCCCACGTACTCCACCGAGGACCGCCTCAGTGCGTCGAAGGCGCCGAGCGCATGCTGGCCCGGCAGCCCGAAGACGGTCCGCGCGCCGAGGGCGGTGAGGGACTCTACGACCAGGTCGCCTCCGGTACGCATCGTCATCGGGCCTCGGCGCCGTGCTGTTGGCGCTGCCCGGCGGCAGCGACGTGACGCGACATGATGGTCGTCAGCTCGTACGCGGTGTGCGAGGCCGCGACCGAGGTGATCTCGGCGTGGTCGTACGCGGGAGCGACCTCGACGACGTCCGCCGAGACCAGGTGGCAGGAGGCCAGACCGCGCAGGATCTCCAGTAGTTCGCGGGAGGTGAGGCCGCCGGCCTCCGGGGTGCCGGTGCCCGGGGCGTGCGCGGGGTCGAGGACGTCGATGTCGATGGAGATGTACAGCGGCCGGTCGCCGATGCGTTCGCGCAGCTGCTGCGCGACCTCGTCCACGCCGCGCCGCATGACGTCGGCGGAGGTGACGATGCCGAAGCCCATCTTCTCGTCGTCGTCCAGGTCCTTCTTGCCGTAGAGGGGCCCGCGCGTGCCGACGTGCGAGAGCGCCTCGGTGTCGAGAATGCCCTCCTCGACGGCGCGGCGGAACGGCGTGCCGTGGGTGTACTCGGCGCCGAAGTACGTGTCCCAGGTGTCGAGATGGGCGTCGAAGTGCAGCAGCGCGACCGGTCCGTGCTTGCGCGCGACCGAACGCAGCAGCGGCAGCGCGATGGTGTGGTCGCCGCCCAGCGTCATCAGGCGTGCGCCGGTGTCGAGGAGGTCGTCGGCCGCGGCCTGGATGGTCTCGACGGCCTCGTGGATGTTGAAGGGGTTGGCTGCGATGTCACCCGCGTCGGCGACCTGCGCGAGCGCGAACGGCGAGGCGTCCTGCGCCGGGTTGTACGGGCGCAGCAGCCGCGACGCCTCACGGATCGCGTTGCCGCCGAAGCGCGCACCGGGGCGGTAGGAGACACCGCTGTCGAACGGGACGCCGACGACGGCCACATCGGCGGTGCCGACCTCGTCCAGCCGGGGCAGCCGCGCGAACGTGGCGGGGCCCGCGTACCGCGGTGTGCGGGAGGAGTCGACGGGACCGCGGGGCTCGGTGGCGTTCATGGGTGGTTCGTTCCTTTCCGGAGTGGGGCTCAGCCGGCGTGCGCCGGTGACGGTGAGGGTGTCGCGTCCGCGGGAACACGCCCCGCGAGCCGGTCGCGCCAGGCGGCGAGGACGGCCTCGTCGGTCGGCTTGGTGGCGAGGCTGACGATGACGTACGCGGCGAGCGAGGCCAGCAGCCCGTAGTACACGGGCTCGTTGGCGAGGATGCCCTTCCAGGCCATCGCGCCGATCACGGTGACGCCGCCGACCACGACCGAGGCGAGCGCTCCCGCGCCCGTGCCGCGCTTCCACAGCAGGCCGCCGAGGATGGGCACCAGCAGTCCGCCGACGAGCAGGTTGTACGCCACCGTCAGCGCCTCGACGACGTTGTCGATGCCGATGGCGAGGGCGATCACCGCAATGCCCATGACCAGGATGAACAGGCGGTTGCCGCGCACCTCGTCGTGGCCGTCCGCCGCTGTGGTGTGCTTCCTGCGCAGCCGCGCCCAGATGTCGTTGTTGGCGACGGTGGCACAGGCGATCAGTGCGCCGGAGGATGTCGACATCACCGCCGACAGCGCGGCGGCGAGCACCAGGCCGCGCACCCCGGCCGGCAGCGTGCCCTTGACGACGGTGGCGAACGCGTCGTCCGCGCCGGCCAGATGGGGGTAGAGGGTCTTGGCGGCGGTGCCGATCACAGCGCCCGCGAGCGCGTACAGCAGGCAGTACGTTCCGGCCACCGTGCCGCCGGCCCGCGCCACCTTGTCGCCGCGGGCGGTGAACACCCGCTGCCAGATGTCCTGTCCGATCAGCATCCCGAAGGTGTAGATCAGGACATAGGTGAAGATGGTCTGCCCGCCGATGCCGAGCGGCGCGAAGTACTCGTGCGGCAGCCGCGCCTCCATCCGCGTGAATCCGCCCGCCTTGACCACGGCGATCGGCAGCAGCAGCAACAGCACCCCGATCGTCTTGACGACGAACTGCACCATGTCGGTGAGGGTGATCGACCACATGCCGCCGAGCGTCGAGTACGCGACGACGATGGCACCGCCGAGCACGATCGCCGTGGTCCGGTCCATGCCGAAGAGCACGTCGAAGATGGTCGCGTAGGCGATGGTCGAGGTCACGGCGAGCATCAGCGTGTACGCCCACATCACGACGCCCGAGATCACTCCGGCCGTGCCGCCGTACCGCAGGTCGAGCATCTGGGCGACGGTGTAGACCTTCAGCCGCGCGATGCGTGCGGAGAACAAGACGCTGAGGGCGAGCAGCCCGAGGCCGATGGTGAAGACCATCCACGCCCCGGACAGGCCGTACTGGTAGCCGAGGCCGACACCGCCGATGGTGGAGGCGCCGCCGAGGACGATCGCCGCCATGGTGCCGGAGTACATCACGGGTCCGAGGCGCCGTCCGGCGACCAGGAAGTCGCTCTTGGACCTGGCGCGGCGCATGCCCCACCAGCCCATGCCGAGCATGCCCGCGAGATAGACGACGATCACCACGTAGTCCAGGGTCATGCGCGTGCCTCCAGTTCAGGAGCTCAAGGAGCTAGGTCAGGGAGTCAAGGAGCGATCACTTCCGGGGGCCTCCGTCCGTTGAACCCTAGGTATCCGGTCGACGGCGGTGAAGTGTACGTTTTATCCATCCCCTCGTATGCGAATGGATGGATTGCCCATGTCCGATCTGGCTCCGCCGACGCCCGCGATCCCTTTGTCGTCATTGCTGGAGAGGGAGGACCTGGGCCTGCGGCAGGTGGCGGGGCCGGCGGCGGAGGCGGTCGCCCTGCACTGGGTGCACACCAGCGAGATGGCCGACCCGGTGCCCTATCTGCTCGGCGGTGAGCTGCTGCTGACCGCGGGCGTGCATGTTCCTTCCGCCGCTGGATCGGGCGCCTACCTCGACCACTATGTGCAGCGGACGGTCGAGGCGGGCGCGGCGGCGCTCGGTTTCGGGCTCGCGCCGGTGCACGACACCACGCCGCGTGCGCTCGCCGTGGCGTGCGAGCGGTACGGGCTGCCGCTGCTCGAAGTCCCGCCGCGCACCCCGTTCACGGCCGTCGCGCGCGCCGTGTGGCAGGCGATGGCGGAGGCGCGCCACCGAGAGCTGCGCCGGGTTGCCGATGCCCAGCAGGCACTGGCCTCGGCTGCGGCACGGTCCGAGCCTGTCCCTGCCGTGCTGCGGCAGCTCGCCCGTCACCTCGGCGCGCGGGCGGTGCTGCTCGACGCGGACGGGCACGAGGTGCATGCGGCGGGGCGGCGCCCATCGGGCGAGGTGGCCGATGCGATGCGGCAGCTCGCTGCGGTGGTACGGCCCTCGGGCGGCGCCGCGGCCCCGGTGTCCGCCGCCGACACCGTGGGGGAGACGCGTCTGGCCGCATACGCGCTGGCCGGGAACGCATCCGGCGCAGGCCTGGTGCTGGCCCTGGCCTCCGACCACCAGGACCCCGCGGACCATGCGATCGCCGGTGTCGGCTCGGTGCTGCTGTCGCTGCTCACCGGCGCATACCGGGGCGCGGGCGACGCCGAGCGCATCGGCGCACTGGTCCGGATGCTGCTCGGGGCGTCCGCGGAGGAGGTGGCGCCCCTGCTCACCCACGCAGGCAGCGCGGAGGCGCACTGGACGGTGGTGCACGCCCGGCGGGTGGGCGGCGGCAGACGCGGCGGGCACGCCCCCGATCCGCTCGCCGCGTCGGCTCTCGGTGCGGCGCTCGGCACCGCGCTGGTCGACATCTTCGACCCGTCCGCCGGTACCGTGCGTGCGCTGCTCCCCGGCGACCGTGAGCCGGGTGCCCGTCCCGGCTGGACGCTGGGCGCAAGCGCACCCGCCCCGGTGCGTGACCTCGCGGCTGCCGACGCCCAGGCTGCGGGCGCGCTGCGCCGTGCCGTCGCCGGCCGCAGCGCACTCGTGCGCCACCCGGCGCACGGAGCCGGTATCGATGCGCTGGTCGATCCGGGCACTGCGGCGGCGTGCGCCCGTGCGCGCCTCGCGCCGCTCGACGGCGCCCCCGCGCTCGTCGAGACGTTGCGCACCTGGCTTTCGCTGCACGGCAGTTGGGACCGTACCGCCGTCGCGCTCGGCGTGCACCGCAACACGGTCCGGCAGCGCATCGGCCGCGCCGCCGCCGTGCTCGATGCGGATCTCGACGATCCCGATGTGCGCGCCGACCTGTGGATCGCATTGCGTCACAAATCTCCGGGCGAACCCGGCGACCGGGTCACGCATTCGTCTCGATGAGCGACGCGTCGTGGATACGTCCTCGGACACGCGACAATGGCTGCATGCCCATAGACCGAGCCCCGTCCCGCCAGGCCCTGATCGAACACCTCCTTCGCACCCGTATCGCCGGAGACGTCGCCACCACCCGCGAGAACAATCTCGACCACTACCGCGAGCTGGCGTCCGGCAACCGCTACTACTGGCTGGGGCTCGAACTCGGCGACCGGTGGACGGAGGAGGACGCGGTGCTGCAGGTGATGGCGCACCGCTGCGGTGTCGTCCCCGACCCCGGGCACCGCGCGGGCCAGGACACCATCGACCCGGAGCTGACCGTCGACGCGCTGGAGCGCCTCGCCATCCGGCTGCGCAAGGCGGCGGACGGCAGGCAGCGCGTGCTGCTCGCCACCGGCCACCCCGGCGGGCTCCTCGGCGTGCACCAGGCGACCGCGGCAGCGCTGCGGCAGGCCGGCTGCGAGATCGTCACCATCCCCGAGGGCCTGCACGCGGACGAGGGCCGGCTGCTGCAGATGGGCGGGGTCGCCATGGTGCTGCGCGGTGCCGCCCTGGTGCACACCCACTCCCCCGAGCCGATGGCCGCGATCCTCGACGCCATGGACGAGGCCGGCCGCCCGCTGCCCGACCTGGTGGTCGCCGACCACGGCTGGGCGGGATGCGCGGGGCAGCGGGGCATCGACGCCGTGGGCTACGCGGACTGCAACGACCCGGCGCTGTTCGTCGGGGAGGCCGAGGGCACGCTGGCCGTCACCGTTCCTCTCGACGACCACGTGGCGCCGCACTACTACGACCCGATGACGGCCTACCTGCTGGACGCGGCGGGCCTGCTGTGAGCTCCGCCCGCTAGCCGACCGACCGCGGGACGCGGACGAGGCCCTCCTGGATCACGGAGACCACGAGCCGCCCGTCCTGCGTGTAGATCCTCGCCGTGCCGAGCCCGCGCCCGCCGGAGGCGGAGGGGCTCTGCTGGTCGTACAGCAGCCACTCGTCGGCGCGGAACGGCCGGTGGAACCACATCGCATGGTCGAGGCTGGCGCCGACCACGTCGCCCACCGCCCAGCCGCCGCGCCCGTGTGCGAGCAGCACCGAGTCGAGCAGCGTCATGTCGGAGACGTACGTGGCGAGGCATACGTGCAGCAGCGGATCGTCGTCGAGTTTGCCGCGGGTGCGGAACCACACCTGTGAGCGCGGCTCGCGCGGCCCCTGGCCCACCGTGACGAACGGGGGATCCTGGCAGTAGCGCAGGTCGACGGCGGCGCGCGCCTCCAGAATCCGTTCGACCGTGCCCGGCTGGGGGAAGACGTCGGCATGTGCGGGGAGCAGTTCCTCGGCCGTCGGCAACGTCTCGGGGTCCGGTGCCTGCGGCATGGGCTCCTGGTGCTCCAGGCCTTCCTCGGAGCTCTGGAAGGAGGCCGACAGGTGGAAGATCGGCTTGCCGTGCTGGACGGCGACGACCCGGCGGGTGGTGAAGGAGCGGCCGTCGCGGATCCGGTCGACCTCGTAGACGATCGGCGCGCCGGGGTCGCCGGGACGCAGGAAGTAGGCGTGCAGGGAGTGGGCGCCCCGTTCAGCCGGCACGGTGCGGCCGGCGGCGACGAGCGCCTGGGCCGCGACCTGGCCGCCGAAGACGCGCGGGATGAGGGCGAAGCGGCTGATGCCGCGGAAGATGTTCTCCTCGATCCGTTCGAGGTCGAGCAGATCGAGGAGCGACTGGAGGCTTGCGTTCATCGGTCCGTCACAGGTCCAGGTCCGTCACAGGTCTGGGCCGGTCACAGGCCCATGGACTTGGCGATGATCGAGCGCATGACCTCGCTCGTGCCGCCGTAGATCCGGGTGACGCGGGTGTCGGCGTACAGGCGGGCGATCGGGTACTCCATCATGTAGCCGTAACCGCCGTGCAGCTGAAGGCACTTGTCGATGACGCGGGCCGCGACCTCGGTGCAGAACAGCTTGGCGGAGGCGGCGTCGGCCGCGGTCAGCTCGCCCGCGTCGTGCGCCTCCAGGGCTCGGTCGCAGACCGCCTGCGCGGCGTCGACCTCGGCCTTGCAGTCGGCGAGGACGAACTTGGTGTTCTGGAACTCCGCGACGGCCTTGCCGAAGACGGTGCGCTCCTTGACGTACTCGGTGGCGAAGCGGACGGCCGCCGCGGCCTGTGCGTACGCGCCGAGGGCGATGCCGAGACGTTCCTGCGGGAGGTTGTGCGTCAGGTAGGAGAAGGCCCTGCCCTCCTCGCCGAGCAGGTCCTCGACGGGGACGCGCACGTCGGTGAAGGACAGCTCCGCGGTGTCGGAGGCGCGAAGCCCGAGCTTGTCGAGCTTGCGGCCGACCGCGTAGCCCTCGCTCCCGGTGTCCACGACGAGGATCGATATCCCGCCACGGCGGTCCTCGGGCGTGGGCGGCGAGGTGCGGCAGCAGACCAGCACCCGGTCGGCCTGGACGCCGCCGGTGATGAAGGTCTTGGCGCCGTTGAGGATGTAGTGGGTGCCGTCCTCGGAGAGCTTGGCGGTGGTCTTCATCCCCGCAAGGTCGGAGCCGGTGCCGGGCTCGGTCATCGCGATCGCGGTCATCATCTCGCCCGAGACGAACGCGGGCAGCCAGCGCTTCTTCTGCTCCTCGTTGCCGTACTTGAGGATGTACGGCAGGCACAGCGCCGTGTGGACGCTGCTGCCGCCGAAGCTGACGCCGGCACGGGCGCACTCCTCGGTGATCACCGCGTTGAACTTGAAGCTGGTCTCGCCGGCGCCGCCGTACTCCTCGGGAACCTCGATACCGAAGACGCCGAGTTCGCCGAGCTTGAGGTAGAAGTCGCGCGGCACGCGGCCGGCCTCTTCCCACTCGTGGTACACGGGCGCGACCTCGGTGGCGATGAAGTCGCGGATCGTGGACCGGAACGCCTCGTGATCCTCGTTGAATACCGTGCGCCGCATGGTGCGCCTCCCTGGAAGCAGGACATCAGCATGAATCAGGCAGCCGTCAGCCAGCCTACCTAAGCAAGCGCTCAGAAAGTTACTTCTCAGTTGGCGGATCTGTCCAGGGCTGCGAAGGCGCCGAGTGCGAGGCGGTGCAGCAACGCCCCCGCGGCCTCGCGACCGGGCAGGCCACCCTGCGCCCCGATGTGCGGCCCCAGGTGCGGGGTGGAGTTGAGCAGCCCGAAGACGGCATGGACCGCCGCCCTGACCTCGTCCTCCGGGGCGTCGGGGTGCTCCTTGGCGACGACCTCGACCCACAGCTCCACGTACTGGCGCTGGAGCTGGCGGACGAGTTTGCGGTCGGAGTCCCGCAGGCGGTCGAGCTCCCGGTCGTGCAGGATGATCAATGGGCGGTCGTCGAGGGCGAAGTCGGCGTGGCCGCGGACCAGCGCGTCGAGCGCGGCGGCGGAGTCGGCGGCTTGCGCGACGCGGCGCTTGCCCTCGGCGAGCAGCCGGCCGCTGATGCCGACGAGCAGCTCGGCGAGCATCGCGTCCTTGCCCGGGAAGTGCCGGTAGAGGCCGGGCCCGCTGATGCCGACGGCGGCTCCGATCTCGTCGACGCCGACGCCGTGGAAGCCGCGCTCGGCGAAGAGCTGAGCGGCCTCGTTGAGGATCTGCTCGCGCCGGGTGGGCCCGGTCCTGGTCGGCTGCGTCGGCTGCGTGGGCTGCATGGAAATACATTCTAGACAAGGGGCGTTAGCGAGCGTTAACGTGGAGGCGGAAGTTAACGAGCATTAACACCACGTGAGGGTCTGAGGGCAAAGGAGCTCGAGGACACATGCAGGACACCGCACGACCACCTGCGGCGGCGAAGACGGGCGCGCCCGTGCTGCACAGCGCCGTCGATCCGGCATCGGAGGCATACGCGGCCAATGCCGCGGCCCACGCCGAGCTGTGCGCGCAGTTGCGCGAGAAGCTGGCCGCCGCGCGGCTCGGCGGGGGCGAGAAGGCGCGCGCCCGGCACACCTCGCGCGGCAAGCTGCTGCCGCGCGACCGTGTCGACGGGCTGCTCGACCCCGGCTCGCCCTTCCTGGAGCTCTCGCCGCTGGCCGCCGACGGGATGTACGAGGGCCAGGCCCCAGCTGCCGGGCTGATCACCGGGATCGGGCGGGTCGCCGGGCGCGAGGTGGTCGTGGTGGCCAACGACGCCACGGTCAAGGGCGGCACGTATTACCCCGTCACCGTCAAGAAGCACCTGCGGGCTCAGGAGGTGGCGCTCGACAACCGGCTGCCGTGCGTCTACCTCGTGGACTCCGGCGGAGCCTTCCTGCCGAGGCAGGACGAGGTGTTCCCGGACCGGGAGCACTTCGGGCGGATCTTCTACAACCAGGCGACGATGTCGGCGCGCGGCATACCGCAGATCGCCTCGGTCATGGGCTCGTGCACCGCCGGCGGCGCCTATGTGCCGGCGATGAGCGACGAGGCGGTGATCGTGCGCGAGCAGGGCACGATCTTCCTCGGCGGCCCTCCCCTGGTGAAGGCGGCGACAGGCGAGGTGGTCACCGCCGAGGAGCTCGGCGGCGGCGAGGTGCACTCCAGGGTCTCAGGCGTCACCGACCACCTCGCGGAGGACGACGCGCACGCGCTGCGAATCGTGCGCACCATCGTCTCCACCCTGCCGGAGCGCGGGGCGCTGCCGTGGCCGGTCGCGCCGGCCGAGGAGCCGGCCGTCGATCCCGCCGGGCTGTACGGGGCAGTGCCGGTGGACTCGCGCACCCCCTACGACGTGCGCGAGGTGATCGCGCGTCTGGTGGACGGCAGCCGGTTCGCGGAGTTCAAGGTCGAGTACGGCACGACGCTGGTCACCGGCTTCGCGCGACTGCACGGGCACCCGGTGGGCATCGTCGCCAACAACGGCATTCTCTTCGCCGAATCGGCGCTCAAGGGCGCGCACTTCATCGAGTTGTGCGATCAGCGCGGCATACCTCTGCTCTTCCTGCAGAACATCTCGGGCTTCATGGTCGGCCGCCAGTACGAGGCGGGCGGCATCGCCAAGCACGGCGCGAAGATGGTCACGGCCGTCGCCTGCACGCGGGTGCCGAAGCTCACCGTCGTCATCGGCGGCAGCTACGGCGCGGGCAACTACTCGATGTGCGGCCGTGCGTACTCGCCCCGGTTCCTGTGGATGTGGCCCAACGCGAAGATCTCCGTGATGGGCGGAGAACAGGCCGCGTCCGTGCTCGCCACCGTCAAGCGCGACCAGATGGAGGCGGCCGGGCAGGAGTGGCCGGTCGAGGAGGAGGAGCGGTTCAAGGATCCGATCCGCCGCCAGTACGAGACCCAGGGCAACGCCTACTACGCGACGGCCCGGCTGTGGGACGACGGCGTGATCGACCCGCTGGAGACCCGCACGGTGCTCGGCCTCGCGCTCACCGCGTGCGCCAACGCACCGGTACCGGCGAAGGACCCGTCCGCTCCCGGCTACGGCGTCTTCCGGATGTAAGGGGGGATCACCAGTGTTCGAGACAGTCCTTGTGGCCAACCGGGGCGAGATCGCCGTCCGGGTGATCCGCACACTGCGGCGGATCGGGGTGCGCTCGGTGGCCGTGTACAGCGACGCGGACGCCGGGGCCCTGCACGTCGCAGAGGCGGACACGGCGGTGCGCATCGGCCCCGCACCGGCAGTGGAAAGCTACTTGTCGATACAGCGGCTTCTCGACGCCGCTGCCCGCACCGGCGCACAGGCCGTTCACCCCGGCTACGGGTTCCTCGCCGAGAACCCCGCCTTCGCACGCGCCTGCCAGGAGGCCGGGCTCGTCTTCATCGGGCCGCCCGCGAGCGCCATCGAGCTCATGGGCGACAAGATCCGCGCCAAGGAGACCGTCCGGGCGGCCGGTGTGCCCGTCGTGCCCGGCAGCAGCGGAAGCGGCCTGACCGATGCCCAACTCATCGACGCGGCACGGCAGATCGGCACCCCGGTGCTGCTCAAGCCGTCCGCGGGCGGCGGCGGCAAAGGCATGCGGCTAGTACGGGACGAGGCGCTGCTCGCCGACGAGATCGCCGCGGCGCGGCGTGAGGCGCGCGGCTCGTTCGGCGACGACACACTGCTCGTCGAGCGATGGATCGACCGGCCACGGCACATCGAGATCCAGGTGCTGGCCGACGCCCACGGCCATGTCGTCCACCTCGGCGAGCGCGAGTGCTCGTTGCAGCGCCGCCACCAGAAGGTGATCGAGGAGGCACCGAGCGTCCTGCTCGACCAGGCCACGCGTGTGGCGATGGGCGAGGCCGCGGTGCAGGCCGCCCGCTCCTGCGGCTATGTGGGTGCGGGCACCGTGGAGTTCATCGTCCCCGGCGCGGATCCCGCCGCGTACTGCTTCATGGAGATGAACACTCGCCTGCAGGTCGAGCACCCCGTGACGGAGCTGGTCACCGGGCTCGATCTGGTGGAGTGGCAGCTGCGCGTCGCAGCTGGTGAGGAGCTCGCCTTCGGCCAGCAGGACATCACGCTCACCGGCCATGCGATTGAGGCCCGCATCTGCGCGGAGTCGGCGCGGCTGACCGGAGAGCGGCTGGACTTCCTGCCCTCGAGCGGGACGGTGCTCGAACTCGACGAGCCGCGAGGCGAAGGCGTGCGCGTCGACTCCGGGCTGCGCACCGGCAGCGAGGTGGGCACGGCCTACGACCCGATGCTCTCCAAGATCATCGCCCATGGGCCGGACCGGGCGACCGCACTCCGTAGGCTGCGCGCCGCCCTCGCCGGCACCGTGGTGCTGGGTGTCGACACCAACACCGCTTTTCTGAGGCGGCTGCTCGCCCATCCCGCGGTCGTCTCCGGAGATCTCGACACCGGGCTGATCGATCATGAGGCGGTCAGGCTGGTGGACTCCGGCATACCCGACGAGGTGTATGCGGCGGCGGCGCTGCTGCGGCACTCAGCGCTGCGTCCCCGCCCGGCGGCCAGCAAGTGGACGGATCCGTTCTCGGTGCCGAGCGGTTGGCGGCTGGGCGGCGAGCCGGCGTGGACCGTGCACCACCTGCGGGTGCCGGGGCACGAACCGGTGGCGGTACGCGTCCGCGACGGCGAGGTGCGTGTGGGCGCGGCGGAGCCGGTGCCTGCGGCGCTGGACGTCGACGGGCCAAGAGCCCAGCTGCGCTGGGACGGTGTGACCCATATGTTCCGGCACGCCGACGGCTGGCTGGCACGCGACGGCGACTCCTGGCTCCTCAAGGACCACGACCCGGTCGAGGCGGCGCTCAGCGGGGGCGCGGCCGCCGCCCACGCCGGGACGCTCACGGCGCCGATGCCCGGCACGGTCACCGTCGTCAAGGTCGCCCCGGGCGACACCGTGACCACCGGGCAGAGCCTGCTCGTCGTCGAGGCCATGAAGATGGAGCACGTCATCGCCGCTCCACACGACGGCACGGTCACGGAGATCGACATCACCCCGGGCTCGACGGTCGCCATGGACCAAGTGCTCGCCGTCGTCACCCCGGCCGCCCCCGCGGAGGAGGAGTCATGACCGCCCACCCCTCGCCCGGCCTCCCACCCGTCGCCCACCGCCACCCTCAACAGGCCTCCGGGCTGCCAATCCCCGATGGCCTGCCCATGGCGTTCCCGGCCGACGACATGCCGGACCGGATCCGTATTCACGAGGTCGGCCCGCGCGACGGCCTGCAGAACGAGAAGACGGTCGTGCCGACGCCCGTGAAGGCGGAGTTCATCCGCCGGCTCGCGGACGCGGGGCTGCGCACCATCGAGGCGACGAGCTTCGTGCACCCCAAATGGGTGCCTCAACTCGCCGACGCCGAGCGGTTGATGGCGATGCTTGACGGCGTCGAGGCCAGGCTGCCGGTGCTCGTCCCCAACGAGCGGGGCCTGGAGCGCGCCCTGGCGCTGGGCGTCCGGGAGATCGCCGTCTTCGGCAGCGCCACGGAGTCGTTCGCCAAGGCCAACCTCAACCGCAGCGTGGACGAGTCGCTCGCCATGTTCGAGCCGGTGGTGGCCCGGGCCCGGGACGCGGGCGCGAGTGTGCGCGGCTACCTGTCGATGTGCTTCGGCGACCCCTGGGAGGGTCCGGTGCCCGTCGCGCAGGTCGTCGGCGTCGCCCGCCGCCTGTTCGACCTCGGGTGCACCGAGCTCAGCCTGGGCGACACGATCGGCGTCGCCACCCCCGGCCATGTCACGGAGCTGCTGGTCTCGCTCCACCAGGTGGGAATCTCGGCAGACCACCTCGCCGTGCACTTCCACGACACCTACGGCCAGGCACTCGCCAACACCCTGTCCGCCCTCCAGTCGGGCGTCACCACCGTGGACGCCTCGGCCGGCGGGATCGGCGGCTGCCCCTACGCCAAGAGCGCCACGGGCAATCTCGCCACCGAAGACCTCGTGTGGATGCTGAACGGTCTCGGCATCGACACCGGGGTCGACCTCGACCGCCTCACCGCCACCAGCGTGTGGATGGCGGACCACCTGGGCCGGCCGAGCCCGTCCCGCACCGTTCGCGCCCTCTCCCACGAGGACTCCCACGAGGAGCAGTGACACCATGACCATCGACCACCGGCTGCCTGCCGAATACGAGGAACTGCGCCGCACCGTCGAGGAGTTCGCCCACGAGGTCGTCGCCCCGAAGATCGGCGAGTTCTACGAGCACCACGAGTTCCCGTACGAGATCGTGCGGGAGATGGGCCGCATGGGCCTGTTCGGGCTTCCGTTCCCCGAGGAGTACGGCGGGATGGCCGGCGACTATTTCGCGCTGTGTCTCGCGCTGGAGGAGTTGGCGAGGGTCGATTCGTCGGTGGCGATAACCCTGGAGGCAGGCGTGTCGCTGGGCGCGATGCCCATCTTCCGCTTCGGTACCGAGGCCCAGAAGAACCAGTGGCTGCCGAAGCTGTGCTCGGGCGAGCTGCTCGGCGCGTTCGGCCTCACCGAGCCGGAGTGCGGTTCCGACGCCGGCGGCACGCGCACCACGGCACGGCTCGACGAGGAGACCGGCGAGTGGGTGATCAACGGCACCAAGTGCTTCATCACCAACTCGGGTACGGAGATCACCGGTCTGGTGACGGTGACGGCGGTGACCGGCCGGAAGCCGGACGGGCGGCCGGAGATCTCCTCGATCATCGTGCCGTCCGGCACCCCTGGCTTCACGGTGGCACCGCCGTACTCGAAGGTCGGCTGGAACGCGTCCGACACCCGTGAACTCTCCTTCGCCGACTGCCGCGTCCCGGCTGCCAATCTGCTGGGCGAACCAGGACGCGGCTATGCCCAGTTCCTGCGGATCCTGGACGAGGGGCGGATAGCGATATCCGCGCTCGCCACCGGTCTGGCGCAGGGCTGCGTGGACGAGTCGGTGACGTATGCCAAGACGCGTCAGGCGTTCGGCAAGCCCATCGGTGACAACCAGGCGATCCAGTTCAAGCTGGCCGACATGGAGATGCGTGCCCACACCGCTCGGCTCGCCTGGCGCGATGCCGCATCCCGGCTGCTGCACGGCGATCCGTTCAAGAAGGAGGCGGCGCTTGCCAAGCTGTACTCCTCCGAGATCGCGGTCACCAACGCGCGCGAGGCGACGCAGATCCACGGCGGCTACGGCTTCATGAACGAGTACCCCGTGGCCCGTTTCTGGCGGGATTCGAAGATATTGGAGATTGGCGAGGGCACGAGCGAGGTGCAGCGCATGCTGATCGCGCGTGAGCTGGGTCTCACCGCGTAGGCCGGAGACAGGCTCGGAAACCCAGGAGTCCTGCCCGAAATCGGGCAGGATTCTTGCGAACCACCTCCTGCCTCCCGCAGGATCAAGCGGTGCTCGAACGCCGGAGTCCGCACGAGGACCTCATCGACCACCTGATGCGCACCACGCCGCTGCACCGCGGCGAGGCCGCACGGGTGGTGCTCGACGTCCTCGCGTACTTCGACGAGTCGACCGAGGAGTACGTACGCCGTCGCCACCGCGAGCTGCAGTCCGGCGGACTTGCGAACCCGGAGATCTTCGAGCGGATCACCGAGGAGCTGCCGCATCGCGCGGTGGCGCCGCCGGAGCTCTCGCTGCGCCAACTGCGCCGCATCGTCTACGGCTGAGCCGGCTCAGCCTGCCGATCCCACAGGGAGGAACCGCGTTCATGTGCGGAATTGTCGGATACATCGGGAAACGTGACGCTGCCCCGCTTCTGCTGGAGGGGCTGCAGCGGCTGGAGTACCGCGGTTACGACTCCGCCGGGGTCGCCGTGAGCGGCAAATCGGGGGCGCTGAAGACGGTCAAGGCCAAGGGCCGGGTGCGTGACCTCGAATCCCGCCTTCCGAAGCGTTTCGCCGGCACCACCGGCATCGCCCACACCCGCTGGGCCACCCACGGAGCCCCCAGTGACGACAACGCGCACCCGCACATGGACCCCGACGGCGTCGTCGCCGTGGTGCACAACGGCATCATCGACAACGCCCCGGAACTGCGGGCGAAGCTGACCGCCGACGGCGTCGAGTTCGCCTCGGAGACCGACACCGAGGTGCTCACCCACCTGATCGCCCGCTCCGAGGCCGACTCCCTCGAAGCGCGCGTCCGGGAGGCCCTGGCGCGCGTCGAGGGCACCTACGGCATCGCGGTGCTGCACGCCTCCTTCCCCGACCGCATCGTCGTCGCCCGCAACGGCTCGCCCGTCGTCCTCGGCATCGGCGAGAACGAGATGTTCGTCGCCTCCGACGTGGCCGCCCTGGTCCGCCACACCCGCCAGGTGGTCACCCTCGACGACGGCGAGATGGCCACGCTCAAGGCCGGCGAGTACCGCACGTACACGACCGAGGGCAGCCGCACCTCCGGCTCGCCGACCACCATCGAGGGCGAGGCGGCCGACCCCGGGGCCTGGGACATCGGAGGCCACGAGCACTACATGCACAAGGAGATCTGCGAGCAGCCGGACGCGGTGGACCGGGTGCTGCGCGGGCGCATCGACGACCGGTTCGCCACCGTCCACCTCGGCGGCCTCGGCATCGACGCCCGCGAGGCGCGCGGAGTGCGCAGGGTGAAGATCCTCGGCTGCGGCTCGGCGTTCCATGCGGGCCAGATCGGCGCCCAGCTGATCGAGGAGCTCGCGCGCATCCCCGCCGACGCCGAACCCGCGAGCGAGTTCCGCTACCGCAATCCCGTCGTCGATCCCGACACCCTCTATATCGCCGTCAGCCAGTCGGGTGAGACCTACGACACACTCGCCGCCGTCCAGGAGCTCAAGCGCAAGGGCGCCTGCGTCCTCGGCGTGGTCAATGTGGTCGGCAGCGCGATCGCCCGGGAGGCGGACGGCGGGATGTACGTGCACGCCGGACCCGAGGTCTGCGTCGTGTCCACCAAGTGCTTCACCAACACCGCCGTCGCCTTCGCTCTGCTCGCCCTCCACCTCGGCCGGGTGCGGGATCTGTCGGTCGCCGACGGCAAGCGGATCATCGCAGGGCTGCGCCGGCTACCCGCACAGATCGCGGAGATCCTGAGCGCCGAGGAGGAAATCAAGAAGCTCGCGCACTCCTACGCGGACGCCCGCAGCATGATGTTCGTCGGCCGCGTGCGCGGCTACCCGGTCGCCCGTGAGGCCTCGCTGAAGCTCAAGGAGGTCTCCTACGTCCACGCGGAGGCCTATCCGGCCTCCGAGCTCAAGCACGGGCCGCTGGCGCTCATCGAGCCCGATGTGCCGTCCGTCGCGATCGTGCCGGACGACGAGCTGCTGGAGAAGAACCGGGCGACGCTCGAGGAGATCAAGGCGCGCCACGGCCGGATCCTGGCCGTGGCCCACGCGCCGCAGGAGGCGGCGGACGACACGATCGTGGTGCCGCACAACGAGCCCGAGCTCGACCCGGTGCTGCTCGGGATCCCGCTGCAGCTGCTGGCGTACCACGCCGCGCTCGCGCTCGGCCGCGACATCGACAAGCCGCGCAATCTCGCTAAGTCGGTCACCGTGGAGTAGGGAAGGCGTGCGGGGTACGGGCGGGATACGCCGCCGGCGTCATCTCACGGGATGACGATCACCGGGCGCTGAGCACGCCGGGCGAGACGGCCGGCCACCGAGCCGAAGATCTTGCCGATGATGCCGTGCGTGCCGCCGACCACGATCGCGTCGGCGGCATACTCCCGGCCGACCTCTTCCAGTTCGTGGCAGATGTCACCGCCCCGCTCGACGAGGATCCACGACACCTCGGAGAGGTAGTCCGCACAGGCCAGCTCCAGGCCCAGCACTTCGGTGCGGTGATCGGGTACATCCACGAAGACCGGCGGCTCACATCCGGCCCACACCGTGGCGGGCAATCGGTTGGCGACGTGCACGATGATCAGCCCGGAGCCGGAGCGGCGGGCCATGCCGATGGCGTAGGCGAGGGCGCGTTCGCTGGAGACGGATCCGTCGAAACCAACCACCACACCGTGCTGGAACGCGGGATCACACGAATGGCGCGACTTTTCCCCCGCCTCGGGTTCCGCCGCCGAATGGGCTAGCGGCTTGCCGTCGGCAGGCTCTGGGAGCTCGTAACCGGCCATGGTGGGGTTTTCGGCGAAGGCGACGCCGGGAGCGCCGCTGAAGCGGACACGGACAGCTGGAGCAGCGGGACCGGCCGTATTGGCCGGTAAGGGCGTTGCCCTCCCACTGCCACCAGGGTACGGCGACGGAGCGTCCCTGCACAGACACACCGAGCGCTCCACCGGGTGGTGTTCGTACCCGGAGTTTCCAGGAGAATGCCGGAGCCGGGCGGGAAGTGCAACGCCCCCTGCCCAACGGGCGGAGCCTCCAGGACTTGCACCGACCATCCCCGGACGGGGCGCTCGTCAAACAGCCGAACCGAACAGTCCCCGCAACCGGACGTTCACCTCGCAACCATTAGCCTTCCGTAAGTAATACGACGTTCGGGGTCACCGGGTTCACCGGTCCGCGTTCCCCGGCCCGGTCCCTCACAACGGCGCCCGGCCGGTTCTGCACCAGCGCAGGCCTGCGGCCATGACGGCGCATGGAGGCGCACCTCCCAAGGAGGGGCGCACTACCCCTCCTCAGGAGGGGAAGCAGGCTGGAGTTACGACTCTTTTCAGCCAACTTCTCGCCGTAGTGCGCCCATTGGGAACACCCGCCATTAACCCGCGCGCTACCAGGGCAGACAGGAGCGCAGGGGGCTCAGGCGGTCAACCGCGCCGGGGGGTTACCGGGGGACATGCCAGAGGCGTACTTCCCAGCGGAGCCTGTGAGTGGAACGCTTCGTGATCGAATGCTTCACGCCAAGTTGTCATGTCGACTTAGCGCCGGGTGGTGAACTTGTCACCTCAGCCACTGTGGACACAGTAGATTCGATCTTGGGTAACACGGCGGGGGAACGTGCAGTACCAGGAGGACACGTCGACCGAGGGGGGCTCATCCGCCATGACCCAGGACTCCAGGACCGGTGCGGCGACGGAGACCGCGATCTCGTCAACTCCGTCCCCCCGCACCCCGATGACGCAGGCCCCGCAGCCCGTGCCGGCCACGCCGGGCGGGGGCCCGGCAGCCGGCGCGGGTACCGGAACAGGCGCCGCGGGTGCCGGTGCGGCCGGTCGCAAGCTGTCCGCACGGCGCCGCAGGGAAGTCGTCGCCGTGCTGATGTTCAGCGGCGGACCGATCTTCGAAAGCTCCATCCCACTCTCCGTCTTCGGCGTCGACCGCCAGGACGCCGGTGTCCCCCGTTACCGGCTCCTGGTGTGCGCGGGCGAGGACGGACCGCTGCGTACGACGGGCGGGCTCGAACTCACCGCGCCCTACGGCCTCGAAGCGCTCAGCAGAGCAGGCACCGTCGTCGTGCCGGCCTGGCGCTCGATCTCCCAGCCGCCGCCCGCATCCGCCCTGGGTGCGCTGCGCCGCGCCCATGAGGAGGGCGCGAGAATCATCGGCCTGTGCACAGGCGCGTTCGTGCTCGCCGCCGCCGGCCTGCTGGACGGGCGGCCGGCGACCACGCATTGGATGTACGCCCCGACGCTGGCCAAGCGCTATCCGTCGGTCCACGTCGACCCGCGCGAGCTGTTCGTCGACGACGGCGACATCCTCACCTCCGCCGGTACGGCCGCGGGCATCGACCTGTGCCTGCACGTCGTGCGGACCGACCACGGCGCCGAGGTCGCCACTGCGCTCGCCCGCCGCCTCGTCGTGCCTCCGCGCCGCAGCGGCGGCCAGGAGCGCTTCCTCGACCGTTCATTACCGGAGGAGATCGGCGGCGACCCCCTCGCTGAGGTTGTCGCCTGGGCGCTGGAACACCTCCACGAGCAGTTCGACGTGGAGACGCTCGCAGCGCGCGCCTACATGAGCCGCCGGACCTTCGACCGTCGTTTCCGGTCGCTGACCGGCAGCGCTCCGCTGCAGTGGCTGATCACCCAGCGGGTGCTGCAGGCACAGCGGCTGCTGGAGACCTCGGACTACTCGGTGGACGAGGTCGCGGCACGGTGCGGCTTCCGCTCTCCGGTCGCCCTGCGCGGGCACTTCCGGCGGCAGCTGGGGGCATCCCCCGCCTCATACCGCACCGCCTTCCGGGCCCGCAGACCCTCCGATCCGGTGGAACGCACGGAACGGGAACGGGAACGGCTGGAGCGCGGCGACCGAGGCGACCGAGGCGACCGAGGCGACCGAGGCGACCGAGGCGAGGGGACCGAACGCGAGCCGAGAGCCGATCGCCTGCCGCACCCGCGCAGGCCGGCCACCTCGCCGCCGGGCGGCGATGCGCCCGACCCCGGGAGAACGGCGAAGCCGGAGTCGGACGCCTACGCTCCGCGCCTGCCCGAGCAGCACGGCCGCGCCGACAGCACCGACCCCTTCGGCGCTCCGGGCCTGACGCGGCTGCGCGGCGATCGGGGAGGCCGGACCGCGCTGCGTCCCGGCACTTCGGCAGCCACCTCCGCCGGCACCTCTCGCAGCACGGCTATGCCAGGTCAGCGCGATCGCCCCGTAGGGTGAGACATATGAACGACCGCATGGTGTGGATCGACTGCGAAATGACCGGGCTCTCGCTTCGGCATGACGCACTGATCGAGGTGGCCGCCCTCGTAACCGATTCGGAGCTCAACATCCTGGGCGATGGTGTGGACATCGTTATCAAACCGCCCGCGGAGGCGCTCGAAACCATGCCGGAGGTGGTGCGTGACATGCACACCACCTCCGGCCTGCTCGACGAGCTGCCCGGCGGCACAACCCTGGCCGAGGCCGAGAAGGAGGTGCTCGACTACGTCCGCACGTTTGTGAAGGAGCCGCGCAAGGCCCCGCTGTGCGGGAACTCTGTCGGCACGGACCGGGGCTTCCTCGCCCGCGACATGCCCTCCCTCGAACAGCACCTGCACTACCGGATCGTGGACGTGTCCTCGATCAAGGAGCTGTCGCGGCGCTGGTATCCACGCGCCTATTTCAACGCGCCGCAGAAGAACGGCAACCACCGTGCGCTCGCCGACATCCGGGAGAGCATCGCCGAGCTGCGCTACTACCGGGAGGCCGTCTTCGTCCCGCCGCCGGGTCCCGATACCGAGACGGTGCGGGCGATCGCGGCGAAGTACGTGCTCCCCGCCGAAGCCGACCAGCCGCGGGGCTGATCGCTTCGGCAGCCGGAGAGGCGCGGCGCGCCCGTTATGCCCCGGCAACGGCTGGAGCGAGCACGCAGGAAAACCCTGTATGCTTCTTCTCGGCCGGTGCGGAAGGCGACGAAAGCGCCGGTCGTGGTGGGTGTAGCTCAGCTGGTAGAGCACCTGGTTGTGGTCCAGGATGTCGCGGGTTCGAGTCCCGTCACTCACCCTGCACCATCAAGCCCCTGACCTGCAGTAATGGTCAGGGGCTTGATTCATGTCCGGCCAGCGAGGAGGGGACCGTGTCCGAGGGGACCGGAAGGACCGGAGATTCCGGCGAGACCGCGGAGCTCGTCGAGATCACGTCCGAGGCGGAGCTGCGCGAGCTGATCAGCGAGCCGCTGCCGCGGGCCTGGGAGAAGACGCGCCCCACGCTGCATGCGCTGGACGTGCAGTGGCTGGAGGCGTCCCCGTTCTGCCTGGTGGCGACGTCGGCGGCGGACGGGACGTGCGACGTGTCGCCCAAGGGCGACCCGGACGGTCTCGCACTGGTGCTGGATGAGAAGACCATCGCGGTCCCGGAGCGCCCGGGCAACCGCCGCGCCGACGGCTTCCGCAATGTGCTGTCCAACCCGCACGTCGGCCTGATCTTCTTCGTGCCCGGCCGCGGCGACACGCTGCGGATCAACGGCCGGGCACGGCTGGTGCGCGAGGCCCCGTTCTTCGACCGGATGGTGGTGCGCGGCCACCGTCCGGCCGTTGCGCTGCTGGTGGACATCGAGGAGGTGTTCCACCACTGCTCGAAGGCGTTCCTGCGGTCCTCCCTGTGGAGGCCGGAGACCTGGCACCCGGACGCACTGCCGTCGCGGGCGCGCATCTCCAAGGCGCTGGAGCGCCGGGACAACTCGCTGGAAGAGCTGGAGCACTACTACGGGCCGTCCTATGAGGCGAATCTCTACTAGAGGACTGGAGGCACTGGAGGCACTGGAGGCGATGAGAACTCAGTCGGTGTCCACCGCGCGCACGGCGATCCGCGCGGCCTGCTGGACGCGCCCGATCCCCTCGTCCCAGCTGATGTTGCCGTTGGAGAGCACGACGACCAGCATCGCGTGCCCGTCGTATGTCACCCGGCCGATGCTGTTGACATCCCACAGTCCCGTGTCGGACCGCATCAGCCAGCCGTTCTTCAGCGCGCTGACCGTGGCACGGTCGGCCGCCGCCGAGACACCCCACGCCTGGTCGGGCTCGACGTGACCCATCAGCTGCATCAGGTACTTCCGGCGGCCGGCGCTCAGCACCGATTTGGGGCCGAAGACGGATCGGAGCAGGGCCAGTTGGTCCGCGGCTGTGGTCCGTGTGAGCCCCCACCAGTGGCCCGCGCCGCCTCGCGTGGAACGCAGCCCGAGTCGGCGGTTGACGGCGTTGAGCGCGCGCGCCCCGCCGATCCTGCGCCACAGGGCGGTCGCCGCCGTGTTGTCGCTCCGCTCGATCATCGCCGCTGCGTAGCGGCGCTCACGCGCGGTCAGGTTGCGCCCGGCCCGCTGGGCCTGGAGGAGCAGCGCCGTCAGGATGTCGACCTTGACGATGCTGGCGGTGTCGTACGCGCCGTGGCCATACAGGCCGCTGCTTCTGGTGGCGGTGTCGTAGACGGCGACGGACAGCCCCGCCCCGTCGGCGTCGAGGGGGGCGAGGTCATGGGCGAGTTCCGGGCTCACGTCGCGGGGCTGCTCGTCCTTGCCGCTGTCATCGCCGCCGTCCGGCCCATCCGGCGCGCCCTCACCCGGAGCCGCGCTGTCGCCGGTCGCCTCACCTCGGACCGCGGGCCTGCGCATCAGGCCTGGGATGCCGATGCTGTACGGGAGGGTGCCGGCCGGCGGCATCGTGATGGCGCGCGGAGGCGCGCCGCGCTGCTGCGTCGGCGCATTGACCGCGGCACTGCACACCAGCACAGCGACCGAGACGAACGCGCTCAGGCGGCGGGTACGCCGACGGGTGCGCGCCGCGGTCCGCTCCCCGGATGGCGATTCGCCGGGTTTGTACCATCCCATGGGCCGGACGCTAGCAAGCGGATCGGCTCCGACTGTGCGACGTGGTCGACACCACGGGCGGATCTCCCTAACTTTGCCCGGATGGCTTCACGTTCCGGATGATGTCTAGGGTTGGTCCCCCGCATCGGAACACCGGGGCGGACCGATGGACCGAGGGACTGCAAGAGCGAGAGAGGCGGAGGCATCGCATGGCGGGCGAGCAGGGTGCCGATCAGGCGGCACACACCCCTGACGTGGAGGAGTCGGCCCGGCAGGAGCTGCTGCGGCTGCGTGCCAGCATCGACAACCTTGACGCGGCACTCGTACACCTGCTCGCCGAGCGGTTCAAGTGCACGCAGGCCGTCGGGCGGCTCAAGGCGGTCCACGAGCTGCCCCCCGCGGACCCGGCGCGCGAGATCGCCCAGATCGCGCGGCTGCGGCGGCTGGCGGAGGACGCGCACCTCGATCCGGCCTTCGCCGAGAAATTCTTGAACTTCATCATCGACGAGGTCATCCGCAACCATAAGGCGATCGCGCAGGAGCAGCAGGCTCGGCCGTAGTGCCGGAACTCCCCTCGTCGGCCGGGCAGTCACGGCGGCCTGCGGACAGCGGGAAGACGACGACGGAGACCAGGCCCGCCACCACCAGTGCGGCGGCTGCGCCCGGAGTCATGCGGTCGTCGCTCAGTGCGAGCGTCGTGACCACCACGACCAGCGGCAGCGCCGTGGCCGCGTCGAGCGCAAGTACCGCGCGCTCGCGCACCCGCAGTCCGCGCGGCGCGAACAGCGCGACCGGTCCGCCGCGTACGACGAGGAAGAGCAGGACGAAGAGGGGGACGAGCGCGAGCGACCGGAGGCTGCCGCCCAGCGCCCCCAGGTCGATGTCGACTCCGGTCACGACGTAGAGGAAGGGGACGAGGAAGCCGTAGCCGATGGCCTCGATCGTGCGCGGCAGGACCGGGTCGGCGCCGAGCACCCGGCGGGCAGCCACCCCGATGGCGAACGCCCCCAACAGCACGTCGAGGCCCGCCACTTGGGAGACCCAGACCATCGCGGCGAGCGGCAGCACCACCCAGCGCACGGCCGTAGGCCCGTCGATCTCGCGCCCGCGGCCTTCACGCGCGCGCACCGCCCCGCGCGGCCGCATCGCCCACACCACCGTTGCGACGGTCACCGCGGCGATCGACGCGCCCACAGCCCCGCCCACCATCACCGCCAGTGCGACGACCGGCCCGGTCACGCCCGCGGCAGCGCCCGACACTGCCGCCTCCCGCAAGCGGCCGCAGCGCGCGGGCAGCGCCGCCGACCCCAGCCCCAGCCCCAGCCCCAGCCCCAGCCCCAGCCCGGTCGTCGTCAGCGCCACGCCCACCATCGCGCCCTCGCCGAACCGCCCGCCGCGCAACAGCACACCGGCGCCGAGGCCAAGCGCCAGCGCCACCAGCCACGACCAGCCCGCACGCCGCAGCGCGTTGCCGCCGACCGCCGTGACGTCGGTCCCGACGCCGAAGCCCGTGAGGAAGATCAGCGCGGCTAGACCGGCGTGGGCCAGTACGTCCAGCACCTCGCTGTCCCACACCCACGCCAGCACACCTGGGCCCACCACCATCCCCAGGGCGATCTCGACGACCGCGGCCGGCACCGCCACCCGGCCTCGTCCCAGCCGCTTCAGTGCGGAGACGGCCAAGGACGACAGGACCGCGATACCGGCGATCAGGACAAGCGACCAGGATTGCGACATATCGGCTATCTACCACGTATCGCCGCCGGTCGCTGCCCTTCGCGTGCCGCGTGCCACGCGCCTTGTGCGGCAACGCCCGATGCCCCGGCCGAGGAGGGGACTCCCGGCCGGGGCATCGGCTGCGGTGCAGTTGCAGCCGAAGGAAGCGTCAGTCGTCAGCCCGTGTACGCCTTGAAGGCGTCGGCGAAGGCGTTCGCACTCTGCACGATCGAGCTGCAGGTGGGGTCGGCGTAGTTCTTGGCGCCTCCCGAGCACTGCTTGTCGCGCGCGGCGGACCACATCGACAGCCACGCAAGCCCCTTGGACTTGGCGAAGTCGGCGAGCTTCGCCGCATCGGCGACCGTGAACGTCTCGGAGCTCACGTCGTTGACACCGATCATCGGGGTCACCGCGATCCTCTTCCACGCATCCGCGTCGGAAATCCCCAGTGCGCTCTTGACCTGGCCCTCCGTGGCGGTGGCCGCCTGGATCGCGTACTGGCCCATGTCACCGCTGTAGGACGAGCCGTAGTCCATCGCCATGATGTTGACGGCGCCGATGGTCACGCCGTTGCTCTTCGCATTGGCGATCAGGTTGGTGCCGTCGGAGGTGAGACCGGTCGGCATCACGGGGAGCGTGAAGGAGACGTCCAGTCCCGGGTGGCTCTTCTGCAGCTGCGCGATGGCCTGCGCGCGGCGGGTGTTGGCGGCCGCGTCGGAGATGGCGCCGCCCTCGATGTCGAAGTCCACCTTCGTCAGCTTGTACTGGTCGATCACCTTGCCGTAGGCGGCCGCCAGGTCGGAGGCGGACGAGCAGGCCTGGGCCAGTTCGGTGCCGTTGGCGCCGCCGAACGAGACACGCACGTCGCCGCCGGCGGAGCGCAGCGCACTGATCTGGTTGGCCGTCGGGTTGCTGCCGAGGGCGGTCATGCCGCCCCACTCCGGGGCACAGCCGCCGCCCGCCGTGATGAAGGCCAGATTGAACTGCTTGACGCCGGTGTCCTTCTGGGTTGCCGTCAGGTCGTACGCCGGGTAGAGCGAGGTGTCGACGTACGGCGAGAAGCCGGCGTTCGACGCGCTGTCGCTGCCAGTGCCGGAGGCGGAGTTCGTCGTCGACGAGGAGGAGGCGGCGGAGGTCCCGTTCGCCATCGCCGAGCCTGCGAGGGTGGCCGTGGTGCCGGTGACCGCGACGGCCGCGACGATGCCGCCGATCATCTTGACCTTGCGGCTGGTACGACGGCGGTGCGTGCTGCTCATGCGTTGCCTACCTGAAGTCGGGGTCTGGGGACGGCAAGCACGCTAGCGGCTTCGAAACGGACAAAGTTCCTGATAGGGACGGTGGTTGAGACCTTTATGGACCGCTTAAGGACCCGATCGGAGACGGTTAAAGCGAATGCCCCGGCCAGGATCCACCCGGCCGGGACGTAGCGCTTGTGTGCGCTCGTGTGCGCTTGTGAAACCGCGGGGCGTCAGCCCGTGTACGCCTTGAAAGCGTCGGCGAAGGCGTTCGCACTCTGCACGATGGAGCTGCAGTTGTCAGCGGCGTAGGACTGGGCGCGTGAGACGAGCCGTAGTCCTTCGCCGTGATGTTGACCGCGCCGATGGTCACGCCGTTGATGGGATGGGGGACGGTGAATCGTTCCAAGGCGGGCTCAGGAGCGGACCGCCCCGGCCCGGCGTCCGCGGCCGACGCGGTGCCCGCGCCGCACCCGTCGCCTGCCGCCCGACGCCCTGGGGCGCAGCGCCAGCCACACCCGTACTTCCGTGCCACCGAGCACGGAGTTGCCGATCGTGACGTCGCCGCCGGTCGATTCCGCCACCCGCCGCACGATGTCGAGGCCGAGCCCGGTCGAGCCGGGGCCTCCGTCGCCCTGGCCGCGGCGCAGTGCGGCGTCCGGGTCCTGGATCCCGGGACCGGCGTCCGAGACGAGCACGATCACCGCGTCCTCACCGTTGTGCACGTCGACCGCGAAGGCGGTGCCTTCCGGGGTGTGGCGGAAGACGTTGCCGAGCATCGCGTCGAGCGCCGCCGCGAGGTCGGCACGGACGACGGGTACGCGCACCGGCCGGTCGGCCCCCGCGGTGCGCACCCGGCGTCCCTGGTCCTCGGCGAGCGCGGACCAGAACGCCATGCGCTCGCGGATCACCTCCGCCGCGTCACAGCCGACCGAGGCCGATCCGCCGGCGGAGGCGGAGCGCTGGGCGCGCGCGGTGCGGATGATCTGGTCGACCTCGCGCTCCAGCTGGGCGACGGCTTCCCGCGTCTGCTCGGCGGCCGGGCCGTCGCCGAGCGAGGCGGCATTGAGCCGCAGGACGGTGAGCGGCGTGCGCAGCCGGTGGGAGAGGTCGGCGGCCAGCTCACGCTCATTGGCAAGCAGTTGGGTCACCTGATCGGCCATCGAGTTGAACGCGACGGCCGCCGCCCGCAGTTCGGACGGCCCGTCCTCCCGGACCCGTACGCCCAAGTCCCCCTGACCGAGGTCGTGGGCGGCGGCGGCGAGCAGCCGGGCGGGTCGCACCACCCGGGTGCCGAGCCGGTCGGCGATCACCACGGAGCCAACGACGAGCCCGGCGCCGACGAGCCCGAGCATCAGCCACGCGGTCGCTACGCCGCGGGTGATGTCCCCTTCGGGGACGAAGACTTCGACGACCGCGATCGATCCAGAGCTCACGGCGGTGGGCTGGAGCAGCGCGTAGCCGCCGGGCACGGAGACGGTCGAGGCCCGGCCGAACCTGGTCGCGGTGTCGAGCTCGGCCTGCGTGACGCGCTGGGTGCCGATCTCCACCGCGCCGCTTCCGCCGGCCGCCGGGACGTTCACGGCGATCTGTCCGTCGGCGCCCGCCTGGGTGGAGGCGACCGCGCGCTCCAGCTGGGTACGGTCGGTGGTGATCGCGAGCGCGGGGCCGATCGCGGCGGCCTGGCGTTCGGCGTTGGACATCGCCCGGTCGCGGGCAAGCTCCTTGACGACGAGCCCGAGCGGTATGGCGAAGGCCAGTACCACCATCGCGGTGACGGCGAGCACGACCTTGACCAGCGCCCACCTCATCGCCCGTCATCCACGTCTCTCGGCGGCTCCAGTTTCACGCCCACCCCGCGCAGCGTGTGCAGATAGCAGGGTTTGGCGGCGGTTTCGCCCAGTTTGCGGCGGAGCCATGACAGGTGCACATCGATGGTCTGGTCGTCGCCGTAGGCCTGCTGCCAGACCTCGGCGAGCAGTTCACGCCGTGACACGACGACCCCGGGGCGGGCGGCGAGGAAGGAGAGCAGGTCGAACTCGCGGCGGGTCAGATCGAGGGCGGTGCCGTCGAGCACCGCTTCCCTGCGCAGCACGTCGATCCGCAGGCCCCCGACGCGCAGTACCCGGGACGCCTCGGTGCCCCGCGAGCGGCGCAGCACGGCGGCCATCCGCGCCGACAGGTGTTCCACCGAGAACGGTTTGACGAGATAGTCGTCGGCTCCGTCGTTGAGCAGCCTGACGATCTCGCCCTCGTCGTCCCGCGCCGTGGCGATGATCACGGGGACGTCGGTGAGGCCGCGGAGCATCTTCAGCGCCTCGGCGCCGTCGAGGTCGGGCAGGCCGAGGTCGAGGATCACCACGTCGAAGCCGACCTGAGCCACCTCGCGCAGCGCCTCGAGTGCGGTACCCACGCTGCGCACCGTGTGGGCGGCGTCGGTGAGGTGCCTGATGAGCGCGGAGCGCACGAATTGGTCGTCCTCGACGACGAGCACACTGGCCATGGTCGGCACCGTACGCCATACGAGCGATCGCGCGGCCGCATAGCTTACCGGTCGGACGGGCACAGGAGTACGCAACCGGGCGGGCGCTTGACGCATCAGGCGCGTGCGACAGTATTGAGCCCGATGCGACGAGGTTTGGTGCAAGCGGGAGCATGGGCGCTGGCGACCGGCGCAGCGGTGACGCTGTCCTGGTTCGGCGTCCGGACGGTGCTGGCGAGCACCGCGTACGACCCTCCCCGCGCCCTGCCCATCTCGTCCGTGCCGAGCAACGCCGCCACGGGGGTCAGCATCACCCCGCAGTCGTCCTCCACGCAGCAACCCCGCCCGTCGCACAGCGACTCGCCGTCGGGCTCCGCGCGTGCCACACCGACCGGGGGGACGTCCGCGGGGGGTTCCGCGGCCGGTCCGCGGCCGGCCCCTTCGGCCACGTCACCGTCGTCCTCGGAGACCGGCACCATTCACAGCTACACGGTCACCGGTGGCCGTGTGGCGCTCGACCTCGGGACGTCCTCGGCGACCCTGGTGTCCGCAACGCCCGACTCAGGGTGGTCCATGCAGGTATGGAAGCAACCCCAGTGGATCCGGGTGGACTTCACCTCCGGCAACCAGACCTCTTCGGTCTTCTGCACCTGGAACGATCACCCGCCGATGGTGACGACCACCACCGGCTGAAGGGCCCGCCCTCCGTCAGCGGAAGCGTCCTCAGCGGAAGGCATCCGGCGGCGGCACGGGAGACGCGGCGGCCGTCACGTCGGTGACGGGAGCCGCTCCCCCGGTGAAGTCGGCAAGTTCCCTGCCGTGTTCAAGGCGTCCGGGGTGCGGGTCGCCGGCGATCCGGCGGGTCAGCTCGGCGAACGGGAGGGCCCGGCCGGAGGCGACCAGCATCGCGTTGCCGAAGCGCCGGCCGCGCAGCACCGCAGGATCGGCGGCCAGACAGCTCTCCTCGAAGCAGGAGCGCACGGTCGCCACCTGCGACCGGAGGAACGCAAGTCCTCCGCCGTCGGTGAGATTGGCCGCATATACCCCGTCGGGCCGCAGCACCCGCCGCACATCGGCGAGGAACTCCACGGACGTCAGATGCGCAGGCGTGCGCGCGCCGTGGAAGACGTCGGCGATCACGAGATCCGCCCAGTTCTCGTGGAGCTTGGCCAGCCCTTCGCGGGCGTCCCCGCCACGCACGCGGATCCGCCATGTGCGGTCCAACGGCAGTTCGCGGCGGACGAGTTCGACGAGCGCCGTGTCGATCTCGATCACCTGTTGGGTGGAGCGCGGACGGGTGGCGGCGACGTACCGCGGGAGGGTGAGCGCACCCCCGCCTAGGTGGACGACGTGCAGCGGCATGCCCTGCGCCGCCATCAGATCGATCATATGGCCGAGCCTGCGCTGGTAGGCGAAGTCGAGGCGTTCGGGGTCGTCGAGGTCGACATGCGACTGTGGGGCGCCGTCGATCAGCAGCGACCAGGCGCGCGGCCGCTCCCGGTCCGGTACGAGCTCGGCGGCGCCGCCGCCGACGAAGGCGCGCACCGGCTCCCGGCCCTGCCGGGCCGCCGCCCGTCCCCTGCCTGTCCTGCCCGTTCCGCCTGCCACCTCACCAGTATCGGCGGTGGCGTGATCAGAGCGCGTCGGCGGCCTCGATGGTGCGCGCCGCCTCGCCGAGCGCCTGGCGCAGCAGCGCGGGATCGGTGACCGGGTGGCTGCTCTCCGGCGGTACGAGCCAGCCCGTGCCCGCGACCGGTGGATCGCCGGCGAGCCTGCGCCCGCCGCCGTCGGTCTCCGTGCACGCGCTGCCCGGCAGGTCCCAGCCGTCGGCGGTGCCGGGCGGGACCAGGAAACCGAGAGTGTCGCCCGAGGAGTCGTGCAGCACCGGCCCGACGCCCGTGCGCAGCCGCAGAATGTCAACGGCTTCGAGGCCCTGCCGCGACGGCACGGTGACCAGATCCCAGTCGGGGGCCGCCACCGCCGACACCGCGTCCGAGGCGGGCGCGCCCGCCGCCTTCATCTTCGACCCGGATGATCTGTGCGCCCCTGAAGTCTCCAACAAGGGAACCTCCTCACTGTCGGGCCCTGAACGGTCACACCGGGATCAACGCGTGAAGGGCGTCAACAGCTACGGTCGCGAAACGCTGCAAAGGATGGCACTTCATGGCGGATCGCGGGTGAGATATCCGGTTTGTAGCCAAACACTGCGTACTTGCCGCATCACAGCGAGTACGGTCGTGCCGCCGAAATCACACACGTACCACACCCCGCACCATCCCAGCACCCCGAACACCCTCAGGAGGAGGCCTCGTCATGGCACCCTCACCGCCGGCGCCCAACACAGCCTTCCGACGGCTGCGGGGCGACCTGTCGCCCGGCGAGTTCGCCGCGGCGGTACGGAGGGCGGCCCGCGAGATCGGTGAGCGGGTGAGCTGCGACGCGCGCTACATCGGCCGCGTCGAGTCGGGCGAGATCCGGTGCCCCAACTACGCGTACGAGCGAGTCTTCAAGCACATGTTCCCCGGCTGCACGCTCACGGACATGGGGTTCGCACCGCGCGAGGCGGTACGGGGTCGCAGGCTGCACGCGGATGCGGGGCCCGTGGTGCCCATGGTGGATGACGGCACCTTCAGCACTGACAGCAACAACGAGGAGAGCGACGTGCTGCGTCGCGCATTCATGACCAGCGGCCCGGCTGCCGCACTGGCGGCAGCGCTGCCGGCGCCGATCGGCCCGGCACCGGCCGTACCGCGCCGGATCGGCGGCCGCGAGGCCCACTCGGTCGAGGAGGCGGTGCGACAGATCCGGCTGCTCGACGACAGGCACGGCGCGGAAGGGCTCTTCCAGCGGGCCGGCCACTCGCTGCGCAGCGCCTATGCGCTGCTCGACCAGGGGATGTACAGCCAGGCCGTCGCCGACAGATTGCACGCCGGATCGGGTGAACTCGCCATCTCCGTGGGATGGTTGGCGCACGACTCCGGGCGCCATGCCGATGCCCGTTCGTACTATGCGGAAGCGCTGGCCACCGCCCGTATGTCCGGCGACCCGGCGCTGGAGGCGCACGCCTTCTGCAACACCGCGTTCCTCGCGCGCGACGCGGGTCGCCCGCGCGAGGCGGTGCGAGCCGCACAGGCCGCCCAGCGCGCGGCCAGAGCGCTCGGATCGTCGCGCCTGCTGTCGCTGCTCGCCCTGCGTGAGGCGGGGGGCTGGGCCGGGCTCGGCGACCGGGCGGCGTGCGAGCGGGCGCTGCTGCGCGCCGCGCGGTTGTACGGCAAGGGGCCGTCCGACGCCGATCCGGAGTGGATGACCTTCTACGGCGAGGCCGAGTTGGAGGGACTCGAGGCGCAGTGCTGGTCGCGGCTGGGCGAGTACCGTCGCGCCGCGGTGCACGCACGGCGGGGCGTAGCCCTGCAGGATCCTCACTTCACGCGCAATATCGCGCTCTACAGTGCGGAGTTGGCGGGGGATCTCGCAGCGGGCGGTGAACCCGACGAGGCGGCGGAGGCGGGCCGGCGAGTGCTCGACCTGCTGGGCGAGCACGTCAGGTCCTCGCGCATCCGCACGATGCTGGACGCGGCGGCGACGACGCTCGGCCCGCACCGCAGGCGCGGCGCGGTGGCCGAGTTCCTGGCCCGGCATGCACACTCCAGGCGATCGGCGTAACGCTGCAACGCTTCACCGCGCGGCGGGCTCGCTTCGACGGGGAGCGAAGCGATGCCGCCCTACCGTGGGCGCATGAGCGACTTCGCACCTGACGACGGGTTCCGCAGGTTCCAGGAGTTCCGGGAGCTGCACCATCGTGAGCAGCCGTTGCTGCTGCCCAACGCATGGGACCACGCGTCCGCCGCGGCGCTCGCGGCACGCGGGTTCCGGGCGATCGGAACGACGAGCCTCGGGGTCGCCGCGGCCGCCGGCATGGTGGACGGGGCCGGGGCGACCCGGGCGCAGACCGTGGCGCTCGCACTCGGGCTGGCCAGGCTCGATGCGCTGATCACCGTCGACATCGAGGGCGGGTTCGGCGAGGACCCCGGTGACGTCGCGGCGCTCGCGGCCGAGTTGGCCGACGCCGGGATCGTCGGGGTCAACATCGAGGACGGCCGGGCCGACGGCTCGCTCGCCCCGGTCGCACGGCAGCGCGAGGTGATTGCCGCCGTCAAGGAGCGCGTGCCGCACCTGTTCGTCAACGCCAGAACGGACACCCACTGGCTGCGTGAGGCACCGTCGCTCGACGTGACGCTCCGCCGCGTCGAGGCCTACCAACAGGAGGGCGCCGACGGCGTCTTCGTGCCGGGCTTGGTCGACGACGACTCCGTCCGCAGCGTGGTGGAGGCGGTCGGCGTACCGCTGAACGTCCTGTTCGCGCCCGGTCGCGTCAGCTACGACCGGCTCGCGGAGCTGGGCGTGCGGCGCATCTCCACCGGCTCGTTGCTCTTCCGCGCGGCCCTGGACAGCGCCGTCGAGACGGCCTGGGCCGTCGCGCACCCGGATGCACCGGTCCGCGAGGTGCCCTCGTACGGGGAGGTGCAGGCGCTGGCGGAGCGGTTCCGCGGGTGAGCCGCCCGCTCACCCCGCACCCAGCAGGCCGTCGAGCAGCGCGTCGAGGCCGTGCTCGTACTGGCGCAGGCCGTCCTGCGCCGACGCCAGCTCCGGCGCGAGGTCGACGAGGTGAGGGAAGCGGTCCGCGGGCAGCCCGGCGAACCGTGTCCGCAGCCGCTCGCCGCCGTTCTGGTGGGCGAGCCCGCGACGGCGTCCGCTCGCGGTCCACAGCGCGGCGCCCACCGTGTACTGCATCAGCGCGGTCTCGGCGCGGGCCGCCGCCGAGCGGTCCATCCCCGATCGCAGCAGCAGGCCGAGCAGACGGTCGACGACGGCCGTGCCCTCGTCGCCGCGCACGGGCCCCCGGGTGAGGAGGTGGAGCACGGAGGGGTGGTCGGCGAGCAGTCGGTAGACGCTCCGGCACAGCGCACGCACGGCGCGCCGCGGTTCGGCGGGTCCGGGGTGCTCGGGGTGTCCGGGGTGTCCGGGGTGTCCGGCGTGTTCGGCGTGTTCGGCGGCGGGGAGGGCGATCTCGGCGAGCAGCCGTTCGCGCACGGCGTCGATGATCTCGTCCTTGCCGGTGAAGTGGGTGTAGACGGCCATGGTGCCGACGCCGAGGCGTTCGGCGAGGGCGCGCATGGTGAAGGCGTCGGGCCCTTCGTGGTCGAGGAGGGAGACGGCGGCATCGAGGACGCGCTCACGGTTGAGGGTGTTGCGAGGCGTGCGGCGGCGGGGAGTTGGACGTGTGGGGGGATGTACGGGCGGCTTCGTCATGATGGGCGGCTCATCGGGACGGGGACGGGGACGATGCGGGCGCTTTATAACGTATGTCGTACGGTTCAGCGTCCGCAATGCGTTCATGTTCCCCCCGATACCCCGCGTTGTCGGTCCCGGATGCCAGACTTTCGGACGTGACCGAGAGCACCACCCTGCGGGAGCGGCTGGCCGCGTTGCGCGGACCGGCCGTTCCACCACGAGCGCTCGATGCCCGGGCGCTCGCCGCGCTGGCCGCCAATCCCGGGTGCGGACGGCGGGCGCTGCTCGACGCGGCCGGGGTGGACAAGGCCGCGGTGGCACGGGTGTTGGGGGCGCCCGCGCCATTCGGGCAGTCGCAGTTCGCTTTCGCGCGCGGGCACGCCTTCGAGGCGCGGGTGAAGGCCGACGGCTGCCAGGAGCTGCTGCGGCTGCTGGGCGCGACGAACAGCGAAGCGGATGCAGTGGCGGCGCTGCCCGACCTGAGCGCACCGGACCCGCAGGCGCGCGCCGCCCGTACCCGGCTCGCGCTCGAACAGCTGTCACCTGCGGGCGGCTGGGCGCTGCTCGACCACCCGATGCTCGTGCTCGACGTCGCCGGGTCGCCCGCATATCTGGAGCCCGACGCGATCGCCGTGCGCCCGGACGGGTCGTGGACGGTGATCGAGGTCAAGTCCTTCCCCGTCCTCGACGGGAGCGCCGATCCGGTGAAGGTGGGCGCGGCGGCGCGGCAAGCCGCCGTCTACGTGCTGGCGCTGGAACGGATCCGGCCGGGCGCGGCCCGGCCGGAGGCGCTGCTGGTCTGCCCGAAGGACTTCTCCAATCTGCCCACCGCCGAGCTGCTCGACGTACGCAAGCAGCTGTCGGTCACCCGGCGGCAGTTGGCCCGGCTCACCCGGGTCGAGGAGCTCCTCGCAGGCCTGCCGGAGGGCACCACGTTCGATCTGCGGCTCGCGGACGACGACAGACAGCAACATGAGCCGCTGGCGCGGCGGGCCACCCGGCCGGGCGCCGAACTCGCCGCGGCCGTCGACTCGGTGCCGTCCGCCTACGCACCGGAATGCCTCGCGACCTGTGAACTCGCCTTCCACTGCAGGGAACGGGCGCGTGCCATGGGGTCGGTCGAATCGCTGGGGCGCTCGCTGCGCGGCGAGCTCGGTGCGCTGGCCACCGTCGAGCAGGTGCTCGCGGCAGCCTCCGCGGACGGCGGCGCCTCGGACGATCCGGCGGTGGCCGCGCTGCGCAGGGCCGCGGCGCTGCGCTCCCAGGCACTGCAGGAGGCGGCATGTCGCTGATGGTGACTCTCGCGCGAGCGCAGGCCGCGGCCGAGGGGCGCGCCCAGCCGCTCGCAACGGTCGGACACCGCCATCTGTCCCAACGCCCCTTGGTCCTGGTGATGTTGACGACCGCGGGCGAGGTGGGCGCTCCGCTGGGCGCGCTGGTCGGGACGGACCGGGACGCGCCGCGGCTGCTCGTCGTGCCGCAGCCGCGCGACCGGCAGCTGCGCTTCGCCTTCCTCGCGGAGCTGGCCGATGCCGTGCTGCCGTACATCGAGTCGTACGAGGACGCGGTCGAGACCGAACCTGCGACGCGGGCCAGGGAGGAGTCCGAGATCTGCGCGGACGCGCCGCAGCTGATCGTGCCGAACACCACGGCTATCGAGTACGTACGGCTGCTGGGCCGCTCCACGCGCTTTCGCCGCACCGCCGAGGACGACCCTGAAGAACCTTACCCGGCGCCCGAGCGGGTCCCGCTGCTCGGGCGCTGGCTGACGCATTACGGCGAGCGGGCGCGCACCCCGGGCAGTGCGCTGCTCATGGCCATGACCGACCTGCTCAGCCGCCACTGGGCGACCGGGCAGAGCGCCCTGGAGGACCAGCATCTGGGGGCGCTGCTCGCCTGGATCGATCCGCCGACGGGGACGAACGGCGCGGCCGCCGCGCGTCTTGCGGAGGTGGCGCGCGACGAGCACGGTCTGCTGCTCAGCCCGCCCGCAGGGCCGCCCACCGATCCAGTCTTCGACAACCGCGCCCTCGCCCCGGCGATGGCGCGATTCGACGCGGCGAGGACGGCGGGTGCGGACCTGGGCCCCGCCGAGCGGGCGATACGCGACCTCGTGGCCGGCCAGCTACGTCCGACGTGGGACAACGTCTGGCGCGGCATCGATCTGCTGCGCACGTTGCCGCCGGCGTCCCGGGCCGGCGACCGCTGGAAGCGCGACCGCTGGTCGTTCACCGGTCACCGGGACCGGGTGCGAGCGGGCGAGCCGCCGCAGCCGAAGCGCGACGACGCGGTCACGGCCGCGCAGAAGCTCGCCGGGCGCGAGGCGGCGCAAGCCCGTCTCGAGGCGCAGGAGGCGCTGGACGACCCACTGGTGATGGCGGGACGGCGGCTGGCCGGCGAGGCGTTCGCGGGTGAGGTCGTCGAGGTCGAGATGGCGTACTCGGACGGCAGACGCCCGATGCCGCGGCCGCTGGTGAGCGTCGTCACGGGGGACCGGCCGCGCCTGGAGCCGGGCGCCAAGGTGTACCGAGTGCCGCCCGTGGCCGCCGTACCGTCCGCCCAGACCGCCGAGTTCGTCGCCGAGCGCGACGGGGCGCTGCTGCTCAGGCTGGTCAGCGGCATGGGCCGCGGCAAGGTGCCGGAGCCCGGCTCGGTGCCGGGCCAGGGCGACTTCGTCTGCTGGACGCTCTTCGAACACGCGCCCCACGGCGGCCCCGAGCTGCCGGACCCGCAGGACATCCCGTGGACCCACGGCGGCCCGCCCGGCTCCGCCCCGGCCGCCGCCGCGCCCGATCCCGTGACCGCGGAGGACTTCCTTTGAGTGAGGCAGGTGAGGATTTCGACGCCGCTGCCGCCGCCGAGGCCGCCACCGAGGCGATCCTGCGCGATGCCCGGGACAGCCCGCACCGCGGCGTCGTCGTGGATTCGCCGCCGGGCGCGGGCAAGTCGACGCTGGTGGTGCGCGCGGCACGCCGACTCGCCGCCGACGGCGAGTCGTTGATGATCGTCGCGCAGACCAACGCCCAGGTGGACGATCTCGTCGACCGGCTCGCGACCGCGGAGCCCGGCCTGCCCATCGGCCGGTTGCACGGCTCGGACGCCCCGCCCGACCCGGTGCTCGACCGGCACGCCTCGGTGCTGAAGTCCACGAAGGCGGCCGAACTGCGCGGGCAGCAGGTGGTGATCGCGACCGCCGCGAAGTGGGCGTACGTCAAGGGCAAGGACATCGAGCCGTGGCGCCACGCGATCGTCGACGAGGCCTACCAGATGCGCTCCGACGCGTTGCTGCGCGTGGCCGGGCTCTTCGAGCGCGCACTGTTCGTGGGCGACCCCGGCCAGTTGGACCCGTTCAGCGTGGTGGGCGCGGAGCAGTGGGCGGGGCTTTCGTACGACCCGTCGGCGAGCGCGGTGGTGACGCTGCTGGCGCACAATCCGCACCTGCCGCAGCACCGGCTGCCGGTCTCGTGGCGGCTGCCTGCCTCGGCTGCGCCGCTGATCTCCGACGCCTTCTACCCATACACCCCGTTCCGCAGCGGCACGGGACCGGGCGAGCGGCGGCTGTCGTTCGCGCTCGCGTCGGACGGCGAGGGTCCGGACCGGGTGATCGACGAGGCGGCGGCGAGCGGCTGGGGGCTGCTCGAACTGCCGGCGCGGCTCACGCCGCGTACCGATCCGGAGGCGGTCGCGGCGGTGGCCCGCGTCGTGCGGCGGCTGCTGGACCGGGGCGGGGCCACGACCGGCGAGCGTGCGGCGGAGCCGGCGCCGCTCACCGCGGACCGCATTGCCGTCGGCACAGCCCACCGCGATCAGGCAGCCGTGGTACGGGCGGAGCTCGGCGCGCTCGGGGTGGCGGGGGTCACGGTCGACACCGCGAACCGGCTGCAGGGCCGGGAGTTCGACGTCACCGTTGTGCTGCACCCCCTGTCGGGGCGCCCCGACGCGACGGCGTTCCATCTGGAGACCGGCAGGCTGTGCGTGCTGGCGTCCCGGCACCGCCACGCATGCGTCGTGGTGTGCCGGGCAGGCGTTGCCGAGCTGCTGGACGAGCATCCGTCGACCGAACCGGTGCAGCTCGGTGTGACGGTGAAGTTCCCGGACGGCTGGGAGGCGAACCACGCGGTACTCGCCCGGCTCCGCGAGCACCGCATCGCCTGGACCCCCTGAGCGGCCCCGGGGGGCTTGTGCCGTGCGGGACAATGGATGGCGGCCCGAAAACCTGGAGGTACGCAGATGTCCGAGCCGAAGCCGGCTCACCAGACGCCGCAGGAAGGACGACGCAGGATGCGCCCGGCACCGCTGCTGTTCGAGCCCGAAGCGGCCGCGTCCGACCCCGAGCACTTCTTCGACCTGGAGTCGATGGAGGACCCGCAGGAGCTGCTCGAACGGTCGACGGAGCTGGCGCTGGCGTTCCAGGCCGCCGCCGACCGGGCCACCGAGTTCCAGGCGATGGCTGCGGCACAGCTCGCCGACCCCAAGCGCTTCGACCGGATGTCGGTGGCAGGGATCGCGCAGCGGGCGGAGTGGAGCGAGGACTATGCCAAGAAGATGATCGAGTTCGGCGCCGGTCTCCTCAAGCAGGGTGGTCCGCGGGACTGAGTGGCGATGGTCCCGGACCGGGGGCCAACGCCGCGTACACGATCCGTTGGCATATGCGAGCGTAGCGTACTGGGTCGGCTGCCATCCTGTCCCGGATTCAAGTGTTTCGCTGGGGCGGGTGCCATCGCGCGGGTAGATGTATCGCGCATGAGCGAATCGACGTGGGACAGCTCGTACGGACGGCACGCGCGCGGCATCTGGGGCATCGACCGGCACGGCGAATGGCGTGACGACTCCCCCGGGCCCGCCGCCCCGGAGTCCGAGTACGTCACCGTGGCGGGCGCCGACTGGCTCGCCTCGGCGAGCTCCTTCCCCCGCAGCGTGCAGGCGCTCTGGTCGGCCAGGCCGACCTCGCCGAGCGTGCTGCCGTGCGGCACGGCCTTCGACGTGGTCAACCTCCCCGCGCTCTTCGGCCGCCGCGTTCTCGACCGGTTATGGGCGGCGGGACCGGGCTGCGGCCCGGTCGCCTCGCACCGCGGACGGATGCTGCTCTTCGCCGCCCCCGGCACCGCCGACCGGCTGCCGGCACTGCTCGCCTGGGAGGAGTGGGGGGCAAGCGTGCCGCCGCTGCTCTTCCACGGGCTGGGCGACGCCGTGACCGTGCCGCCTCTGGTGCCGTCCGAGCGGGCCGCGGACGGGGCACGCGCCCGCTGGCTGGTGGCTCCGGACGCCCGGCACCCCTGGCTGCCGGGCGCCGATGTGCTGTTGTGGGCATGTCTGCGTGCCTCGCGGGCGGAGGCGGTCACGGAGGCGCTGGTCGCGGCCGATCCGACGTGAGGACATACCGATTTTTCATCCCTGTGAGCTGGGTGCTACTGTCTCCTTCGTCGAAACGGGCGCCGCTAGCTCAACTGGCAGAGCAGCTGACTCTTAATCAGCGGGTTCGGGGTTCGAGTCCCTGGCGGCGCACTCCACGGCCATAGCCGTTGACCTGGGCGTTCCACTCACGGTGGGACGCCTTTCGTCATACGCCCCTCCCGTCGGACTCCCCTCAAGCTCCCCTCAGCCCCTTTTCACCTGCACCGTCCAGCCGCCTGCCGCGTCCTTGCCGAGGACGTCGATCTCGATGCCCGCGCCGCTGTCGATGAACCGTCCGCCCGTACCGAAGGGCGCGCGGTTGAGGGAATTGAACGAGCCGCTGCTGTAGTCGCACGCATTGGTGTTCGGGTGCGCGTTGACGATGGAGATCGGGCCGTCCCCGGTGTCGACGTCCGTGCGGACCCGGTAGATCAGCACACCCTGGGAGCACGCCTGCGCGTCGTTGCCGAGGGAACGGCGAACCTCGACGACGTACGCGGCGGCGCGCCCATACGGCACGACGACCGCCTTCTGCCCGCCGGGCGTCTCCAGGGGGGCGAGGTGGTAGAGCCGCCCCGGCGGATCGGCTGCCCGCTGCCCCCGCTGCCCCCGGCGTCCCTGCGCAGCCTTCGCCGCTTTCGCCGCCTTGGCCGGGACGACGCAGTCCACCTGGGAGTCGGAGAGCCAGCCGAGCCGCCATTTGTGCCAGGCGAAGAAATCGCCCTGCAGCCCCCAGTCGAGCGACATGCTGTCCCACTGCCCCGCGAGGGTGTCGGTGCGGCGGAAGTCGCTCACCGAGTACAGGTCGGGCAGGCCGAGCAGGTGGCCGTTCTCGTGCACGAGGACCCGGTATCCGGCCTGGTCGTGGCCGTATATCACGGAGACCCTGTCGAGCCGGGTGCCGTCGGCGGTGGTGGCTGCGTTGCCGCCGGTCCACGTGACGGACAGAACGGTCTCGTCGGCGGGCGGCCCCGCGTTGGGGGTGGCAATGACGTTGACCATGTTGTAGCCGCGGAAGTCGACGGCGTGGCCGACGACCTTGACCAGGTCGCGCATCATGGCGCGGTGCACGGGCCAGCCGTAGCCGCGCTCTATGCCGTACGAGGAGAAGGGCCGCGGCATCCGGAAGTACCGCAGCACCGGCACCGCGTGATAGCGCAGCCTGCCGTACGAGGCGCGGGCGTACCACTGCTGCACGGCCGGGAAGAACTCGGCGTACCGCGCGGGGGCGCTCTCGGCGGCCGGCGCGTCGGGGAAGTCGATGAACAGGACCAGGGCACGCACGTCGCCCGTGGAGTGGGCGTAGTCGCTGCTGGGAGCGAGTGGGAAGCCCTCGGACATCGGGACGCCGGGGGTGGCGCGCAGTGCGCACGGGCGGGAGGCGGGCGCGGCGGGCGGAGCCGCGAGCCCGGCGGAGGCGGGCGAAACGGCCGATCCGCCGGCGGCGAGGAGCAGCAACGCGACAAGGGCCGCGACCCGTGCGGCCCTCGGACCCCTGACGCCTGTGCCCGCGTCGTCGCGTGCCCGCCGACGACCGGAATCATGCATTCTGCTCATCTCATCCACCATGTGGCGGATTGCGGGCTTCTGCCCTGTTGTGCTGGTCCGGTCGAGTCAACCCGACATCATTACTTTCCGTAGCGGACGATCGCCATCGATCAGTTGAGTGCAGGCTGGCGCATCACTGGCACATCACCGGTGCAGGAACGGTCATTCCGTATGTGCGTGCCGAGAATCACCGTGGGAAACGGTGGCTCCTCGACACCGGAACCCTCTATGATCGCCACATTTCCAGCGTGAAACCGTCTTCTGACGGTATTCCAATACCTCCCCGACTACCTGTGCGAGACGACTGTGAAGCGGGAGCAAGCTGAAGGCGGACCCCAGGTCGGCCCCAGCAGCGAGCCCTCATCTCCCTCTCGCCCCGTCACGGAATGTGACATTCCGGCGCCGGGATCGGCGCCGGATGCATTCCCGCTCGCGGAGGTCCGCGACTACCACGCGGCCTTCAACGTCGCCCGCACCGCCATGGCGCTCGTCGACCCCGACGGACGGCTCCTCGCCGCCAACTCCGCGCTCGGCTCGCTCCTCGGCGCCGACCCGGCCCGCCTCACCGCCTGCCGCGCCGCCGACCTGCTGGGAATCGCCGCCGACCGGCGGCTGAAGGACTCCTATCGCGAGGTGCTCGGCGGCCGCCGCGACCGACTGCGCTGCACCCGCCGCCTCAAGCACCCCGACGGTCGCGCGCTGTGGGCCGAGGTCACCGTCGCAGCGCTGCGCGGCGGCACCCCCGGCGCGCTGGTGTCGGTGGAGGATGTCACCGAGCGCCGGGAACTCGCCTCCAGGCTGCGCCACCTCCAGATGCACGACCCCGTGACCCGGCTCCCCAACCGCGCCCTGTTCTTCGAGCGGCTCACCGCCGCACTGCGCTCCCCCACCACCGGCCGGGTCGGGATCTGCTACCTCGATCTCGACGGATTCAAGGCGGTCAACGACACCCTCGGCCACGCGATCGGCGACCGGCTGCTCTCCGCCGTCGCGGCCCGGCTGCGCACAGTGGTCGAACACGGCGGACACCTGGCCGCCCGGCTCGGCGGTGACGAATTCGCCCTGCTGGTCGAGGAGTCGGAGGGAACGGAGCAGGCGGTCTCCCTCGCCGGCTCCGTACTCGCCGCGCTGCAGCGCCCGTTCGACCTCGAAGGCCACCGGCTGGCGATCTCGGCCAGCGTCGGCGTGGTCGAACGCCCCGCCGCCGGCACCACTCCCACCGGACTGATGCAGGCCGCCGACACCACGCTGTACTGGGCGAAAGCCGACGGCAAGGCCCGCTGGACGCTCTTCGACCCGGAGCGCAACGCCCACCGGATGACCCGCCAGGCACTGTGCAGCACCCTGCGGCAGGGCGTCGAACGCGGTGAGTTCACCCTCGAATACCAGCCGCTCGTCGCGCTCGACAACGGACGGCTGCGTGGCGTGGAGGCCCTGGTCCGCTGGGACCACCCACAGTTCGGGCGGCTGGCGCCGAATCGGTTCATCGGATTGGCTGAGGAAAACGGCTCGATCGTCCAGCTGGGCCGCTGGGTGCTCGCCGAGTCCTGCCGCCGCGCCCGCGCCTGGCAGAAGGACCACCCCGACGACCCGATCTTCGTCAGCGTCAATGTCGCGGTCCGCCAGGTATGGGACTCGGACCTGGTGACGGATGTGGCCACCATCCTCGACGAGACGGGCCTGCCGCCGGAGCTGCTGCAGCTCGAACTGACGGAGTCGGCGGTGATGGGCTCGGCGGGCCGGCCCCTGCAGGCGCTGCACGCGCTGAGCGAGATGGGCGTGCGGATCGCCATCGACGACTTCGGCACGGGCTATTCCAACCTGTCCTACCTGAGCAGACTGCCGGTGGCCGCGCTCAAGCTGGACGGGTCCTTCGTCCGCGGCTTCCGCTCCCATGAGCATCCGAATGCGGCCGATGAAACGATTGTCGAGGCATTGGTCCAACTCGCCCACCGGCTCGGTCTCACCGTCACCGCCGAGTGCGTGGAAAGCGCCGACCAGGCCGAACGGCTGCGCCGCATCGGCTGCGACACGGGCCAGGGCTGGTTCTACTCCCGCGCGGTCGCGCCCGACGGCATCTCGGCCATACTGGGCACCAGCCGGTAGCCGCTAGCCCTCGCCGCCGGGGAGCTCGTACGCGTCGGCGATGAGCTCGAACGAGCGGAGCCGTGCCTCGCCGCCGTGGGCGTTGGAGGTGATCATCAGCTCGTCGGCGCCGGTGCGCTTGGCGAGCGCACCCAGGCCCTCGCGCACCGCCTCCGGCGTGCCGTACTCGACATTGGCGAGCCACGAGTCCACGAACTCCCGCTCCAGCGAGGTGAAGTGGTAGGCCTCCGTCTCCTCCGGTGACGGGACGAGCCCCGGGCGGCCCGTGCGCAGCCGCAGCATCGCCAGGGCACCGGTCAGCACCTGGCGCCGCGCCTCACGCTCGTCGTCGGCCGCGAAGGCCTGGACGCCGATCAGCGCGTACGGGCGGTCGAGCACCGCCGACGGCCGGAAGGAGTCCCGGTACAGCGCGAGCGCCGGGATGGTGTTCGCGGCGGAGAAGTGATGGGCGAAGGCGAACGGCAACCCGAGCGCGCCGGCGAGCTGGGCGCTGAAGCCGCTCGACCCGAGCAGCCAGACGGGAGGCCTCCCCGCCGTCGTCCCCTGGACCGGGCCGGGCACGGCATGGATACGGCGATAAGGGTGGCCGTCGGGGAAGTCGTCGTCGAGGAAGCGGATCAACTCCGCAAGTTGCTGAGGGAAGTCATCGGCGCCCTCGGCACGCTCGGTGCGGCGCAGCGCGGCCGCCGTCGCACCGTCGGTGCCGGGCGCGCGGCCGAGGCCCAGGTCGACGCGGCCGGGCGCAAGCGCCTCCAGCGTCCCGAACTGCTCGGCGATCACCAGCGGCGCGTGGTTGGGCAGCATCACGCCGCCGGAGCCGAGCCGGATGGTACGGGTGTGGGCGGCGAGGTTGGCGAGGATGACGGCGGGCGAGGAGCTGGCGACGCCCGGCATCGAATGGTGTTCGGCGACCCAGTAGCGGTGGAAGCCGCGCGCCTCTGCCCGGCGGGCGAGCGCGGCGCTGGTGCGCAGCGCGTCGGCGGAGCTGCGGCCGCTGCCGACGGTCGCGAGATCAAGAACGGAGAGCGGTACGGGTGCGGTGCCCCGGGCCGCGCCGCGGATCCCCTGTGCGTCAGCCGTCTGCTGCTCGGCCTGCTCGTCGCCCACGCTTCGTCGCCTCCCGGATGCCGGATGCACCTGTGCCTTCGGCAGCGGTCAACCGGATCAGCGGCTGTGCGTATTCCCGTTCACGCGGGGCGGTCCTGCGGCGTGCCGGGCAGCCCGCAGGCTTGCATTCCGTCGACGGGGACGAGCCGCCGCAGCGCATCCTGCATGTGCTCGTCGAGCAGTTCGATCAGCAGCTTCTCGTCGCCCTCCCGCAGCGCCTCGATGATCGCCGCATGCTCGGCGACGAGGTCGGTCGGGGCGCTGTAGGTGACCGTGAGCGCGGACAGGCACATCCGCGTCTCGACGAACAACGTGTCGGCCATCCGGGCGAGCCGCGGACTGCCGGACTCGGCGATGAGGATCTGGTGCAGCTCCATGTCGGCCGCGGCGAGCGCCGCTGGGTCGCCTTGCCGTGCCGCCGCCGCCATCGCACGGTGCGCCGTGGCGAGCCGGGCGGCGGTGCGCTGCGGGTGGTGGCGGATCACGATGCGGCAGGCGGCGGCCTCGATCGCGGTCCGGGCGAGGTAGATGTCGGTGACGTCGTCGTCGGACAGTTCGACGACGAACACCCCGCGGTGCGGTTCGCTGCGCAGAATGCCCTGTTGGACCAGGCGTTGCATGGCCTCGCGCAGCGGCCCGCGGCTCACCCCGAGCTGGGCGGCGAGCTCGACCTCGCCGAGCTGGCGGCCGGGGGCGAGGGTGCCGTCCATTACCGCCTCGGTGAGACGACGTGCGATGACGATCGCGGCGGGTTCCCGCTTGACGGGAGCGAGACGCCGCTCGCCCTCCCGGGACTCACTGGCTGGGCCGGACGTCACCATCGCTCCTCGTGCCACTGGGACTGGCGGTCTGCTGGGCAGGGCTGGACTGCCGGGACAGGCGCTCGAGCTAGCCGCTCGCCGCGTCGAAGAGCGTACCCAGCCCCTCGCGCGCGGTGTCGGCGCCCAACAGCCGCAGCCCCTCCCACACCGTGACCTGGTTGGCGGTGAGCACCGGCTTGCCGACCGCGTCCTCCAGGTCGGCGAGGTACGCGGCGGTGTGCAGCGCGGTGTCCGGCAGCAGGACCGCCTCGGCCTCGGGGTGGTCGCCGCCGCGGGCCAGCGCGAGCACCTCGGAGCGGCCCCAGGTGCCGACCTCCGCCGCGGTGATGATCCCGCTGCCGTGGGTGGAGACGACCTCGGCGCCGGACTCCTTCAGGAACGTGGTGAAGTGCTCGGCGACGTCCTCGGGGTAGGTCGCGGCGACGGCCACCCGCCGGACGCCAAGCGCCTGCACGGCGTGCGCGAAGGCGAACGAGGTGGAGGAGGCGGGGATTCCGGCCACCTCGGAGAGCTCCCGCACCTGCTGCTCCGCGCCGTGCCGGCCGAAGACGAAGCTGGCGCTGGTGCACGCCCACACCACCGCCTGGGCTCCGTGGACTGCGAGCTCCCGCGCCCCGGCGGCGAGCCGTGCGGCCGATCCCATCTCCAGCAGCGCGTCGACGCGGTGCGCGTCCTCGCCGATGTCGGTATGGACCAGCGGCAGCCGGACGCGGGGACCGGAGCGCGCGACGAGCCGTTCGAGCAGCGGATAGTCGTCCTCGGCGGAGTGGCCGGGATAGAGGAAGCCGACCGTGCGGGCGATGCCCCCGGTGGATCCGGCCCGGTTGTGCGTGACGGTCATGGCGCCCCCTTCCGTCCGTCAGCATAGGCGGGATCCGCGGATTGTCGACAGTCCTACAGAAGTCCTACAGACTTCCTTCCCTGCAACCTCAGTTGAGGCCTCAGGTGAAACTGAAACCTCAGGTGAAGCCGAGCCGGCCGCCGAGGTCGTCGGGCGGGGACGGTGGAGAGGGCGGGTCGAGGGCGTCGAACGCCTCCGACTCCCCGACCGCCTCCGCCACCGCCTCGGCCAGCGGCTCGCCGAGCGGCTGGCCCGCGAGGGCCGGCTCGGGCACGCCGGCCGACGGCTCGGTGAACGCCTGCTCGGCCAGGGCCGGCTCCGCCAGCGCCTGCTCGGGGAAGCCCTGCCCGGGCTCGACGATCTCCATCGGCGGCAGCACCACGGCCGACACCGCAGGCGCGATCCCGACCCGCGCCTCCGGGTCGAGCAGGGCCTGGTACGGGCCGACCGCCTGCGCCCCCATCCGCCGCAGCGCCGCCCACATCGTCACCTGGTTGGCGGAGAGCACCGGCATCCGCAACTCCGCTTCGAGCTGCGGGATCACGTCATACGTCGGGAGGTTGGTGCAGCTGATGAAGAGCGCCTCGGCGGCGCCGACCACCGCATTGCGGGCCATGTCGACCACGTCCCGGTACGGCACCCGCCAGATCTCCCGGGTCAGACCGAGGTACGCGCGCCCGGTGACCGCGATCCCCGCCTCACCGAGGAACGCCTCCAGGGAGTCGGTCACCGACTTGGTGTACGGGGTGACGACGGCGATCCGCCGTGCCCCGACGTCGCGCAGCGCTTCGAGGAGCGCACCCGAGGTGGTCACGGCCGGCAGCCCGGCCGCGCTCTCGCGCATCGCCGCGCACATCGCCTCCTCGCCGGCCCGGCCGCCGACGAAGCTGCCCGACGTGCAGGCATATGCGAGGGATTCGGGCATGACGATGTGCAGCGCGCGGACGGCCTCGCGCAGCGTCTCGTGCTCACTGATCATGCGGGCCATGTCGAGGCTGACCTCGACGGGCACAAAAGGGGTTCGCGTCAGATGCAGGGAGACCTCGTCGGGCACCCAGCGCCACAGTTCGCGATCGAGCGCGAAATCGAACGGCGCTACGACACCGACACCCCGCTGTGGCAGCGGTCCGCCGAGAAAAGTGATGTCCATGGACGAGGCCCCTTCACGGACGCAGGGACGCAGGGCTGGATGCGGACGAGAGCAGGTCCGCAGGCATGTCCGAAACGGACGACCGGTGTGTGGAGCTGTGGACAGGTAGATTGTTGACAACGGTAGATACGGATTCCTAACGTGGTCAATCCGCCATGGGACCCCACCGGGGACACGCCATTGCAGCGGGCCTCCACCATGACAGCAGGCTCACATTTCGGGGCGGTTTCACGCCAATGACCGTTCACACCCTTCTTGTCCTTGTCACGGGCGGTGAGCTTCCGCCGCAGCTGGACCGGTTGACACCCGGTGCCAGGATTGTGCGGGCCGACAGCGACCCGGCGCGCCTTTCCTCCCAGCTCTCCGAGGCGGATGTCCTGCTCGTCTGGGATTTCGACACCGACCTGATCCGCGCCGCATGGCCGGACGAGGGGCCCGTGCCCGCCTGGGTGCACACCGCAAGCGCGGGCGTCGACCGGCTCATCTTCCCTGCGCTCGTGGAATCCAAGGCGGTCCTGACCAACGCGCGAGGCATTTTCGAGCAGCCGATCGCCGAATACGTCGCTGGGCTCGTGCTCGCCATGGCCAAGGATTTCCGCGGCACATGGGAGCTTCAGCGGCAGCGCCGTTGGCGGCACCGGGAGACATTGCGGGTGGCCGGCACAAAGGCGCTGGTCGTCGGCTCGGGGCCGATCGGACGGGCCGTCGGCTGCACCCTCGCCGCGCTCGGCATCGCCGTCGACCTCGTCGGGCGCACCGGGCGCGACGACGATCCGGAGTTCGGCCGAATCCACCCCTCCGACGCCCTCTCGGGGCTGCTGCCGGAGGCCGACTGGGTGGTGTGCGCGGCGCCGCTCACCGAGCAGACGCGCGGCATGTTCGGCGCCTCCGCCTTCGCCAGGATGAAGTCGTCAGCGCGGCTGATCAACGTCGGGCGCGGGCCGCTGGTCGTCGGTGACGAACTGGTGGATGCGCTGCTGGAGCACCGTATCGCCGGCGCGGCGCTCGACGTCTTCGAGGACGAGCCGCTCCCCGAGGACCACCGCATGTGGGATGTGCCCGGCCTTCTCGTCTCGCCGCACATGAGCGCCGACACCATCGGGTGGCGGGACGATCTGGCCGAGCAGTTCCTTGACAACTACGCACGGTGGGTGGACGGTCGGCCTCTGCTCAATGTCGTCGACAAGCGCCTCGGCTACGTGCCCGTTGCCTGAAAAAACTCCGTTCGGAGGGCCCGCATGACCGACCTGCACGAACTGACGGCTCGTCAACTCCTTCAGGGCTACGCGGACCGGACGTTCTCGCCGGTCGAGGTCGTCGGCTCAGTGCTGGAGCGCATCGAGGCCGTGCAGCCGCGCGTCAACGCCTTCTGCCGTATCGACTCCGAGGCGGCGATGGACACGGCGCGCGCCTCCGAGGAGCGGTGGCGGCGCGGGGAGCCGGCCGGGCTGGTCGACGGCGTACCGGTCTCGGTCAAGGACATCCTGCTGCTGCGCGGCGGCCCGACGCTGCGCGGCTCGCTCACCATCGACCCGAAGGGCCAGGCGTGGGACGAGGACGCCCCGTCGGTCGCGCGGCTGCGCGAGCACGGCGCCGTCTTCACCGGCAAGACGACGACGCCGGAGTTCGGCTGGAAGGGCGTCACCGACAGCCCGGTCTACGGCATCACCCGCAACCCGCACGATCCGTCACGCACCGCGGGAGGGTCCAGCGGCGGCAGCGCGGCGGCCGTCGCTCTCGGCGCCGGACCGATGAGTCTGGGCACGGACGGCGGCGGCTCGGTGCGCATCCCGGCGTCCTTCTGCGGGGTCTTCGGACTGAAGCCGACGTACGGCAGGGTGCCGCTGTATCCGGCGAGCGCGTTCGGGACGCTGGCCCATGTCGGTCCGCTCACACGGGACGCCGCCGACGCCGCCTTGATGATGGACGTCATCAGCGCCCCCGATTGGCGCGACTGGTCCGGGCTCCCGGCGATGGAAGGCGACTTCACCTCGGTCATCACGGGCGGCGTTGCAGGACTGCGGATCGCGTACAGCCCGTCGTTGGGCGGCATCGCGAGCGTGGCCCCGGATGTCGCGGCGGTCGTCCGGCGGGCCGCGGACCGCCTCGCCGGGCTCGGCGCGATCGTCGAGGAGGCCGATCCGCCGATCGGCGAGGACCCGGTTGAGGCCTTTCACACCCTGTGGTTCAGCGGCGCTGCCAAGGTCGTGGAGCATCTCGCGCCGGAGCAGCGCGCGTTGCTCGACCCGGGTCTGCGGGAGATCTGCGAGCAGGGCGCCGGCTACAGCGCGCTGGAGTACCTGGGCGCGGTGGACGTACGCATGCGGCTGGGCCACGCGATGGGCTGCTTCCACGAGTCCTACGACCTGCTGCTCACCCCAACGCTGCCGATCACGGCCTTCGCGGCGGGCCGCGAGGCGCCGGAGGGCGCGCCGAGCCCGCGGTGGACGGGGTGGACGCCGTTCACCTACCCGTTCAACATGACCCAGCAGCCGGCCGCGTCGGTGCCGTGCGGCACGGACGGGAGCGGGCTGCCGGTGGGTGTGCAGCTGGTGGGGGCGCGCCATGCGGACGCGCTGGTGCTGCGCGCCTCGCACGCCCTGTACGAGTCGGGACTGCCGCTCTGACTCGTAGATCGAACAAATGGCGCGTTTCCTTCTTCCGCCGCACTGCGCCGCCGATACGGTCAACAGCAGCATGGTTTCAGCCACGTTGCGACAGTGCGGAGACCGGACATGACAGAGGTAGCGGATCGAATACCTGCACCACCGCTGAAAGCCGTCCCGTTCTATTGCCCCATCGCGCCGGCCGTCCACCCTCTTGTCGACGACATCGACGCCGCAGCCGTGCGGTGGATGATGCGACAGGAACTCGACTCCGACCCCCGTCAACTGCACCGTCTCACCCTGTGTGATTTCGGGGGGTTGACGGCGAAGACGATGCCGTACGGCTTGCCCCGCGCGCTGACGGCAATGGCGAAATTCCACTCTGTGCTCTTCTCGCTCGACGACAGCCAATGCGACGAAGTGCCCGTCACGCCGGCTGATCTCTCCCGTACGACCGCGAACATCCTGCGCGCCGTGGAAGGCGCCGGGGATGCCGGATCCGATGGCGACTCGCCGCACGCGGCCGCAATGCGCAAGCTGCGCACGGAAATGGAGGAACACGCCTCACCCAATCAACTGCGGCGCTGGGCCGAGGCGATGCGCACCTATGCCCATGGCTTGGTATGGGAGGCCGAATACCGCACGGCGAGCGGTCTTCCCGCGCTCAACGACTACGTCGCCATGTGGATGCGGGCGATAGGAATGGCACCGTCCACGGCACTGATCGATGTGATGGCCGGATATGAGGTGCCCGATCGCGATCTGGAGCGTCCCGCCGTCCGCGCTCTCACCGAGATGACGTGGACATTGGTGAGCTGGGACAACGACTTCTATTCCCGGAACAAGGAGATCTCCCGGGCCGGGGACGATCTCAATCTGATCGATGTCCTCGCCCATGAGCGCGGTTGCGATCCCGCCGAAGCGCTCGAAGAGGCGGTGACGCTGCGCGACCGGGTCATGGTGCATTTCCTCCGTCTGCGACAGCAGGTCGTCGCCGGCGGCGCGGGCAGTGAACTGCGGCGCTATGTGCACGGCCTGGGCCAGTTCATCCGCGGCCACCTCGACTGGGCCTCGCACTGTGCGCGGTACACGGCCCCGTCCGTGGCACCCGTGGCGGCACCGGCCTCGCCTGCGGACTGGTGGAAGGGGCTCCCGGCGGACGTCAGCCGAGAACCCCTTCCCATCCCGGCCATTGCCTGGTGGTGGGGAACCCTGGACGCGTAGCCGTCCGTCAGCCCGCCGGTCGCCGCAGCCAGTCGGCCAGCCGCCGCCACCAGCGACGGCGGCGCGGGCCCGCCGCCGTGTCCGCAGCCTCCGTCCCGGGGCCTGCAGCGTCCGCCGGCTGCCCGGACTCCGACGCCGACTCCGGCTGCCGCTGGGCGGGCGGTGTCACGGGCAGGTAGGGAGCCGACTGCTCCGGCTGCTTCGGCCCCGGTGTGAACTCCACGGGCAGTTCGACCAGATGGCGGGACATCAGCGAAGAGTTGACGCGCAGCTCGCTATCGGGCACGGAGAGGTGGAGGTCGGGGAGCCGGGTCAGCAGTACGTCGATCCCGGTGTCCGCAATGGCCCGGCCGATGGCGCGGCCGGGGCATTCGTGCGGACCACCGCTGAAGGCGAGATGGGAGGAGTTGGCGCTGCCGTCATCGGGGTCGTCGGGGTCGGTACGGATGGCCGGGTCGACGTTGCCGGCGGCGAGCCCAAGGATCACCATGTCACCGCCCTTGATGTGCTGTCCGCCGAGTTCCGTGTCGCCGGTGGCCCAGCGGCCGAGGATGGTGGTGAACGGCGGCTCGTTCCACAGCACTTGCTCCACGGCGTCGGGCAGGCTGAGGTGCCCTCCCCGGGCGGCCAGTGAGGAGCGCAGATTGCGGTCGGTGAGCAGCCTGCGCAGCGTGTTGGCAATCAGGTTGGCGGTGGTCTCGAACGCCGCGATGAGCACGAGCCGCAGGTGCTGCTCGGCCTCGGCGTCGGTGAGGTTGGAGTGGTGTTCGATGAGCCAGCTCGCGAAGTCGGGGCCGGGCGCGACACGCTTCTCCGCGACGAGCTCCCCGAGCAGCTGCATGATGTAGGCATTGCTGGCGACGGCCGTCTCCGTCCCCTGGATCATGTCGCGGGCGGCCTCGACCAGCCGTGGCCCGTACTTCTCGGGCATGCCGAGCAGCTGCGTCATGACGAGCATCGGAAGCTGTTCGGCGAACTGGTTCACCAGCTCCGCGCGCCCGTCCGTGGTGAAGTCGTCGATCAGCTGATGGGCGAAGCGGGTGATGTGGCGGCGCACGCCTCGGCCGTTGAATCGGTCGAGGCTCGCGGTGACGGCGCCGCGCAGCCGCTCGTGCTCGGCGCCGTCGGTGAAGACGCAGATCGGCTGCCAGGCCACGATGGGCGCGAGCGGGTGCTCCGGGCCGACCTTCCCGTCCTGCAGGGCGTGCCAGCGGCGGGAGTCCCGCGAGAAACGCGAGGGACTGCGCATGACTTCGAGGTTCTCGTGGTAGCCCAGGACGAGCCAGGCCGGCACGTCACCATGGACGAGGACCGGCGCCACCGTGCCGTGTTCGCGGCGCAGACGCTCGTAGAGGCCCATCGGGTCCGATTCGGCCTCGGCGCCGAACAGCCGCCGCAGGGCGGGGCCCGACGAGCCGTGGGCGGGGCACCCAGGCGGCGGCGCGGTCAGCGCGTCGGCGTGGGCGTCGGCATGGGAGTGGTCCGTGGGGGACGGGACAGGAGGGTTGCTTGGACTGGTCACAGCCGCTCCGGGGTCAGGGCGAGATCGTGCAGGTAGTGCATGAGCTTCATCAGCACATCGCGGCTGGACGCGCGTTGCCGGGCGTCGCAGTCGACGATGGGGACGTGCTGGGGCAGGTCGAGTGCCGCTCTCAGTTCCTCCGCCGCATGGCGGGGGGCTCCGGGGAACGCGTTGTTGGCGACGACGAACGGCACCTGGCGTTCCTCCAGTTGCCCGATGACGTCGAAGCTGACCTCCAGCCTGCGGGTGTCGACGAGGACCACGGCACCGAGCGCCCCGTCGAACAGCCCCCGCCACAGGAACCAGAAGCGCTGCTGGCCAGGGGTGCCGAAGAGGTAGAGCACCAGCCGGTCGTTGAGGCTGATGCGGCCGAAGTCCATGGCGACAGTGGTGGTGACCTTCTCCTCCACTCCCAGGGTGTCGTCCACGCCGACGCCCGCCTGGGTCATCGTCTCCTCCGTCCGCAACGGACGGATTTCGCTGACGGAGCCGACCAGGGTGGTCTTGCCCACCCCGAACCCTCCGACGATCACGATCTTGACGGCGGCGGTGACCGATGCCGGAAGGACGTCCTCCTTGCGCGGTCCCCTGCGCGGCGCCGCGATCGTGTCGGACGCGACCCCATCGGACGCGGACGTGTCAGAGCTTTCCCAGTCCATCCATCACCTCCTTGATCAGCGTCGTATTGCGACGGTGTGCGGCGGGAAGCGGTGCGCGTACCTCCACTTGGTCCCGCTCCACCAAGTCGGCGAGGAGAACGGTGACCGCGCTGAACGGCAGCGCGAGATAGGAGGAGATCTCGGCGATGGATGTCGGATTTCCGCACAGGCGCAGGATGTCAGCGTGCTCGGGCGGCATTCCGGGCCGTGGCTCCTGCCGGGAGACGATCAGTGAGACCAGATCGAGTCCGGCGTCCCTCGACGCCTGGGTCCTGCCGCCGGTGACGGCGTAAAGCCTGTCCGGTGTGCCCTCCTCTTCCACGCCCTCATCGGGTTCACGCATGCGGGCTGCCCGTCATGCGCGGCGGACTCGTCAGATGCTCTCCGATGCGCGCCACCAGATCTCGCATGCACTGCGCGAGAAGCCCCGCGTCGACGCCGTGATCCGCCATCACGGCCAAATAGGCCCTGGCACCGGCCGCCATCAGATAGAGGAATCCACCGGAGACCTCGATCACGACCATCCGCATCTTCCCGTCGCCGTGCGGGAACATCTCACCGACGGCCGCCGCGAGGCTTTGCAGACTCGCGCATGTGGCAGCGAGATATTCCGCCGTGTGCGGGTCGCTGTTGTCCGGGTCAGTGGCATATTCGGCCATGCGCAAACCATCCGCGGAGAGCAGCACCACGTGACGGATCTGCGGAACACTGGCCGCCAGGTCCTTGAAAATCCAGTCCATCTCGTCCCACCGTGGCATCACTGCTCCGCCTCTCCGTCGTGCCCGTCACCGGCCTGGCCGGCCTGGCCCTCCGGGCCACTTGTCGCCGGAGCACCGCTCAGACCCCGCATGAAGTCGGCCACCCACATGCCCGGTTCCTCGGTCACGGGGGTGCCGGAGGAGGCGGAGGTGCCGGACGTGGTCGAGGATGCGGGCGGCGGGGGCGCATCGGGGGGCGTGTCCGCACGCATCTGGCTGATGACGGTCGCGGCGGCGGCGTCGGATCCGGCGGGAGGTACCGCCATACGGCGATGACGCTGCGGCAGCCCGTTCGCGGTCCGCTCGTACGCCACCGGCATGTCGTCCTGCTCGGCGTCGGCAAAGGGCTGCCTGGGCCCGGGCATCCGGCGGGCCGGCGGGTCGACCGGCCGTGGCGGCGAGGCGAGCGCCCTGGAACGAGCCCTGACTCCGCTCACCGGTGCGGTGGTGATCCAGCGACGCGGCACTGTGAGCACCGCGCGCACGCCTCCGTAGGCGTTGGGCCGCAACTCCACCTGGAAGCCGTGGGTCTGGGCGAGCCGGCCGACCACGGCGAGTCCGAGCTGCGGCGTCTCGCCCAGCTCGTTGAGGTCGATGCCGCGCCGCGCCTGCTCCAGGACGTGCTCGGCGCGGGCCCGTGTCTCCTCGCTCAGGCCGAGACCGCGGTCCTCGATCTCCATGGCGACGCCCGCCTGGACCTCGGTGGCGCTGAGGATGACGCGGGTCTTGGGCGGCGAGTACTGGGTGGCGTTGTCGAGCATTTCGGCCATCGCATGGATCAGCGGCTCCACGGCGGGACCGTCGACGGCGACCTTGGGCACGGAGGCGATGTCCACCCGGGTGTAATGGAGGATCCGTCCGACCGCCGCCCGCAGCACGTTGTACAGCGGCTGCGGCTTCACCCACTGGCGGCCGGAGCGCGCACCGCTCAGTACCGCGATGCTGTCCGCCAGCCGTCCGATCATCTGCGTGCCGTGGTCGAGGTGCATCAGATCACGCAGGACGTCGGCGTCGCGGCCGTGGCGGTCCTGCATCACCTCGATGTCGCGCGACTGCCGGTTGACGATGGCCTGCACGCGCCGCGAAACGCTCTCGAATCCCCGCTTCGACGTCTCGCGCAGGTCCTCCTCGGTGGAGACCGCGTTCAACGTGTAGCGCAGCACGCGGCGGCGGGCCGCGTCGTACCGCGACTCGAGCCGCGAGTCGTCGGCGACGCCGTGCATCACCTCGTCGATGGAGGCGCCCTGCTGGAGGGCGCCCACCGCCGCGGACAGCTCGGCGTCGGCGAGCCGGTCGATCGCGACCTGCTGGTCCGCGATCCGGCGCTCGACGTCGGTCTGGAGCCGCGTGTTCTGCTCACGCAGCTCGGCTATCACTCGCCCTCGGCGCGCCCCTTCCGCCGCGACCACCGCCACGGCCAGCGTCGCCGCCCCGCCGCACCAGGCGACGGGCCATCGGGCCCCCGCGGAGACGACGAACTCCGCGAGGACGGTGAGCGCGGCCACGGTGACGGGTGGGAGCAGCAGGAGGACAGAGGCGAGCCGTTGGCTGCCGGGTGACCCCTCAGCACGAACCATCTGAATCCTCAACGATCAAAGGAAATGTGGGATATGGGGAGCACGACCCCTTGAAGGCCCTCCGCCCCTGGCGGTGGCATCACGGCAGCGCGACGCAACGACGCAACGTAGCGCCGTCAATGCGCTGCGCCACCGGCGAGCATAGCGACTCCCGGATTGCCAGGGGCAAGGTTGAGCAGAGATGCCATGCGACGCCGATGCGGCGCCAATCCCTCTACAACCACAGAAATTTGACAGTGCGTCAGAACCACGGAACGTGCGCGGGAGCAGGCGCGGACGCGCCGCGCGCGGGCGTACGCGCATTACCGCGAAATGGTGTCACCGCGCGCGCAGGATAGGCCAATTAACCCGATCGGGAGTGCCGGGTTGCCAATGGCACACGCCATGTGTTTCCGCGCTGCTACGGTGCGTTGCCTGTACGAGAGCTGACGCCGCCGTACCGCCGTGACACGAGGACACGATGCACCGACGCATACGCGATGAGGACTCGGCCCCACACTCCGTGCGCTCCGCGCACCCCGCAGAGCCGGCCGGCCTGCACACCCTGCTGTTCCTCGCTGCGGCCGTGCCCTGGTTCGGCCTCGCCGCGCTGTGGGCCTGCGTCGCTCCCCCGCTGCTCGGCGACGGCCGGGCTGCCCGCGTCGCCGCCGGCACCGCGCTCGCCGTCGCGGCCCTGCTCTTCTCCGCCGTGATGGCGCTGCGGGCCCGCCGGACGCTCAGCACCCGGCTCGCCTCGCTGCGCGCCTCGGCGCGCGAGCTGGCAGAGCACGGGCTGCCGCACGCCGCCTCCCGGATGGCCGCGGGGCAGCCGGTCGACACCGCTGAGATCGTGCCGGAACCGCAGCTCGGCGACGACGAGCTGGGCCGCACGGCACACGAGATCGCGGCCGCCCAGCGCGCCGCGCTCGCCCTCGCCGTCCGCCAGTCGGACTCGCGTGAGAACGTCCGGAAGATCTTCCTCAACCTCGCCCGGCGGACTCAGGCCCTGATTCACCGTCAGGTCGCCCTGCTCGACACGATGGAACGCAGCCACGAGGACCCGGACCTGCTGCAGGAGCTGTTCGCCGTAGACCACCTGTCGACGCGGCTTCGGCGGCATGCGGAGAACCTAGTGATCCTCGGCGGCGCGCTCCCGCCGCGCCAGTGGCGCCACGGCGTTCCCTTGATGGACGTGGTCCGCAGTGCGGTCTCCGAGACCGAGGAGTACACCCGGGTCGAGGTGGAGAACCTGCCGCGCACCACGGTCCTCGGCCGTGCCGTCGCCGACATCGTCCATCTGCTCGCCGAACTCCTCGAGAACGGCTGCAGCTTCTCCCCTCCGCACAGCCATGTCACCATCACCGGCGAGGACGTCGCGCACGGTCTGGTGCTGGAGATCGAGGACCGCGGGCTCGGCATGCCCGACGAGCAGTACCGGCGGATCAACACCCTGCTCGCCAATGCGTCGAGCTTCGACAGCGCACCGATGGGTGAGGACGGTCGCCTGGGCATGTTCGTCGTCGGGCGGCTCGCCCACCGGCACGGCGTCAACGTCGAGCTGCGGCGTTCTCCGTACGGCGGAACGCGCGTGATCGTCCTGCTGCCGCAGGGGCTCGTCGACGCGGGCGGCGCCGGGGCGGCCACGGGCGGAGCACCGTCGGCGCCCGGGGCTGCGCTGCCCTGGGGCACGGCGCAGGCCGCGCGCCAGGAGGGGGCGCAGGAGACGGCGCCCGAGCACGCCACGGCCGCAGTGGGCGCTGGGGCTCAGGCCGATCAGGCGACCGGCGCGGATGCACGCGGGGCCGCCGCGGTGCAGGTGGCCGCGGTATCGGCGCACGTAACGGAACGCTCCCACCACGAGCAGGCCGCCGACCGCTCGCCGGCCGCCGTTCCCGCCCAGAGCGCCGCGTCGGCCGCCTCCGTCGAGGCGCGCCCGGAGCCGGGCTCGGGCACGGGACCGGAAGACGGCGTCACGGCGCAGAACGGCGAACGACGGATACTGCCCAAGCGCGTCAAACGGGCCAGTCTTGCCGCCCAGTTGCGCGAGACCGCCGCCACCGAGGAGGCGCCCGGCGCCCGGGCTCAGGGGGCAGCGCGGCGCGCCGCGACCCCGGACGCACCGGCCCCCACCGCCGAGGCCTCACGCGCCACGATGGCCGCCATCCAGCGTGCCACCCGCCTCGCCCGTGACAGCGAACCGCGCGACGCGCACGACGGCCGCGACGCGCGTGACATCGACAGCGGCGGGGCCGACTCCCCCGCACCTGCACCGGAGGACCGACACTGATGACCACTCCCGCGCCCGTGAACCAGGCGGTCAGCGACCTCAGTTGGCTGCTGGACAACCTTGTCTCCCAGGTCCCCGAGACCAAGCACGCGCTGGTGCTCTCCGAGGACGGCCTGCCGGTGGCCCGTTCCAAGGACCTCGACCGCGCCGGTTCCGAACACCTGGCAGCCGTCGCCTCCGGCTTGCAGAGCCTCGCCCGCGGCATCGGCAAGCACTTCGACGGCGGACCGGTGCGCCAGACGGTGATCGAGCTGGAGAACATCTTCCTCTTCGTCACGGCCGCCGGGCGGGGCGCGCGCCTGGCTGTCCTGGCCACCTCCGAGGTGGACGCCGGCACCGTCGCGTATGAGATGAACATGCTCGTCAAGCAGGTCGGCCGGTTCCTGAGCGCGGCCCCGCGAGCCGACGCCGAGACGCCCGGCGGCCGCGGTGACGCCGCGTGACCGAAGACCGCGGCATCCCTCCGGATGCAGCCGCGGCCGCTGCCGCACAGGCGTGGTTCGACCGGCACGCGGGACCACTGGTGCGTCCGTACACCATCACCGGAGGTCGTACCCGTCCGCGGGGCGACGACCTTGCGCTCATCACGCTGGTGGTGGCGCGCGACCCACGCCAGGTGACGGTGCGGATGCGGCCCGAGCCCGCGGCGATCCTGGAGCTGTGCCGTGAACAGCCGCTCGCCGTCGCGGAGATCGCAGGCCGTCTCGACCTGCCGATCAGCGTGGTGAAGGTGTTGCTCGGCGACCTCATCGAGGACGCGCTGATCCTGACCCGGGCCCCGGTCGCGGTGGATGCGCCGGACGTCCGCATCATTCAAAGGGTGATCGAGGGTGTACGCAGACTCTGACGGTATTGAGGACGGCATCGAGCTGACCGGCGGCGTCCCCGGAGCGGTCAAGATCCTCATAGCGGGCGGCTTCGGTGTCGGCAAGACCACGATGGTCGGCTCGGTGAGCGAGATCCCGCCCCTGGAGACCGAGGAGTTCATGACCGCGGCCAGCATGGGGGTGGACGACCTGGAGGGGGTGGAGCAGAAGTCCACGACGACGGTCGCCATGGACTTCGGCCGCATCACCATCAGCGGTGAGCTCGTCCTCTATCTCTTCGGCACGCCCGGGCAGCAGCGTTTCTGGTTCATGTGGGACGACCTGTCTGTGGGCACACTGGGCGCGGTCGTCCTCGCGGACACCCGCCGCCTGGAGACGAGCTTCGCCTCGATCGACTTCTTCGAGCAGCGCGGCATCCCGTTCGCCGTCGGCGTCAACTGCTTCCACGGCAAGAGGGAATGCACGCAGGACGAGGTGCGCGCCGCACTTGACGTCGATCCGGCGGTCCCGGTGCTGCTCTGCGACGTACGCCACCGCGAATCGAGCAAGGACGTCCTGCTCGCGCTCCTCGAACGTGTGATGTCCCAGGCACTCGAAGCGATCGCTCCGGCGACGACGTGACAAGTTCACGGCTCACACGTCTGGGGGTGCGGCGAACCCACGGGACGGCAACCGGGTGTGAGTAACGTCTCACCCATTGCATCAAACCTCCCAGGAGAGGAAAGACCCGTGACCCGTGTTCGACTTCTGGCTCTCGCCACCCTCACCACAGCCGGCGTGCTGACCGCCGCCCCCGCTGTCGCCGCCGAACCCCTGACGGGGCCCCTTGGCGGCAACAACCCCGGCACCGCCCCGGACACCCCCGGCGTCGGACGCCTCCCGCTGCTCAGCTCGCTGCCGCTCCCGCTCCTCGGCAACAGCAACGGCAATGGCACCGGCAATGGCGTCGACGGCCTCGGCCTGTGAGGGTTCACTTCGTCGCGTGGGATGAGTCCCCTTGAGACCGCGAGCACGTCGGTCCCACTCCGGGCGGCATGCCTTCCGCTCTCGTCGGTGAAGCGCACCAGGTAGGGACGGGCCACCCGTCCCTCCGGTGCGCCGCCGACGTGGATTCACCGGTAAGAAGTGCACGTGCCGCTGAATCCCCTGACGACGTCGACCTGCGCGTCCTCGATGCCCTCCAGAACGATGGACGCGCCTCCTACGCCGAGTTGGCGCGGACCGTGAACATGTCCGCGAGCGCCGTCACCGAACGCGTGCGGCGGTTGGAGGAGAGCGGGGTGATCGCCGGATACGCCGCGGTCGTGGACCCCGAACGGCTGGGGCTCACCGTCATGGCGTTCGTGCGGCTCCGCTACCTCACCAGCAACTACAAGCCGTATCACGATCCCGTCGCCGCGACGCCCGAAATCATCGAGGCGCACCACGTCACCGGCGAGGACTGTTTCGTGCTCAGGGTGATCGCACGCTCCATGCGTCACCTCGAAGAGGTCGCCGGCCGGATCGCGGGACTCGGCTCCGTCACCACCAGCGTCGTCTACTCACGCCCGCTCCCGAAGCGAGCGATCACCGCCCGTTGACGGGCAGGGCCCGGACCCACGTGCCGTCGTCCGTCAGGTAGGCGTCGACCGTCAGGCCCGAGGCGGCGAGGAGTTCCTCAAAGGCCTGCTTGGTCAGGGGGCGGGAGCGGAACGTCTGCGTCCAGCGCGCGTCCGGGAAGATGTATTCGACGTGGACCGAACGGACGCCGGCGGCGACCGGCTCGGAGGACGCCACGCGGACCGTGCCGCCGCCCGGGTATGTCCCTTCGCGCGGGACGTTGTCGTGCCAGCCCTCGCCCTCGCGTTGAATCAACACACAGCCGTCGTCGGTGACATGACGACGGCAGGTGCGCAGAAACCCCTTGCGCACGCGCAGGTCACTGGTGTGGACGAGAAACGACGCGAGCATCACCACGTCGAACCGCTCGTCGAGCTCCAGCGTCTCGATCGGGCTGCGTACCGTACGAGCCCCACGTATGCGTTTCAGCATCTCGGGCGACTCGTCGACAGCCGTCACCGTGAAGCCGCGTTCGACGATTGGATGCGTCACGCGGCCGACGCCGCACCCGAGTTCGAGGGTGCGGGCGCCCTTCGGCACCGCGCGCTCGATGATGTCCGGCTCCTCGCCGACCGGCAGGCGTTCGTAGAGCTCGACCGCGCACCCGTCGGGCGTGATCGCCCCCGGGCCCGCAGCGCTGTGTCCCTCCCGCATGCTCCCCAGCGAAACACAGGGCAGTTATGGCGGCGGTAAGTTCACGCCCGACGGAAGGTGAACGTCTCCCCCAGCGCTCCTGCCCGCCACAGGTCCTGGCAGGCGTCGGCCATGCGGTCCAGGCCGTCGACGACCGTGCCCCACACCGTGCCCGGCACGAAACCGGTATCGGCGTTGAGCAGCAGGTTGTTGCGCTCGTAGAAGAGGGCAAGGTCGACGACGGCGGGGTGCCCGGCGTGGGATGCCTCGGTGCCGTAGCCGTAGCTGGCAGTGCCGAGCATGGTGTCGGTGAAGGAGAAGTACACCAGGTCGCCAGGGATCGGCGTGATCGTCGGGTTCTCCAGCGGGGGTTCGGTGGCGGCGAAGGCGGGCAGCAGGGTGTAGATCTCGTTGCGCGCATACTTCGCGTGGTAGACGTCCCCCGCGAGCGGGAGCGCTTGCCATACGGCGGCGCAGGTGAGCGGTGCGCGGTCGTCGAGCAGCCGGACCCTGCAGGACACCGCGTGCTTGGCCAGGCCGATTTCGATGTGACGGTCGTGGCGGTCGGTCATGTGACGTAAGCCCCTTTCGGACGGCGTCGGACGGCGTCAGATGGCGTCAGATGTCGACTGCGACGTACTTCGTCTCGAGGAACTCGTCGATGCCGACGCGTCCGCCCTCCCGGCCGAGGCCGGAGTGCTTGACGCCGCCGAAGGGGGCCGCGGGCGTGGAGACGATGCCCTTGTTGAGGCCGAGCATGCCCGTCTCCAGCGACTCCGCATACCGCACCCCACGCCGCAGGCTCTCCGTGAAGACGTACGAGACCAGTCCGAACTCGGTGTCGTTGGCGAGCCGGATCGCCTCGTCGTCGGCGTCGAAGGTGACTATCGGTGCGACCGGGCCGAAGATCTCCTCGCGCAGGATGCGACAGTCGGCCGGCACCTCGGCGAGCACGGTCGGCGGGTAGAAGTAGCCAGGCCGGTCGTTGAGGGGTTCGCCTCCGATGACGGTGCGCGCGCCGGCCGCCAGCGCCTCCTCGACGAGGCTGGTGACCTTCTTGCGTCCCGCGGCGTCGATGAGCGGGCCGACCTGGACGCCCGGCTCGGTGCCGCGGCCGATCTTCATTGCGGACAGCTTCTCCGCCAGACGCTCGGTGAAGGGGCGCGCGAGCGAGGAGTGGACGTACATCCGGTTCGCGGCCGTGCACGCCTCGCCGATATTCCGCATCTTGGCGAGTACGGCGCCGACGACCGCCTTGTCCAGGTCGGCGTCCTCGCAGACGATGAATGGTGCGTTGCCGCCCAACTCCATCGAGGTGCGCAGCACTTGGTCAGCGGACTGTTCGAGCAGCTTCCTTCCGACCGCCGTGGAGCCGGTGAACGACACCTTCCGGATGGATCCGCTGCGCAGCAGCGGTTCGCACACCTGACCGGGGTGGGTGGTGGTGAGAATGTTGAGCACCCCGTCCGGGAGCCCGGCCTGCTGCATGATCGCGCCGAGGGCGAGCATGCTCAGCGGGGTCTGGTGGGCCGGTTTGACGATCATGGTGCAGCCTGCGGCGACCGCTGGGCCGATCTTGCGGGTGCCCATCGCCATGGGGAAGTTCCACGGGGTGATCAGCAAGGTGGGGCCGACCGGCTGGCGCATGGTCCAGATGCGTCCGTTGCCGTCGGGCGCGGTCTGCCAGCCCCCGTCGATGCGGACCGCTTCCTCCGAGAACCAACGGAAGAATTCGGCCGCGTAGGCGATCTCGCCCTTCGATTCCGCGACCGGTTTGCCCATCTCCAGCGTCATCAGCAGCGCCAGCTCGTCCTGGCGGCGCATGATCTCCTCGTAGCAGCGACGCAACAGCTCGCCACGCTCGCGCGGGGGCACGGCGGCCCAGCCCGGCTGGGCGTCGGCCGCCGCGCGCAGGGCGGCCTGCGCGTCGTCGGGTCCCGCGTCCGGCACCGTGCACAGCGGCTCGGCGACGGAGGGGTCCTCCACCTCGTACGATGCGCCGCCGGCCGCCAGCTGCCACCGCCCGCCGATCAGCAGTTCCTTGGGGACCTGCTCGATCACGGATTTCTCGCTCACGAGGGCGTCGTTCGTCCCGGTCATGCCAGCCAACTCCCCTGTCTCTTGCGGACAGTGCTCAGCACAGCCATGCTTGCACGCGAGGAAGGTTGTCGACAATCCTACGAAGCCGATCACCCGCCGCCGGAATCCCGATCAGCCCACGCAAACCGACGGAAGCCGACGGAAGCCGATCACAAGCCTGAGGATCAGCCATGGCAGCTCTGTCCCCGCAGCTCAAGCAGGCCACCGGCGTGCTCGCCGAACGCGGCGAAGGCGTCCACATCCACGGCGCCGACGGTCGCCGCTATCTCGACTTCACCGCCGGCATCGGCGTCACCAGTACCGGTCACTGCCACCCGGTGGTGGTGCGCGCCGCCCAGGAGCAGGTGGGCACCCTCATCCACGGCCAGTACACCACCGTCATGCACCGGCCGCTCCTCGCGCTCACCGAGCGCCTCGGCGAGGTGCTGCCGTCCGGTCTCGATTCACTCTTCTACATGAATTCGGGCAGTGAGGCCGTCGAGGCGGCCGTCCGCCTGGCCCGGCACGCCACCGGGCGGCAGAACATCGTGGCGTTCCACGGCGGGTTCCACGGCCGGACGATGGGCGCCGGAGCGCTCACCACCTCGGCGACGAAGTTCCGCGCCGGGATCGGTCCGATGATGCCCGGGGTGGTCATCGCGCCGTTCCCGACCGCCTACCGCTACGGATGGCCGCAGCAGCAGGCCGTGGAGTTCGCCCTCGACGAGCTCGACTACCTCCTCACCACCGTCTCCTCCCCACAGGACACCGCCGCATTCATCGTCGAACCCGTCCTCGGGGAGGGCGGCTACGTGCCGGCCGACGCCGCCTTCCTGCGCGGGCTGCGCGAGCGGGCCGACCGCCACGGGATCCTGCTGATCCTCGACGAGGTGCAGACGGGCGTGGGGCGCACCGGGCGGTTCTGGGGGCACGAGCACTTCTGGGCGCCGGAGGACGGGCGTCGCCTCGCGGACGTGCTGATCACCGCCAAGGGGCTGGCGTCCGGGTTCCCGCTCTCGGCGATCGCCGCGCCGCGCGAGCTGATGGCGAAGGCCCGGCCCGGCTCGCAGGGCGGGACCTACGGCGGGAACGCGGTGGCCTGCGCGGCGGCGCTCGCCACGCTCGACGTCATACGGGACGAGAAACTGGTCGAGAACGCCGCCGAACAGGGGACCCGGCTGCTGGGCGGGCTCCGCGAGGTGGCCGGATCGCATCCATCGGTCGGGGACGTGCGCGGGCTGGGCCTGATGTGCGCCAGCGAGTTCGCCGGGCCCGACAGCCGGCCGGATCCGGCGACCGCCGCCCGGGCGCAGCAGGAGGCGGCCGCGCGCGGGCTGCTGCTGCTGACCTGCGGGCCGCTGGGGAACACGGTGCGGATGATCCCGCCGCTGATCGTCACCGCGGAGCAGGTGGACGAGGCACTCGGGATCTGGGCCGAGGCGGTGACGGTGGCGGTGGCGGCGGCCGGCCACGGGTGAGCCCGTAGACCGCTCTTATGTGTGAGCACGAAGGAAACCAACCGGATGAACGGGACCTCCCTCCCGTTTCACGCATCTCCTCGCTGGTCACGGCTTGATTTCGGCCGCATACCTGGCGCAGTGGCGGGTAGCCGCGCGGCCATGGCCCGCGCCGGCCGATTCGGAAGGCGCGATGACTCAATTGCGCCTGGAGGAGTATGCGTTACCGCAGAAGTGACACTACGGGCACAACGGATGATACGGCGGAAGCATCCCCACCGGTTCCACCGGCGGGCGCGGGTCTCAGCCGGCGCGGCCTGCTGCGCGGCGGAGCGGCGCTCGGCGCCCTGGGCATAGGGTCCGTCGCCGCCACGGGGTGCAGCCGGGTCTCTACCGCCGCCAGCGGAGGAGGCGGCAACCTGCTGGAGCGACTGCGCAAGCAAGGCGTCGTGCGCGTCGGCATCGCAGGCGAGGTCCCGTACGCATACATCGACAAGAACGGACATCTGACCGGCGAGGCCCCCACGGTCTGCGGCACGATCTTCAAGCGGCTCAGCGTACCGCGGATCACACCTGTGCCGATCGACTTCGGCTCGCTCATCCCCGGCCTGCACGCCAACCAGTTCGACGTGGTGTGCGCGGGAATGTTCATCAACCCGACCCGCTGCCAGCAAGTGCTGTTCTCCGACCCCGACTACCAGGTCCAGGACGCCTTCCTGGTCCGCAAGGGCAATCCGAAGAACCTCCACACCTATCAGGACATCGCGAAGAGCGGTGCGGTGATGGGCACAGGAACGGGCTACGCCGAGATCGGCTATGCCACATCGCTCGGGGTCAAGCCGAGCAAGATGGAGATCTTCCCGGACCAGATCAGCGGTCTTGACGGTCTCGAAGCCGGCCGGGTGGACGTCTTCGTCGGCACCAGCCTGACGGTGCGGCTGGCTTTGAAGACCGGCAGTCACCCGGGCATCGAGATGACCCAGCCGTTCATTCCGGTCGTCGACGGCAAGAAGCAGTACGGAGCCGGCGGATACGGATTCCGTCCCGGCGAGACCAATCTGCGCAACGCGTTCAACGCCGAGCTGCTCACGATGAAGCGCAGCGGCGAACTGCTGCGCCTGGTCTCTCCGTTCGGTTTCACCAAGACCGAGATGACGACGCTCACCGCCAAGGAGTTGTGCAGCGGATGACGATCGGACTCTTCGAACTCCTGCTCAAGGGCTTGTGGCTGACGGTCCAGCTCACGGTCTACAGCGCCGCGCTCGCCGGCGTGATCGCCTTCATCGTCGGGCTGGCCCGGCTGTCCCCGCTGTGGATCGTGCGCTTCCTCTCCGGCGTGTACGTGGAGTTCTTCCGCGGGACCTCGGCGCTGGTGCTGATGTTCTGGCTGTTCTTCGCGCTTCCGCTCACCGGCTGGCAGCTCGCCCCGGTGTGGGCGGGCACCCTTGCCCTCGGCATCTCCTACGGGGCGTACGGCTCCGAGGTGGTGCGCGGTGCGATCAACGCCGTCACCCCGGCTCAGCGCGAGGCGGCGATCGCGCTGAGCTTCACCCCCTGGCAGCGCATGCGTCTGGTGATCCTTCCGCAGGCGGTCCCCACCATGCTGCCGCCCTTCAACAACCTGCTGATCGAGCTGCTCAAGGGCACCGCGCTGGTGTCCATTTTGGGCATCAGCGACCTCGCCTTCAACGCGCAGCTGGTGCGGCTCGCGACCGGGAACAGCGCCCAGGCCTACGGAATCATTCTCGTGATGTATTTCGTGGTCGCCTTCGTCCTGACCCGCCTGATGCGCATGCTCGAACGGCGTGCCAAGGCATCCCTGGGGCAGGGCCCGGCGCGCTCCGCCGCCAAGCCTGCCGCCGTGCCGCCCACTGCTCTTGGCGATGCCGCCAACGACGCCATCGAGACCGGTGGAGGTGCCGCCTGATGAGTACCTGGTCATGGTCGTACGTCGGCCACATCATGCCCGACATCCTCAAGGGCTTGCTGGTGACGGTCGAGGCGACGCTCCTCGGCTCGCTCATCTCCTTCGTACTGGGGCTGGTGTGGGCGCTGGCGCTGCGCTCGTCGACGCGCTGGGTGCGCTGGCCCGTACAGGCCGTCACCGAGTTCGTCCGCAGCACTCCGCTGCTGGTGCAGTTGTTCTTCTGGTTCTACGTGCTGCCGAGCACGGGAGTCTCCTTCTCTCCGCTGACGACCGGCGTCCTCGGCCTCGGGCTGCACTACTCCACGTACACCGCCGAGGTGTATCGGGCGGGGATCGACGGTGTGCCCGTCGGCCAGTGGGAGGCCGCGACCGCGCTGAGCCTGCCGCGCCGCCACACCTGGACCGCGGTGATCCTTCCGCAGGCTGTGCGCCGCGTCGTCCCCGTCCTCGGCAACTACGTCATCGCGATGTTCAAGGACACGCCGCTGCTGGCGGCGATCACCGTGCTCGACATGCTCGGTGAGGCCCGCCTCGACAGCGCGGCGTCCTTCCGCTACATGGAGCCGATCACGGTGGTCGGCATCCTCTTCGTCGTGATCGCGTACCCGACCTCCCTGTTGATGCGAGCCCTGGAGCGCCGTCTTGGCAACTGAAGCGACCGGCAACGAGAAGACCGGAGACGAGAACGTGGACACGGCGGGCGGAGAGCTGGTCCGCTTCGAGAAGGTGGTCAAGCGTTTCGGCGGCAACACCGTCCTGGACCAGCTGGATTTCACCGTCGACGCGGGCAAGCATGTGACGCTGATCGGGCCGTCGGGCTCCGGCAAGACCACGATCCTGCGCCTGCTGATGACGCTCACCCAGCCGGACGAGGGCAGGATCCTCGTCGACGGGCAGCCGCTGGACAAGGAGGTGCGCAAGAAGATCGGCATGGTATTCCAGCAGTTCAACCTCTTCCCCAACATGCGGGTGCTGCGCAACGTCACGGAGGCGCCGGTGCGCGTCCTCGGGCTGAGCAAGGACGAGGCGACCGAGCGCGCCAAGGAACTGCTGGAGATGGTGGGGCTCGGCGACAAGCTCGACGCCTACCCGACGCAGCTGTCGGGCGGCCAGCAGCAACGGGTCGCGATCGCCCGTGCGCTGGCGATGCGCCCGAAGGTGCTGCTGCTCGACGAGGTGACCTCGGCGCTCGACCCCGAACTGGTGGCCGGAGTGCTGGACGTGCTGCGCGACATCGCCAGGACGACGGACATCACGATGCTGTGCGTCACCCATGAGATGAACTTCGCGAGGGACATCTCCGACCGGGTGCTGATGTTCGACTCGGGGCGCGTGATCGAGGCCGGCCCGCCAGAGCAGATCTTCAACGACCCCCAGCAGCAAAGGACTCGGGAATTCCTCAGCGCGGTGCTCTGAAACGTGATTTGAGCCACCAACGGAATTGGTCCGTGACTTAGGCATATGCCAGAGTGGCGCGTCCCTGCGTATACGCGTAAGGCGCGCCACTGAAGTGTTCAACCAGGGCTCCCGAGCGAGAGGTTGGAGCTATCGTGGAATCCGGTCCGGTTGCCGGACTGCGACACGTAACACGACGCAAACGGTCATACCTGCGAGGGGGACACCGTGGCGCTGGAGCACCGACAGATCGCGCCGATCCATGCGGTCCAGCACGCGATGCGTGTACTGGAGACTGTGGACCGCCATGGCTGCGGCGTGACCGCCGACCAGCTATCCCGCGAGACGGAGCTGCCGGTGGGCTACCTGGGACAGCTGCTCGCGATGCTCGAGCGGGAGGGGTACCTCCGCAACATGCAGGGCGGGGCGTACATCGTCGGCGAGTCCGCCGTCCGCCTCGGCAGCAGCTCACGCCAGGAGGCGCTGACCGCGAAGATCAAGGTCATCCTCACCCAGCTGCGCGACGAGGTCGGCGCCGCCGTCTACTTCAGCCGGTACGACGACGGTGAGGTCCAGATCGTCGACTACGCCGACGGCCCGACCGCGCCCAAGGTGAACGAGTGGGTCGACTTCCGCTATGCGGCGCACGCCAGCGCGGTCGGCAAGTGCCTGCTCACCCAGCTCGACGTGGACGGCCGCAGGGAGCACGTCTCACGACACAAGATTGCCCGGCTCACCTCCAAGACCATCACCAACGAGAAGGTTCTGTTCAACAAGTTGGACAGCCAGCCGGCGACGGTGCCCACCCTGGATCTCCAGGAGTACGCAGTGGGCACGGTCTGCGCCGCGGTTCCGGTGACGATCGGCAGTACGGTGGGGTGCCTGGCGCTGTCGATGCCGCTGGAGCGGGCGCACCGGCTGAAGCCGGCCGCGGACACCCTCAACAAGCGGGCGGCGCCGGTTCTGTTGTCGCTGGCGATGTGATAGGGATCCGGCAGCGTTCGGCGCGGTCAGGAGCACCCCTCGGCATCCGGTAGGGTTGTCCGCGAGCGGGCGCCGCTAGCTCAACTGGCAGAGCAGCTGACTCTTAATCAGCGGGTTCGGGGTTCGAGTCCCTGGCGGCGCACTCCACGCAATGGGCGCCCTCCTTTCCGGAGGGCGCCCATTGCCGCGTGCCGAGCCGTCCGCCGAGACGTACGCCGGCCCGCACCGGACCGCCCGCACCCCCTCCCACCTGCGGGTTCGTGCTGTCGGAATGCGCCCTGCGGAACCCCCGGTTAGCCTGACGACAACGGGGGAGAATTCGTGTCCGACAGAGGAGTAAAGCATGGCCACCGGAACCGTGAAGTGGTTCAACTCGGAAAAGGGTTACGGCTTCATCTCGCAAGACGGCGGTGGCCCCGACGTCTTCGTCCATTTTTCGGCGATCACCGACACCACCGGCTATCGCACCCTCGAGGACAACCAGAAGGTGGAATTCGACGTCACCCAGGGCACCAAGGGCCCGCAGGCCGAAAACGTCCGTTCGGCGTGACACAAATCCTCGAGAAGCGGCCTTTGTGACGCGGTCCGTGCCCACCCGCAGCTCTCCGGCTCAGGGAGGCGAGGCAGTCATGGCTGACCGGCACACGCTGTCCATGGTTGAGTGGCACGACGACGGAACATCGGCATCGGCGGTCTGGACGATCTCGGCCGAGGAGCGCGAGCTCGTGACGGCGCTCCTCGGCCGGCGCTCGGATGTCGAGGGCCTGATGACCGCGGAGCAGGCGGACGAGGCCCGCCGGGTCACCTCACGCTGGGTCGCCTTCCCGAAGAAACGCAGCACGTGACAAACATCACAAATCGTGCCACTCCTGTCTCAACCACGTCCACGGCGGCCCCAGCCCGGCGCTGCCGCGCCTGAGCGCGCCGGACAGGCGTAACGGGCACCCCTTCCCGTCGGGTAGGATTTCGGGTCATGCGCCGCTAGCTCAACTGGCAGAGCAGCTGACTCTTAATCAGCGGGTTCGGGGTTCGAGTCCCTGGCGGCGCACTCCAGAGTTTCCCTCTCGGGCTTTCCACCTGGCCTTTCCACGCCGGGTCTTCGCCTGCGCGTCACAGATGGCCATCGCCTTCGAAGGCACGCGGAACGAGGCTCCAGCGATGCCGAAGGTCACGCATCCACGGCGTCTCGTCGACCCCTCGAAGATCGTCGCCGTGGTGGTGTCGGCGCGGGCGACCCCGTTCCGGGCGGGGCTGCGGCGAGCAGCGGGCCGCAGCGAGCAGGACGAGCGTGACCGCTGCCAGCTCGGCCTCGTCGGGATTGCCCCTGACGATGCGGATCACGGTCATCCCTTCCCTCCCTTTCTCCCCACATCCTCGTGGCTCACATCGGCGGGTTGCCGTGCTTGCGGGCCGGCAGCGGCGCGCTCTTCGCACGGAGCATGGCCAGGGCACGGATCAGCGTCGACCTCGTCTCCGCCGGGTCGATGACGTCGTCGACGAGACCCCGCTCGGCGGCGTAGTACGGGTGCATCAGCTCCTCGCGGTACTCGCTGATGCGCCGGGCACGGGTGGTCTCCGGGTCGTCCGACGTCGCAATCTCCCTGCGGAAGATCACGTTGGCGGCGCCCTCGGCGCCCATCACCGCGATCTCGTTGCCCGGCCAGGCGAAGGACAGGTCGGCGCCGATGGAGCGCGAGTCCATCACGATGTAGGCGCCGCCGTAGGCCTTGCGCACGATGAGCTGGATGCGCGGGACGGTGGCATTGCAGTACGCATACAGCAGCTTCGCGCCGTGCCGGATGATGCCCCCGTGCTCCTGGTCCACGCCGGGCAGGAACCCGGGCACGTCGAGCAGGGTCACCAACGGGATGCTGAAGGCGTCGCAGGTCTGGACGAACCGGGCCGCCTTCTGCGAGGCATGGATGTCGAGCACCCCGGCGAGCACGGCCGGCTGGTTGGCGACGATGCCGACGACATGGCCGTCGAGCCGGGCGAAGGCGCAGATGACGTTGGCGCCCCAGTTGGCGTGCACCTCGAAGTAGTCACCGTCGTCGACGGTCTCCTCGATGACGGTCCGCATGTCGTACCAGCGGTTCGAGTCGGCCGGCACCAGGTCGAGCAGCGACTCGGTGCGGCGGTCCGCGGGGTCGGTGGCAGGCTCGAACGGCGGCATCTCCCGATTGTTGGACGGCAGGAACGACAGCAGGTGCCGTACGTCGGCGAGGCACTCCTCCTCGTCGTCGTAGACGAAACCGGCCACCCCCGAGGTGCTTGCGTGCACATCGGCACCGCCGAGCCCGTCGTGGCTGATCTGCTCGCCGGTCACCGCCTGCACCACATCGGGTCCGGTGATGAACATCTGCGAGGTGCCGCGCACCATGAAGACGTAGTCGGTGAGCGCCGGCGAATAGGCCGCGCCCCCCGCGCACGGCCCGAGGACGACGCTGATCTGCGGGATGACGCCCGACGCCTGAACGTTGCGCCGGAAGATACCGCCGTACCCGGCGAGCGCGGTCACCCCCTCCTGGATGCGCGCGCCGGCGCCGTCGCACAGCCCGACCAGCGGGGCACCGGCGGCAATTGCCAGGTCCATCACCTTGTGGATCTTCTCGGCGTGCGCCTCGCCCAGCGACCCGCCGAAGATCCGGAAGTCGTGCGCATACACGAAGACGGTCCGCCCGTGGACGGTGCCCCAGCCGGTCACCACGCCGTCGGTGTGCGGCCTGCGATGCTCCAGGCCGAAGCCGGAAGCGCGGTGCCGGCGCAGGGGCTCGACCTCCGTGAACGAGTCCTTGTCGAAGAGCAACTCGAGGCGCTCGTGGACGGTGAGCTTTCCACGGGAGTGCTGCTGCTCGGTGGCGCGCGGTCCTCCACCCTGCCGGGCTCGCTCCTTGACGTCCCGCAGTTCGGCGGCGCCCGATCGCAGATCGCGACGGGGCGCCGCGAGGGAGGCGAGGTCGTGAGCAGGGGGCTCCTGAACAGTCGTCATGAGACTCTCCACTTATGTCAGGCCGCGTCACGCCACGCGGGACAACGATCCCTGCGTCGATCCCCGCGTCTCGGCGAGACCGAGATCGCGATGGATCTGGAGCGTCGCAGTGCTGCGGTTGAGGGTGATGTAGTGCAGACCGGGTGCGCCTTCGTCGAGGAGCCGCTGTGCCATCGTGGTGGCGTAGTCGACGCCGATGCGGTACGCGGCTGCGGGGTTGTCCTCGGCGCGCGCCAGGCGCTCGGCCAGCTCCGGCGGGAAGGCGGCATTGCTGAGCTCGGCGAAGCGGCGGATCTGCCGGACGTGGGTGGCGGGCATGATGGCCGGGATGATGGGGGTGTCGCACCCGGCGACCGACACGCTGTCGCACAGTCGCAGGTAGTCCTCGACGTAGAAGAACATCTGGGTGAGGGCGTAGTCCGCGCCGGCGCGGCATTTCTCGACGAAATGGCGGATGTCGCTCTGCCAGTCGGGAGAGCGTGGATGACGTTCGGGGAATGCCGCCACACCCACGCTGAAATTCCCCGACTCGCGGACAAGGCCGACGAGTTCACGCGCATAGGTGAAGCCGCCGGGGTGCGGTGTCCAGGGGCCTTGCGGGTCGCCCGGCGGATCGCCACGCAGGGCGAGGACGTCGTGGATTCCGGCGTCCGCGTACTGCCCGATGATGTGGCGGAGTTCGGCCACCGTATGTCCCACGGCGGTGAGATGGGCGACAGGACGCAGCGTCGTCTCGGCGGCGATCCGGTGCGTGGTGGCGATCGTGCGATCCCGTGACGATCCGCCGGCTCCGTAGGTCACGGAGATGAACGTCGGCCCCACGGCCTCGATTCGGCGGATGGATTCCCACAGGATCCGTTCGCCTTCTTCGGTCTTCGCCGGAAAGAACTCGAAGGAGAAGGACCTGGCCCCGGATGCGAGAACGTCGCGCAGGGTGTTCGAGCGGGCGCCTGTGCTCGTGCTCATCCCCGGCCTCCGGTGTTGAAGTATGTGGCTTCGGGGTGGTGGATGACGATGGCGTCGGTGGATTGTTCG